>NZ_CP146982.1:1374930-2749860 GCF_045291275.1 Methanolobus sp. ZRKC3
GATCACTCATAACAAATACAGGGATCTGATACTTATCGGCAATGTTAAATGCCTCTGCAGTCAGGTAAAAACATTCCTCAGGAGTTCCCGGTGCCAGCACAGCCCTTGGGAATTCACCTTGTGCAGCATTCAGGACAAATTGCAGATCACCCTGCTCCGTCATTGTCGGAAGTCCTGTTGCAGGCCCAGGACGTTGTGAAAGGAAGATAACAGCCGGAGTTTCTGTGATGCCAGAAAGACCAAGTGCCTCTGCCATCAATGAAAAGCCCCCGCCAGATGTTGTTGTCATCGCACGAACCCCAGTAAAGGAGGCACCAAGAACCATATTCAATGCTGCGATCTCATCTTCTGCCTGCTCGACAACCACATTGAAATTATCAGCGTTTGTCGCAACGAATGTCATCACGCCAGTCGAAGGGGTCATAGGATATGCTGCAAGGAACCGGAGATCTGCAGCCAGAGCACCAAGTCCTACCGCATCATTGCCGGCAATGAGCATTTTAGCACCCTCCCCTGCAACCTCAGGAACTTCGAACTTGCAACCATGAGGATAATTTTCCATCACATAATCAAAACCTGCTCGTGCAGCCTTGATATTCTTATCAATTATTTCCTCCCCTTTTTTCTTGAAAGTGCTGCTAAGTACCTCTGAGAGATAATCGAATTCAGAGCATAGTAAACCCATAGCTGCTCCAGTTGCCACTGAATTTGAGTATATCTTATTACCACATACATCTTTAGCTATATTCAGCATCGGAACATGAAATACAGCATCATGTTCCACTTCCAGACCAAGTGCATCCATATCAACCAGTACGACACCATCAGAGATCTCATTGAGATGTTCATCAATTGAAGCTTTATCCAGTGCTATGAGTACATCAACACTTTCAGTCATTGCCTTTAAAGGAACATCACTTATGCGTATCTGGAAAATATTGTGACCACCCCTTACTCTGGAGAGATAGTACTGAGTTGCAAAAACAAAGAATCCACTTTTCCTGAAGGTTTTGGAAAGCACCATACCTATGGTTTGCAAACCCTGGCCTGCAGCTCCACCTATCTTTATGTTAAGATCAAAATTCATTATGATTCCCCCTAATCTGTACACCACATTATTTGTGATGGTTAACATGATCAAAACTACCCACCAAGGCATGATCATTTACTACTGAGATATATCACTAAACTATTTGCGTTTGTCCTTTATATGTATAACTGCCTTTAGAAATGAATAATTACCATATCAAGTGGAATATGTTTATATAATATATTGTGTTTTATATTAATTATAGTAATATAATACATTGAATTCTGCATGAAGTGATCGAAATGGAACGAATGCCAACTGGGATTGAAAACTTAGATAAGAAGATTGCTGGAGGCTATCCTAAAGGCAAAGGGATTCTTGTTACAGGAGTTCCTGGAGCCGGCAAGACAATATTTGGACTTCATTTCCTTCACAAATCCTGCATGGATGGTAACAAATGCGTAATGATAGCTACCGAAGAAATGCCCGATGATTTGATCGAACAGGCAACTATGCTGGGGATAGGCATTGATTCTTTTGTCGAAAAAGGAAATCTTCATATCAAACCCGTAATAGAATTCAGAACTGGTGGAATTGCACGTGATGCAAATCTCACGGACGAATTCAGCGATATCGAAATTGATCTTATCGAGGAAGCAGGACTTGACAAAGCCTTCAGGCCGGATTTGGAAGGATTTAATATTGAACAGATCACCATGCTGGATCTGGTAAGACTCATTCCTAAAGGCACCGATGTTGCTGTCATTGACAATATAGGGGTAATGGCATTTGGACTTACCGAGAAGCAGTTCCGTGATAAGTTCGATACGCTTAACAGACTCCTTGCAAAGCAAAAAACCACAGTGCTCTACATCATGGATGAAGCTGCTTACGAAATGACACACAAGATAGCTGATTATTCCACCCATGGTGCTATCAAGCTGTTTGTGAAGGAAAACCCATACACAGGCAAGAATGAACGTTTTCTGAGCATCCCTAAAATGCGCAGTACAAAGATATCACTTGATGTCACAGTCTTTGACATAGGCTCAGCAGGCATCAAATTAAAAGGATCAAAAGGAAAGCTTGTAGAAATATGAGAATATTTTGCTGATTTTCAATGTTTTATGTGAGACTTTCACTAAAGAAATTTTCATTTTTTAGATATTCAGTGAAAATAGCTTTTTCTGGCGCATTATTAGTGCCCAAAGTTCTAATAAAAAGAATAAATAAGGAAAGGGAAACTATCCCCTTCTACTTTAATTCGGACAGATCTTTTCCAGACCTGACATAACATCAGGCAACATTTCCACAGGAATTCCGATAGTCATCTCTTCATCGGCTATTTCAGTATAGGCACGGCTTCCACTGCACCCTACTGTGATTCCTATTTTTCCATCCCTGTAAGCTTGCACCACACCATCTGAGCAGACACTTTGCTTTCCTGCAAAACCAACTTCAAGGCGGCCACCGCTTTTGTACATTATTGCCTGCGTTAGCAGCATTACCTGCTTAGGGTTACAAATTATAACTGCAACGTCCGGCTCGAATGTGATACTATCCATAGCACCATAAAGGATTGCTTCGATGCTGTTGGGAGGAAGCATAGGAGCATTTTCCACAGTACGGCGAGCAGCATTGATGTTGCTGAAATGATCAAGACCTTTATAGTAGAACTCTCCGCTTCCTACCTTTTTCGGCATTTCGCCAAGTCCCATTGAAGCTGCGCCCCCCTTACACATCTGATCATCGCCTAAGGAGTATATCGCCTCCCCCGTCCTTCTGACCATATCGATCATCTGACAGTGACGCATATTTTCTCCGACCTTCTCGATACCTTCAGGCACCTCTTCCCCCACAGGGACCAATTTAATTCCCACTGGAGAGGTCTTAAGTTGCAAGCGGTCGATCAGTTCCTGGCCACAATCATTGATTTCCTTTACTTCCATTTTCTTCACTCCTGTTTATTCTTGAATTTGATCAAGACATCATAAATACAAACCTTTGTCCAGTTTTGGACAAAATATACAAAACCGGCAACTATATAAGTGTATCTATATTGTTCCGACACATACAGAATATTTTTATTATGCAGATATATATTTGATAAATAATATTTGAAAAAACAGGGACAAAAAAGGGAAGTTTTTCAAATTGAAACATAAATTAGCAAACTCAATATATATTTAATTAAATATAAATATCAGGACAGCATAAAAGGGAGTATTCAATCTTTGTCATGATAGAAGGAGCTGTTAACATTTCTGATGACCAAAGGCCAACAATACTCATTGTCGATGATGAAGCAATGAATATAGAATTACTCAGAGCATATCTGGATGAAACTTATGATGTGATCTCTGCCACAAGTGGAAAAAAGGCACTCGAGTTAATTGAAGATGATTTGCCAGACATTATATTACTTGATGTGATGATGCCGGAGATGAATGGATACGAAGTGTGCGAAGTTCTGAAAAAGAATCCAGAAACACAATTCATACCAATTATAATGGTAACTGCCCTTTCAGGGAGAAATGACTGGATCGCAGGCATTGAAGCCGGAGCAGATGAGTTCCTAACAAAACCAGTTAACAAACTGGAGCTAATGACAAGAATAAATTCATTGCTCAGACTCAAGAAACTGCATTCAGACCTGCTGGCAGAAAGAGATAAACTGAACTTACAGAATCGAATCCGTTCAGTTCTTACCCAGATCATACCAAGTCTTTTGAGGACATTATCCCCTGAGCAGAAGAATATTGTCATCCACCAGATGATCGACATGGTAGTAGATGCGCTTCTAAAAGATACAAATCCAGAGGATTCCATGATGAAATATGAATGTGTAGGTGACCTTTGCTGCCAGGTGATCAATCAGCTTGGAGCACAGTTTGATGTTGAATCATCTGAAGAAGGAAACAAATCCATCAGTGGCAATCATTGCCCATGGGGAAAAGAAGAAGCTCAATCAAACCCAATACTATGCACACTTACAAGAGGCATATTCTCAAGGATCATATCCATGAGTGGAGAAGATGTTGAAATTGATGTGATAGAAACAATGGGCAATGGTGATGAGTGCTGCCTCTTTGAGATCATAGATCTAGATTAAAAAAGAAAATATTTAATTTGTCAGATCTTATTGATCTGGCATTCAATTCTGAATTTCTCAATTAATAAGATCCAGAATCCTGATAGCAAGATGTGCTGCATTACCACCATTATCTATACCAACACTTGCCACAGGAACTCCCGGTGGCATCTGGGCTATTGACAGAAGTGCATCCAGACCCATCATCTTTGCGCTTACAGGAACTCCAATGACCGGTTTTTTGGTCTTGGAAGCTATTACCCCAGGAAGAGCTGCAGATAGACCTGCAATGGCAATATACACATTGCAATCACTCTGGGCAATATACTCATCGAGTTGGTCAGGATTGCGATGTGCTGAAATTACCTGCACATCAAAAGAATAATCTGTGTTTTCAAGTACATTCGTTGCCCTGTTTGCAATTGCTCTATCTGATTCAGAGCCCATTATAACTACGACATCAACCATTTGTTTATGCTCCTAAGGAAGATTACCTTCGCCACTTAATTCATGCTGGCGCTCAATACTCATTTTGATAAGTATCTCAAATATATCTTTTATTGATCCGGTATCAAGGTTCTTTTCCGTTGCCGCATCGATAGCACGGTCCAGTACCACATGATTCTGAGATGTATCAGTTATCTTCATAACATCTTTTTTCTTTGCATCAAGAACCTTCTCTGCAAGATCGATCCGTTTATGGATCAAATCGATAATCTCAAAATCGATCATCTTAATTTCTGCACGTACTTCTTCAAGATTCGTCATGAATTCCTCGTAACTTAAATTTTACCTGCTCCGATATTATTGACCTTGGTACTTATCAGAGTTCCGCTTAGTTTACAATCATCCCATATTTTTTTTAGGTCCGCAGCATTCTTTTTGTTTACCAGGGCAACATAGGAAGGACCAGTACCTGACAAAGTCACACCCTGCACACCCACTTCCAGAGCACGCATCATTAGTTCAGTATCGAAACCAAGCGCATTACAATAAAGGAAACCGTTTAGTGTCATGGCTTTTTCATATTCTTCCTGAATGCACAAGTCATAAGCCAGATCAACCCACGGAGCTATCAATTTTGAGCGTGAGACATCTGTTTTAGAGCTGAAAGACCTTTCATCAGGTGCGAATATCAGCACATCAGAATCCCCCTCAGTCCTCTTAACAAGTTCAACTTCCCGGTTATCAGTTACCACGAAGCCTCCAAAATAAGAAGCACATGCATCATCAAAAGCACCTGTTATAGTAACACCTGCATCCTTTGCAGCCCTCACACCAAGTCTCACAGCTTCGAGAGGTTCCATTTCTTCACCGATGGCATCCAGAGTTGCCAATATAGAGGCATTCGCAGCCGCACTGCTGCTTTTCAGACCGCTGGCAAGAGGAACTTCGCTTCTTGTCCTTACAGTACCGCCCATTTCAATATCGAAATGCTCCAGCACGTAACTCACCGATCTTTCGATAAGTGATGTGTCGCCATCAGGCATACCCTCAATGATTCCGTGGACTTCCGCCCCATCTCTGGAAAGTTCCACATCGGCAAATGTTTTCAGGTCAATGCCAAATGCAGCACCCTTCCATGTTGCTATCGCATTGATGACCGTACCTGCTCCAAGAGCATAAGCGCTTCCTTCAAGAGTCATATTGTGTAACCACAGTTTATTTCATTGATACAAGTTCCAAACGAACAATTCTGCCTGACATCCGGTTCAAAAATGCCTGCTTTCCACAGACATTATCCATTATGATCAGGCAACAAATGCAGAATTGTATTGTGCAACATACATGGCATGTATCTTATTTAAATGTGAAGAAAGAAGAAAATAAAAAGGACTGGAGGATTACCCTAAAGGACAATGCCCAGGTCCGGATTCATACTAAAAGATCCTTTTTAATTTCACCGTAGCAACGATCATATATTTCAAGCATCTGCGAATTGATACCACTGCTATCAGCTAAAAAGGAGGCACAATTATCGATACTTGTATCCACAAGGCTGTCATCTTCTTTAAAAAGAGCCTTTAAGGAAAAACCAGGTTTTTTGAAATCAGAAAAGATGTTATTGAAAGCACCATCACAGGAACCATAGAAAAGCAATATAGAATCAGATATATTTCCATAGAACTTTATCTTTTCATAGGTTTCCTTTTTGAGCTTTGGTATATCATTATGCAACAAGCTGCTTTGCAACGTAACTATTATGTTGAAACCGTTGTCCTTGTTCAATCCCGCAGGCAAAGAATCAGATGATATTACTTCAGGTTCAATTCCTAAATCTTTAAGATCATTAATTATCAGCTGCGATCTTCCATTTACAACAGCTAAACGATCAATATTATCATCTTTTGCCAGCAATTCTGCAAGCTCTTTAGTAAATAACTCACAGCCGATTATGCTTACCAGTGGCATATACACTTACTCCTGAAAGTGATTGTCAGGCAAAGATAATCAGACAGGAACGCTGATGATCATGTGCATGATAGGAAATAAACCGATCACACTTGATCTTAATATTAAACTTCTGCCCGTTCTCAGCCCAAGTATACATTTCCCCAGTAAAAAAGGAGTTCTTAGTAATATATAAAATCACCGAAACTAAGCTTACCAAAAATGATTTAAAAAAATAACCGGGAGTTACAGGATCAAGTATCAAATATGAACGCTACAGAGCATAAACGATACTTTTATAACAAATACGTCTCACTAATAACTACAATTCTTTGCTACATTATAGTATCAAGGATCATTGGAAAAACGTTGACACGATCATAGAAAGTCTATATTCGGAAATAAACGAGAAGTCTCTTGATTGCTCAGTATTTATTTCTTGATAAAGACGTATTCAGGCCAGCAATTAAAAAGTGCTCAACTATGAAAGTTCTGTGAGAACAGAGCCATTATCTAGAGCCATTTGCAGTCATAGGCAGGATTACGGAGAAGATCAGATGAACGAAGTAGTGTTTGGAGAAAAAGGCGACAAGCAACTCATATACCTCCCAGAGAAGTGTATAGGTTGTGGAACGTGCGTCATGGCGTGTCCTAAAGGATCCTTAACGATCGGTTCAGTAGGAGCCGTCACAAGGGGACTTATAGACAAAGATTACCTGGAAAACGATGCTGATGCATGCATTGTCTGTGGTATCTGTGCAAAGACATGCCCTGCCGGCGCACTTGAACTGAGACAGGCAGGAGAGTCTGTAAACGATAACAGCTACATTAATGTTGCACTTGAAGATACAACTGTTAATGAGAACTGTGTACACTGTGGCCTCTGTGAACAGATCTGCCCACAGGGTTGCATAGATGTCAGACAGTGGATATCAACCAATGGAAGTGCAAGTGTAGACGGTGAAACCATTGTAGACAACGAATGCTGCATACACTGTGGATGGTGCCAGTCAATTTGTCCGACAAATGCCATTTCAGTGGAGAAGCCATTCATGGGTACATGGGTACAGGATGAGAACACCTGTACAGCATGCAGAACCTGCATAGACACCTGTCCATGCAATGCACTTTACAACCCAGAATGGGGACCAGGAGAAATTGTCAATAAGGTTGCACAGCGCGCAGACGTATGCATATACTGTGGTGCATGTGACATGTCATGCCCTGTTGAAGCAATAGCAGTCACAAAGACAGCAATTATACCTGAAGTCGAGAAGAAAGCCCTTCTTGAGAAGAAACTGCTCAATGCACCAATGACAAGACCAGGACTTGTATCTAAACTCGTTACTGACGAGGATGCATGTCTGGGATGTGGAAACTGTGTTATTGTATGTCCTGTGAATGCAACAGATGCAGAGGTCGGATCTGGATACCTCAATGAAGTCGATGCAAAGAAGGTCATTGAAGTCAGGAACGGTGTAGTTAAAGTCGTTAACCAGGATCTTTGCGGTGCAGACGGTGCATGTGCTATGATCTGCCCTGTAAATGCTATCATGCTTGAGAGAAGGGAGGAATAAGATGGCAGGAACTATTGCAATCAAGAACGGGTACGTTTATGACCCCCTCAACGAGGTTGACGGGGAAGTTATGGACATCTTCATCAAGAACGGAAAGGTCGTCACTGAACTCTCCGCATCAGAGATGAAAGATGCAAAAGAGATAGATGCAAAAGGCAAGACTGTAATGCCTGGTGGTGTTGACTCACACTCACACGTAGCAGGAGCAAAGGTCAATACCGGTAGGATGATGAGACCTGAGGACCACTACAAGTTCTATCAGCAGAAAACACCTATTGCACACTCCGGTTGCGGATACAGTGTACCATCCGTATACCTTGGCGGATATGAATATTCAAAGATGGGATACACAACTGTTTTTGAGGCAGCTGTCCCACCAATGGAAGCACGCCACACACATGAAGAAATGCGCTCCACCCCAATGCTGGACATGGGCGGATATCTTGTGTTAGGTAACAACTGGTTCCTCATGAGATACCTCAAGGAAGGAGACACCGAAAAAGCTGCAGCATACATTTCATGGATGATGAAGACACACAAGACCTATGGTATTAAATGTGTCAATCCAGCTGGTGTTGAGAACTGGGGATGGGGTGAGAACGTCAGTGGACTTAAAGAAGCAAACATCCACTTCGAGATCACACCAGAAGAGATCATCAAGGGCCTTACTGAAGTAAATGAGCAACTCGGAATCCCAATGCCTGTGCACCTGCACGCAAACAATCTTGGTCACCCAGGATGCTGGGAAGTCACAAGGGACTCATTGAAGATACCAAAGAGCGTCAAGGCAAAACCAAACCAAGATGTCGAATGGGCAGAGACAAAGATGAAGGCACAGAGACATGAATCTGTTTACCTTACACACTGCCAGTTCAACGCATTCGGCGGAACATCCTGGAGAGATTTCGAATCAGGAGTAAAGGGAATCACAGACTACGTCAACAGCAACGACCACGTTGTAATGGACAGTGGATGTATCCCATTCGGTGACGCAACTGTAATGACAGGTGACGGTCCTGCTATCCACGACCTGTACAAATTGACAGGAAACAAATGGTCCAACACTGATGTAGAGTGTGAATGTGGATCAGGTGTACTGCCATTCACATACCTGAAGAGCAACCCTATACACAGTGTACAGTGGGCAATGGGTCTTGAGGTACTGCTTTACGTAAATGATGCATGGAAGAGCATCATGACAACTGACAGTCCAAATGGTGGACCATTCATCAAATACCCACAGGTTATCGCCTGGCTTATGTCAAACAAGGCAAGACAGGACACATTCGAGGAATGTCACAAGTGGGCATCTGACAGGTCAGGCCTGGCAGCTGAAACAAGGGAAATGACACTTTCAGAGATCGCTATCCTTACCCGTGCAAACGCAGCAAGGACTATCGGCCTGGCTCACAGGAAAGGTACTCTTGCAGTGGGTGCTGACGGTGACGTCGCTATCTACAACCTTGATCCAAAGAAGCTTGAGGTCAACGACTATGAAGGCATCGTAAGAAGCTTCCAGAACGCAGCATACACCGTCAAGGGCGGAGAAGTTGTTGCACAGGACGGAGAGATAGTCGCAATCCCTGAAAAGAACACATTCTACTCAGACATTGCTATCAAGGCAGATTCTGAGAAGGAAATGCTCAAAGACGTAAAGAGCTGGTTCAAGTACTACACCATTGGATTCAACAACTATCCAACATCCGAAAAGTACCTTGCAAACCCAACTCCAATAAAGGTCAACGCTGAGAGATGATTTTAATGGCAGAAGTAATTCTTAAACCAACAGGTAATTTCGACCTTACTGTAGAGGCTGAAGCTGTCACACCCGACAACTTTGCCGGAAAAAGCGCTGATGAGATCGGTGAGTTGCTCGTATGGCAGGCACCTGCCCAGATTAAACTTTCAGAGTTCTTCTCTGTAGAAGGTAACGGTGGCAGCTCAGCAGAGGACACAACCATCATCATAGACGGCGATGTACCAAGAGTAAAGCGTATCGGACAGGAAATGACCGCTGGTAAGATCATTATCAAGGGTTCAACCGGAATGCACGTCGGAAACTCAATGGAAGGCGGAGAGATCACTGTCGAAGGCGATGCTGAGTCATGGGCTGGCATGGAAATGAAAGGCGGTCTCTTACACATCAAGGGAGACACATTAGATCACGTAGGCTGTGCCTACCGCGGTAGCTGGCATGGTATGACAGGCGGACGTATCGTCATCGATGGAAATGCAAAGAACCAGGTCGGCGGCGGTATGAGCGGAGGAGAGATCATTATCGGCGGTAATGTCGATAACTTCTGTGGAATCCGTATCAACGGCGGTCTTATTGTTGTCAAAGGAAATGCGATCAGAACCATAGCAGCCGAGATGACCGGCGGTACAATGGTTGTCGGCGGTTACATTGAGAAATTCACTCCAGGTTTTGAACTGGAAGCTGTTGAATGTGACTTGAAATTCGATGATGTCGAATGTCCCGGAGAATATATGAAATTCACAGGCGATTATGCAATCCCACAGAAAGGAAAGGGTGCATTGTACGTTTCCTGTGAAAACAACGAGTGTCTGTGAGGGAATAATCATGGAAGCATTACTCAATACAGGAAGTACTATCGACGAAGGTAGGCTTGCAAAAGGCGGAAACAAATACAGCGATGACTACACAAAGGAATGTGCAGTCTGCTGGCTCTGTGCAGAAGACTATATCTCTCTGGGATCCCCAGAGAAAGTAGCAGTCACAAGCAGAGATGGAACACACACCGTAGCAGTCTACTCAAAAGTAACAGAATCAGTAAAATCAGGTCACGTTTTCATCCCAAGGTCAATCTGGGCAAATGTGGTCGTTGAATCAAGCACATTCTCAACCGGTTCACCACTATACAAGGGAAGTACTGTTAGTGTAGAGCCTACTGATGAAGTGGTTCTCAGCGCCGAGGACATAGTCCTGAAGATTTACATGGGAGGCGAATAAAATGGTTTACAAAAACATTATCTGCCCTGTTTGTGGTGGCTCATGTGACGACATACAAGTAGAACTCAAAGACGGAGCCATCGATGTGCAGAATGCATGTAAGATGGGTAACGCCAAGTTCCAGGAAGTCGTAAGTTCACACAGAATTCTTAAACCAACCATCAGAGAAAATGGTAAGGTCAAGGATGTAAGCTGGGATGAAGCACTTGAGATGTCAGCAGACATACTTGCTAACTCAAAGCGCCCACTCTTTTTCCTTGGTAGTGAAACATCATGTGAAGCACAGGAAGTTGGGTTGCACATGGCAGAGTACCTCGGTGGACTTGCAGACTCAAACGCAACCATCTGCCACGGACCAACCGTTATGGGTATCCAGGAAGCAGGTTGTGTCGGTTCCACTGCCGGTCAGGCAAAGAACAGAGCAGACATGGTTGTCTACTGGGGAGTAAACGCACTTGAATCCATGCCAAGACACATGTCAAAGTATGGCGTATTCCCAAGAGGTTACTGGACAAAGAGAGGAAGGTTTGACAGGACACTTGTAACAGTTGATCCAAGAAAGACCCCTACCGCTGTTGCATCAGACCTGCACATACAGCTCAAACCAAACACCGATTACGAACTGCTCAGTGCAATGTTCACAATCCTCAACGGAAAGGAACCACATCCATCCGTAGAAGAGATCACAGGAGTCCCAATCCCTGTAATGAAACAGACCGTTGACATGATGAAAGAGTCAAACTATATCGGTATCTTTGTAGGACTTGGTGTTTCATCATCATACGGAAAACACAGGAACATTGAGATCGCATTGAACTTCGTGAAGGAAATGAACAACTACACCAAGTGTAACCTCGGTGCACTCAGAGGCCACTGTAATGTAGCAGGATTCAACCAGCTTGCATCCTACCTTTACGGATATCCATTCGGTCTTGACTTCGGAAAGGGATACCCAAGGTATAACCCTGGAGAGACAACCTGTGTCGACCTTCTCAGGGAGAAGGATGTTGATGCAGCATTTGTAATGTGCGCAGACCTTGTGAACCACATACCAGCAGAATGTGCAAAGTACCTCGCAGACATACCAATGATCTGCCTCGACATTGCACCATGCCCATCAACCACAGCTGCAGACGTTGTTCTGCCTGGTGTCATTGATGCAATGGAATCTGATGGTACTTTCTACAGGCTTGACAATGTGCCGGTACACTTCGAACCATTCACAGAGTCACCATTCCCTGAAACAAAGAGCAACGAAGAAACCTTGAAGATGCTCTTTGAAAAGGTAAAGGCTAGAAAGTAAACATGAGTGATAACTGGTACTCAGACAGGAATAAGAAGACAGATGTCTTCTGGAAGGATGAGGAAAGCACTTCCTCTCCTCTTTACGTTCCGATGCAGTGCCTTGAGATCACGAATGAACATAAAAAACGAATTGATGTGGACGTTATTGTAGAGGAAAGATTTGACCTCTTCGTTAATAACGTTCATATAACTACTTTTTTTGCAAGTCCCAAGGAACTCAAAGAGCTTGCAGTGGGATTCCTTGTTTGTGAGGGATTCATCGAATCAGACACTATCATTGATACCATCAATATTGAGAATAACAGCATCTATTGTGAAATGGATATTGACTCACAGGAGCTTGATTCACTCACGCATATCCAAAGGTGTGGAATCACCTCATACCGCAAGGATAAGGTAAAGGTTATCAGTTCCAGTACCAACTTCCACAAGGATATAATTATAGATATTGTGGAAAAACTGAAGGAAAAAGGAAAGACCTGGCGCAGGACAGGAGGAGCACACACATCCTTTGTTTGCGACCAGAAAGGCAATATTCTTGCATCCTGTGAAGATGTGGGAAGGGCATGCTCTGTTGACAAGGTCGTTGGAAAAGCCATACTCAATGGAATTGATACCACCGATTGTGCGCTGGTAACAACCGGCAGACTTGCATCGACCATGGTATCAAAGGCAATAAATGCAGGATTTCCCCTAATAGCAAGCAAGGGTGCAACCGTCAGGGAATCCGTAGAACTTGCCAGAGAATCCGGAATAACGTTGGTAGCTTTTGTGCGCAGGCCGAATATGTATATATACTCCGGAGAGCAAAGGATTCTGCTTGATTGAGATTATAGCATGGATTATCTTACATTTTGCTCTGACAAAAAAGCAAAAAGGTTATATCCCTTTAATTTAAAGTAAAGTCAATTCCCGTAGCACTTTTAACTACAATAATATTACTACATCCTAAAAAAAGGTGACATTATGACAGAAAAGATAGGAATACTTGCAATTGGACACGGCAGCAGATTACCATACAACAACCAGGTTGTAACAGAAATAGCTAATATGATCTCAGAGAATCACCCTGAATACATTGTAAAGGCAGGATTCATGGAAAACAGCGAACCTACTGTTGAAGAAGCACTCATGTCCTTTGAAGGCACAGGAGTAACAACAATAGCAGCTGCACCTGTATTCCTTGCGTCCGGCATTCACATCACAAAAGACATCCCAGCAATCCTTAAACTCGATCCTGAAACAAATGAAGGTGAGATCGAGCTTGGTGGAAACAAGGTAAGAATCGTCTACGCAAAACCTCTTGGTGCTGACAAACTTATTGGAGAGCTTATCTTCAAGAGAGCACAGGAAGTACTCTAAAAATAGATGTTTTTTTGCTGTAATACATATTACAGCATCTTTTTGTTTTTATTTTATTTTATTGTTTTTCCTTTTACCTTGTTCATGATTTCAAACCTTCGGCTCATGGATCTTAGTTCCAACAAGGATTATAGCATTAAAAGTTAAATTATGAGAATTAAGATGTTAAAATTAAAAAAGAAAGATATTCATTTTCTGAACATCTTCTTTGCAGAACATACAAGTTCTTCAAGTTTTTCAACAGGAATACTGATGACCATTTCCTCTTCCTTGATCTCAGTGTAATTACGGCTTCCACCGCAGCCTACGGTCACGCTTGGCTTGTTGCTAAGATAAGGCAATGCAACACCATCCCCACACAAACTCTGCTTGCCTGCAAAGTTTGCTTCGATACGTCCACCCTTCTCGAAGAGAAGTGTCTGTGAAAGCTCCATCGCCTTTTTGGGCTTTGCAATGAAGATGATTACATCAGGAACGAATGATGCCTTCTCGAGAGGAGCATACATTATAGCCGTTACATTTTTCTCTTTGATCTCAGGGATCTTATCCATGGTCTCTTTTGCAGATTCAACACTGCTAAAGGAATTCAGACTATAGTAGAACTCTCCACTCTTCAACTGGTCTGCCATCTCGGTCATTCCCATGACAGCGGCACCGCCCCTACACTGCTGTTCCTCAATGGTTGAATAGAATTCATCACCGCTACGCCTGACATCATCTACCATCTGGCAGTGTCTGGTGACGTGATCCAGCTTTTTTATTCCAGCAGGTATATCCTTTTCGTCAGTTACAAGACCAACTGCAACAGGGAGTGTCTCAAGTTTGAGCAATTCCCTTAATTCAAGA
Organism: Methanolobus sp. ZRKC3; assembly: GCF_045291275.1. Classification (GTDB taxonomy): domain Archaea; phylum Halobacteriota; class Methanosarcinia; order Methanosarcinales; family Methanosarcinaceae; genus Methanolobus. Next base: position 1,389,504 of record NZ_CP146982.1, read on the forward strand.
CCAAGTTTATTTATTTGTTCGATGTCCATATTGTCAATCTCCACATCAATAGAGTTATAAAAGTATTATATAGGAATTGTTTAAAAAAACACAAGCTCTATGCTATATAACCCTTTCTTACTACTGCAAAATGGACAGTTATATGGAAGTATCAGACATCTGAATGATAGACGTCAGATACTTCCCATTGAGCATTCAAAAGATGAGACATAGTATGCGAAAATTCCTTTCCGTGAGTCCACATGGCAGTCAGGCCCGTTTCTTCCCCATCCTCTTTTATTATGGCAAGCAATGTCTCGGAGTTGTCCACCAGCATAGTAAAGCTCTTCAGACCATACAATTGTTCCTTCGGATCATTTACCTTGATAGAAGCAAGCGGAACTACCTTGCACATCCTGGAAGCTTCATCTTCAGAGGAGCTGATGAACCTGACCTTGACACCATGAGCACTCTTCTTATTGAAGAGATGCATAATGTTCAGGTAATCTTTCTTAAGGGAACGATCATTATCAGCCAGATTGTTAAAAGGTGTGGAGGAACTCAAAATAAGTATATCCTCATTTGCCCCTTCGATCAGCTGTATGATCTTATCAACGACATTCCTGACACCTTTGATGGTCCAGATATCTTCATCATGGACATCATCAAAAGAAGTATCGTATATCTGCTCGAGTTGATCAAGGATCTTTTCACATTCATCTTCAAAATCACGTTTGAGTTTGCTAACTGCAACTTCAGGAGAGGTGCACTTGTACCGTATAGGTTTTGCATTCTGAAGTTGTATCATCCCTTTTTTCTCGAGTTTCTTTAAAGCACCGTAAATAGCTGAATTGGGCACACCCGAATCAAGATGTAAGGTCGCCACCGTAGCATCCTTATTTTTTACAAGTGACACGAAAACCTTTGCCTCGTATGAAGTGAAACCAATATTCTGGAGAGATTCTAAAAGCATTTGAATATTATCAGCCCCACATCAACATTTAAAAATAATTATTTTAAAAGAAAAGAGATAATCAATTATCTCCTTCTCTGTTCTTCATGAAATTCCGGGCAAACATAAAGCCAGCTCCCAGAATTACAAGAACCACAACTATACCAATATACGTTGACATATCTGAACCAGAAGAACCTGCAGGAAGTGTTTCGGTCTGGATCTTTATAGTGTCTGATATCTGACTGTGACCGTCCATATCCTCATACTTGATCTCGCTGTTGATAGCATACATCTTGGATACTGCCGCTCCATCCACCTTCAATTTGAAAACAGCTTCAGATGTCTCACCAGGTGCAATGGACCCAAGGAATGACTGGTCATCAGTGGTACTGAAGGGGTCATCGGCACTTATCCTGACAGTTGCGTCCTTTACTTCCTCTTCCCCAACGTTCTTGTACACAACACGCAACAGACCTTCTTCTCCTGCTTCAAGATCACCAGTAACATTGACAACATCAAAGTCGGCTTCTTTTTCAACAATTATTGATATCTGCTGCATCTGGTTGCCGGCAGCGTACCATAATCCAACCTCCATATTGGTTATACCAAGGTCAGTTTCGTCATCACCGTTCACCTGGACATTTTCCTGATAACCATAGAAGAGATTAAGATTAAGAGGATACTCGCCTGCTGGAGCATTCTTTGATACCTCTATGTTAAACCTCACAGGGTTCTCGGTCTGTTCGCCAGAGAATAGAGTGCCTGCTTCCTGTTGACCTGATTTTACTTTGATGTTGGGATCATCTGACGTCAGAATTGCAACAATACCAATGGCTGTTGTTCTCTGTGCCTCATAGCCCATTTCTGTCTGCTGTATTTTCTGTTCAAGAGTGGAAAGTGAGTTATCATCTTCCTCATCCTTGAAACCTGTTATCACACCTTTGTTCATCAGGTTTAGATTAAGAGCGACCTCATCCCCACGTGAGAACTCATTGTCCCCTATAAGAGTTGCAGTTACATCAGGTCCTCCATAAACAGTGTAGTAATTCTCATCGAAATTGAAGAACTCAGGAAGTTCCATACTAGTAGTTGACATCTCAGCATGTACAGGAATTGCGATCAGTACAAGCATAAGTACTGATAGCGGAATGATATTTTTAGCATTAATTAATTTCATAGGCATCCCTCAAATTAGTCATCAGATCCATTTGAACCATTTTTTTTCATGTTTTTAATAATCAGTACTATTCCCATAACCACAAGTCCAAAAAGAGCAAGGTATGTCACATTGATCTTTCCTTCAGGTTTTTTCAGGTTAACATGTACTTTCATATTTCCTGAAAAATCATCATCCCCGTCTGCATCCTTGTACTTGATCTCACTGTCAATACCATAACTTTTTTCAACTGCCAGGAAATCAGAAGATACAACAAAGGAAGCAGTCTTGCTCTCACCTGGCTGAATGATGCCCAGTGACTTTGTAGAATGCTCTGAACTCAGAGGTTTCATTATTATCAGCCTTGCAATAGAATCATATGCAGGAAGCTCACCGGTGTTTGTGTAAGTAACGTTGATAGTATCCTCACTGCCTGCGGTCAGGTTACCTGAAATATCAGTCACCTCGAAATTAGCCCCTGCCTTCACAGTAATGGGTATCTGGATAGTATGCTCGACAGCTTTGTAGAAAGTTGCATGATCAAGAGCCGGTAAACCAAGTCTTACAGACTCACCTGAAGTCATCCTCACATCATTCTGATACTCATATGTAAGGGGCATTTCAAGAAGATACACACCCGCAGGAGCATTGTCCGAGATGGTCACTGTGAATATGAACGGATCTTCGGACAGATCACCTGCTAAAAGTTCATCCAGCATCTGACTGTTTGTAGAGGCTTCGATCTCGATCAGGTCTGTGGGAGATGCAAGGCTTGCTTTAATACCATACGCTGCTGTCTTCAGTGCTTCATATTCCAGCTCTTTAAGAGATAACTTGTGATCCTTTTCTGATGTATTGATCAGCGTATCAGCTTTGAAACCATACAGCACACCCTTGTTGGAAAGAATAACCCTCATCTGGGCAGTTTCACCACGTTCAAACTCAGTATCACCAAGAACCGAGGCGGAGATATCAGGTTCCCCATACGCCTTGTAGTAATTGACCGTATATTCATATCCCGGAGGTATGTATTCTTTTGCGGCTGCCACAGGTGTTAACACCAGGAGGGCAGCAGAGAGAACACATGCCAGTGAAAGGATAACATACATTCTGGATTTATTTGTCTTTTTTGGAATATCATTCATGGAGTAATTACCTCCGGAATGCGCTTGGAATCATTTGTTTCTATGAATTTAACTTTGCTTTTAATAATAGTACGGGACCTTCTTTTTTCCCTGTACTTGTCAAGCGAGACGATCACAGGAGGGAATATCACAAATGTAGCCAGCAAAGCCAGGAAAACATCTATGACTGTTATAAGGCCGAAATTACTCGTGATATTGAACGGTGATGCGATCAATGCAGAGAAACCGAACACTGTGGTAGCTCCAGAAGTTACAATGGCTTTTCCTATCTTCACACTTGCTTCCTGCATTGCCTGCTCCGGGCTAGCACCTTTTTCCTTTTCCTCAAAGTAGCGCTCCATCATAAGAATGGCATATTCAGAGCCTACACCCAGGATAAGAGCACCAAGGGTTGCAGTCATTGGCGTATATTCCAAACCAGTATAATACATGAGACCACCAGACCATCCCACCACCACGATCATGGTTATGACCGGAGTGAGTGCCTTTACAAGATCACGGTATATAACAAGCAGGCCACAGAACACCAGCACTATACCCAGCATTGTCATCATTGCCCTGCCGGAAGTCAGTGCTTCAATTACCTCAACGAATACTACAGAATTACCTGTGATGGTTACCTCTGTACCAGGCGGAGGAGAGAGCCATACAAGATCATCTTTTACAATATCAGAAAGTGCTCCAATACCCACAAGGCCAAGTTCATCCATTGCATTACCGATCTCCAGGTTGACCAGCATTATGGAATTACCGTGCAAGTATCTTTCTTTCTGGATCTCAGGCATCTGCTCATACAGCATCTCAACCTCTGCAGAGCTGTGCGGAATGGAACCTCCATTCTGAGATTTTACAAGGCTGACTATGCTGTCGGAACCATATATGTTGCTTCTTCCTTCGACCTCATGTTCTGAGAACTCATCTATCCATTCAAGTAATTCAGGGTCGGCATTATTGTCAGTTTTTATGATAAGATTTAGTTGATCCTCTCCGCCAAGGATGTCACCCATGTGTTTCAGTTCGATCAATGCAGGAAGATCCTGAGGAACAAAGGTTTCCGTATCTGTCTGGATAGGCACCATTGTATCTACAAAGAGACCACCAAGGCAAAGGGATCCTGCAATGGCCAGAATTAGGACCGGATGATGCATCGAGAATGAGGATATACCCTTTAGAGATTTTTCCAGAAAATCAGGCTTATGCTCAACAGATTCGTTGGCAACATGAACTTTCTTTTCTGATGAACTTTTAAATCCAAGTTTTGCGAGAATATTTTTTTCCGAAACCTTATGGAAACCATACAGAACGGTAACTCCCACAAAGATAGAGGAAATAAAGCACATAATTATACCGATCATCAACAGTTTTCCGAAATCCTGGATCATTGGAACAGTGGATGTGAACAATGAAAAGAAACCCAGAGCTGTGATAACCAGTGCGATAAGAACTGCCGGACCGGTATGTTTGATGGTATCTATTATTGCCTGCTCATCAGTCTCCCCATGTTCGAGCTCTTCCTCTATACGGTTATGGAACTGGATGGCGTAATCTATCCCAAGACCAATGAGTACAGGGAAAGCAGACATAGAAACCATTGTCATCGGGATCTTAAGATAACCCATGGCACCAAATGTAAAGATGATACCAAGAATTACGACAGGAAGAGGAAGAAGTCTCCACCTTACATGCTTAAAGACAAGGTACAACACAACGACCATGAGAAGCACGGAGATCATGAGCAACAAACTCATGCTTGAGTTCATTGCATTGTTCATTCCGCTGTTAAATGCAGGGTCACCGGTTACAATTATCCTATAATCCCCGGGGAAGTTAGCAAGATCAATTGAAGTTTGTGTTTCCCGGAGGATCTCTTCTTTTTTTGCATCTGACGTGGTAGCTTCTACGACCACAGCCATTGTAGCATGAGTAGCATCAGGAACAAGGTAAGCTGGAACATATGAACTTATTATTTCTTTAATAAGTATTTCATCATCGGGTATTTCACTTTTTCCATTCATCTGGTAGTTAACATCTTTGATGACACCCGCCGGAGAATTTACCTCGATGACTCCGGGTATGTTCATTGCCGAACTGTGTGCCCTCTCCATTGCCTTAAGAAGTTCCGGATTTGCAACTTCACTACCCTCCACCATCACCACTATGGATTCAGTGCCAAAAAGGTTCAGGTAAAGATGATCAAAATCCTGATACAACTGAGAGTTCTTATCTACGAAGGTATCGGTTCCCGATGCATTCTCTATGTACTGAGCACCCTGAAGTGAGATGATCACAAAAAGAAATGCTATGATTAAGATAGGAACTGTGTTGTCTTCAATAAAAACGCCCAGTCTTTCAAAGATGTTTTTTATAACAAACTCTCCTATTTTTGATTATAATAATAAAACTCTTGCGTGGTTGTTTTAAAGCAGTGGTTAGTATTTAAGGGTTTTACCCCCAAAAAAACTCTACCACAGTGAAAAACTATGCGAGTCACACATATGGATGAGAAGAAAACGCTAATTGAAGAAAGAATAATTCCACTTGGATAAATGATATAGAGATTATTATACACAAGTGTAAATAATGTAGCCATTTGAGTTGGTTTGAAAGGGATTAAGCTGTTAGCCAGCATTGTGAGAGAATAATATAATTAAGCAATATATAACCTTTGCGATTTGTAGACGAGTTTGAATATTGCCACCATGTGAAATAGATATCAGATTCAAAAGAGAGGAGTGAGACACCCCATATAGAGGCGTCCCGGATTGGGGGGTGTTCAGGTTGGTGGTACTAATAGTCACGACAAATAATTGCCGAAAGTACAACTAACAATATGCATAATTTATATTTAAGTTTAACTACTAATCATCATTCTTGACTATTAAAAATTAAATATGTCTAAAAATAGTTAAAATGGTTTATTAAGATAGAATATAATAAGGTGCCTGTAATAAATTACCAAACAAAACATTTATTTAAAACATCTGAGTAGTTGTTTTAATCATAAAATACATAACATTTTCACCCGCAAATAAACTCAATGAAAGTGAAAACATGGAAAACGAACGATTATTACAGGATCTGGGGTTAACAAAGTACGAATCTACCACTTATGCATCATTATTGAAAGAAGGAGTAATCGGTGCACAGGAACTTTCACGTAAGTCAACTGTCCCGGTTGGGAAGATATATGAGGTACTTTCAAATCTGAATAATATGGGACTTGTGGAATTCCAAAGATCAAGGCCCCGCAAATACAAGGCAGTGAAGCCAAGTATTGCATTGAATAACCTTTATTCCAAAAGGGAAGAAGAAACAAAGCGAGAGCTTGAGGAATTCAAGCTGAGGGTATCCGAGATCGAAGACAAATTCTCAAATATGGCCCATCCAGACCACACAGAAGTTAAATTCTGGTCCACGAAAATGGGTGAGGAAGATATAATAAAGGACATGAGGAATCTTATTTCAGAGATTGAATTGGAAATATTGCACGTAAAACCCTCAAGAATGATAGATATAATGAATAAGGGGGAATGCTTCGATGCAGATAAGATAATTCCAGTCATTCTCGATGAGTTCATTAATGCTGCAAAAAAAGGTATAAAGATCAGATCCGTAGTTCCAGGAGATATTTTTATAAATGCAATGAAGAAAAAGTTCGCAGGTATCGAAGATATCGATACAAAACAAAAAATAATTGAAAATATAAACACTCGTGTACTTGAGTGTGAATATGATTTTACCATAATTGATGATTACCTCGTTTACGTACCCATCCCTGACCCCCTTGAACCCAGCCAGATGTTTGGCGAGATGAAGATGTATGACCGCGAGTATGCACAAAAGCTGAAAATGAGATTTGAAGAACTCTGGTCAAGAGGGAAAAAAGTAGTATTCGAATAAAATACTCATTTTTTTTACAATCGATGGCAACATTGTAAATTATAGCAAACTATTTATTAATAATACACACTAAAAATAAAGAGTAGAATTCATTCAGGAGTGGCAGGATACAAGGAGCTACTGGGAGGTAGACACCTAAATGCGCTTAGCCGTAGGTTTAGTCCTGCCACATAGATAATAGAAATGGGGAGATAGAAAATGGCATGGTATGACGTTGTTTTAGGTGTGGCTACAGGTGGTCTGTATACAATTGGAAAAACAATTTATCAGGCAGGTAATGCAGCAGAGGAGGCAGGAGATGCGGCAGAACAGGCAGGATTGGCAATTGCAGTCATCGGATCCACAATACAGGCATTAGGAGAGCAGCTGGAATCCACCCTTCAGGAAGTTGAAGAATTACTGACTATAAAGAGACTTACACCCAGAAATGAAGATGACCTATGGGATGAGGAAAAGGAAAGGCTCAAAGACCTGAGAAAGGAAGAGGCAAAGCTCAAGAAGATACTCAAAGCCATGGGAGTTTCAAATCCAACAGACTTCAGTTTTGATTTCTGGGATATGATCACCAACATGCAGGATGTTCTCAAAAAGTTCCAGCTCATGGCACGACTTGCATCTGTAAGAAAAGAGATCCACGATATATTCTACCAGGAACCGGGAGTCCTGACAAACACCATCTACAACGCCAAAGAAACTCTTGAGCGTTTCAATACCATTGAGCAACCAATGATAGAGGACATACTGGACTCACTTGATGATAATCTGGATGTCAGCGAGGAAGTGCTAAAGGAAGTCAAGAAGCTCTTTGTCACAAAGAAGAAAATACCCATCTCAATAGATGAACTTAGCCCGTCAATAAAGAACCATCTGGAAATGATAAGTAGGGATAAGCAATATTATGCAGGGCTTATCGAACGTAAAGATAACTTAACATCCCAGCTTGGAGATGTTGTCCAGAAGTTCCCCAAAAGCAAGTTCGAGATCACTACGGGGTCTGTTGCTATTGCAGGGATGAATATCAAAGGCAAGGATGTTATTACAGGTGGAATTACCAACCCCGGCATAGTTACAAATCCTGATATAGTTACAAATCCCGGCATCGTCACTAAACCGGGAATCGTCGCCAGGCCGGGAATAGTTACCCGGAAATTAAGCGAATTAGATGATACTGTTGATACAAACATAAATATCGAAACTGAAAAGGTTGCTGATATTGGAAGCGTCAGGGATAGCACAACAGTACCACAACCAACGGTCAACAAGAAAACTATTCGAAGCACAGAGACCGAAAGCTCTGACCTCAAAACAGCAGCATCAAAGCCCGTGATTGAAGGGAAGATAACGGATATTGCGGATATCGCAACCATTACAAATATTCCTGATATGAAGCTTGCTATCGACAAGATGCCAAAATATTCCACGATGACAATGCAACCTCATGGTGCTAAGGTCTCTGCTTCCCTGAACACTAAATTCGATGGCTATCAGAGAAGCTATGACCTAATGAATGCCCAGAAAGCATTCTACTTCAAAAAGGGACTGAGACTTGAGAGAAAATACGAAAAACTGGCAAACAGATGGGAAGAGGTTCCGGGCATAATTCCAAAGACACTGGATGAATTACATGGAGTTCTCAAAAATGTAAGAACGGAAGAGCAACCACGTATCGACCTGGTGCTTGATAATCTCAATGCCAATCTTGAGGAGTCAAAAGAAACGCTCTCAAAGGCAAATGACACGATGGATTCCATCAACAGTGCTCTTTCAATACTTAACTTCGATACAAAATACCTCAAACTTGGTGCAATGGTCCTCGGCGGACTGGTAGTTCTTAACCTATTTTTCGGACTGATAGTACTTATCAGGATGTCACTTGGATATTAAATAAAAAAGGATGGATGGCTGAACCATCCATTTCCATTATTTCCTGTGGATTTATTTATTTATTTATTCTACTGTTTCCTGAACTGTGACGGAAATATCCACCCCATCGGAATCCACGAATACGGTTGAACCCTCAGGCACCTCGCCTGCAACTATGAGTTTGGCGATTCTGGTCTCGACCTCATTCTGGATGACCCTCTTAAGTGGTCTTGCACCGAATGTCTCACTGTAGCCGGCTTTTCCAAGATAGAGCTTTGCAGCTTCACCTATCTCAAGGTGTATCCTCTTCTCCTTCAACCTTTCAACAAGGTCTGCAACCTTGATATCAACTATCCTAGTAAGCTGTTCTGGCTTCAGTGCATGGAATAACGCAACCTCATCTATACGGTTAAGGAACTCTGGCCTGAAGTATTTTCCAAGCTCATCCAGTGCTCTAAGCTGAAGCTGTGAATAATCAACATCCTTGCGGGATTCATGGGGCTGGGGAACTCCCTGCTCAGGACGGTAATTGTCATCCTGGGACATCAGCACATCAGTGATGTCACCTGCAAAGATGTTCGAGGTCATGATTATCAAGGTGTTCTTGAAGTCCACGGTCCTGCCCTTGGAATCAGTCAGTCTGCCGTCATCAAGTATCTGGAGCATTACATTGAACACATCAGGATGGGCTTTTTCTATCTCATCGAAAAGCACGACAGAGTAAGGCCTCCTGCGCACCGCCTCTGTAAGCTGGCCACCTTCATCGTGACCGATGTACCCAGGAGGGGCACCGATCATGCGTGAAACTGTGTGCTTTTCCATGTACTCTGACATGTCGATACGAACCATGTTGTTCTCATCATCGAAAAGTTCGGCCGCCAATGCCTTGACAAGCTCGGTCTTACCCACACCTGTCGGACCTATAAAGATGAAACTGCCAATGGGGCGCTTTGGGTCCTTAATACCGGCATAGTTACGAATTACAGCATCAGCCACAGCTCTGACAGCTTCATCCTGTCCGATGATACGGCTATGGAGATTATCCTCAAAGTGCATCAGTTTCTCACGCTGACCCCCCATAAGGCGGGTTACCGGAATATGAGTCCAGTGACTTACGACCTCTGCAATGTCTTCTTCACCGACCTCCTCGCTCAGGAGCATCTCGCCCTGCATATCCTTAAGACGATTTTCTTCTTCAGTATACTGATGCTGAAGAGGTATGAGTGTACCGTATTTCAGTTTTGATGCAAGCTCCAGGTTGTTGTCATTCTCAGCAAGTTCCAGCTGTACCTTAGTATCCTCTATCTCCTGTTTGATAGCACCAAGCTTTGAAATTACCTCTTTCTCCATATTCCATCTTGCACGCATTGCATCGGATTCAGCCCTGATATCTGCAAGTTCCTTCTCAAGATCCTCAAGCCTCTCCTTTGAAGCTGCATCTTTTTCCACCTTCAAAGCCTCGCGCTCGATCTCAAGCTGCATTATCTTACGGTCTGCCTCATCAAGTTCAGCAGGCTTGCTGTCAATGGCAGTTCTCTTCTTTGCAGAGGCTTCATCCACAAGGTCTATGGCCTTATCCGGAAGGAAGCGGTCTGCAATGTAACGGTTACTCATCATGGCAGCGGCTACGAGTGCGGAGTCCTTCAGACGGACACCATGGTGTACCTCATACTTTTCCTTGAGTCCCCTCAATATTGAGATAGTATCTTCCACCGTGGGCTGCTCCACAAGCACGGGCAGGAAACGACGCTCAAGAGCTGCATCTTTCTCGATGTACTTGCGGTACTCATTAAGGGTCGTGGCACCTATGCAGTGCAGTTCACCACGGGCAAGCATGGGCTTTAGCAGATTACCCGCATCCATAGCACCCTCTGTTGCACCGGCACCTACAATGGTGTGAAGCTCATCTATGAACAGAATTATCTGACCTTCTGAATCACCAACTTCTTTGAGCACTGCCTTGAGCCTTTCCTCGAATTCACCCCTGAATTTTGCACCGGCAATGAGTGCACCCATATCAAGAGCTATGATACGTTTTTCCTTCATTGCCTCAGGCACATCCCTTTTGGCAATACGTTGTGCCAGGGCTTCGACAATAGCAGTCTTACCCACACCTGCCTCACCTATCAGCACAGGATTGTTCTTCCTGCGCCGGGAAAGTATCTCTATTGCATGTCTTATCTCCTGATCCCTTCCAATAACAGGATCAAGTTTTCCCTGTGAAGCCAGTTCCGTGAAATCAATACCATATTTCTTGAGTGGTTCCATGGTGTCTTCCGGATTCTCTGAAGTAATTCTTCTATTCCCCCTTATCTGTGTGATAGCCTGCAATAGTCGATCTCTTGCCACACCTTCACCTGCAAGCATTTTGCCAGACTCACAACTGCTTTCACTTAAGATAGCAAGTAGAAGATGCTCAACACTGACATATTCATCCTTCATTTTGCCAGCTTCCTGCACCGCTGAGTCGAGAACCCTACGCAGAGTTTGCGTCATATAGACCTGTTCTCCACCCGGACCTGAAACCTGAGGAAGACCTTCAAGGTAAGATTGAACTTTCTGAAGTAGTCGGTCTACGGAAACATCCATATTCTGAAGCAAAGTTGAGACTAACCCTCCACTCTGTTCGAGAAGTGCAAGGAAAAGATGTTCACACTCTATCTGCTGATTCCTGTACCTTGCTGCAATTGTAGTAGAGTCCTGAACAGCCTCCTGGGCTTTTTGTGTGAAACGATTAAGATCCATAAATTAACCTCCTTTAGTACAACTATGAATTGATGACAAATCTCCCTTTTAGGATTCTATAAATTATACATTAAGTATTTTTTGATGACATTAACTGCACATTCAGTCCAATCCATCAAAAATCAGGCATCGTACAAGGAATCTGGTGAATTCCTAAATAATAGATAGAGAAAAAAAGCACTTTACATCCAAGGCGGGAAGAGTAAATCCGCAATTCAGGATATCAGAAATGATTCCAAAAGATAAATTAACGAGCTTGAAGTCATAAATGAAGAAATAAAAAAGAGAATTGGCTGAAGAACAGATGACTTCAGCCTGTATACATTACGTACGTTTTGAAGAATGATTTTGACGGCCGGTCTTATGGCTCCCACCCTTAGATGAGGAAGATTGGCCAGATCGCTGATTTCCACCCTTAGAAGAGGAAGATTGACCAGATCGCTGATTTCCACCCTTAGAAGAGGAAGATTGACCAGATCGCTGATTTCCACCCTTAGATGAGGAAGATTGACCAGACCTCTGATTTCCACCCTTAGATGAGGAAGATTGACCGGACTTCTGATTTCTACCCCCGGATGAACCAGACTTACCCCTGCCCTTACCCTGAACCCTGGGAACAGGTCTTGCTGCAGCGCCTTCTGCAAATTGTGCAGTGTTTGAGTGGTGCTCATGCTTCCTGACACTCAGTTTCATTTTTATAAGCTTCTCTATGTTACGAAGGTAATCACGATCCTCTGCTGCACAGAAAGAATATGCAGTGCCTTCTGAACCTGCTCTGGCAGTTCTGCCTATTCGGTGTACGTAAGATTCAGACTCATTGGGCAGATCATAGTTTATGACATGGCTTATTTCCTCAACATCGATACCACGTGCAGCAATATCAGTTGCCACCAGTACATCCAGGAATCCGGATTTGAAATCTTTCAAAGCCTTAGTACGTTGGTTCTGTGACTTGTTTCCATGAATGGCATCTGCATGTATCTTGTTATTATTCAGCATCAGAGCAACCTTATTAGCACGATGCTTAGTACGTGTAAATACGAGAACACAGGTGAAGTCCTGTTTCCTGAGAAGTTTCACCAACAGATCATTCTTATGTTCCTGGTCTACAAAGAAGACTTCCTGGTCAATACGTTCCACTGTAGTTGCCTGAGGAGTAACTTCCACATGCAGCGGATCTGTGAGAAGGTTCTTTGCAAGCTTGCCTATTTGCGGAGACATAGTAGCTGAGAAAAACAGGGATTGACGCTTTACAGGTAGTTCTGAAACAACCCTGCGCACATCATGGATAAAGCCCATGTCAAGCATCCTGTCCGCCTCGTCAAGCACAAAGAAATCAATATCATCTAACCTGATAAATCCCTGATCCATAAGATCAAGCAACCTTCCAGGTGTGGCTACAAGGATATCCACCCGTCTTGAAAGCGCCCTTACCTGATGGGCCTGGCTCACACCGCCAAATATGACCGTATGCCTGAATTTGAGAAATTTACCATACGCTTCAACACTTTGGTCGATCTGCGCTGCAAGCTCCCTTGTAGGCGCAAGTACAAGCATACGAGGTGCCCCTGGAGAAGGAGTCTTTGGAACCTCTACCATCTGCTGAAGCATAGGCAGAACGAATGCTGCCGTCTTTCCAGTACCCGTCTGGGCAATACCCATCAGGTCCCTGCCTTCAAGCAAGTGAGGAATAGCCTGTGACTGTATCGGAGTCGGAGAAGAATATCCTTCTTTAGCGAGTGCCTCCAGAAGAGGACTTATAAGATGTAAATTTTTGAATGTCATAGTATCTCTTAATGATTATTGTAAATTTGACTATGGCCCCAGGATATTATTATGATCCTGAACAATGCCTTCTGCGTCAAGGCCTGTGAACATGACCTATGACCTAGTCTGTTTATCACTTTATTAATTGAGAAAGAGCGGATAGCGTTAGGACAACACCAATACCCATATCAAATTTAATTCCGGTAATAAAATCACTTTTTGTCCGTCATGTTAGACTTCAAATTCCAACCTTTAATACCAGTGCTTATTATTTAAGCATATAGCAAACACTACAACAGTTGCATTTGCCATTGAAAAGTAGAAAATTAGGGCAAAATGCCCAAATATAAGAGAACTATCAACTTTCGTTCATCTTATCATGTACCCAGAAATCACCATCAATTGTGTACTCTTTTTTCCATATGGGCACTTCTTCCTTAATTCCCTCAAGAGCATCTACCAATGTCTCAAAAAGCTCTTTACGGTGCGCTGCTGCAACCACGATATACACAATATCCTCACCGGTCTTTATCAGACCTGTTTTATGGTGGATAACAACATCTATTATATCTTCCTGGGATTTGAGCTCAGTGCATATACGTTCAATTGCCTTATCAGCAACACCTTCGTATTTCTCAAAGTCGATAGCAGTAGTTTCAACTTCATCTGTAATCTTACGCACGATACCTGTGAAAGTTGCAATGCCGCCTGACATCTTAATATCAGGATTGGATTTGACCTGCCTGATGAGAAGACCAAGGGTTACCCAGTCATCCTGCTCAAGCACAAGTTCCACCAGACTGCTAATATCCCATTCATCCTTTGCAGGAAGCTGTTTGACCACGTTTGAAATGTCAGCATCACCTTCCATCTCGCCAAGGAATATTTTGGGAAGGGAACTTCTTTTGGCACCTTCTACGACAGCAAAGTCCATGCCAGCATCTGCAAGAGCATCCAGTGCGTTCCCATGATCAGGGTTGCGTGTTATCGTTACAAGTTCCGAATCGGTTATGGCAACAACTGCATCAGCCCCTGCATCGAAATGCTTTCCTGTATCCGTGTTCTCAGGATTGAAGCGATGATGGAATATCTGCTTTACCGTACCCACGGAACCTTTTTCTGAAAGAGCCTTTACCAGACGTGTAACCAGTGTCGTCTTACCGGTATCCTTGTAACCTGCCACGCAAATGACTTTCATGAAATTGTTTATGATTGCTTATCATATAAGTACACATTGTACTTTTCAATCCAATTATTTTTTAGATAAATAGTAAATTATAATTAACAAATATCGAATAATTTATATTTAGGAAGCTGATAGGCATTCTGATGAGCGAGTATAAGATAAGCATCCATGATATGCCGGAAGATGAAAGGCCACGCGAGAGATTATTGAAATACGGATCAGATGCACTCTCCAATGCTGAGCTACTCGCGATTATCCTGAGAACCGGCTCCAGGAAGGAAAATGTTGTGAACATGTGCGCCCGCATACTTTCGGAATACAACATCAAACAACTGAGTCAGGCAAATGTTGTCAAACTCACCCGAATACATGGCATAGGAACTGCAAAAGCCGCCCAGATAGCTGCGGTTTTTGAGCTTGCCAGAAAACGTGAAGGATTCACTGATGAGCCAAAGAGAAGGATAAGATCACCTGCAGATGTGTATTCACTCCTCTACCCGAAAATGAGGGAACAAAAACGCGAAAAGCTGGTGGCTCTGCTGCTTGACACCAAGAACCAGGTCATACGCGAAGAAACAATATCCATCGGCAGTCTGAATGCAAACATCGTCCACCCCAGGGAAGTGTTCAAGGCGGCACTCATAGAATCTTCTGCATCCGTCATACTCTCGCACAATCACCCATCCGGTGACCCCACACCCAGCAGGGAGGACATCTCAGTAACCGAAAAACTGGTAGAAGGCGGGAAGATGCTTGGCATCGATGTGCTGGACCATGTGATAATAGGTGACGGACGCTACGTGAGTCTCAAGGATGAGGGGCTTGTCAGATAACATAGGATGGTTTTTAGAATCTAAACAGATTGACAAACAAAACATTTAAGGATTCATCCGATAATTAGCACTCAGATGAAAGAGATAGAACTGGAAGACCCGTACACTATTCCCTACAGGGGAATCTACGCAGTCTCTGACAAGAACAATGAGCATGCAGAGGTCATTGAGCACACCAACTGCTATGCTGGTGCAGCCTGGTCAAAATTCCATTACTCACATTCACCATTGATCATGAAGACACGCTCCATAGGGAATATGATACGATACCTTGTAAAAACAGGCACATCAACCCTTGAGCTGAAACCATCAACTGCAGCTGCAGGCATAGAATCTGTCATTGTTGAAGGAGATGAAATACAAATAACCTATGCAGGTCTTGGAGGCGGAGGTGTAGGAGCCACGAAATGCAGGGCTTTTGCCGATGGAGTGCTTCGTTACGAGTGCAGTGAATCCGGCGGAGGAAGGGCTGCAAAAGGAACCATCGTAGTACCAAGAAGAGAAAGGGTACTCATCGGTATTGATGACACCGACACAAAGGAAGAAGGTGCCACATGGTCCATGACCCATAACATTGCAGAGGCGCTCAACTGCCCTGAATCAGTTTACCTTTCACAAACACTCGTCCAGCTTTTCCCTGTATCCGCAAAGACACAGAACTGCGTATCCACAGTATTGGAATTCGGATGTATCGGCGAAAAAGCAAAGGAAGAACTGCTGGAAAATATTAAAGGCGCACTCTTGAAATACAGCGTGTCAGACCAGACAGGAATGGTAGTCCTTACAAACTTTGATGCAGACATGGTCAAGGAATACAGCAAACAGTGCCGCAGTGGTGAGCTCACAAGAGATTATGCCATGCAGTACGCAAAGGATAACGGTGTTGAGGTCTGGCTTGACGGGAACGGAGTCATAGGCGCATTGGGAGCACTTGCCTGGTTCGCGCAACCAGACGATTCCGTAAAGCTTGGCGCTGAACTGGAATAAGATGAGAAGATGAATGACAGTACCAACATAACTGGACTTGAGGCACTTTTCCTTGGAGCCATTGACAGCAATGTCAGGCTCATTACAGCAGTAGCAGGCTTCCCTATAACCGCTGTTGCGGATAGGTTCACACAGAAAGAGGAAGAGAACGAATACAGAATATGCTGGATAACAAACGAGAAGTCTGCGATGGAAACTGCCCTCGGTGCTTCGGTTTGCGGCCAGAGGTCCATGGTACTTGTCAAACATGTGGGAATGAATGTCCTTTCTGACCCGCTCATCACCGCCATGACCCACACCATAGGTGCCGGTCTTGTAATACTCGCAGGTGACGATCCTGCAGCCCGGGCATCCCAGAACGAGCAGGATTCCAGATGGTACGGAAAAGTTGCCGAAACGCTTGTCTATGATCCTTCAAACCCAAAGGATGCCTATGAGACTGTTATGAGAGCTTTTGAACTGTCAGAGAAGGCAAAGGTACCTGTTATCGTAAGAGTTACCGACAGGCTCGAAAAAGATGAAGTTGAGATGGCAAGGAAGAGCAACACATCAGATTATCCAAAAGCAGCTGAGTTTGACAGGTCCATATGGACATTCACCATGCATGGAAAGCACCAACGCTTCCACAGGATATCATACCCAATACTTGTAGATGAGACAGAGAACTGCCCCCTGAATAAAATATCATTAAATGGCAGTGATGTCGGCATCATCTCATCAGGCTACCCATCCAGGCTTGTGGATGAGTTCCTTGACAAAAATTCAGGATGGTCTGATGTTTCCCACCTGTCCCTGAATGTAGTTTCACCTTTCCCCTACGAATTAGTATCAGAATTTATCAAAAAACACAAAGATATCATTGTTGTGGAGGAAAGCGAATCCTATATCGAATCACACCTGAACATTCTGGATAATATCAGAGGAAAACATAGTGGACATCTTCCTTATGGGATCATTGAACCCGAAAATATCGAGTTTGCACTTGAAAATGTCGAGAAGGATAATATTGAAAAATATACCGAGATCCAGACCATTAAAAAGAGAGGAACACGCCCCATTTGCAATGAGTGCCCCTACATGCCACTCTACCATATGTTGCGTGAACTTGATGTGATGATAGCAGGAGATATGGGATGTTCCATACGTACAGCACCTGAACCCCTCGGGGCTGTGGATACCGGATTTGCATTGGGAGGCGCCATATCCACAGCATGTGGTTTCAAGGATAAGGGAATAGCGGTCATAGGGGATTTCGGACTTGCACATTCGGGAATCATAGGACTGATAAATGCTATTAATTGCAACAGCGAAGTCACGATAATTGTCTTACAAAATGATGTTGCAGCAATGACAGGCGGGCAGGAGACACCCGATATTTATGCTGCGGTGAAGGCACTTGTTCCGGATACATCCGTTATCGATATAGATGAGCTAACCGGAATATCTGGATTTGAGGAAGCAAAAGAAATCCTTAGGAATACTGTTCTTGAGAAAATGGAAGAATCAGATATCTCTGTTATTTACATCAAAGGAAAGTGCATTAAATTCTAGTCAATTGACTTTTATTGTTTGAATAAAATTGTTTAATGTTTATAATTTTTTGTTTTAAATTACAAACAAAAAAGAATAATCACAGGTTTACAGGAATACCAAGAATCTCCTTGTGACCTGTAGCAATATCCCTTGCGATCTCAGCGCATCCTTCTGCTGCACTCCATCTGTCAAGTACATGACACTGTGCATCCAGATGTTTGTTTATCTTTTCAACAACTCCAGGCATTTCACCTATCGAGCCTTCAAGGACGACATCACCAATTGAACCATAATCTTTTAACAGGATCTGCATACTTGCAATTTCCATTGCCGCAAATAGCGCAATAGTATCAAAAGCGAGAATTGCATCCTTGTCACCTTGTTCTGCTGCCTCCAACAATTCATGCCTGTCCGAGAACTGAGTATGCTTGAGAACACCAGCATTCACAAAAGCATCATTGGCACTCATCCTGCCAGCATCCACATCCCTGAGAGCCTGGACATCCAGAGGGCCATGACGTAATCCAGGAGCGAATACACAGGCATCAATGGCACCTATAAGCCTGCCTTTTGACACAGCAAGGGTAACCGTATTGGAACTGATATCGGAAAGAATGAAATCATCAATACCCTTACATAGTGCATGATAAGCAATGCCTAATTTCTCAGGACTTGTGGAATGGGAAAAAACATTCAAGCGGGGATCAGTATCACTCTTGTCATGAATACCCGGTACAAGTACAGCTGGAATGGACGAGTTTCTGATAGCATCAAATACACGACTTCCACCGCCTGTTTTCTTTCCAGCACCTTCAATGCTCCTCACACCACGATTCTCAACCGAATGCAGATTTTCAAAAGAGGTGAGAGAATCGCCCATGGAATAGGTTACAGCCATCATTCCAATATCACTGCGAGCCACACCAAAGGAACTCTCTATCAGAGATATGATCGCTTCCTCATCCATTGATGCGGCATTACTCCTTGGAACCTCCAGTTTCAAGGGCTCTGTCAAATTATTGCCAATTGCTACAAACCGCATTGCAGTTGTACCGTGATCTACTCCGATAAACATATTATACAAACCTTTCCTGATTAATCATCCACAAGCATTGCATTTAGCTCCCCCATGACACGAGCACCTTCAGAAACGTCACCCACCGTCGTTACGATGCGAATTTCCTGAGATGACGTACCGTGTGACAGAAGCATTCTTAGGTTTCCCCTGTCATCTGGACGTTGTACTTTTCCTGTAATAACTCCACCAGAGTTGCCCTTCCCTTTTACGGTTATTACAGAGGGGATGATCTTCTTTACTTCAGGGTGCTGACTGATGATATTAATGATCTTTTTACCGTGACGCCCACCTATGATGGTTGTATGGGCACCGCCAATTTTATTCTTTGGCTTAATTACAGTATTGGATAGGTCAGCACTCATTTCAAGGAAATTAAAGTACGAAATATAAAGTATTAGTGGTCGGACTGTAAAAAAAGAAAGTTGGCCAGGAGTATTAGATCTCCTGAATATCCGCCATATCTATGAGTTTTACATCTGCGCCCATCAGTACTTTAATAGCAGCCTCAACATCATTTACCCTGAGGATAAGAAGCGCCTTTTCAGTCTTTGTGACAAATGCATATGCATAATCGATATTGATCTCCTGTTCACCCAGAACATCGGCAATCATTCCAAGCCCGCCTGGAACATCCTCCATCTCAATACCAAGGACACTGGTTTCCGAAACTGTGAAACCTGAATCATGTAACACATTATGGGCCGCATCAGGTTTGTCAACGACCATTCTTATGATACCGAAATCTCCAGCCTCGGCAATTGTGAATGCCCTTATATTGATACCAGCTTCCCTGAAACTGTTTGCAATATGAGCAAGACGTCCTGGCTTGTTCTCAGCGAAAAGGGATATCTGTTTGATAATTTTGTCTTCCATTGAACCACCTGTAACATATTAATTTATGTTGTATGGAATATTATAAGTTCCTGTTATCTATTACCTTTTTAGCCTTACCCATTGAACGAGGGATAGATCCTTTTTCCACAAGTTCGACCTTAACGGCAATGTTCAGTACATGCTTCAAGGCAGATGCAACGTTCCTTTCAAGGGACATGATATCATTGACCTTGTCACTGAAAGCTTCATCAGTCATTTCGATCTGTACTTTCATGATATCCAGTTCATTTACCCTGTCAACAACGATCATGAAATGTTCACCGACTTCAGGTATTTGCATCAGAACGGATTCCACCTGTCCAGGGAAAACATTGATACCGCGAATAATAAGCATGTCATCTGCACGTCCGAGAACACGCATGATACGTGGATGTGTTCTGCCACATTCACACGGCTGCTTGCTAATAATAGTGATATCGCCAATCTTGTATCTTATCAAGGGAAGTGCTTCCTTGGCAAGCGTTGTGATCACGAGTTCCCCACTTTCACCTTCTTTAAGCTGCTCTCCGGTCTCCGGGTCGATTACCTCGATCAGGAACTGGTCTGCCCATATGTGAATACCATCCTGACATTGACATTCGGTAAAGAGAGGACCGCTGAGTTCTGAAGTACCATAGATATCGTATGCCTTGATACCGGTTGCTTCCTCTATCCTCACCCTCATTTCTTCAGACCATGGTTCAGCACCGAATATACCTACCCTAAGATTTGTATCGTCCTTTATACTGACACCGAGATTATTGGATACCTCGTTCATGAAAAGGAAATAAGATGGAGTACAGGCAATCACAGTAGAACCAAGGTCCTGCATCAATTCGATCTGCCTGTCAGTATTACCTGAACTGGCTGGAAGGACCGTGGCACCAACTTCTTCAGCACCATAATGAGCACCAAGGCCACCTGTGAACAGGCCATATCCATAGCCGATCTGTATTATGTCACCTCTTCCGACACCAATGGATGTCATCGCCCTTGCAAGGGAGGTGGTCCACATATCGATATCGTTCTGAGTGTAGCCAACAACTGTGGGCTTTCCGGTAGTACCTGACGATACATGGAATCGTACAAGTTGTTCATTGGGAACGCAGAACATTCCTGTAGGATAAGTATCCCTGAGATCGACTTTGTAAGTAAATGGCAACTTTTTCAGATCATCAAGACTCTGTATGTCTTCAGGTTTTACACCGAATTCATCAAACCTCTTTTTGTAGAAATCAGAATGCTGATAAACATATTTTACCAGGTTTTTCAACTTCTTTTCCTGCATTTTTTCCAGTTCATCGATCGGCATTCGCTCGACCAATGGATTCCAATACTCAATCATCTGATAGCCCCTTTTTTATTTGATTATTCTGACCTTTCTGTATCACCTGGTACAGATGGATGGATTGGGTCTTCCCCGAAGGACATCACGGACCTTCTCCTTACATTCTTCAAGGATCAGGTTCATATCAGCCACAACATCTATACCTGCTGCACCTGCATGTCCACCGCCGGTTCCCTCATAATTAGAACTTACATCCTCCATTATCTTCCCGAGGTTGACACCGGCATTCACAGCTTCACGTTTAGCCCTTCCGCTAACTCTTATGTTATTATCCCTGGAAGTGCCTATAAAAGCAACATCCGCACCTATATTAAGGAACATAGAGGAAGCTGCACCACCAAAAGAATTAACGTGAGAATCAACCACCAACCAGTTGTCCACACGCTCAATGGTAGCCCTGGTGGCACATTTGAGCATTGCTATACGCATGGATATATCCTGAGGAGTGGATGCCATCATCTCAAGGACTTCGGCATACTCCACACCACTTAACTCTACTATCTCTGAAATGGTTTTGAAAGTGTCATAAGTTGCATGCTTGAAATGGCCTGTATCCGTAACTATACCAGCCATCAGGCCAAGAGCCACACGACGCATAACGGGAGCACCCATTATTTTGAGGATATCAAATACCATCTCTGCCGTGGATGTAGCATGGCGGTGAAGGAAAAATTCGGCATTCTCTATAAGAGCTGTAGTTGCATGGTGGTCAATGACACAATATGCCTCAAGTTTGATATCATTAAGTTGTGAACTGGTTGAGGTATCAACTACCAATGTAATGTCATATTCTGAAGGATCGGGATGATCCACCACATTAATGTCAAGTTTATCAATAAGAAGTGATGCAACCCTGTTGCAACCATCTACAAGCCCTATAGTCCCACCTATAGCCTCAGATAGTGCAAATGCACTGCTCACAGCATCTGGATCAGCATTTCTATGACACAAGTAAAGAATATTTTGATAATCCAGAAGTCTATTGTAAAACTCCATTTCTTCAACTTGCATGGAAACTCCTGATCATTCCCTAAGTCAAGTTAAAGGGAAATGTCAGTAGCAGAAAAAGGCATTATTGTGCCTGATTCCCCATTGATTGCTCAATCTGTTCCTGAAGTTGTGTAAAACGCTTGGAGATGCGCTCTTCCTGTCTGGAAATTGACTGAAGTCTAAGCGAAAGTGTTTCTACCTTCTCTGTAAGTTTGGCTACTGTCTCCTCTTTGCTAGCCTTTATCTGCAGGTCACCTACAGTTCTATAAATAATTGCATCATCTGCTACTTTCCCAAGCTCTTCCAGTGCCAGTTCAGATTCTTTCTGCAAAGAGTCCATCTGAGCTTTCTGCATAGCAAGAGACTGTGCCTGTTGCTGAACCTGCTGCAACTGTGCAAGCTGATTCTGTATCTGTGGGGGTATTTGTGTACTCATTTGGTTTCACCTGGCATACCAATAAACCTGAAATGATTTTAATGTTTCCATACACAAGTATTCAAAAAGAGCAAGAGGATAGAGTTATTTTAAAATTATGCATGAACAAATTGGACCGGCCCTAGCCATCCTGCCGAGCGTCCATGGAACAATTATAGACCTCATGTGCAACCTGTATCAAACGTAGCCACGTATTCAAAGTGGAACGCATTGATACAAGGTCATCAGAAACAATTTTTAAGGTTAACTGAGAACCACATGGTTCAAGCATTATGGAAGACCTGTCAGTTACAGGAGTTTCCAACTCAGGTTTCAATGAAAGGAATATCACATCAGCACCATCTGTCTCAAAGACAGATTCTGCCATCAGCTGCAATCAGCATCACACTCATACAAACGATAAGTTCTGAGTTTCAAGCTGAAAAATATGCTCTCGTCTTTGAAAAAGTCCATCTGGTTTTTTGAAATAACTATGCCCAATGAAGATGATCGTGTTTCTACATGAGGTAAAGAAAGAATTCCAGATAATGCAGAAGCGAATTCCCCGCTTCCAACAAGCTCTGGAATCAAGTCTTTTGATATGGAATACGGTTTTCTTTCAATTGGAAATAGTGAAATGTAAGCGGACAGTACACAAGAACCTTCAGTATCATATACGGTTATGCTTCCTGGATTTCCATGATATTCACCCAAGATGATTAGAAGAGAATCATGAGAAAGGTCTAAAACCTCACTCATACTCATCTTACCACGGTTGAAATATTCACAACCGAAAAAAGCCGCCATGTACTTGCATAATATGCGAGTACTGGCTGATGGTTTGCGAGAAGAAGTGATTAGCATCTATCTTCTACTCTGCTTTGATGCGTTTGATCGTTGTTGGACGTTCCTTAGCAAGTATCCTGTGTCCACAGTAAGGACAGCGTACACCAGTATACTCATAGTCAATCTCAACATTTCGCTTGCATCGTGTGCACTTATAGTCCATGCTTACCTACTCAAAATATTTCTACCTTTTCAGTGGCTTTCTTTACAGAGCGTGATACTGTTTTACCGACAGTTGTCTGTGGAATAAAGGTACCACCTGCAAATGTATAACCGCATTTGGTGCATTTCCATATGCCTGTGCCTAGTCTCTTCACATTTGGACGTGCGCAATTTGCACATGTGTGAGGCATACGCATTTTTTCTTCAAGATCAGCTACTAATTTACGGTCCCTTCTACCATAGCGTGTACCGAATCTACCGGCGGATCTGGAAACACGTCCTTTCTTTGTGTATTTCTTACCCATGAATATTATCTCCTTGAATCAATATGAGTTTAGTTATAAATTTTTTAAGTATCAGATGTTCAAGAGATGGGCTTCCCTTAATTGGGATGCTTTCTCACATGCCATTTCAACGGCAGACAACAACTGTTCTTCTGTAAGTGCTCCATCACCACTTTTTTGCATTCCTGAGATGGAACCATCCTGATTTGATATAATGGTTATCCTGGTTCCGCAGACCTTTTCCTCATCAAGTCCCGGATCAACCATCATGGAACCACCAATGTTAACCAGAGTGACAGCCAGAGGCATATCCCTAATAGGCAGCGGAGCATCCTCGCCTTTTCCTTCACGTTCAGCCGGGAGAGTTGCAGTCATCAGAGCTGCGATTGCACCCATAGATGCCGCATCCTGGATATTACCTGTATTGTTGAGAACATGGACGTCGATGAATACCATCCATACTTCTTCTCCCTCCGTAATACACAACTTGCTTAAATCAATTGCGCCTGACTCACGAATACCCCTGTCTGTTACACGGGCCATTTCGATAGCATTCTCCCTAGGAGGACCAGCTTCGAAATCAGGGGATGCTATTGGATTAAGCTCAAGACTTGTAATGATAACACCCTGTCCTGCAGAATCAGGGAACGGAGTACCCACCTGGAGTTTGACACCGACCAGAACCTCAGTCTCGCCCAGCTTAAGCCATGCAGAACCCTCTGCCTTGTCTATGACATTTGTTCTTAACTCAATATCCCTCACTTCGTCAAAAGAGCGTCCATCAGCACGCTCTCCCTTAAGCATCAGGTTATAAATGTAATCTTTTTTCAGTGCAGACATTACTTGATTACTCATAGATCTCACCACCTATTAAGCAGTCTCCTCTTTTGGATCAGGCCCCTCTTCATATTCTTCAGTTGAATCTGTTAATTCTTCCTCGATTTCGTCCATGGCTTCTTCCTCGGCCTCTTCCTCAGCTACTTCTTCGGATTCTTCCTCAGCTTCTTCCTTGGCTTCTTCCCGAATCTCTTTAATGTCAGATTCAAAAGCTTCCTCTACATCTTCAACTGATTCTTCCTCAGTTCCGTCTTCGACTTCAGGCAGAGCTTCGGAAACATCTTCTTCGACTGAAGCTTCAATATCCTGACCTTCAGTGACATCTTCAGTGACATCTTCAGTGACATCTTCAGTGACACCTTCAGCGACATCTTCAGTGACACCTTCAGCGACATCTTCAGTTACGCCTAAAACAGAGTCAGCGGCAAATTTGTTCTTGAGAGCTTCTTTCTGAATTTCCAGAATCTTTGCACAGCCTTCTTTACACATTTCAAGGGCCTGCTTGAACTCTTCCTGAGTGAAGTTCCCATCCATCTGGACAAGTGAAACCTCGCCATCCTGAGTCATTGCAACAGGGAAATCAGCATCTCCTAAATTATCCTCATCCTTGCTCAGATCAAGTACTAACTGACCGTCCACTTTTCCTACAGCACATGCTGATACAAGGCCTTTCATAGGAATACCTGCATCTGCAAGAGCCACTGACGCAGCATTGATAGCAGCTGTCCTTGTACCTGCATCAGCCTGAAGTACTTCTGCAAAAACGTCAATTACAGCACCAGGGTAAAGATGAGTAAGGACTACAGGTTCGAATGCTTCCCTGCTTACCTTTGATATCTCAATGCTTCTTCTGCTGGGGCCTGGCCTTATACGATCCTCAACGGAGAAAGCTGCCATATTATACCTGTACCTGATAAGAACTGAATCAGCTTTTTGCATTCTTCTAGGATGAAGCTCCCTTGGCCCATAAACTGCAGCAAGAACCTTGTTCTTGCCCCATTCCAGATAGCAGGATCCATCTGCTCTGGAAAGTACACCGATCTCTATTTTCATCGGCCTCATTTCATTAACTTGCCTTCCATCAAGGCGTAAACCATTCTCATCAATGAACTTTTCAGGTTTATCACTCATAATAATTCTCCAATATTCACACAATCTGCAGTCACATACACAAAAAAGTTATACTCAGTTTTCCTCAACGTCTAAAAGAGCATCAACCTTTCTACAGGTTTCCTCGTGGACCTCACATTCATTTTCTCCATCCTCTGTAAGGTCGCTTTCCTGAGCATTTTCTTCATCTTCAGAATCAGTATCATGTTCATTTCTCAAAAACTGACACACCCGATCCGTCAATCCAGAAGTATGTGAATGCTGCATGATCATCTCAATCGATTTCTCGAGACGATCCATATCACTATCATTTCCGTCGATCCATATCCTTCCATTTTGACCAACGAATATCTCACAATTTGTTTCCTTTTTAAGCATTGAGACCATAGAACCACCATGCCCTATGACCCTCGGGACCTTTGCAGGAACGACTTCTATAATACGTCCCGATTTAAGAGCTCGTAACCCACGCTCACGCATAGTCAGCTCAACTTTCATGGATGGATTTACATCTTTTACACGAAGTAATACGGAATCAGAAATGCCCATTATTCCGCGCATCTTGTCAGAATCCACACGTCGAGGATACTCTGAAACATGAAGCAGACCATCATAAGGGGAACCTATGTCAAATATCCAGTTAGAAGGAGTGACATCTATCACAGTCCCAATAACAAAATCCTTACGTGAAGGTACGTACTTGCCAGAGAAGGGGATTACTGAAATCTTATTCTTGGCATTCATAATCCCATACAAAAGAGAATAGACCTTTCCATCTTTAACATAAGTGCCAGGTCCGGAATTATCTTTATTTTCGGATAAAAACTGGCCTGGAATTACAATATTATGTTCCATTATGTATCCTCATAGAAGTTTTGTTTCGGCGTCACCTTTTGTGAGGTGATTAACCAGACCATAGAAATCATTCTGAAGTCCGGCAGGTATTTTTACAACAGCCACCCAAGAACCGTCATTTTGCCATTCGTTCTTGAGAAGTGTGCCGAATTTTGATATTTCACCATAAGCCTTTGAAGCATAATCTGATGGAATCTTTACAACAATGTCAACCTCTTCAAACCTTATAGGAATGATAGGACGTATGGCCTTCATTACAATGGTAACCTGCTCATCTACCGCTTTGAGAGGGTCGATATGAACTTTGGCTTCTTCCATTGCTCTTTCAATCCTTGCAGGAGGATGGGGAGTCCTTGTTTGAGGATTCATGGCATTCTGTGCAATGATAGAGATGACCTGCCTGGTCTTCTCCTCCAGAATATGCTTTCTTTGCTCTTTGGTTAGCTGTATTTCACCGTGCAATATGATCTGCTTTGCAATCTCCATCACGTCGGTGGTTTCAAATGTACTTTGAAGGACGGATTCAGCCACATGGTCACCCTGACGCGCATCATAAAATACGGATTCTACAGCAATTATATCCTCAATGTTAAGGTTATCACCCCTTTTGAATGCAAACGCACCATCTGGGTCAACAAAAACCTCAAAGTGATTCTTTCCTTTCTTGAGCCTTGCAATTAGAGATTCATCAAGAGATACCATGTTCACTCACCCCGTTTATATGAAATTATGTTCGTTCATTCAGTAGATTCATCCTGCGCATCAGCAGTTTCATCTTCACTTTCTTCTGTCTCTTCGTCCTCAGATTCAACCTTGAGTGTTTCAAGGGCTCTGTTAACATATGCTGCGACCTCGTCTTCAGGAAGCTTCCTGAATTGCCTGTCCTCAAGAGTAACTACCCCAAGTTCAAGAGTGGTTGCATCTATCTTACCTTCTGTTGAAGTGTAGAGAGCTTTAAGACCAAGCATGATAGCAGCATCCATTTCCATATTCTCATCGTAGTCCGCTTCGAATATTTCCATGAAAGCATTTCTGCCTGCACCTATAGCAGTGGCCTTGTATTCAAGTAACGCACCACTTGGGTCGCTTTCAAATAACCTTGGCCTGGAATCATCGACGCCAGCTATCAGCAGTGCCGTACCATAAGGACGAACCCCACCATACTGAGTATAGGTTTGCTTATGATCACATATCTTCTTGGCAATTACTTCCACGCCTATAGGTTCATCGTAAGAAACCATGTTGATCTGAGCCTCAACCCTTGCCCTGTCAACGAGGGCACGAGCATCTGCAACCAGTCCAGAGGTAGCAACACCTATGTGGTCATCTATCTGGAATATCTTCTCAATGGATTCTGCTTCTATCAACCTGCTTGTTATTCTCTTGTCAACAAGCAGAACCACGCCGTTCTTTGCTTTCACGCCTGCTGCAGTAGTGCCCCTTTTGACTGCCTCTCTAGCGTACTCTACCTGGAAAAGACGACCATCGGGACTAAAAACAGTAATTGCCCGATCATAACCCATCTGTGGTGTCATTTGCATATCGCTTAATCTCCTACTTTGATTAATAAAATAATAACAGCAACTTATGCTATACACTATAAATTATATCTTCTATTCATTTATATGTGACTGTTCTGCGGATTAAATACATCCGCACCCTCTAAATACTTTTTTGTTGCACCTATGACCGTACCTGATATGCCGAGTACATGGAATAACACTTTTTTACCCTTGACATTTGTGATAGTTGCAAGTACTGCACGCGTATTTCCAGTCCGGTCGGATGTGCAGCGAACAACACCACATGAATCTTCAAAAGCAAGCAGCCTTATGGCACATTCACTTGCACCAACATCACCAAGAAGCTGGGATGCGGCCGAAAATATTTCCCGGATCAGTTCATCCCTTGTAACAGGAGATTCCGATACCAGCTCAAAAGCCAGATACCTTTTATCAGGACGTAATGTCGGAGGAAGTACTTTCATGAGTCATCAGCCCCAACATCTTCGAAACTGTCCAACTCCTGAACGCCTTCAAAAATATAGCCCGAAGGAGGATGCTTCCTGGAGATTATAGATTCCGGAATACTTGACAGTCCGGATATGGCTTCATCCCGAGTCATGCCAAATAATTCAGCCAGTGCTATTAACTCTCTTGGAGCACGCATGCCAAAATAAGATGTTGCATTACTTGTCAAAATGAAAGGCACATCATACTTCCTTACAAGCAGGAGGTTTTTCCTGAAGTTCATAAGTGCATGTACCCTGCGACCTCCCCTTAACTGTATGACATCACCAAGATCAAAGGAAATAGCAACATTGTTATCAGCTGCTTCTTTCGCAAGCACGTGATTAAAACCATTATCTTTAGGAGTGCTAAGCTTCACGAGAACATCCACATTGGGATTTTCAACCGCCGTTCGGTTAATGCTTTCACTACCACCACAAACCACGATCACATCAGTCTTACTACGACATTTACCAATCTGACCATGCAGTTTTGATGCGTTGCTTACATAAACCTCAACAGCAGAAAAAACCTCAAAATCTTCTAGATCCACGGAACCGGCATTTTCTGCCTTTTCCGTATATTCTAAAGCTATTCCACTATAACCCAGATGTTTTGCAAAAAAGGACAGATCTTCAAGAGCATTGCAGCCCCCATCACTCAAATGAACATTCAGATCATAGAATCGAGGGTCAGCCAAACAACTCCTCCACTATCAGCCCGGCTTTTTGCCTGTTTTTAGGATATGTGGCTATCTTGACCTTTACAGTAATTGCATCTGATGAAGAGGTCAATTTCACAATCTCCTGAAAAGCTGCCTGTTTATCAAGCCTGATATGAAATACCTGGTCATCATCAAGACGGTCTGGCATCTCACTGCGGAGACGTTGAACATCATCAGGATGCATCTTTTGCCTGATGAAATTGGCAATAGCCTTGGAGTCTGATTTGCGAGTAATCTGTGCACTGAGGATAGTAATAGGATTTCCGTAGTAGCCTTCAACATTTAGCATTTCGACAGCATCATCAGTATTGCTATCTTCGCTTGCACCTGCGGAATTCAGTAAAAAGTAGTCCAGGGCCTTTCGAACCCTGGATAGATCTTCAGTCGAATGCGCGATCACACGCAAGTTAATATAGTGGATCACTTGCCTCTGTTCTGGTTTGATCTTATACTTGGCCTGGTCTTTTCTGTACCGGTTCCACGGCACATCATACCTCTACCCTTGCGACCTGCACTGGTCTTACCACGATTTGCACGTCCCTTGTGAGTATTGCCACATATCCAGTTGAGGTTCTTGTCGCTCTTGATGACAGGATGGCTTGGATCTACGAGAATTACTTCGTACCACTTTAATTTACCATCTTCACCAACCCAATAAGAGTTCAATACTTCCATGTTAGGGTATTTTCTTCCTGCACGCTCTTCTGCGATCCTCTGGATGCTCTTGCCTGCAGTAATCTTGTTCTTACCCATACGCTGGGTACGCCTACCACGGATGTACCTTGACTTTCTAAGACTTCCTCTGCGTACCTTGACACGAGTTACGATGATTCCCTGCTTTGCCTTGTATCCGAGGGAGCGTGCTCTGTCAATACGTGTTGGACGTCTTACTCTGGTAACAGAGCCTTCTCGTCTCCATTCCTGGAGTCTTTCCCATCTGAGTTCCCTGACATATGTGTTGTCCGGGTCCTTCCATGCATCTCTTACATATCCGTAAAATGATTTAGACAATTTATTCACCTTGTTTCATATATTTTGTTTCACGGTTCAGCTTTTTAAAAGCTACATTCCCACGGGACATATCCCGATAATGAAACAGGACTACTACCTGCCTAATATGATTTAAATCTTTTTAGCCGACAACTTTGACAAATACTTTAAATCATCGAAACCTAATCAAAATTAATGAACAGGGCAAAATTGAACTATTTACTTGATCTGCTATTAACAATGCTTTTCATCATAGTTGCTTTTACAGGTTTTTTCATGTATGTAGCAATACCAGGAGGAGTCCCACGTGGAAGATATCAGGAATACATGGGAATCAGTAAAGCCACATGGACCCTAATACACAACAGATCCAGCATCATGTTTACAATTGGAATTGCACTTCATGTCATCCTACACAAGAGATGGATAAGCTGCATTACAGCAACCCTGTTAAACAAAAGAGAGAATGAGCAGTCCTGCAAGATAGATGAGAACTAATACTCACTTTTCAAACATGCTGAGATCTTCGCCGGATAACACTATTCCAGTAATATTACCTTCAGAGTCCCTTAACAATGCATCATGCCAGCGCACAGGTATCTCCCTGCCATCTTTGCAGACAATTACACGCTCGGCATATTCCGGAAGTTCAGCATCCCCAGAAAGAATTGACTGGAACATCTTTCTTGCACCCTCCCGAGAATCAGCCTTTAGAAGAGTATTTACAAAATCCTGACCTATCAGTTCGAATTCATCATAGCCAAAGGCATCATTACCTTTCTGGTTGATCAGATGGATCCTCATATCACTATCGACAACAGACACGATAAAGCCAGCGACATCAAGATAATTCATGGCTTCATTCCTTTCAGCCAACATCTTATCCTGAAGATGTTTGATACGTAGCAGAGACTTGACCCTCGTAACCAGCTCAAGCCTGTTAACAGGTTTTCCAAGGAACTCATCGGCACCAGCTTCAATACCTTTGATACGATCATCCTTGCCAGACAGGGCAGTAACCATAATCACAGGAAGAAATTGGGTTTCAACCGATGTTTTGAGAATGCGACAAACTTCATACCCATTCATGTCAGGCATCATAACGTCCAGAAGGATTATGTCCGGTTTATCAGCCTTGACCCTATCAAGTGCTTCCTGACCATTATATGCATTGATGACATCATAATCAGACTTAAGATAGAGGCCCATTAACTCCACAATAGCCACTTCATCATCGACAATGAGTACTTTATCCTTATTTTGCATACACCATATGCTCCTTTACTGCACGTTGACCATAGATAAATGCATATTGATATAAACATGATGGTAGCAAACGACCCTGTTTACATTTATCTATCCGACATGACATAAACGAAAGACATTATTAAACATAATAAATAATTCAATATTAATTAATAATCCTATATGATATATACACATATATAAATTTAGCTAGATTCCACTATAAAAGTGAAAATAAAGAAAAAACGTGGGGCTGGTGCGATTCGAACACACGATCGACGGGTATCTCCGAACTACTGTATAAATACAGCTTGAAAGTTCATGAACACATATCAGTGCTCCAACGGTTCCTCACCGGCCAACCCCGTCAGGTTAAGCCTCAGTATACCCGTTGTTCATCATTTATCCGTTGGAGCCCGTCGCCATACCAGGCTAGGCCACAGCCCCCCGAAAACAGGGGAATATAACTCAAAATACATCTTATCAATGATATACCTAGCGGTAGCATCCACCCGAATTACACAAGATTTAGCAAAAACACAGCAATTTTGAAAAACATGCCTAAAAACAACAAACAGTTAAAAAAGAGAAAAATTAAAAGAAAAATACACCGGAAATTTTTCCGACGCACCTAAATATTATTCTTCAACCCGGTCAAGGCTTCCAAGCTTGCACAGCTCACCACAGAGATTTTCGAGTTCTGTGCGCAGGCCATCAAGAGAATGACCAAACATACGTGCAAGATACACAGCACCACCTGCACCGACACCTTCCTTGACAAAGCCGAGCTCATATTGCCGAAGTCCCTGTGAATTGGATTTACCAAACTCCAGGTCCATACCGTAGAATTTTGCACCAAGTTGATCTGCAATTTCCCTAAAGCTTGCAGAATCATCATCTGCAACATAACTTGTAGTTACAATGGTCATGTTGTCAGTAGTATAACCAAGATGCTTGATAACAGCAAAAATAGACTCCATCTGAGTACCACCTGCAAGTATCAGCCGAGTCTCACCAAGACCTGCTGCGATTCCTGCAACTACAACCATCATGGGGTCACCAACACAAGCTATTGCTTTGAGCGGATCATGGCGCAGGGAACCATGACTTATTCCCGAAACTTTCAAAGCTTCTGCAACAACCTCCTTTTTAAGGTCAAGAGGGTTTGAAGAAGCACTGCTACTAACATTTCCATCATAGCCAAGAGATTGCAGAACTGCGTTTGCAGTGGTGGTTCCTGCAGCTATACTCTCACCGATCACAACAAGGTCATGCTTTCTTGAAAGTTCCTCACCAAGCTTGTAAGCATTCTTGAACACATTTTCAACATCATGGACTGCAACCTCACCCCTGATATCATCTCCGGGCTTCCCACCTACATCAACAAGAGGGACCTGTTCCGCCGGGAATACCCTCAAACCTGCATTTACCAGAAGATGAGGGACACCCGACATTTGCAAGGCGACCCTCGTAATGAGAGCGGGAGTTGGAGTATCATAAGGCGGAGTCATTGGCAGGATCGGAATATCTATGATAGTCCCGACCTCCAGGACTTCAGCATCTCCAGCTGGAGTGTAGTCAGTCAGCTTTGCAGTTTTTCCTGCTGCAGATAATCCTTCAATGTAAGCAGTAGCTGTATTTCCAAGCACACATGCAAACAGAGGATTTTTTGGTAATTTGGCGTTTTCAGGAGATAGTGAGTCCATAATAATCACTTAGTTTATTTTACAAGGTATATATGTACGTTTTCCAGCTCAATTAATACGTTCTGGCAACATACACCATGGTTTTCGCATCTGCACCGCACACAGGACATTTGCCAGAGCGTGCATCCTGCTCAGTAGGAATTCCAAGGATACCTGCACCAACATCTTCCTCAAGCTTAAGGCCACATTCCTCTTCACCACACCAGAATAACTTGGTAATACCCTCAGAAAGCTTCGTTTTAGCTTCTTCAAGGCTTGAGCATTCAAATATGCGAGCCTCAAGTTCATCCTTTGCTTTTTCGTAAAGACCATCCTGCACTGCATCCAGAAGAGAAAGAACTTCCTCTTTGATGTTATCAAGAGATACCTGCACCTTTTCACCAGTATCACGGCGTGCAAGCATAGCTGCATTATTCTTAAGATCCCTTGGACCAAGCTCCAGCCTTACAGGAACACCCTTCATTTCCCATTTATAGTACTTAGCACCAGGACGATCATCACTTGCATCCATTTTCACACGTATGCCAGCATCTTCCAGCATGGACATGACATTATTACATGCCTCGAGAACTTCCGCGGATTCCTTGAATATAATAGGAATAATTACAACCTGCACAGGAGCAACAGATGGAGGAAGTACAAGACCCTTATCGTCACCATGAATGGAGATCAGAGCTGCAATGGAACGTTCTGAAACACCATAACAGGTCTGATATGCATATACCTGTTCACCCTCAGCATCCTCATATTTGATATCGAAGGTCTTTGCGAAATTATCACCCAGATGATGTGCAGTACCAGCCTGAAGTGTTTTTCCATCTGGCATCAATGCATCGGTTGCTATGGTATAGTCTGCACCCGGGAACTTATCCCAGTCAGGTCTTTTTGAAGGCAGGACAGGAACTGCAAGCATACGATAGAATTCCTTGTATATCCTTATAGCTTCATCCACCTGTGCAGCTGCATCATCCCATGTTGCATGCACAGTATGTGCTTCCTTGAAAGAAGTAATCTCACGCAGCCTTATGAGAGGGCGGGTGTGTTTAGTCTCATACCTGAAAGTGTTGACTATCTGGTAGAGGCGGAGCGGAAGGTCAGCATGAGAGCGAACCCATAGCTTATACATAGGATAGATAGCAGTCTCACTGGTCGGACGAAGAGCAAGCTTGACATCAAGGGGAGAAGTACCACCGTGTGTTACCCAATAGACCTCTTCTTCAAACCCTTTTATGTGCTCAGCCTCTTTCATAAACTCATTCTCAGGGATCAAAAGTGGAAACAAGGTTTCCTGATGATCCGTGTCCAGAAGTTTACGCATAATTTCATAGACATTTCTCCTGATGTTAAAGCCAAATGGGAACCAGACGTATGATCCTTTTACAGGATAACGTACATCCATGATCTCGCCCTTCTGGAGAAGGTCGTTATACCATTCACTGAAATTTTCTTTAGAAGGAAGTGCAGCATCTTTCTCTTGTTCTGCCATTATATTCACCTGATTAATGATTTTGGCTACATAAACAAGTACATTGCTTATAGCCGTTTCCTTTGGCAGGCAACCGGATATGAAGAAGCTGATTCCCAATTGTTAAAATTGATCAAATACAGAAAATATTACGAAACAAAAGAAATAGGAAGTAAGAAAGAAGGAAAATAAAGAGAGAAACAACTCAAAATAAAGAAATAAAAAGAAATAAACTCATTCCGGTCCATCTTTCTTCAAACACAGGAACCAATCAAAACACTTTGTTTTCTCTGCAGAGCATACAATCTCTTTTGCATGTGGCCATGTATCAGGAGCCGGAACTATCACATCCTCACCCGGCTGCCAGTTCTCAGGAGTGAAGACATCCTCACGATCAGACTTTTGCAGTGCCATGAGAAGTCTTTTGATCTCACCCATGCTCCTTCCGTTTGATAATGGATAATAAAGAATAGCCCTCACCTTTGCCATAGGATCAATGATAAAAGTTGCACGAACGGTTTCGGTACTGAACTGAGGAACTTCCAGTTTTCCATGGCTTCTTTCGAATTTCTCAAGCAGCTCATCAGGAGAATAATGAGCATTCGGGTGGATCATGCCATATTTTCTGGAAATCTCCAGACTGACATCATCAATGATAGGGAACATCACATCAACACCCTTCATACCCCTGTACTCCACCTTGTCCCTGATGGCACTTATCCAGGCAATATGCGAATGTACGCTGTCAACCGAGAGGCCAAGCAGCTCAGTGTTGAGTTCCCTGAGCCCCTCCTGCATAGTTGCACATTTTATGAACTCAGTGGTACAGACTGGAGTGAAATCACCCGGATGGCTGAAAAATATGACCCACTTCCTCCTGTAATCTTCCGGGAAATTAATAACACCCATGGTCGACCTGGCCTTGAATACAGGCACATCATCCCCTATAAGAGGCATTGTTACTACTTTTAGATCATCATCTTCCAAAGCAAAGCTCCCCTCAAAAATATGAAAAACTAATTACTAAATATCTGAATGACAAAATATAAAAGGTTTAGGAAGAACATCCCTAAAGAAAAAATAGTATCAATCTGTGAGGGAATGTTCCGAATCCGCTGCATCCAGTTCCACATCTGAACCATTTGCATCAAAAACTATCATACCTGTTTTAAGCTGCTCAGCATCCTCGGGACTCAAAACGGTGGACTTTACCTTGTCAGATATTATCGCACTGTTACCAAAAGGATCTTCTATTACAACTGTAAGAGACCTTTTACCTTCAATTACATCCGTGAGAACTTGCTGAATCTCCAGTCCTTTGGAAAGTTTTTCCTCATCCCCCTCCTGCTCCGACCATTTGATCGCAGTGTTGACAACATTGAGTATCCTGTCAAGTACACCCTCAACATTGGTAACATAGGAATCTGAAATTGAACCGGGCTCTACATCAATGCCAAGCTCAGGTATACGAATTGTACCTGAAGTGGAACGTACTACCCTGCTATTAAGGTCCTCAAGACCATCCACTTCCAGCGCATATCTCATTGGATCTCGCTGGGAAAGAATTAATGTGTCTGCAAACTTAAAACTGCATTCACATATTGAGGAAATATGCATAACCTCCCCAAAATAAGGGATATCATCACCCTGCCAGTTGATGATTAGTTCCTTATGACAAAGCGGGCAAGACGTTTTTGTAACGAAATTACGGCAGGATTCCTCTTCACTCAATATCTTCCACCAATGATCTTTGATCTGTCGATCTTGATACCTGTTGGTGTTACAAGAACCTGGTCATCCTTGAT
The DNA here is from genome assembly GCF_045291275.1 of Methanolobus sp. ZRKC3. Lineage (GTDB taxonomy): Archaea > Halobacteriota > Methanosarcinia > Methanosarcinales > Methanosarcinaceae > Methanolobus. The sequence goes on from NZ_CP146982.1 coordinate 1,426,295, forward strand.
CCCTGCAATATCACCATGGACATCAATGACAACGTCCTTGAGGTCTTTAAGTGCACGATCAAGCATGAGCTTGTCTGCCTTAATATTTGAGATATCGATCATTACGATATTCCCATCATAGATTTCCTTTTTAAGGGATGTAAGCTCATTCAGATTAGCCAGTTCAGCAACCCTGATATATGTTTCAGCAGGCTCGTCGTCGAGCACTCCTTCATACTTGGTAAGGTCAAGTTCGGTGTATTCATCCTCAACGGTTGCGGTTTTGTTACTGCCACCAAATAACTTGTTCATGATCTTTGCCATAGTTCGCCCTCATATATTCAAAAACATTTGATGCTATATTTATATCAATACTACTTAATTGTTAGTGGAATTGTGGTTTGATTTATATGCACATTCATCATATATTAATTATTTCTTTCACAGTTCAAGATTCCACAATTTATCGCCTACATAATGCACTGACTTGATAGCCTTACCGGAATTTGCCACCATTTCACTGCCCGGAAGAAGCGAAATACCTATTGCAAGAGGTTTGTCGTGAGTCTCCTCCACAATGATCACAGGATCATTTGGTTGAATTTCAGGATCTGCTGAAGTGATACCCGGAGACATAATATCAGCACCGTTTACCACAAAGCGGATAGCTCCGGAATCAACCATCACAACATTCTTACGCAGGCCAAGTTCGAGAACACCTCGTACAGTAGGGAAATAGGTATCACTTACCTGGAAAAGGAGAACTTTCCCATCAATGATGACTATCGGAAAATCATCAGCCATAGCAGTCTCAATTTTCCTTTCCTGAATCTGCTCGACCTCATCACCAAAAGTGGATCTAAGACCAGCCATCAATTTATTCTTGGTTGATTTTCTGATCTGCACTCTTCCCTTGATTTTCAAATTATCACCTAATATTTCCTTAATATTTCCCTGAATAGCTCATTTTACGATAACAACAGGAACACCACTGATGTCAAGCACATCAACAGATCTTCCGGCTGACACGACCTCCTTTTCTACTTCCACACACCCAGGCTCAAGTTCTATGACCTCACCGTCAACTGTGACAGTGATCATACCCTTTGCGACCTCATCAGCGATCTTCTTTGGATTCTCATCCATAAGGGCATTGATAATAGCCTTTGCCTTACCTCTGAATTTTGGACCTATAATACCCATACTTGGTTTGATGTTCACAGGAACATGCTCAAAGTCAGGTTCGCCCTCCATCAGAACAACCGGAGAATTGGTTACACCTAAAAGGTCTGAGATATCTGTTGAAATACCATATACCTCGATCTTTTCAAGAGGAGCGTTCAATGCCATCCCATGTTCAGACTTGTATCTTCGGACACTGCTTGCAACATCCTTAATGAACTCGCCTGCACCCTCAGCACCCTCATCGATCATTGATTCCTGCACCTGAGACCATGACTGGACATGTACACTTCCTTCCCCTATGCGAGAGAACATTTCTTCTGCAAAGAATGGAGCGAATGGTGCGAGCATGCGTGCAATTGAATCGATAGCTGTGAAAAGTGTGTACTTGGCAGCATTCTTGGCAGCCTCATCTTCGCCATACAAACGTGATTTTATCAATTCTATGTAATTATCTGCGAATATATCCCATGTGAAACCACGAATTGACTTAAATGCTTCGTCGAACTGGTATGCATCCATGCTCTCTGTCACTGAAGCAATAAGTCTGTTAAGGTTACTGAGCAGCCACCTGTCAATTACCTTCAGGTCACTGGCATCCATATCTTCGTAGGTATAATCTTCAAGATGCATCATTGAGAACCTGTATATGCTCCACATCTTGGTGAAGAAACGTGATGCTGACACCACATCTTTCCAGCGGAACATAACATCGGAACCAGGGGAGCCACCTATGGCAGCCCACTGCCTGAACGAATCAGCACTGTAATCTGCAATTACCGTTTCAGGAGAGATTACGTTACCAAGTGACTTGCTCATCTTATGGCCATCTTCGCCAAGTACCATTCCATTGATCAGGATGGAATCCCATGGTTTCTTACCAGTGATAGCCATTGAGCGAAGTATGGTATAGAATGACCAGGTACGAATGATATCATGACCCTGTGGACGAAGTTGTGTGGGGTTCCTCATCTCATGGTCTGAGAGCCAGCCGGACACATGAAGTGCCGTTATGGATGAGTCCATCCAGGTATCAAGTACATCTTCCTCAGCCTCAAAGTCACTGCAACCACATTTACATAACTCAGGCGGTTGCTGCTGTGTAGGATCTATTGGCATCCATTCTTCCTTTGCCACCATGACCTCACCACAGTCCTTACAGTACCAGACGGGGATTGGAGTTGCGAAAAGTCTCTGGCGTGAGATACACCAGTCCCATTCCATTGTATTTACCCAGTTGTCAAGCCTTACCTTCATGTATTCAGGAAGCCACTCGATCTCATCTGCTGCCTTTGCAACTGCATCCGTATCGATCTTAATGAACCACTGACGCTCGGAAAGTATCTCAATAGGAGTGCTGCATCTCCAGCACATACCAACATTCTGATCAAGAGTCTTCTGCTCAAAGAGATAGCCCTGCTCTTTCAGATCCTCAATGATAGCAGCCTTACACTCAGAAATGCTCATGCCCTCATATTTGCCGGCAATGGCGGTCATAAGACCCTGTTTATCAATGGCCTTGCGAAGAGGAAGACCGTGCTCCAGCCACCAGCGAACGTCCTGCTTATCACCAAAGGTACAGATCATAACGACACCGGTACCAAATGAAGGATCTACATCACTGTCACCAATAACAGAAACCTCATGGCCGAATATAGGAACTTTGACCTTGCTGCCCAGATACCCAGAATAACGTTCATCATCAGGGTTGACAACAACTGCCACACATGCTGACAGCAGTTCTGGCCTTGTAGTAGCGATCTGTAATTTGTCGAAATTAAGGTAATTCAGTTTTGTATCACGGCCCTCATATTCAACTTCTGCAAGTGCGATTGCGGTTTCACATCTTGGACACCAGTTGACAGGATGCTCTGACTGATACAAACGGCCCATATCGTACATCTGCCTGAAAGACCTCTGGGTCTTGGAATAATATTCAGGCTCCATTGTGACAAATTCGTTGCTCCAGTCAGTAGAGAAACCGAGGTTTAGCATGGTCTGGCGCATCTTCTCGATATTTCCAACAGTGAGTTCACGGCACATTTCCCTGAATTCGGCCCTTGAAACTTCATTCTTGGTGATTCCATGAATTTCTTCTACTTTTACTTCAGTAGGAAGACCGTGGCAATCCCAGCCCTGTGGGAACATTACGTTAAAACCGCACATCCTCTTGTAACGTGCAACAAAGTCTATATAGCACCAGTTGAGGGAATTGCCTATGTGGAAATTACCCGTGGGATAAGGAGGAGGAGTATCTATAATAAACTGTGGTCTACTGCTGTCATTCCAGTCAAAATGATACATGGACATATCCCATGCTTCTTTCCATTTTGGCTCAACCTCATGAGGGACATATTCTTTTGGGACCGTCATTGAAACTCTCCGATAAATATTGTATAGTGAATGTCTTTTTTTATCATACAGTGGTCTAGCATTATTTAAATTATCTGGTTGTGTTGATTAAACGATAACAGTCAGCAAAATATCAATTGAAGAGTGACCATCCGAATGCATGGAGAATTATACAAACAGGTGTAATAAATTAACTATTGACCAAGTAACACCATAATCAAAAACAGAGCGCAACTGCACGAAAAAATACAATTACCGAAAACACTTTATATAAATCTACTAAATTGTAGAGAGGGGTACTCTGATTACGTACATGATTGGAGATGGACTTTTATGACCAAGAAGATAGCTGTTTTTGCGTTCAATGGGGAGCCTATGTGCTTTATTCATTCATTGATGAATTCCCTTGAAATGAAAGAAAAAGGTTATGATGTAAAGCTCATTATCGAAGGATCTGCCACCCGGCTGATAAGGGAAGCAGTGGAAGACAAGAAACCCTTCACAGAACTTTATGAGAAAGCAAGGGATTCAGGACTCATAGATTGTGTATGCAGAGCATGTGCTGCAAAGACGGAAAGTCTTGAGAGCGCAAAGGAGCAGAACCTTGCATTACGTGATGAGATGTCCGGACACCCCAGCATGACAAGGTACCTGGAAGATGGATACGAAGTGATCGTCTTTTAGATGATACTCTGAAATTTTAAGATTTTCATGATGATCAAAAAGGAGGAATTGAATGATTAGCGAGAAAATGAATGCTGCTTTAAATGGGCAGATTAACAAGGAAATGTATTCAGCATATCTCTACATGTCAATGTCCGCGCACTGCAGCAATGTCGGACTTGATGGTTTTGCCAACTGGTTCATGGTACAGTATCAGGAAGAAATGACACATGCAATGAAGCTATACAATTATGTCAACGACCAGGGAGAAAAAGTTGTGCTGGAAGCTATTGAGAAACCACCAACCGATTTTGGCACCCTTCTTGAGATGTTCGAGGCAACCCTTGGGCATGAGCAGTTCATTACCAAATCCATCAATGACCTCGTCTATCTTGCAACCGAGGAAAGAGACTATGCAACACAGATATTCCTCCAGTGGTATGTAACAGAGCAGATTGAAGAGGAAGGAAATGACAATGAGATCATTGCAAAATTGAAGCTTATAGGAAACGATGGCAATGGTTTGTTCATACTTGACAGGGAACTTGCTACAAGGGTATTCGTACCACCTGTAAAGAAAGAATAACAATAATACTACGAATTAAACGATGAGGTGAGAATATGAACTTTGGAGATATACTGAAAGGAAAGGAAGCTGAAGGCAAAGAGAAGCATGTACCTGAGATTGACATCATCAAGGGTCATGGACAGGAAGGCAACGACTTAGTCAGAGTTATCGTAGGAAAGGAAGTTCCACATCCAAACACAGTAGAGCATCACATTGAATGGGTGGAGCTATACGGCATTACAAAAGAAGGAAATACCGTAGACCTGGGCAGAATGAACTTCGAACCAGTACACACAAACCCTGTTGCCTCATTCCATGTGAACAATATTGATGACTTCAAGGCATTCTGTGCCCTCGAATGCTGCAATATACATGGAGTCTGGCAGAACTGCATAGAAGTTTAAACATATTAAATAATTTTTTTTGCAAATGGCGCCTTATGCGCCATATTCCTTTTATACATGAGCAGATTTTGCTTATAGTATACACAGATTAAATACACATTCTGTCAAGATCATGTGCTAATAAAAAGGTGAAAAATGCTCTTAAAACTTGCTATGAAGCTTCTTTTTCTTGCGATAACAGCAGCCATACTTGCGTATGTATTTCTAAACTACCTGATTCCACACATGTAAATTCAGGAAAAAAGAAAGGAAAAAGGAAAAATCAGTCATCCTCAGGATATCCGATCTCTTCTTTTGTAAGGTAGCACGCAGGATCGTCGGCCCATACGTTACCGAACACAGCTTCAGCCCGGACACGGAAGTTACCATTACAGACATCGAACCATTTACATTTTGCACACCTGTCGGCATTGGCCTGTATGAGCGGTTTTCGGTCCTTCAGTCCTGCCATAAGCTTATCTGAAGTATCGGTCCAGATCTCACTGAACTTGCGTTCCGTTACGTTACCAAATGTATAATGTCTCCAGAACTGGTCAGGATGCACGGAACCATCCCAGGATATACAGCCAAAGCCAATCCCTGTGGAATTACCCCTGTTCATCTCGAGAAGTTCGAGAACCTCGGCTGCACGCTCAGGATCCTCTTTCAGCAAACGCAGGTAGATGTATGGCCCATCGCAGTGATTATCCACTGTCAGAACTTCCACCATCTTGCCTTTTTCGTGGAGTGCACGAGTCCTGTCAATAAGAAGGTCTACAGCTTTTCTGCTTCTCTCTAGAGACAGGTCTTCATCTACCATCTCTGAGCCCCGGCCAGCATATACAAGATGGTAGAAACAGATACGAGGAATATTCTCTTCCTCAAGCAGGTCAAATATTGCAGGGATATCATGGACATTGTGGCGATTGATGGTAAAGCGTAGTCCTACCTTTATGCCCACTTTCTGACAATTACGCAGGCCTTCCAGAGCCTTATCGAATGAACCTTCGATGCCCCTGAATTTGTCATTGGTCTCCCTCATACCATCAAGGGAAATACCCACATAGGACAGACCTATATCCTTGAGCTTCTGCGCAACCTTTTCGGTGATCATAGTACCATTGGTGGAGATCACTGCACGAATACCCTTTGATGTTGCATAGGCTGCAAGTTCAGGAAGGTCCTTTCTCATAAGAGGTTCGCCACCTGAAAAGAGAATTACAGGAGAACCGAATTCTGCGAGATCATCGATTAGTTCCTTTCCCTGTTCAGTACTAAGCTCATTCTTGTATTCAATATCCTTTGAATGAGCATAACAGTGAGCACAACGAAGATTACAACGCTGGGTTATGTTCCAGACGACAACTGGTTTCTTATCCTTTGAGAACTGCAACAAATGCGAAGGGAGCTTCTTAGAATCACGCCCATAACGCAGCGCGTCCGATGGCTCTACAGTTCTGCAATATAACTTTGAAATACCTATCATAACAAGTGCTCCGAAATAAAAGGACAAAAGAAAGTCTGCTATTAGTATGTGACCAACCTATACAACCATACTATATTATATCTATGGTAGTTGCACAAGCAAAAAAATCTGATAATAGTATGTAACAAAAATAAAAAATCAGGATGATGCGGGACTAATTACTTCCAGCACCTTCCGCAGTACATCTTCAAATGTGAATTTTCCAGGAGTTACAGATACATTAACATCATAGCCCTCAAGAGTCTTTGCCGTGGGACCACCTATGGCAGCTACTATTGAGCCGTTAAGAATGGAGACTGCCTCAGCCTCAGAACCAACTTCCCGGGCGTACTCAAAGAAATTGTGCACCATCATGGAACTTGTAAATGCAAAAACACTTATTTTCCCATCAAACACATCCCTGATGAACTGGCGCTGCATCTCACCCTCAGGTTTAATGAGCGTGTATACCTGAGTCTCATGGACTATTGCTCCACACTTGATGAGACCTTCGTTGAGCAAGGATGAGCCATAGTAACTCCTTGCCATATCTATGATCTTGCCTTCCACCGAACCGCATAGATAGTCAACTATGCCTTCTGAACTGTAGACACCTGGCATGCCCATTACATTGATACCAAGGTTCTCCAGAGACTTACGGGTCGTAGGACCGATGGCAATGACATTGGTAGTATTCAGGGCATCCATGAAGTCCTGCCTTGAATCCTCAGGGATCTTACCCAGAGTGAAATCGATCCCATTAGCACTGGTAAATATGACATAATCGGAGCTGCCTGAAAGAACTCTTTCGACAAAGCCATCGAATTCAGCATCCTTCATATCCGTAAGCTCTATCATTGGAACAGCAACGGATTCAAAACCAAGTGACTCTGCAAGCTCCACGGATCCTTTTACATACCTTTCCGGCCTCATTATCGCAAGTACAGGCTTTTTATCCAGTTCAGTCATAACCAAAGCCCCTTATTCGGAAAGAAACTGTTCACCAAGCTCTTCGTGAAGTTTGACAACGTCACCAATTATGGTTATTGCAGGAGTCTTTACACCCCTTTCTTTAGCAATTGCTTCAATATTCTCAAGAGTACCGATCGTGACCCTCTGGTCAGGGCGCGTGCCCCTCTCTATGAGTGCAACGGGAGTCTGCGGGTCCTTGCCGTTCTTCATGAGTTCGCCTACATTCCTGCCCAGCATCTTCACACCCATGAAGATGACAATGGTACCATTGAAATTTGCAAGTGTCTTCCAGTCAAGAGCACTTTCATCTTTTGTCGGGTCTTCGTGACCGGTTATGAAAGTTACCATTGATGCATGATCCCTGTGGGTCACAGGAATTCCGGCATATGCAGGCACTGCCACAGCAGACGTGATACCTGGCACCACTTCGAACTGGACACCAGCCTCAATGAGCTCCTGGGCTTCTTCGCCACCGCGTCCGAACATGTAAGGATCCCCGCCCTTCAAACGGACAACACTCTTTCCTTCCTTTGCCTTTTCAACAATAACCGCATTTATCTCATGTTGTTTTAGAGTATGTTCGCCTGAATGCTTACCGGCGTTTATTTTCTCAGTTCCGGAAGGAATAGAGTCAAGTATAGCCTTGCCCGGAAGTTGGTCATAAACTACAACATCAACGGTGTCAATCAATCTTCGAGCCTTAATCGTCAGAAGTTCCGGGTCTCCAGGCCCTGAACCAACCAGATACACTTTTCCATATTGAGTCATGTTCGCAAAATCCTTTCCTGTCTTATTTTCTGCTTGTAATGAACTTATTAACTTATATAAATTCGTCGTCCTGCCAGTTAATTTGACATTATTGCATCTGGATCGAAACATGAATTAAAAAACAGCATATCAAATTGCCAGATTACAAACTAAAAATGTAATGAACCTAATGTAGAAAAGAAATAAGGGCAGAGTCAACCTGCTGATACAGTATGAACTATGCAAGCCTACTCTGCAAACCCGATGACAAAAGGTAATTACTTCTTGCTCAATATGTAGAACAACATATCACGATTCAGTTTACCCTCACGTTCCAGTTTATTGACGATCTCCTCGTCAGACAAACCATCCGATTTGAGTTCCTTGACCTTGTCAAGCAAAGCCGGTGATACGCTATAGTACTCATTGATATCTTTTCTGTGCCCCCACACATCGCCCTCTACAAGTTTTATGTCCTGCATTTCCATGAACATCTCAATGGACTTGGAAACCGTCCGCCTGTAGGAACTTGGTATCTGGATAACTTCCACCTTGGGGCATGTCTGCACCAGGGAGAATATATCCTTGTTCGATGGCCTAAAAGCAAGATGGATTACCTTCTCACTCGGGTTGAGATTTGGTATTTCCTCCCGTGAACTTACGACTCTTATTTTCATTGAACTCCCTCACTTGTAGTTCTATGCAGTTAGAACTTACTAAATAAGTGTAAGTGTCTACCTATTAAATAATTATCGATTTCGGGCACAAAAAAAAATAAATGTTAATCCTTAAACCTCATGCGAATAGAATCAGCATGGGCCGCCAGTCCCTCTTTTTCTGCTATTGAGATGACCGCATCTTTCAAGGTACCGAGACCTTCTTTGTTTATTCTCTGTATGCTTGCGATCTTGAGGAAATGAAGGATATTGAGTCCCGAATAGACCTTTGCATAACCTGCAGTAGGCAATACGTGATTGGTACCGGACGCATAGTCGCCCACCGGTACAGGGGCATAGTTACCAACGAATATGGAACCTGCATTCTCTATCTTCTCAAGTACGGCATCTGCGTCTTCCACCATGATCTCAAGGTGCTCAGGAGCAAAATCGTTTGATAGCTCAACGCACGCATCAATGGAATCTGCAATTACTATAGCAGCATTTTTGAGAGAACTTTCAACGATCTCATACCTCAGGGTCTTTGCTGCCTGCTTATTTACCTCATCTCTGACATCCTGTGCCAATTTTGCAGAAGTGGTAACCAGAACCGACACTGCATTAGGGTCATGCTCTGCCTGGGCAATGATATCAGAAGCTGCCATGGCCGCATCTGCGGAGTCATCGGCTATGATAAGTACTTCACTGGGACCTGCAGGGAAATCAATTTCAGCATAGTCACGGACCTGCATCTTTGCAGCTGTGACAAATACATTACCGGGGCCTACTATTTTGTCAACGCTCAAAACACTTTCACTACCATATGCCATTGCAGCGACAGCCTGCACGCCACCTAGCTTATACACATGGTCGGCACCCGCAACTCTTGCTGCTGCAAGTGTGAGTGGATTTATCTTTCCATCCGAACCCGGAGGAGTACACATAACAACATTCTTCACGCCTGCGACCTTTGCCGGGATTATAGTCATAAGAGCAGTAGAAGGATATGAAGCGCGACCCCCCGGAACATAGGCACCCACACTTGAAAGGGGAGTTATCTTCTGACCCAGTTCTACACCAGGGGAAAGCTCCATGAACCAGAGTTTTTCGGGCATCTGAGCCTGGTGGAATTTCCTGATGTTCTCTGCCGCAAATTCGAGATGCTTTAACAGGGATTCATCGATGCTGTTTACAGCTTCATCTATTTCCTCACTGGAAACTTCAATGTCACTCAACTGGGCACCGTCAAACTTTTTCGTATACTCACGCAGAGCAGCATCCCCGTTTGCTTTCACATCTGCAAGTATGGCAGCGACAGTCTCACCAACATCTGATAATTCCCCACTGCGGTCGAGGAGCTTAGCCATTTCTTCGTTGGTTAATTCAGATAAATTCTTGTAAAGCATGATAATCCCTGAAACTCATTTTAATGAAATTTGATTTTTAATATTATTAGCCTGGATTCTTCTTAGCGTATCTGCACAAAATATACTTTCATTATATATAGATGCTTCAAATGAAGCCTATTTTTCAAAATCACTGAACGTACTCTGCTCATTCCCAAGCAATGAATCCATTGTTTTGGAAATCACTCCACCTTCATCAGAAGGTAGTTTCAGATCACTACCTATTTCCGTGAACAGCTTTGAAGCGGTTTTCGGACCTATTAATTTAGCAATGGTTCCCACATCAGCCTTCTTGATGTCTGCTATACTCACAAAACCTGCATCATATAACTTACGTGAACGTACACGGCCTATGCCGCGTATCATCACAAGCTCCATTAGTTCCGGACGGGCACCATAATGGATCCTTTTTTCCAGCACTGAGGCCATATCTGCACTTTCAAGCTGTGACAAACCTGCAAGTCGTGATGCAGAGTGCATGAGCCATTCTGCAATATCCGCAAACGCATGGATGTCACCCTCACCAACATTGAACTTTTTACTGATATCGTCCATGGACCTCTCATTTATCCAGTCAAGTACCAGAAGAGCAGTCTTTACTTCGCCAAGGAACCATTCATAATCCGTAGCCTTGAACTGACTCGGAACTTCCACAAATTCATCCGCATGGTCCATTACATAATCATTGATTATCTCATAATCATTGGACCTCATGTAAAGCTGCCTCATATCAGGTGTCTTACAAATAAGATGCATCAGAGTTAGTTCAGTTGGATGCTGCACCTTTTTGAGCCCTTCGACAATATTAGCACCCGAAAGCGGATCAATATAAAGCATGGATACCATCCTTCCAAGTGGAGTCGGTAACAGATTTTCATCCCCTTCCAGCATTTCATGTTCTTTCAAAAAATCCAGACATTCATCAACAACTTCCATGATGCCCCATGTATCATTCTGGTGGGCAAAAAAAGTGGATTCAATGAAATCCATCAGTCCAGCCCTGGTGGTGGCAAAGCCATTCACTATGGTGGACAGAATGTGGGTACGCAGGGCATTCTCAGTACCTAGCTTGGACCATATATCCTCTGCATCTGCTTCCACATAATTCTCAAAAAGAGATTCCATCTCATCATAGGACTTAGCGATAAGCACCGCCTCACCGTATGGGTCAAGATGTGGACGACCTGCCCTGCCCGCCATTTGTTTATATTCCAGAACAGGGATCGGCTGCATACCATAATTGGGATCGTAACGTCTATAACTCCTTATTATGACTCGTCTTGCAGGAAGGTTCAGACCGGCTGCAAGGGTCGGAGTACTGCATATAACCTTGATCGTATTTTCACGAAAGCCATCCTCCACCAGTCTTCGATGGGCGGAGTTGAGGCCTGCATGATGGAATGCAACACCATTTCTGATGCACTGTGCCAACACCTTTGAGGCTTCGGACTCTGCTGCCTCCATTACCTCGGCAACTATACCATCAAGGGCATCACGTGTTTTCTTATCCAGCAGGTCGGATACTGCCCTGCCTGCTCTTTTGGCAAACCCAACACAGTTCTTACGGCTGCTCTCAAATACAAGGCACTGACCCCCATCCCCAAGAATATCAAGGAGAATGTTGACCGCATCATCATTAGAACCTTCATTTATCAGCTGTTGCGAGCCGCGATAGTTTATATTCCCGCCATAGAAAACGCCTTCTTTAAGGTCCGTGGGCCTCCACTCACTGAGCACAAGCTTTGCCCTGAGCCAATCAGCCACCTCATATGCATTCCCAACAGTTGCTGAAAGAGCTATGATCTGACAACCAGGATTCAGTTTCATCAGCTTGGTAAGAGTTACCTCCAGAGTAGGACCCCTGTTTGCAGAATCAAGCAGGTGCACCTCATCCACCACAATGGTTGTGATATCCTCCATCCAGGATGTACTGTTACGCAAGAGAGAATCGGTCTTTTCGGATGTTGCGACAATGATATCGTTGGAACCCAGCCACTCATCCCTGGATTCAAAATCACCCGTGGAAATACCTACCTTTACCCCCCCATCCTTGATCGCTATGGATGAGAACTGCCTGAAGCGGTCAAACTTCTCACTGGCCAGTGCTCTCAAGGGTACTATGTAGAGTGCCTTGCCACCCTTTGAAATGGACTTTAGCATTGCAAGCTCGGCAAGCAGCGTCTTTCCCGATGCTGTGGGTATAGCCGCAAGAATGTTGTTGCCGTCAATGAGGCCTTTTTCGATGGCTTCTGCCTGAGGAGGATAGAGTTCTTCTATGCCGGAATCCAGATAGAACTGAATAACGTCATCCGGCAGGTCAAGTGATTTTATTTTCATTGGTATTCAGTCAAAAAAGTCAGTAATGTTAATAAAACTACCCAAGCTCAAAAATCGATTAAAAAAATGAATGACATGAAACACATGCCATTGCTTTTTTAATTCAAAGGAAAGATCAATCGTTGGTCAGATCACCGCTGAAGTACTTGTCATAGGATGCCATGTCAAAGTGACCGTGACCACTGAGATTGAACATGATGGTCTTCTCTTCGCCGGTTTCCTTGCATTTGAGTGCTTCATCGATGGCGCATTTGATCGCATGTGATGATTCAGGTGCAGGAGGGATTCCCTCGCTACGTGCAAAGGTCACTGCTGCGTCAAATATCTCCACCTGGTGGTATGAGGTAGCTTCCATCAGACCATCTGCCACAAGCTTACTGATAATTGGTGATGCACCGTGGTATCTGAGACCTCCTGCATGGATGGCAGGTGGTATGAACTCTGAGCCCAGTGTGTACATCTTGAGCAGTGGCGTCATCTGTGCCATATCACCGAAGTCATACTCGAAGTTTCCTGAGGTAAGGGTCGGACATGCGGATGGCTCAACTGCAATTATCCTTGTATCAGTCTTACCTGCTATGTTGTCCCTGATGTATGGAAGAGCAACACCTGCGAGGTTACTACCGCCACCACAACATCCGATAACTATGTCAGGATAATCCTCGGTCTTATCGAACTGCTTCATTGTCTCGAGGCCTATGATGGTCTGGTGCAGGCTGGTGTGGTTGAGAACACTGCCAAGCGCATACTTGGTATTGTCGTTGAGAGCTGCCTCTTCAACAGCTTCACTGATGGCGATACCCAGACTTCCGGAGGTTTCAGGATACATCTCAAGGATCTTCCTTCCAAACTGGGTTTCTGTGCTTGGTGAAGGTATTACAGTTGCACCCCAGAGATTAATAAGGGACTTACGGTATGGCTTCTGGTAGAAACTTGATCGTACCATGTAGACCTTACATTCAATATCAAAATAATTACAGCAAAGAGATAATGCACTACCCCACTGACCCGCACCGGTCTCTGTGGTGATTCTCTCTGTGCCTGCCTTCATATTATAGTAAGCCTGTGCGACTGCGGTATTTGGCTTGTGGCTGCCTGCAGGACTTACACTTTCGTTTTTATAGTAGATCTTTGCAGGAGTACCCAGTGCTTTTTCAAGTCTGTGTGCCCTGTGCAGAGGTGATGGTCTCCAGAGCTTGTAGATCTCAAGGACCTCCTGTGGAATGTCAATGTACCTTTCCTGACTCATTTCCTGAGCAATGAGTGATTTTGGGAAGAGTGGTTCCATCTCCTCAGGCTTCATAGGCTCCTTTGTTGCCGGGTTAAGTGGAGGTGCCACCTCAAGGTCCGCAAGAATGTTATACCACTGTGTTGGCATCTCATTCTCATCGAGTAATATCTTTGTCTGATCCATAATTGTGCCTCTGTAGATAAATAGAATTCAATAATGTATAATTCAGTACATTGGTCGCTATATTTAATGTTTTTGATTTTAATAATATTGTGGATTTTATTACAAAGCAAGGCTTCTTTTGTCCTGAAATTTGCTAAAAAAGAAGCACGATGATTTATGACAATCATCGATACGTTCTATAAAATGAAACTGCTGCAAGAGCAATACACGCACTCAACAAAGTAAAGGCCGGCGTTGATGGAGATTCTGTGCTTGATTGCTGGTCAGAAGTTGGTTCAGCGATTGGACCATCGTAGTATTCGTTGGAGATGGTTACGTAGGCGGCGGTGAATTCACCCGATGATCTTGCTTCTTTTTCACCTGGCAGCAAAAGAGAGTAATAAAAATTTATAGGCATGCTACCGCCAGCCCATTCTTCAGTTGCTTTGAGTGTCCATTCATTACTGTAAGTTTCATTCTCTGAATATATCTTCACATAATGCTTTCCTAAATCGGCAGGTCCATTTATAACTACAAAATTTTCCATGCCAACACCATTGCCAAGGTCAGAAAGTTCTACCACCATTTGGCATTCTTGATTCGAAGTTAAATCAAATTTAAGTGTAAAAGGCTCACCTATTTTTACAAAAGGTTTTGGTGTGGATGTATCAGGATACAATACATCATTACAATAAAGATTAATAGAAAGATAAGAACTAGATGCTGAACCTAATGTAGACAATAATAAAGTAAACACAAGCGTACATAAAATTAATTTTTTATTCATATAATACACCAATTTCATTTAATAATTCATCGTAACCTACAGATTCTTCGTCCCTGCCACCAATCTTGTCCCCAACACCCTTTGAGCCAGGTCCAACAACTGTAGCAGCATATCCATTGAACTTGAAAGATATGGGCATATTGTCGCCTAATATCGAAACATACCCCATTTCGTTCACTTTTGTGGGATGGTAAATCGTATCTTTTTCCCTCACATAAACCTGCGCATCATGCCCAAAATAAGGATTGAACATACACTCATTGTCATTGTCAGTGACCTCGAATGTACGATATTTTCCTACAACATCATACTCCCAGACATTCACAGTACATACCCAATTAGGAGGAATCACCGGCAAGCCACAGGGAACCAGATTCATGGATTTCTGTAATCTTTGTTCCATCTTTTCTGCAAGTTGACCTGTAAGTTTCTCGGTGGACTCGTCCAGTTTGTTTTGCAACTCGGTGTTGATGTTCAGGAAACACTGGTCGATGCTCACCTGGCATAACTTTATGGCATCGCATACACCGTCTGCAACACCGATACGCAAGTCTGCTTCCAGACGGTAGAGAACTGCATCCATCTCATCACAGTTTGCCGTGGGGTTTTCGGAAATTATCTTTTTGCTTACACGTTTGAGAATCTTTTTCTGCAATGTATTATCGGCAACCATGTCAATGAGTTCCTCATCTGTCAGGGAATTGAGATAGGAACTTGTCAGATGTTTCACTTCGGATTCGGTTATCCAGTCCCGCATTACAGGGTCGCTACTGACTTCCTTTGCAACCATGGCAGGCACATTCTGCCTGATGCTGGTACCATATTCACTCATCATCCTGCTACGATTATCTTCAATGATGCTCATGTCAGGAGAGGTTCCGTTTGCTATCAGTCCAGTGCTCTGGGAAGCAATATCATTCACAAGAGAATCTACCTCAGAGTTCATATCAGAGATGCTCTGGCTCATGGACTGGGAGATCGAGTCTTTCAGGGGATCTGCACAGTCTTCCAGTATCTTTGCAATATCATCACCAATTCCTGTTGAGAACACACACACATTACGTACACCAAGAGGATAGACCTCCCTTCCTGTTGCCTCGTCAATCCATTGGTACTGGCCCTGCATGTCAAAGTCAGGGTCATGATAGAGATAATCGGGATACTGATCGACAATGAGGGTTATGTCCTCAGTCCAGTTGTACTTGCTGTGGGGTTCGCATGTGATGGTCATTGTCTCGATGATACCCATTTCACTTGCAAGGGCAGTGGATGCCTTATCCATGGCAGGGTTGTCAAATATCATATTTGTGGATACACTGTCACCGACCAGTTTTACTAGGGAACTTCCGGTTTCTTTCAGGAAGGATTTTTCCACGTAGTCCTCAAAAGAATTGCTTACACCCTTATTTCTCTCCACCATTTCATGCAGCAAGTAGTCGTATGCCTCATTCCTTGCAATTGCACGACATGCATCGCTACTTGTATTGAATTGAGAAATATTCATATGAGGATCCTGCTGTACAAACGATTCCCTTTTGCTGTTTCCCCCCATTTCAGCAGCCAGGTCAACAGAGGCTGCCTGTATCAGCTTTGTGGGATCCTTGCCAAGATTATCCCCAAGCAGGGAAACATCCCTGTAAGGATTGTCTGCATTGATGGCATCGAACATTTCCTCCATTTCCATTGCCATGGTCTTGTGCAGCCATCCAGGAATATCACAGTATACCTTTTTCTTCGGTACATAGCTGCCATTCGAATAGAGGATATGGTTTGCTTCGATACCAGCTACATTCACATACATATCCCGGTATTTGTCCGCTGCATCCGAGGAGCACTGATCGAGTGCATAGACACCATCCACAACGATCGGAGTATTCCTGTAATCATGAGATGTTCCAGCTTCGTAGTTACTGCTGAAACCATCGTATCCACCAGAGGGGAGATACTGGTGATAGACTATTGTGATATCCTCACTCTCCGTTTCCTCATGGAAAACAGATACTACATTCTGCAAGGGATAGTTTTTCAGGGATTTGGATGAGTCACCACTATGAAAGTTCCACCCACTTACCGAACTATAGGTCTTGTATGACCAATGATAATCATAGTAGATGTTCCAGCGAGTCCTTACCTTAAATTTTATCTTGTAGGTAACCCTCCAGTCAAAACTGTGATTTTCAGAATTCAGGTAGCCATCCGTGCGCTCATGGGAAACAAGCGTATCGTTTCCCAGATAATCATAGCTTACACCCACACCCTCGCAAACAATGTCATTTGATACAGGCTCCACCCTGACATCCTTAAAGTACCATTTATGAGAGGAAGCATCCACGTTTACCTTGTGATCAAGGTCGATTACTCCATTCCAGTCATATTCCGGCACAAGTGCACCATTATGTGATATGGAAATAGGATAGTGACCCTTCCATGTGATATCCTTGCCCGTCTTTGATCTCCTGCCATCATATGAGACAGAGTCGAAACTTGAGATTCCCGGATCCAGACCATAAGGATTCACCTTATCGAAACCATCCCTGAAAACCTGGCCCTGTATGGTGGCACTATAGACCTCGTGGCTCACATCGTGCAACATATCAGGATATCGGGCATCCCAGCTATTTCCATTATTGTCATTAAATACCCAGCCATAATACACAGCATCAGTAAAATTTGAAACCGAGATGGTGATCTTAGAATTGTTCGCCACTTCTTCGAGACTTGTATTGCAATCCTTCATGGATCCATTGATACCAGCTGAAATACTGACATTGAATGAACCATCGCTTGAAAGGCTGTCATAAGTGCTACTGAGGTTCTTTTCTTTGGCTTCCTCGTAATCGGAGCTATCCCTTTTGATATCGTTGTAGAGCACCTTTCCATTATAGTAGGTTGTATATGTCAGAGCCCACGGGTCTACCGAGTCAAATATCCTTTTCTGGGCGTAGATAGTGCCTGCATTCACAGATGAAGTAAGGGAGGGAGAAGTCACGATATTGAGTGGACCGTTGAGATAATGCTGCCAGGGGCCGTATGTAAAAGTGCGTATATTGGTGGCACCCAGCACAATATCCGATGTCATTCCATCATTCAGGGACCTTTCATACTCATTGGTCAGCTCCTCAAGCAACGGCTCACGTGATGTTATGACAGTCGAGATGTCCATGCTATCGTTGTACATTTCTCCCGTAGAGATATCCACAAGACTATAGTTGAGATTATCTATGGACATCGTATAATAGATAGTATAATCAGGCCCTTCATTTTCCGAACGCTCAAGTTCACGTTCAAGTGTACCATTTATTTTATCTATTCTTATTCTGGAAGAGGAGATATTCTGTTCCACATTTATGGCGTAATTGTTGAACGTGTGCATATCATCCTGGTAAGAAGCCTCAATAAATGTGTTGAAATGATGTGCAGTTATATCCTTTACAGGATTCGTAGCTACATGGAACCAGTTGGTTGCCTTAGTTTCATTCCCATAACTGAGAATCAGGTATGCACGATCATCAGCTGCATTTTCAGGGACAAGTATACTTTCCTGGAACTCGGACAGGCTCCAGAAAGAGTGAAGTTCATCATAGACGATGGTCTGGTAAATGGTCCCTGATGAACCCTGAACCACCAATGTCCGGGGTTTCTCTGTAAACAAGGATACTATGGCCTGAAAAACATTAGAGGGAAGGGTGACAGATACATCAAGCACTTCACCGGGTTCAACATCCCTTGTATCTATGCTCACAGAGAATCCATCCTTCCCCCACTCATCATAAGCAGCATCTTCTAATCTGATGATGGGATGTTCACCCTGCCACTTAAGCGCCTGCATACCTGCATAGTTCAAACATCTGGCAAGGTCAGCCGAAGCAAGATCAGCGGCTGTTTTTTCCATACCATCCTGCCTGTTATCGTAAATTGCCTCTGCGACCTCATAATCCATTTTTGTCAGGTAGAAAGAGACCATTATCGAAGCAAGAACTATGAATATACCTATTATGGCAAAGGGGATATAGGCCTCGTTATTCTGCAAAAAATTCCTGTTTCTGCCTTCCCTTCGAGATATCATGATACACCTGATAAAGTTATTAACAGTCCGCCTAGTCAAGAAAGAGATATATTTAAACTTTGTCATTTTGTTCTGGCATAAATAAAAAAATAATACGCCAGTACATAAATAGATACAAATGTGTGAGACTATCGATCCAAAAGAAAGTGGAATCTTGTTTGAGTGAAACTAAAAAGCTAATCGAAACTGTAAAATAGCCCACCAGCTAGTATTCAAGCAAAACCAAAGTAAGCAAAAAGAACATTTGCATTTAAATATATTTTATCAGGTTGATCCATAATGAAAGTTAACAGACCACGTGGGACACGGGATTTCCTCCCAGAGGACACAAGGCGCAGAAGGAATGTAGAGAACATCTTACGCGGAGTCGTTAAGAACTGGGGGTTTGAAGAGGTAATCACACCCACCTTTGAGAGTCTTGACCTTTTTACACTTAAATCAGGAGAAGGCATCGTAGGCGAACTCTACAATTTCACAGACAAAGGTGACAGGGATATGACCCTGAGACCTGAACTTACCGCCCCTGTTATGAGAATGTATGTCAATGAGATGCAGGCAAGACAGCGCCCTCTCAAGCTCTTCTATTTCGAGAACTGTTTCAGATACGAAAGGCCACAGAAGGGGCGTTTCAGAGAATTCTGGCAATTCGGTGTCGAATTGATAGGGAGCAATAAGGCGGATGCAGATGCAGAGATTATTGCCCTTGCCTCCGAAATGCTAAAAGCTGTCAACATCAAAGGCGACCTCCACGTAAACCATCTTGGAATTATCAGAAACCTTCTAAGTGTACTTGAAAGCGGGCAGCAGAGCAAAATAATGAGACTTGTCGACAAGAAAGATCATACAGGCCTGGAAGAATTCCTTGAGGAGATCAATGCTCCTGCTGAACTTCGGATCAAGCTCCAGGGACTCATCGAGCTTACAGGAGACAGCGCAATAACAGAAGCTCAGGAGCTCATAGGAGATATTCCTGAACTCAGCGAATTCCAGGAACTTTTGACACTACTTGATGCATACGAAGTTGATTACACCATTGATTTTGGTATTGCCAGAGGTCTTGATTATTACACTGGCACAGTCTTTGAGATATATGCAGATGGCCTTGGAGCTCAAAACCAGGTATGTGGTGGAGGATCATACCAACTCATCAAATTATTTGGTGGCGGAGACGTACCATCAACCGGATTCGGACTGGGCTTTGACAGGATAATGGAAGTCTGTGATATCGAACCGGAGGACTCCAGTCCGGTAGTGATCATCGCCAAGGAATCCACACGTATTGAAGCGGTAAAGGCTGCCGTCCAGCTTCGTCCGCATATTCCTGTTTACATCGACCTGATGAAAAGGAATTTCAAGGCGCAGATGTCCTATGCCAATAACATTGGAGCCAGTTACACCATAATAATTGGTGAGAAGGAGCTTGAAGAAGGCAAGGTCACTCTTAAGGATATGGACAGTGGCAATCAGGAACTCCTGACCATTGAAGAGACCATACAAAAACTAGCACTATAAGGTAGTAAGATGATTCAGCAGAGGAGTTTGCTCATTGACGATAGGGCGGCAGACGCCCTTCCAATGAGATTCACCGCTGCATCCATGATCATTCTTATTCTCGTAGCCCTATCATCCACAGCAGTTTCATCGTTGCTGGAAGAAAAACGTATCCACGATTGTGAGACTGCTTTCATTGAAATTGATTCCAACGCAAGGATGATGTCAGCAAACGGTGCTGGAAGCAGGCTATCACTTGATATTGATATACCAAAAAAGACTACAATCGTTTTGGGCGCCATTCCCGGAAGGGAAACTCTCTGGCCTGAAGACTCAAGGAATTACTATATCAGTATCGGAAACAGAGAAGTTGTTGGGCAGTCACTTGCATCATATTCAGACATTACCACCAGTGGACCTGTCATCCTGAACCCGGGAACTCATACATTAACACTCGAAAGTGTTAAAAGAAGTACTGACAATAGAATTTTTGTGAAGGTCTATGAAATTTGACAGGTACTTACATAAAAGATACATTGGCAGGAATTTTTCTATTTTTCTTGAAGATAAAGGCGCCTGGATAGACCTTATACTTTCAAAAACAGCACTCATATTTGCAACTGTGGTTATACTGGCAGCTCTCTACCACTTTGCTGCTGACCTGGAGCAGTTGAATCAAAAAGAACAGCTTGAAGTGATATCTCAGGACATGAGCTATGCAATAGATTCAGTAGGTAGCAGCCCTTACAGAAGTCCCTCTGCAAAAAAAGATTATTCCTTTGACAAATATCGAGGAGACAGGGGATTTTTTGACACGATGAATGTATCAGTTTCCGGCGAATACATAGCAGTGTCACATCGGGAAAATAACAGGGAAATATTCTCGGCAGAGCCACTCACATACAGAACACTTGCCCTCACCCCGGAGGAACTCTCCAGCGAAATGATCCAGAGATTTTCCGCAGGGGGAGAATTGAATGACCCGATAAATTTACCTTTTACCTATGAAGACATTTTCGATTTTCTGGCATACCTTGGAACAAAAGAAACAGAGTTAAATACGAGTACCGAAGTACACATTGCAAAAACATTGATATTCTATATAAATGATACTGAGGTCAGAGATCTTGAATATATCCTCGTTTACCAATGATGACAGAGCATTCATTGAACCCCACAATGACATCATCTCAACTGCATTGGTGGTCATTGGTTTTGTTATTTTTACTGCCATAGTTTCAAGCACATACATTGCCTTTGATGAAAACTCCTATGCACTTGAAAATTACAGACATGCTGCACTGATAGCAAATGATATTGTAGGCTACAAAGAGATACAAGGGAGTCGTATAGATGTTATTTCTGCTGATGAACTGGATGAGATAGCTACTCCGATAAGGGATGATAAGAAACACATTATGTTCTTTCAGAGATATTCAGGAAACATCGATTTCTCTGTTGATGTTTCCACAAATGACGCACAATATCATTGGACCATTGACCGGTATGAAGGTAATTCCAGTCAAAAGGATATCATCGCTGCCT
This sequence comes from Methanolobus sp. ZRKC3, assembly GCF_045291275.1. Taxonomy (GTDB): domain Archaea; phylum Halobacteriota; class Methanosarcinia; order Methanosarcinales; family Methanosarcinaceae; genus Methanolobus. The sequence continues at coordinate 1,448,287 of NZ_CP146982.1, forward strand.
CTGCGCCTGTTGTGATAGAACTTGGAAATAATGCGCGTTGTGTTCCCGGAACTTTAACTGTTAAAGTCCGGAAGAACAAATGGATATGATTTGCAGCATCATGGGAAATAAGGGAGAGAACATGTACAGAAAATATACAGATAATGAAGATGCATTCTCAACGACCCTGGATGCCATCTTTTTCCTTGTGCTTATTTCCATATCAGCAGTGATCCTTTTACCAAATCTGGCAGCTGAGGACCAGTATACGAGTTCTGGCTACATTTGTGCCCAGGAAATGGACAACCACCTCCTTAGTTCTATATTAAGCAGTAAAACAGATGAGTTCGAGTATACATTCAAACCCGCAGAACTAGCAGGCTACAATCTATCCATACCTGAGAATTCAATGGTGGGGAATGCAGAGAAAACATTATACAAAAGAGAACAAAAACATCGCAGTTTTGCAGATATTGTCGCTGAAAGCCTTGTACTTGGATTGGAAATAAAAAGCAATGCAAACCATATAGCCCTTAATCCAATGACTGAAGAACACAGAGTTAAAACAAAAGTGTCCATTCAGGAATATATTGACAGTGAAATAGGCGGACGTTACAAATACAGGTTGGAAGCGCACTGGCATCCTGTTAAAGGTTATATTGGAAGCGATATCGTCATCGGAGATACAGCACCGCAAGATGCCATCCGTCAAAGTGCTAAAATATCGTTGCCCTTAGATCCCATATTTTCCCGAAAAGATGTGTTCGCATCTATGAATGACAGTATTTTCCAGGAAGCGCTTCTATCAGATAACCCCGAACAAGAATTACATAAGAGTTTTAACAATATTATTGGCATAACATCTGCCTATGCTGCAGAAACTGTTACCAGCATTGCATTTCCAGCAGACTACCTGCGAACACTGGACAACACGGAAATTGGATCCAATAGTGAGCAGGTATCGTTGATAGCAAGCCCTGATGAAAATATCCAGAAGCCGGAACTCATGATAGCGTTGAAAGTGATCAACTACACCTTAAATGATGTTTACAGGCTGAATTTCACTGTTCCAGAAGCAAATGAAAGTATAACCACGGGCCTTATTGACAACATTGAAGCAGGCATCATTGATAGCAACAGGAAAAACATTGCCTCACACATTGAGCATGAAATGTCAGCTGAGATCAACCAGAGCGTATCCATGATACTTAATGAAACAGAAAACAGCAGGAGTAGGGAAATACGTGACCAACAACTGGATTCTCTATGCAGAAATTTTGATACAGGTGGAGCTGAAATAATACTCTTCTTATGGCAATGAAAAAAGTACAATGGATAACATCGAATTAGAATTGAAAAATTATTACCTAATTTGGGCTCGGTAGAAAACCTATCAAAATCAACATCAATAGGTGGACATCAAAATAAGCATCAATATCTGTCAATACATTTTAAATTATTATTTACTTCGATTCTCGTCCAAATTTTGAGGATTTCTACATAGTCCAATTTAGTGATAATATTTATACTCTCAAATATCATATGATATTTATGGTGTTTTATTATGGATTATATCATCAAAAATGGTTATAACCTTTTATAAAATGTAGTAGACTTTGAATTTGATTTTTTATATAAGGGAGTATGAAAGATCATAAGGTAGAATTGTATGCAACGGAAGGGTTGTTTTTAGGACTTGCAAAACAAAATCTTAAATTTCACCAATGTGTAGGGGAATTAGTAGACAATTCGATTGCATCCAAGCCAGAGGGGGATAAATTTAGGATTGATATTATATTATTAGACAATAAAGATGACTCCGTAGATGTCTATTTTATAGATGATTGTAGAGGAATGACATTAGATATATTGAGGAAAAGTTTACAACCAGGCGATCCTGCAACCACTGAAAATCGGTTGAATGAACATGGTTTCGGTATGAAAAATTCCCTTGTAACACTATCTGGAGGAAACGGACCGTGGAGAATATGGACAAAGCCAATAGATGGAGACACAATTTTTAGTGTTGAAGGTCCATTCGGAAAGGATATGGTTATTAAGGAAGGTGATTCCTTCCCAAAAAATAAGTTTTTGCCTGCCGATATTTCTACTTTAATCAAAGTAAAAGTAAAAAAATCGTTCCTCCAATTCATGTTCCTATTGGAGACAGGAAAAACGTATACTTAGATGTAGAGTTAAGTGGTAAAACCTATAGGCTTCAATATAAATATGGATTTCTTGATGACATAAAAAGAGAGGAACTAGTTTTAGGCCAAAAGGCAAAGTATTATTATCAAGGAAATATTCCAACTCAGGGAATTGACATAAGGTTAGATAAAAGGGTAATTGCAACCAACCAGTTTGGAAGTATATGGAAAACAAAAAGAGGGGATGGGGAGAGGCCACTAGCGAGACATAATCAGTACAATGACTTTGTTGGCGAGTTAATTATTCCAAAAGTACCTCGAGGTGTTTTGACTACTATCCACAATAAAACCGACTTTAATGCAAATGATGCCGATTGGGATACTATATTTGAAAAACTCAATGAATATCCCCCAGTGAGTAACCCTAGAGAAGAAACAGAATTTGCATTGAGGGAAGAATGGATTAAACAGATAAAGGCAACAGACCCTGAAGATGAAGTCAGTGTCAACTACAGCGTGTGGCCACCTGGCACAAAAATTGATGTATATAGAGAAAAAACAGATGGTACGATTATAATATATGAAGTAAAAGCAGGTAGAGGAAAGCCTCTTGATCTTTATCAATTAAAAATGTATTGGGACGGTTTGTGCATTCAGGGTAAACAACCTTCGGAGGGTATCCTTCTTGTAAAAGATTTCGTAAGTAATCTAAAACAAATGGTTGACATGATGAATAAAGAGTTGAACCCACCTAAAAAAACAAATAAGTATAACCTTATGATAAAAACACACGATGAAGTTTCATTGAAAACACATGAAAAAGGTTCATTCGAGTGATAGGAATTTAGTAATTGTCCTATTTTTAATTTTTCGGCTCTTTAGAATTCATATCAAAATCAACATCTATAGGCTGTAATTGGGATTATATTCCAATACCACGTAACACATCATGTAATATTTTAAATTACATTGTTGTCCGAACATTGAGGAACTCTACAGAGTCCTAATTTGATAAGCTCATATTATCAACTGGAATGTGAGCAAAGATATTAATTACATCAGCAGCCACATATAAACTACGGGATATAATACTTAGTGATATCAGCATTTTTCGGAGGTATCTGAACATTTGGCTGAATTACAGGTCTGCAGGAATTACTTCTTATGTCCGGGATAACTGACATAAATGGTTTTTATGGGAAAATATTGGATAGCATATGGACTGGAGTTTGGGCTGTCGACAAAAACGAGAATATAATCTTTTTCAATAAAGGGATGGAATATATTTTCGGAGCTTCAAAAGATAGTATCATAGGCAACAATCTTCTTCAATATGTTAAAGACCAGAGCATGCGCGATCAGAATCACTTTTGGGAATTATTCTGTCGTGTGAAAAAAACACTCAAACCAGCCCCGTATGATTCACTTTCGATGATAACAAAGGAAGGCAATCTGACATATCAAAGTGGTGTTCTTATACCCTTGCTTGATGAAAGAGAAAACTATGATGGCATGGTGGGTACTGTTGAGGACATCACCGAAAGAAAGGTCAGTGAAAAGCAATTATTGGATTCACTTAAAACGGAAAAAGAGCTGGAAACTATCTACAAGAGCAGTCCAGTGGTTGCATTTTTGTGGCTTGCTGAAAAAGGCTGGCCTGTGGAATATGTATCAGATAATATCAGACAATTTGGTTACAGTCCTGAGGATTTTACTTCTTGCCTGATAAATTATTTAGACATTATATACCCAGGTGACCTGGAAAAGTTCCAATCTCAGCTCCACAGAGATGAAATTGAAGGTAGCACTTATTTCTCCCACGATTATCGAATACTTACAAAATACGGAGACATACGCTGGGTTAGTGAGAGATCACTTATCGCGCGTGATGAAAATGACATACCTGCTTATTATCAGGGCATAATCATCGACATCACTGAACAAAAAATATCACAGGAAGCTTTGCTGGAAGCTGAAAAGAAATATCGCCTGATATTTGAGAACTCCCCGCTTGGAATATTTGATTTTGACAATGAGGGAATTGTCAGACATTGTAACAACAGCTTGATCAAAATACTTGGCTTGCCAAAAGTGGAGATAATCGGGTTTAACCTGATGACATCATTGAGAGATGAAAAAATGAAGGCTGCTTTTGATTCTGTCCTCTCAAAGAAGTCGGGATTTTATGAAGGAGAGTATAAATCGACAAGTGGCGATAAGGTCACACCCATAAGAGCCTATTACAGCCCAAATATATCAGAAGAAGGTTCGGTACTTGGCGGTATTGGTATAATTGAGGACATCACCGAACGCAAAATGGCGTATGATGCCCTGAAGGCTTCGGAGGAGAAGTATTCCTCCCTTGTGGAAAAAGGAAATGATGGAATTGTTATTATCCAGGATTATGTATTTAAATTTGTTAACTCAAAGTTTGAAGACATTACAGGATATTCCAAAGAGGAAATTATTGGAAAACCGTTTTCTGAATTAATATCTCCTGAGTATAGGGACATGGTCCTTGAGAGATACGAAGAGAGATTGAAAAAGAATCCAAGCATTCCTCAAAAGTACGAGATATGCATCCTCTCCAGTGAAGGAAAAAAGGTTGCCACCGAATTAAATGCATCCTATATTATCCATGAGGAAAGGCCTGCTGATATGGCAATAATAAGAGACATCACCGAACGTAAAAAGGCTGAGAAGGACCTAAGGCAGTACGCCTACGAATTATCCAGGGCAAACGATGAGCTAAAATCACTTGACAGGATGAAGGATGAGTTCCTGTCCAACGTGAGTCATGAATTAAATACTCCCATTGCTTCAATAAAAGGATATACCGATCTGATCTATGATGAAACACTTGGAAATATAAATCATAAACAAAAAGATGCCCTTGAGGTTGTTTCACGCAACACCCAACGACTTATAAATGTGGTAAATTCGCTATTATATATTAGTATGGTGCAGTCCGCAACTATTGAATACAAATTTGAAGATGTCCGAATTTCAGACATCATTGATAATGTTGTGGATGACATGATATTTCAGATTGAAAAGAAATGTCTTAGTATTCAGAAAAATGTGCCTGCTAATCTCCCCCCCGTAAAAGGTGACAGGGAAAAACTGGCAAACATGTTAACAAACCTTCTGGACAATGCGGTTAAGTTTACCAATCCCGGTGGACAGATAACATTTGAAGTGGAAGATGAAGATAATTTCATCCACATCAGAATCAATGATACCGGTATTGGCATCCCAAAAGAGCTTATACCAAAACTATTCCAGCGTTTTTATCAGATAGATGCATCAACTAAGCGTAAATATGGTGGAACTGGTTTGGGGCTGTATATATCTAAAAGTATTGTCGACGCACATGATGGGGAGATATGGATCGAGAGTGAGATGGATGTTGGCACTACCGTTCATGTAAGATTATCAAAATGTGGAAAGCGGGAGGTTCCCACTGTTCCCATTAACTAAAAAATTGAAGATGCTACATGAGTATTGAAGAAAATATCCAATCACAACATATATATTAGATAATGAGCTCATTAGGAGCACTTCGCCATTATAATATTGCATTGTTCGGGAGTATCTCCTGTTCGCCAACATGGCCCGGAAATGTAGTATAAACAGAATCACATAGCATATCGTATTACAATTATCAGGAGGAAATGCATGGCAAAAATGCACACCCGGAATAAAGGAAAATCCGGATCAACAAGACCTATCCGTACAGAGGCACCAGTATGGTCAACCATGACCGAAGAAGAGATCACAAAAGTTGCTCTTGACCTGTGGAAACAAGGAGTCAGCACAAGTGAAATTGGCATGGTACTCAGAGACAAATATGGCGTACCTGATGTAAAACTTATTACAGGCAAGAAGGTTACACAGATCATTAAGGACAGTGGAGAAGAAATTGCTCTGCCTGAAGACCTGTACAACCTTCTCGTAAAGGCAATAGGAATCAGGAAGCACATGAACTACAACCACAAGGATGTTCATAACAAGCGCTCCCTTCAAAACACAGAAGCAAAGATCAGAAGGCTGGTCAAATACTACCAGTCCACTAAAACACTCCCAGCAGACTGGAAATACAAGCCAGAAACAGCTGAGATGCTGATCACAAGATAAATTCCATTAATGTAAAACTTGTTTGGCCTTCGGGCCACACACTTCTTTTTTTAACAAATATCTGAGACCTGAGCTGTAAGCATATTTCTATGAAGATAACATAAGCCAATATCTTAAAAGGTAAGATATAAATTGTTATAAAGAGCATTATACTCCATGAAAGCTATCATCCTTGCAGCCGGAGAAGGGAGAAGGTGCCGGCCACTAACAATTACAAGGTCTAAAGTAATGTTACCCGTGGCAAACAAACCCATTCTGGAGCACGTTATCAATGCTCTGGCTAAAAACGATATCAATGACATAATCCTGATAGTTGGTTATGAAAAAGAACGTATCATGGACCATTTTGAAGACGGAGTACGTTTTGGTGCAAATATCAAATACATCGAACAGAAGGCCCAGATAGGCACTGCCCATGCAATTCTGCAGGCACGAAAACTCATAGAGCCCGATGGTGACGATTTTTTGGTACTGAACGGCGATAATATCGTCGGAACAGAAGCTATCAGCGACCTTGTGAAAAAAGCAAGTGGCAATGCAACTGTCCTTGTATGTAAAAAAGAGGATGTCACAGGATATGGTGTTGTATTGACCACTGGCAAATATATCGAAAGAATCGTGGAAAAGCCGGAAAGTATGGTCAGTAACCTTGTAAATACAGGAACATATCTGCTAAACCCAATGATATTCGACCTGATAGAGAGGACACCAATAACAGCAATGGGAGAGTATGCCATAACCGATACATTACAGATAATGATAGACAGTGGCATGGATGTTATAATGGCAAATACCAATTCAGAATGGATCGATGCGGCGCATTCCTGGGACCTGCTTAAAGCAAATCCCATCCTTCTTGGAGACCTTGAAGAAAGCCTGGAAAAAGGAACTTTGGAAGACGGTGCCGTTGTAAAGGGTAATGTTTCCATCGGAAACAATACAACCATACGATCCGGGTGTTATATTGTAGGACCAGCCATAATTGGAGATAATTGTGATATCGGACCAAATGTAGTAATACTTCCTTCAACAAGCATATCTAACAATGTATCCATAGCATCCTTCACACAGATACAGAACAGCATAATAATGCAGGATGTACGTATCAATACCCATTCAAGCATATCAAACTCCATTATAGGAAGCAATGTGGAGATTGGATCCAATTTTATCACTGAGGAAAAGGAAAAACTGATGATAGAGCTTGAAGAAACCCTACATCACGCAGACAAACTTGGTACTGTGATAGGTGATGATACAGAGATTGGAAGCAATGTATTTGTGAAAGCTGGAACAATGATCTCGACCAATTGTAAAGTTAATTCGGGCAATAAGATAACTGAAAACCTTCAGGAAAACTCTATCGCCATATAAGTAGGGAAAAATATGTGTGGAATAGTAGGATATGCAGGTCAGAATCAGGCTGCACCAATTCTGGTTGATTCATTAAAAAAACTGGAATACAGAGGATATGATTCTGCAGGAATTACAATACTCAATGGGGAACTTGCAACGTATAAGGCAGTTGGCAAAATAGCAGAACTTGAAGCAATATTACCTGATGATCTCAATGCATGCATAGGAATCGGACATACACGATGGGCCACGCACGGCAAACCGGAGACGAGGAATGCTCACCCACACATGTCCTTAAACATATCTGTTGTACACAACGGAATCATTGAGAACTACATGGTACTCAAGGAAAAACTGATTACCCAGGGATATGAGTTCGAATCTGATACAGATACAGAAGTAATAGCCCACATGCTTCACCATAAAATGAATGCTGATAACGGAAAAAGAGACCTGTTATCAGTAATGAAGGAGACAATCAAATGTCTGGAAGGGTCTTATGCCATTGCAGCTCTTTGTAATGATGAACCGGACAGGATGGTATTTGCAAGGAAGGACAGCCCTCTTGTTCTGGGAATAGGAGAGGATGGTAATTACGCTGCATCTGATGTAACTGCTTTTTTGAAGTATACTAAAGATGTTATTTACATTAACGACAACGAGATTGGCACCCTTAGTTCAGACGAAATAAATGTGTTTGACCTTGAAGGTAATTCCTTAACAAAAGATGTCGAGACCGTTGAATGGAACCTCGAGGCTGCTGAAAAGGCAGGATATGAACATTTCATGTTAAAGGAAATACATGAGCAGCCCACCTCGATACAGAACACCTTTGCAGGTAAATTACTGGAGCTTGAAGGAAATGTCAGGCTGGATGAACTCTACCTCAGCAAGGAACAGATAAAGAACCTGCGCAGGGCTACAATTATAGCCTGCGGAACCTCATGGAATGCAGGTATTCTTGGAAAATACCTGTTCGAGAAACTCGCAGGGATCCATACGGATATTGAGACCGCATCCGAGTTCAGATATGGCAATCCCGTACTTTGTGGGGAGGAACTCACCATAGCTATCACACAGTCAGGAGAAACTGCCGATACGCTGGCTGCGGTCAGGAGTTCCAAATCATATGGATGCAGGAGCATTGCCATTACAAATGTTGTAGGCAGTACCATCACCAGGGAATCTGACAGTGTGCTGTACACCCGCGCAGGACCGGAGATAGGCGTTGCTGCGACAAAGACCTTTACAGCTCAGCTTATCACACTATACATGCTTGCCATATACCTTGGTAGAAGCCGTAAGGTGATCAGTCCCGACGATGCGAAGAAACTGATAATAAGCCTGAAAAAACTCCCCGGCCAGATCCAGAAAATACTGAACAAGAAAGATGCGATCAAAGAATGTGCCGAGCAGTTTGCAGATAAGAGAGACTATTTCTTCATTGGCAGGTACCTCAATTATCCAGTAGCACTTGAGGCTGCATTGAAACTCAAGGAAATATCATACATACATGCTGAAGGGTATGCCGCAGGAGAGCTTAAACATGGGCCTCTCGCACTTATCACAGAAGATACACCGGTTGTGGCAATAGCAACCAAGGGACATACTTACGACAAGGTACTCAGCAATATCAAGGAAGTAAAAGCTCGAAATGCAAATGTTATCGCTGTGGCAGATGAAGATGATACTGAGATAGAGAAATATGCAGATATTGTGCTGAGAATACCCACATCACACGAAATGATAGCACCTGTACTATCCTCTGTGGCACTGCAATTACTTGCATATTACACGGCACTTGCAAGAGGTTGTTCCATTGACAAACCCAGGAACCTGGCAAAGAGTGTAACAGTAGAATAATTATAGACTAGAACTCTAACGTATTTATTAAGATTATTAAGAGGCTTATTAAATGAAACTTTTTGGTTCATCCGGGATAAGAGGTATTACAAACAAGGATGTCACAGTAGACCTTGCATTGAAGGTAGGACTGGCCCTTGGCAGATCAAATAAGAAAGCAGTCATAGGAAGAGACCCCCGGGTTGCAGGCGAAATGATAGAACACGCCATCATCTCAGGACTTGTATCTGCTGGTTGCGATGTGGTGCGTGTGGGAGTTGTTACCACACCTACACTTGCCTATGCAGCGAGGAACTATGATTGTGGCGTAATGGTCACAGCATCACATAACCCTTCGGAATATGTTGGCATCAAGCTCTGGAATCCGGATGGCATGGCCTTTGATTCCACACAACAGGAAGAGATCGAAGATATTATAGAAAAAGAGGATTTTGCCCCTGTCAAATGGAATATGGTTGGAAACATCACTTCTTACGAAAATGCAGTACGTGACCATATGGATATGATTCGGAAAAATTCCTCCGACTCTAAACTCAAGGTCGTGGTGGATTGCGGGTCTGGAGCAGGATGTACTATCACACCATTCCTGTTAAGAGAGATAGGATGTGAGGTAATTACACTGAATGCACAGCTTGACGGGCATTTCCCGGCACGTAACCCCGAGCCAAACGATAAAAATCTGGGGTTGCTCAAAAAGGCGGTTAAGGAATTTGAAGCTGATCTTGGAATTGCACAAGACGGTGACGCTGACCGCATGATGGCAGTTGACGAGAACGGTGTATTTATTTCAGGAGACGAGATGCTTGCCATCTTTGCACGCTACGAGTGCAATGAAGGGTCAAAACTCGCAGTACCTGTGGACACTTCTATGATAGTGGATGATGCACTCCCTGGTACTGAAGTTATCCGCACAAGGGTCGGCGATGTCTATGTTGCCGAGAAGATGAAAGAGATCAAAGCTGATTTTGGTGGAGAGCCATCCGGTAGCTGGATATTCCCAAGAATATCCTATTGTCCCGACGGCATATATGCAACTGCCAGACTTGTTGAGATAGTTCAGGAAAAAAGGCTGGGTGCACTCAGGGATGAACTACCAGAATTCCCAACTCTCAGGGACACCATTGTATGCGAGGATTCCAGAAAAGCACAGGTCATGGAAGCTGTCAAGTCAAAAATGGGAACTATGGGAGAAGTTTCCGATATTGACGGAGTTCGTGTTGAAATGGAAAACGGATGGGTACTTGTAAGGCCTTCCGGAACAGAACCTAAGATCAGGATCACAGCCCAGGCAAAGGATAATATCGAGGAGCTCTACTCCATGGCCGAGAATATCGTTAAGGAGAGCCTTAAATGAAAGCCGTTATCCTTGCAGCCGGAGAAGGCACCAGGATGCGGCCACTCACCGCCTCAAAGCCAAAGGTGATGCTACCCATAGCCAACAAGCCCATGATAGAGCACACAATATCCGAGGCAGTTGATGCAGGAATATTGGAATTTGTCATCATTACAGGATATTGTGAAGAATCCATCATGGATTACTTTGGAGATGGCAGCGACCTCAATATTAACATTGAATATGTGCACCAGGAAGAACAGCTCGGAACTGCCAATGCTATTGCTTATGCCAAAGGGCATGTCGACGGCAAATTCATTGTGCTCAACGGCGATATGCTTGTAAGGTCCGAGCATATCAAAAGACTCCAGTCAAGGGAAAATGATGCTATAATAACTGTGAAGGAAGTGGAGAACCCCTCCAGCTTCGGAGTCATCGAAACAAAAGAGGACAGGGTTATCAGGATAATCGAAAAACCCCAGTTACCGCCAAGCAATCTTGTAAATGCAGGTATTTACCTCTTTGATGAGGTTATTTTTGATTTCATTGAAAGAACCGAATTGTCAAGCAGAGGCGAACTTGAGATAACCGACTCCCTGCAGATGATGGTAGATGAAGGATACAATGTCGGCTATCAACTACTTGACAGTGAATGGCTTGATGTTGGAAGACCCTGGGATATGCTTGAAGCAAACAAGATTCTGCTCGAGAACATTGATGCAAAGCATGAGGGAACCATAGAGCCATATGCCACCCTGAACGGGAACATACATGTAGGAAAGGGCAGCATCGTACGCAATGGTGCATACATCACAGGACCTGCCATAATCGGGGAAAACTGTGACATTGGGCCAAATTGTTTCATACGCGCATCCACAACGATTGGCAATGATGTTCACATTGGAAATGCTGTTGAGGTAAAGAACTGTGTCATAATGGACGGTACCAAGATAGGACACCTCAGCTACCTGGGAGATAGTGTCATTGGAGAGAAATGCAATTTCGGTGCAGGTACAAAGGTTGCCAATCTGCGCCATGACGGAAGGAACATACGCTGTCCTGTAAAAGGTGAAATGGTAGATTCTGGAAGACGGAAACTTGGAGTCATCATGGGCGATGATGTCCACACAGGCATCAATACAAGTATCAATGTCGGAACTGTAATGGAAGCTGGAACTTACACCCATCCCGGGGAAGTTGTAAAGGGCCTCCGAAAAACTAATTAAGGTACTTTTTCCTTTTTGATTCACTGAGTGATGCAATTGATCTTTAATATAGAGCTCCAGAAACTGAAAGAACTTGCAAGAAAGGCTGCCGAGGCAATAGAGCAGTATGATCATGCACGCGTCATATCCCATAATGATGCAGACGGACTAACATCCGCAGGTATAATCTGCCAGGCACTCATGAGAAAGGGCTTGCACTTTCACCTGACTATCGTTCCAAGACTTGATGGTGCAGTTGTTGATAGTATTATCGAAACTGTGGAAGATAAAGACCTTGTCATCTTCTGTGATATGGGAAGCGGACATACCAAATACATATCCGCCATCAGCAACGATATGCTTATTTTCGACCACCATGTGCCTGTGGGCGATTCACCTGCAAAGGTTCTTGTGAACCCACACCTCACGGGAATCGACGGAGCAATGCATATCTCAGCATCAGGCGTTTGCTATCTGGTCGCAAAGGAGATGGATGAAGATAATGTTGACCTTGCAGGACTTGCGGTCGCAGGTGCAGTTGGCGATAAACAGTTGATGGATACCGTTAATGGAAGCATACTTGATGAAGCGGTTGAAGCCGGAGTAATATCCATACACAAGGGACTGAAGGTGGGAGACGGAGCTATTGCAAAAGTCCTGGAGCATACACCGGAGCCTTACCTGGACATAACAGGAAATCCAGAAAAAATCAACGAATTCCTGGATATTCTTGACCTGAAGGGAAATGTGCAGGAACTTTCAGATGACGATACGAAAAAGTTGACATCCGCTGTTGCACTCAAACTTGCAAAGAACGCAAGTCCTGAAGCCATTGATGCTGCAATAGGGGATGTCTATTTCCTTGAATACGAGCTTGTCAAAAATGTATATGACATGGTTGCCATAATGAACACATGCGGAAGAATGGATAAGCCAGGTATGGCACTATCCATATGCATGAAAGACAGCACCCACATGGAAGAAGCTCATGAGATGGCTATCGAATACCATCGTTCAATTGTGGAAAATATCAATAACGCAACGGACAAACTGCAACATGGCCAGAGCATATGGTATCTGATCGCAGAAGACATGAAAGCCACCGGAATGATAGCAAGTACGGTTGTAAGATATATGAGTCCCGATATGCCTTTTGTGGCAATTAATCAAGTAAACGACATTGTAAAAGTATCCGCAAGGGGAACCCGGGCACTTGTAGAGAATGGACTTGACCTTTCCTTTGCGCTTCGTGAAGCTGCCAATTCTGTTGGCGGAGATGGCGGAGGGCATAATGTCGCCTCAGGAGCTGCAATACCCCCCGGTACAGCAGAAGAGTTCATCAAAAAGGTTGATGAAATAGTTGCAGAACAGCTCAAAACCGAGGCTTGATTATGAAGATACGCAGCACCATAGAATTCAGGGATGAAAATGCTCCCTATATTGCAGAGAGAATCGCAAAATCACTTGCACCCGACAATCTTAGCAGTATGGAAACCGAGACATCAGAATCCAGTGCTAAGATACATATTAAAACTGAAAAGATCACATCACTTATCGCAACCATGGATGACCTTCTCATGAATGCAAAGGTTGCAGAAGAAGTATTAGAAAACCTGAAGGAATAGCCACAACTATTCCCATAAAGGTCTGTTCTCATCGATCAGTGATTTTTGTTCATCTATCCTGGAGCGTTTGTATATAAGAGCTGCCGGGTGGAACAATTTTAAAAGAACCACATTACCTTCATCGGTTTTTTCTGCAACACCCCAATCCAGTTTCCTATTCTTGCAAAATGCTTTCTCAGCAGTGTTACCAAGAAGGATTATTACTTTTGGGTCCAGCAAACTTATCTGTGCCAGAAGAAAAGTCTTACAGGCATTGATCTCAGTTACGTGCGGATTGCGGTTGTTGGGCGGGCGGCATTTTATTGTATTTATAACCGCGTAATCATTCTCTGACAGACCCATATAATCTATCATTTCATCCAGGTTCTTACCGGCTCGCCCACAGAAAGGAATGCCGGTCTCGTCTTCATTCTTGCCCGGAGCCTCACCTATGAAAACAACCTTTGGACTTTCAGACCCCTTACCTATGACCTTGTTCGTAACAGTTTCGTGAAGAGCACAGCTGTTACATTGCAAGATCTCTTCTTCGATATAGGAAATACCCCCATTCACCAGTTCGATAACACGGGGAGAACTTAATGTAAAATCTGCAGAACTCATAGTATCATGCCTGAAGGTCTTCCATGAAGCGTATCTGCTCTGAGATAAAGGAATTGTAAGGAGCTTTGAGACCAAACTCTTCTGCCTTTTTGACAATTGCAGCATTAAGGAAATCTATCTCAGTCTTCCTTCCTGAAGATATGTCCTGAAACATCGATGAATGATGGTTAGCCGTATTCGGAAGCTGGACATCATGCAGGTATTTGAGATATTCCTCCGCACTTATCCAGGGAAGCGGTACTTCTTCAGCTTCTACTATCATAAAGGCCTCTTCTACGATATTGCGGATGATCTGCCATGCATGAGCATTACTGAGTTTGCCATAAGGCACACCCATAACGGCACCAAGTGGATTGAGAGCAGAATTATAGAGCACCTTGGACCATATCGAGGTCTTTATATTCTCTGTAACTTCAACAGAAATACCGGAATTCTTTACAAGCTCAGCCAGCCGGATGACTCCTTCATCCAGACCTGAAGGGAATCTGCCAAGATTCATTGGACCGCTTTGAACTGATACGTGAATCTGCGCATCGCCCTTCCATTCAAATCCGGTGATGATGGTGCCGCCTATCACATGGTCTGTGTATCTTGCAATTATCTCCTCGTTGCCAAGACCGTTCTGCATACTGATGACCTCACGGCCTTTTACAACATCTTTGAATTGCTCACAAATAGACTCAGTTGCAGTTGACTTGGAAGCAATGAAAATGTAATCAAAATCAATATTATCAGGAACATCTTCCGAGCAGCTGAAACTGTATGTAGCTTCACCCCATATTCCAGTCATCCTGAAGCCTTCCGACCTGATCTTTTCAGCATGCCTTTCCCGACATACGGCATGCACATCACAGACAGATGAGAGCTTAGCAGCAAGTGAAAGACCTACCGCTCCTGCACCTAATATTAGAACATTCATATGATTCCCTCGCTTTTTGATAGTAATGGGTTTTTCTATTAAACAGTAACTATTGAACCCTGGAATAGATGTTCAAATGGAATCATACTAAAAATAAAGTGCTGCTTTAAAAATAGCAGCAGCACACAATTTACCTTAACTTATTGTTGCGACACCTGATGGAATAGAATCCAGGCTCAGGTCCATTGGATAATTAACGTGGTCCATGGCACCAGATGGGATCTTACCAATAAGAGGTTTGATCTGGAAAGGAGAAGCACCGGTTGGGTCTACACCATCCATATCAGGCTCTATTGATATCACTGCCAGGCTTTCACCATCAGCAAGATCTATTGGGAAGACAACGCCCTCAGGTGCGTTAACGAGATAATCTTCTCCAGGGAATGGAGGACCTGGTTCCACACTGCTATAGTCATCGAAGAAATCCACTTCATCAACAGCTGTGAATCTTCCTGAAGTAATTGGCTGACCCTGATTGACAACCCATCCTTCATATACCCAGCCATCAGGCAATTCCGGCAGGTCCAATCCAGGTGTTGGAGGCAATGGGAGCTGCAAGAACCAGATACCACTGGCTTCATCAGTATCAGCACCGTTAGTGGGTGTTGCCAGTATATAGGTTCCTGTAGCTTCGGACAGATCGAGTGGGAATTCCAGCTCAGCCATTCCACCTTCCAGTTCGCCTGCCAATATCACAATGCCACTTGGATCCGCATCAGCGTCATTTTCAGGTTCTATGGTAATAACTACCAGGTCCGCTGAACTCAGGTCCTGACCAACATCGAATGATATTTCGTCACCTGCGTTGAATGTTCCAACGCTAAGTTTCTCTTCTCCGGTTATTACCCAGCCTTCGTAAACACCCTCTTCTAATGGATCCAATCCATCAAAATCAAGCTCCACAACCGAAACCAGAGCTTCTTCTGGTTCAGCACATCCGGCAACGAATAAAGATGCCAGGACTACACAAAACAACAAAATTGTTGCATATAATTTGTTCATATTTTCCCCTTCGTTCACGGTTTAAGTATGGGCACTCCACCCATACTTTCAGATAAGGGAGGCTACATGACGTATATTCGCATACAAGATATCGAGTGCTTCCTACCGGAGTAAAACAATTGCACTGATACTGAAACAAGCTGATATTGCATCGAATGTAACTTTACATTAAAATATACGCCTCACTAAGCATCATGTAAACAACCCCAATAAAAAATTGTTAACAGAATTACTTATAGATTCCGAATCAATCATCAGTTTATAAACTTCCACATAACTATTCGCACAAAATTTAATATGTTGCGTCATAGAACATTGTTGCAATGAACGGCAATAGAAGTTCTTAATTATCAAAAGATATATCATGCATAGATTAAGCACAAGGAAAATACAGTATTTGCAAAAATATCTATTCAAATTTCCTAATAATCACATCATCAAAAGGAACGGAATTACAATGGAATTAAAGTTCGAATTAAAATGTTCACTCAAGACAAGCACTGATGCAACAAAAGCTGCTGATGTTGTTGGTGCATTTATTAATGAGGCTAATGAGACAATACTCACAAAGGGTGCACCCGAAGGTCAGGGAGCAAAGGTTACGCAGTGGAGCATTGAAGGTGACAGAATCAAGCTCAACGTGGAATCAGGCAGACATGTGCGTGTACACGATGCAATGCTCCGCATGAGAAAGCCACTTGCAGGAAAACTTGGAAAGGAATTCAAGATTGGCATACGTGGCATCGAGGTTGAATCATTTACCATTGAAGTTCCATCTGAAAAAGCTCTTGCAGAAATGAAGATACCATATGTCACAGAGATGAGCTACGATGCCGGTGCCATCAAGCTTGTACTGGATGTGGATGAAGCTGCAATGTCAAATCGCATACCTGACAGGATACTTACCCTGATGGAGGATAAGATCGAACAGCTATCCTACGGCGGAAAGACAGAACACTGGAATGTGCTCTGGCAGAGTGAAAAGAAAGAGCATGCATTCTCAGAGGATCCAACCAAGGCTATGATGGAAGCCGGATGGATCAAGAGAGGAGCAAGTCGTGGACAGTGGGTGCATGGACCGCAATCTACCAAGATGTTCAGGACATTTGAGAAGATAGTTCTTGAAGAATTACTTGAGCCACTTGGTTACAGGGAAATGATATTCCCTAAACTTGTGCCCTGGGAGGTCTGGCAGAAATCCGGACATGCCAAGGGTGTTTACCCTGAGATCTACTACGTTTGCCCACCAAAGACCCGTGACCCTGAATACTGGGAAGAGGTCATTGATCATTACAAGGTAACCCACGAGGTACCAACTGCACTGATCAAAGAGAAGATAGGCGACCCTATAGGTGGTATGTGTTATGCACAGTGCCCACCATTCTGGGCATACCTGCAGGGTGAGACCATACCCACAGATGAATTCCCAATCATGGTCTTCGACAGGTCTGGCACCTCCCACAGATACGAGAGTGGCGGAATACATGGCATGGAGCGTGTGGATGAATTCCACAGGATAGAGATCGTCTGGACAGGAACTAAAGAACAGGTCATTGAGGCTGCAAATAAGCTGCATGACCGATACATGCACATATTCAATGAGATACTTGATCTGGAATGGAGAAAAGCATGGGTAACTCCATGGTTCATGGCACAGGAAGGACTCACAGGTGTTTCTGAGCAGACAGAAGCAGGCACCACTGACTATGAAGCAGTACTGCCCTATCGTGGCGAAGAAGCTGAGTGGCTGGAGTTCCAGAACGTCAGTGTCAACGGTAACAAGTACCCATCAGGATTTAACGTCAAATCCCAGTCCGGAGAGGAACTCTGGTCAGGCTGCTCCGGCGTAGGTCTTGAGAGATGGGCTTCCGCATTCTTTGCACAAAAGGGACTCGACCCTGAGAACTGGCCGGAAGAATTCAGAAAGAGAGTAGGAAAGATACCTGAAGGTGTCAGGTTCCTGTAATCTTTTTTTACAAGAAAAAATCAATTGTTATTAGTATTATTTTCAGGAGATACACTCCTGAAAATATCTGTTTTTTTAATAATTATTTTGTTGAGAATTCAAACTGTTTCCGATCTTGTGTTCAGTATGAGATCGATGAAATCCTTTGTTTCTTTCTTCACATCATCGCTGCATACAACAGCAGAAATTGCAACCAGGCCGTCAGTACCTCCCTCTATTACAGGCAGGCAGTTCTCCTTATTTATACCGCCAATGGCAACTACAGGAATGTTGATGGCATCCTTTACTTTCCGAATCATATGAGCACCCACCCCATCCCCTGCATCTTTTTTGGTTGAAGTGTTGAATATAGGACCAAGGCCAATGTAGTCAGCACCGCTTTTTTCAGCAGCTATTGCCTGCTCAACATTATGGGTTGAAAGACCGACTATCTTGGAATGACCAAGAAGTTTTCTTGCAGTATCAATGGGCATGTCATCCTGGCCGATGTGAACACCATCTGCATCCACCGCCAGAGCAACATCTATCCTGTCATTGACAAGAAATATGGCTTTGCTACCGCAAATACTCTTTATACGGGATGCCTCGCAAACCATTTCCTTTGTAGACATGTTCTTTTCACGATACTGAACGATCTTACATCCGGATCTAACGGCATCTTCCACGTCTGACAAAGTGCCTTTTTTTGAGAGACCGGAATCTGTTACAAGATAAAAATCAATGTCTTCCAAGAGGGATCTTTTTTGCTCATCCATAATTACACCTTATATGTACACTTATATTTACAACATATTTACAGCTATTTTTAGCTGTGTTTATATGTTGTTTGGATTGAGATTAACACTCTTTGAAATCCATCCTGTACATTGCCAATTCATCAGACAGGTTGAACATCTCATCATAGAAGTTCTGCTTGAAGCTTCCCGGACCATTTGATTTTTTCGCCGCAAGTTCCCCGGCAACTCCATAATAACAAAGCGCATCCTTTGCAGCCTCAGCGTAGTTGCTACTTACTGAGGCAAATGAGGCTATCACTGATGCAGCCATACAACCGGTACCCACAAGTAAACCCATCTGTTCATGACCATTATTCACCACAAAGGTCTTTTCACCATCACTTACTACATCTTCAACTCCGGTCATTACCACAGTACATGATCTTGCCAGTGCAAACTCCTTTGCAAGCTTTATGGGATCAGCATCAATTGAGGTTGCTTCGACTCCCTTTGTTTGAGCACTTTCACCTGCGAGTTTTGCGATCTCGGAGTAATTGCCTTTGATAATATCAATACTAACGGAGTCAAGTATCTTTGCAGCCATTTCATCCCTGAACTTCGTTGCGCCAACACCTACGGCATCAAGTACTATGGGTATCTTCTTTTCATTTGCAGCTTTTGCGGAGATCAGCATTGAATCGATAAGCTCAGTTGTAAGGGTGCCTATATTAAGCACAAGTGCAGAGGATATTCCAGTCATATCGGCACACTCTTCCGGTGCATGGGCCATTACAGGAAGCGCACCCAATGCTCTTGTCATATTGGCACAATCATAGATAGTTACCCAGTTGGTAATGTGATGTACCAATGGCTTCGTTCCTCTTATTGTTTTTAGTACTTCTTTCATTGTAATCTACCCGAATCAGATAGTTATCTTTTCTATCTACTGTTTAATACTCCCACCATTACGATAATTTGTATTTAAGCAGATTGTTTTTCACAATTGTGAATAAATCTTTATAGAAACTCTAGATTAAATACCTTTTCATAAAGTAAAATCAATTGGTTTTTAGACCGCTCTCGTCAATACATCAAATTTCATAGCCCCTAGGGTAGGATAATATGGATTTAAGGAGGCACACCATAGCCTTTGATATATTTTCGTCCATACGGGATCATTTCTTCGTTATCTTGAATCTAACCGATTTATTTATATATAGACATGCATAGTATAGAGAGCCAATTTACAGAGTATATACTGTTTCATAATGACCGCAGTTGAACACTTACAATAATCATATTATCATAACATATTTCATCATATCACAATCATCGGAGGAATTACGTGGCAAGGAAAACACAGAGAAAATTAGACAAGTGGAAGTCTAAGACATGGTACAACGTTGAAACACCAACTTTTATGAGCAAGACAAATATCGGAGTAACTCCTGCAGAGGATCCAGAACTGCTGGTCGGCCGTATTGTTGAAACAACCGTTGGTGAGATAGCTAACGATTTCACAAAGCACAACACCAAGCTCAAACTCGAGATCGACGCAGTTAACGGTGATGTTGCAAGCACCAGATTCCTAGGTCACGAGATCACAACAGACTACCTTCGCTCAATTGTAAAGCGTCAGACCTCAAGGATTGACACAAACCTCGATGTAAGGACAAAGGACGGATATATCATCAGAGTCAAGCCAATCTGCTTTACAGTAAAGAGAGCAAGAACAAGTCAGATCAAGGCTATCAGGGAAGTAATGGGCAAGATCGTCAGGACACGCGCATCCGAACTCACATTCGAACAGTTCGTTGAAGAAGCGATCCTTGGAAAGCTTTCCGCAAACATATACAGGAACTCAAAGTCAATCTATCCACTCAGAAGAGTAGAGATCAGAAAGACAGAAGTCAAGAAGGTCCCTGCACCAGCTGTAGAAGCTTAAATCTATTTTCGGTATCACTCTTGTGATACCAAAACTATCTTTTTTACTTTCAATTATTATTGCAAGCTCATGCTGTATTACGAGCTTCGCTATCGTATTCCTTCCGAATCATACGAGCCATTTCCTCGTTGGCATCGATTATAAAGGAGCCGATATAATCACAGTATTTGCAATGATAGAGTCCTTCAACCCCCCCAGTCTCATAATATAGATCAGGACTACCGCACACAGGACATACCTGCATCATCTCTTCGGAATCATCATCCTCAGCAACTAGTTTTTCAATCTCGTCCATATCTTCAAGATCTGCATCCATTTAGAATCTCCTCCTGAAAAATCCTGCACTTACCCAATATAAGATGATACGGGAAAACATATCAAATTATCTACATCATCGTGCTCCCATCATAAACTATCAGAGAGTTCAGGAGGATACGGAGAGAAGAATGTCTGGGCACAAAGATATTCCAGCTCAAATTCCTGCGCCCGGGAAATTAGTATTTTTCTCAGCTCGAATATAGCAGAGTTGTCCTCCCGATAAGCCTGCAGTTTGTTGAGAAAGAGGAATTTATCTCTGGCACTTAGTTTGCGGGAGAAATAACCGAAAGCATGCATCATTGCATTGACCACAGAACCGGAGTCTGCCGGTTTTGACAGCAATTCCACCAACATTGGAAGATAATGCTCATAGACCTCATCCACCTTGCACCCTTCCCCGTTCGCAACTACATCACCCATAATCCTCATTAGATCCTGGTTATAGGCCATGAACAGAAGCTTGTTACGAGTATGATAATCCAGAAGTCCCTGGGTGGTTCTCAAAGAAGCTGCTTCCCTGAAAGATGCAAGTGCAAATATCCGGGCAAGGAAATGATCCCTTAGCAGAGGGTCTGCAATTCCCAGCTCATCCACAATCGGAAGATGCGAATATCCACTGATCACAGCATCCGCAAAGAAACCGTTCTCGTGACTGTGCATGAACTTATGGGCTTTATCATCAGAGAAAGCCTTGGTCGTCCCAAGCCCGCACGAAGGAGACTTCGATTTAAGAATGAAACCATCAAAATCGTCAAGCTCTTCAAGATATGACTCTGCAAAATCCTTCATATTGTCAGTCAGATCGCGTCCTGTAGCCGGCTGTACAAGCCTTTTTTCACCGTCGAGAACTATGCGAATAGGTTTTCGCGGAAGACCGAGTCCGATCTCACACTCAGGACAGACATCAATGAATTCGACAAACGGCTTCATGGACTCCACAAAAGGAGATTCCACCATCTGTGCATCGTAACGACAGGCAGCAAAACCGAGACATTTACTTATCACGATGATAGGACGTGGGAATTGGGACATTGGAAAAGTTTCCATGCTATAGTAAACGATAAACAATAAAAAAGAGTTTTTGGACGAAATTGCTAAGAATCCAGCAAGAACAGATACAAAAATAATAAAAAGAAAAGGGATTTTCCCAGAATCCCCTTTCACTTATGTGTGTAATAGGCCACTATCTCTTTACCCACATCATCAATGCGGCAGAAACCAAACCTCTCAAACTGTACCACGTTGTCCAGCTCTTCAACGATCTGATTCTCACCGATGCCTTCGAATTCACCGTGGGGAGCAAGGACTTTTACAGGAACTCCATTCTCAGGTGCCCAGTGTATTATCCTCATCTTTTCCTTTTTGGCTGTATCCATGGAATCATCGATGTAGCGAGCTTGAAGCGGTTCTGTTGATGTGACTTCCACATTGTAGAGGTCCTTGAGTCTCAACTTTGACCCAAGTTCGAGTTTTTCAACATCATCACTGCATACGTATATCTTTGAACCTACATCTATGCTGCGAGTTCCACGCTTCTCAGTGGGATGGAGGGAAGGAGTTACTGTGCATGCCTCAGCATCAGTTATCTCAAGCTCAACCGGATCCCATACGAAGAAATACCTGTTGGCTTTAGGATCTATGATCTTCCTGTTCTCGGCATAGAGAGTATCGAAACTAAGGCTGATGTCAGTCTCACCGACACCCATATCGATCATGAACTTGCGTATCGCCTCAGGGAGAATTCCACGTCTTCTCAGAGCACGCAGGGTTGGCAGGCGTGGGTCATCCCAGCCAGTGTATTCCCCTTCCTCGATGGAGTGACGTAATCCACTTGTGCTGAATTTACCGAACTCGTGCATCTTTACACGGCCCCAGTGGGTGGTTTTCGGGTATTTCCAGCCCAGATAATTGTAGATATATGTCTGCCGTTTTTCACTATCCATCAGGTCCTTGCCCCTGATGATATGAGTCATACCGAGTTCATGGTCTTCGATAGCACCCTCGAAATCAAGCAGTGGCCAGACACAGTATTTGTCATCGACTTCAGGACGGGGATGTGGAGTCTTGACGATCCTGAATGCACCAAAGTCACGCAGTGCAGGGTCCTTGTGAGTGATATCGGTCTTGATACGCAGGACTGCAGTCTTCTCCTCATACTCGCCTGAAACCATCTTATTCCAAAATTCCAGGTTCATCCCAGGACTCTGATCCCTGTGAGGACATGCCTCCTTGGCATCCTTGAACTTCTTGAAATCCCCACCTTCACAGAAGCAGACGTACGCATGCCCCATTTCTATGAGCTTGCGAGCATAATCATAATACATAGGGATTCTGTCAGAAGCAATAACAACCTCATCCGCTTTTGCATCCAGCCACTCGCAGTCCTCAAGATACCAGTCATAGGCTTCAAGCATAGGACGTTTGGTCTGTGGGTCAGTGTCATCGAATCGGATGATGAACTTGCCACCATATTTCTTCACATACTCAGAGTTTACAACGATACCACGCGTACTTCCAAGAGTAGGAGGACCATTTGGATTTGGTGCAAAACGCATGACAACGGTATCACCTTCTGCGACATCAAGGGGTTTGAGCCCCTTATCAGGCTCCTTCTTGGTGTTTAACTCCTCGATTAGTTCAGGTGCAAGTACCTCAAGACGTGCCTGCCACTGTTCAGGGGATTCCTTAGAAATCTCTACAAGTATTTCCTGAATTAAAGGGTTTACTTCCTTTGCCTTTGGACGCAGGTGAGGGCATGCTCCCATAACACGACCCATAACAGCACCGATCTGTGGTGCCTGTCCATATTTTACTGCGTTCTGAAGAGCGTATTTTTCCACATTTTTCCTGTCATCTTCAGTTAAAGTCATCAAAATTCTCCATTAGATAAAATTGAATTAAAATCATATCGGCTTCTGACCGATCTGATACTATGCTTGCATGAATGAATACAAAAAGAGATATAAATAATATGCTTAAACGGAATCGCCTATTTCCTTGATATGGGCTGCTCTTGCGTTAATATCAACAATATTGTCCTCAAATTCCTTGAGAAACTCCTCCACAGAATCACCTGAGATCGCACCATGAGATGAAGGCTTTATTAGATGCTCCTGCTCCAGAACACGAAGTGAATATCTTACTTTGTGTGTGGGCATACCTGTTTCCTCAGCAAGTTTCAAAATTCCTATGGGACCTCTTTCAACCACCGTTTTTAAAACCATGAGATGACGTTCCGCAAGCTCCAGTTCCCTGTTAACCTGATCAAACAGCATTATACAACCTCGTTTCTTAAATTACCAATTCCTTCTATCTCAATTTCCACGACATCACCCGGATGTATCTCACCCACACCCGGAGGAGTACCGGTGGCAATTATATCGCCTACTTCAAGTGTCATGATCCCGGAAATGAACTCAATAAGATATGAAACATCGAAGATAAGATTTGATGTACTGGAATCCTGCATGATCTCACCATTTAACTTTGTTCTGATAGAAGCATTATCCGGTTCAAAATCAACAGCAGGTACAATGAAAGGTCCAACCGGTGCAAAGGTATCAAAACCCTTGGCCCGTGTCCACTGACCATCCTTTTGCTGCAGGTCGCGTGCAGTAACATCATTAAAGCAGGTAAATCCCGCAATTACATCAAATGCCCTATCATAGCTTATGTTCTTGCACTTCTTTCCGATTATCAGTGCGAGTTCTGCCTCATAATCCACCTTGCTGCTAAAACCTTTCGGATAAATGATCTTGTCCTCGTGTCCTATTACCGCAGAAGGAGGTTTTATGAAAAGTATTGGCTCGTCCGGGACTTCCATATTAAGCTCAGCAGCATGGTCATGATAATTCAGTCCCACGCATACTATTTTAGTAGGATTGCTAGGAGGGAGTACATCGAGTTCTTTGAGAGAATATGCCCTACCATCACCTTCGTGAGATGTGACTGTATCACCATTTACCTCACCGTAGAATATATCGCCCGCATACCTGAATCGACCAAACATTAATGCAACTGTTCGTTCTCATTATAGATAAGGATAGGTGCTTTTTCTTAAACATGCAGGAACTTGGCCTAAAAATAGATAGTAGTAATATATGAGGCTATCGAGTTTATTTCTATTCAGAAAATCCTGCCATGGAACTTCTAACATTAACAATAATTATGTTGAATATACATGATGAATATATAGTTCACTATTTATTATTAAAATTAAATATATATACTGCCCGGATGTACATTACATTAAGGAAATATGGATTCCTGAAATTATATCTTAACAGCAAACAATAGTGAGGGATAAAATGGAAAGTAAAATTATAGCCAGGAAAACAGAGTGCAGATTCCATGAGCGGGACAAATATAACTACTCTGTAGATGTTGTTTTCGGAAAGTTTGAAGACCAAAAAGTTTGCTTACGCTAGGCAAACTCGCTTTTTTATTTTAAAAATAATTTTTGCAGGAATACCGGTTTTTGTAAGATATCCCTGCACAAGAACATTAACTTATTATCAGATTGGTAATCACAAAAGCAATAACCATTGCCACTATGCCAATCGCCCAGAATCTTAAAGCTTCGTTCAAAGGAATCTTGACATCCACGCACTGGTTAGCATTTAATGCAATAGGGGATGCACTTGCAACTGGTTTTGCAATGGATGGTGCGGAAGATACTGATGATAAGGGTGCAGCCGATACCGGCTTAGATAAGGTACCTGCAACTGTTTCTGTTTGTGGTGCTTCAAATGCAGAACGACTACTTTCCTTAATTGTAGGAGCTGGAGCTGGCGTTGAAACAGATGGTGCAGGCTCAATCACATTTACATTCTTATCAGCATCTGAAAAACTTAATTTTTCAACATCAGGTGCATCAGTAAATGTATTGTCCTCCTTTTTGACATCATCAGAGAACACATCGGTAAACGTGGCTCTTTCAACAGGTGTTTCTTCAGGAATAGGTTCTTCTGATTCAATGCTTTCCAACGATGAGACGGACTCATCCCCTACATCGGAAAGAGAGGATTCAAATGTTGAATCATCTGATTCATCCTCATCAGCAGGACCTTCAGAATCAAGGTTACTGAATATTGATTCCTCGCCTACTGGAGGAGTAAAGCTACCCCTTTCCGGTTGAGGGGTTTCGGTCACCCATCCCCCATCCTTTGTATCTTCATCTACGGTTTCAAATGCCTGCTCTTCGCCAGAATCCACAGCAGAGATATCAGAAAAGGTATTTTCCCCAGTATCCGGCGCTACATCTGGAACTGCCTCAGGAGCCATATCCTCGAAAGTTGGCTCAACTTCTTCCATTGCAGGCTGTTTCCTACCAATTATTCCCTGGTAATCCGGATCGATCTCAATGGCAAGGTCAAAGCTTCTCTTTGCCTCCTCGAAATTCCCCATCTTTTCCAGGATCCTGCCTTTCCTGAACCATGCTTCAGCATTATAAGGATTGGAATCCAGTGATCTGGTATAGTATTCTATCTGTTTTTCCGGAGTCTTGGCACCCTCTGCCATTTTAAACCAGTTTTCAGCAGCCTTTTCCTTTTTCTTGGACTTCACTTCATCAAGCATTCCCATGTTTACACCCTTTATGATAAATAGCAATTATAGCAAATACAGCAGACATATTATAGCAGATCTGCCAGATCAAGCACTAATTGATATCAATAATGTACCGACAAATATAATCTACTTGTTATAGAAAACTCACTAAATAATTACTTTTGCATTGCCCCATGCTATATTTATTGGCCTTTCAGCAATATAAAGACAGCAGACTAAACAAGCACACCAATAATGGAAAGCAGGAAAAAAGCCATTAGAAGCGCACCCAGTACGAAGAAATAAAATGCTTTTTTCAAGCGGGCGGATTTATGGTCATTTTTCATCCTGTTAAAAACAATGACATTATCGTACTCTTCAGATGACCTTTTCAGCATATGCAACACAGGAGAGTTCATGTCAAATTGAAGGGTATGATACGTAATATCCGGCTGGTTTTTGAGCAGGGACAGGTATAGTGCCGACACTGAATAGAAAAGAGAAAGAATTAGGCTAAGAAGGCCTGACAAAATAAGTGAATTTGAAATAAGACTTGTCGATATCAAATTCCCGGACAGTATGGAAACAACAACATTCACCATAAGTCCGATGAGGATTCCGGAAATAATGACGAGATTGGATGCCTTGCTCTCTATCGTTTGAGTGCGTTTCAATTCAAGCTGATAACGCTCTGAAAGTAGCTCATGCATGAGTTCCTCTCTTTTAAGCGGATCATCAATGGAGTATTTGTGACCTGAATTTTCCGAAAGTGAACCGGAGTCATTGATCTTCATTGTTCTACAATATAATATTGTAAAAAGAAGATAAATAAGTTGGGAAATGCTCAAACTTAGGTCACAGTTATGAATATATCCCCCCTAAGGTAATATTATATATGAAGTGTGGAAGTATACTTCCTGTACGGAAATACACAGCTTTAAAGAAAGGGGAGTTTTATGAAACGGGGTTTATTGGATACCATATTTTTATCGGAGAAACGAAAAAGATTACTATTACTACTAGAAAAATCTCCAAAAACAATGGACCAGATAGTTGATAAACTCGAGACTCCCAGACAGGGGCTGTTGCCTCAGATCAAAATATTGAGTGAACAGAAGCTTATCTTAAAAGACAATGGAACAGTTCGACTGACAAATATCGGTAGATTGATGGTCAGCGAGATAAAAAATATTGTTAGCACTGCGGATATCATTGAAGCGGATTATGATTACTGGGTAACAAGGGATCTTGCAGCAATACCGGAGCATCTGTTCAAGAGACTTGGAGATATGCATCCCTGCCAGGTCATAGAGTCGGAATTGAATGAAATGTTCGAGTTAAGATCGGATATTCTTGAGGGAATTATGAAATCGGAATCTATTCTTGTACACTCATCGTTCATCCATCCAGCTCATCCTTCCATTTTTACTGCACTTACTGAAAATGGCACAAAAACATCAGTAGTGCTGACAGAGAATGTCATTCAAAAACTGGAAACTGAGTTCAGAGACGTTTATGAAAGTCATCTGCAATCTGAAAACTCAACCATATATGCCACCAAGGAAATGAAGATTCCAGGCATAATAGTAAGCGATAATTTGGTTTTATTATGGTTGTTCAACGATAAAGGAGATTTTGAACCCAGCCACATGGTATCAAGATCAGAAAGCGCAATTAACTGGGGAAAAGAACTTTTCGAGCACTACAAAAATGGTGCTGAAAGTGTGACTGGCATCATGTATTCTGATCGGTAATCAGAATATTCCTGATATTGCCAATGATTCACTCCCAGAACCTACTTGTCAGTAAAGCAAATACAAGCAATTTGTTATTCACCTATTGGCAAGATCGTTTTACCGAACTTTTCATTTATTACTTCAGCCAGTGCCAGATAAATCGCACTGAAACCACAGAGTATTCCTTCATAACCTGCGAACTGTTTTAGTGATGCACTTCCTGTGAAATCAGATATGGCCAGTAATAGGAATAGCAACGTCAATGTTCCAAAAACTACTTGCAAGGCCCTGTTGGCTTTGAAGGTTCCCACAAACATTCCAAAGGTGAACAATCCCCACATAAATAGATATGCTGCCATTTCTATTGAATCCGGAGCCTCAGCCCATCCTAATTTTGGTGCGATCACTATAAACACTAAAGTGAGCCAGAATGCCCCGTATGAAATAAATGCAGTTGTACCAAAGGTATTACCCTTCTTCCATTCTAAAATACCTGCTATAATTTGAGCAAAACCTCCATAAAATAGCCCCATAGCCAGAATCATCGACCCCAGTCCAAAGAGCCCTGCATTATGTAAATTAAGCAGCACCGTGGTCATCCCAAAACCCATTAGTCCCAAAGGTGCCGGATTTGCAGTTATATCCTTGATTATAGTTTCCTCTATACCCATACCTCCTAACATTCATTCCTGTAAAAATGATATTATAGTTTATGAGAGAGTGGGATATAAATATTATCAATTGTCAGCAGTTATTTCAAGAGCTTAGAAAATCTTATTAATAAAGGGTAATGCGATAATCCAAAGGCGAGCAATTCAAAAGCTCGCCTTTGTTGCCAGATAGACAAAGTTTCAGTATGTGGCTTATTGTGATCTGATTGTTTTAACGCAGGATTTTGACAATGTTCACTTAAACTGTAGATCCCCCATCCACCCCATATTGAAATATTCCTACAAATCAATCAATAAAGCACCCAATTGCGCAGTCTATTGGGAACCCATACCCTTACTGAAAGGCTATCTAGAATATAATTCCAATTAGTGAACCTGCATCCTCAAACGAATCCACTGATTTCCACCAATCAGACTGCGTTCCAGACATACCCGATTGTGTTCCAGATAAATCTGATTGTATTCCAGATATATTCGATTTTATTTCAGATTTATCGGATTGTATTTCCGAAGTACCCGACCTCATTTCAGATTCATAGTGAGTAACGGAAAAATCTTGAGAATCGGAAGCATCGATTTCATTAAATTCTTGTGTGAAACTCTGAAGATTATCCGGGCCAATAAAATCCTCTGCTATATTATCAGATACGTAGAAGATCCCAACCATACTTGGAAACAGGTCATGGTAAATTGCTGACATTTTTACACTTGGTTCAAAGCCATGATCTAAAAAATTATCAAATAACTTGATCAATGTTTCATCACCAAGAGATTTTTCCATTTTCTCCCTTACAGCAGGAATATCATAAACTTGAGCCATGTTCACAACTGTTAAAAAGTAACCAGGAACATGTGCAAGAGGCTCTCTATCCTTTATTTGTTTCAAAATTTCTTCAGTACCCTCTGCCCATACTTCTTTATCAGTCACTAAGTTCGAATAAGCTTTGGATATCGAAAATGCCTGTGGCTTCATTATTCCTTTTGATTGAATTGCTAAAACGTTTCCTTTCTTTGCCAATACATCTTTACTACTTGATTCCATACTCACCATTTCCTCCTGGAATTTTAGCGCATACCTAATATGTTGCAATGAAATATTGCTATGGTAACATATATAGCTTTTGTACTAACAATTAGAATCATAAATACTAATAAAAATTATAGCAAACTACAACCTTCCCCCAACAAGCTTCTTCAAAAACATAGAAATTTCAGAGCACTTATTCTTTGCATCAACGAGATTATTAATCAGTTCCTTATTTCCAGAATAGCGAAAATTACCCTAACTGCAAGGAAAAACAAAGAAACAAACAGATGGGAATTATAGTTAATAACCGATTGTTTAGAACTTATGATACTAAAAAATCCCTCTAATGAATACGGTTTTATGTTTCATAAATAAGGAACCATAGGTACTTAACTATAAATGAATATGGAGACAAAATTAAGTCTGAAAAATCAGCTGCTCCCAATCAATTTCTCTTTTTAATTACTTTAATTTATTAATAAGTTAAATATAGTATTAACTGATTAATATTGCCTCTGAATGATAGTGTACAGTAATTCAATCTAATGAATCGATTGCAAGCGTAGCTTAAATACAAACTTGAGGCAAGAATGAACAAAAATAATTGTGTGCTGACTGTACTGATATTGTTAATAATGAGCATAGGAATGTCCGGGTGCGTTGACGAGCAAGCGGACGGTGATGCTTTTTCAGCTACCGGGATTAATCGTGATCTCCTTTTCCAGACATCGACTATTGACGCCCTCCTTGAAGGGGTGTATGATGGAGATATCACTTTTGAAGAGATGAAGGAGCATGGTGATTTTGGTATTGGAACTTTCAACGGCCTTGATGGAGAGATGATTGCCATTGATGGCGATGTTTATCAGATAAGGGCGGATGGGATTGCCTATACTGTAAATGATTCAATGATGACACCATTTGCTGCGGTTACATATTTTGATGTCGATGAAGATATCGTGATCAATGAATCCATGAGCCAGCAGCAGCTTGAGGAATATCTGGTAAGTTTGATGCCAAGTAAGAACATCATCTACGCTTTCAGAATAGACGGTACTTTTGACCACATGAAGACCAGAAGTGTTCCGAAGCAGAACAAACCATACCCACGTCTTGTAGAAGTGGCAAAAAACCAGCCCACTTTCGAGTTCAACGATACGGAGGGCACTGTAATAGGTTTCTGGCTGCCGGAATACATTGATGGTATAAACGTACCGGGATATCATTTCCATTTCATAACAGAGGACAGGACAGCGGGTGGTCATGTTCTGGAATTCGACCTCCGTAATGCAAACGTGCAGATAGACCAGACCTATGACTTCATGCTGGAACTTCCAAGGAATGATGATTTCTCCAGCGTGGACCTCACCGATAACAAACAAGATGAACTGAAGCAGGTGGAAAAATAGCATTTTTACATTTCTTTTAATTTAACAGGTGTTATAATATGGATAATTTCAAAAAAATACTTTGTGTCCTGTCCATGGCTGTTCTGTTGCTGGCAGCTGCTGGCTGTGTACAACCAGAAGACACATCCGTTAGTGAACAGGAAGGAGAAATAGTCACAGAACAGGTAATTACAGAAGATCCGACTGAGCTATTGTCCCAGAAAGAGTATAGAATGTCCCAGGTAAATGCTGCTATTGACCTTATAGATGAAAAAGGAGAGCTTGCATTTCCTGAATTCAGAGAAGAGGACAGCCAGTGGTATCA
Organism: Methanolobus sp. ZRKC3; assembly: GCF_045291275.1. GTDB lineage: Archaea > Halobacteriota > Methanosarcinia > Methanosarcinales > Methanosarcinaceae > Methanolobus. Next base: position 1,480,092 of record NZ_CP146982.1, read on the forward strand.
TGATGATTCCTACATCACCATCTGGACGACTGAAGGAATACGTGTTGTCTTCCCCCCAAAGGTAAGCGGTGAGGGTGAGAATGCGAGCGATCTTGAAGATTATAATGGCAAACCGCTAGGCAGGATGTTCATAGACACTGCTTTAAGCGAAGAGGGCGAGGGATGGGTCAATTACCACTGGCCAAAGCCAGGTGAGGACTCCCCTTCCAAGAAGTCCACATTCGTCAAGAGAACTACTATCGGTAACCAGACATACCTTGTGCACTCCGGCCTCTACGTAGATGACTATGTCTACACCAATAATCTTGAAGATGAAGGCGAAGAACATTTCACACGCTTTGGCGACGTATCCCTTGGTAATGTCCTCCACCCGGCAAGAGTTGACAGGGAACTTGGCGTGGATTACAGCATAGCCCATGTGATCATCAATCCTGGCGGATCCATTGAAGCTCATATAATGAAGAATCCTGAGGCACATTATGTTCTTGCAGGAGAAGGTGTGCTCTACATCGAAGATGTGCCATTTGAACTGAGTGAAGGACAACTTGTTCTCATACCTGCAAACTCAAAGCAGCACACGGAGAACAACGGAGACGTTGATCTTGAGTTCTTTGCCATAGACCAGCCTGCATGGGAACCAGAGAACGAGATCATTCTGGAGTGATTCCTCACTCCACTTTTTTTAAAAATGAAAAGAAGATCATCTCCTAAAAAGGAAATTGATTTATTTAGCGTTCCAAACATATCGGACAGCAAAAGTGCTTGTAAATCTTTTCCTGATATTCGCGAGTGCATACATCAGGCCATTTATCCTCTGAAAAATTCGGTGCACTATCCAGCATGGAGCTATCAACATCCAGAATAAAACTGTGTTTTTCCCCTGATTTGAAAAGTCCCCATGGAATGCCAACATATCCACCTCTATTTTTGAGCGACACAATGACGTATGGAATACAATTTTGCTCCAAGTCTATCATAAAGTCTATGAAATTCCCAATTTCTTTTCCTTCTGCATTCTTTATAGGATCTCTGGCTATGGTTTCTACAGATAACATCTTAGGTTTTGTCATATTTATATACCTCCATTAACAATTCAATAGGCATTTATCATGCCTCCCACAATAATTATTCGGGATGAAACTATTTAGGCATTATCATAAAATGCAAAAGATGTGGCAGAAATAAACTGATTATGAAACAAAATGAACAGATGATCGGCAGGGTCAAAAGGACAAGAAAACAGACAAAGAACAGCTATGACCGGATGAGCAGATTCTATTCTCTATTCAACCTTTTCGAAGGAAAATACAAGAGGATAGGTATTCAAAAGCTGGATGTCAGAACTAGCGAGAGTGTCCTTGAAATAGGGTTTGGAACAGGGCACTGCCTTGCAGATATAGCCAGAAATGTAGGGGAGACGGGCAAAGCATATGGAATTGATATATCAGAACACATGTGCAGAACTGCAAGGTCCACAATAGAGAAAAGTCCCGGGTCAGCAAGGGCAGAGATACTATGCGGTGACGCCCCCAAGCTTCCTTTCAAAGATGATTCCTTTGATGCGATCTTCATGAGCTTTGTACTTGACCTCTTCGACACACCAGATATCCCGCTTGTTCTGGAGGAATGTCGCAGGGCACTCAAAAGAGGTGGCAGGATATGTGTTGTGGCACTATCCAGGGAAGGAGAGGAAACATCCATGCCGGACATCTATGGATGGTTACATGAGCATTTCCAGAGTGTTTTCGATTGCAGACAGATATTTGTCAGGCAGTCACTTGAAGATGCCGGATTCCAGATAGTAGATTATACAGAGATGTCACTGCTGGGTTTACCCATAGATATAGTTCTGGGAGAGAAGAACTGGTAGGACAAACTCAAAGGAACAGTACGCATAGCTCAACATGCAATCCATGGACCTAATAGACAGCCGCTACTGTGACAGAATGATGGCCATCCTCATAGTAGAAACCATCAAGGATGATAATGATAATCCCCTCCTCATCAAAGTAGACACCCTACAAAAAGACAAATGGGGAACCTTCTCCCTCTCCCCTTCACAGATACTTATTGAGCCTTCCCCAGTCCTGGGATTGTATGATACCTGTGAGGTTATTGATGCTCTTTCATGAAAAATATGTCTAAAAGAAGAAATAGAACACCCGGTCTTCCGGATGCTCTAAATATGGTTTTGATTTATTCCTTCCTGCGCTGGAATATGAATGCCAGACCAAGTATTGCAACTACAGGGAGTGCAATGGTTGGGAACTCTGGAATTTCGTTATCCGCACCACCATAATAATTGCTTGGGTCTGAATTCGATACTGATCCCTCATCCCATTGAGCTGTCACGGTACCCAGATTTGTGTATTGTCCAGCTACAGCTATACCAGAGGCGGTACATGTCATGGATTGACCTGGTGCAAGTGCACACGTTGGACAGCTAACGGCAACATCCGGATCATCATCTGCAACGGTAACAAGTATCAGAGGCACATCACCATCATTTGTGACTACATATTCCCACAGAACAGGATCACCAACAGGGATGGACGGCCCAGGTCCAGTATCTGCATCATGGCCGTTGGTAGATTTCTCGATATCAATCGATGCAACAACACCGAAGTAGTGGCTAAAATCTTCATCATAATGCGTGCCTACTAGAACTGGCCCAGGATAATATTCTTCAACATCTACAGTGGCCCTGTTTTCATACTGGCCAGATGCAGCTATCCCACAGGCAAAATATTCAACTGTTTGACCAGAAAGAATGGTTTTTGGAACTGGCGGCATCGGTGCCCCATCATGAAAAGCAGGGATAGTGCAATCTTCATCCTCGAAAATGTCAAGGACAGCTGGATGTTCATCATTAAGACTTGTAATAACCATCTCTCCTGGTGCATATGTATCGGCGGGTTCATGTAGTCCATTTACTGGATCTAAGTTATTCGTGACCACATATTTCCATTTAACAGGATTACCAACCGGAATCTCTGGACCGGTTACCACGTCAGCATCATACCAGACACCATCCGTACCTAATGTGTATTTCTCAAGGTCAACGGTTCCACCAGTAGATGCAACCGCGTTCCCTGCAAATATTATCATAAATACTAAGGCTACGCCTATACAAAGTATCATATTCTGTTTATTTCTCATTTTAGTACCCCACAAAATCACACTGAGTACAGTATGTTCAAATAAAATTTCGATTTTAACGCATAAATACTTATGTTCTATTCTGGAAGTTAACGATGTTAATAACTATCCACCTGTCGTTTCAACTTTCCATTTTATAAGAGATGTATAAATTAATACACTCGACTCATGCAAACTAAAAACCCACAGCATATCATCCCGTGATTAAAAGCAATATCGTTTACGGAGTGGGGTCGACAAACCCCACCCCTGTAGTAAACGGTATGCGTGTGGCTGCAAGCCACACCTTTATTGTTCAAATGTTGCAAGTAATCAAAAATCCTGTGCGAATGCGACCAGTGGGCGCATTGACACATCAACCACCTATAAAAGACAGAGTTACAAAGTAATTCTGTCTGTCAAATACCAAACCAACCTTCTCTAAATGATGTGACGAACACTGCGAGCGCAATTGAGGAACATCATGACCACACCAAAAAGCTGATAAATTTAATGCCGCAATATTGAGTTACTCAAAAACAATACTATTTTATCGTTACTTTTGCACTTTCTTTTTAGTAATATTCTATAAGTTCATGTATTGATATTCTAATCTCTAATTGAGGTTTTTTAAATGGAAAATGAATATAATGAATATGGAATCAGACAGATAGGTGAAAAAATCCATTTGGCAAATACATCCGTCTCAATTTCTGAAAAAAAGAAGGATGATGGTTCAACTGTGAAATGGCTTCAGTTCTCCAAGTTCAACAAGAAATCAAACAAATGGGAAAATTTCACTCTCTTTGGTTCTGATCTTGAAGTATTGAGCGTTAAACTTCCTTCAATACTTAACTCACTAAAAGATGGGAATGCTTGTTAAATAAATTCTTTTTTGATGCATTACTTCAGTAATGCATCTTTTTTATTTGGAAGTTAATCTAAAACATCTTTTCTGAAAAATATGCATTTATTTTTACTAGCATAAGCTATTGAAGTTAAACAAATGTAAAAACGAAAAATGGAGGGGCTTTTGACCCCGAGATTTCAAGCCTCGGGTGGGATTTGAACCCACGACCTCGTCCTTACCAAGGACGCGCTATACCCCTAAGCCACCGAGGCACAAAATTAGTAGCGGAGTGCTTTTCCTTAATACACAAACTCAATTAATAAGGTTTCGGTCGGGAGAGGATTGATTTATAAGCACCAGCGAGAATCTACAGGGAAACGCTCGTTGATCCACATGAGTACGCCGTTGTGGTGAACGATGCGATAGTTGCGGGACAGTACTTTGTCGGTATCGAAGAGTGGCTCGTTCTCGAGTATGTCGATGCTCTCAAAGTCTCGGCGCGTCTCGATATTATGGTCACGCAGAATCCTGCCTATTGGGATATCGGCTTTCATCATATCACAGCGAACTGGCTCTGGCATGTTCTTGATGGCTGCAAGGGATCTTGCATGCACGAAGGGAACGTCACCGCATTTGAGTGTGACCACGCGCTCGTTGATGTCCGCGCCCACATCCACATCAAATATCTCTGCCATATTCTCATCGGCAGGAACGATATGCTGAAACTCTGTCACAACCGCTGTGGGATGTTTTGTCATAATCTCCAGTAGGAATGTCACCGAACCATCCGTACCTGCACATACCCTCAGGCACGTGGGAATATCGAAGCTCTTCAATTTATCAATAAAATCCATACTACACCAACCTGTAGAAATAAAGGAAAGGGAAAAAGTGAAGAATTATTTGGCAACAGCCTTCTTAGCCTGCTTCAAGCGCTCCTTTGCAGTATAGCCAGTAGCAGCAAGGAGGAAATCTCTGAAACGTTTATTGGAGTCAAGAATCACTTCATCATCTGTATTGGAAGTATCAGAAACCGTATCAACAACCAGCTTCTTATCCACTATCCAAGCGCTTAGCTCGGACAGTATACCATAAGACGTGGTCAGCTTATCCCCATCACGGACGACCTCACTTGGAAAGATCTCTGTCATACATTCATATATCCTGTCAGTCTCAGGCTTAAATCCACGCTTTAATTTGTATTCCTTCATTTCTATCAACCCATTATAACTTGTTTCACACGAATAAACTTACCGGTATGGGGATACACCATATAATCATTCATGCTTATTTTTTTAGAATCTGGCTCCCCATCTCGCCCACAATTCGTACCATTGGGATTTCTTCAAGCACGATCTCACCAAGCTGTTGCATCTCAGCCCACCCAGGCGTAGGTTCATCATGACCCATGAAAGGAAGATCGAAATCCGGATTGCTCATGAACTGGTAGAGCATAACCTCGGATGCACCCTTCAGATCAGGAAGTATTTTTGGCATGGTTTCAGTATTAATAAACTCAGGAATAACCCTTATCCATATCCTCATCCATTTTTCCCTTGCAATCACCAGTGACTCACGAAGAAGTGACACATATTTGACAGTGCGTTCTTCTGACATCCCGGCAAGCTCCATAATTGCAGGAATATCATCCAGAGGAGCTTTGATCTCAAGCACAAAACCTTTGACAAATGGAAGAGCAGTCTTTAGAACTTCCGGCTTCATACCATTTGATTTGAGTATGATGCTCTTGCCTGCAGCATGAAGTTGCTCAATGAGCGGTAAAAGTTCTTTTTGCAAAGTTGGCTCAGCTCCGCCCATATAAACATCCTCGGTGCTTGAGCTGATGGCAAAGTCCACAACATCCTCAATTGTCCACTCCACCTTAGGTTGCTTTATGTGCACACAATAGGGGCATTTCATATTACAGCCTGCAAATTCTATCCTGATCTGCCCTTTACTATCAGATAAATTGATTAACCTCATGATATTCCTTCCAGCACTAATTTCTTCCAAGTATTCCATAAAGGAATCGTCTTCTGAACTTATTATACTTTTCTACAATTATCCGATCATCCGTGGAAAAATATAAACATAGGTCCATCAGCGATTATTATTTATGTAGCTTAAACCATCAATGTCTAAATAAACGGTGATGATATTGGCAAGAAAACTGCAACTCGAAGACCTCGAAAGATCAAAGAAAAGAATAGAAGGCAAACTTGATGGAGATGAACTTGAAGGGCTCTATGATCTGATAATACCCCCGGGCACACCATCCTACATCATCTATGATATGCTTGAAGAGTTCGAACTGGAAGCAGTTAACAGAAATATTACTGTTAATATTGTCGAACGCGATAACAGGGAACTCATAGCCCTTCGTGGAATTCTCGAAGTGGTCCAGGCTGCAGAAATATTCCTTCATGAGGAAATGACCGCCTGGGCAAATAGTGAAGACTGAGGTCTTCAGCTTTTTACTTTTTATTGTTCTATTTTTCAGTATCCATATCAATACCAGTGATTACACCCGTATTGAGATCAAACACATTTACTCTTGCACTGTCATCGTAGATATCCAGTTTGCGAGTATCATCCACCTGACCAATGACAGCTGCCTTGAGACCTGATCTTTCAAAGACATCAATGCATTCATCTGCATTTTCTTCTTTTGCGGTTACAATGTAGCCGGTTGCAGGATATATCTTGAGCCACTGTTCAAAATCAATACCCTCTGGTCTTGGGATCTTTCGCAGGTCCACAGAAGCTCCTACCTTACTGGTCTCACAGAGCATACCAAGCGTGCCTATGGTACCGGGATTACTGATATCTTTGCCTGCTGTGACAAGCTTCTTTTCCCCGATCTCCTGCATTACCATGAAACGCTCACGTACAACATCGGATTCCTTAAAAGACGTAGTATCCCAGCTATATATTGAATTCTTACCGACCCTGCCATCCATATCATAGGCAACTATAACCACATCACCAGGGTTTGCAGAATCACTCCGGATAATACAATCCTTTTTGGCGATGCCTATAATTGCAACAGCAAGGGAATTGTATGGGGTGTCAGGGTGCATATGACCGCCCACCATGGGTACACCAAATTTCTTTATACCATCCCTTATACCCCTCATCAACTCATTAGTTGATTCAAGGTCACTGGATGACATGACATTGACCATTGCAAGAGGCCTTCCACCCATGGCAGAAATATCATTAACATTCACCACTACTGAGGTATAACCAGTCCACCATGGACTCTTATTGACTATTTTCCCCCATATTGCATCTGCAGCAAAAAGGATCACATCGTCACTGTCAATATCTATTACAGCAGCGTCATCCCCAAAATCAACTATCGTGCCGCCATACTCAGAGCGTACTGTCTCAAAGATACTAACGATATCCGCAATAGGCTTTTTGCGGGTCACGCCTTCAAAATTCCTGATGCTTTCAGCAAGTTGTTCAAGATCCATGAAAAACACCTTAAATGATAATTAGAACTAATGAGAATACTAATCAAAAAAATCAGTGAAAAGGCTTATGCCTCTTCATCTACTTCAGACTTCTTGTTCATGTCAACTTTAATGATATTCCTGCGCTCTTCACTCATCTGTGAGAGGTCCTGTCCAATTAGACCGAACGCATCTGACCTGCACTGACGGCAATGTCTCATCTGCTGGACATAAGGCTCACATTCATTCTGCACCGCCTTACACTCTGCAGGCGATGGTGGCTCCCGATCCGCAAACTTTGCCTGGCAGATAAGTGGCATCACATTCATAATAAAGACACCAAGCTCATTGATCTTCCGGGCAACTTCAACAATATGCTTATCGTTGATACCAGGAACAAGCACAGTATTTACCTTAACAACAAGACCTGCCTCCACAGCAAGCCTGATACCTTCCAGCTGATTCCTCACCATGATCTCTGCAGCCTCGATACCCCTGTAGATCTTCCCCTTATAGGAAACGTGACCTATCAACTGAGCCTCGATCTCAGGATCAATGGCATTCATTGTTACCGTTAATGTAGTGACCCCTACCCTTAGCAGATCAGGCAGCTTCTCAGGTAATGCGAGTCCGTTGGTACTTAGACATAGTGTTACATCGGGGAACTCTTTCTTGATAAGTTCCAGTGCCTCAAAGGTCGAATCATTTGCAAGAGGGTCACCAGGACCTGCAACACCGACTACCTTGATGAAAGGATATTCCTTCAGGACCTGCTTAGTCTTTTCAAGAGCATCCAGAGGAGACAATACTTCACTGGTCACACCAGGCCGGCTCTCATTCACACAGTCAAACTTGCGATCACAATAATTACATTGAATGTTACATTTAGGAGCTACTGCAAGGTGGATCCTTCCGAACTTGTGCTGGGCTTCTTTGGAATAACAAGGATGCTGTGCTATTATTCTCGTGACATTTTCATCCTTGGAAATTTCTATTTCACAAACGTTTGTTTCTTCATTTTCCATAAATATAGCTCCTTCGCAGCCCAATAAACACGGCTCAACTTAAGAGAAACTCATTGATAAAGTTTTGTATAAATTTCTAATTTAACATGTACTTACTTCACACCACTTGCCCTCGCCTTCCCACATTTTCACGGAAAGAGGAAAGTCAAGTCTGGATGAAAGCTTTGCATGGACATGCTCACAAAGGTTCTCCACACTTGGGAACTCCAGCAGGTCATTCAACAGGACGTGATCATATTCTTTAAGAACTTGTTTTATGACTTTCTTAATTTCATAAAAGTCCATAACCATACCAGTGTCCTTTTTCTCACCTTCGATCACAATCTCGGTCTTATAAGTATGCCCGTGAACGATTCCACATGTTTCATGGCCCGGAAGATAATGGGCACTGTCAATATAATCTACAATTCCAAGTTTCATTTTCATCATAAGCACCCCCACATCACGTGGGTTTGAGGTATTATTATAGTATCAACGTAATCAAGCAACTTTTCCTGCAATTCCAGCAGATAATTGGGATTTGGCAGTAACTCCTTCTGAGTCACCGGTTGTAGGACAAGACATGATATATATCCAGATATATCACCAATTACACTTTCAATATCTTCTGCATTGGTATCCTTGCTCACAACTATCTTGGCAAAACAATCTCTATCATTAGTGGCTTGCAATATTCTGAAACATTCTATAGTGTTCTCAATATGCAACTCAAAATTATCTACTGATGAACGAGGAAGGAGCTTTACATCCCCTGACACATAGGATATTTTATCCTTAACCTTCCTTGCCATATCTGGCAGGGTCATATTAGACTCAAGATAGAGCGGATATTCAAGTTCCAGTTCTGAAATGAAATCTGCATTTAGCAGTGGTTCACCGCCTGTCAGGGACACAGAATGTACCTTTTTGAAAGAGGAAACCATTTCACTCAGCTTTTCGACAGATATGGAGTTTGTAACATCAGTGAACATTCCAGAGCCGGGAACTTCCTCGAATTTGCAGGAAGAAGTCTCATCACAGGGAGTATCACAGTAAGGGCAATCCAGATTACAGCCCGTAAAACGAACAAAGACCTGGCGTGAGCCCACATAGGGTCCTTCGCCCTGCACCGAGCAGAATATCTCACTGATAGGCGCTTCCATCATATCACATCCAGTGGTCTTGACTTTCTCAGGTCTTTTTCCATATCAATGAACTCTGCGAGATATGATTCTGCAATCTCCCGCAATACATTCCCTACCACATCACCGGTAATACCCATTTCATCGAGACTACCATAATGATCGTGGGTCACATTGATCCCAAAGTGTATCTTCTGGGATACTGCAGATGTACTGGCAATAGAAACCGTCAGTTTCTTGCCATTGATAAACAGGTCATCACCAGCTCTTTTAATATCAGAGAAATGCAAGGAAAGAACCTCCGAAACGATTGCTGTGAACAATCTCTGCCTCGCATAGACCAGCTTCAGGTCAGTTGAGTCAAAGTGCTCGATAATAAAGTGTAGCATGTCGGTGGAGAATATCATATCACCTTGCTTCTTATCTTCAAGGTCGATCATGTGCTCTATCCTGACATCACATGCGCCTCTAAAAGCAATTATAGAATCAGCCTGAACATCAACCAGGTTGTAAGCCCACAGGGAGGAAATCTGGCTCCCGTCATAATCAAACAAATCATCGAGAATTATGCATTCCATATTATCACAACATTTTATAGGCTAATTTGATCCTACTTTACTGCACACCAAGTCTCAACAGCAAGGGATCAGCAACACCAATCTCAGTGAATGCACGCTTTCTCCTCATGCAACTTTCGCAACTGCCACATGGCACATCAGCACCATGATAACAGCTCCAACTGAATTCAAGAGGAGCATCCAGCTCTATCGCCCTGGAAACGATCTCTTTCTTGCCCATATCAATGAGAGGAGACAATACTTTAACTCCATTCATTGTGGAATACGAGAGAGAATCATCAATGGCTGTAATGAATTCAGGGGTATTATCAGGGAATGTCGCACCCTCTTCCTTATTGAAACCAACAATAACGTATTCAAGACCCATGCTTTCAGCAAAGCTTGCTGCTATATTGATAAGTACACCATTGCGGTTGGGTACCCAGACATTCTTTGCAGACTCAACGGCTATAGAAGGGTCAGCATCATCTGCTATTTTCTCCATGGACATAACCGGAACATCTTCACCAGTGTTGACAAGAGATGTTTTTGTAACAGATGCAAGCCAGTCCAGACCTATTACCTGATGTTCAATGCCAAAATGTTCACTCACTTTTTTCGAGTATTCTATTTCACGTTTAGCTGAGCGCTGACCATAGTCGAATACCAGGGCCATTTCAACATCCATCTGTTCCCGGGCTATGCTTAAAGCTGCAACCGAATCCAGACCACTACTCAATAAAACAATTGCACCGATAATAAGTCCTCCAGAATATAGTAAAATTTAAGCGAAATGTATTCTTCCAAGAATACTGGAAGAGTACTGCAATAGTATAAGAAATCATCGCCATCCCTGAGAACAAATAAATACAATGGCTCACAAATATATTAAATATAATATATTAAAGTGGAGTTTTGATAACTTGCCGGCTATAAAAAACAAACGTATTCTCACATCCCTACTCCAGAAAATGTACTGGATAGAATCAGAAATGGAACAATTAGGCATATGGGAAGCACGGATAGAGCTGATGAATGAGAACATTGAGGCTCTGGAAACACTATCACACGATTCTGATAAACACTGGATAATAATTGAAAAATGGCTGACCAAGACCAATATAAAGATACCACAATCAAGACCAAACGGTGTTCCAGAACATGTATTTGATTTCGATGGGCTGGCAGCCCAGGATATATTCAGTAAGATCTTGAAATATGAAGTCCTCTCGATGAACGCTTACAAAGATGTTTTGAACACAGACCCAACTGTAATAGAAGAGTTACTCCCCGATGAGAATGATAAAAAGGATTTTCTCAGAGATTTCAAACAGTTAATAGTAGATGAAGAAAAGCATGCCATTATCTGCAGAAAGCAAATTGGAGGATTCGCAAAAGTAATGTATTGAAACCGTAATTAAAACGGCTTCAATTATTTTTTGACTGCTAATTTTTTAATTACTTTTTTCTGTTAAAGAAGAATGCCAATCCGATTATTGCAAGCATTGGCAATGCAATTGTTGGAAACTCCGGGATTTCCTGATCTATTGGTATTTCACACTTTGGTCCTTCATCTTCTTCGGATACCGAGCAATCATAAACCACGACCTTCATTTCTTTGGAATCACTCTGCTCATCATCATCCCAAGCAATAAGTTTCACTGTATAAGTACCAGCCTCCTCATATGTATAAGGAATCGGAAGCACAGCTAGAACATTGCCATCTCCAAAATCCCATTCCCATGAGGTAGCATTCTCCGACGTGTCCGTAAAAGTAACGTTTAGACAATTGACCTCTGCGGTGAAGTTTGCAACGACATAACCATCCTCCCCCTCACAGATAGATTCAGCTGTGGCAGGTACAGGAGTAGCAGGTGCTGGTTTTGGAACTGATGCACCACCCATTCCACCACTCATCATTGGAGCAGGTGCAGGTGCTTCTTCTAGAATTTCTTCTGGTTCAGTGCTATTCTGATTAGTCGTATTCCCTTTTTGCATAACGAACTCTGGCTCCTTTACAGAAGGAACAGGGGCTTTTGGTACAGGAGGAGTCTCTTCCGGACCCCCCATGAAAGTATTCATTACACCGCTCGCCATTACAACGGCAGCAAATAAGAGAAATATGGGTATAATCAATAATCGTCTGTCCATTTTTGTACCACCTACAAACAAATAATCCGCATTTAATTCTGAATAATGTTACTAATCAATACACTATTACAGAGGCATATAAACCTTCCCAACATTATAAAAAATCATCATCATTATGAGAAGTGGTGTATGCTGCAGTGAGTGGTTTTAAATAATACATATTAAATAAATCTTAGTGAGTGGGGATTCCAGATATTCAACTATAACAGTAGATTACTTCAGCATATTTTCTCTAAGGCATTCCTGCCACCAGCAAGAAAAGGTAGTGATATAATTGCAGGAAAATAGCAACGAACTAAATCCTGAAAAAGCAAACAAATTGATCAGGGAAAAGAGCCCATATCTACTTCAGCACGCATATAACCCGGTAGATTGGTATCCGTGGAGTGAAGAAGCATTCACAAAGGCAAAGGAGGAAAACAAACCCATCTTCCTTTCCATAGGTTATTCAACATGCCACTGGTGCCATGTTATGGAAAAAGAATCGTTTGAAAACCTAAATGTTGCCCGACTGATGAATGAGAACTTTGTTTCCATTAAAGTTGACAGGGAAGAGAGGCCCGATATCGACAGCACCTATATGTCAGTCTGTCAGGCACTAACCGGCAGAGGAGGATGGCCACTTAGCATAATAATGACACCTGACAAGAAACCGTTTCTTGCGACAACATATATACCCAGGGAAAGCAGACCCGAGCTTACAGGAATGCTTGATCTTGTACCCCTGATAGGAGATATGTGGAAGAACAAAAAGGAAGAACTCATTTCCAATGCCGAAGAAATAATCGCTGCAGTATCACCCGGCAAACAGGAGAAAACTGGAAATGAGCCGGGTATAGAAGTTCTGGATAGAGCATTCCGGCAACTAAAAAAAAATTATGATCCACAGAATGCAGGCTTTGGGACTGCACCTAAATTCCCCACACCACACAACCTGGCATTCCTCTTACGCTACTGGAAAAGAAGCAATGACCCGGATGCCCTGGAAATGGTTGAGAATACGCTCCAAGCCATGCGCAAAGGAGGGGTTTACGATCATGTGGGACATGGATTCCACCGCTACTCCACTGACCAAAATTGGTTAGTACCTCATTTTGAAAAAATGCTCTATGATCAGGCTTTGCTTGCAATTACATACACTGAAGCATTCCAGGCAACAGACAACCCTGAATACAAAAAAAATACTGAGGAGATATTCACCTACGTCCTGAGGGATATGAGATCTGAAGATGGAGGATTTTTTTCCGCAGAAGATGCAGACAGTGAAGGAGAAGAAGGTAAATTCTATCTCTGGACAGAAGAGGAACTTCAACAGGCACTTGATAAAGATGAATTCGAACTTTCCAGAGATATCTTCAATACTCAGCCAGAAGGTAATTTTCATGATGAAGCCACCCGGAGAAAAACCGGAAAGAATATACTGCATTTAAAGGCAGCAATTCAAGACATAGCTGAGAAACATGGAAAAGAACCTGCCATATTGAGAGATGCTATGGAAAGGATAAGAGACAAATTGTACAGGATTCGAAAAGAACGGATCCATCCGCTAAAGGATGATAAGATCATGACCGATTGGAACGGTCTTATGATAGTAGCACTAAGCAAGGCATCCAGGGCTTTTAACGCTGAAAACTATAAAGATGCAGCTGCACAAACTGCGGATTTCATTCTTTCAACAATGAAAAAGGCGGATGGCTCGCTCTACCACAGATACTGTAAAGGAGAAGTCGCATTCGAAGCTTTTCTGGAAGATCATGCGTTTTTGATATGGGGACTGATAGAGCTATACCAGGCAGGTTTTGAAACAAAATACCTTAAAGCTGCCATGGAACTTAACCAACAGTTGATCGAACACTTCTGGGATAATGAAGGAGGAGCTTTCTTCCATACCCGCGATGATGCTGAAGAGCTGATATTCCGAAATAAGGAGATATACGACGGAGCTATTCCCTCCGGTAATTCAGTAGCCGCACTTAATCTTCTACAACTTGGAAGGATCACAGCAGATACCGAACTTGAAAAAATGGCACACATACTAATGAGCACATTCTCCAAGCAGGTAACTGGAATGCCTCTAGGATACACACAACTGATGTTGGCACTGGATTTTGTAGTGGGGCCTTCCGCCGAGATAGTTGTGGTCGGGAAACGTGATAGCCCTGAAACAAAAGATACCATATCGTGCATCAATAATTACTTCATTCCAAATAAAGTGCTTATTTTCAAGTCTGCTGAAAAAGAAGGCGACAGTGAGCTACTTTTTGATTACACCCGTGACATGGAAATGAAGGGTGGAAAAACAACCGTTCATATCTGCCAGGACTATAATTGTAATCTCCCTTTGAATGACAGGAAGGAAATAAGGGAACTACTTGATGATCTAAAATGATAATGAAAATTACAGAGGATGTGGGAATCTGAACTATTACGACCGTGAAATTGAAACTATGGATAGGGGAGAACTTGATGCCCTGGTAGATGAAAGGATAAGATATACAATTGATTATGCTGCAGAGAATTCTCTTTTTTACAAAAAATGGTTCAAAGAGCAGAAAATCGATCCATCTGACATCAGGTCACATGAAGACCTCCTTGAGCTCCCTATTGTCTCAGGAAAGACCATTCGGGAAAACCAGCCACCTGAAACCAGGGAGTTCAGATTCAAGGCAGTGGACTGGAAGGATGTTTACACCATTCACGAGACCAGCGGCACCAGTGGTACACCGAAAGCATTTTTCCTGACGTGGGAAGAATGGGAAAGATATGCCGAGAAATATGCACGCAGTTTTGTATCCCAGGGTTTGGGGGCAGGAGATCGGACCATTGTGTGTGCATCCTACGGAATGAATGTGGGCGCCAATACCATGACACTCGCCGCCAGGAACATAGGTATGACAATAATCCCGGAAGGTAAATGCACATTCCCCGTACGTATCATGGAAGCCTACAAGCCAACATCTATTGTAGCAAGCACATTCAAGCTGATCAGGCTGGCTGATAGGATGAAAGCTGAGGGCATGGAACCTACAGAATCCAGTATCCAAAGACTCGTCATCGGAGGAGAGAGTTTTGCCGAAGAGGCACGTGCATACGTTTCGGAAATATGGGGTTGTGGCGTGTTCAACACATACGGAAGTACAGAGGGAACTATGTGCGGAGAATGCACTGATATTAGCGGTTTGCATGTGCCTGAAGATCTGGTACATCTGGACGTATATGACCCGCATATGAAAGGATTTGTCAAGGATGGGGAATGCGGGAGGATCGTACTTACGACATTACTGCCCGTTGGAGCAAAATGCGGTAACCTGCTTCTAAACTATGATACTGAAGATACTACCGTTGTACTTACACGGGACAGATGTGCATGTGGCAGGACACATATGAAGATAATGAATCCCGAAAGAGAGGCAGAGACCTTTTGGATAGCAGGAACTCCATTCAATCGTGTTGATATCGAGAAAGGTGTTTTCCAGAGAGAGAATATGGAATATCTTACCGGAGAATACGAGGCATTCCTATATGGAGGAGATGACGAAGGCGAAACCACCCTGCGGGTTAGTATGGAATGTACCAATGTTAGTGAATGCGACAGGAATGTTGTTGAAGAGAATTTCCTCAGATCATTCTTCAAGTTCAAGAAAACACTTCAAGATGCACATATTGATGGCAGCCTTGAGATCGTTTTCAACTATGTAGGCCTAGGAGAACTGGAATTCTACCACATCAAGGGAAGACCAAAACGCCTTGTTGACAGGAGATAAAGGTCATAGCAGAGAATTACCATGCCATAATGCCAGATATATGACCTGCCCACCCATGAACACAAGGATCCAGAGTGCAAATGTGATCTTCATTAAACGAAAAACATTTCCCAGAACCTTTGTCTTACCTTTCATTGCCAGATTGATATAAACAACCAGCATGATAACCCCAATTCCTGCCAGATGATGTATCCAGATCTGCGCGATAAGTAGTCTGCTTCCAAATCCATAATTGAGAAAATCAGACATCACAGGAGACATGAAAACCAGAATTGATATTATCTGTGCTAGCACTGCAATACTTACAAGTTTGCAATGCTGAGCTGTTTTTCCACGAGAAGCCAGTAAAACCGCTAAAATTACGAGCAGGATTATTGCAAACTGGACTATAAGGCTTAGAATATTTGCATTTTCCAGTAGAATCAGGTTCACCCCCAAAATGATATAGTAGAATTCTACTCAAAAATTGGTCTGGTACTATAAACCATTTTGGAAGAGAAATATCAAAAACTACCCTTGTAGACTTTCAAACCGGAATCTGAAACCGTCACAATCCACGGTTCCATACTATGAGACGCCGCACGCATTTTCCGTACACGCATATACCTGTTGGCAACGTTACCCTTAAAGTGCAGACCAAGTTCGATAATACCATCTACAAGATAACCTTCCATTGAAGTACTGGAATCATTGATATCAGATGATTTTTCCTCTTCCAGTATCAGGAATGTTGTCAGACCTTCACGCCTGAGGCTCTCAAGCAACCGGTACATTCCTTTTCTTAATTCCTTCCCACCTACGTCGAGCAATGAATAGAGCGCACCGAGTGAATCAATGGCTACACAGGTACACTTGTCACCCGCCTCCTGTCTGAAATCGATGATGTTTTCTTCCAGGGTTTTCAGCAGGTCATTCGATATATCATCATAAAGA
This sequence comes from Methanolobus sp. ZRKC3, assembly GCF_045291275.1. Classification (GTDB taxonomy): domain Archaea; phylum Halobacteriota; class Methanosarcinia; order Methanosarcinales; family Methanosarcinaceae; genus Methanolobus. Next base: position 1,497,089 of record NZ_CP146982.1, read on the forward strand.
AGACGGTAATCACTGAAATCAGATATATGGAGTTTCTTTGTAGGCTCCAGACCCATACTTTCCATATTCTTCAGATGGTTTTCCTTGCTCTGCTCAAGTGTGACGTATAAGCCGTATTCACCTGCGCCTTCAAGGTAATTGGAAAGTATCTGAAAAGTAAATCCAGACTTGAGAGTACCTGCTGCCCCGGTTACAAGAACAACACTGGATTTTGGAATATCAGTTTCAAAGACTTCTTCCAAGCCATCTATAGTATCCTTAAATCTCATATTCCTGCCTGCCATAAAAACATAGAATATATATAGGTAGTTTATAATAAAAATCTTTTGCAGTTCATCAATATCACAGATACAATATTTTGAGCGGTCAGGATAGAGTATCACTTGCCTTTAGCTGCTTCATCCATCTTTTAAGAAGATGGAACTCTTTTTTCTCGAGTGTAGAGGGATCTATCTGCAATATCATCCGTGAGTTGGAAGCCATTATAGTATCATTGGTCTGCTCTATCAATTTAAGGAGAGAAATAAAATCATTATCAAGAAGGAGATATTCAAATCCATCCACCAATACAACACCATTATCCACCTTACGTATGAAATCCGATATCGTAGGATGTATCTTGAAAAGCTCTGTCGAATCTATGGTCTGTTGGCTGCTATCCCTGTTCTTTGTAAGCCAGACAAGGGGAGTTTTTGATAAACCATAATGAGCACGAATATTCCCAGGGTTCTTTCTGGTGATGCACAATCCAGGTTTACCCTGTTTTACAAGATCTGCGAAAATATTGTAACTATCTAAACTATCATATTCATCTGAAAGATACATGAAGCCAGATTCAAGCTCCACACTATTTATTTTAGAATCATCCCCGATATCTTCAGTCAATGGAGTTATGAAAAGACCCTGCAATTTAGACATGTCCTGTATGACCATGATCAATCCCTGACTGCCATCATCAGCCTCAATAACAGAGGTAGAAACATTCATTGGAATACTTTGGCCATCTGCAGTAATGAAAAGCATTTCGAAATCCACCCTATCGACAAATTCAGGAAGAACATCGCTTTCCATGAGAGAGGAAATTGGTTTGGTAACCAGTTCCCCTGCATCAAAACCAAGCATTTCAGCTGCTGTTTTATTAGCTGTTACTATCTTAGCTTCAGAATCCAGAGACAGAATAGAAATAGGAGAAGCTTTCATAAGATTGTCAAGGTACTCATTAGCCCTTCTTATCTTTTCTTCCGCTTCCTTTCTTTCAGTAATATCAGTACCTGATACCAATATTCTTCTAAGCTCTTCACCTTCATCCAAAAGAACAATATTGTTCCAGCCAATCAGTTTTTCTTTCCGATCCCGGGTTAGCACAGGTGACTCCACATAGCCATCAAATGTGGAATTTCCAGCGATAAAAGCCCTGAACCGATCGCTGGCATTCTCCCTGTGAGATTCAGGAACATGATTTGTGAACCAGTTAGTACCTACAATATCCTCTTCTTTATTATAACCCAGTACTTCCAATCCCTTTTTACTAATGAGAGAAACATTGCCTTTTTCATCAAGTACCAGGACAACAACTGCAGCCATATCAAGATACATTTTTGCCTGATCCATCTCTTTTACCAGATCATCATGCAATTTCTTTATGCGCAGGAGAGAACGAACCCTTGTATTGATCTCCAGCCTATCAAGGGGCTTTGTTAAAAAATCATCAGCACCAGCATTGATGCCTTTTATACGGTCATCAAGGGTTGAGAGTGCGGTAACCATTATAATAGGAGTAAAACGTGTCTCCCCAGAATCTTTCAGTATCCTGCATACCTCATAACCTGTTATATCAGGCATCATAAGATCGAGGAGTATTATGTCAGGATCATGTGCTTTCACTTTTTCCAGCGCCTCGACCCCACCGGATGCAGTGATGACCTCATAATCACGTATGAGATAGGCCTCAAGCAGCCTGACATTCATTAATTCATCGTCAACTACCAGCACTTTTCCTTTTTTTTGTCCATTCATCACACAGTCACCTACAAAGTATCCTGTTTATACATGTTACTGAATTAGAGAGATTGTTTTCAAATTTATAAAACACTATAATATTTAAGCTATATAAATAAAGCCCGAGCAAAAAGTTATACATACCAGAATTTGGATCACCTGCATCCCGACACATATAATTCTCCCAAGGTACAGAATTACATATAGATACTTGATGTTGGGAAAGAACGTAAAAATAAAAGAAGAACAGCACAAGGAGATGGCTGAAGCTGCAAGGGATATTCGATACCTTCTCCAAAGAGGATACCCAAGGGATAGCTCCATCAGGTTTGCAGGAGACCATTACCTGCTTGACAAAAATGAAAGATATATCCTTGCACGTACCGTCTTTTCAACAGGTACAGCCATTGCACGTAAAAATAAGAAACTGCGATGCCAGGAACTAAAAGGAAGAACGCTCCTGATAGACGGATATAATGTGCTTATCACACTGGAAAGTCTGCTGAAAGGAGGAGACCTATGGCGGGCAGATGATTCATTTTTAAGAGACATAAAGGGAATGTTCAGAAGCCACTCCAATGATAGATCCACATTCGAAGCTGTTGAAGAGATGTTATCTTTTCTTGCAAGCTCTGAAGTAAAAAAGGCCATTGTATTGCTTGACACACAGATGAAGAACAGTGGAGAATTGGCAGCCTTGATCAGAAAAAGAATGGAAGAGCTTTCAATAAAGGGTGATGCCGAAACATCAAGACATGTTGACTATGATCTGAAGAACTGTGAACCATCATCTGTTGTTGCTACAGCTGACGGAATAGTAATAGATTCAGTAAATAATGTAGTTGATATTCCAGCCTGCATATTTCAGACATGGAATAAAGAGTAAAGAATGGACCTCAATTATACATGAGCAACAGGTCTAATAATACAGAATACTTAAGATAAGTTCATGAAAAAACTGGCAATAGTAGTAACTGATCCAAAGGACTGGACTGCAAATGCCCTGATGCAGGAAGCTGAAAGGAGAGGCTTTGAAACATACTATCCGAACCTTGAAAAGCTGGAAACTTCGATTGGAAAGGATATCGAGCACAAAACCAATGGAATTAACCTTTCAGAGATGGATGCAGTTATTATAAGGGATATGGGAACAGGAAAGAACGATGCACATGTATTCCGTTTCGATGTACTCCAGGAACTTGAAGAAAGTGGAGTGATCATCATCAATCCCCCGGTTGCCATACAGAATGCAGCAAATAAGTTCCATTCAAGTTGCCTTATTTCAAAAGCAGGAATTCCTACACCCAAAACCTTTGTAAGCCAGGAAACAGAGCCTGGCCTGAAAATAATTGAAACCCTAAAAGATGTTGTAGTTAAGCCGGTTTTCGGGTTCAAGGGAATAGGCATCAAGCGCATAAAAAATAATGAAGTTATAGGCCCGGATGGGACCCTGGAAAAAACGACAGTATATGATCTTGTTTCCGGCATTATAGAAAATAAAGGAATGGTTTATATACAGGAATTCATAGAAAATCCCGGACAGGATATTCGTGCATTTGTCGTTGACGGAAAGGTCATAGGTGCCATTTACAGGAAAGCTGCAGATGGTTGGTGGCTGAACAACCTGAGTCAGGGTGGTACTCCAGAAAGGTGCGAACTCACAGAGAAGCAGGAAAAAATGTGCATTGATGCTGCCAGAGCCATCGGGGCAGTGTTTGCCGGAGTGGACATCATTGAAAGTGATAAGGGATGTTTTGTCCTTGAGATAAATGCAACTCCTTCAGGAGCAGGTATCTATAAATCCCTGAATATCAATGTTGCAGAACATATAATAGATACCATAGAAAACAGGCTATAAGAATGCCTGAGATCAGGATAAACAATGAGTGATTATAAGCAGTGTATTGTAATTAGAGATGACCTCAAACTGTCCAAAGGGAAACTTGCAGTCCAGGTAGCTCATGCAGCGGTTTCAGCTTCTGAGTGGGCAGACAGGACAACTCTGGAAAAATGGAAGGAAGGCGGACAAAAAAAAGTGGTGTTACGTGTAGCTAACACAAGAGAACTTTTTGAATTAAAGGAAGTTGCAAGAAAACATGACCTTCCAACCGCACTTATTCAGGATGCAGGACTTACTGAGATCAAGCCTGGTACAATAACGGTACTTGGTATTGGACCGGCAAAGGAAGAAGCAATTGACAAGATCACAGGTAACCTGAAGCTTCTCTGAATATCAGAATGATTATGGTCAAAACATGAGAAGCAAAAAGGAACGATATTTTACACTGGTAGTATTTCTTCTTATACTGAGCACATCTTTGTCAGGTTGTGTATCAGAGCCTGCGGACATGATAGGGGATTTTTTAGGAACATTTGCCGAAGATGTTTTGCAAGGTCATGAGCCTTATACCATAGACAGTTCTCAATTGACAATTCCTGTTGTGCCGGCACAGGAACCTTTTAACTACGAAGATATACCAGATAGTCGTTCCAGCTTCGCACCGGGATTCGAGATATCAAGTAATTATTACTATACCCAGTTCTACGATAACAGTGAAGGAGTCATAAGCATACACGCCAGGAACCATGGAGAAAATGACATCTTTGTCTATGAGTTCGGCTTGCTTGACACTGACAGCGGTACATGGTATGGGCAGGAAACAGGAATTACACTCCTCCCTAATGAAGAAAAGAATATTGGCTTGATCTCGGTTAATGTACCAGATAACAGTGATGAGATCGATCTGAAACTTGGAATGTCCATTCTTGTTCAAACATCCAATGAACAGTGGTATGAATACAAAGACCAGTACTTTGATGAATTTACGATAGACGTCGACAAACAGCCTGAAAAACAAGAGCCTGAGTATTTGTATAATCCAAAGGGGACCTTTGAGATACTCAACGATAAAGTCGACGCTTATGATCTTGAAGTACGCAAGATGGCGGCGGTTTCTGCAAAGAGGTATCCGGGACAGTATAACATTTACCAGCTTTGCTCATTGTTTGACGACACCAGAAATAACATACAATACATCAGTGACCCAAGAGGGAATGATCTATGGTCACCACCTTGCGATACTCTTAGAGTAGGAGCAGGAGACTGTGATGACTATGCCATATTGCTCTCTTCACTTATAGAATCCATTGGAGGCACCTCCAGAATATATCTTACAGACACACATGCATTCACAGCTGTGTACATCGGAGATGAGGAGAATACCAGTGCCATAGTTGAAGCCATTGGTAATTATTACGGCCCCCTTCCAGTATACTATACAACTGACGAATACGGTTCGTGGCTTATGCTTGACCCCACGTCAAATGTATATCCCGGTGGACTTCCCGGAGGAACGGCACCCACCGATAATGGATGGACTTTTTTGAACACTACAAAGGTAGTAGTTATTGACATCGCCCCATAGTAGCCAGGAGGAAAAATATGAACGTACCAGCCACAGAAAAACAAATGGGAATTGAGCTTTACTGTAGCTCTGTTGCCGGAATTGGAGGCGAACTCAGACAGCAGCCTGAAGATTTTATTGTCAGGGAGATCACAAACCGCGAAGAAGGAGATTCTGGCAAGTACCTCATACTTGAGCTTGTCAAAAATAATTGGGATATGCACCATCTTGTAAGGGACATCTCAAGAAAACTGGGCATCAGTCAAAAGCGGATCAGCTTCGCAGGAACCAAGGACAAGAGAGCGGTTACAACACAAAAGATTAGCATATATGATATGACAAAGGAAGCTATCGATAGTTTCTATATGAAAGATGTGGAACTTAAAGTGATAGGAAGGTCTAACAAGGCGGTAGAATTAGGCGACCTTTATGGGAATGAGTTCATAATCACTATTCGAAATATAGATCATAGTGTCCAGGATCTTGAAGCAATTCTTGCAAATATCACCAAAGATATTAATGACTTTGGCGGAGTACCTAACTTTTTTGGAATACAACGTTTTGGAGCTGTCAGACCAATTACTCATCTGATAGGCGAACAGATATTGAAAGGGGATTTTGAAAATGCCGCTCTTTTATACATTGCAAAATCTTTCCCTGATGAACATGATGAAACAAAAAATGCCCGCAATCATGTGTGGGAAACAAGAGATTTTGTAGAAGGCCTTAAGCTATACCCCCTGAGATTAAGATATGAAAGAGCAATGATGCACTATCTTATAGAACATCCTGGAGATTTTGCAGGCTCCTTTAGTGTATTGTCTAAAAATATCAGCAAGATGTTTGTACACGCATACCAATCATATATTTTTAACAAAATAATCTGTCAGCGCATAAGAGAAGATATTCCACTCAGCAGTGCAGTGTCTGGAGATATTGTCTGTTTCAAAAATAAAGAAGGACTGCCGGATGTTAAAAAACTGCAACTGGTAGATGACGATAATATCGACGGGATGAACAATCTTGTCAAAAGAAGAAGAGCTTTTGTGACTGCACCACTTGCAGGATATGAAAGTGAATTTGCATCAGGAGCACCAGGAAGGATAGAAAAAGAGATATTCGAAAGTGCAGGCATCCCCCTGGAGAATTTCAACATCAAAACAGTACCCGAGTTATCATCCAAGGGGTTGAGAAGAGAGCTATTGCTTCACTGCGAACCTATTTTTGAAGTTGGAACTGATGAAATAAATCCTCAAAAAAGCAAAGTGACTCTGAAATTCACATTACCAAAGGGAAGCTATGCAACGACTGTACTCCGAGAGTATATGAAAGTTGAGCCTTTAAAAATGAGTTGAAGATATATTGATCTTCAAACTTATCATCTATTTTTTCAGTCAGTCTTCCATGATATTATTCGGATATCATTGCCTGTACAAATGCCTTGAATGGTGGTGAAGGCCTTCCAGGTCTGGATTTGAACTCCGGGTGGAATTGTGATGCAAAGAAGAACTTCTTGCCAGGAATCTCGGTAATTTCCATCCTATTCCTGTTCTTTCCGGAAAATACCATTCCCTTTTCTTCTATCCTGTCAACGTAATTGGGATTCACTTCATATCTGTGTCTGTGACGCTCGACTATTTTTGAAGCACCGTATATCTTTTCTGCAAGTGAACCGGATTTAAGATCTGCATCATAATCACCGAGGCGCATTGTAGCACCCATATCCAGAACACCATCCTGTTCTGGCAGTAGATCAATCACAGGATATGGAGTATCTTCATCAAATTCTGTGCTGTTGGCATTTTCCAGACCTGCTACATTCCTTGCGAATTCGACCACTGAAAGTTGCATTCCAAGACAAAGTCCCAAAAACGGGATATTGTTCTCTCTTGCATACCTGATAGCCATGATCTTCCCTTCAGTCCCCCTTTCACCAAAGCCACCAGGAACAAGTATACCATCATACTGGGATAATTGTTCTACTCCGGAAGGATCTTCTTCAATAGATTCAGCATTTATCCAGTCTGTGCAATAATTCACGCCACACTCGATTGCAGCATGCTTTATAGAGGCGCTTATGCTAAGATATGAATCTTCAAGATGGGTATATTTTCCTACAATGGCTATCCTTACCTCACCTTTGAGGTTATGCATTCTCTCGACCATCTGGGACCAGGAATCATCAGTCTTATCAGAATGCAGGTTCAAGCGCTTCATAAGGTAATCGGTAAGACCTTCCTTTTCCATCATCAATGGAACTTCATATATATCGTTGGCATCATTGGCACTGATAACAGCTTCTTCAGGTACATCACAGAAAAGGGCTATCTTAGAGGCAGTACTTTCAAGCAAATGTTCCTTGCACCTTGTCACAATAACATGAGGAGTGAGACCAAGTTCCCTTAATTCTTTTACTGAATGCTGAGTGGGTTTTGTTTTCTGGTCACCCTGTGCATCCATTGGAACCAGTGTAACGTGTACAAAAGCAAGATCCTCCTTGGATTCTTCCCTGTGCATCTGCCTTACAGCTTCCAAAAAAGGCATGCTTTCAATGTCACCAACTGTGCCACCAACTTCTATTAGACAAAAGTCAGCACCGCTCTTTGCAGCTATCTTTCTGATCCTGTCCTTTATTTCATTGGTTATATGAGGTATGATCTGTACAGTCTTACCAAGATATTCGCCACGGCGCTCTTTTGATATTACAGCCTGATACACCTTTCCGGTGGTCAGGTTGTGTTCCCTAGTAAGTTCAGTGTCAAGAAAACGTTCATAGTTACCAAGGTCGAGATCAACTTCACCGCCATCTTTCAACACAAAGACCTCACCATGCTGGAAAGGACTCATTGTACCTGCATCTATATTGATATAAGGATCTATTTTTATGGCTGTTACCTTGTAGCCCTTGTTTTTCAGGTTACGCCCAATTGAAGCGGTGGTAATTCCCTTACCAAGTCCACTCATTACACCGCCTGTTACTATTATATACTTCATATGATGCATCTACCTTGATTATTTATTTGAATATTGGAAGTTTAATTAACAAATATGCCATGAAACCCGTTAGTATAATGGATAAAAATACTGCATGATAAAAACCAAATAAAACTGAAAAGTCTAAAGAACTCAGGAAAAATGCCAGGGCCAGCACAAATAAGACCGCAATAATACTGATGACCAGATGACCTGATCTCGAAGCTGCTGTTTCAAAAGCTGATATTAACATTTGAAGTGATATCTCCGGAAGCTGAGTACTCCAATTATCTTCCTTGTAAGAACTGTTGTATGAAGCATTGGTTTTAGGAGAAGAGAGGGACTTATCAATGTCCACTGAAAAATTCGCTTCATTTGGACCAGGTAAACCGATATTGACATTGAAGCCTTCTTTGCGAGATCCATAACCTACGGTCACAAAGACCTTTCCTTTATTGTAGAGTCGTCCATCATAAGGAATACGAACAATAAGAGGAAGGTACTCCTCATGCCTCACATAAGGATTATCCTCAAGAATAGTCACATTTTCTGCAATAGATTCACTGACGGATACATTTACATGGGTAGGCGCACCGTAATTTATCATTACTAATTCAAAACTGCGCTCTTCACCAGGAGATAAAGGCATCTCAACATCATCAGATTCAAACTCTATTGAATTAACTCCAAGCCTGTTGATATGCACTTGTTGCAAATAAATTTCCTCGCATTTTTATTCTCTGAGCTCAGGAGGAAGCATGTTAGGTATGCCATCTTCAATAGGATAGTACTCTTTGCACTTGGAACAGTATAGAGTTCCGGAAACAACTTCGTTTGCATCCTCTTTTTCAATGTTCAGTACAAGGTCACCTTTGCAGATGGGGCATGCCAGAATATCCATAAGGTCCTTCTTCATCTCAATCTTCTCTACCAATAGAAGACACTAAATATAAGGTTTTTCAATCCGCGACTGCACAGTAAAAATCTGATGAATTGAAACTCCAATAAATGAAGAGATAAGTTCATTTATGACCTGACATGTAAATCACCATATGTTTTCTGTGTTCATTAAGGCTCTGGATTTTGCAATACCCATATTGATAATGATATTTCTGGGATTATTTGGTACAGGAGTCCTTATTGAGCTTGGAATTATGCAGAAATTTTCCCGCTTCGTTAGTCCACTTTTCAAATATACGAATCTTCCTGATACATGTGCATCTGCCTTTGTTATAGCAATGGGATCTACCGTTGCTGCAAATACGATGGTGGTCAATTTCAGGGACGGAGGTTGTATCGATGATAGAGAGACCATGCTCTGTGCAATGTTAAACAGTACACCTGCATATGTACGGGAAATACTTACCTACCAGATACCAATTGTACTTCCTGCACTAGGACCGGTGGTGGGAGGGTTCTATGTAATGGTTTTCATACTCACAGCCATTGTGAAAGTAAGTGTAGTAGTCATCCTCAGCAAGCTTTTCCTGAAAAAGAACAGATGCAAATTCGAAGATAATGTTACCGATAAGCAGCCGAGCCTGAAAGAAGCTATTAGTAAGTCACTAAAACGCAATAAAAAGCTGTTCACAAAAATAGTCCTGATATACCTGTCAATGACAACACTTGTATTCTATTTGAGAGAACAAGGTGCTTTTGAGATATTCAGTGTATTGCCACTTGCAGATATCTTTGGAATACCACCTGAGAGCATAGTTCCGCTCACAAGTTATGTGGCAAGTCCCATACTTGGGATATCACTGCTCGGACCTATGATCAGTAATGACGGCATATCATACCTTCAGGCAATGATAGTCCTCATGCTTGGTAGCATGTTCATGCTTCCTGTTTTTGCTGTAAGGACGATCCTGCCGCGATACATATCCATATTTGGCCCACGCATCGGAGTTAAGATAGTTGTTTTTTCTACCGGCATAAGCATGCTGGTAAGATTTTGCATTCTAATTGCGCTTCTAACCATTGCCTGATAGAGTTACTTTTTATCCGCTCGATCCAGAAAATAAGACTGATCTGTTTTTTGCAGCAGTTACATTGAAAAATATAGAAATAATTAATGCATATATTGTATTAATTGAAGAACCATCTGCATAAATACAGTGGCAGAAGCACGCGATATATTTTCAAACAACAAGTTAATATAATATATTATCTCTCTTATATATATATGAATATAGAAACTACGATTATGCACCAGTGTAACAATTGCTCTTGATATTATTATGGGGATACGTCCCTGCTACTTACCCTAAAATCAATTTCTAAATACAGAAGTACATCATGAAAATGCCATCCTGAATTATAATTACATCAAAATCCAAGGCACTACGGTTGATCAGAATGGCAAATATATGGACACAACATCTTAAGAGACCAGAAAAAAAAGGTCAGCAGGAAGATAATTCATTCACAAAGATGTTGCACTCACTTGCCAGGGAAAAAAGCAGAGTTGAACGAACATCAAATAACAATGCAGTTGCGAAAAACGACAAACAAAAGAACTCATAATCTCTGCTTTCAGATGGTTTTGAGCTAAACTTATATGGCCTTTTAACCGTTCATAATAACCTGTACTCAAAAATCTGAACATGACCTTGTGATGAATGCCTTTCTTATCTTTTTATTAACAATGCTATTTATCCTTCTACTTACTGCTAAATTAAGGATTCGCCCTTTTTGAGTCTTGTAGCGAGCTCTATTTTCGTTGGCCTGTTTTCAAATGAACCACTTGCTACGATAGAGTCAATTTCTTCCGGTATGGGAAGGGTATTTTCACATTTTGCAATTACTGAGAAATATGCTGATGGGAATTAGCGGACCCTCAATTCTTGTGCCTTTCCTTGTTGCTGTCGCGATCCAGAGTGTGCAGGGCTCAAAAGTAGTGACGATGCTTGTGACCCTTACTGGTGCTGTCCATGGTATCCCAACTTGGCTTGCCTGCCGAAATCGCCCTTTTCTCAATGACCTCAGGAACATCCCTGATATCACACTTAAATAATCCCTTCTTCTGGATATTAGGCGGGCTGAAATGGAAACTACAGAAGTGCTAAAATCCTATACTGCCAGAGGTATCATAATGGGACTGGCAAGTATTACGCTTACTAAGGCTTTTTAGATTGCGTTCTATTGAAGAAGAGTTGAAAGGCAAAAACCAGGAAATAAGAATTCAAACAAAAAAGAAAATAATGGATCGGCTATTACCGATCTCATTTAATGATGTGCGTGTTCTTCTGCAGCCTTTTCTTTTTCCCATCTTTCATGAGCTTCGCCAATGGAAGAAAGGCATTTTTTGCAGATCCCAACTGTGCTATCGTCCTCACCTTTGGAAAATGAAGGTATTTTGATATCTACATCAAAAAGCTGTGCTATAGCACCGCAGAAATCACATTTACCAGCTTTTCCGCAGCTGGTTCCTGCATTTTCATCGTTCACTTTCTTTGCAGCATTGAGGCAGGGTTCACAAAGACCCTGCCACATGCCATTCGGATATGAGTGCACATATTTTGGTTTGAATATCCTTACTGGAGCGACTGTTGGAATTCCAACTCCACAAAGATCACAATCTGTCATATTACATACCTCCGGGGATCAATACCTTTGCTGCTTCCATTGCCCAGTAGATGAATGGTTCTGGCCAGAAACCAATTGCGAATACACCGAGCACTGCTATAACAAGAGCAACGACGTATGGGAATGGTTCTGATATCTTCTCACCATCTGTTGGAAGGAAGTACATGTACTTCACGATCTTTGCATAGTAGTACAGTGAGATAGCACTGTTGATTATTGCAATGACTGCAAGCCATGCGAATCCTGACTGGATGGTTGATGAGAACAGTACGAACTTGCTCATGTAACCTGCTGTGAGCGGGATACCTGCGAGTGCGAACACGAAGACTGTCATGGAGAGTGCGGTAATTGGCATCCTTGTTCCAAGACCCTTGAAGTTATCAATGTGGTCTGGATCTTCTGCATCCTTGTTCTCAGAGAGTACCATGTAGGCAACTGCAGCAGTTACAATAAAAGCTCCTGCTTTCATGAAACCATGTGAAAGTGCGTAGAGTATGCCACCACCCAATGCCATTGGCGTGAGTACGACAAATGCCATTGAGATGTAACCTGCCTGTGCAAGTGAAGAGTATGCGAGCATTCTCTTAACGCTTGTCTGGGACAGAGCAACCACGTTTCCGTATGTCATTGTCACAACTGCAAGAATTGCAAAGGCAATCTGCCATTCAGCCTGAAGGGCTATCAGGGCAACGATGAATACCTTGAATGCTGCGACAATACCCATCTTCTTGGAACCTGCTGCAAGCAGAGCAGATACTACAGATGGTGCACCCTGATATGTGTCGGGTGCCCACATGTGGAATGGTACAAGAGCGATCTTGAAACAGAATCCTGCAAGCAAGAGTACTACTGAAACAAGACCCATTGGGCTTGATGCAAGAACTGTGATGTTTGCTGCTATTCCAGGAATGCTTGTGGTACCTGTAAGTCCGTAAACGAAGCTTATACCAAAGAGCATAAGTGCTGCTGAAAGTGAACCTATGATGAAGTACTTCAATGCAGCTTCGAGTGACTTTGGATTCTTCTTCTCAAAACCTGCCAGGGCATAGGTTGCCAGACTTGCGAGTTCGAATGCCACAAACAATACCATAATATCGTTTGCAGATGCTACGAACATCATTCCAATGGTAGCGAATATTGAAAGTGCGTAGAATTCCTCAGTGTGACTGTTACCTTCAGTGTATTTTATGGATGCAATTGAAACAAGTAATGCAACCACAAGGAACACTACCTTGAAGAACTGGGAAAGAGCATCTACGGACAATGTGTCATTGAACGCCGTTGCATCTGTTCCAAGACTTGAAACTGTGAGTAACAGGGCTACAATGATACCAATACTTGCAAGGTATCCGAGTATTTTCTTTGCACCTGTTGGCAGGAAAAGGCCTAACATCAATACAGCCAGGCCTGTTAGTACGAGAGCGAACTCAGGCGCGAATAACATAAGATTTTCTGCCATTGTTCACACCCCCATAACAGCCATCATACTGACTATTTGTTCTGAATTTGTCAACATCATATCAAGCACCGGGCTTGGGTTAAGTCCGAAGTACAGTATCAGTATTGCAATGATACCCATGGACAATGTCTGATAACCATTGATATCGGCTATTGCACCGAGTTTCTCATCGAATACACCGAACATTGTCCTCTGGAGAGCCCAAAGGTGGTATGCTCCGGTAACAACGATAGCCATCAGCGCAATGATCACATAAACCGGAAGGTTTCCAAATGATCCTGCAAGGACTGATACCTCAGCTATAAAACCACTTAGTCCGGGAAGTCCAAGGGATGCCATGAAGGTCAATACCATAATGACTGCCAGTTTTGGCATCTTCTGTGCAAGTCCTCCAAGATCGTTCATGATCCTTGTACCTGTTGCATTATTGATTATTCCACAAGACATGAACATGACACTCATGATGAGTCCATGTGAGAATTGCTGGAACATTGCACCTGATACGGAAAGTGATACAAGACCTGCTGCACCGAGGGTTACGTATCCCATGTGACTCACACTGGAATATGCGACCATTCTCTTGAGGTCTTTTTGGGATAGTGCAAGGAATGCACCGTAGATGATACTTACTGAACCAAGTACTGCCATTATCGTGATCATCAAATTTGGTGATGCTGTGAAAGGCAGCAGTGGAAGCATTATCTTAAACAGCCCATACCCACCGATCTTGAGCATAACAAAGAGCACACTGCCAGCAGTAGGTGCTTCGGTATATGCATCTGGTTGCCAGGAATGGAATGGGAATGATGGGATCTTGACGATGAAACCGAACAATAATGCAAGGAAGATCATATCCTTCAATCCACCGGATTCGATGAACTGGAACTGTGAGAGCAGGTATGGGATGTCCAGGCTTGGAGTTCCGGTCATGTCCCATGCTGCAAAGTACAGTCCAAATATTCCAAGCAGCATTACAAGAGATGCCACGTGGGTGTAAATGAAGAATTTGATAGATGCATGATGCTTGTTAGGGCCACCCCATATGCTCACCATGAAGAAGAGCGGAATGAGGGTAAGTTCCCAGAATACATAGAACAGGAAGAAGTCGAGTGCTGTAAATACACCAATGACAGCTGCCTCTGTTCCCAGTATGAGAGCATAGAACCTGTTTGGTGATTTCCTCTCATCGTTCCATGTGAAGAGTACGAGGAACGGGAGTACAATTGCATTGAGAAGTATCAATGGCATTGCTATTCCGTCAACACCAACATGGTAGGTAATTCCAAGTGAAGGTACCCACTGGTACAATTCTTCAAATTGGTGAGCAGCTATTGTGCTATCAAAATTGAAGTACATGTACAATGTAAGTATCAATACGGAAACTGTGGCTACAAGAGCCATTAACCTTGCCTGTTCTTTTGTTTTTGTTAATAGTGTAAGTGCTGCAAATATTAGAGGTATCAGCACGATCAAAGATAATATCGGCAACATTAGAGTACCTCCATTACCACTTTGATAAGTATAACCAGAAGACTTACTCCTGTTATCACAGCGGTTGCATAATTCTGCACAACTCCGGTCTGGAACTGACGCATGGATTCTCCGGCCTCAAGTATGAGGTCACTTATCCAGTTGACCGTCCAGTCAAATACTCTGTCTGTTGCACGGCCTGCATAAGCAATGCCCTCATAGACAACCTTGACTGAAACGAAGTTGGTAAACAGTTCGTTCTGGTAATATCTGTTGTAGAGAAGCTTGTAGATCGGATTGTTCCTTGAAACAAGGCGGTCCATGTTCACAATCTTCAAACCATATACCAGAGCAGCGATCAAAAGACCTGCTGTTGCTACTATCAATGGCATCCAGAGGATGATCATTGGCTCGTGTCCTGCATGCTCTGCAAGGTGATATCCACCTATATCTGCAAGTGCATGGATGTCCACATTCACGAAATTATTCACAAATGTATCACTGACAAATGTATTGAACTTCTTGGAGGTCAGACCACCGAAGAAGAGTGCGAACAGTGCAAGTATGGAAAGTGGGATTGTCATTGATGCAGGTGATTCATGTCCTCCGTAATCAGTACGTGCTGTACCGAAGAATGTCATGAAGATCAACCTGAATATGTACAGAGCTGTCAGCAATGCTGCAACTATTGAAAGTACATATGGGATCCACATTCCGCTGCTCTCACCAAAGAGGTATGCACTCTCGATGATAGCATCCTTACTGAAGAAACCACTTGTACCTATTACAGTACCTGGTATACCGAATCCGCCAAGTGCAAGAGCTGCAATGATCATTGTTGCTGCTGTTACTGGCATGACCTTAGCTACGCCACCCATCTGTCTCATATCCTGAGTACCTACTGCGTGAATTACACTGCCAGCGCACAGGAAAAGGAGTGCCTTGAAGAATGCATGGTTAATAAGGTGGAAAAGTGATACACCGACTGCTTCTGCACCGATTGTTGCACCGATACCAAGTCCGAGCATCATGTAACCAAGCTGACTGATGGTAGAGTATGCCAGTACACGCTTGATATCGTTCATCACAATACCCATGGTTGCTGCGAAGATCGCTGTGAATGCACCAAGGTATGCAACTACTAACAAGGAGCTTGGAGCTGCGATGAACATTGGGAATGTCCTTGCAACCAGATATACACCGGCTGTAACCATTGTTGCTGCGTGAATAAGAGCAGAAACTGTTGTTGGACCTTCCATTGCATCAGGAAGCCACACGTGAAGTGGGAACTGACCTGATTTACCAACTGCACCACCGAAGAAGAGCAGTGTGATAATTGTAATGTGACTTACTTCCATTCCGAAAATCTGCGCATTCATTGCAGCAATTTCCGGAATGTGAGCAAATATCACATCGAACCTGAGGATGTAAACACCGTCAGGGATAGTGCCGTTGAATATCTTGAAAAGGTCTGTGAATAGAAGTACAATTCCTGAAAGGAACATCACATCACCGATTCTGGTTGTTAAAAATGCCTTCTTTGCTGCTGTTGCAGCGGATGGCTTGTGGAACCAGAAACCGATGAGCAGGAATGAACAGACACCTACAAGTTCCCAGCAGATAAAGAGCTGCAGAATATTATCTGAAAGGATCAGACCAAGCATTGATGCTGTGAACAATGCGGTTTCTGCAAAGTATCTGGATTGTCCCTTGTCATGTGACATGTATCCTACTGAATATATGTGGATAAGCAGACTGACAAATGTTACCATGGTAAGCATTACAGCTGCTAACGGATCAACAAGGATTCCGATATTCAGCATCGCGAACCAGCTATATGACTGGTTTACAACCTCTTCAGGGTTAGCAAGTAAATTTAATGTTATCAATAATGAAATTACAAATGATGTGGCAATTGCTGCTATTGGTATGATTGCACCGCCGGATGGCAACTTCTTCCCGAAGAAGAAAGTAAGTACAAAAGCCAATGCAGGTAATAGTGGTATTAAGAATGCATAATTTTCAACTGCCATTTTTACCACCTCAAAATATTAAAGTTGTCAAGGTTGATCGTGTCCTTCATCTTGAAGATGGCCATCAATATAGCGAATCCTACAGCTGCTTCACATGCTGCTAATGCTATTGAGTACAGGGCAAATACCTGTCCTGTAAGATCTGCATTGTAGCTTGAGAATGCAACGAGGTTGATGTTTGCTGAGTTGAGCATCAATTCAATGCACATCAATATGCGGATACCGCTGCGCTGAGTCATAAGACCATAGAGACCTATGGAGAAAATGACTGCAGAAAGTCCGATATAAAGCCCTAGGGGAATCATTCGTCACCATCTCCTTTTGCCATATAGATAGCACCCATCAATGCGGACAGCAATATAATGGAAAGTATCTCGAACGGTACTACAAGATCAGTGAAGATCAGTAAACCAATTCCTTCTATGTTACTCTGATCAGCCATATTCTGTGGAAGCTGATCAATAGCAGGCCAGTTGGTAAATGCAACTGATACAAGCATTATGGAAAGGAACAACAATGCAAGTATCATTGCAAGAAGGCGGCCCTTAAAGAAGTTGTACACTGATGTGATAACTCCCATTATGGTAAATGAAAATTCCTTATTCAACATCTGAACCAAACTCCTTCTTCGTGAGCATGACTGCGAATAGTATCAGTACACCTATCGCACCAACATACACCAGAACCTGAACTACACCAAGGAACTGGGCGTTTAACAGAATGTAAACAGCTGCAACCAAAAACATGGTAACAACAAGTGCAAGCGCTGCCCTTACTACATCCTTAGCCGTCACTACGAACAATGCAAATGTTATTGCAGCGAGTGCTATTATTGCAAAGACGATCAATTCAAGTATCGTACCTATTATGGGGTCCATCTGCTAACCTCCTCACCTGCTTCATCTTCAGCGTTTATGTCTACTTCCCTTGCAAGCATAGCTGGTGTAAAGAGAAGATCTTCGTGGTTCCAGCGAATAACACCTGTCAGATATACTTTCGTATTTGACAATGCACCCTTTGGACACTGGTCTATGCAAAGACCACAGAAAAGACAATGTCCAATATCAATTTCCGGGAACCATCTTTTTTTATCGCTCTGTGGATTGATATTGTCCCTTACGATCTTGATAGTGCTGTTTGGACAGATGTTGGCACAGATTCCACAACCTATACATTTTGTCTTGTCAAGCTTCTGCAAGCCTCTGAACCTGTCTGAAAGTTTTGTAGGTTCTTCCGGACACATCCTTGTGACCGTGGGGCCGAAGTAGATGTTCTTGACAGCTTTTATTACATTTTTAATAACCATTCATTCACACCCCCAGCAGACCCAGTGCAATTACCCAACCCAGGTTGAGAAGAGCTAAAGGCAGAAGTCTTTTCCAGCTCAGGTCTACTACCTGATCGATCCTGAATCTTGGAACTGCCCATCTGACCATGATAATTGTAAGAATTACCAGAATTACCTTACCAAAGAAGAAGGCGGTCGGAAGTATAATACCAAGAATAGTGTTTGCAGTCAGTGCTGCAGGCAGATTCCATCCTCCAAGGAACAACAGTGTAACGAGCATTGAACCTAAGATCAGGTGGATGTATTCTGCGAAGAAACCAAGACCGAATCTCATACCTGTGTATTCGGTGATCCATCCTGCAATAAGTTCTTCTTCTGACTCGTTCTGGTCAAACGGAAGACGTCCCATGTCAGCCATGAGAGCAATGAAAAATACTGCAAATCCTATTGGCTGCTTGATAGCGAACCAGAGAGGACTCTGTGCCTGAGCGATCTCTACTATATTCAATGAACCAGCCATTATAGCTACACTCACAATGCAGATACCCAGAGGAACTTCGTATCCAATCATACGTGCAAAGTTCCTGAAAGCACCAAGAAGTGAATACTTGTTATTTGCACTGTAAGCAACCATGAATATACCGATTATTGAAATCGAGGACATTGCTTCAATATAAAGAATACTGATATCCATATCAGTCGCTGCAATCGGGTAAGTCTCACCGTTTATAATGATCGCACCGAAAGGAATTGCAACAAGCATCAGGAAAACTGAACCCATCATAAGAATAGGTGCTGAAACGAATAAGAGTCTGTCAGCATTCTTGGGAATAATATCTTCTTTTGTGAACAGCTTGATAGCATCGGCAACCAGCTGGAGCAGTCCATGTGGACCTGTCCTCATAGGACCATATCTCTGCTGGATATCTGCTGAGAGTTTACGCTCAAACCACACAGCAGCCATAGCACCAAGGAATATGCCACCCATAAGGCACAGACCAAAGATTCCCCTTAAAAGAGGGTTAAAAAGTATATCGTCTAAATGAATCATCATGATCACCTGTCGACTTCACTGGTACATGTGTCCATGCTTCCTGCAATAGCCACGATATCAGCAACACTGACTCCCTTCAGAAGTGGGGGCAATGTCTGTAATGTTGGATATACAGGGCCTCTTATCTTTACACGATAAGGTTTATCAGAACCATCAGATACCATATAGAATCCCATTTCACCTCTTGGGTCTTCCACACGATGGAATACCTCTCCGGCAGGAACCCTCATGATAGGAGTTCTGCGACCATAGGCTGTACCCTCGGGGAAGAGTGGGCCTGATGGGATCTGGTCAAGGCACTGTTCGATGATGTACATGCTTTCGCGCATCTCATCAAGACGTACCTGTATCCTTGCATAGACATCTCCGGCAGTCTGAGTACATACATTGAAATCCAGATCCTTGTACACAAGATACGGCTCATCCTTACGGATATCAAAAGCAACACCTGTTGCCCTGAGTGGGGGTCCAGACACTCCAAGGTCCTTTGCAACATCTGCTGTAAGCACACCAACGCCTACGGTCCTTGCCCTGTAGATCTTGTCTGTTTCATACAGTTCTTCATAAGAATCAATAGCTTTCCTGAGATTTTTAAAGACATGCTTCACATCATCATTAAAGCCATCTGGCAGGTCATCCTTCACACCACCAAAACGAAGGAAGCTGTGAGTGATACGTGCCCCGGTAATTGAATCAAGTAAGCTCAGTATATCTTCTCTTTCCTTGATGGTATACATGAACATACTCACAAATCCAATGAATGAGGCATATTCACCCATACCCAGCATATGACTCTGTAACCTGGAAAGCTCTTCCACGATCACACGTATATACTGTGCTCTTTCAGGTACTTCTATACCTGCAAGTTTTTCAACGCAACCAACGTATGCTTCTTCGTTGGTTATTGCGGCAAGATAGCATATCCTATCTACGATGGTTATACCCTGGAGGTAGTTCCTGTTTTCAAGGATCTTTTCAATACCTTTGTGGATAAAACCCATCTCGACCTCGGAGTCTACAACGGTCTCTCCCCTCAATTTTGCATTCAACCTGAATGGTCCTGGCATCATTGGGTGTTGTGGGCCGAGGTGTACTATCATTTCAGAAGGTCCAACTGTTTCTTCCATTTTATCCCTCACACCAAGTTTCTAGCTGTTTTGTTCGGGAAACCTTCGTAATCCTTCCTGAGTGGCCACTCTCCAAGCATATCTGCTGGCAGAACAAGTGGTTTGAGATCAGGGTGGTTGAGGTATTGTACACCGAACAATTCGTATGTTTCTCTTTCGTACCAATTCGCATTCCAGAATACTGGAACCACGGATTCGATTTCCGGGTTGTCCCTTGGAAGTATAGCTTTCATCGTGAGAACTACAGGATGATCATAAGAACCGATGACATAGATGACTTCGATCTCGTTCCTATCAGGGTAGTCCACAGCAAATTCACAGCAAAGGTGTCCGAAGGATACTTCTTCTTTCAAGAACTGGCATACATCTTTCACTTCTGCAGGCTTAACTTTTGCAGTTATCCTTATATCTGATTCCTTCATCACAAAGTGAAGAGCAGGGAACTTCGGATTAAGAGCTTTTATAATTGAGTTTGCATCCATAATTTTACCTCAGTAATCCGTACCTTTATCCTTCTTTGCGACGATCTTCTTTTGCAGTTCAACGAATCCCTGAATAAGAGCTTCACATCTTGGAGGACATCCTGGGACGAAAACATCCACAGGGAAAATGTCATCCACATTTTGATGTGTGCTGTATGACTCATAGAAAGGACCGCCACTGATGGCACAATCTCCAAAGCATATTACCCACTTTGGTGAAGGCATCTGATCCCATATCCTTTTCAATGCTGGCAGGTACTTCTTTGTGACGTATCCACTAATGATAAGTACATCAGCGTGTCTTGGGGAGTTCCTTGGAATGATACCAAAACGATCGGTATCATAGTGTGCCATACCAGTGGATAGTAATTCTACACCACAGCAACCCATTGCGTTTACAGTGAACCACAGTGAATTTTTCCTACCCCAGTTAAGAACATCCTGGACCTTTGTCTTTTTCAGGAAGTCACTGATAGCATTACTATCGGTCAGCACAGTGCCTGGAATTTGTTCATATTCAACTTGCTCTACTTCATCCACTTTAGAGCCTCCTTTTTCAACAGGTAGACATAACCAAACAATACAACAAAAATAAAGACTAACATTTCGACGGTTGCTATCCCTGTAATACCATGC
The DNA here is from genome assembly GCF_045291275.1 of Methanolobus sp. ZRKC3. Classification (GTDB taxonomy): domain Archaea; phylum Halobacteriota; class Methanosarcinia; order Methanosarcinales; family Methanosarcinaceae; genus Methanolobus. Next base: position 1,518,601 of record NZ_CP146982.1, read on the forward strand.
CCTTTAAAGATCGTAGCCCATGGGTAAAGAAAAAGGACTTCAATATCAAAAAGAACAAAAGCAATGGCATAAAGATAATATTCAACATCGAACTGGATCCTTGCATTCCCGGTAGGGACGGAACCAGCTTCATATGTCTCATACTTTGCTGCTGATTTGCTCCTAGGACTTAATGTTTTTACTAAAAACATAGTAATAGGAGGCATCAAAATTGCCACAACAAGGATGATTGCAACCGGTATGTAACTGTATATTACGTTACTGGTATCGATTATTCCTGACATAATAATTCTCCTGAGAGTACAATAGTAGATAGAATATTCGTATAAAACACCTTCTCTAATGCGTTTTATGCAAAGTTATCCACAACATTTTAAGGGAACTTAACCTTATCTGTTGATGAAAATTTCAATAGATAGTGTTGACTACTATTTGATAATAATTCATCCTATTTAAAGTATATCAAATTCAGATTATGAAAAACAAAATGCGCAGCCATATTCTACATGATTAAACATTAAAAATGATATCACTTCTAAATTTAATTTCCCAACCAGTACAAAATTGAAATGCTATTTGAAAATATAGTGTTGAAAATTAAAAATAGAATCAAAAGCAATAAAAGAAAAAAGTAGAGTATACAAAAATCAAGAGGAATTAGAGATATTAAGCTTCATTATTTATGCCTATGGAGCAAATTCTACAAACCATAAAAATGTGAAAACAGGTGTTTAAACCTGTTTTGGGGAATAATACTTCTTGATAACTGAATCACATTCCGAGCACGAAACAACCATCCATTCGCCTACATTATGCCTGCTATACTTCTCGAAGATAGAAGCATTACACGTTGGGCACACATAATACTCCTTGAAATAATAGTGATAGAACTCAGGACTTGATTCAAGCCATTTCAAAACTTTTTGCATATGTTCAAAGTAGCGTTGTTTCGAAGGATGAGCACCATTATCTATAATGGCGTCAGAGACACGCTCACCGACATTCCTTGTGTACTGCTGAGACTTCTGTGTCAGTTTCTTGTAGTCAGAGATATACCGAGTCGTCCGCCCAAGATAAGCCAGATAGGCACCATGTGCCTTTGGCTCATTTTTCGAGATTGTCCGAACAAAGTATTCGCCCATGACATCTTCCATGATATCCGCACATGCAGTACAGATATTATATCCATTATAATGTTTGAAGTCCTGCAGTTCTTCGCAAATAAGACAGGTTTCCATTAAATTCCCCCTGATCAGGAACCAAGTTGTATAGGCTCAGGTGTAAGTGCTTCACGGGTGAACATTATCGGGAAAAGATTGAGCACTGCGATAAGATCACCTTCTCTGACCTTTCCATTTTCCTGACCCATGATGTACGCATACTTGATAGTACGCTCAGCATCAACAGGCTTAGCTCCACCTTTTGTGCCCACCTTTATCAAAGAAACAACTGCATGGTGTGTGAACGTACATGGTAATGCAACCATATCCGGCTCTATATTAATTTCTTTAACATGAATCCTTTTGAACTCACCTGCACGAACTTCCGTATCTTCGTCTGATATTACCATTTCCCATTTTGCGCGTGTTGCAATGGTAAATTCATACGGCGCTGCTTTGACCTTCTTTGAGATCAATTCTCCATTATCTCTGGAAACCACCTGAATTACTTCTTTGTTCACTTGATCACCAAATAGTAACTATCACACAAGTATAAAAAGATTCCGCATATTTATCACGAATAATCATTACATTGAGTCGGAGACATACCCTTATCGATAAAGAATCGCACAGCCCACATCCTTATGACACTTTGTGGTAAGTATACTTGTGGACTCCTTTACGCCATCCATTTCCCCAAGAACCTGCAGAACATTCTCCTTCAGGGAATGTATGTCAAATGTTTGCACTTTTATCAGGATGTCATAAGGCTCCAGAAGTTCATGTATCTCAAGGACATCATCTATCTTCTTCAATTTGTTGATTATATTGATCCTCTTACTGGAATCCATATTCACACCTATGAAGGTAGTAATGTTAAGGCCCACAACAGAAGGGTCGATCTTTATTGTGAATTCCCTGATGACACCCGCATCACGCATCCTCTCTATCCTCTTGTGCACCGTGGAAGTAGCAACACCCATATTACTGGCAATTTCAGTGCTGTGCATCCTGGAATTGCCTGAAAGATAACTCAATATTGCAATGTCTACTTCATCCATGGCATTATAATAAGTTCTCAGTAATAATATATTTTTCGACACTTGCACATAAATAGAACAATTTGACACCAAATTAAACAGATTCATTTTTAAAACAAGCAAAACGAAGTTTACCAGACCCATGTACCGCCGTTTTTTAAATCCGCTGACAATAACACTTTTTATTGTTGAGTACTTTATACAATCAAATTCGGTGAAAGTCCATGAATGTGAACAATAATTGTGTAGGATGCGGCCAATGCGCAACATTTTGCAAAATTGATGCTATTGCTGTAAATGCGAAGGCAAAGATGAGCGAGAGATGTACTGAATGTGGCATTTGCATTGCTTACTGCCCTGTTAAAGCAATAGAGGGATGATATGAAAGCAATAATAATTGGTTCCGGGCTTGGAGGATTGCTGAGTGCGGCTAAACTTTCAAGATCAGGATATGAAATAGAGATCTTCGAACGCCTCCCCATCATAGGAGGAAGGTTTACCAATATACCTTACCACGGATTCCAGTTGACCACTGGGGCACTTCATATGATACCTCACGGACCTTCTGGCCCTCTTGCAAAGCTGCTTGAAGAAGTCAATGCTGAAGTTGAAATTGTTCGCAAAAAACCCGTGGCAGTTATAAGGATACCTCGCAAAAGAGGAGATACAGATTATAGCTTTGGCCACAAGGATATCCTGTTTGATGATTTCAAGATACCATTTACATTAATAAATCGCCTGAAACTTATTTTCTACATCATTGCCACCAGAAAAAATCCTCCAAAAGGAGGATCTTTTGCAGATTGGTGTACAAAACATATTGATCAGGATTGGACACACAGAATATCAGATGCATTCTTTGGTTGGGCCCTTAGCCTCAGGGCAGCAGATGTACCCGTAGAGGAAGGATTTGAGATCATCGAGAACCTTTACCGCTATGGAGGATCCGGTGTACCAATAGGAGGGTGCAAAGGTATCACAGACGCCCTTGTTGATGTTATTACAAAAAATGAAGGAAACATCCATGCATCCTCAGAGGTAACGGGAATATTGAGCGAAAATGGAAAGGTTACAGGGGTTGTTGTGGATGGAGTTGAACACAAGGCAGACCTGGTGATAAGTGACATCGGACATCCATTCACTGCAATGATGATCAATGATGATGCTATTAAGTCGGAAATTGACAAGTACAGCAATGATTCCAGTAAACTGAAACCTTCTGCAGGAATTAAGATCTGCCTTACATCAGACAAGCCACTAATAGGTCACGGTGGTGTACTGTTGACACCTTACGCCAGAAGGGTGAACGGTATCAATGAAGTGACAAACATCGACCCGAATCTTGCCCCTGCAGGAAAGCACCTGACAATGGCACATCAATGCGTCCAGTGGAAAGATATTGACCGCCTTGAGGAAGAGATAGACCTGGGACTTAAGGATCTTGAAGAGATATTTGCTGGCAAGGATTATGAAGTACTCCTTGTACAATCATACTCAGACGGATGGCCGGTTAACAGGTCACCATCTGGCGCCGACCTCAAAAATAATACACCCATCAAAAACCTTTATGTCGTAGGAGATGGAGCAAAAGGTAAAGGCGGGATCGAGGTAGAAGGTGTTGCCCTTGGAGTAAAGAATGCAATGCAGGAAATACTGGGGCAGTGAAATAATAAATCAGCATCTTATACCCTCGATTAAACTTATGTATTTGTTCCTTTATTCATTGAGGTAAGAATGACTGAATTTGTCACATTTTGCCGTAATGTATTCATACCGGTCACAAATGTCTGCAGGAATAACTGCAGATATTGTACCTTTAAACGTAGTCCTGATGATCCAGAAGCGAAGCTTATGACCATGGAGGAGATTGCCCCCATACTGGAAGAAGGGCAAAAGGCAGGATGTACGGAGGTCCTGTTCACTTTTGGAGAGTATGCTGAAGATATCCCAGAATACAAGGAATGGCTGGATGAAATGGGATATTCCTCCACCATAGAATATGTGGCAGAACTATGCAAAAAAGCAATTGATATTGGACTTTTACCGCATACTAACGCCGGTGTGCTCAATTACACAGAGCTTGAAACCCTGAAGTCATTTAACGCAAGCATGGGATTAATGCTTGAAACAACCGCAGATGTCGACGCACACCTTGACTGTCCCGGAAAAATACCATCAAGCAGAATAAAGACCATAAGATATGCAGGTCAGCTTGAGATTCCTTTTACCACCGGTATCCTTGTAGGGATAGGTGAAACACTTGATGACAGGATCAACTCACTTCAGCTTATCGATGACTTGCACAAGGAATATGGCCACATACAGGAAGTCATAATCCAGAATTTCAAACCAAAACCTGGCACAGAAATGGGAGAATGGCCTGCACCTACCGAGGAGGAGATGATGCAGACAGTCCTGGTCGCCAGAGAGATACTTTCTGATGATATCGCTGTGCAGGTAGCACCCAATCTTATTGAACCCTATATCCTCGTACAGTGCGGAGCCAACGACCTTGGTGGAGTGTCACCCACAACCATAGACTGGATAAATCCTGAAGCTGAATGGCCTGAAATAGAAGAATTAAGGCAGAGCATAAGGGACGTGTCCCTTCGGGAAAGGTTGCCCATCTACCCGAAATACATTAAAAATGGTTGGTACAGTGAAGAACTTGCAGGATTGATCGAAACGCTAGCTGATGAAGAAGGATATAGAAAGGTTTGAATAGGGCATATTCTATACTGGAGTTAGTTTTCATTTTAGCAATCACATATCCAAACGCCGGTGAATAACATGATGTCCATGATTCCTGATGATATTATCGAGAACGCTTACAAAGGGAAAACAACAAAAGATGAAGCCCTTACATTGCTCCAGACCCAACCGTTCGAACTCTTTGAACTTGCAGACAAATTAAGACAGGAAGCTGTGGGCGACACGGTCACTTATGTCGTTAACAGAAACATCAATTTTACCGACCGTTGCGTGGGCAAGTGCGGATTTTGCGCTTTTAAGGATAGTTCAGGATATCTGCTTAGCACAGAAGACATACTTGAAAAAGTAAGTGAAGCAGATAAGACCGGAGCTACGGAAGTATGCATCCAGGGTGGACTATTGCCGGACGTGGATCTGGATTTTTACACAAACATACTCGAATCGGTCAAAGCAGAATTCCCACACATCAGCATACACGCCTTCTCCCCCATGGAAGTATACCATGCGGCCCAGCAAAGCGAGATCAGCGTTGATGAAGCACTTCTCCAGTTAAAGAAAGCAGGACTTGACACCATGCCAGGTACTGCAGCAGAGATACTCTCTGACAGAGTAAGAGAAAAGATCTGCCCCGGAAAACTGAATACATCCGAGTGGATAGAAGTAGTAAGCAAGGCACACATGACAGGAATCAACACAACTGCAACCATCATGTATGGCCACATTGAAACCATAGAGGAAAGGATAGACCACATTATGCTTGTGAGGGACATCCAGAAGAATACCGGCGGGATCACTGAATTCGTACCATTGCCCTTCATGCCTTACAATAACAAGATAGGACAGGAGATAATAGAGTCAGGACGCTATGCCACAACCGGCATCGATGACCTCAAACTCCATGCTATTGCACGCATAATCCTCAACACCCATGTGGATAATATCCAGGCAAGCTGGGTGAAACTAGGAAAGAAACTGGCACAGGTAGCTCTGCACTGTGGTGCCAATGACCTCGGTGGAACCCTGATGGAAGAGAAAATATCCAGCTCTGCGGGTGCCAGAAATGGAGAGTTCATGTCAGCCAGGGAACTGGAATGGTTCATAACTGCCTCAGGAAGACAGCCACTGCAGAGAAATACGGTATATAAACCCATAATAAGTTCCGATAATGCAGTACAGATGAAGATCGAGATACTCTGAGATTCAAGATAATATGATCCCCGATGAACTCATAGAAAAAGCATACAACGGGAAGATTGGCAAAGAAGATGCCATGAGCCTGCTTGATGCAAATCCTTTTGAACTTTTTTCCCTTGCGGACGAACTGCGCCGCGATGCAGTCGGAGATGAGGTCAGTTATGTAATCAACCGTAACATCTACCTCACGAACATGTGTGCCGGAAATTGCGGATTCTGTGCCTTCAAGGCAAAGGAAGGATACATACTTTCCACAGAAGAAGTGCTTGAGGAAGTAGAGAAGGCATACTTAGCAGGGGCCACTGAAGTCTGTGTACAGGGAGGATACCTGAAAGAAATGGATATGGACTATTACACAGACATATTCGAAGCCATAAGCTCCAATTACCCTAAAATTAACACACATGCCCTTTCACCCATGGAGATATATCATGCTGCAGGCATGGCGGATATATCATTACATGATGCTTGCAAGCAATTGAAGGATTGTGGTGTTGGCACGCTCACAGGCACATCTGCGGAGATACTTTCAGATAGAGTCAGAAACATCATCTGCTCTACTAAACTAAACACCCAACAATGGATAGAAACTGTGACAGCGTCCCATGAAGCAGGACTTCGTACAAATTCAACTATAATGTACGGACATGTGGAAACCATAGAAGAGCGGCTGGACCATATATTCATCATTCGCAGTATACAAGAAAATACCGGCGGTTTCACAGAACTGATACCCATGCCCTTCATGCCTTACAATAACAAGATCGGTGAGGCTATCATGCAGGAAGGGAGATTCATGACAACCGGCATTGATGACCTCCAGCTACATGCCATTGCAAGGGTGATACTGCACAAACATATAGATAACATACAGGCACCTTGGGTGAAGCTTGGAAAGAAACTTGCACAAATATCCCTGCACTGTGGTGCCAATGATCTTGGCGGAACCCTTATGGAAGACAAGATCACAACTGCCTCAGGCGGAACTAACGGGGAACATTTGTCCCCAACCGAGATCGAATGGATGATTCATGAGACAGGCAGAATACCAAAAAAGAGAAATGCACTTTATGAGGCAGTATAATGAAGGCTGTGATCCCTTATAAAAAACAGAATGCAAAGTCAAGGCTTTCTTCCGTATTGACCCTGGATGAGAGAGAGCATTTCGTGGAGCTTATGCTAAGGGATGTTGTCAAAAGCCTGAAAGATGCTGGCATTGATAACATAGACATACTGACCACACCCAGCAATGGGGTGCCTCAGGACCTCCTGGTCAATATTCATTTCAGCGAACATGATCTTAACGAAGCTATCAACGGTTACCTGGAGAGCGTCCAGGAACCCGTTATGATAATCATGGCCGACCTTCCAATGCTAAGCCCGAGGCACCTGAAAGAGATATGCAGTGCCGATGAGGATTTAGTGATAGTTCCAGGAAAGGGAGGAGGCACCAATGTCCTCTTTATCAGAAATCCGGATAAATTCCACGTGAAATACTACGGCTCAAGCTTCCTGAACCACTGCCAAATAGCAGAAGAGAATCAGCAGTCCATACACGTATATGATTCATTCCTGCTCAGTACGGACATCGATGAGCCTCATGACCTGGTGGAGATAATGCTTCATGGGCGTGGTTTGTCAAGAGAATACGTTACTGAGAAATTTGACGTTAAAACAGGCAAGGCAAGAGTTAAACTCTGCCTATGATGGACATCTATGCATAATTCACTTATAGTCGTTTTACCATAGGAGTTGTCCTGCTAACTATTATATCGCATTTGAAGGAAAAGGATATATCCCCCTTCAGAATATTAGAAACAAATTATGTTTATACAGGTGATAATTGGTGACCATTAAAGTGAACAAATTCAAGTGTGGGTACTGTGGAGCATGTGTGGGCGTATGCCCTGTTGGTGCGCTTGAATTGGTTGAAACCTGGATTGAAGTTGATGACACATGTACAAGTTGCGGAATTTGTGCAAAGATCTGTCCCGTAGCAGCTATTGAGGTGGATCGATGAAGAATAGTTATGATGTCATAGTAATTGGTGCAGGACCAGGGGGCTCCATTGCAGCTAAGAATGCTGCTGAAAAGGGTCTTGATGTTCTTTTAATAGAAAAGAGACAGGAGATCGGAGACCCCGTCAGATGTGCCGAAGGTGTCAGCAAAATATGGTTGCGGAAGCACATAGAACCCGACCACCGCTGGATCAGTGCTGATCTGAAAGGATCCCGCATATTCTCACCTGATGGTACAATGGTCGAAATGTCAGAGGAAATTGCCGGAGCAGAAGTTGGTTATGTGCTTGAGCGCAAGATCTTTGACAGAGCATTGGCCCATGAGAGTGCTAAAGCCGGTGCTGACGTCTTTGTTAAGACCAGAGCTACAGGACTTATCATTGAAGATGGGTTTGTCCGCGGTGCAAAGATCATGCACATGGGCGAAGAGCAGGATGTGCGTGCAAAAATAGTCATTGGCGCAGACGGCGTAGAATCAAAGGTTGGAAGATGGGCAGGCATAAACACATCCCTAAAACCCAATGACATAGAAACATGTGCTCAGTTCCTTATGAGTGGAACCGGAATTGACCAGGACTATTGCCATTTCTACATTGGAAATGACATTGCGCCTTCAGGATACATTTGGTTGTTCCCAAAAGGCAATGGCATGGCAAATGTTGGAATCGGCATCATAGGAAGCAAATCCGGAGAAAAGCATGCTATTGATTATCTCAGAGATTTTGTTGAAAAGAGCTACCCTGATGCCAAGATACTTGAGATAGATGTGGGCGGAGTACCCGTAAGTGGCACTATTGAAAGGACGATCAAAAATGGCCTGATGCTTGTCGGTGATGCTGCAAGGCAATCAGACCCCATCACAGGCGGAGGCATCATCAATGCAATGGAAGCAGGTAAAATTGCAGGAGAAGTGGCATATGAAGCCATTTCCAAAAATGATGTGTCCGTTAAAATGCTTGAGGAATATGAAAAAAGATGGCGTTCAACCCTTGGCATTGAGATCGATAACAGCCTCATAGTAAAGGATATTTTTGTCAAGTTCACAGATGCTGAATTTGATTCACTCGCACATTCACTGAAAGGAGTAAACTTCTCAACTATGAGCCTGCTTGATCTATTATATGCCCTTTTCAAAGCAAATAAGAAGCTACTCTGGGACCTAAGGGTTCTTTTCAAGAATGTCGTCAAGTATGAGCTTGACTTCGAGCGCTCATAAAGTGATTTTATAGATCACTTTATTCCTACTTTTTTATTTTTCTATTTTACCCAAATCCTTTACATAAGCTTTTTTACCTGCCGGTTGAGATTATTATAGAGACATCCAGCGGATAATAACATGGTCAAAATAAAACTAACAATTCCTGAAATTGAAGAAATGGAATACTACGACTTCATGAGTTATCTGGGAGTTCCTTTTTTCCATATTGGCGGACCAGGATCAACAGAAGAACTCGCAAGATCATGTCACATCAAAAAGGACAGCATAGTCCTGATGGTAGGATGTGGGAGTGGATTCAGTGCCTGCCACCTAGCGAAGAAGATAGGATGCTTTGTGGTCGGATTGGATGTTGCCAGCCTCCCGGTGGAAAATGCAAGGAAGAGGGCGATTGAAGAAAATGTTGAAGAGCTAACAGAATTCATTACAGGTGATGCATACAACATACCATTCAAGGAAGCTTCCTTTGACGTCGTAATAACTGAATTCGTTTCTCAATTCCTTGACAAGAACAGGGCTTTTAGTGAATTCATACGCGTGCTTAAAGCAGGAGGTTTTGCAGGCATCAATGAAATGTACAGGGATGATGCCATGGAACCTCGCCCAAAAGCAAAGATAGATGAGGCTGAGATCATCTTCGCAGAAGTAACCGGATTTTCTTTTAAGATGCATACTCCAGATGAATGGCATCGATTTTTTAAGCATGCCGGATTCACAGATATAAGAATAAATAAACACAGACCATTTCTGAAAATGAAGGACAGCATTGCAAGTGTAAAAGCCATGGGCGGATTTGTGAAGATTGCAGGCATAACACTGAGAATGCTAAGATATATGATATTGAGCAAAATAATCAGAAGGCGTTTTTCACAACTTGATAAAGGTAAAAGGATACTGTTCAATAATCGATCTACACGAAAACATGTGGGTTACATACTTGGAATTGCAAGAAAACCATTTTGATAATCAAAATGATTCAGCGCTTCCAGAACTCAGGAGTGAACATCACTATTACTGTAAAAACCTCAAGTCTTCCAATCCACATATTGCCAATCAATAGAAGTTTGCCAAGAACAGGGACCACGTCAAAGCTTGCCATTGGACCTACAAGATTAAAACCCGGACCGATATTTCCAAGAGTTGCAATTGAAGCGGTAAAGGAACTTACGAGATCCATACCCATAAGAGCAAGCAAGCCAGTGGATATCGCAAATATCATAAAATAGATGACCACAAAGGAAATAATTGCCTGCAACACATCCTCTGGAACTGATTTGTCATTGAACTTCAATGTTTTTACAGCACGTGGATGAATGGACTTGAAAAGTGCACGTTGTGCATACTTGAGAAGAAGCAGAAAACGCACTACTTTTATCCCACCGGCAGTTGATCCTGCACAGCCCCCAATGAACATTACAGATAACAAGACCACCTTTGCAGAATCAGTCCACAAGTTGAAATCTACAGTTGCATAACCGGTTGTTGTTACAATTGAAACGACCTGGAATGCAGCATATCTGAATGAAGTTAATACACCCTCACCCATGTCCTTCCAGAGTGAGAAGGTCAGAAGCAGAGTGGCTATTATGACTACCAGCGAATAAAATTTGAACTCATCATCTTTTATAAGGCTCTTATGATTTGAATACAGGGTTTTATAGTGAAGAGCAAAGTTTGCACCAGCAATGAACATGAAAAGAGTGATTATACCTTCGATCAAAGGACTCTGGAATTCGGCAACACTGTTCGCATAGGGCGAAAAACCACCACATGCCATGGTTGTGAATGTATGCGAGATAGCATCATAACCATTCATGCCGGCAAGCATCAGTGCTACAACCTCAATAGCAGATATAATCACATACACCATCCACAATATCTTGGCAGTTTCCCGTATCCTTGGTCTGATCTTATCTTCAGTAGGACCAGGGGCTTCAGCACGGAAGAGCTGCCTTCCTGCGACACCCAGCTTTGGAAGGATGGCAATGAAAAGCATTATGATACCCATACCACCTATCCATTGAGTCATACTGCGCCAGAAAAGTATGCTTTTTGAATGAGATTCGATATCCACAAGAACCGTTGCTCCGGTGGTTGTAAAACCAGACATGGATTCAAATAATGCATTAATGGGAGTGATACCATCCAGCATGAAGGGAATCGAACCAAAAAGGGCTGCTGCGAGCCATCCAAACGCTACGATGGCAAAACCTTCTCTTTTCTTCCAGTCACCATCAGAAGTATGCCTATACGAAAGAAGGAAACCTGTTATCCCTGTGATAGCGATTGCCAGTATAAAAGGAAGAAGTGACTCGTTATAGTATACAGCTACAAGCAGAGGTATTGTCATAATAATTCCAAGGAAGCGAAGAAGACCACCCAGAACATTCAGAACGATTCCATAATTCATCTACAATACCTCACTCGGATCATTTGAAGAATTTTTCAACTTCAGCATTTTCCGACTGAAGCGAAAATACAACTACCCTGTCACCTTCCTCGACCACATAGTCACCACGAGGAACCACCGTATTACCCTTATGCACCACAATACTTACAATTGCACCTGGTGGGAACTTTATATTTTTCAAGGGCTTCCCTACGATCTTGGACTTCTTTGAGGCAGTGTATTCTATCACTCCGGCCTTCTCGCCTTCGATGATAGTTATGGATTCAATGGCTGAGTCCATTGTTAATTTCATTACTTCTTTTACAGTGGCCTGTCTGGGACTTACTGCACTATCCACACCAACCATCTCGAACAGTGGAACATAATCAGAACGGTCAGCTCTGGCTATTACCTTTTTACCACCCAGCTGTTTGGCTATCAATGCACAGAGCAGATTCTTCTCATCACTGTTGGTAACAGCTATGACGACATCCATTTCCCCTACGCCCTCTTCCTTCAGAAGATTTACATCAGTCCCATCACCATTAAGGACAAGCACACCAGGTAACTCCTCTGCAATTTGTACAGACCTTTGTGGGTCGGACTCAATAATTACAAGGTCAAACTCATTTTTAGCCACAAGTTTTGCAAGGTAGAAACCAACGATTCCCCCTCCGATGATCATCACCTTGTTTCGTCTCCCGCCTTTATGGCCGAACTTATTACGGACACCATCCATTGCTGCAGGTTTGCCAATGACCACAAGGTGATCGTTAGCCTCTATCTTATCATCACCGTGCGGAATAATTACCTCGGTGTCCCTGAAAAGAGCACTGACGATACAGCAATTAGCAAGGTTCAGCTCTTTCATGTCCTTTCCTACAAGATCATTATCCTCAGGAACAACGAACTCCATCATCTCTACCTTACCTTCAGCAAAATAATCTGCATCAATAGCAGAAGGAATTGCAATAATTCCTGCAACCTCTGAAGCGAGGGAAAGTTCAGGACATATCATAATGTCAATGCCAATTTTAGTACGTTTTGTAACAGGTTTATCAACATAATCGGGATTGCTTACTCTTGCAACTGTTTTAAATTCATCCTTGTTCTTCGCCACCAGCTTGGAAGCCATACAGGCAACGATATTCACTTCATCCGAGCCCGTAACTGCTACCAGTATATTGGCGCCTTCAAGAGCTTCAGTAAGAATGGAAACGTTGGCACCATTACCCTGTACAACCTGCACATCGAGCTCATCAACACGCTCACATGCCCTCTCATCAATGTCGATCACTACAACATCATGCGTATTGTAAAGTGCCTTGGCAATATGGTAGCCGACTTCACCGGCACCAATTATTACAGCTTTCATAGTATCCCTTCATAAAAATAGTATAATAACATACAACCGAGAACAAACACGCATATTGATATTACTGCCTTTTAAATCTTACTATCCGAATGCACAGGGATGCTGAAATACAAAAACAGGAAAAAAAGACATCAATGGAAGAAAGAAAAAAGGATTAATGAAAATTATGCTCAAAGAACATCTTTCACTTTTTCAAATATCCCTTTTCCGCCTTTTGTATGCTTTTTACCAGTTCCCTTTTCCAGGTCAACAAGATGCTTGAAAAGTTCCTTCTGTTCTCCTGAAATATTTGTTGGCGTAGTTACAATGACCCTCACAAGCTGGTCACCCTGTCCACGTCCATGCAGGTGAGGCATTCCTTTGCCTTTAAGCCTGAGTATGGAGTGGGTCTGAGTTCCTGCTTTGATGCTCATCTTAACCTTGCCGTGCAATGTAGGAACCATCACATCATCACCAAGGGCTGCCTGTGAAAATGATATTGGAAGTTCATATAGGATATCGTCACCACCACGCTCAAAGAGTTCGTGAGGTTCCACGTGAATGACCACATAGAGATCACCTGAAGGACCACCACGGGTACCGCCCTCACCTTCGCCCCTGACCTTCAGACGCAGACCATTGTCTGCACCCTTTGGAATTTTAACGGATAGCTTCTTGACCTTTTTAGTTTTTCCCGTACCATTACATGCAGGACATGGCTCATCGATGGTCTCACCCATTCCATTACATGCACCACAAGTACTGGTTGACATAAAGCGACCAAATGGTGTATCGCGTGCGTGAGTTACCTGACCGGAACCGTGACAGGTAGCACAGCGTCTGGGACTCGTACCAGCCTTTGCACCAGTACCACCGCATGTTTCACAACCTTCCGCCCGGGGAATATTGATAGTGGTCTCTACTCCATTTGCAGCATTTTCCAGCGTGATCTTTAAGTCATAGCGAAGGTCTGAACCCCTTGCAGGTCCATGGCGTGGTCTGCCGCCACCGCCACCAAAGCCGCCAAAGCCACTGCGTCCAAAAATACTACCGAAAATATCACCCAGATCATCAAAGCCACCGAAGTCTGCATTCCTGAAGATATCTTCCTGCGAATAGCGGCCATCTATACCCGCATGTCCGAAGCGGTCATATTGTTCCCTTTTCTCAGTGTCTGAAAGAACGGCATATGCCTCGGATATCTCCTTGAATTTATCTTCAGCATCATCATCCTTGTTCTTATCAGGGTGATACTTCATCGCAAGCTTTCTGTATGCTTTTTTGATCTCGGTCTCTGTTGAATCTTTGGAAATACCGAGTATCTCATAATAATCGCGTTGGGTGGACATAAGTGATTCCTGTAGAATTTTCTATAAGGATTACTGTGTTAAAATTAAAAGATAAAGATACTGTAGAGATTACAGTATCTTACTTGAAGTTTTCTTTATTCAGATCACTTTTCTTCATCGACTACTTCGTAGTCTGCATCAACGATGTTCTCATCATCAGCAGATGATGATTCGCCTTGTGAAGCTTCGGATCCAGCAGCAGCTGCACCCTCTTCCTGAGCTTTCTGGTACATTGCTGAGGAAATCTCGTAGACTACAGTCTGGAGAGCATCGGTCTTTGATTTGATAGCTTCGATGTCCTCGCCCTCAAGAACCGTCTTCAGATCAGCAATTGCAGCCTCGATCTTTGCCTTCTGGTCATCGTTTGCAATATCACCTGCTTCTTCAAGGGTCTTTTCAGCTGCATTGACAAGGGATTCAGCCGTGTTCCTGGCATCAACCTCATCCTTACGTTTCTGATCCTCTTCTGCATGAAGTTCCGCATCCTTTACCATCTGGTCAATCTCTTCATCGGAAAGTCCGCCAGGTTTCTGGATGGATATGGACTGTTCTTTACCAGTTCCAAGGTCCTTTGCAGCTACATGAAGGATACCGTTTGCATCTATGTCAAAGGTAACTTCGATCTGTGGAATACCCCTTGGTGCTGGAGGAATTCCGTCAAGCATGAACCTTCCGAGAGTCTTGTTAGCGGATGCAATTCCCCTCTCACCCTGAAGCACATGAATCTCCACAGATGGCTGGCTGTCAGCAGCTGTTGAGAATACCTGGCTTTTCTTGGTCGGAATGGTTGTGTTCCTCTCGATAAGAGGAGTTGCAACGCCGCCGAGTGTCTCGATACCAAGGGTCAGTGGTGTAACATCAAGCAAAAGAACATCGTGGACCTCACCGCCAAGTACACCTGCCTGTACTGCAGCACCTACAGCCACAGCCTCATCAGGATTGATGTTCTTATAAGGAGTCTTTCCAGTTGCCTTTTTAACAGCTTCCATTACTGCAGGGATCCTTGTAGAACCTCCGATCAGAAGGATCTTGTCGATGTCAGCTGCCTTGAGCTTTGCATCGTCCATTGCCCCGTTAACAGATACCATGGTCCTGTCAATGAAATCTGCTGTCATCTTATCGAATTGAGCTCTGGTAAGGTCAATATCAATGTGTTTTGGCTGGCCGTTCGCATCAGCTGTTATGAAAGGAAGGTTAACGTTAGTGGACGAGACACCTGAAAGTTCGATCTTTGCCTTCTCAGCTGCATCCTTCAAGCGCTGTAAAGCTGCCTTGTCCTTTGAAAGGTCGATACCCTCTGCCTTCTTGAACTCCTCTGCAAGGAAATCGACTACCCTGTGGTCAAAGTCATCTCCACCAAGATGGGTGTCGCCACTTGTTGAAAGTACTTCAAATATACCATCACCAAGTTCCAGAATGGATACATCAAAGGTACCGCCACCAAGGTCATAGATCATGATCTTGTGGTCGCCCTCATCCTGGTCAAGCCCGTATGCAAGAGAAGCTGCCGTAGGCTCGTTGATGATCCTGAGAACTTCAAGACCTGCAATTGTACCTGCATCCTTTGTAGCCTGTCTCTGAGAGTCGTTAAAGTATGCTGGAACAGTGATTACAGCCTGAGTGATAGTCTCACCAAGGTAAGCCTCTGCATCTTCCTTCAGTTTACGAAGGATCATTGCTGAAACTTCCTGAGGAGTGTAATCCTTACCGTTGAGAGTTACTTTATAGTCGCCTTCACCAATATGCCTCTTTATTGAGCTGACACTATTCTCTGCATTGGTGATGATCTGCCTTTTGGCAACCTGGCCCACAAGCTTATCGCCCTTCTTAGAAAAACCAACAACTGAAGGAGTTGTTCTTCCACCCTCAGCATTAGGGATGATGGTAGGTTCTCCACCTTCTATCACTGCCATACATGAGTTAGTAGTTCCAAGGTCAATTCCCAAGATCTTTCCCATATTATTACCTCTTTATAAATTAATAGTAGATTTGTTGTAATTTAGTATGTATTTATACATACATCTAACTAACCGGAGGATTATTCCTCTGGCTTCTTTGAAACCGTGACCATTGCAGGCCTGATTACCTTTGAATGAAGATAATAACCAGGTTTGCACACATCCATCACAGTATTATCGTCATTATCAGGATTTTCGATATGCAGCATCGCGTCATGAAGATGCGGATCAAATTCTGCACCCTTGCATTCGATCTTCTGCAGACCTTCCTTTTCCAGAATTGCGGCGAACTGCTTGAATACCATTTCAACGCCTTTTATTACAGCCTGAGTTTCATCGGCCTGTTTAGCAGAATCCAGTGCCCTCTCAAAATTGTCATGCACTTCCAGTAATTCTACTATAAGCTGTTCAACTGCAAACTTGCGGTATTCTTCTTTTTCACGAATACTTCTTTTTCTGTAATTATCAAACTCTGCTGTTAAACGCAGAAGCTTATCGCGAAGTTGCGCAGCCTCATCTTCTGCAGGACTTTCTGCAGCTTGAGCGTCTTCAACGGTTTCTAAATCATCACATTTCTTAGATTCTTTGGCCATTCTCAATATCTCCGCCGCGTTAGTGCGCAGTTATGTGTATTCGAACGAATGATTGTATGATGTTCTATAAAAAATATTCGGTCGAATTATGTTTCAGTCAAAAACAAGCCAGCAAAAACAGGAAAATTGGAACAAATGAAAAATAAAATTCAATAGGAAGACTGAAGTTTATGCTGCAACATGCGAATAATCAGCATGCTAAATACCATACATATTGCAAGTGCTGATATCACCTGTTCCCACCCCAGAGTTTGAATGCCACCTTCAAGAGCATACTTCAGGCCCGTGAAAAAAGCAATTGCTGAAAAGGTCGCAGCAAAAGCAGCCATTGCCCCACCTACCAGAGATCCGACATAATCAGCCCCACGGCCTTCAAAATAAACAGAGCCTGCAATGAATATAACAGCAAAGATAAGCAACATGATAGCAAATGGAACCGGCGTTGAACCGGTAGACACCATGTGCATAAGTCCCAATGCCACACCAATCATAAAAATTGCCAGTGTAGTAGAAACTGCCAGTGCCTGTACAAACGGATTTTCAGCATTTAGTTCCATATTCATCCCTTGACATCTAATTTACTTGATACTATATATTTATTTTTAATTTATAATAATCCAAAATACTGATCGAGTAGTAATAGCAAATAATATATTAAATAATGCACTTGCAAACATCATGAAAATACTGCTTGCGGAATATGCCGTGGGAACGGGACTGGACGGAACACTGCTGCTGGAAGGCAAAGCCATGCTCAGGACACTTGCCAACAGCTTTCACAGACTCGGACATGAAGTGACATACCTTTCCGCAGGATCTATACTTGAGCAGGGGACAGCAGTCGATTCAAACATGGATGATTTTGAGAGCGTACTTGAAAGAACCGCATCCGATTCTGATGCAGGACTTGTAATAGGACCTGATGAATTGCTTGAAGGACTGTCCAGAATCATCGAAGAAAATACTGCAAACCTTGGCTGTTCACCCGAATCCGTAAGAATGTGTGCGGATAAACTGGAATGCACAGAAATACTGCATTCGAATTCCATCAACGCACCCCGGATAGTTAATGGGTGTCAGGATGGTAGCTTTGTTATCAAGCCAAGATATGGATGTGCTGCTGAAGATATTATCATCTCATCTACTGCCGAACACAGAGAGGGATTCATTGCCACGGAATACATAGAAGGTGAACACCTTAGTATGAGCATAATAGCTGGAAATTATCCGCTCCCTTTAAGCGTTAACAAACAGTTCATCGAAATAGACGGCACAAAGCCGGGATCTTGCATTGATTACAAAGGAAATATAGTCCCATACAGGACAGAGAATGAGACAGAATTATTCGATATTGCAATTGAAACTGTCAGAGCACTCAAATGCAACGGCTATACCGGAATTGATATAGTTCGCGGCGACAAGACATATGTAGTGGACGTGAATCCTAGGCCAACAACTGCCATTTTCGGACTGGCAAGAACTATGAGATACGAAATTGGACAACTATTGCTTGAAAATCTTTCAGGAGAACTGCCTGATAAGATATGCATAGAGGGCGAGTGCTCATTTACAAAAGATGACATTGAGGATATGATATGAGAATTATCGGAATAGATATTGGCGGAGCCAATACAAAGATAGCTTCCGCCGATGGCGAGACCATAGAGTTACATTACATACCTCTCTGGAAGGACACAACACTTCCGGAAACACTAGAGGAAATTGCAGACAGGCTGAAACCGGATAAAGTAAGTGTGGCCATGACAGGTGAACTTGCAGATTGTTTCACAGACAAAATTGCAGGTATCGACTTTATCATGAGATCAGTAGATGCTGCATTTGACTGCGAGATACGCTACATAAATAACCTTGGCTGTTTCTACGAACAAGCAGATGATCTCCGAGACCTTGCAGCAGCAAACTGGGCAGCCTCTGCCAACCTCATAGGTGCAGAGATAGGGGACTGCATCTTTGTTGATGTCGGCAGTACTACAAGCGACATCATTCCGATCAAAGACAAAAAACACAGAGCAGGTATAACTGATTTTTCAAGACTTGTTCGAAGTGAGCTGGTATATGCAGGCACCCTCAGGACAAACCTTGCATATCTGCTGGATAAAGTGGACGTCATAGAAGGAAAATGCCGTGTGGCATCGGAACTTTTTGCCAACACTGCAGATGCATACCTTTTGTTGGGCGATATAGATGAAGATACCTACACATGTGAAACCGCAGATGGTGCGGGCAAAAGCAAAACCGATGCTATGAGAAGGCTGGCACGTGTCGTATGTGCTGACCTTAGCGAGATATCACCTGAAGAAATACACCATATTGCAGAACAAGTAAAGGAAAAGCAGATAACATTGCTTTGCGAAGCAATATCCCAGGTATCAGGAAGAAACGGACTTGACAAGATCGTTTCTGCCGGCATTGGAGAATTCCTTATACGTGCTGCTGCAGAAAGGCTTGGGTTTGAATGTATATCGGTTGCTGAAAAATGGGGCACTGAAATTTCAAAGGTATTTCCTGCATATGCAGCTGCCAGAATGTGCGAAACAGACATCCTGATGAATAAGGAATAAAGAGGAATTAGTATCAGAGTAGTTGTGAAGCTTGGTGGGAGCCTGATGGAGCAATCAGCCACCATCATCGATGCTCTTTCAGCCTATTTTGGGAACGAGACGGAACACGGAAATCATTCCATACTCATCGTGCCAGGCGGAGGGGACTTTGCTGATGCCATACGTTCCATTAGTAAGAAACACCAGATAAGCGATGATGCTGCACACTGGATGGCAATTCTTTCCATGGAGCAATACGCCTACTATATAGTAGATAACACTGGAGTGGATCATACGGAAAATATAGCAGACCTCAGCCCCGGGGTTTCCGTGCTCTTCCCATACAGGATACTTAAAGGAAGTGATGAACTGGAACACTCATGGAACATTACATCAGATACCATCGGAGCATGGGTGGCAAAAAAGACAGCTGCTACTTTTATAAAGGTGACAGATGTCGATGGAGTTCTTGAAGATGGGGAAGTTATAGAAAATATGACCGTAGATGAACTTGCCAGAATGGGAACCACCTGTATAGACAGTTCACTTGCCGGTTTTTTGAAAGATAACGGGATGAACTGCAGGGTTGTTAACGGAATGTATCCAGAAAGGGTTATCGATGCTGTTATTGGAAAATATACAATTGGCACCTGCATCAAGGGGAATATTTAAATTATATACCGAGTATGTACTGAAATCAACGACATGCTGAATAATCAGTATTATATTTTATCAAATATCACACTTAAAGGAGAATTCAAATGACAAACAAAGTCGAACAATGTATCGCATGCGGCATAAGGCTGGTTGAGACCGGATATGTTCGCTTCCCATGCCCAACATGTGGCAGTGAGCTTGGAAGATGTATAAGCTGCAGACAGCAGAGCAACCCATACTCCTGCCCTAAATGCGGCTTTGTAGGACCATAAGGTGATTTAAATGGGAGAAGTAGCAGCAACAATCAAAATAATGCCTGTTGATGTAGACACAAACCTTGAAGAACTCAAGGATAATCTCATCGCATCACTTCCAGAAGGCGCAGAATACGGTGCTCACAAGGAAGAACCAATTGCTTTTGGACTGAAAGCCATCATTATGGTAGTTCTTGTCGGCGACATTGAAGGCGGCACAGAAAAAGTTGAAGAAGCTTTTGCTGCAGTCGAAGGTGTCGAAAGCGTACTGGTCACAGAAGTTGGAAGACCTGTATAAACCACCTTACTCTTTTTTTATTTTTTTCTGCCTGCAGATAAGTATTTTGAATTTTTCATAATTATGCAGAACACATAATTATAAATAAACTGAATGTAAATTTACGTTCAGAGAATATTAGCTTAATTACTTGTTCTTAACTTTGCGAATACACAATTGGATCCGTCACCTGACGAGGTGTTCTCAATAAAATCCTATGAAACCATAAATGATTATCCTGAAAGTGAAGGTCTTTTTAAAGATACTTTTGATCAATCAGCCATAGGTATGTACCAGTTAACACTGGATGGGAAAATTCTTCGGGCAAACAAGCAGTTCTCTGAACTAATTGGCTATTCGCTGAAAGAATTACAAGATAAGACATATGTGGACATCACATGCCCTGAAGACCACAATAAGGAAAGCCTCATTCTGCAACAAATAAAGAACATTAATTCAGGAAATTGTACCGTCGAAAAGAGGTACGTTAAAAAAGACGGAAGCTTTTTCTGGGCGAAACTCAAGCTTTCACTTATCGCAACCAATACCCCTGGTGGAAAAGTTACATATTTCAACTGCCTGGTTGAAGATATTACGAAGCAAAAAATCAAAGACGAACAAACTCGCTTCAATGAAGCAAGACTTCAAAGCCTTGTAAACGTCCTGCAGTATCGATCAGATTCAGTTCAGGAAATGCTTGATCATGCATTGAATGAAGCAATTGAATTAACAGAAAGTGATTTTGGTTATATATACCACTATTACGAGGAAAAAAAAGAATTCATTTTGAACACCTGGTCCCCCCAAGTTATGAAAGAGTGTTCGTTCATAGATTTCCCTGAAACATACCAACTTGATAATATAGGAATATGGGGAGAGCCAATCAGGCAACGCAAGCACATTATCATAAATGATTTCCAGGCGCCAAATCAGCTTAAAAAAGGGTATCCAAATGGGCACATCGAAATTGATAAATTTATGACCATTCCTATTTTTGAGAAGGATACGATTGTCGGAGTTGTGGGAGTAGGCAACAAGATATCCGATTACACACAAACAGATGTTCTCCAGCTTACTCTTCTGATGGATTCTGTATGGAAAGTCCTTGGACAAAAAAAAGCCGAACAGGAACTAAGAAAACGTGAGAAACTTCTGAGTAAAATATTTGAAACACTACCAATAGGACTTTGGCTGACAGATGAAAAAGGAAATATCCTCAGCGGAAACCCTGCAGGAAAGAGAATATGGGGTGCTGAACCACATGTTGGTATTGAGGAATATGGAATGTTCAAGGCTCGTTTCTTTCCCTCGATGAAAGAGTTAAAAGCTGAAGACTGGGCACTTTCCCATACAATAGTAGATGGAGCTACTATCGAGAAAGAACTTCTTGAGATAGATGCATTCGATGGGGTGAGCAGGATCATACAGAACTACTCAGCTCCCGTAATTGACGATGATGGTGAAATGCTGGGTGCCATAGTAGTTAACAATGACATCACTGATCTTAAGCATACTGAAATGAATCTCATGGAAGCAAAATTGGCAGCAGAGGCAGCCAGCAGAACAAAGAGTGAATTCCTTGCAACCATGAGCCATGAGTTAAGAACCCCCCTTAATGCCATAATAGGCTATTCCAATATGCTCATAGATGGTGATTTTGGTGAACTTAACGGCAAACAGGAAAGGTTTGCCGGACATATAGCTACAAGTGGTAAGCATTTGCTTGAGCTCATCAATGATATTCTTGACATATCAAAGACCGAAGCCGGTAAAATGGAACTTTACTATGAGAATTTCATTGTCAATGAAATAATGCAGAATGTGATGGCCATAATAACACCACTTGCAAAAAAGAAATCTATCGCATTAAAACTTGAAATTAAACCCGATACGCTTACGTTGAATGCAGACAGGATGAAATTCAAACATATCCTCTACAACCTCGGAAGTAATGCGGTTAAATTTACACCTGAAGGCGGAAATATAAGGATATCTGCAATACAGAAAGAAGATATAGTAGAAGTATCCGTTGCAGATGATGGTATTGGGATCGCAAAGGAAAAACAGCATAAGTTATTCACCCCCTTCTACCAGGTAGATTCCTCGGATTCCAGAAGATATGCAGGCACAGGGCTTGGACTTGCCCTTGTAAAAAACTTTGTAGAATTACATGCAGGACATATAACATTTGAAAGTGAATTCGGCAAAGGCAGTACTTTTACATTCTCAATACCTTCAAAGAAACAGTGATATTTCTATTTTTAAGGTTTTATTGAATTTTGCCCTGATGCAAGATAAGTACTATATAATTGTGAAACCATTTTTTAATTATGGTGGAGTGGAAAGGAAAAATCTGGTTAGCATTAGCTTTGTTTCTAATATTGACAATAGGCACTGCTGGCGCTGTTGAAGTTAGTGTACAGGACTGCAAGACCTGTCACTTAGACATGTATCAGAAATGGGATGAATCTGCACATTCACAAAAGATCGAATGCGCAACATGCCATTCATTGGTGAATGGCGACTACAATGATCATATAGCAGACCCATCAAAATCTGTTCCTGAGGTCGATCTTTCCGCAGATTCATGTGGTAATTGCCACGTAGACATTTTTGATGAATGGAATGAATATGGCGAAGGTACCTTTGATGTTACCATTATGGCGAGCCATTCCGAACCAGTTATCGGAGTTGAACCACGCCTACTGGAAGCGGGAAGATCTTGTGTTTCCTGCAAAAGCACTGATGGTGGAATATTCAATATCGAAGAAGCGGGAATTTACGAGTTTGCCGAGGAGGAGCTTCCTGAACCAGAGGATGTTGAGGAATGGAGAATCACCTGCGTAGCCTGTCATGAGCCGCATAGCACATTGCTGAGAATGGAAGATGCAACATTGCTTTGCTCCAATTGCCATAATTCTGAAGGTGCAGTACCAGATGGGGAAACTACCATCGCAAGGCACACCCAATGGGAAATGTACAATGATTCTGTTTATTCCAGCGGAAAGCATCCCGGAGATATAGGCTGTGTTGACTGCCATATGGCAGAGCTTCCCGAAAATGAGAGTATTCAAAGAAATGCTGTCAGCGGACATTCTTTCAAGATAAACACTACAGTGCTTTCAAGTCCTGAAGCTATGAACGGTTGCTATGAATGCCATGGCGAATCCCTCCCTGCACTGGTCGAAGCCAAACAGGAAGGCATTTCTGCAAGACTTGAGAATCTTGAGCAGCTGCAGGCAGAAGCCACAAGAGCCCTTGAATCCCTAAATGGCACAGTGGAATATGAAGTTCAACAAGGGAATTACAACAATGCACTATTCTACATAAGCAGTGTGAGAAATGATGGAAGCCTTGGTATACACAACGGAGAAAGTGCCAGGAATGAACTGAATACAGCCGAAGGGCTATTCACAGAAGTAATAGAGTCTGAAGCTAAAGATGAAAAAGCACCTGGTTTTGAAATCCTCACAACACTGGGAATTCTTCTGTCAACCTATTATCTGATTAAAAAGGAATAGTCACAAAACTATTCCTTGTTTACTTTTGTGACTGATTATATTTTGATTCGTGCCCTGCAAAGCTGGTTAGACATATACTGAAACAGCCCACATATATTATGCTTGATTCTAAAAGTATAAAATGAATTTAAATAAAAATGAAATATCCAGAAGATAAGAATATAGATGGGTGAATTTGAAGCACAAGAGTATTACTTTATCTATGTTCATCTAGAAATATTACTTCATGGAAATGATGCTTCTTAATGACATAGGGATAATTTTTGGCCTATCCATATTCATACTACTTATATTCAACAGACTGAGAATTCCATCCATCCTTGGATTTCTGGTAACAGGTATGCTTGCAGGCCCCCATGGACTGGGCATAATAAGCAGAGTCAGTGAAGTAGATGCACTTGCAGAGATAGGTATAATACTGCTGCTTTTTACCATCGGCGTAGAATTGTCCATCAAGGACCTATGGGATATCAAAAGATCTGTTCTGCTTGGGGGAGCACTTCAGGTTGCAGCTACGACCCTAATGGTCTACTACGGATGCATCTATATTGGATTCAGTTCCAGCACATCATTATTCATGGGATTCCTCCTATCCCTGAGCAGCACTGCCATCGTCCTCAGGCTGCTTCAGGAAAAAGGAGAGATCTATACCCCACATGGAAAGACATCCCTTGCCATACTCATATTCCAGGATATCATAATCGTGCCCATGATACTTGTAACGCCCATTCTCGCCGGGACATCCACAGATACATTCAATACGTTTCTGCTGTTACTGGCAAAGGGTCTGGGCATCATAGTACTCATGGTTGCAAGTGCAAAATGGATATTACCTGCACTTCTTTACCAGGTTGTGAAGACCCGTAATCGGGAACTTTTTCTCCTGACTATTGTTTTCATCTGCCTGGCGACAGCCTGGCTCACATCCAGTGCTGGACTCTCACTTTCGTTAGGAGCTTTTATAGCAGGCCTTGTAATCTCAGAATCGGAATACAGTCACCAGGCAATTGGAAACATGATCCCTTTTAGGGACATATTCATGAGCCTTTTCTTTGTCTCGATAGGAATGTTGCTGGATATTAGATTCTTTTCAGACAACCTTCTTGTACTCATTGTCATTACTGTTGCCATCATTTTTGCAAAATCCATTACTGTAGGACTTGTGACATTCATAATGGGATATCCACTGCGTACGACAATACTAACAGGCATGGCACTGGCCCAAGTCGGAGAATTCTCTTTTGTACTCTCAAAAGTCGGCCTGGATCTTGCCCTTCTTGACAACAGGCTTTACCAAACCTTCCTCTCAGTCACTATCATGACCATGGCACTAACACCCTTTGTGACAATCATATCAAATGACTTCGCAGACCAGGTAACCAAGAGGATCAGGAACAGAATGCTTATCAATGGAATATCCACCCGAAATCTGGTTGCTGGAGATGAGAAGTTTGAGCGTTTGCAGGACCATCTCGTAATTGTTGGCTATGGATTCAATGGAAGGACACTGGCAAATGCAGCAAAGAATGCCGGGATACCATACATAATAATTGAAACGAATCCTGAAACTGTGCGCCATGAGAAGAAACGTGGTGAAATGATACACTACGGAGATGCAAGCCATGAAGAAGTACTCAATTCTGCGAATGTATCATCTGCCAGGATATTAATTGTAGGCATATCAGATTATGTAGCTACAAGAAAAATAATAGGGCTTGCAAGAAACATGAACCCGCAGATATACATCATCGCAAGAACAAGGTACCTCAAAGAAATGAAGGCCTTGTATGATATAGGAGCAAATGAGGTAATTCCAGAAGAATACGAGACATCGGTTGAGATCTTTGTACGCCTGCTGAAAAAGTACCTCGTATCAGAAGAACACATCGAAAAATTCACACGGGAAGTACGTGCTAACGGCTACAGTATGCTTCGAAATTCCTCGAATGTGAGAACGGAAAATCAGTTCAGTATAGAGAAGGAACTTCCCGGTTTTGAAGTTGTATCACTAAAACTTGATAATAATTGCCAGCTTAGCGGAAAGAAATTGGCAGAACTCAATCTCAGGAACAACTATGATATCACGGTTCTTGCCATAAAGAGAAGAACAGATATTATATCCAACCCCAAGGGTCAGACCCAACTATTGCCAAACGATATCTGCGTGATGCTTGTCAAACCTGAGATGATCCATAAAGTGAAGGAATTATTCAGTGACGAACATGATTAATGTAAGTGAGCGACTGTTTTGCAAGCAAATAATCTTTTCTGAATTATTGTCAATGAAGGATATCTGTTCAAAACTCTGCTCATGGTCAATCAGAACGATAAAATGGAGTTGTTAAGTATGCAAGTAAGTGAACCCACAATTAAAGAGATACCGGAAATGCGCGTTATCAGCAAACGTGAACTTGGCAGATATGATGAAACCATTGGAAAACTGATAGGAGAAATATTTCAGTTTATTGAAGTCTCAAATTCTGCCCGTAACAATATCAAGATGACAGGACCGTGCATATTTATCTGCCATGATGAGGAATACAAGGAAGATGATGCGGATATCGAAGTAGTCTTCCCGGTATCAGGAAATATTAGCATTGACGACCCATCCATTAATCTGAAAACATTACCTGCGGTGAAAGTAGTTTCAGCCATCTACAAAGGCCCTTACCAGGAAGTGGATATTGCTTTTACAAAACTCTTTGAGTACATGGGCAAGAATGGAATGGAACTTGCCGGACCTTCAAGAGAACTTTTCTTAAACGACCCGGATGAGGTTCCAGAAGATGAGCTATTGAGCGAAGTACAATTGCCAATCAAATAAATTACAGGGTAAAAGCAATTCATGGAGGAAATACCCCCACATATTTAATCTCAAGCAAGAACCTTTTCACGCAGTTCCATGTAACATTTCTGCAACAGAGCGGGACTTGCCTCCATCTCGATCACATCAAAATCGAATAGTCTCGCAAACTCCTCAACCATGGAATCGAAGTCCTTCTCATAATGCAAACCAGTATTGATCTTGGCAACTGTCTTATATCCCACCTGCTCAAAGACGAATTTAGACATCTCTATATTGTTGGGGTCGGATGTCATGCCTGCTGAGTAGATCATCTCACGCCAGTTGGCTGCCCACATGGGCGTCATGAAGAATGTACCGACTCCGCTGCAACTCTTGAGTTTCTCAAGGTAGACATCACGTCCGCCAAGAACTGCACCTATACAGTCATCGATTATCTCACCGTTATCCTCCTTCAATATATGAACCGGACAAGATAGATGCTGCAGGTCCGCTTCAGCTTTTGCAAGCACATTACCACAAAGGCCGTAGAAAAGGAGTACACCGTCGGAATACGCAGACATCTCTTCTGTGACACCATAAACAGCATCCCTGAGATTATCAGGATAGGCATGGAGTGCAAGCTCAAGTATGCTTACTATAAGAGTGATCTTGCCAGGTTCCCCTGGATCAAGGTTATTTGGAATTGATTTGAGAGGAAGTAACTCGTATGGAATTCCTACACAATCAAGCTTTTCAACCATCCTGCCACTATCATCGTTTTCCACCAGGATCAATCTTTCGATCGAAGGATCGTTCTCTATGACATGGATGATCTCATCCTCAAATATCTTGCAGGCTATGAAACTTATTGCTGGCATACTGCATTACCTCACATATCTATAATGAATGAAAAGATGAATTGTAGTCTATTATAATCTAACGCTGGTGTGCAATGATTACTTAAAGTATAAATACACCCTTAACCGCTGTTAAGTCCTCAACCTTACAAAAATAGAAGACTTCTTTTCCGGAAAAACGGTGTAAACTATGCTATTAGAACTTGATATGATCCAGACAATCTCGCTTGCTGTTGTAATGCTTTATTTAGGATCATTCCTTGTGAAGAAGATAAAAATCCTGGACAGGCTATGCATACCCACCCCCGTTGTAGGAGGAGTCGTTTTTGCAATAGCCTGCTTGTTCTTAAAACAGGGCGATATACTGCTAATTGAATTGGATAGCACCCTTCGCAATTTCATGATGATAGCTTTTTTCACAAGCATTGGTTTCACCGCAAGTCTTGGAAAGCTCAGGAAAGGAGGATCACAGGTATTCATGTTCCTGATACTTGCAGCAACCCTTGTAACCTTGCAAAATGTGGTCAGCCTTTCAGTGGCGAAATATCTGGATATAAATATGCTTCTTGGCCTCTCCACAGGCTCAGCGCCCATGACAGGAGGGCATGGAACTTCCCTTGCATTTGCCCCACTCATGGAAGATGCAGGAGCCATTGGCGCCTCCACCATTGCAATGGCGGCAGCTACATTCGGACTCATCACAGGAAGTATGATAGGTGGACCAATTGCCAGAAGACTTATCCAGAAGCACGATCTTCTGCGCGATAGGGAAATAGTTGATAATCTGCAAAAAGATGAAACTGAGACGAAAAAAGCATTTATGGAACCTAGAAATTTCATGACTGCCAGCTCACAGATATTGCTGGCAATGGGAATTGGAACTATAATCTCTGCTATTCTCCAGAATGCAGGGTTGACTTTCCCCTCTTATATCGGTGCCATGTTTGCGGGAGCCATCATGAGAAACATCTCCGACTTGATGCAGACCGTTGATGTGAAGATGAACGAGATCAGCATTTTTGGTGATATTGCACTGGCACTTTTCCTGACAATGGCCCTGATGGAATTGAAACTCTGGCAGCTTGCAGAACTTGCAGGA
Source organism: Methanolobus sp. ZRKC3 (assembly GCF_045291275.1). Classification (GTDB taxonomy): domain Archaea; phylum Halobacteriota; class Methanosarcinia; order Methanosarcinales; family Methanosarcinaceae; genus Methanolobus. Next base: position 1,547,595 of record NZ_CP146982.1, read on the forward strand.
CCACTTTCTGCCATCCTGATTGCACAGGCTTTACTTATGGCTACATTTGCATACTTCGTTACTTTCAATATTATGGGCAGGGATTACGAAGCGGCAGTACTTGCAGGAGGGCATTGCGGCTTTGGCATGGGTGCCACTCCGAATGCACTGGCAAACATGGAAGCCATCACTAAAAAATACGGGCCTGCACCTTCAGCTTTTATAATCATACCACTGGTTGGAAGTCTTTTCATTGATTTTTTCAATGCAGGAGTTATCACGTTTTTCCTAAATCTTCTGACATGAATCAATGACTTTTTAGCAGGGACTTCCAAAACAGCTCGCAATCATCAAAGCCCTGTTGATTGCGATTGATACTCAATAGCAACCAAATATCCTTTTCTTAGTAATTGATATTAGAAGTTAATCTGCATCTGGTATAAAGAATTTAAATGAAAAAATACATAAGGTATACCATGAGCAAGAATTCACTTACTGAAGGACAAAAAGCCCCCGAGTTTTGCCTCCCTGACCAAAACGAAGATGAAGTATGCCTCACAGATTTCAAAGACAAATGGACCGTCCTCTACTTCTATCCCAAGGATAACACCTCAGGCTGCACAAGAGAAGCACAGGATTTCACAGCCCTGAAAGATGAATTTGGAACTGAGAATGCAGTCGTTCTTGGAGTAAGCAAAGACAGTGTCAAATCACATATCAGATTCATTGAGAAAAAAGAACTCGCTATTACCCTTCTCTCAGATGAAGACACCACAGTACACCAGAAATATGATGTCTGGAGACTGAAGAAGAATTACGGCAGGGAATATATGGGTACTGTCAGATCCACTTTTTTAATAGACCCCGAAGGCAATATTGTAAAGATATGGGATAACGTCAAAACAAAAGAGCATGCACAAAAAGTGCTTGATTTTCTAAAAGGGATTTAAATAATTCTTCTTTTCTATTTTTTGTATGCCTGGAGTTTTTGCATAGGTTACACTATTGGATTTTGTTATTGATATTTAAAAAAGAAAAAGCAACCCCCGGTTGAATGGGGGGTGCGAGTTTATTTTGGATTGTTTGGGGTTTTAACTTGTTGTTACATCCACCTTTGATCCAGAAGCCATCAAATTAGGTACACCGTCTTCTGCTACAACATAGATGTCGTATGCAGTTAATCCAGTTAATCCGGTAATGGTCTTTGATGCTTCGGTGTCAGCTGTTAAAGCAACGGTTCCTTTCAGGTTTGCTGCTAATGCACCATCTGCTGCATCGGTTCCTGCTTTGATCTGTGCTGCTGTTGGTGCTGCTGCTCCATCTGCCAGTACTACAAAGTAAGCATTACCATTTTCATTTGTCTGGGTTAGAAGATTCAACTGAGTTGCTGCTACACTTGCTGTCTTTGGATAAGTGCCTGCAAATGTAGGTGCTGTTGCATCTGCGGTTGTTACATCCACCTTTACTCCAGCAGCCATCAGATTAGGTACAGCGTCTTCTGCTACAACGTAGATGTCGTATGCAGTTGATTCAGTTAAACTGGTAATTGTCTTTGATGCTTCGGTGTCAGCTGTTAAAGCAACGGTTCCTTTCAGGTTTGCTGCTAATGCACCATCTGCTGCATCGGTTCCTGCTTTGATCTGTGCTGCTGTTGGTGCTGCTGCTCCATCTGCCAGTACTACAAAGTAAGCATTACCATTTTCATTTGTCTGGGTTAGAAGATTCAACTGAGTTGCTGCTACACTTGCTGTCTTTGGATAAGTGCCTGCAAATGTAGGTGCTGTTGCATCTGCGGTTGTTACATCCACCTTTACTCCAGCAGCCATCAGATTAGGTACAGCGTCTTCTGCTACAACGTAGATGTCGTATGCAGTTGATTCAGTTAAACTGGTAATTGTCTTTGATGCTTCGGTGTCAGCTGTTAAAGCAACGGTTCCTTTCAGGTTAGCTGCTAATGCACCATCTGCTGCATCGGTTCCTGCTTTGATCTGTGCTGCTGTTGGTGCTGCTGCTCCATCTGCCAGTACTACAAAGTAAGCATTACCATTTTCATTTGTCTGGGTTAGAAGATTCAACTGAGTTGCTGCTACACTTGCTGTCTTTGGATAAGTGCCTGCAAATGTAGGTGCTGTTGCATCTGCGGTTGTTACATCCACCTTTACTCCAGCAGCCATCAGATTAGGTACAGCGTCTTCTGCTACAACGTAGATGTCGTATGCAGTTGATTCAGTTAAACTGGTAATTGTCTTTGATGCTTCGGTGTCAGCTGTTAAAGCAACGGTTCCTTTCAGGTTAGCTGCTAATGCACCATCTGCTGCATCGGTTCCTGCTTTGATCTGTGCTGCTGTTGGTGCTGCTGCTCCATCTGCCAGTACTACAAAGTAAGCATTACCATTTTCATTTGTCTGGGTTAGAAGATTCAACTGAGTTGCTGCTACACTTGCTGTCTTTGGATAAGTGCCTGCAAATGTAGGTGCTGTTGCATCTGAACTGGAAGAGGAGGAACTTGAACCACTTCTACCACTTGTAAAATACGATGTTACCTTCTGTGTCACAGGTTCTTCTTTTGATTCAACATCGTCTGCTAGCTCGGCAGATGTATCATCGACTGCTGACCCGGTATCTGCATCAACATCTGTTGATTCAAAGTTATCAGAGGAAACAGCATCCTGAATCTGAGATTCGGCACCGAGATCTTCTTGAACATTCACTTCAGTGTCCAGACATCCACTTGGTAGAATAACGATAGCGGACACTAGAAGCACTAAAAATACTAATAGTATTCTTCCATATTTATTTGATTCAAAACAAGGTTTCTTTTTCATCGATAATCGCCTCAAATATTATGCATGAGTTATATTATTAGAAATATATTATTTATATATCAATGATGTGATATATAAATATACTATATAAATTTAAAAATGATGCAGAAAAATTAAAAGAAGTAAGCCAGATTAGCAGTAACAGGTTTTCAGTAACAAGAGAGAAACAAAACAATAATCCCTTTAGAATACTTTTAAGTGCTGGATTTTACGCTGTAAGAGAATTAGAAGCAAGAGACAGTTTGAGGATATTTAAAAAATACTGTTCTTTCTTGTAATTTTAGCAATGGCAATAAATCTTGGATAGGGTAAATAAGGAATAACAAGACTTCTTTGAATGATAACTGTAAGATATAAAATTCCATCAATGTTTCTGTTCCCATGCTTAGGCTATGGAGAATAGAACCTATGATATATAAAAATAGAAAAATAAACATCTTCAAATGTTTATCAAATGAGATATTTTCATGTAAATTAAAACATATCCCATCAGAAGCATCAATAGAGAAATTCTCCATACCCAGCTTAAAATCCTACCCAGATTCTCGGGCCGAACCATAAAAATAAAGAATCGATCGACCAAAGTGGGTCGATCAATCGGATCATCAAGCATAAATGAATTATCCCTTGATCCTTTTTAGTCTGAAAGTATTTTCCCTTTCCATCTCTTCGAGACGGAGCTGTATGAAGGACATTGCTTCCTCAAGTTCAGGAATTACCTTGAATTCGAGAGCGTTTACACGTCTTTTTGTCTTCTCGATATCATCAAGAAGTTTCTTCATCGTGGTCTCGATCTCTGCTGCAAGGATAATATTCTCAACTAGAACCTCATAGGCATCCGCTGCTTCATCAGTATATGAACTGGTACCAAGAAGACCATATCCACGTTCGTCTATGGATTTCTTAACACTGGATGACTCGATCTTTGGAACGACAACACCCATGATGTTACGGCTTTCCAGTTCGATCTCCGGCGTACCCTGGAGTGAAAAAGCTGTGGATTTGACGGTAATGATACCGTCAACAGCATTTGCAATACCTATCTTTTTGGAAGCTCCTTCATAGGCGGCATCCAGCCCTGTTCTGACATCCTTAGCCTTGCCAAGAATCTCAAAGAACTCAAGGATAAGGCCATCCCTCTTCATTTTAAGCAGCTTGTGACCGCCCTGTGAGAGTTTGATCTTTTTCTTAAGCTCGATAAGCTCGGAACGAGTTGGTTTTACATCTTTTACGCCCATGTTGGTTCACCTGGCCACTTAGTTGCTCTTGTGAGCAGGGTGGTACTTTTCTATGTATTTGTTGTCAACCCTGGTAAGCAAAGATTCTGGGAGCTCGGAAAGGATTTCCCATGAAACGCCCAGAGTATCTTCAATTGTCCTGTTCTCATCCCTACCCTGACGGACAAACCTGTCCTCAAAGAGATCTGCGAACTCAAGGATCCTCTGATCCCTTTCAGACAATGCTTCCTTACCTACAATAGCAACAAGACCCCTAAGGTCACGACCTTCTGCATAACCAGCATACATCTGGTCAGATACTGCCTTGTGGTCATCCCTGGTCTTTCCTTCACCGATACCTGAATTCATCAGACGGGAAAGTGATGGAAGTACATTGATAGGTGGATAGATACCCTTTCTGTGAAGTTCCCTTGAAACTACGATCTGGCCTTCTGTGATATATCCGGACAGGTCAGGGATCGGGTGAGTGATATCGTCACCAGGCATGGTAAGAATTGAGAATTGTGTTACTGAACCCTTCAATCCCTTGATAACACCTGCACGCTCATAGAGTGATGCAAGGTCAGTGTACATGTAACCTGGATAACCACGTCTTCCTGGAACCTCTTCACGAGCTGCACCCATCTGACGGAGTGCTTCACAGTAGTTGGTGATATCAGTTAGAATAACAAGTACATGCATGTCGTGCTCGTATGCGAGATACTCTGCAGCGGTCAATGCCATCCTTGGTGTAACGATACGTTCTACAGCAGGGTCATCTGCAAGGTTGAGGAAAACCACTGCTCTTTCAAGAGCTCCGGTCTTTTCAAAGTCCTGCATGAAGTACTGAGCTTCTTCGTTTGTGATACCCATTGCAGCGAAAACTACTGCGAATGGTTCATCTGAACCTGGAACCTTTGCCTGACGTGCGATCTGAAGTGCAATCTCGTTGTGAGGCAGACCTGCTCCTGAGAAAATAGGGAGTTTCTGGCCACGTACAAGAGTGTTTGTTCCATCAATAGTTGAGATACCTGTCTGGATAAAATCCTCTGGTGGCATCCTGGAGTATGGATTCATTGAGGAACCATTCACATCAACCCTATCCTCTGGAACAATACGTGGACCGCCATCCAGTGGTTCGCCTGAACCGGAAAGGATACGTCCCAGCATGTCCTTTGATACAGGAAGTTTGATGGTCTCACCGCTGAAAACTACACCGGCTTCTTCATTGAGTCCACCAGTTCCTTCGAATACCTGAACTGCAACAACATCAGCGGAACTGTCAAGAACCTGACCTCTTTTTGTTGTACCGTCTGGCAAGTTAATATGAACTAGTTCACCATAACCTACAGGTTCGGTTTTTTCAAGGAATATCAATGGTCCTGATATTTCCGTGATTGTCTTATATTCCTTGGTCATTTTAGTTACCTCCAAGCTGTGCAAACTCTTTATCCATCTTTGCGAGAACTTCGTTCAGTGCACTCTCAAAGTCCTCTTCGAACTTTACCTTTGCAAGGTCGTCCTTGGATTCAATAGCCAGTATTTCTGACATTGGATTTCCAGATTCGAGTGCTGCTATTGCCTTTTCGCCGTAAGTGGATATTGCCTTTAACAATTTGTACTGCTTGTCGAATGAGCAATATGTGTCGACTGGGTGGAATGCATTCTGCTGCAAGAAGTATTCCCTGAGCATGCGGCAGATCTCAAGAATAAGCTGCTGATCCTCGGGGAGTGCATCTGAACCTACGAGCTGAACGATCTCCTGAAGTTCGGATTCCTGCTGGAGCATGTCCATTGCATTGTTTCTGAGTGACACCCATTCAGGTGATACATTCTCACCAAACCAATCGGAAAGTCCCTCTGTATACAGACTGTAACTTGTCAACCAGTTAATGGATGGGAAATGTCTTCTTTGTGCAAGTTTTGCATCCAGTGCCCAGAATACCTTAACGATACGGAGTGTGTTCTGTGTAACAGGCTCTGAGAAGTCACCACCAGGCGGAGATACTGCCCCAATAACTGTGATCGAACCTTCTTCACCAGATAATGCATGTACACATCCTGCTCTCTCATAGAACTCGGAAAGTCTTGCAGAGAGGTATGCCGGATAACCTTCCTCACCAGGCATTTCTTCAAGCCTTGATGAGATTTCCCTCATTGCTTCTGCCCATCTTGATGTTGAGTCAGCCATGAGTGATACATCGTATCCCATGTCACGATAATATTCCGCAATTGTGATACCTGTGTAAACTGATGCTTCACGAGCAGCTACAGGCATGTTGGATGTGTTTGCGATAAGAACTGTACGTTCCATAAGTGGACGACCTGTCTTTGGGTCCTGGAGTTCCGGGAACTCGTTCAGTACATCAGCCATCTCGTTTCCACGTTCGCCGCATCCGATATAAACTACAATATCAGTGTCACTCCACTTTGCAAGCTGCTGCTGGGTAACAGTCTTTCCTGATCCGAATGGACCTGGAATAGCTGCTGTACCGCCTTTTGCAACTGGGAAGAGACCATCAAGAATCCTCTGACCTGTGATCAAAGGTTTTGTTGGCATGAGTTTCTTAGTAACAGGACGAGGCAATCTTACAGGCCATTTCTGGACCATGGATAATTCAGTACCATCTTCAAGAGTACATACTGTATCATCAACTTTGAAATTACCAGATTTGATGTCCTTGATCGTTCCTGAAACTGTTGGTGGCACCATGATCTTGTGCTCAACATTCATAGTTTCCTGAACAACACCGATTACATCTCCGCCTTCTACTACATCACCGCTGGAAGCTACTGCCTTGAACTCCCATACTCTTTCACGGTCAAGTCCATCAGCTGTAACTCCTCTCTGAATGAAGTCACCCATTTGTTCCTGGAGAACCTTAAGAGGTCTCTGGATACCATCATAAATACTTTCTAATAAACCTGGACCGAGTTCCACTGAAAGAGACATTCCAGTGTTCACAACAGGTTCACCCGGTTTGACACCAGATGTATCTTCATATACCTGAACAGTGGCCTTGTCACCCTTAATTCTGATGACTTCACCCATTAAACCTTCATGACCGACATGAACCACATCGTACATCTTTGGTTTAATGCCCATAATTGTAACAACAGGTCCAGCCACTCGATAAATTTCACCTTTCATTTCCACAGATCAACACCTACCGATTGCTTTATTTTTTCCCTTAGATTCGAACTTTCACCGCTACCACCGAGAGTCACAACAGTTGGCTCAACAGAGTCGTTGATACTGTCACGCAACATTTCCGGTAGCTTACTCAAATCATCACCGTGCATAACCAGAATACCGATATCCCGGTCTCCAAGTATAGTTTTTACAGCGGTTTCAAGTTCGCCATCATTAACTTCAAATATTTTTTTGATCCCTGCCAGTCTAAATCCCGTTACAAACTGACTTGATCCGACTACTGCTAATTCCATCAAATCACCAACTGTTCTCTGATTAAGTCATCTCCGAGGTTGGCGGCTTTGCCACGTATAATTATCCGCAGGTTGTTAACCTCATTCTTTTTGCTTAGCATGTAGTCCATAATTGGTACTATTGAGAGCGGATAAAAATGTGAAGAGCTTGTTGCAGATTCAAGTCTGTGTTTTTTCAATCTGGATTCCACACCGATCAATGAATCCATTTCCGGACTTACTACATCAGCAATATCATCCCAATATGGATATTTTTCAAGTTCTGCAATAAATTCCTCAAATGAAAGAGCCAGCATTCTCTCAATATCAGAGAGATCCATCCTGAGCCCACCATCGATCATGAGATCCATCAATTCAGGATCAGTCATTCCAGACTTCTTCAAACGGAAAAGAGTCATAAGGTTCTTAGTGTCAATTCCGATTCTTATGAAATTCGCGAACAACTTACGATCTTTAGACTTTGAATATCCAATTACATTGAACATATCAGCATAATATTTCTTATCAAGCTGATTCTCAATATCAGAGAGATTTTCTCCATTATATTGACTAAGTATTGGATAGTACTCACTGTCTTCAAGTTCAGAGACAACTTCCTCATATGTATCTTTTGCAGCGAGTCCTGAGAGGAACACATAATGCAGACTACCTGCTGCAACAATTGCCTCTATTATCTCTTCTGCGGATGCATTGCAATACTTCCCTCTAAGGATAGTCTTGATATTCCAGATATCATATTCCTTAAGATGCTCGGTGATAAGAACATTTAACTCACCTTCGGAAATATTGATCAATTTTGTAAAAGATACAGCGAGATTCCTGTTCAAAGCATGTTCAATAAGATCTACGCCTTCGAAACTCCTGGCCATTTCATCAATAGCGTCCTTGTACTTGGACTCTTCAATGAACCGGGTCATCTCGTTGATGTCCATGTTCATGAGCCGTGGATAAGTCTCCTTTGGAAAAAGATGAGTCTTCATCGCACGAACACGTGTAGCAGTATACGCGTAGTTTGAACTTCCTTTTTTCCGTGACCCTGAAAAATCACGCTTTAATTTCTGCAACAGCTGCATTTAGAAATCACCCGAAAAAGATGTCAGATGTCTGTTTCAATAACTGCTCGTTCACGCGCTTTAGGATAACATCATATGTATAGTCCAATCTGACTGTAGCATCTTCATTTTCAATGATGACACCACCGATAGATTCGATATTACCACCATATTCAAGTGATGATAATTTACTGACAATCTCTTCTGATTCCTTGTTGGAATAGATCTTGGAACCTTCAGCCTCATATTTATCAATGAGTGCCTTAAGAAGTTCTTCGTTCTTTTCAGGAGAGAGTGCAGAGATAGCCTCTACAGCTTGGACATATACCTTATCGAGGATTTCCTTGCGTGCATTGAGCAATGTGCGCTTCACTTCAAGATTTGCACTGGATATTTCTTGCTGCCTAATGTTTTTGATATCATCTTCTACTTTTGCAAGACGTTCGCCCATAATCCTCTTAGCATTTTGCCTAGCATCATCCAGGATTGCAGAAACCTCTGCATCTGCTTCGGAATTAAGTTTGGACACCTCATCTTGTGCTGCGTCTACGATATCCTTTAAAACAGTTTCAAGTCCCATGCTCACACACCTCTAATAAATTTAAGAGCAAAAAAGCTCTTAAATTAATTTAGCTGATCAAAAGTGCGACTACAAGACCAAAGATAACGATTGTTTCTGGAATTACAGTCAGGATCAAACCCTTACCGAAAAGGTTTTCGTTCTCTGTCATTGCACCGATTGCTGCACATCCGATCTCTTTTTCTGCGAATGCTGATGCAATACCTGTTACGGATACTGCGAGTGCTGCACCGATTGCTTTTAATCCTGCTGAGTTATCAACCACTACGTTTGCTGCTGTTTCTGCTGCTACTGCTTCTACTGACATTTTCTTAATCCTCCGTGTATTTTCTAGTATATCCAAATGGATTGTACTTGCGTCCCCCACCTTTGTAGAATTTACCAAAGAATTCTACATACTGCAACCTGAGTGAGTGTAAACCGGGGGCAAGAATACTCAGGGCAGTGTTTAATGTGTGTCCTGCTAAGAACACAATTATTGCAAATATGGTCATTCCACCAATAGGCGTACCTGGTTTCCAGATCATGTCGAATGCGATCAGGTTAACAGTTGACGCAATATAGATAGATGACAATCCTACCGCAATGATACGAGTGTAGGACAATGAATTACTCAGAAGTGCCGGTAATTCGACAACTCCATTGAAGCCTTCTCCCTTGAGAAGCATAATGATACCTATCACCAGAACGGCGACACCTACCATGATAGGAAGCATGCCCAGGTAACCAAGCACCGCAAGAACGATACCTAATTCCACGACCAGCCAACTACCTTTCTCAAAGATAGCTTCTACAACACCGTGCTGTTTCTTCACATTGATAAAACCAAGCATAAAGCCAACTGAAATGTGAAGGAAACCGACAAGTGCCGTTGCAACGATCATAGTCATTACAAGATGAGTCCTATGAACAGGATAAGTTATCATTTCCCCGCCTACCGGAGAGGCAATGAGATCTACAGTTTCAAATCCCTTAATCAAACCAGGGATCACACCATGCTCCGAATGAAGACTTGCTAGTGGGAATCCGAGGAATTCACCATAAAGAACACCAAATATTAAAGTCGATATCTGACAATAGATAAGAATGTTCATCAATGGCTTGATAGCCTCTATGGAGACTAACTTCTTGATTCCAAGGGCAAGTGCAAGAAGAATAACTGCATAACCAATGTCACCAAGTATCATTCCATAGAAGAGAGGGAAACTGATGAATATTAAAGAACTTGGGTCCAGCTCTTTGTAGCTGGGACGGGAATAAAGATCCATGATCTCCTGAAAAGGAGCGGATACTTTTGGATTATTATACTCAACTGGAATAAGTTTTTCATCGTCATGCGTAATTTCCTGTTCGGAAATAAATGCACGTCCGTTTGTTGCAGATTCAACAACTTTTTCAAGTTCTGCAAAATTCTCAGTGAGCACCCATCCATCTATTATAAATGTGCTATCAGAAGTAGCTACTCTAAGAGGAACTTCTGATTTTTCAGTCTGAATTGAAAGAACTTCATTGCTTGCAAGAATGAAATCAGCGTACTTCTCTTTCAAAGAGTCGACTTCTGCATCAAGTGCTGAGATCTTTCCCATGACCTTTGCTTCTTTTGATTCCAGATCAGAAAGGATACTTGCAGGCACACCGCTTACATTGGGAACTCGGACTTCTCTGAAACTAACAGTTGCTAATGCTTCAGTAACTTTAGCAGAGTCACCCTTTGCTGCAAAGAGTACAACTACACCCTCTTTTGAATCATAGAAATGATCAAAGGAAGAAACGGATTTGGAAACTGCAACACCAGGATCATCTTTTACATGTCCTGCGAAAACAGCCAAATTCTCATATCCGTGATAGAGTCCAAGATCAAGATTAATATTTGCAAAAGGGAGTAATTCTTTTTTAGTTGAAGCAAGTTCTTTGAGCTCAGCTTCAAATTCACCCTTTTTATCAGTCTTGACCGTTAACTGGGAATCAAGTTCACTCAGATCGGAATCCAGTTTACTAAGTACTGAATTAGCATCCTGTTTCTGGGAAGTCTTATCGACTATACCAAGCAGGCTGGCAATTGATCTGATCTTAACAAGCTTCTTTGAAACTTCACTGATGTCACCAATAGGCTTTCCAATTTGAAGACCGGAACCATCCTCTACAAAATCATCCATCTGAAACAGATTAGCAGTGTGTAAAGCATCTATGGTTGGTTCAAGGATGCTTTTGTGCCCAACAATTACGGCACGGCTCATCCGTTTTGGTTCAAGCATGTATTGCCCTCTCGAACTCTGTTAATAAATTCTGAACAGCTTTATCAATGTTAGATTCAGCGTTCTTGGTGATTACTTCGGATTCGGTTCGACCATCCTGAATCAGCTTTTCTTTTTCAGAAGCGAGCGATTCTTCCGCAGACTTCAGTGCACTTTTTGCAGATGTTTGTGCATCAATTTCGGCCTGTTTAAGAATTTCCCGGGCCTCAGAACGAGCACTGACTATACGTTCGTTCTTCTGTTTAATGCCGTCTTCCACCATTCTGCGTGCATTGCCTTCTGCCTCTTTGATTTCTGACAAGATTTTTTCTTTGGCCATGCTACTCCTCATATGATGATTGCTTTATTAATATATCGCGTAAATTACACCATCTACTGCTAAATCACATATAAATGTTTCGAAGATATTTCACCGATATTGATAATGATTTTTCATTATATTGCCCATATGCACATATTTAACTATGACATACAGTGCACATGGAAAAATATTAGATACATATATAAAAAATAAATAGAAAATAAATGAGAATATGGGAAAAAATATCCCATTAACGAGGTGTTTGAAGGTCTATCCTGAACGGCAGGCTTTCACCTTCAGGAATAGAATGAATATATTTATTCCTGAATTCAGGATTGCGCATCATACAGTACTCAGCAGAGCACCTGTAAGCTACATGCTTACCCATACGCTTCCAGATAGTTGCAAGGTCATCCTCACGAATATTCCCAAAGGAAATAGGCGTGTAAGCACATGGCAACACATCGCCACCTGCAGTAGTATGCATCCATCGCCTTCCGGCAAAACAACCGAACTGATCAGGTCCCATGAAATACGGGAAAGCAGTTACCCTTGGACCATCTGATCTTCTGTTCATGGATTTCTGGAAAGCACCCAAACGTTTGACATCCTTTTCAGATACCACCTCATCCTCGTGTTCCATCCAGCGACCCACCGCTACTATCTCATAAATAGACATTTCCTGCATGCCCATATCCACCGCAAAATCATAGAAACCATCAAGGTCATCTATATTATCCGGCGACACGACCACAAAAAGATCCGCAAGAATATCTGCATCAAGCACATGTTTTACACCCTTGACCGTATCCTTGAATGCACCCTCACGACCCCTCACACGATCATGTTCTTTCTCATGAGGACTGTCAAGGCTCATATGAGCTGCATAAAGTCCTGCCTTCTTAAGGTCCATTGCTCGCTTCTCATCAAGAGCAAAACCAGATGTGAAACAAGTAGCTACAGCACGACTTTTGTCAACTTTTGCAACCATATCCACAAGGTCCTTACGGAGCATCGTTTCCCCACCATCAAAGGACACATAATGCGTACCAAGATCAAGTGCCTGATCAACTGCATGATTGATCTCATCGAAGCTCAATTCAGGATCGATAACAATACCTGCTGCCCCACAATGGATACAATCATTAGGACATCTGCCTGTGATCGCAATTGAGAACTGGTCAGGAACCCTTCGCCTGAGTATTGCAGATATCTCTGCACTGATCATTCTGTTGAACACTGGCCCAGGCATAGGGGGAACCCATGTTGAAAATATTATATCGTCACCATCTGAAGATATTGGTTTTTCTTCCTGAAAAATACCATTTATGTGTTTTATGATCGGCTTAGCCACCGGAGATAGCGGACCTTCTGTGTCAAGCACGATCATTCCGTTTTCGGTGCTTGCATTCACCTTGATTATTGATTTATCATAAACCCTCATGTATTCACCTGGTAATTCAATTAAAATTATTATTGATAATATGAGAAGGAAGTAGATCTACTGTAATAAGGTCTGCAACCAGCAGCAACTTTTCTTTTGCTTCTGACTGAGGACATTCATCCAGCAAAGCCTTCGCCTTATTGACATAAAGTAATATCTCAGCCATAATTTTCTCAACAACCTCATCGCGACCCATGGTTTGCTCATATATTAGAGGCAACGTCGTGGACTCATAGGTCGATTGCTTGTCCTCAAGGCGGTCAAGGTATTCAAGTAAGTCATCAACCATTTGATATGCAGTGCCTACATACTCACCAAACGAATGAAATTTCATGGCGGTTTGCATATCCACACCGGCAACAAAAGCACCAATGGCAGCACTGGATGCAAAAAGTGATGCAGTCTTCTTTTTTATGCAATCGAAATAGTTCTTTTCCTGAAACTCTTCACTCACACTGGCAATATCAATAGTTTCACCTTCAGCCATATACATGCCTGCCCGACCGAACTCATAGACCGCATCATGCCCGTAAGAAGATATAAGAGAGATTGCTTTTGAAATAAGAAAGTCACCGCAAAGAATTGCTGCAGGAATACCATACTTCTGATGAGCAGATTCTACCCCCCTGCGCATAATGCCACCATCAAGCACATCATCGTGTATCAGGGAAGCGGAATGGATAAGTTCTATTGCAAGGGCTGCATCAATGCTTTCCTCAGGCTTGCCACCACATATCTCAGTGCACAGTAACAACATAACAGGACGAATGCTCTTACCACCTGAGCTGCATATATGCAGCATCATTTTCTTCATCTGTGAACCAGCATCCATAGAGTTGACAAGCTCATCCATAGAGGATTTGATCAAATCGTACTCGCTCAGATCTTCTATTTTCATAATGATCCCTGCCATCATCAGTTCATTCAGTATATTTGGAAGGACATCCCATTACTATCTGAGTGGCCTCTACCCTGTTGTTCGAAACCATTTTTCCACTGATACTTATGCCACTACCTTCAACCAGATTGGCAGGGAGTGAGCCAGTATATTCAACTTCCACTTCGAACGAATCATCCTCAGAATCCTGCAGGATAAATGAAATGCCACCAGTAGACATATCGAGAGTACCATTTTTAATAGTGCCCATGGTATTGACATTCTGCCCAACATAGTCTTCGTGATTCTCCACCAGCTCGGAAATCACCAGATAACCCTGAGAAAGATCCACATTCCATAAACCAACTGCAGCCACAAGAGCTATGAAAACAACTGCAATAACAGTCTTCTGTTTTTTCTCCATAACAGCACCTTAATAGTAAGACGGTCAATCATTTGATAGAAGGGCATTTCTTCTTTAATGAAAGGCGATCCTTTAGCAGATATATGATGTAAACTGCAAAAGTAAGCCAGGTAAGTGCAAATGCAAGCTGTAACGCGCCTATAAAGAATCACCCCTTCATCAGGTTAAACTTGAATAACATTACTAAAGTAATCAACCATAAATATTTAGGTTATGCTAAATATTGTACATATTAAATGTTATACCATTGCGCTGAAATAATCAGAAAAATGGCAACAACTAACTATTAATATGGGCGTGGACTAGTATAGTCCCATCCTATATATAGTAGAGTGAATCTTTAAATAAAAACTTTTAAATGATTAATATGGCCAAAGCTCCAAGACTTATTGCATGGGAAACGACTGCAGGATGTAACCTTTCCTGCCGACATTGCAGAGGTTCATCAACTTTTAAGAAACCGGAAGGTGAGCTTACAACTGAGGAAGCACTGGATTTCATAGACCAGATCGCAGATATGGGGAACCCAATACTCATCCTCAGTGGTGGAGAACCCCTGGTTCGTGAAGATATTTTTGATCTGGCAAAACATGCGACTGAAAAGGGACTTCGCGTAGCCATGGCAACCAATGGTACACTCCTCACACCAGAAATTGCCGATAAGCTCAAGGATGTGGGCGTTCAGAGAATAAGCATTAGTCTGGATGGGGCAAGCCCGCAGACCCATGATGACTTCAGATGCGTACCCGGTGCCTTTGAAAACTCAATGAAGGGCATAGAGATACTAAAAGAAGCTGGCATCGGATTCCAGATCAACCCCACGATCACAAAGAACAATATTGAAGAGATTCCCGGCATCCTGGACCTGGCAAAGGACATCGGAGCTGAAGCACTGCACATATTCCTGCTAGTCCCCACCGGCAGAGGGAAAGAACTTGAGAACGAAGAGATCCCCCCTGTAGAATATGAAAAGATATTGAACTGGTTCTACGAGCAACAAAAAACAACAGACATCCAGTTTAAAGCCACATGTGCACCGCATTATTTCAGGATAATGCGCCAGAGAGCAAAGAAAGAAGGTATCGAAATAAGTGTCAAGACCCATGGTTACGAGGCTATGACAAAAGGGTGCCTTGGAGGAACCGGGTTCTGCTTTGTTTCAAGTGTCGGAGAAGTATACCCCTGTGGATATCTGCCTGCTCTTGCCGGAAATATAAAAGAGAAGCCATTCAAGGAAATATGGGACAATTCCAAAGTATTCAACGACCTTCGTGATGTCACTAAACTAAAAGGAAAATGCGGAGATTGTGAGTATAACACAGTTTGCGGAGGTTGCCGTGCACGAGCTTATGCAGCCACCGGAGACTACCTGGAAGAAGAACCATATTGTGTATATGTACCTAAAAAACAGTGATTCAAATGATAGATCTGGACAAAACGGACAAAACAATTCTTAACCAGATCCAGCTGGACTTCCCCCTGGTAACCCACCCGTTTAAGGCAATAGGAGAAGAGCTTGGAATCAGTGAAGAAGAAGTAATAGAGCGTCTTGAAAGATTACATGAAGAAGGTGCAGTCAGGAAGATCGGACCAATCATCAATCGAAAGAGTATCGGAGGTACCAGCACCCTTGTGGCAGTGAACGTACCAATACCAAGGATAGATGAGGTTGCTGCCCAGATCAACGAATACCCCGAGGTATCACACAATTACCTACGCCCGGACAAGTATAATATATGGTTCACCCTATCCGCACCCAGTAAGGAAAGGATATGCACGATACTGGATGAGCTGAGAGACAAAACCAACCTTGAATTTGTAAACCTCCCAACAAAGAAGTTGTTCAAGATAGGAGTCAGATTCAACATCAAGTGATAACATGGACGATGTCGAAGAAAGAATATTAAGAGCCATACAGGATGGCATCCCCCTTACACATTCACCTTTTTCAGAAATTGCAGGCCAGCTTGAAATGACAGAAGAAGAGGTCATTTCAAGAATTAAGAGAATGCAGGAAAAAGGCATCATCCGTCGTTTTGGTGCATCCATCGGACACAGAGATATAGGCATTGTAGCAAATGCAATGTGCATATGGAACGTACCCGACGAGAGAGTCGATGAAGTTGGTAGCATTATGGCAAATTTCTCAGAGGTTACACACTGTTATGAGCGACCACGCCGCCCGGAGTGGAATTATAACCTATTCACAATGGTGCATTCCTACACAAGAGATGATTGTGAGGAAGTGGCAGCAAAAATATCAAAAGCTACAGGAATTAACGATTACAAACTACTGTTCAGTGAACGGGAGTTCAAGAAGACCGGTGTGCGACTTTAAGGACACAATATTTAACTAATTTGCAGTAAATGGGGTTGGGAGACTATACCATGGTATCTGAAAACCATTTTCTACCATTGCTCATTGATATGAGCGATAAAAAAATAGTTATTTTTGGAGGAGGCTCCGTTGGAGAGCGTAAGGCTTTGCTTTTCTCCCCACATGCCGATGTCACAGTCATTAGCAGAGATTTTACCCCCATACTCCAGGAAGCTGGCGAAAGTGGAAATCTTATTTTAGTCATAGAAGATGCAAACACCCTTTCCGATGAGAATATCGCTGAATTCATCGAAGGTTCTTTTCTTGTGATCCCTGCCACAAATGAAAGGTCAATAAATGAAAAAATTGTCACGGTGGCCAAACAGAAGGAAATTCTTACAAACCAGGTCGATGCCATCGGAGATGTGACTGTTCCATCAGTTATAAAAAGAGGCGACCTTACCATCAGCATATCGACTTCCGGTTCAAGCCCTGCTTTTTCCAGATACACAAGGCAAAAAGTGGAAAAGGTCATCACGCCACAGTTTGCAGATATGATCAGGATACAGGATGCCATCCGCAGCTACCTGAAAGAAAACGTACCTGAACAGAGAGAACGTAAGGACATACTCTGGCAGATACTGGATAGCAAGGAAGTATGGTCTGCGCTCGGGGAATCCTATGAAAAAGGGTTTAAAACAGCACAGGATATAGTAATGAAAATTAGCGAGAAAGTCTGATAACATGCACGATCATATTTTACCCCGGCGGCTTATGCACTTTTATTCAACAGATTCACAGAGGTGTGCCTATGACTGAGATATCCAGCATGGTCATCACACACTCCAAAGCAACTGTGGAGGAAATGGAAGAAGCATGGGACGGCGATCTTGAAAAACTAATAATGGATCTTTATGATAACGAATTCGTGCAGGAATGTGCAGTACTAAAGACATGCAACCGGGCAGAGATGTACATAGTCTCTCCAAAAGGTAGCAGTGTCCTGTTCCATTTCGCAAAAGACAGAGGATTATCAGCCAACATCATCGATTTCTTCGACCACGAAGAATCCATCATGCATCTTTTGAGACTATCTTCCGGGCTCGAGTCCATGATATTAGGCGAAGACCAGATACTTGGCCAGATCAAGGACCTGTACCAGGTTGCAAAAAAGCTTGGAACCACTGGCAAAATGCTGGATACGGCATTTAGCAAGGCAATACAGGTGGGTAAAAGAGTGCGTACCGAGACTGAGATAAACAGAGGCGCTCTTTCCATAGCTTCTGCATCTGTGGATCTTGCAGAGGAGACCGTAGGAGACCTCAAGAACAAGAAAGTCCTTGTGATCGGAACAGGAGAAATGGGAACCCTGGTTACAAGAGCACTGTCGCACAGAGATATCGAACTTATGTATATTGCAAACCGCACCTACGAGGCGGCCAGGGAACTTGCAGATGAAATGGGAGGACACGCAGTCCGTTTTGACCAGATCAACGAGAATCTCAGAAATTCCGATGTTGTTATCACCGCAACAGGTGCACCTCATTTTGTTCTTAAATATGACCAGTTACTTGATGCAATGAAGTCCAGGGAAAAGGATATTCTTCTGATAGATATCGCCAATCCCAGGGATATTGATCCTGCTATTTCAGATATACCACATGTAACACTATACAACATTGATAATCTCAGGGTCATCAATGAGAAAAACCTTGAGCTTAGGCTTGAAGAAGCTAAAAAAGCACAGGCAATTATTGACGAGGAACTTGACCTGCTTATCAAACAGTACAAGCATCAGAAAGCGGATCACCTCGTATCCGAGATATATGCTCAACTTTATAAGGTCAGAAGTCTGGAGAAAGAGCGTGCAGTTAACAAGTTAAGCAGTTACCACACAATAGGGGATATTGAAAGCAGGATCATTGATGACCTTACCCACTCCATTGTAAACAAAATTATGGCAGAGCCTACCAAGGTTTTACGTCATGCTGCTGAGAAAGGCGATGATGAATTGCTTGATATGGTTTCCCGTTTATTCAATGTGAACAGACATACTAGTAATAACGAATGCAGATGAGCTGATACCATGTTCCCGGAACTTAGAATGAGAAGGTTGAGAAGCGGAAAGATAAAAGATATGATCAGGGAAACCTCACTTACGGTTGATGACCTGATACACCCAATGTTTGTGGATGAAACAATTGATTCCCCACAACAGATCCAATCCATGCCCGGCGTGAACAGACTCCCCATGGACAAGATTGTCGACGATGCAAAGGAAGCGGCAGATCTTGGGATACCAGCTCTGATACTTTTTGGAATCCCAGAACATAAAAATGAAACGGGAAGCTGTGCCTGGGGAGAACATGATGTGGTCCAGAGAGCGGTCAAGGAGATCAAGAACGAACTTGGAAAGGACATGTATGTGATAACAGATGTCTGTCTCTGCGAATACACCGACCACGGCCACTGTGGTGTCGTTGATTTTGAAACAGAAGAGATCTTGAATGACCAGACCCTCCCGTTACTTGGAAAGACCGCTTTAAGTCATGTAAAAGCAGGCGCTGACATGGTTGCACCATCAGGCATGATGGATGGTATGATCACAGCAATACGTTCAGAGCTTGACAGGAACAACTTCAACAATATACCCATCATGTCCTATGCAGCAAAGTATTCATCTGAATTTTACGGACCATTCAGGGATGCAGCAGATTCAGGCTGTACCTTCGGAGACCGTTCCACCCACCAGATGGACCCTGCAAATTCCGATGAAGCATTAAGAGAGGTAGAACTTGATGTCTTTGAGGGTGCAGACATACTGATGGTCAAACCCGCACTTTCCTATCTTGATATAATATACCGCATCAAGACAGAATTCAAGATGCCAACCGCAGCATACAATGTCAGCGGAGAATATGCAATGATAAAAGCGGCCGCACAGAATGGATGGATGGATGAGAAGAAGGTTATGTATGAATCTCTCCTTTCCATGAAACGTGCAGGCGCCGATATGATACTTACATATTTTGCCAAGGATATGGCACGGATATTAAAATAAATCAATGGTGATCCTATGCCTTTAGATAAGTCCAGAGAATTGTACAAGAAAGCAAGTACCCTCCTCCCAGGAGGAGTCAGTAGTCCCGTGAGAGCCATCAAGCCATACCCATTCTACACAGAATCTGCCAATGGTTCCAAAATTACCGATATTGATGGTAATGAGTACATAGATTACTGTCTTGCATACGGACCCAATATACTTGGGCATGCAAATCCAAAGATCAAAGAAGCGATCATCTCCCAGCTTGACAAAGGCTGGTTGTACGGCACACCAACAGACCTTGAAGTAAACCTTGCCAGCAAGGTTGCAAGCATTTACCCCAGCATAGATATGCTCAGATTCGTATCAACCGGTACCGAGGCAACCATGAGCGCAATCCGCGCAGCAAGGGGATTCACCAGTAAGGACAAGTTCATTAAAATAGAAGGCGGATTCCACGGAGCGCATGATGCAGTGCTTGTACAGGCAGGCTCTGGTGCTACTACACTTGGAAAACCAGATTCACTAGGAATTCCTGCAGATTTTACAAAACACACACTCCAAGTACCATTCAACGACATAGAAGCACTCACATCAGTAATTGAGAAAGGCAATGATGAAGTAGCTGCACTTATCATGGAGCCTGTTATGGGGAACATCGGACCCATACTTCCAGAGGGAGATTACCTGAAGGATGTGCGTAAGGTCACAGAGGAGAACGACATCGTACTCATATTCGACGAGGTCATCACCGGTTTCAGACTTGCCATGGGAGGAGCACAGGAATACTACGGCGTTACACCTGACATGACAACGCTTGGTAAGATAATCGGAGGCGGCCTCCCTATTGGAATATTCGGCGGAAAGAAAGAGATCATTGATATGATAGCACCTTCCGGAAGTGTTTACCAGGCAGGCACATTCAGTGGAAGCCCTGCATCGGTTGCAGCTGGTCTTGCAGTGCTTGATATACTTGAGAAAGAAGAGGTTCATAAGAAGATCAATGCCACCGGAGATGCTTTCAGGTCAAGACTTACAGAAATAGTGACTGATCGGGGGCTTGATTACACCGTTTCAGGATTGGCATCCATGTTCATGGTCTTCTTTGGAGACAAGCCAATGAACTACCAGGAAGCCCTGAAATGTGACAAGGAAGGATACCTCAAATTCTTCTTCAAGATGCTGGAAAGTGGTGTTTTCCTGCCACCATCACAGTATGAGACTAATTTCCTTTCCACTGCACATACAGAAGAGGATCTTGAGAAAACACTTGCTGCTTACGAAGCAAACCTGAAATAAAGGGATATTCATGATAATAGGAACCCGCGGAAGCGCACTTGCCCTTGCACAGGCGAACATAATAGAGCGCAAACTATTGGATATTGGTGTCGAGACCACAAAAAACATAATCAGGACATCAGGAGACACTTTTACTGATCGCCCTCTGCATGAGGTTGCAGGTGTTGGTGTTTTTGTGCGGGAACTTGACGACAAAATGACAAATGGAGAGGTCGATATTGCAGTCCATTCCATGAAAGACCTCCCCACTGTGCGCCCAGAAGAGTTTTCCACCTCTGCAGTCCTGAAGAGGGATTCACCATACGATGTACTTCTGACAAATGATGGTGCAAGGATCGATGAACTGCCACCAGGTGCCGTAATTGGAACCAGCTCCATGCGCAGGCGTGCACAGATACTCAGATACAGACCAGACCTTGAGGTACAGGATCTGCGAGGTAACATCAATACCCGTATAAAGAAGCTTGAGGAAGGACTCTATGACGGAATACTGCTCGCAGAAGCAGGACTGCAGCGTATGGAATGGGAAATGGACGTGGAAAGGCTCCTGCCTGGAAATTTCATACCCTCTGCAAACCAGGGAACCATAGCAGTTGTAACCCTTGCCGGTACTGATGCGGAAGATATCACAGAGGAACTCGACCACCAGCAAACAAGGATAGAAACTGAGATCGAGCGCATAGTCATAACCGACATAGAAGGAGGATGTACTGCACCCATAGGATCTTTTGCACAATTCGTCAACGATGATGAGATACATGTTCGTGCAGAAGTACTGGCCCTGGACGGTTCCGAACAAGTACAGGTAGAAGATTATATCCCAGTTGATAGATACACCGAATATGCCAGAATACTTGCAAACGAACTGGTAGAACTTGGTGGAAAAGAACTGGTCCAGAGAGCAGTCTGCCAGCTTGTAGAAAAAGATTTTTGATACGGAGATAGCATGATAGAGATCACAGGGCTTAAACTCAAAAATCCTACCATACTTGCAGCAGGTATTATGGGAACAACAGGTGCATCCCTTGTCCGTGTTGCAAATACAGGTGCTGGCGCAGTGGTTACAAAATCCATAGGACCACAGCCAAAGGAAGGACATAAAAATCCCAGCATGATAAACCTGGGTTACGGGTTTCTTAACGCAATGGGGCTCCCAAATCCATCATACCCGGATTTTTCCGGTGAGCTCGAAAATGCAAGAAAAAATACCGATGTCCCCATAATTGCCAGCATATTTGGAGGAAACGCTGCAGAATTCGTTCAGGTAGCAGAAGGACTTAGAGAGTCAAAACCTCATGCATATGAGTTGAATGTTAGCTGCCCCCATGCACAGGGATACGGAGCAACCATTGGCTGCGATGCATGTGCAGTTGAAGAGATCACTGCTGCAGTATGTGATGCTGTTGACATACCAGTATGGGTTAAGCTTACACCTAACGTAAATGATATCGCACCTATTGGCCAGGCAGCCCAGAGAGGAGGAGCCGATGCCATAGTAGCCATCAACACTTTAAAAGGAATGGCAATAGACATCCATAGCGGCTACCCCATACTTGGGAACAGGTTTGGAGGGCTTTCAGGCAAGGCAGTGAAACCCGTTGCTGTAAAGTGCGTTTACGACCTTTACGCTGCCCTGGATATCCCCATAATCGGCGTAGGCGGTATATCAACATGGGAAGATGCAGTCGAGATGATGATGGCAGGAGCCAGTGCAGTTCAGGTAGGATCTGCAGTTTACGATGACCTGAACGTGTTCCCGAGCATCGCTGACGGTATTGACAAATTCATAACTGAAAAAGGATACAAGAGCTACGCCGACATCATAGGGCTTGCCCACGAGAGGAACTAATGTACCCCACTAACGTAAAAATCACAAAGATAGTCCACGAATCACCTTCCACCAGGACTTTCTTTTTTGACAGGGAATTCGATGATGCACAGCCAGGACAGTTCGTGATGGTATGGATAAGAGGCGTGGACGAAATACCCATGACACTTGCCTACAAAAATGCCATCACTGTGCAGAAGGTTGGTGATGCAACTGAAAAGCTCTTTGAGCTTAAGGAAGGAGATGAACTCGGCATACGTGGTCCCTTTGGTAACGGATACACAATTCCGGAAAAGGATGAGAACATACTAATAGTGGCAGGTGGCGTAGGGTCTGCAGCCATAGCGCTTCTAGCCGAATATGCAATGAATGCAGGAGCCTGCGTTACAACAATACTTGGCGCCCGTAATGCAGATGAACTTTTGTTCATTGACAGGTTTGCAGCATGCGGCAGTCTTCATATAACTACCGATGATGGATCAGCACACCGCTGCGGCTTTGTCACTGATGTGCTCTCTGAATTCGATAGCTCCCGTTTTGACAGGATATACACCTGTGGCCCCGAAATGATGATGAAATGTATTTTTGGGATCCTAAGCAAAGAAGAGGTTCTTGACAGGACAGAGTTCAGCCTTCACAGGTATTTTAAATGTGCAATCGGTGTTTGCGGTGCCTGCTGTATGGACAACGGTGGCCTGAGAGTCTGCAAGGACGGACCGGTATTCAATGGAATGCAACTTATCGATTCAGAGTTTGGCAACTACATGAGAGGACCAAGCGGAAATAAAAAGAAGTTCTGATGGTGTCCAATCTTGTGGATACCTTCTATTTTAAAATGTTTGGTTATGAATTATTTTCATTACTCAAAATAGTTGATCAATGGACCTAGCATTCCTGAACCATGATCTTGGTAGCCATACCCTTTCCAAGCGCATAGCTAGAACCGTTAACATCCACAACAATAGAACCCATGTTGCAGTTCTTTATTTTAAGGAGAGTGTTCTCGACAAAACCCATTGACCTGAGACGTTCCATCAGACAACGACCTGCGTTGATAGAAATGATCTTACTCATCCTACCTTCAGACATCATTGTCAAGGGCATAACTGGAGCCATTTTTCCACCTCTATTGGTTTATAATCAAGCTATTTTCGAATTCAAGTGGCGCATTTCACCACAATATCAGAGACCATATTAATAATAGGCGTACCTAATATCTATTGATACTACAAGAGAGTATTTTATTGTATATATATGTTGTCAGTTACAACTGATGTCTAATGAAATGATAATCATGACTACTTGTACAACACAAGAGATTTAAGCCATAATTTGAATCCATATCACATGCACAAAGACAAAAAGAACATGAATATCCCCGAATTGACAATGGGAGTACGTAACCTGGCAGCATTGAGAGCTTGCAAAGACCAGGCAGATGCCGTATATTTCTCCCTGGACAGGTTGAGCCTGAGGGCAAGAGCACAGGACATTACCCCCGATAATCTGGCAGAATTTGTCGAAGAGGTACATGAATACGGATTAAAGGGATACCTTACCGTAAATTCAGTCATATATCCTGATGACATCCAGGAGCTCAACAATGTTCTGGAAACAGCTGCAACCGCTGAAGTAGATGCGATTATAGCATGGGACCCTGCTGCCATAATCAAAGCAGCCGATCATGATCTGAAGATACACATATCCACCCAGGCAAATGTATCTAATCAGGAAAGTGCCAACTTCTACAAATCACTTGGAGCAAGCAGGGTAGTTCTTGCAAGAGAATTAAGTCTTGAGCAGATAAGAGAAATAAGGAAGGATACGGATATCGAACTTGAGACTTTCATCCACGGAGCTATGTGTCAGGCAGTATCCGGAAGATGTTATCTTTCGGCATACCTGCTTGGAAAGTCCGGCAACTGCGGAGAATGTAGCCAGCCATGCAGATGGGAATGGTCACTACATAGTGATAACGGGGCAATAGTCGATATAGAAGGAAAATACCTCATCAGTGCCAAAGACCTGTGCATGATAGAGCATATACCAGAACTTGCAGAGGCAGGAATAAACTCCTTTAAGGTAGAAGGAAGATTAAAGAACCCAGGATATACCTCCACGGTTTCAAAATGTTATCGACAGGCACTGGATGATTACAAGAACGAAACATTCGACCTTGAGAAGATACGTGTACTGAAAGAAGAATTGAGCAGGGAATATAATCGCGGTTTTTCCACCGGATTCTATTTCGGCTATCCCGGACCGGATGGACTTGCCTCTGAAAGCGACATGAATGCATCTCCCGTAAAGAGAGAGGCAGTTGGGGTCGTGCTCAACTATTTCCCAAAGAGCAAGGCTGCATCCATAAGACTTCTCGAACAAGGATTAGATGTTGGAGACAATATCATAATAGAAGGCAATACCACCTATGTAGAACAGGAAGTAACATCCATAGTCCATGAAGGGGAAAATGTCAATGGAGTAGAAAAAGGATACGAAATTGGCCTTAAAGTGGAAGATGTGGTTCGCAAGAATGACCGTGTATTCAAAACAAATGAAGCTTAAGTAGAATAGTAGCGACAGGTAATATACAGCCATTAACTAATTTTTGGTTTGGTACCAGTTATAACAAAAAATATATCTAAACATAGATATACTATTTTTCAAATTACCTAATCAGGAGAATAATATGGACAAATTCATGCTGGCTGCAATAGAAGAAGCCCGGAAGGGACTGGAGGAAGGGGGCATCCCCATAGGTTCAGTGCTTGTCAGGGACGGAGAGATCATAGGCAGAGGACATAACAGAAGAATACAACAAGAAGATCCCCTTGCACATGCAGAAATAGATTGCATAAGGAATGCAGGAAGGATAGGAAAATATAACGGAACCATACTTTATTCAACACTCATGCCATGCTACCTGTGTGCAGGTGCAGCGGTGCAGTTTGGTATCAAAAAGGTCATCGTAGGAGAATCCGATAACTTTAAAGGTGCTTCCGAGTTCATGCAAGAGCATGGAATCGAAGTGACAGACCTCGATATAGAGGAATGCAAGAAGATGATGAAGGAATTCATTCAGGATAGACCCGATATTTGGTATGAGGACATAGGAGTCTGATCATCATGCTTTTTTCAGTGTTGCCCAGAAAACACTACCCATTCCATGAGGATTATCATCCACACCAACTCTTCCGCCATGCAGTTCGACTATCCTCTTTACGATCGCAAGGCCAAGGCCTGTACCCTTCACCACCTTCTTGTTTTGAGTCAGGCGCTTGAAACGATCAAAAACAAGATCTTTGTTACCATCAGGCACACCATCCCCAAAGTCAGTTACCTTGACCTTCCACTCATCCGAAAGATCATCTATGTCGATGATGATACTACTGTCGGATGGTCCGTATTTGATGGCATTTGAGATATAATTCACAAAAACACCACTAATAAGAGGATTCATTTTTGCAGCATATGAACCATCCAGATTCATATCAAGACATATATTCTTGGAAGCAAGCTGAGTTTCAAATGTAGCTGCCACTTCACTCAAAACATCACTAAGATTCATTTTCTCAAATTCAAGATAATCAATATCTTCGAGTTTACCAAAGCTGGCTGCCAATTCTATCATATCGATCAAACGTGTTACACTGGCATCAACGAACTCCAACTTGCTTATCTTACCCTTATCCTCTTCCGCACATAACAACATATCAATAAAGCCTTTTGCCACCCCTGCAGGGTTCAGCAGGTCATGACTCATTATATCCATGAAAAGATCCTTTAATTCATTAGATGATTGCAGGTTTGAAGCGTATTCCTTCAACTTTATCTCAGATTCCTTGCGCTGAGTGATATCCTCACCTGAACACAATATACCTACACGATCACCGTTTCCATCTGTGAGGATCTTACTGTACCAGGAAATTATTTTCTGGGCACCACCTTTACACAGAATAGGACCTTCATAATGAACAATATCCTCAGTGCTCCCATTTCGGATTTTCTCAAAATTCGCCTCACAGGAATTCCGAGTATTCTCCGGCACAAAATAATCGAACCAGTCTTTCCCCAGAATATCTGTTTCACTATAACCAAGTATCTCAGTGGTCCTTTTATTTACGAGAGTTAACTTGTGATCTGTGTTAAGTACAAGCATCATCACACCTGCCACATCAAGATAGTTTTGAGCCTGGTCACGTTCAAAAACAACGTTGTCATGAAGTGACTTGATACGTAAAAGTGATTTCACCCTCATGCTAAGTTCCAACCTATCCACAGGCTTGGTGAGGAAATCATCTGCATGGGATTTGATTCCTTTTAAGCGATCCCCCCTCCCTGATAAAGCAGTCACAAGGATTACAGGAACAAATTGAGAGAATGATGAGCTCTTTATTTTCTCACATACCTGATAACCATTCATATCAGGCATCATCACATCGAGTAAAATAAGGTCCAACTTTTCTTTGGAGGCAAGCTCCAGTGCTTCCAGCCCACCATATGCAGGAATAATATCACAATCCGGAGATAGGTAAGCCTCAAGCAATTCCACATTCAAGGGTTCATCATCAACAACAAGTATCCGGGGACGAGAAGATTTAGACATTTTTACAGTACGAATTTTGTTTTTTCACAATAGTTTGAGCACTGATGTGCTACATACTAACGATGATTATCTTAATGATTATTATACTTATCCAGCGAAATATAAAATAAGGACAGTTGACTGCCATATCTAATATTATATATATCCAACTGAGATGTTAAAACTGAATGTACTGCCCCCCTCCTGGCTCGCTTTCGACCCATATACTGCCGCCGTGCAATTCAACAAGATCTTTGACAAGCGCAAGGCCAAGGCCAGTACCCCCATAAATGTGCAGTTCTGCAATTATTACAGAGAATATATTATAGTGATTATATATATTTGAAAAATAGAATCCGGCACAACATATAGTTTCCAAAATGAGGAGTCCTAAAAAAATGTTTGTATTGAATGAAAAATAATACAATCGCTGCAAATTATATAAAAAGTAGTGCGGGAGGTGCGATTCGAACGCACGAACTCCTACGAGACAGGGTCCTAAGCCCTGCGCCTTTGGCCAGGCTGGGCAACCCCCGCATAATGGAAGTAGTGATTAAAGATGTCCTTTACATATTAAGATTACGGAAATTGGACAGAAAAACAGCTCAAACCATGGACTTGAACATGGTAAGAGTATATTCCCGTTCAGCCGAATGATCCACCACATGTTCTGGGTAATCAACACCATCAGGTACTACCCCTTTTTCCAGAGCATGTATTGCCTTTGTCTCGAGAGATGAAAGCTCAGGCACCCATTTTTTGATATATTTACAATCCGCGTCGAATTTCTTCTGTTGCCTCCAGGGATTGAATATCCTGAAATATGGCTGGGAATCGGCACCTGTGGAAGCTGCCCACTGCCAGTTGCCATTATTCACACATGGATCATAATCCACGAGCTTACTTGCAAAATAACGTTCACCCCATTTCCAGTCAATATGCAAGTCCTTCACTAGAAATGATGCGACGATCATCCTCACACGATTATGCATGTAACCGGTTGTGTTCAACTCCCTCATGCCAGCATCCACAATGGGGAAGCCAGTGTTTCCTGAGCACCATGCATCGAATAAGACCCGGTCATTAATCCACCTGATATTATCGAACTTGTTTTTGAATGCATTCCCGAACACTTCTGGAAATTCGAAAGCTATTTGCGTGAAAAAATCACGCCAGTGCAACTCATTTATGAGTGTATGGTCTCTGCCAAGTTCATCAAGTACAGAATAATAGAATTCCCTTATGGATATCGTACCCAGTTTATTGTGCGCAGAAAGACCCGTGGTTCCCTTGATAGATGGCAGATCCCTTTCAACATCATAGTTTGCGAACTGGAAAAGCTCCTGCAGCACGGACAATGCATTAGACCTGCCCCCATGCACGAATATCCCTTCATTCATTTCAGGCAATATATTTTTGAGCAAAGCGGCTTCATCCACCTCAGCGACCCCAGTATCCCCGGCATAGAAATTACCATCCCCAAACATTGAGGGAAGAGTCACATCCCTTTTCGAGGCTTCCCGAAAGAACTGGCCAAAGACCTTGTAAGGTGTACCCTTTTTAGTGCGTATGGACCCTGGCTCGTGAAGCAGACAATCATGAAATTGAAGCAGAGCCACGCCCTTATCAGAGCATAGACTGGTGATGGACCTGTCCCTTTTGATACTGAAAAGAGTATAATCATGGTTTATAAAAACAGCATCAATATCCTGTTTATCCAGAATATTGTCAATCACATCTTCAGGAAGGCCTGAAAATAGATACAGCCTGCCATCCACGTTTTCCAGCTGCCCTTTGAGATCCTCAAGCGATTCCACCAAGAATTGTAAAGCATTACTGTTGAAAGCCTTTCTACCAGGATCGCACAGACGTGGGTCGAATATGAAACATGGGATGACCTCATCAGACATATCCAGAGCTGCCAGAAGAGCAGTATTATCATCGACCCGCAAGTCCCTCCTGAAAATGAAAAGGGATCTTTTGAATTTGGACATCATTCGACCTCCACTGCAATCTCGTTTCGCATGATCACAGGGGGAACCCAGGGAGGATTGTAGCGCATAAGGAAGAACTCACCTTTTGTACTAAGACCATGGCTGGAGAGATTTTCCTCAAGTATGAGCCTTTGTGATGCGATCCTGGATTCGGTTGCATATCCAGAAAAAGTTATCACTGCAAGCTTTCTCGGAGCAACATCATGAATGGATACATCCCCAGACAAAGGCATGGGAGCATTGTCCACATCATAACCCTTAGGCAAGACGAATGACATGTTAAGGACATTGCCCTCCTGCCGGGATATCACAGGACTGGTCATGGCTATCCTGACATTATTGTCATTGTTACCAAAAATGTAACCTGCAAGTATTCTGAAGGCGGAATTCGAGTCCTTTGCTTCTGCAGATATGAATGTACTACTGCCATACTGCCTTAGCTCAACCCCGTCACCCAGATCATCCATAACTTCATAATCAAGTTGTTCAGCACTCATTGAAACCTTGACCCCCGCAAGGAACCATATTGCAATAAGGACTAGCATAAGTGCCAATATGGCAAATATTATCCCCATTTTCCCCATGTAGATATATCTGACTGGAAACTTAAAAAGGCTTTACTATAAAATAGTCAGTTCAAATCTGAGCAACTAGTAATAACGAAATTGAAAACAAAAAAAGAATATGCGCCGACCGGGATTCGAACCCGGGTTTAAGGCTTGGAAGGCCTCAGTCATAGCCACTAGACCATCAGCGCACGTTGCAACCCTTACACGTGTTTTACAGATATAAAGCTTTCTCTTGAGAAAATAACAGAATGTATACATACTGGTAAAAGCATCATTGATATCGGAGCATGATAGTGACTGATACTGCAATCCATACGAAAGGAATTACCAAGGCATACAATGAACTTACAGCCGTAGATGCAATTGACCTTGATATTAAAAAAGGTGAGCTTTTCGGTCTGCTGGGACCTAATGGAGCAGGAAAAACAACACTCATAGGAATGCTTTCCACCATGCTAAGACCAAGCTCAGGAAATGCTAGGGTTTGGGGATATGACATCAGAACAGATTCCACAATGGTCCGCAAGTCCATAGGAGTGGTGTTTCAGGACACAACCCTTGATCAGAAACTCACCGGCAGGGAAAATCTTGACCTGCACGGCAGGCTCTACGGATTGCCAAAAAAGGAACGACAGGATAGAATAAGAGAAGTACTGGAACTTGTGGAGTTAAGCAACTGGGCAGACGAGACCGTACAGAAGTATTCCGGCGGAATGATGCGACGTCTGGAAATTGCCAGAGGACTAATGCATCACCCAAATGTGTTATTTTTGGATGAACCTACACTGGGACTTGACCCTCAGACAAGGAACCATATCTGGGAGTACATCAAGCAGCTCAATCAGGAAAAGAACATAACCATGGTACTTACGACCCATTATATGGAAGAGGCGGACCAGCTCTGCAACAGGATAGCCATAATAGACCATGGGAAGATAGTAACCATGGGAACGCCACATGAAATGAAATCGTCACTTGGAGGCGATATGATAACACTCGAACTATCACCTGAGGACGACACCAGCAAACTGAAAAACAGATATGTTGAAAAAACAGGGAATGAAAATATCTCAATATCTGAGAACAAGCTGCGTATCACCGCAACTAATGGAGAGCGGGCAATACCCGAGATCCTGAAGATAACCTCAGAACTGGGACTTGAAATATTGTCAGTCAACCTCCACAAACCAACACTTGATGATGTTTTTCTGCACCACACAGGAAAAGACATCAGAGATACAAGTTCAGAGGGCGGAAGCATAAAAAGAACCGGAAGAATGCACAGACGGCGAAGATAACCATAATAAAATCAGGCTTAAAGGGAATAGCCCTCACGCAACTCTTTTAACCTATCCCTCAACTCCGCTGCCCGTTCAAACTCGAGATTCTTGGCAGCAAGATGCATCTCAGCTTCAAGGTCGATTACCATGTCCGATAACTCCCTTTTGGACATAGTCTCTGCAATTGCCATGGCACCCGACATCTGAGCATCTGTATCAAGCTCCACCAATTCCTTCTGCAGGGCCTTTTGTATAGTACGAGGAGTAATCCCATGCTCTTTATTGAAGGACATTTGAAGCTCACGGCGACGGCTGGTTTCCCTCATGGCGCGTTCCATTGAACCGGTGATTCGGTCTGCATAAAGTATCACACGACCCTCTGAATTCCTGGAAGCACGACCAATGGTCTGTATAAGAGAGCGTTCAGAACGTAGAAATCCTTCCTTATCAGCATCAAGGATGGCAACAAAGGCAACTTCAGGAATATCAATACCCTCACGCAACAGATTAATACCCACAAGCGTATCAAAATCTCCTTTTCTCAAACCCCTGATTATCTCGGAACGTTCAAGAGTATCAATATCAGAATGCATATAACGAACTTTTATCCCAAGCTCCAGCAAATAATCAGTGAGATTTTCTGCCATCCTTTTGGTAAGGGTCGTCACCAAAGTTCGGAAACCAGCTTCTGTGACCTTGCGAATCTCACCTATCAGATCGTCAACCTGGTTTTCCACCGGCCTTATGGTGACCTCAGGATCAACAAGACCCGTGGGGCGAATTATCTGCTCAACCACAGCACTGCTTTTGTCAAGTTCATATTCTGCAGGTGTCGCAGATACATATAGTACATAGTTCAAAAGCCGGTCAAATTCATCATACCGCAGCGGACGATTATCGTAAGCAGATGGAAGTCGGAAGCCATAGGATATTAGAGACTCCTTCCTTGCACGGTCACCGTTATGCATACCACGGACCTGAGGAATGGTGACGTGCGACTCATCGATCATGACCATATAATCACCAGGGAAGAAATCAAGCAAGGAGGAAGGCGGTTCACCCGGCATTCTGCCATCAAAATGTCGGGAATAGTTCTCAATACCACTACAATAACCAAGCTCCCGTATCATTTCCATGTCGAACCTTGCACGTTGTTCAAGCCGCTGGGCCTCAAGTAGTTTATCCTGAGAGCGGAGTGTGGAAAGCTGTTGCTCAAGTTCAGCTTCTATTGAAACAAGGCCCTTTTCGATATATTCCTCGGGCATTACGAAGTGCTTTGCGGGGTAGATAGCAACACTTTCATCGATACCAAACTCCTCGATAACCTTACCCGTGAGCGGATCGAAATAGGCGAGCCTGTCAATTTCATCACCAAAAAGCTCCACCCTTATGCCATGATTCTTCTGCGCAGGATATATTTCGATGGTATCCCCGCGAGAGCGGAATTTCCCCGAGGAAAAATCCACATCATTCCTTTCGTACTGGATATTGATGAGATCTTCAAAAAGAGCTGAGCGGTCAACTTCCTGACCCACACTTAGATTCACTGACATTTTGCGCCATTCATCAGGAGAACCCAGGTTGTAAATACAGGATACGCTTGAAACAACAATGACATCCTCACGCTCAAGAAGAGACATGGTTGCCGAAAGACGCAGCCGGTCTATCTCCTCATTTATGGAAGCATCTTTTTCTATGTAAGTATCTGTTGTTGGAATGTATGCCTCAGGCTGATAGTAGTCATAATAACTAACGAAGTATTCCACTGCATTGTCAGGGAAGAACTCCCTGAACTCAGAATACAGCTGTGCTGCAAGAGTCTTATTATGAGCAATGACAAGTGTTGGCTTCTGCACCTTTTCGATCACATTGGCAACAGTGAAAGTCTTACCAGAACCAGTCACACCCAGCAGAACCTGATGCTTTTTGCCTTTTTGGATGCCCTCGACCAGCTGTTCTATTGCCTTTGGCTGATCACCCTTAGGTTTGTAATCGGATACAAGTTTGAACTGGCGCATCAGAATAGGTATTGGTCTGAACCTGTATAAACGTATTCACAGAGGATAAGCATACTTGTTTCCCATTTATGGAGCACAAAAAACAGGTTCACAACATCACAGACTCACCACCGATCACACCCTTGTGAACAAGAAGAAATACAACATGAACAGAGCAATTGCAGATATACGAAAGCCTTTGTATTTATCCCATCAGACCCAGGAACAAGGATGTTAGAAACATAGACAGAAAAAGTAATTTTAATACCTGTTGAAATGATCGCATGAAAAGAAAATTAAATTTTTCGTAGCCAATCATATTCGCTGGAATTCAGAAATGCCTACTCCGGAAGATACAAAAGGCATCTCCACCTCATCAGCAATATACCTGTATTCACGCTGTGTCCGATTACCACGACGTTCCAGAATACTCTTGCGGAACATACGAGACAAGTATGTGGAAACAGTACTCTGTTTTATGGCACCGTAGATCCTCTCATAATGTTGCTGCACATCATGGGATGAGAACCACACACGAGGATACTCATATTTCAGGAAAAGCTCAAGCCTTTCATTGATGGTCAAAGACGAACCATTGACCCTTTCCTGCAAACGAGGCGTTGGAATACGCACAGGTTCAGACTGAGCCATAGTTTGTTGAACCACAGGTTGCTGAACCACAGGTTGCTGAACCACAGGTTGCTGAACCACAGGTTGCTGAACCACAGGTTGCTGAACCACAGGTTGCTGAGCCACAGGTTGTTGAGCGAACGAGGATAGCGGTTGAGCCTGCTGCCCATTATAGTAATATGGAGATACACCTGGCGGAGAATAATAATTTACTGGCTGCTGCACAGGTATTGCTGGCGCCGGTTGTTGATAAAAATGCGGCTGTTGTTGAACAGGCTGCTGAAAAACTTGCTGTTGAGCAGGCAATGATTGCGTTGGCTGCTGAACTGAAGAATATGAAGAAGATAGTAATGAAGCAGACGAAGGTTCGCTGTGTTGCTGATTCTCATCAACTAGTGAATCTATGAATGCGAGAATACACTTCTTCCAGTGTGTTCCGCCAAATTCGACACTTGTGCTTTCTGTGCCATCATCATCGATGATCTCAAGCCGAACCTTCATCATTTTGCCTCTTTTGCAGATCCATCCATCCCCTCAGATATATGGATTCACAAACCATTCATCCCCTCAGACAATGGTTGTTTATTTAATCGTAATCCGTTTTTGTGTGAACACATCTGAAACACAATGTTTCATTCCGCTTCACAATTACTTACATGCAATCAATAATATATAAATATTTTGTTTGATATCCGTATTCATGTGTTTTCAAGCAAATTAAAGGCTTAATATTGCTTCTTTAATAATTCAAAGTGTTTAATACAGCCAAACATAATACCACAACAAGTAAAGAGATATTAATGATAAATAAATTCTTCCCTTCAATGAAAAATAAGGAGTGATTATTAGATTTAAAACGTAAAAAACAGTATTTATGCACCCAATAATCAAAAAAAGCTTAAAAACACCTTATACTGAAAATAAACACATAACAATACATAAATGAATGTGATTTGAGATAAGCAACATAAAAGCCGTATTTCAGTTGAATTTATATCAGATGATACATATAAAGGAGCCCTATGTCAAATAGTAGTGCAGAATCGCCGATTGACACAAAAAACACAAAATTTGTGGATCAGATAGAGTCTGAAGAAGCAGCGCAGGAAGACGCTGAATCACTGCGCAGAGAAATCGAATTATTAAAGGTCAATAATGAAAACATGAAGGCTAAGCTCCTGGAAGCCAGCATGTTAGCCAATAGTTATCTCGAAGAGACAAACAAGCTGAAAAAACAGATAGAGCAACTGACAAGACCACCCCTTTTCATTGCAACTGTAATGGAAGTTGAAGATGGTACAGCACTAATAAGACAACATGGAAATAACCAGGAAGTTGTTACAAGAGTACCGCCACAACTACATGGTGAGATACAGGCAGGAATGCGAGTATGTGTAAATGCCGCTTTTTCCATCATATCAACAATAAGTAGGGCAGCAGACGTACGTGCACAGGTAATGGAACTTATCAACTCACCCGGAATCAGTTATGACATGATCGGAGGACTTGATGACGTACTCAAGGAAGTCATTGAATCCGTAGAACTCCCACTGGTCGAGCCTGAACTCTTTGATAAGATCGGGATCGAGCCACCAACAGGAGTATTAATGTATGGTGCACCAGGCACAGGAAAAACATTGATAGCAAAGGCAGTTGCTTCCAGAGCCAATGCAACATTCATTCGCATGTCCGGATCCGACCTCGTACAGAAGTTTGTAGGAGAAGGTGCAAGACTAGTGAAAGATGTGTTCCAGATGGCAAGGGACAAGTCTCCAACCATACTATTCATTGATGAGATAGACGCCGTTGGAGGCATGAGAACTCATGATGGAACCACAGGCTCAGCCGAAGTGAACAGGACCATGCTCCAGCTACTTGCAGAGATGGATGGTTTTGACGCAACTGAGAATGTCAAGGTAATCGCTGCAACCAACAGAATAGACCTGCTGGATCCTGCACTGCTCCGCCCCGGACGTTTTGACAGGGTCATAGACGTCCCACTTCCCGACGAAGAAGGGCGTACCGAAATTCTAAAAATACACGCAAGAAAGATGAACATCGCAGATGATGTTGATTTCAAGAAGATTGCAAAGATGACGGACGGATTGAGCGGCGCAGACCTGAAAGTTATTACTAAGGAAGCAGGAATGTTTGTCCTCAGAAGACGCGGCGAGAAGATAACTATGAAAGACCTCATGGAAGCTTACGAGAAAGTTGTCGCTGAAGAGGAGATGAACACACCCCATGGCATGTTTGTTTAAAAAGCAATCATGCATTTCTTCTTTTTAAACGAAAGGTTAATATACTTTTAATTACTTTCAGAGTTGCTGTTAAAGCGAATCGAAATGCTCCGATAGTGTAGCACGGCCAATCATGCAGGACTCTCACTCCTGCGACTGGGGTTCGAATCCCCATCGGAGCATATCCCACTTTTTTTACTGTTTTTTTACAATTTAACAAACTAAACAGCTTAGTTTTTTGGCTTGCGCACATCGCATATAATTTAAGTAAGTGAACACATATTACAAATGACTCCTAAAAGAAAGGAGTTGAACGAGGATATGTTAACCAGTTTTTTAGTTGATTGTTCTGTAAGGGGTAGAACCAACCGGACAATAGAAACATACAAGAGCAATATCGGAGAGTTTCTAAAATACTACCCGGAACCCGAAGAAGTTACTAAACATGATCTTAGGAATTATTTGCAGCATTTGCAGAGAAGAGGCTTATGCAAATCAGTTCTATCAGGATGCTTTCAAGGAATTAAGCGGAGTGAAAGAAACTATTGATGGTAATAGGATTAGAAAACTATCAAATCAATCAAAATGCTGTATTAAGATCCTTCCTCTTGTGAAGGATCATTATGCCTGGGATAAGCTTGAAAATGTAACTGGATTCTCTCAAAGACAGATGAGGGATTGGATGAAAGAAACGGAACAAGCGGAAGCAGTATAATTATACTAATATAAGCAACACCAAAACAGCACCCCTCAGGCAACTGATGAACCGTTTAACCTGGCAGGTCCTGCCGGGAATCTCCGGGATTATTCGGAAATGTGCCGGATCTCAGGAGGCCAGGAAAGCGGAACATCACCCCGGTGAAAAGAAATATGGATTCATAATTACTATTTTTTCTTTTTGGGAGATTTCATTTTTAGGATTCTACTTTCTTTTTGCAAAGTCAAGAGCTTTTAAAATTATTTTACCCCCGTTTCAACTGCAATTTTGT
Source organism: Methanolobus sp. ZRKC3 (assembly GCF_045291275.1). Lineage (GTDB taxonomy): Archaea > Halobacteriota > Methanosarcinia > Methanosarcinales > Methanosarcinaceae > Methanolobus. The sequence goes on from NZ_CP146982.1 coordinate 1,584,767, forward strand.
AGAGTTAAAAATCATGGTTGTTTTGGTGAGTGTGCAGGGCGTGGCACATTCCCCTTAATCGTGTACCTAAGGGAACCTATCAAAAAAGCCTCAGACGCCGCTTTGCGGCGTAAATGCTGGGTATGTACGATTTTAAAATGTAGTACCTTTTTCTAAAAATCGCTATCGGTTAATTTTCAGAGAGAAAAACAGACCGTTTTTTACAGTCCCATAGACTGCAGGTGCTCCAGTGGAAATACTATCCTGTTATTTTATCTGATGTTGATAGGTTTTCTACAGAGCCCATAAATTTAAATTTAATAGAATTCAACGTAATTAGGAGGAGATGAATGGCAATTAGTGATTTTTCTATAGATGGGGCTGAATCTCCAACAAAATTTACTACAAAGGATTTGGAAATTCCAGATGAAATTGTTAGCAAATGGCAACATATGGTTGATTTAACAGCTAAAATTATTGAATTGCCAGCCGTTTTGATTATGAGGATTTATCCTCCAGAAATTGAAGTTTTTATTGCTAGTAACACAGAAAATAATCCATATGAAAAAAGTGAACGAGCATCATTAAATACTGGCCTATATTGTGAAACTGTTATAGCTACTCAAAAAATGCTTTTAGTTCCAAATGCATTAAAAGACCCCGAGTGGGATCATAATCCGGATATTGAGTTAGGAATGACATTTTATCTTGGTTTTCCAATTAACTGGCCAAACGGTGACATTTTTGGTACAATATGTGTGTTGGATTCCAAGAATAATCCAAAGGCAACTCAGTACAAAGATTATCTTTTGGCAATTAAAAAAATAGCTGAAGAAGATTTGAATTGGTTGGTAAAACAAGAGAAAAAAATCTCTACACTGGAAAAAACAGTTCTTTTAAGCGAAGAACGCTATCGTGTACTGTTCGAATCGTCTTCCGACGCCTTTCTGTTGATGGACAAGAGAGGATTCATCGACTGTAATAGAACGGCCCTGAAGATGTTTGGTTTCTCAAGAAAAGAAGAGTTTATTGAATTACATCCATCCGAAATATCACCTTCAAAGCAGCCAAACGGGGAAGATTCGCTGAGTGCTGTACAGGATAGAATCTCAGAGGCCTTCAAGAATAAGTTCACCAAGTTTGAATGGGTTCACCGCAGAAAAAATGGGGAGGAATTCCCTGCTGAAGTGTGGCTAACACGCTTTTTGTTAAAAGATAAACAGATTCTGCAGGTTACTGTACGGGATATCACCGAGCGTAAGGAGGCAGAGGGTGAATTGCTTCAGGCAAAGATTGAGGCTGAACTTGCCAATCGTTCCAAGAATGAATTCATGGGCATCGTGAGTCATGAACTGAGAACTCCGCTGAGTTCTATTATAGGCTTTTCTGATTTCCTACTCGATGAGATGTCCGAAGGCATGAATGAAGAACAGGTAAAGTACATAAATGATATTTTTAAAAGTGGCAACCATCTACTAGAAGTGGTCAATAGTATCCTTGACATCTCAATGATTGAATCTGGTAAGATCGAACTTTACTATGAATTGTTCTCTGTTCCTGATGCAGTTGATGAGGTAATATCTATACTGCTACCTCTTGCACTAAAAAAGAGCATCGATATGGATGTCAAAATCGAGATGCAACTTGAGGATATTAAAGCAGATAAAACAAAATTCAAACAGATTCTCTATAATCTTGCAAGTAATGCAATCAAGTTCACACCTGAGAACGGTTCAGTGATGTTCACTGGAAAGCAAATTGACAACATGCTTCAAATATGTGTAGCAGACAATGGGATAGGAATTCCAAAAGAGAATCTGGAAGAAATATTTAATCCATTTAAGCAAGGACATCCGTATCTTACACGCATACATGGAGGAAACGGACTGGGTCTTTCCATTGCCAAAAATTTTGTTGAATTGCACAACGGTAGTATCTGGGTTGAAAGCGAAGTTGGGAAAAGGAGTACATTCACGTTCGCAATTCCTATAGAGGGCAAAGTTGAATAAATCCTTATTTGTTAGTATTGATGATATTATAACTGATTATAAAACATCTGAATATTGGCTCCGTAGAAATCCTCAATGTTCGGACAACAATCGAATTTAAAAATATTATAGGGTGTGTTGCATGATATTGGAATATAATCCCAATTCTACCCTGTTATTTTATCCTTTAATGACAGGTTATCCCTGCAGAACCTAGAGAGATCTCCCTGAAAAATACACCTAAAAGATAATATAACCTGTTGTTTTATTATAACAACATGGTCAATTTCACAATAACCTCTAAAGTTGCAGAGCCGATTTTAGTAAATGGCGTTAGAGTCCTGGGCCCTTATGAGATGGATCTACTTAGAGATAGTATAACCCAGAAGTATCTTAAAACTATCTTTGATGTGTGCCTTTGGACCGGGATGAGATACGTAGAGGTTCAGAGGCTACATGCTCATCCTGAATGGTGGTTAGAGGTTCGTAAGACTATTCATCTACCAGAAGAAGCTCAGAGGAAGGCTAAGAGGAAGCAGCTAGAGAGATACATACATCCTATTCCTGCACAGCTTGAGAATGTCCTTGACTATTTCTTTGAAAATAGAAAACCTCCCACTAGATCAACCTGGAACGAGAACCTTTTAAGATGGGTTGATAAATCCGGGCTTAACTCAATAGGATTAAGTTCTAAAACTACCCGGAAAAGTATAGAGTCCTGGATGGTTACTGCAGGGATCCCTCTCAATGTGATATGTTTGCGCCAGGGACATGATACTCTAACATCAATGAACCATTATCAAGGATTGCCATTTACTGAGGCTGAGAAAATCGAGATAAGGAAAAGGCTGGCAGGATGGTTTTAACCTTCCGATTAGTCAAACTAATAGGAAATTTATTTCCACGCCTTTAACCGATAACACAAAACCCGAGATAGATAATGAGCAAGAATAAGAAGAGTTATTGTAAGGATATAACCGAATTGGAAGAAATTTTATACGAAGGAAACTATGAAACGAAAAAGAAATACAATGATGCAATAGGATCAGGCACAATTAGTCCCTTAAGAGAAAAAAAACTTATCGAATTTGTTAATCCTTCCTTAAAGATGGAAAAAATTAAAGAAAAAGACGGTGTAAAGACTCCAGATTTTATCATTGAATCTGAATCACTTTTTATCGAAGTGACAAGTATAAATGCCCCCCATATTTGTGGAGAGATAATAAACCCATCATATTTCGATATTCCAAGAAAAATTAATGATGGGATTAATCATATTGAAGAAAAAGATAAATTGAATTATGTCAATTTTTCAATCGGCGGTGCAATTTTTATAGATATTAGATATTCGGTTTTTACAAATATAATGGACGAAAAAAGTCTAATTGAATATATTCAGAAAAGTACATTCATTAATTCTAATGTTGATTTCTTATTGATTTGTGCAGATTCAGAGTATGTTAATGGAGTAAGTTCCGTAAAGCATTATCCTCCATTTGTCTTTGTAAAAAATGAAAGAATAAAGAGCAAAATAACAGAAATATTCCCTATGATAAAAAATGTCATTATACTTTCATGAATTTGTTAAAAAATAGCTTTGATGTTTTTTCTGCAGAAATCGAAAATTTACAAATCGAAGGTTCGTGTCAATTTCTACACTTCCTTTATTTGGCGGATTCGGTTACCATAAATTATTCTTTCCTAATCCAGGTACTTCAGACTTAGTAAACTTGGACTTAATTTTATTCCATACTTTTTTTATTTTTATGATTATCATTTTAACAAATGACCAGATAAAACGCAAATCATTAACCGTCGAATTAACAATGCGTGATATGGCTAAAATAATGAGTAGAAAAGAAACAAAAATAACTATTATTTCAGACATAAAAAAATAATATGGTACTGCACTTATTTAAAAATGCTTAGATACCATATACCTTCCTTTATTTGGCGGATTGGGAAATCCAAAAATCATTTGATTTCTACTTTATTTTTACGTTTTCTACACCTAGAGCAAACATAAGATTGATCTCTGACATTGGATGAAAAATGAGTAAAACTCCCTGCTTTATTCCATTTATGAAGGCCAATTTTACATAAAAAGCGAATACAACCACCTCTGAACATACTTATGATTTTTTTTCTTTATTAAAGATTTGTAATTACAATTTACCTATCTTTGGCGGAGTAGGTTAAATGATGTTAAGAACATCGAGAATAACTATAACAATAACAGAAACTGCTACAAGAACTAAAAAGGAAAAAAAAGCAAATTCTGTACGCCTCTTCATGTCCTTAATCTTCTTTTTATCACTCGAATCAATATCAATATACTTCATTGTAACGTATTCATTCCCGAAAATTCCAATAATTGAAGCTATAATGATACCAGCAAAAAATAAGAAACCACTTGATAAATCAATATTAATCATTCAGTTGATACCTTCTTAAATTAATTTAAACCACATTATAATATATGCTGATATCTTTTAAGAGTGTTTATACCAACCTTCCTTTTTTAGGGGCTATCTTCACCTCGATTTCCTTTACTTGGCAGTTTCGGATAAGTAAGATATCTGAATACTTTCACCCAATCTGCAACAAAAATATAAACGGATAACACAATTTTCATTTAGAAGTGATTAAGTGGATACAAAAAAAATAGTTAAAATCACATGTGCACTTGTAATCGTTATTTTGAACTTAATTATCCTTTCACTAAATGCACCCCTTGGGGATTTAGAGGAAGATGCTACAAACAATTTACTGGGGAAAGTTTCCGAAAAATTTCAAGTGGATGAAGAAAGCGAATGGAGCAATTCCCCGACAATGTTGACAATGTTACCAACATTAACAATGATTACTGCCATTGCTGATTTAGCAACACTTGCATATATATTTAAACCATTATTAGACAGGCGTTTGTATTATGATTAATTATGGATTATCTTCCTTTATTTGGCGATTTAGGTTGAAGAATAAGAAAAGAAGATACATTATCTTTAACTAATAAGTTTAGACAAATCTAGTATAACGAGATCTGCAATGTTTTCAGATTTTCTTTTTGCTTCGTCTATTTGAGAAAGCACTGTGTCTATTTTATCATCTACATAATCAGTGTTTCCACAAAAGATTGTTTCTACAGAGGAATCAGAAGTCATGATCATTATTTGGTTCAGTTCACTCCATATTCTATTTATATGATCTACATTTATGCGTAAACTTCCTAATGTTTTTATATAAACCGTATGCATTATTCCCATCTCCTAAGATTACATTATAGCTGCATCCCAAAATACTTTTCCTTTATTATGGGGTTTCGGATTTTTCAAGCCTCTTAAGTATAACACTGCATAGCTGAGTCATTACAATAAAACAGAGAAAACTGCCAATCCATCCAAGCAAAAAGAATATTGCATATGTATGGTGGGTTTTTCCAATAAAATTCACTGGAATGGCAACCAGTGATAGATATATCAAAAAAAATAACCATGTAACTGCATCCGATTTTGTTATATTTTGCATCTCAAAACTTCCTTTATTATGGGTTCCTGGAAACATGCACCCACGAAAAAATAAACCGATCATCATAATATGAGATGTCGGATAATTCCCTTACAAAGAACGCACCTGATTCTGAGTCTACAATCTGGATATGTGAAACGAGTTCCTTAAAGTCTTTACATGGAAGAAGAAACGGAGCAGCTTCCCCTAAAGTTAGATCTCTAACGGTGTTTGGTTTAATTCCTGATTGTTCCTTTTTGAAGAAATCAGGTCTTGACTTGAAACATATTGTAGTTCCTCTTATTTTCATGGTAATCTACATCCTCAACAGCATTATCCCAATCAACATGAACAGAGATCCTACAGGAACCTCAATCATTTCATTTTGTAAATAATCAAAATTTGTTACAGTTATAATTAAGAAAATAGCTGCAAAAACAGACCGGGTACACGATACAAAACCATTAAGCAATGTGAATAAAGTCATTTCCTCATTCCCCCTATGCAAAATTAAATAAATTGCTCTGTGCTTTGTCTGCTGCAGTGTTGCACCTAAGACACATCCGGGGCAGCCCGGATAAGCTCATACTATGAACTGTGTTAGTTCTGCATTTTTCGCAGTAACTCAATATTGTACAATCTTCATTTTTGGCCATGGTTTCACCTCTCCGGTTATTATATTACCCTACTGTAGCGCATGTTAGATTTATTCGAACGCAGAGCCACCCTAACAGAATCTAATAGACCCATCTCACGCAGCTCCCTTTGAAGCTTCTTAGCTTCTCTCTGGTCGTCTACTATGATGAGTTCTTTTTGTTTTGTGGATACCTTGACTGGCTTAATGTTCTTTTTTCGTTCTCTGTAGTTCCTGATGACTCCAGTATCAATTAAAAGCTGGCCGAATGTGCGTTTTAATCCGATCTTCAAAGCTACGCATATATTCTCTAATGGCTCCCTGGCTTGCTTCCAGAATCCCTTTGATTTGAAAAATACGTATGTTACTTTTTTACGTACGGTTTCGAGGATACCTTCACATTTCCAGTGATTGATACAACGCCATAGAGTACTATTAGGAATCTCTGTAGCTTCCTGTATGGTGCGAAATTCAGTGCATCCTTCTGATTGTGTGGCTACGTATGCAAGAACTTGTAGAGACTTATTAATTGAAGAACCCGGATTAAAAGAGAGGTCATATTCTACAGGTGCTTTGTAATCCCATTTGGGGAGTTCATGCCTGTAAGGATAGAGTTTTTCACCGTTGAAATATGAGTCAGACACATAATCAATAGGATCTACAAAACTAAGCAGTTTGATGATGAGGTTATCCAGGTCTTTTTTGAGGTCTAAGTATTCATTGATAGATGGGTTTTGCTTGCCGTCTGAATGTAAGAATACTTCGAGCTTTGGATGTCTGAGAGGGTCAGAGGGATCTCTTTCCATGAAGTTTTTAATCCTATATGATTTAACAGAATGATTCCATTTTGTAGGGATACCACATATAGAAAAGTCAGGGCTATCCATTTTGTACATATCGTACTTTCCGGAAACCATGTTTTTGATTAGTTTTGAGTCGCCCATCATTGAGGATTCTGATTCTATTTTTTGGAGCATCTGGACCATGGCAAACTCTTGTGATTCATGATATCGGACATGCCGCGCCATTTGATAGATAGTTGATTTTGAGTTGTCTATATTATCCTTGAACCGTGATGCGTCTATGTGGTCCATGAATTGCTCAACTATTGAAAAGTGGTCATTCATTTCTATGTAGCTTGATTGAATGTGTATCTGAGTACCGACTGTGGGAAGGTTAAGGACTTTTCCGGTTTTGGTTTTTGTACCTTTTCCGAATAGTGGCTTTATTGTGTAGTTGCATTTACTGGCCCCGGTTGAGTCCTTCCATTGAAGAATATACTCGAAGGCTGGTTTGTTCGTTTTTGGATTTATGAGTCCTCCGGGCTTGCTCCAGAACTTGAAACGCCTGTTTCCTAATGTGATACCGTGGTTATATGGGTCTGATACTGAGTTTACGAAATAGCTTACTGTAGCGTTGTAAAGGTCAATATCAGGAACAAGCAGGAAACATCCGTATTCGTGGGTAACAGGTTCAGCGAAATTGAATACTTTTTTAGAAGCCATTAAAAGACCCCCTGGCACTCCTGGCACTTCCAGCAAGTCGGGGAAAAGTGCCCGGCTGGACCTTTGCAAATGTGGCAGGGTCCGCAATCCCTTGAGGCTACGCAGGTTTCAACCTTTGAGCATTTTTGATGCAGATAAATGAGATCCATTCAGACCACCCCGGCAGCTCTGAGGATATTATTTAATGTGTGTCTGCCCATGTGCATTTTACTGCACACGTGGCTTTTATTTCTTGTTTGAAGATATAGATTTAATGCTTTTTGCTTCCTGAGAAAAGGAACCGGAGTTCCTGGAACTACAGCCCTTTTGGATGCTTTTAGGTGAGCAGCCCATCTATCAGCTTCTTCCTGTGTGCCTTGGATAGTAATCATTTAGAGCACCCCTTTAGAAGTCCATGTTTTGAGCTTTCTTCTTGGTGTTCTCTGAATTGCACGATGAGTAACTTTTGTATTAGCAGAGCTAACGCTAGGTGATATTGATGTTTTCATTTTTGCTTAATCCTTTATTGTTTTGCAGAAAGTCTGTAAACTTTCTACTGAACAATGCTAAGAAGTACAGATATATAAAGATTTTTAATCCGTTGTTTTGACATACACGAACGTTCGTGCGGCAGCTAACCGTTTTTATTGGTAAAAAACATTAAAATAGCATTAAATCCTATTACTCATTACCTGAAAAATGCAGCCTGCTGTAACAGGTTAAGAAACCGTGACTTTTAAAGCTTAATCCTCACGGTTTTATGCTCATCGGGAGATGCTCATGATGGGATTGGAACGGGGTTCGAATCCCCATCGGAGCACCATTAACTTTTTTTAAGAATTTTTGAGAAACACAGGATATACCATATCGAATTAATTACCCTTTAAGTTTCACAATATATAATGTATCAGACATTAATGCAATTCTGTATTGAACCTACTGACAATTGCGACACAAACAAGTCAGCGGATCATAATTAACTAATAAGCTTTTTTTAATTTACATTTTGTATAATAGAATGTCGTTGTCTATGACATTTTCTTTTACCGTCGACCGGGCAAATTACACATATCATTCTTTTATTTTTTTACCAAACATGCCTCGGAATTTTATGCCTTTCAAAAGTAGGAGAGGACAGAATGCAAAATTATCCTAAAAATACCCTGAATTGAAATACTTAAAAATGAATACAGTACAGAAAACGATATAACGGCAAAAACGAAAAATAACCCTATATAAATGTAATGATTTTATTCTGAACATAGATACATTCTAAGTTATGGATCGTATACTGCGACAAATAATATTCACCTGACATGATATTTTTGATTGTTAAAAAGTCCCTGTTTTGAAGAAAATACACTTATTCAAATAAATTAACAGATTATACATGCAAAAAGGATTGCCACCCAACAAACGAATCATTTTTGCCCACAATGTCCCAGACATTCTATAAAAAACAACATGTATTGACACTTTTTTGATGATTTTAAAAACTTGCATGGAATCTAGTTGCCTGCTGACAAGAGGAAGAGCCCAACTGACAGTATAATAATACATACGTGCATATAATTTTAGCACATACCCAATATGCCGTTTTGAACAATGGTGTTGATTTTATCAATTGTTTTGTCATTGAACATTGTGTTTACAATAAACAAGTTGTTGATTAACTGCCATAAGTTATTATATATATTCATACTCAAGTAGTGAATAATAATCAATAAACATAGGCTTAAATCTGTGTTATTGATCTGAGCCAACGGTGGCAAATTGGGAATTTGTGGTATTGAATCATGAATCGAATTTGACATCAATTTATTTAAGAGTGGAATTTTTAGTTTGCCGCTCTTAAGCATCTACATTCAACAAAAATGGGTGATTAAATCATGCCAGCAGAAGATTTTGCTCCAATAGACACAAATTGGTTAGAGAGTGCAGGCAGCCTGTGGACAACCCCGTTCGCAGATGTGCCATCGGAAAGAGTAATTGTAGACCCTATCATGTTATCACATGCAGCAGGCGTATACAAGAAAAGCGTTGAGTATTTCTACTCAAACCCTGATGAAGCTATCAGAATGGTTTGTGGTGCTTGTGAACTTTACGACATCACACCAGTAGGCCACTTCCTGTATGCAGATTACTGGGGTGCAGACTACGGAGCTGAACTCAAGATTCAGAAGAGCTCACCACCAGCACTCAAGAACCGTCCAATCAAGACCGCAGAAGATGTAGACAGTTTCAGAGTACTCCCACCAGAGGAACTCAAAGACGGTCCAACATTCGCAACCCACTTCAAGGCACTGGACACATGCTTCAACGAATTCCCACAGATGTTCGCACCAATCACACAGCTTGGCGGTGTACTCGAAGTCGCAACCAACTGGGTAAGCATCGATGATGTATTCATGTGGATGGTCACAGAACCAGAAGTAGTTGACAAGCTCCTCGTCAAAGCAGGAGACCACATGGAGAGCGCATGCACCTGTACAGCAGAAAGATACGGTGCAAACGTAATGATCACCGGATCCGTAATTGCAAGTGGTGACCTTCTCGACAGAGAACAGATCAAGAGATTCGGATTCGACCCTGTATCCAGAGCTGTCAGAAAGGTACTCAAGGCAGGCGCTGGACCTGGTGTATACACTCACCTTTGTGGAAACCATGCAGATGACTACGACATGTGGAAATCACTCCCAATGAGCCCATTCACAGTAGTTCAGATCGGATACGATGGTAGGGACATATTCCCATCCGCAAAGCTCGTGGAGAACTTTGGTGACAGAGCAGTCTGTTTCGGTACAGTCGACACAAAGCTCGTAGACCGTGGCACATCCGCTGCAGTATACGAACAGGCTAAGTCACAGGTACTTGCAGGTAAGGACGCACCATGCGGATACATCCTTGGTACATCCTGTGAATGCCCAACATTTGCACCAGCTGCAAACGTACGTGCACTCGTAAAGGCTGCAAGAGACTTCGGACAGTACACAAAGTTCTGAGGACAAAAAAAATAATAAAAATTATGAGGGTTTACTCATGGTAACAATATCTGATGAAGTAAAGACTTTATTGAAGGACAGTGGATTCCAGGAATCCGACGTCTTGGAAGTTGTAAACGCTGCAGAAGCAAGCGGAAACAAACTTAAGAAGGCAGACGGTAGCGCATGCCTCGCAAAGAACGTAACCGACAACCTTACAAGCTACGCTGTATACAACGACTCAGAAGTAGTCAATGTATATGCACACCAGATGCAGGCAGGAGAACCTATTGGCGGCTGGGATGAAGCAGTAGAAAGCCCACTGGAGAGCGAATGGATCTGCAACAAGTGTGGCGAGACCGCAATGAACAGAAACGTCAACATGTCTTTCATGGGCATGACAAGAGCAGGACCTGCTATTGTCTGCGAAAAATGTAAGGATGTTTACGTCGAAGCTGACATGGTCAAGACACTTGCAGTAGCTGAGTCTATTCTCGGCGAAAAGAGAGCTTAATTAAGCTCTCTACTTTTTTTTATTCCACATAGTTGGTAAAAATCACCTTTAAATATTTTTCTCTTAATAGATCTGCCCGTATACACACCACGGTTATTCAAATACAACAGAGCAGATGAGTACACATAACAAAGCCACAGCATGTGTATTTCAGTATTATTTAAAACGTAGAGTTAAATATTATCCATCCCTGATTTTACAGGATTATTCCAGAGCCAAATGTAAAATGCAAAGGAATATATGCCAGGTACACAACAGTGTACGATACTGGCAATTAAACAAATAATTCAACCAGGAAGAAACAGACTTTTCAGTTTCTTCTGATCATTGCAAGGAAAAAATAGCGAGATGGAATCGATGGAACAAATAGGTACGGTCGAAAGTCTTTGCCCTGAGTGTCTTAAAAAGATTGACGGAGTGAAGTACGTAGAGGATGGAAAAGTATACATCAAGAAGGAATGCCCTGATCATGGGAGCTTCACAGCCCTCATCTCAAGCGACATCGAACATTATCGCCTGATGGACGATTGTTTCGATGTAGACAGAGCAAAAGTAAAAGCACCTCTGACCGATGTAGAAAGAGGCTGTCCTTTCGACTGTGGAATATGCCCTGAACACAAACAGGATACCTGCCTTGCAGTCGTAGAGGTAACTGACAGATGTAATATGGGATGCACCTATTGCTTTGCGAACTCATCAATGGATGAAAGCCTCGATCCGGACATGGAAACAATAAGAGGAATGTTCGAGACCGTCCTGAAATGCCAGAACAAACCCACATGTATACAGATATCCGGTGGCGAGCCCACGCTAAGGAACGATCTTGCGGAAATAATAGAGATGGGGAAGGAAATGGGCATCGACCATATAGAACTGAACACTAACGGTAACAGGATCGCAAGGGATCAGGATTACTTTGATAAGGTCGCAGCAGCAGGTATCGATTCACTTTACCTGGGATTCGATGGAGTTTCCGATGACATATACATCCAGAGAACCGGGAAAAAACAATATGACATAAAAGCCGAAGTCGTCAAACGATGTGAGAAAGCCGGATTAGGTGTGGTACTTGTCCCACTGGTTGCAAAGAATTATAACCTCCACGAGGTCGGCAAGATAATAGACTTTGCAAGCCAGCACCTCCCAACAATAAGGGGTGTACACTTCCAGCCAGTGTTCTTCTCAGGAAGGTCACCTGAGGAAATGGAAGCAAGGGTAACCATACATGAACTCCTTGAAGCGATCGAGGAGCAAACAGATAGTCAAATAAAGGTTGATAACTTCACACCAGCACTCATGCCTACAGCCCATTGCGGAGCAACATGCCTGACCTTAGTAGCCCCCAATGGTGGATACATGCCACTTACAAACGTATCCCAGGGTGCAATGAAGTCAGCATCAGACGTTGCTAGCAAGACAAAGGGTTCCATCATGGGAAGATGGAAGGGTGCTGAAGAAGATGCAAAGTCCTCATGTGGTGACCTCATGGTAAAGAGTTCATGCTGCGAAACACCACTCAGCCAGATAACAATCAAGAGTTCCTGTTGTGAAACACCTATCAGCAACCTCACAATAAAAGGATCATGCTGCGAGAAGCCCATCAGTGATCTTTCCCCTGGAAGTATCAATACCAATGATTCAGGCGGATGGGGAGAATTCATAGAAATGAGTATGAACAGCTACCTTACCATCTCGACCATGGCATTCCAGGATGTATGGACCTACGAGAAAGAAAGGGTTGAGAATTGCTGCATACATGTTGTTACACGTGATGGAAGGTTTGTGCCATTCTGCAACTACAACATGACAGACTGCAATGGCAACTTCCTTTACAGAAAGGAAGAAGAAGATAATTAAATTAGTACACTAAACGAGTTATCCATAACTGGATAACATCTTTTTTTTATTGTCTTTAATGATACCTTCATATAAGTTTAAACCATATTGATTTCAAATTTTAGCTGGAGGAAATAATCTTGAGTCTTTCTGAAAAAATAAGCACTTCCATTCGTATGAATGTAGCAAAAAGAAAACTGGAGTCCAGGAAGATCGACCACAGAGATGGCAACCCATTGGAACAGTGGGGAGTTGCCAAGATCAAAAACGATATCAAAGCTAATAAAGAACTTAAGCAGCTTTTTGAACCCAATAAACTTAGCAGGGAAGATATCAAGGAATACAAACTCTTCAAGTTCCGTGAACTTATGGCTTATGTAATGGAAAACAGCAACTATTACAAGGAGATCTTTGAGAAAGAAGGAATTGACCCCTCACAGATCAAGACATACGAGGACCTGGCAAAGATCCCACTTACACCACCAGAAGATCTTGCTGCACACCCATACCACTTCCTCTGCATATCCAGGAACAAGATCGTGCGAGAGTTCACAAGCTCCGGAACTACCAATATCAGAAAAATGATAGCATACAGCCAGGACGAGATCCTTGAGATAGTAGATGCCATCATATCTGCACTCAAGATGCTGGAGATGGATTCAAAGGATGATACATTACACATAATGTACCCCACCATAACTGCCACCTGGGATCCTGGTATGATATTGGGCAAGGCATGTACACTTGCTGGAGCAAAATCGGTCATAAACGATTCAGAAAATATCGAAGATCAGATCAATACAATGATCGAAGCAGGTTCAACCCATATTATAGGACTATCATCATTTGTTCACAAATTATCCATGGAAGCTAAGGATATAGATGGAATAAAAGACATTGGTATTAAGAAGATAATCTGCTCCTCAGAGCCACTTACAGAGTCCATGCGAGAAGATATCGAGAGTATCTGGGGATGCCAGGCCCTGAGACAATGGGGAATGACAGAACTGGGACTTGCCAATGCAATTGAATGCTCCGAGCAGCATGGATTCCATGTCGACAACCCCGATTTCCTGATAGAAATCGTTGACCCTAAGACCAGGGAAATACTGCCACCAGGAGAAGAAGGAGAACTGGTCGTCACCACCCTTAGGAGAAAGTGCATGCCACTCATCCGATACAGTACAAGGGATATAACCTCGATCATCGACGAAATCTGCGAATGTGGTGCATTACTGGACCAGAGAATATCAGATATTAAAAGGATGCCAAAATAAGCTTCCTTCACCTTTCTTTTTTATTCTATAATTGCGACTTTCAGCCATAGCTATGATTTCATCATATCATTATACCAGTTCTTGCACTATAAAGACATAGGGCATTTCAACGAGTTTCAAAATAAACAGTGTCAATGCATGCGTATTTCAATACTTTTTAAAACGTAGATTTATATTTGATACTTGCTTCGTCAACAGTGTTAAGACACTGATAATTGGAGTAATTAGAAATGAGGATGCTAGAAGAGTTTTTCCCGGAATTCACAGATAAACTGGATGATATCGATAAGATGTATGCAGAAATGCGTCCAATCGATGAGAAGACCTACCAATTCCTTTGTTTTGCATTATCCATTAAAGCAAGATCCAAGCCATGTGTACTCAAACATTTCAAGGGAGCACTTGATGCAGGTGCCACAGTCAAAGAGCTGTCATACATACTTGCTTTAACCATGAGAGAAGCTGCAGGTGCAGATGACTGCTGGACACACGACGTAATAGGAGAATGGAAAGATATAGTGGAAGGGAATGTCTGTTGCAGTTGCATGGGCGACGAATAAACAAGCATCTACCCAGTTTACACCATTCAAATTCCAAAGGTAGTAACATGAACGAATCAATGAGAAAATACCTGGCCGAATTTGTTTCAACGTTCGCGCTTGTGTTTGTAGCCACAGGAGCAGTGGCTACGGATAACATGTCCAACGGTTCACTGGGACTCATTGGAATAGCAGTGGCATCAGGCCTCATTGTTATGGCAATGGTATATGCTACAAAGCACATATCAGGAGCACACATAAATCCAGCCGTAACAATAGCAATGTTCATGACCAGGAAAATTGGTGCCATTGATTCAGTTTCATACATCATAGCACAAATATCAGGTGCAATTATCGCAAGCCTTATGGTACTCACAATATTTCCAGGAGCTGTTGCAGACGTTAATCTTGGAGCAACAAGCCTTGCATCTGAAATTGATATCAGAGCAGGGATAATGGTAGAAGCTACCCTTACATTTATGCTGGTATTCACCATCTTCGGATCTGCTATCGATAAGCGTGCTCCGAAAGGTTTTGCAGGATTTGCCATTGGAGTGGCAGTATTACTGGCAATCCTTGTAGGTGGTCCCATTACAGGTGCATCAATGAATCCTGCAAGGTCTTTTGGACCTGCTCTGGCAGCAGGATATTGGGCGAACCAGGCAGTTTACTGGATAGGACCCATCATAGGCGGAACCATTGCAGCATTACTTTATGAGAATGTCTTTGCTGAGAAGATGCCAACAGAAAATAAAGCATAAATAGAAATAACCTTTTTTGAAAATGAATAGCTTAAGAAAAATCTTAAGCCCTGTATTTACAGGTCACATCACATCTCTTGTTGATCTCAGTGTAATCACACACTACAGACAGGTCCAGATCATCTGACCAATTAATGTCAAAGAGCCTTGATATATAGGCAGTACCTTCTTCCAAAGAAATCCTGACTGCTTTTTTACAACAACGTGCTCCACCTGAATCTGCAATTGTCATTAAGGTACAGGAAGTTGACCACATTGCATGTGAACGTGGCTCTGGCGTCAAAGGTGTTGCTCCAAGAATTATACTGACAGTTATGCCCACACCAGTCCCCCCACCACACACACCATACAGACCGCAATAGCCACCAGGTACCTTTTTTCCTCGCTCTATTGCCTCAATTATAGCACCATCGTCATTCTTACCCACATAATTTAGATATGCGGTAGTCAAAACTGCAGGTATCAGGGCATGATGTTCAGGCCCATGCATATGGATACTGGGATGGAGCATTAAGGCTTCTGCAATTTGCATAGGATTTACGAGATCGGTGTTCAGGCACACATTCTTTATGACATCCACTGCATCCTTCGAATGGCAACTATTGCAAACATAATGACCACCCTTACATTTGAAGTAACCCTCCTCCTCAACACCACAATACTGACAAATTGCAGTGACAGGGTCACTCAAGTACTCAACTTCATTTCCGCAAACCATGCAGTTTGCCTTTTTATTGCCCAAATCCAAACTTATCAGATCCAATTATAACACCTTCATAATCAATTCAACAAACCTTCCATTTACATAAAGACGTATGAATGGAAAATGCAGTTAAACTTTTTCATTTGGTTTGCCAACACATATTGAAATTGTCCGGTTAATTTTCAATTATTTTGATTTCGAAGGATGATTGGGCAAAATCCATCCGTTTTCAAAAAATATACAGGAATATCTGCCATTTCAAAACATTTTAAAAAATAACTTTATAGTCTATAAAAATAGTGCAGGCAGATTATATGAAAAAGTACACCATTAGAATATAACATACAGTCACAAAAAATAAAAAAAATGAATGGCTTAAGAAATATCTTAAGGCCTGTATTTACACGCCACATCACATTGTTTGTTAAGATCACTGTACTTGCACTTTACAGACAGGTCAAGTTCTTTAGCCCAATCCACACCAAACATTTCGGATATATAAGCAACGCCTTCTTCCACACCTATACGAGTTGCTTTTTTACAGCACCTGACGCCACCTGCATCAGCAACGCGTTTCAAGCCCTTTGAGGTAGCCCAGTTAGCGTGTGAGCGAGGATGAGGAGTGAAAGCTGTAGCATCTGAAAGTACACTAACAGCTATACCAACTCCAAGACCACCACCACATGCACCACATAGGAAACAGAAACCACCAGGAACCTTCTTTCCACGTTCGATTGCCTCCAGGATCTGCTTTTCGTTCTTTTGACCAAGATAATTCTGATAAGCAGCAACAAGAGCTGCAGGGAGGAGAGAATGATGCTCAGGTCCGAACATATGGATCTTGGGATGCTCAAGCATTTTTTCTGCCAGAGTCATGGGATTCTTCAGTTCTGTGTTCAAGCAGATGTTCTTGATCACATCCAAAGCATCGTGGGTATGACAATTCTCGCAGACGTAATGACCCCCCACACATTTGAAATATGATTTTTCTTCGATTCCACAGTAGTGACATTTGGAGTCGACTGACTCTTTCATGTACTCTACTTCATCCCCACATATCATGCAGTTTACTTTTTGATCAATAATATCCAATTTAATCACCTGACTGAGTATAACTTAAATATTCAAAATCAATTAAATGTTCCTTTTTATTGAAGAATAATGAAACTAATATGAATCTAAAGTTTATTGCCATTATTATTGTTTTTTTATTATAAATATCATTGCTATTAGTACTACTACTCCCTAAGCTGATATCTGGAGATCCGCATTAGCCAGTTTGTTGGCAAGCGACATACAAGGGAACGACCTATTCCAAGGAATCTTCCCGGAACCACCAGATCTTTACCACGCTCCATGGCGCGATAAGCATCCCGAGCCACCACATCAGGAGTTACGCACATCCATGAATCAAAGGTTTTTGTTTTTCCCATTCCAGCAGCATCCTGGAAACCTGTGCCCTTTACCGCAGTGGGACAAACAGCCATCACACGCACCTTTGAGCCTTTTTCACACAGCTCAAAATTCAGGGCACGGCTGAAGTTCAGCACAAAGCTCTTACTTGCACCATAGGTGGCAAAATAGGGATTTGGCTGGAAGGCAGATATAGAGGACATATTGATGATCTGACCACAGTCACGATCCATCATATCACGGACATATAGGCGGTTTATGTGGTAGAGTGTACCCACATGTAACTGCAACATGGATAGCTCCCTATCAACATCTATCGTGTCTACAAAGCCATAAGTACCAAATCCTGCGCAGTTAACCAGTACATCGATTTGGATATCATTTTCCTTTGTGAAATCGTAGAGTGATTCTGCTGCACCGTGTTGTGCAAGATCCTGCGCTTTTATGAGAACCTCTGACTCAGGATATGTATCAAGCAAGTTATTCTTTGCATCTTCAAGCTCCTTGAGTGGATTGGCCACCAGCAATAGTCGATAGCCATCACGGGCAAACAGCCTGGCAAATTCAAGCCCAATGCCACTTGAACCACCTGTGATCAATGCTGTTCTTTTGCCTGCCAGGTTCATTTTTTCGGCCACCAGTACATCATTCATAGGAATCACATCCACCTGTAAAGAGTCTGTATAAGGATCTTCACACGATTAGTGTATGGAGGATAGAGCATGCTCAATGTACCCCATTTGCGACGTATGACACTCCTCTCATTGGAAAATGCCTTGAATGCATGGACACCAATGGATTTCCCGATACCACTGTCATTAACGCCCCCAAAAGGAAGATAGGGATTGCTATATCCAAGCATATAATCATTGATGACCGTGCCACCTGCAGAGGTCTCACCCATAAAGTAGTCTACGTTTTCACGGTCGTGACTGGAAATGTAAAGTGTAAGAGGTTTAGGCCGCTTGCGTATGATATCCCGAACCTCCGAACGTTGGGAGAAGGTCACAACGGGCAGCATTGGACCAAATATCTCTTCCTGCATGATATTCATATCATCCGAAACATTGTCTATCAAAGTAGGCGAAATAAATCGCTCTGACTCCTTGAAGTCAGCCCCCACACGCACGCGTGCACCTTTGGCAATCGCATCATCATAAAGAGACTTCAAGCGCTGGAAATGAAAATCATTGATTATGCGGCAATAATCAGGAGAATTCTCAATACCCTTTCCATCGGGATCATAGAATTCCTGTACTGCACCATTGAATTCGTCAATAAATGAATCACTTATTGAATCATGCAGAATCAGGTAATCAGGAGTTATACAGGTCTGTCCATTATTCATCAACTTACTCCAGGCAGCCCCCCTGGCAGCTTTACGGACATTTGCAGTTTTATCCACAATGGCAGGAGATTTCCCACCAAGCTCCAGCGTAACACTGGCAAGGTGTTTGGCAGCTGCAGTCATTACTATCCTGCCAACTTGAGGGCTGCCAGTGAAGAAAATATGATTGAACGGCTGGTCGAGCAATTCCTGTGCGACAGAAGGACCACCTTCAAATACAGCCACCTCACTTTCATCAAATAGTTCATTGATCATTTTCTTAATGAAAGCTGAAGTATTTGCAGATACTTCACTGGGTTTTATTATAGCGGCATTACCTGATGCAATGGCATATACCAGTGGGACAAGAGAAAGATTAAAAGGATAGTTCCATGGAGCCATGATGAGGACAACACCTTTTGGCTCATAACGTATGTACGAGCGAGTGCCCACCATGGGAAGAGGAGTTTTGACTTTTTGTGATCTCATCCAGCTGCGTAATTTTTTGCGTGTATGGGATATCTGTGCCTGAACAACGCCAATTTCTGTTGCAATTACCTCCACCTCATGCTTACGAAAATCCTTTTGCATGGCATCACAGAGTTCTGTAACCCTGTTTTCATCCTTGAGGTATTTGTCAATTCGCAACAGGCGTTCAATCCTCTCGCTGGGACCCATGCGAGCCAGCTCAGGGGCATGTTCCTGCTGTAACTTAAAGACTCTTTGAATGTCCCGATTCATCTAAATCTATCTTAGTATCATCGTTTATTAATTAGTTGGCTAAAAGAAGAATAAAACCTGAAACAGATACTTCAAATGATAAATTTGTAGTATCCGGCAGGTTTAAAGTATGAATGGGATCAAACCTCAAAGAATCCCAGCAATGAGAGTATGTAGAACGTTGTCATCACAACAGCTGCAAGAGCTTCCAGGCGACCCCATTTCTTGACCCCTTTTATATAATCATTAAGTGTGAGGCATACCCAGAGAAGGAAGACATACCCTGCCATAAGTGAAAAGAAGGAAAAGTCAGGGTGTGACCATGTTCCCAGTGTCTCTCCGGTGAACTCCGTCAATACCGTAAAAAATGCCACGAAATATGCCAGTCGCAATTGAGCAAGGCCCTTGAAGAGCATGAACACGATGAAGAACTTAAACAATATTGCCACTATGTCATGTGACAGGCTGAAAATTGAATAATCAACTATGAACAATGTTACCATGCTTAGAACAGCTAAGTAATTCATACGATGGAACCACCGCTTCTTTGAAAAAGCACCTTCAAAACCCTTCCACAGGTTGTGTGCGGACCAGAATATGGTACCATAGCCAGGCAAAAGCCAGATCGGTACACCAAAATAGACACCGCCAAGGTATGTGAAATAACCATGCTGCACACCAAGAACCTCATGTATATAACCAATAACCGATGCCACTACAAGAAAAATCCTTCCTTTGGAACAACTGGTCTTCCAGAATATGAGCCAGATAGTTGAAAGTATAATAGTAGGTGGGATCTCAGCCCACAGATTCCAGGAGCCTATGGCAGAAGGTGGTATTCCAACCCATATATTCTCGGAGTAAGTGTAGCGATACATTATCAACGTACCGAAAATGGTAACAAGCATGAAAATAGGGAAATACCAGACATTTGTCAGCAACAGCTGCCCCTTATCCCTTAAAATACACTTATGAGAAGAGGATTTCGATCCTAAATTAAACATTATATTTTGCATAACTGGGAACTTTTTTGACATTGGGACTACCCGTCTCTTGTTTTTTATAAGATACTGGCCACTCATTAAAATATTCCAATGAACTGCGCGTCTTATGTTGTTTTTCGATTGTATTTGCTATTACTTGTTATAGACATAGCAGAGATTAGTAAAGGAGTAATTAGATGATAAAATTAAAAGACATATGTTAGTATAATATATCTAAAAAAATGTTTTCCGGGCAGTTGCTAAAAAAGCATAGCCTACCCGAAAAGCGATTTGTTTTATATTTGAACTTAGTACTTGTGGTTCTTTGCCATCTCGACCATTGCCTGAAGTGCGGCATTTGGGGTCTTGCTGACAATTCCACAGCCAGGTGCGAGGAGATCTACGCCTGCATCAAGAGCTTTCTGTGAAACATCCTTGACAGATTCAGGGGTGCCCTTCCAGAGTGCTGCTACAGGGTCAAGGTTTCCGATGATTACTGCCTTGTCTACCTTGCTCTTTGCGTTTGCAACATCTACACTCTGATCTACACTGATACCATCAACACCAGATGATTCCATGAGCTCGAGACTCATTGTTGTGTCACCACAGATGTGGATTACAGTTGCTACGTCTCTCTCATGCATTGCATCAACGATCTTCTTGTGTGCAGGAACTACAAACTTGTTGTAGTATTCGTCACCAATGAGCATTGCGCTTGCTGTTGGGTCAATGATGACCATTGTGTCTGCACCGTTGTCTACCATCTTGTTTGCGTATGCAAGATTGAACTCGGTTGCGAGGTCAAGAAGTGCTGTTGCGAATGCTTCGTCGGTCATGATTGCCATGAACCAGTCGTCACCATTCATGTGCTGTGCAAGGGAGAAAGGACCGAGCATACTTCCCATGATTGGAAGTTCAGCGCCATATTTGCCTGCGAGGATCTTTACAGCATCACATACTGTAGCTACTCTGCCCTGGTTGATGTCGAAGCCCTTGAGTTTCTCAACATCTGAGATGTCTTTTACACAGTGGCTGCTGACGGATGGCTGCTGTTCCTTTGTACCTGCTTTGATACCGCATCCGAAGAACTCAGCTTCTGCACTGATATCGAATGGTACACGCACAGCTTCAAAACCTATTACTGTGTGACCTGCTTCTGCGAGTGCTGCCATCTTTTCTGCATCATCATTTGCTTCTGGCCAGAATGCGCCACATGCTTCCATCTGTTCTACTGTTGCTGTCTGAGTGACAGAGACTGCTGGCATCCTGTCAACAGATTCTCCTCTCAGTGCACGTGCTAATCTTTCTTTTGGTGTATATTCAGCCATTGAAATAAACTCCTAATATCGTTTAATAGATAATAGCCCAACTGACATGTCAGTTAGACAAGATGAATTGCCTTAATATATTTAATAATAGTGCCTGTTAACACACTACGCAAATAACTGTGTTTACTTACCTTAAAAACGAATCTGGCCCGTACTATAACCAACCGTTACAGTGAAATAAACCAACCCTGAAAACCGATTGCTTGACGCCCACCCAATCGTTATTATAAGTAGTAAAATTTGAAATTTGTACAGCTCAAAAACTGTACAAATTTCAGTAGTTTAACAAATTAATTGCTTAGCAGATGAATTACCATCTGTCTGCTGGAAGTGCCTTTGCTACATCCATTGCCCAGTTTGCAGCTTCCATGGAATCAACTGTTGAGAAGTCAGCGCCGATCTCTTCTGCGAAGTCCTTGGTGATTGGTGCTCCACCGATTACGACCTTTACCTTGTCTCTGATGCCCTGTGCATTGAGTGTGTCCATGATCTTCTGCATGTTGTCCATTGTGGAGGTCATGAGTGTGCTCATGGAGATTACGTCAGCCTTGTGCTCTACAGCTGCCTTTGCGAAGTCCTCGATTGGTACATCCTTACCAAGGTCTACTGCTTCGAAACCTACTGCACTCATCATGGTCTTTACAAGGTTCTTACCGATGTCGTGTACATCTCCTTCTACTGTACCGATAATGAGTACTTTCCTTACACCACCGCCCTCGAGCTTGATGTGTGGGACGAGAAGGTCCATACCTGCATACATTGCGTTGGAAGCCATGAGAAGGTGTGGCATGAATACTTCTTTAGCATCGTATTTTTCGCTCATGATCTTCATGCCTTCTGCAAGACCGTTGATTACTGCCTCATATGGGTCTACGCCTTCGTCGAGTGCTTTCTGTGCTAATTCTGCTGCTACGTCTTTCTTACCGCCGACTACTGCGTCGGTGAGTCCCTGTATAATTTCTTCTGCTGTCATAAAATGCCTCCAAATATTTTAGGTCGTGGTCGAGAACGGTGAAACGGGTCCACCACTAACCACTTTAAAGTTATTAGTTTCTGAGCCAACAATACAAATTCTAAATTTGTAATTATTGATTACAAACTCTACTTGGGTAGCCATATATAAAATATCTTATTTGGATTCATCAACCGCATTTTGCAAAATCATGCCGTTGATAAAAACAATAGCTTCGACAATATGCTTATTTTTGACGAATAATAAACGTAATCCTGCGAACAAGTTAATTTGATTAAAGAATAGAGAGATTTTAGCATTATGTATACCGATTAGCTCTGTTACATCAACTTCAATAGTTATGTTGAACAGGTAGACCTTGATTCCATGAGCACACAGCATAATAATTCCGCACATATATATAAAAACAAAATAATATAAATCTGCATATACGCATGGAGATATAAATAGCCAAACTTGTCCCAATTAGCCGGTTGGCTTAAATACTACGGGCAACTTCGTTCGCCCCGGTGACCGCGTCCCACACTCGCCCGAAATCTTTGGAGTCACCTGCAGAATACACCTCATTAGCAGTATTTTCCCTCAACAGCTCGTAGTAGAGTGCATTATCCGGCGTTCCACCTATGGCAAAAATAACATATTCCGCATCTATAACGTACTCTTCTATATTAGTAGGATCAAGAGATTTTTCAAAGGGATTTACCACATTATCAGGAATCAGAGGTTTCCATGGAGAATAAGGATCATCCCGTGCCCTGTTTACCCGCAGATGCGCTTTACCTTCAGAGAATTTTACAAGTTCTGAAGCATTGTAGACCTCAATAGCTTCATTTAACATATTCCCACCCTTACCGGAAGGAGAACCTTTACCCATCATCATCCACAACATCTGTGCCCTGTTGGTCTGGACAGTATCAGGCATCAAGGCATTGTTTCTCCCAACAATGGTAACTTTAATACCCTTTTCATAAGCAAGTGAATAAGCAAGCTCACAGCCAATTATCCCACCCCCGACCACCAGGACTTTCTTTACATCATCCGGTAACGTCATATCATTAAGCAGGAAATCCCTCGCTTCCTGATATCTCACAGAATCCATACCTTCTATAGGAGGAAGTTCTACCTTCAAACCATTACAACATATTATTACGTCAAACTTGCCTTTCAGATCAGCAGAATATACCTCTGTGTTAAATTCAACTTTCAGACCATCTTCTCTTAAAAGATCCACCTGATAAGCAAGGTTGTCGAGATATCTCTTCACATCATGCTTTATAACCATTTTACTGCCAATGTGCAACTGGCCACCTATGTGATCGTTCTTTTCGAAAAGAGTGACATCATGCCCACGTTTATGAGCAGTTATCGCTGCCTCACAACCAGCAGGACCAGCTCCAATGATAGCAACTTTCTTTATGGTCTCAGCCGGGGTCAGCTTCTTAGATTCCTCAAAGCCAGCATATGGATTTACCGAACAACATGGATGACCACCCATTTTGAAAGACTCTATGCAACCTTCATGATCACCAATACAATGAACTATCTCCCGAACCCTGCCTTCCTTCACTTTCCGTGGCCAGTAAGGATCGGCCAGAAGAGGACGACCAAGCATGACAAAATCCGCCCATTCATTTTCCAGTACTTTCTCAGCCCACTCAGGTTTACCCATCTTGCCTACCGCTATGACCTTTGCATTGATATCTTCTTTTCTGAAAAATTCCTTTAACCTGCCTGCGATCTCCTCAACATATATGGCATCATCAAAATATGCAGGAGGATGGGGCCAGAACCAATTATCGTAGCACCCCTTATCCACATCAAAGGCATCAACTCCAGCCTCATAGAGAACTTTACAGAATTGCAGGCCCTCTTCGATGCTCCGCTCCTTACCCCTGAAACGCTTTTGGAATATCTTGTCCCCATAACTTTCCTGTAATGCCTGTGTAAGGTCAAGACGATACATAATAGGATAATCCTCACCACATCGCCTCTTGATCTCCCTTACAACATCAATACCAAACTGGAATTTATTCCGATACCTTCCAAGCTTTCTTCGATTCCAGGGGTCAGATGTCAACTGGTCCATCAGGTAGCCTTCATGACCATGCAATTGAACCCCGTCAAAACCGGACATTTTTGCATTTGCAGCACACTGACCAAAACTTTTCACGATCTTTCTTATCTTGCGATCAGAAAAAGGAAGATGGGGCAATTGTGGCACATAGAAATTACGGTTTATGGAAGACGACTTCAACATCTTTCCTTTTAAAGCCACCTCAGGAGAACCAACCCTCCCAAGACCTGCGGTTAATTGAATAAATATCTTTGAACCATGTGGCTTGACTCCGGCAGTGAGATCCCTCCATCCCGAAAGCCGGGTTCGTGAAGTTCCATCTATGCGTGGAAAATAAGTAGTATCATTATCTTCTGAGACCGTGGGATCGATCCCATAGGAAACAGGGACCAGGCCTGTTATCAGAAGACCAGCACCGCCTTTTGCCCTCTCTATAAAATACTCGATCATCTTATCCATTGGACGACCAACGGGATCTGCCATATTGATATTGCCCATGGGAGCCATGACTATCCGATTCTTCAATTTGCATTTACCAATGCTATCAACTTCAAATAATCTGTCAAATGCCACGTTGATCACCGTTGTTCAAAAATTGCATGCTATTTTGGAATAAACATGAAACTATATTATAATAAATAGTACAATGAATGTTTAATGCTACAAGTACTATAATAGTACAATAAGTACTATAATAATACTACACTTACTATAATAGTACTAGTTTTTCAGATAGTACTCATCCCGGGAAGACACCAGTGCCTTCAGGTTATCCAGAGGAGTTCGGGGTGCTACCCCACAGCTTGGAGCAAGTATATCCACACCATCTGCAATACACTTCTTTGCTTCAGCCCGCACATCATCAACAGATTTCCATAGAAGAGTTCCCGCAGATGAGACATTCCCTATAAGACACACCTTATCGCCCATTACCCTTTTAGCATGCTCCACATCCACCCGCTCCTCGATGCTGATACCTTCAAAACCTGATCGGGACATGGGGTCAAGTATCCACACCGCATCCCCACACATATGCAGTATAAGTAATCCCTTAGACCTGCGTGTCAGGTTCTTGTATTCAGGCAACACCATAGACTCAAAAAGTTGAGGTGGCATGAGGTCAGGCCCTGCACCTGATTCAGGCATACAGATAGCATCTGCACCATGATCCAGAATGGCATTGGAATATTCAAGGGATAATTCAACTCCGATACTAAGCATTTCCTTGAAGATATCCTCATCAGTAATCATCCATTCAAGATAATTGTTGGGACCTGCAAGAGCATATGCAATTGATGCCGGCCCAGGAGCACCTGCAACCAGTGGTACGTCATCACCTACTTTATCCCGAATGATCTCTGTTGCATTTAGTATGGTTTCAATCCTTTTATTATCCATCATATGCTCAATATCTATAGTCTTCAGGTCTTCTTTTACTTTGCATGGGAACCTGACAATAGAAGGCTGGGATTCCACCGTACCCTCAATTAGCACATCCAGAGGAAGTGGAGAAGTTATATCGAAAGGGTAACGAACAGCCTCAAAACCTGCAATTTCATGACCAGCTATAGCCAAAGCAGCCATTTTTTCAGCATTAAAGTGTGCTTCCGGCCAATAGGCACCAGTCATTTTCATCAGATCGATGGTTCCCGTTTGGGTAACAGAGCATACCGGAACCTTATCTGTCCTTTTCATTTTTATGGCTCGTATGAAACGATCCCTTAGTGTAATTTCAGCCATGTGGTCACCTGCATTTTTGCCTGAAGATACTAGCAGAATGTTCAAGAACTAATTAGAGATATTTTTTCCGTTGATGATACTTTAACTTAATTGATAAAAAAGACATTAAAGAGTGAGACCATCCGATCAGGTGATATATTCTCTCATTTAAAGGTGGTGATGATAAATAAGAGATTATGTCTAAGTTAGACTATTTAAACATACTGCCACAGTCAGATAAAAAACAATATGTTGCGGCGAGATAAAGAATAAGTTATTAACTCTAAATTCTGAATTAACGAATTCAAGAGAGCCTACTCAAGATTTTAATAAACATTTTCAGTATTTTTTGGCAAGCTTAATGCTTCAAAAGATTTAAGTATATTAGACCCAAATGAGAACAAATGCGCCGAAGCGAACGAAGGGACGATGAAAAAAAAGCATTAGACGACCTTAATCGTGATGACAGATACAGCATGGATCTGCAAAGAAGAGGAGTTAGCAAGCAGTTCTATGATTCAAACAGGATGGTAACCTGCCCAGAATGCGGTAAAACTTTCAATCTATTCTATTCAAGAGCAAAACTTTGTAGCGGTTGTCCAAAATCCGTTACAGGATGCGAACTTGCCTGTTGCGTTAATTGCCACACAGAGTTTCCACTGAATAGCGTTATGTCAAAAGGTGCTTCCAGGATGACATCCAATTACCTTGACAACGTAATTCAGCGCTACCACAGCACCTTTGGTGAAGACCCCAGAAGATAAAGGATTAAGTTTTAAAGTTGGTGACCATGCCAACTTTTTTTGAAGATCATGGAATTTCTAGTTGGAAAACGCAGAATCCATTTCAGAATGTTTTGTAGTCCAGTTTTCAGAACTTACCCATTTAAAGATGGAAAAAACAACTCATTAAAATGAGAATACCATGAAAACCGAATTGATAAGCACTGTGTTCCTTTCGGAAAAGAGGAAAAAAACGCTTCTTATGCTAATGGATGGCCCAGCTACCATCGATGAAATAAAGAGTTCATTGACAGGTACAGCCAGCGCAATAATGGCTCAGATCAAGATTTTGATCGAGCAGGGCCTTATAGAGCAAAAGGGTGACAAGTACCAATTGACCCATACAGGAAAAATAATCCTGATCAAAATTAAACCATTGGTTGAAACTCTTAATGTCCTGGAGAGGAACAAAGGGTACTGGGATAGCAGAGACCTGAGTGCAATTCCTGAAGATTTCCTTTACAGGATAGGCGATCTTGGAGAAGTGAATGTACTTGAACCTGACCTCAACCATCTATTTGAACCACCAGAGGAATTATCGGACAGTATAAGGCAATCTAAAAAAGTACAGTCCATGTTCACATTTTTTTGCCCGGCATGCCCAATTGACTATTCAGAACTGGCAGAAAAAAATATTCAGTTTGAACTCCTCATTACAAGATCAGTCCATAAACGTTTTGAAGAAGACTACAAAGAACAATACGATACAGTAATGGAAGCTGAAAACTCCAATGTTTATGTATGTGAAGATGATGCACTGAAAATAGGAGCACTCTCTGTAACAGATGACCTTGTACATATTGCGCTCTTTACCAAAGAAGGAACATGGGACCACAAAAAAGCAATCAGTTACAATGTCGGTGCACGTCAATGGTGTTCAGATCTTTTTGAGACCTACAAGAAAAATACAGAAATGGTCAAATAAAACTGTAAACAATTGTTTTCAGGCAAATTCAAATATGATCAAATTACTTTATTTTCCTGGCCCCTTTCTTACTATTTTCATGGATATCCTAGAAGTTATGGGATTTAATTTTTTGACATTCACCCCCACAACACAATAATATATAAAATTTCAAATACAAGTATAATATCAAATCATATTCTTTATATACGATAGTGCACGTATCATGCACAAGCGTATATGCCCCTGGATTTTTCTAGGTATAATATACAAATCATATTCATAAGGAGGATTTTTTTGTACGGAATTGCAATAGATTTGGGAACAAGTGGTTTTAGATTACAGCTTTTGGACCTTGAAACTAAGAACGTCATAAAAACAGTAATGACGATGAGACATCCTCTCCCAGGGGGGAATGTAACTGACCACCTTCATTTTGCCATTCATGTAGGACAGGATGTAACGCATCAGATAATGATGCTTACAATAAAGAAAATGCTGAATAGGTTGAATATTCCTCTTGAGCAGATCCAGAAAATGGTAGCATGTGGAAATCCAATTCAATTATCCCTCTTCCAGAACATAGAGATAAGGGACCTTGCATATGCCGGAAAGAACATGCAAAAGAGACTTGGTGTCGAGAACATCGAAAGAGGCATGAAAGTATACAATGGCAGTGACATTTTCAACAACATGCCAGAAATGCAGAACTGTGAGATCATTGTACTGCCATCCATCCAGCATGAGATTGGTGCAGATGCCCTTGCAATGATGATCAAGACCGACTTTATGGATGAAACTGAAATATCACTTGTTACCGATTACGGCACAAATGCTGAGATGGCGCTTAAAGTCGGAGATCGAATTATCACGGCAAGCGCAGCAGCAGGTCCTGCAATAGAAGGACAGGGAATCAAATGCGGAATGCTTGCAAGCCCTGGCGCAATATCTGATGTTAATGAAGAAGACGGACTCTGGAGAATTACCGTACTTGATGAGATGATGCAGGAGAAGAAAGGCCACCTCATTGATCCGGTTACAGGAAAGGTCAGCAAGGAAGGAGAAATTGAACCAAAGGGAATAACCGGCACTGGCGTTATTTCTGCAATCTCATTGGCCATCAGCACAGGACTTGTTGAAAAGCTACCTGAACTTCCAAACGGAAAATTAGTGCTTGGTGAAGACATCGAGATAAGTGATAAAGACATAGCAGAAGCAGGAAAAGCTATTGGTGCTATCAGAGCGGCACACCTGACCCTCCTTGTGGAATCCGGACTCAAATACAGCCAGCTTGTAAATATGTACATGTCAGGTGCATCAGGCACATACGTGGATGCTAACAAGGCAAGAGTGATCGGACTATGCCCCGGATTCTCAAAGAAGATAGTTCAGTTCGGTAACACGTCACTTGCACTTGCAAAAGATGTGATCTTCGGCAAATATGCACTGGACGAGATCAGCAAACTTGCACACAAGATAAAGGCAGATCACTTAATGATGGCTACCAATGACACATTCAAGGATATATACACATGCGAACTTGCATACTGGACCGAGGGCATGTCAATTGAAACATACAATGAGTTCCTGGAAGCATACGACCTGCCACGCCTACCAGAAATAGAACCATCCCCAATAATGGAGAGAAGGGCAACTAAGGATATAGAAGACACAGGTGCTGAAGAGATCGATGTCATAAATGACATGAACATAGTCATAGAGGAAGAAACGAAAGGCTGTCTGGAATGTAAGATCTGCGAAGCAGAATGCCCCGAGGATGCCCTCATGATCGTTCAAAAGAATGGAATCATGTGCGCCGAGTATACCGCACACCTCTGCCTGGGAATGAGCTGTAAGAGATGCGTGAGGATCTGCCCTTCAAAAGCTATAACTTATAGGAACATAAAGACTATTTCACATTAAGAATGTGAGTCCTATGTTTTTGCATAGGACAGCATACATTTTTAGACCAGGGTCTTTGAATCAGACCCTAACAACAACGGAGCCTATACATGGACCTAGAGACCATCCACAAAATGAGCCAGGAATTGATAGATAGCCTCAAATTGGAGACATCACCTGTTGCAGTTACCATCATACCAGCAGACAAGGAGATCCCTGAAGGTATAGAACAAGTGGAAAACGAGAAGCACCACTGCGGAATGATAGATGATGCCAGAAGGAAGAAAACCATAAGGTATGCACTTCTTGGTGATCAGAAATGTGATATTGGAGCAGCCGCGCTTGGGCTGAGCCAGAAATGCAATGAAATTGAAAAGGGAGATTTCTATTACTACCTCAATTGCTTCGGCAGTATCGATGCCGCAAGAAAAACGATGAAAGAGATGCCCATGATGCCTTCAAAGTCCGCAAAGGCCATCGTTTACGCACCCCTCGAAAAAACTCCGGTAAAGCCAAGTGTGGTAATCATTGTAGCTAATCCCGAAACTGTTATGCAGATATCCCAGACACTCCTTTACAATTCCGGCGGGAAGATAAATACAAGCTTCTCAGGCCTGCAGAGTTTCTGCTCAGAAAGTGTTGTTCACCCAATGCAGGAAAGACAGGTCAACATCAGTCTCGGATGCACAGGTAGCCGCATGTTTACAGAATTTGATAAAGACGAAATGATCATTGGCATCCCACCTGAAATGCTTGAGGACATGGTGGAGGGTGCTAAAAAGATGATATTTTAACAACAATTTGGTAATATACAGGGAAATTTTATCCCTGATACCTGTTTCCTTTTTTACTGTTTCATTTCCCCATAAATATTATAGAGAAAGGGAATCAAGAACTTTTTTTGCGACCTTCTTAACAGCATCGGAGCCAGATACTTTCACAGTTATATCAGCATACTTTTGATAAAGAGGGATACGCTCCCGGTAAAGGTCATGCAGAGTTCCATTTTTGAGACCGACAACGCCTCTGTCGGCAATATTAGAAAGCCTTCTTTTAAGAGTGGCAAATGGGACATCAAGAAAAACAACAGTAGATGTTCTTTTAAGGAAATCCATTGACCTTTCAGAATATACCACACTCCCACCAGTGGATATTATGCAGTTATCTTGTAACTCCAGAGATAAGATACATCCTTCCTCAATATCGATGAGAGCCATGTCACCCATCTCATCTATGAGAGACTGCAAAGCTTTACCAGTGCTATTCTCAATGAGATGGTCAGTATCAATAAATCCATATCCAAGCTGGCGGGCAAGGACTTTGCCCACTGTACTTTTACCCCCACCAGCCATACCTATCAAAGTAATGATCATTTAACCCCATACCCCAGTATTCATTCAGTTGATGCGTGACTAATTTGTCAGTGCCTGGATAGGAGCAGGAATCCTGCCACCCCGGGAAATAAATTCATCTGAGCTGAATTTACTGACTTGCATGACAGGAGCACTACCCAATAATCCGCCATATTCCACCATATCCCCAACATCTTTGCCAGGCACAGGTATGAGCCGTACAGCAGTCGTCTTCTTATTGACCATGCCAATAGCCATTTCATCTGCAATGATCGCAGAGATAGTAGATGCAGGAGTATCTCCGGGAACTGCTATCATATCAAGACCCACAGAACAGACACTTGTCATTGCCTCAAGTTTATCAAGACTAAGTGACCCTCTTTGAACTGCGCGTATCATGCCAGCATCCTCACTCACCGGAATAAATGCACCGCTTAGACCACCGACCGAAGATGAAGCCATAGCACCACCTTTTTTAACAGCATCGTTGAGCAGGGCAAGTGCGGCTGTTGTTCCATGAGTACCGCAGCTTTCCAGGCCCATTGCCTCAAGTATCGCAGCAACACTATCACCAATTGCAGGAGTGGGGGCAAGTGACAGGTCAAGGACACCAAATTGCGCATCAAGACGTCGTGCAGCCTCTTTGCCAACAACCTCACCCATTCGAGTGATCTTGAAAGCAGTTTTCTTTATACACTCGGCGATGTCATTGAGTGTTGCATTCTCAAGCCCGCGCACCGCAGAATTAACAACTCCGGGACCACTGACCCCTACGTTGATGCTGCATTCCGGCTCCCCGATCCCATGGAAAGCGCCTGCCATGAACGGATTGTCCTCAGGTGCATTTGCAAAGACAACGAGCTTTGCGCATCCGATACCACCATCTTGTCCGGTCATTTCAGCGGTTTCCTTGATGATCTTGCCCATCAAAGCCACTGCATCCATATTGATGCCTGCTTTGGTGGTTGCCACATTAACTGATGAACAGACTTTTTTAGTACTTGAAAGAGCCTTAGGTATGGAATTGATAAGTGCAAGGTCGCCCTTTGTCATACCCTTGTGCACCAGTGCAGTGAAGCCGCCAATGAAATCCACGCCCACATCTTCAGCAACCCGGTCAAGGGTCTTTGCAACGGAACTAAGATCATCCGACCTGCAGCTTTCTGCCACTATTGCAATAGGAGTAACTGATATTCTTTTATTGATGATGGGAATGCCATAAAGGGACTGAATTTCATCAGTGGTACTGACAAGGTCCTGAGCATAGCCAGTCATCTTCTCATATATATTTTCATTGAATACGTCGATGTCAGGATGGCAACAATCACGCAGGCTTATGCCCATGGTCACAGTTCGAATGTCAAAGTTCTCATTTGAAACCATTTTAATGGTTTCCATGATCTCCTCAGGATGGATAAGCATTGAAATACCACCTCATATCCTATGCATGAACCGGAATGTGTCCTCATGCTGAACCCTGACATCCACACCGAATTCATCACCTTTTTCAGACATTGTTTTTTGAAAAGATGCTAAATTGAAATTTGCCTCTTTTACCTCTGCAAGCATTATCATTGTAAACATATCTTCCATGATAGTCTGGCTGATATCAACAATATTCACATTGAAATCTGCCATCACCCCGGTAATACCTGAAACGATACCTATTTTGTCAACACCAATGACCGTAATTATAAACCGACTGGAAACCATAAATTTTACTTCCTTAGTAAGATGAAACGTCTGCTCCTATAATATGTTAAGTAGTATTTTGTTTTTGCCAATGGATAACAAAAACAGCAGATTAAAATATTACATTGTTAATTTTATTAAGAAATTTGAACTAAATTCAATATATACAATTTAAAGATATGAATTTGGAGATTTGGCACATATTGTTCGCATATTCGAATATATTGATATCAAAATATAATAACTATGCTAATTCATCATGGTTCATTACTACACATGAATTTTTAAGACAAACCTTTATATATAAATTTCATAATTGTTATTATGATGATGAATGAGCAGTGATGCTCAGATGAATCAAACTTTCAGGAGATACAATGGTTAAAATTGTACATGCACAAACTGTACTAACAGAGGATGAGTTGATGGCACTTAAAAAGAAGTGCAATGAATCATCAACAAAAGAAGCCTTAAGTATGGCAGTGCAACACTATCTCGAGTGCGAATATACCGACCTCGACGATAAAATGTGGACAAAAAAACTTGAAAAAGTAGTCCAGAAAAAAAAGCAGAAGAAAATTTAATTTTCTAATGAGAGAGGAACACACATGAGCAAAGCAAACCAATTCTTAGAAGAAGAGGATGCAGTATCCCCGGTCATCGGCGTAATTCTGATGGTCGCAATCACTGTAATCCTTGCTGCAGTTATCGCAGCATTCGTATTCGGCATGGGACCACCAGAACAGGCACCACAGGCAAGCATGAGAGGAAGTGCTGCTGATACTAGCGGAAGCTTCTCTGCAGTCATGATTGAACATCAGGGCGGAGATGAAATAGTACTTTCAACAACAAGCACTAAAATCACAGTCGAGGGAAATGATGTAGTCTATGATGATTCCGCCACAGGCGAGTTTACTGCTGGTGAACGCCTCTATGTGGTAAAGAATGCAAGTGCATACATGATTGGAACTACAGCAACCGATGGCGATTATGCTGGAACTGTTGGAGATGTTGGAACTACTGGCGACACAATCAACGTCAAGATGATTGACGTCAACAGCCAGCAGATGGTTTCTGACATGAACATCAGAATCTAAAATCAAAATCTTTGACGCATCTTGCGTCATCTTTTCTTTCTTTTTTGCATTTGTTTAAAAATCTATATATACTTTCCAGAACACCCCTTATATTATTATTTATAGGAAGTGGTTTTTATGGATTATGAAAGTTTATTGAAGGATTCCTGGAATCCCCTGAAGGAAAATATTGTTACTTATATTGTGGCTTTGTTAATAGCTGTCGTGGGATCTATACTGATCGTTACGATCGCGCCTCTGGCTTATGGAATAGGATACATGGCTGTGAAGGGAGCCAGAAAAGAGGCTGTTGAGATCAATGATGTTTTTGTGGGATTCAAGTCTGAGAATTTCCTCAGAAGCTGGATCTACGTTATAATTTATGCGGTTATCATCGCCGTAGCAAACTCTATCCACTCTATTGTTGGAACAGTGGTTGGAATACTGTTCATATTCGCTTTGCCATTACTGGTCATACGTGGATATGGGGGCGTAGATGCACTCAAAGAGAGTTTTGAACTTGTGAAGGACAATCCCTTTGAGAGTTTGATAATCTATGTGATCAACTTTGTTTTGATATTCATAGGCATACTTCTGCTTGGAATAGGAGTACTTGTGACTGCACCCCTGGGACAGATATTTGTTGCAAATGCAACCTTTGACCTGATAGGAGATAGAAATGCAAGTTCACCTGAGCAGTTTGTAGATTTATCAGGAGAAGAGGATGACAGCAGTAAATGGACAGTAGAATAAAGTTATTCTAAAATTGTTTGTAAATAATTATTTACAAACCTCTTTTTATTTTTTATTTAGGTCAGATACCGTAAATTTCAGCACCTTTCTTAACCTTTTCAATATCCCGGTCTATTACTGAAAGGCGATTTTTGTCAACCTTGATACCTGCAAGGCTCTCTATGAACCAGATAGACTTGATATGATCATCAGGAGTCAGTTTCCAGTCAGGTTTTTCCATATAGAAATCGATGCCATCGGCATAATGCATCAGTTCCATCTTGACTTCTTCTGTAAGCCAGCCAAGCTCTTCGTAATAGGACAATATCTCAGAAAGGTTATTCCTGCCAACAAGCCCCATGAGGAATTCCAGCCATTCCATGCACAATTTCATGTTGCTTGAATTCTTGATAATATTGGAAAGATGGACATTATGACCAAATCCCTTGTAACTATTCCCGCCAAGCCTTTTCAATTCCGAATCAAGGTATTCAGTTACAGAGCTTATACTTTTAGCAAGTTCATTGACCTTCTGTTCAGAATTCACCTTTAATGACTCTACCTCAGAAGAGGATCTGCCAAATTCATCCACCAGCGAGGAAATGGATTTAGCCAGTTCCCTGGAAGTTGAAGTATATCCACCCTGTACAGATTCAATACGAGCAAAGCGTTCTTCGAATTGCCCCAGTGCATCAATTGATTTTTCAAGTTTAGATATCCGTAACTCACTTGTTTCAGAGGATTCGTGCACCTGCACCAGCAGAGCAGTATAGGAATTCACAAGTTCGGCAATGCTTTCCTCTATTCTACTAAAGTCAGACCGCATTGACTCCTTATCGGATTTGATAACATGTAGTGTACTTTCAATATCTCCGATATTTTCTTCAATAGAGACTACTTTCTCACCCAATAATTCTAAATTGACATTTGCACTTGACAGCAGTTCCGCATCTTTTTCGCCTCGTGATAAAACAGAACCCATATCTGAAACTGTGTCGGAGAGGCTGGAAACATTGCCCTCGATATCCTCAAACCTCGATAGTGCAAATTCAAGGCGAAGTTTTACATCCTGAACATCGACTGAAATATCTTTTACAAACTCAATGTCCTGTTTAGATATAGGATTTGCAAAATTAGACAAAGCAGCAGTATCCTTTCCAGGTATTTCAGAAAGAACTGATATCGAGTCATTTTCTAGTACTGCATTATCACCTACATCAGGTATTGTTTTGTTATCGCGGATGCCATCAATACCCATTCCGGCATTGATACCGTTTTCTCCCAAGGGATTATCGGACAAAGACGAAATGATACCCCCATCTAACGCACC
The DNA here is from genome assembly GCF_045291275.1 of Methanolobus sp. ZRKC3. GTDB lineage: Archaea > Halobacteriota > Methanosarcinia > Methanosarcinales > Methanosarcinaceae > Methanolobus. Next base: position 1,621,277 of record NZ_CP146982.1, read on the forward strand.
CACGGTTATTGGTGCTGAGCCATCCGGCCCTGAAGATAGCATACCATCTATTTTGTACTCATCCTGAACCTCAAAGAGAGGTTCTTCAATGGGTGTTATTTTTCGGATAGAATCTGAATCAAATGTTTCTGGAATGGGATCATTTCGAGAGTCCTCTACAGTATCCTTTGTTCCATTATAAGCCTGAGATTGAACTTGCGGCTGTGCCGGGAGCGCATCTGCAAATGGATTGTCCGTAGGAGAAACAGGTGAACCTATATTGGAAAATGGATCGACCACTTTAGATCTAGAATCAAAGGGAGAAGGTTCATTCTGCCCACCGGGAACTGCATCATCCTGGAAATCTTGCATCCTATCGATCAAACTCTTCCCCCGCGTCAAACTCCTAAACAAGGACTTTAACGCAATACCCATACCATCCAGGTTCTTTACGATACCTTCGATTTTTATTGATGACATAATTAAATTTGAAGACTCCAATGGACCATCCTTTACAGGAGCTGCGCCCGGGAATGGACCATCTCCCCCAGAAGAAGGTGGGAAAGGGCCACCAACGGGACCAGGAGCAGGCGGGAAAGGACCATCAACGGGACCAGGAGTAGGCGGGAAAGGACCATCAACGGGACCAGGAGAAGGTGGGAACGGATTACCAACAGGACCAGAAGCAGATGGGAAAGGACTGTCAACAGGACCAGAAGCAGGTGGGAGAGGGCTACTAACAGGAGCATGAGCAGGAGGGAAGGGATTATCCATACTCGAAGGTGCAGAGATAAAAGGAGAATCCACTGAAGTTTTTGCTTCAAATGAACTCGACTGAGGTAACTCAGTATTTTCAAATTCAGGAATTGACACAGCACCTAAATCATTAATAGGACCCTCATCTTCCAAAAATACGGGATTGAATAAAGGAGGTGGAGATTTCCGGACCGAATTTTCAGGTAATTGGGGATTAGGGCTATTTGATACATTTTGTGAAATAGAGGATATATCAAATACAGGCGGTTTAGACACAGGAACTACATCTTCCTGAACTTGGTTGACCACAGGAGATTGACTTGCAAATGCTGGGATAATGTCACCGGAAATGGCATTGGAATCCACAGCATTGTTTAAAGTTTCGAGAAAAGGAGGAAGTACAACACTGGTTTCATCACTTTTCTCAGATAAGAATGAAGGAACCTCCAGCTGCACCTCTTCCATTGAATCTTCTGCAAATGCATTGGCAAGAAGATTGGAGATATTTGGTGCTGCCCCAGAGGTTATGGGACTATCCATACCTGGATTCATTTTGCTTGATGATTCTTTATTTGAATCTTTTTTTGTTTCCCACGGAAATTCACTCATAAAAACCAACTGCAATAAGAAAAATATATTTTTATATACACTCGATTATTATATGTCAAATATTTATATAAGACTTGCCATTGGAAAACAAAAGACATACATCAAACAGATATGGGCTTGAAAACAAAAAAAAGAAGGTGTGAATAATTCAATATGAGGAGCACTAAAAAGTGCTACAATTACTCACTTTTTGATACCTTGGCATTGGATATGGAATAACGTACGAGACCTTCGATATCCAGATCTTCTTCTTCCTTCGTAAGTGAATCATGTTTTGCTTTGACCTCAGGGTGGATAGGAACAGCCAGACAACTACCAGCAGGTTGTATGGAAATATCATATGTGCCAATTCTCCTTGCAATATCGATTATTTCAGTCTTATCAAGACCAATGAGTGGATGATACAGAGGGACACTAAGGCCAGAAATTTCAGCATACATGTTCTCCGAGGTCTGTGATGCCACCTGACCAAGAGATGATCCCGTAATCACGCCTGAAGCACCTTCTATTTTCATTATTTCGAATGCTATCCTGTACATAGTTCGTTTACAGAGCACACACGTCTTTTTGCGCTCACAGCCATCAATGAACATCTTCAAGTTGGCACCGTTTGGTACTTCGTATATCTTGAAAGGATGACCGGGACACCATTTTTGGAGCTGGGCAATACAGTCCATGGTCCGCTGCCTTGCACGCTCGTCACTATATGGCTCATTGTTACAGTAAACAGGGATTATCTCTACTCCTCTTTTCATAAGCAACCAGGTTGCAACAGGAGAATCTATACCTCCGGATACAAGAGAGACCATCTTTCCCTGAGTTCCTATTGGCAAGCCTCCAACACCGTCAGAAGTCTCTGTAAAGATATAGGCTTTATTCTGACGCATTTCCACAAGTATCTCTTTGTCAGGATTACTCAGATCAACAGAAGGTGCTATACCCTTTGACTCCAGCATATGCCACACAGCATCCCCACATTTCACTGCAAGTTCATGGGATGAGAAACTGTGGTTCCCGGAACGTCTTGCCCTTATGGCAAAGGATTCACCATCCTTTACAAAACCATCGGCTACAGAAGCACATGTGCTTGCAGCTGATTCAATGGTAGCATCAGATATAATAGCATGAGAGGCTGACACCACACCAAATACATCTGCAGCTGCCCTTGATGCATTCTGGTCAGCAGTATGAATAAATATACGGCCCCATTCACGACTGATATTAGAATAGGAGATTGCGCGCGATTTCAGCATTGCTGCAATATTTCTCACCAGGGTTTTCTCATATCGGTTCCTTACACCAGCACTTTTCAGGGCAAGTTCCCCATATCTGACAATAACTACATCGATCATTAACTAATAATCATAGGACATGATAATTAAACTTATTCGATAAAGAAAGAGATTAAAAAAATAGTTATACAGAGTAATCATCTTCTGATAGCAAAATCAGGATATTCCCCTGACATATCAGACCATTCAACATTCACATCTTCAACATTGGAACGTTGCGGACCCACATAAAGGAATTCGACAAGGGTTTTGACATCTGCGCGATTGCCTTCTGCAACAAGCATAACCCTGCCATCCGGAAGATTCTGCACAAACCCTTTCAAACCAAGATCCACTGCATGGTCCCGGGTGAACTTCCTGAAATAAACACCCTGCACTTTACCCGATACAAAAATAGTTGCAGAGGCAATAGCCCCTGCTTCTGCATTACCCTGAGCCATAAATAATAATTTGGCTGAGCTTATAAGAACTTTGGCCTCATGGATACCATCTTTGCCAGAGGCAGACCCTTGTATGGCATACCTTCAACCTCAGCAAGTACCCTTGCATTGAGTTGCGCTGGTGTCATTGAAACCTTTACAGGTTTTTTCGGCTCAGATTCTGCCCTGATGGTTACGTTAATATTGCCGGATTCCACTTCCTGGTCCCCGATAACAACAACATAAGGAATCCATTCACGTCCAGCCTCACGGACCCTCTTGCCAACAGTATCACTACGGTCGTCAATATCAACACGACAGTTGAGCTGCTCCGAAACCTGCTGAGCAAATTCCATGTGCTCCTCAGCTATGGGTATGATCCTGACCTGGGTGGGCGATAACCACAATGGAAGGATTGGTACGCCACCTGCTTCTGCCTTCATGGCTTCCTTTTCCAGAAGACCATAGATACAGCGCTCAATGGCACCACTTGGTGAGCAATGGAGGATCACAGGTCTATTTGCCTCACCATTACTATCTATATAATTGATATCATACCTTTCTGCATTCTCAACATCGATCTGTACAGTTGAAAGCGCACTTGCCTTTGCGAGAGCATCCACGAAATTGAACTCGAACTTGAGTACAAAATAGAAGAAACGTGTGTCCCACATTTCTATAAGCACAGGTTTATTGACAGTTCTTGCAAGGTTGGTTATGAAATCTTTGTTCTCGTTATAGAAATCCCTTGTAAACCTGATGGCTACCTCAAAATCATCGAGCTTGATGCCTATTTTATCAAGTACGGATATGCACATGTTATATTGATCATCGAACTGGGAGATCGCCTGTTCCATGTCAGTACAAAGACTGTGCATATCAGGCATAGTGAATGCGCGAAGACGCCTGAGTCCTACGAGTTCTCCACGCTGTTCCTTACGGAAACTGTAGCGGGTCATTTCGATCATCTTCATTGGCAGGTTCTTGTAGGAAATGGTCATATCATGATTCATGAGGAATTGACCGAAACATGCGGCAAACCTCAGGAACATATGCCTCTTGTCAGATTCTATGGAGTACTGGCGAGCAGGGAACCTATCGAGATACTTCTTCAATGTAGGATGGTTCATGTCATACATCAGAGGAGTCTCAACCTCCATTGCCCCTGTCTTTGCAGACTCATCCAGGACATAGGACTCCAGCAATGACTTCATCAACCTGCCTTTAGGATAATAACGCATGTTACCGGAATCAGATCCGGGCTCATAATCGGCAATCTCAAGCCTGCGCATGAGTTCCACATGAGGAGGAGCCCTTTCAACTGCTCTCTTTTTGGAGATCTCATAATCTACGAATTTGCCCAGATTCTCATGACCGGTGAAATCGAAGTTCTCAGCATCATGCAACTCCCCATCCGGAGTGAGCACATGCCAGTATGATTTTGCAGTACTCTCTGCTTTAAGAGCCTCGGAAACAACTTCCGGCTTTTCAGATTCGCATATTACAGACTCACCGCATGATGGACTTTTTCCTTCTGGCACGATGGAACGGGAAAGCTCGGAAAGAGGATGACCCTTACAACTGACCTTAAATGCCTTGTACCAGCCAAATGGCGCTCTCTTGACATTGAAATCCCCCGCAAGCTCTTTCTCAATGCCTTTGAGAACTGAGATAGCTACCTTAGGAGAAGAAAGATCAGAACTCAGGTGAGCATAAGGATAGACCATTACATTCTCAGCTTTTACCTGGCCAGCTATATTTCTTATCTCAGCCACGGCTTTGCATATAACCTCATCAACGCTGGACTCGTCTATCTTTTCCACGGCTATAAAGGCAGTAAGAGCCTCATCAAGTCTTCCTGTCTTGAAGGATTCTTCGATCTCTTCTGCAACAGGAGTGCTTTTTTTCACTTCATATTCAATGTAATCAGAATGGATTAATAATAATTGCATAAGTTCACCTTTCAGTAGTCTGCTACCCTAATTAGAGCAATCCTTATTAACCTTTTTCAAATCAGTGGACCAAGGTCTGAGAAATAGTTCAAAATGAGAAAGTATTGCCCCAGTATTATTCTTCGATAGGTGAGATCGAGTCCTCAGGAAGCAAGCATGCGTCAGAATCACCATCAACATATACCCGGTAGGCTGAAACTATGGCGCCCAGAAGCATTGGAGCTGCAAAGAAACCTGCAATACCACCCACAAAAGCCCCCCCCAGAAATGCCAGAAGAATCAGAAGAGGATGTATATGAGATTTTACACTTGCAAGATAAGGACGCAGGAAAAGCTCAGGTGGGACATAGATTACCAGTGAAGCTACTACAAAAAAAACCACAGCACTTTCCAGACCATACTGGAAATAACGATAAGCCGACAAAACCAGCAATACGGTATAGCCCGCAAACATTGGAATTACAGATGCCACAAAGATCAACGCTGAAAGTGCAAGTATGTTGGAAAAACCGAATGCATAGAAAACTATCACAGAGAGTACACTTACCACCAGTGCTGCTGACGCATTGCCTATGAATACACCCTGCAAAATAACATCCAGATGTTCAAAATACTTTGTTACAGATTTTTTGCATTTATCAGGGAAACATACTATGATCGTAGAATACAAGCGGTTTCCGTCAGCAAGCAAGTAGTAACATACAAAAATCGCAATTAGAATATTCAGTCCAAACATTAAGAGATCTCTTGCGTAGGAAAAAATCCCAATTTTGCCAAATAGTGAAAGTACGGTAGTGGAAAAATTCCAGATCAATTGTTGGACATCATCGCTATATTTTGCAGGAATATCTATAGACCTGAAAAAGTCAAGCAGGGAATTAGCAACTGATGCCTGATTTTCGATCAGCCATCCAATCTGTCCGAGTATTTCAAAGAGACCCGACCCTATTATAAAAACAACAGGAATTACAATGCACATTGTGGCTACAAATGCACCGATACGCGGAAAGCGCTTAAACTTCAGGTAGATCGGGCGAGACAGGTAAGCAAATACAAGACCAAGAATAATTCCATCAGCAATTGGAAGGAATACGGAGAACTGGATTACCAGAAGGATTAAAAACAAAAGTCCTGCTGCAATACTCCATTTATAGTCAATTATACGCGAAATGCCATCCTTCTGAGAACTCACCATATCATCCATCAATATTTTAAGTAAACTATAGTGTTTTAAATATAATACGTCCGAGGTATTAATAATTCACCACGAAAACTTACCTGCAACAGGTGCATTAACGATTCATTTTCCCAGCATATTTCAACACTACACAGGACTTTGTGCACTTTCCACACCTTATGCAACGATCATTGACGATAATACCATTGCCATTATCCAGACTTATGGCACTCACAGGGCAAGCATTTACGCATATACCACAACCTGTGCATCTATGATTGCGGATCAGTTGCATGGAAACATCACTGTAAAGCCGGTCTGCATCCTCCCTGCTCTTTGCATTTACAAGCATATTGCCCGATGAAAAGAACTTAACGGATGATGCCTTTCCTTTAACTATTAAGAGACCAAGCTCCTCAGAAAATACAGTCTCACCCATCATATTCATGATATTGGTAGATGATTTCATGGAAAAACCATGGATAATAGCTTCTATGGAGTACCCCCCAGCCTTGCATGGGGAAATTCCTGAAGTGATATCAATACTGAAATCCCCCTCTTGCGCCCCACCTGAAGAGGATATGCCAAGGTTCTCACATAATTTTAACATTTTTGGAGGAAGCTCTTTCCAGCGCCATAGACCATGCTCCATGAATTTTTCAGACATACCTGTCTTTTCGGCCCAGTTCAACAGGAACGATTCCCACCTTTCGTAAAGGTCAGAATGGATCTCACCCATTCGATGGTATTCAGCTGAAAGTGCAGCAGGACAAAGATAACACCCGACTCTCTCAAATCCCATATCATAGAGAGGATTGTAATCCATACCCCTCCAGTGAATATACAGCCAGACCTCTATGGCTCTCCAATCCCTTATAGGAAATATGTTCAGTTGCCCCGGAACAAATGGATTCATTTCACTGGCAGCTATATTTGCGCGGGAAAATGACTCATGCTTTCTTTTTCCATCTATTGTCAGACAGGTCCTGGATGTTTCCAGACACTCTTCGATAGCCGCATTTGCAGGTCCCAGTTTGCAGACCTTGCAGCACCACCTGAAATCCTTTGCAGGTGGACCGAATACCTCCACATTTTCCCAGAAAGTATTTCCTGCCTTCTTCTCAGTGAGAGGAATGCTATTCTTTTCACAATATTCATACACAAAGTCAAGGGTCTCAGGAAATTCTATGCCGGTATTGATGAAGAATGCTTCAACTTTTCTTTTTCTAAGAGCACTGATGGTAAGGTCGAGTATCACAAGACTATCTTTCCCACCACTGAATGAAACATGAACTGGAAGATCTTTATATTCACCCTGGTTGGCTATGCCTTTGATAGTATTGATAGCATTCTTGCCCAGCTTCCTTATGTACTCGATGTTTGCAGCGACCACATCATCCATTGAAGAGATCTTTGGATTGAGAGATACTGGATTGGAATCTATTTTTCGAACTCTCAGGGCAGGACCTGTACATGAAAGAAGATCATTAGCATCACAAAAACTTACACCAAAGCCGCTCAGCTTTCCTGATATGACAAGTACATCCTCACCCTCTTTTACATCTGCACCCATTGATTCAATATCATTGGGGTCGACCCTCTTGCCATTAAGGTGCTTGGAGCTTCGCTTTAATACTACGGTTTTTTCCTTTGCATACTCAAGAAGTATTCCTGCACCCTCAAGCTGGATATCAAATGCATAGTCCATTATAGAAAGATCGAATCTGAGAATACCAAACAGCAGGCCATCAACGATGACCTCATCGGTCTTATCATCACCAGGGATCTTATTCAGCAGAACTATGCGGCCCCCAATTGGGTCGTATGAAAATGATTCCATCAGCTTTTCATGGAGTATGTTCCTCTCGTAAGGAGAGCAGAACCTGATATCCGCAGGTTGGCTTAGATTGAGCCGGATACCTTCCTGCCCACAGGTGCAGCACTTGGGACCTATCAGTGGAACGTTGCATTCCTTGCACCAGAAAATATAGTCATTCTCATAATTTGCACGTTTTGTACCGGATCTTTTCTGCGAATCAGAATGCTTCGGACCAGAATGCTTCTTTACAGTATGATCAACCTTATTGTAAGGCTTTTTACCGTAGCTCTTCTTTTTCTTTCCAGAAGCTTGCTTGTATGATCCGCTCTTTTTCATTTGTGCTACCAAGAGTTTGTTAGTTTAAAAAGATGATTCCGAAAAAAAGTAAAAATGAAAGTGAGAAAATAGAAGATTATCCGGCTAGAAGCCGGAAAATACCTAATTGTTCTCCAGATGATCGTTGATGGTACTTGCTGCCACCTTACCAGCACCCATGGCACTGATAACGGTTGCTGCACCAGTCACCGCATCCCCACCGGCGCAGACATTCCCAATGGAAGTCGTTCCGGAATCATCAACAACCATCAATCCCCTGGAATCTACCTCCAGTCCTTCAGAACCTGAAAGTATCATCGGGTTAGGAGATGTACCAATGGCAATGATGATCACATCGGCATCTATTATATGCTCAGAACCTTCCACAGGCACGGGGCTTCTGCGACCAGACCCATCAGCTTCACCAAGCTCCATCTTCACGCACTCGATACCCCTGACTGTCATATTGTCGCCTTCAAGGATACTGACAGGATTGGTCAGCAGCCTGAAAATAATACCCTCTTCTTTGGCATTCTCGACCTCCTCCCGTCTTGCAGGGAGTTCAGCTTCACTGCGACGATAGATGATGCTTACCTCATCAGCACCAAGGCGCAGGGCACTTCGGGCAGCATCCATTGCAACGTTACCGCCACCTACGACCATTACCCGCTTACCTCTTTTGATAGGTGTGTCATATACAGGGAAATCATAAGCCTTCATCAGGTTTACCCTTGCCAGGAACTCATTGGCTGAATAAACGCCATTGAGATTCTCACCCTCAATTCCCATGAACTTTGGCAGGCCTGCACCGGTACCAAGGAAAACAGCATCAAAATCAGCCCTCAACTGATCAAGGGTCTTGATCTTTCCGATGATGTAATTCACCTTCACGTCCACACCAAGCTGCTTGATGTAATCTACCTCTTCTTTCACTATAGATTTTGGAAGCCTGAATTCAGGAATACCATAGGTCAATACGCCACCGGTATCATGCAATGCTTCAAATACGGTAACTGCATGCCCACCTCTTGCAAGATCCGCTGCTGCAGTAAGTCCGGCGGGTCCGGCACCTACGACTGCCACAGATCTACCAGTCTGTTCAGCCCTTACAGGCGGAGTGACGCCATTTTTCCTTTCATTATCGGCACAAAAACGTTCAAGTCTTCCTATGGCAACAGGTTCACCCTTCTTTGCAAGCACACACATCTGTTCGCACTGTGTTTCCTGCGGACAGACACGACCACATACTGCTGCAAGGGAATTTGTGAGCTTTATGGTTGCGATAGCATCATCGAAATTGTTCTCTTTCATCTGGGCTATGAAGCCTGGAATGTCAACATTCACAGGACATCCATCGACACACTTGGGATTCTTGCATTCCAGGCAACGCATGGCTTCAGCAACTGCCTGCTCTTCGGAATAACCCAGGGCGACCTCATTGAAGTTCTGAGCCCTTTCAGAAGGATCCTGCAAAGGCATTGGTTCTCTAACAGTCATCAGTTTGCCCCCTTGCAGATACATGCGTGGTTTTCAAGGCAGTGAGCCTCCTCATCACGATACAGTCCAAGACGACTCATCAACAGGTTAAAGTCGACCTTATGCCCATCAAACTCAGGTCCATCTACACAGGCAAATTTCGTTTCATTGCCCACTGAAACCCTGCATCCTCCGCACATGCCGGTACCATCGATCATGATCGGATTGAGACTGACAAGAGTTTCAACACCGTAAGGAGCGGTCATATTAGCAGCCACACGCATCAGGATTGGTGGGCCTATTACAACTATTCTGGCAATATCTGCGCCACTGTCAAGTATATTCTTTACTACATCTGTAACAAAGCCATGGTGACCTTTGGAACCATCATCTGTGGCAACATAGAGTTCATCACTAAAATCCCGCATCTCATCTTCGAGTATGAGAAGAGATTCATTCCTTGCACCAATTACAGATATTACCTTATTTCCAGCTTCACGATAGGCTTTGACTTGTGGATACACAGGAGCGATTCCCACGCCGCCACCCACAAGGATGACCGTACCCAGTTTCTCGACATCAGATTCTTTTCCAAGAGGACCCACAAAGTCCTGGATGTCATCTCCTTCAGTCATCTTTGCAAGTTGTTTTGTTGTCTTGCCCATTTCCTGGAAGATTATAGTAACATAACCTTCATTGACATCAAAGTCTGCAATTGTCAATGGTATGCGTTCGCTGTTCTCTTCAATGCGTAAGATTATGAATTGCCCGGCCTTAGCTGCCCTGGCAACATCCGGTGCCATGATCTTCATCATGCACACATTGGAGGCGATTTCCTTTTTTTCGATAATTTTGTATGGCATTTAATCACATTATAATGTTTGATTAGGAAAAGTTGGATTTGGGGAGAATGATAGGAGTAATAGTACTTAAGAATTGAGATGATAGTAATATATGAAGTAAATATTAAAATTAATAATAAACTTTGATTATAGCATCTTCAACTAAATACTTGCAATCAATTAGTGAATAGTTACATGCGTAATTCTTTTTGATATTTAAAGGTTCAGACAATACTATTATTTAGTTCCAGAAATAAAATACAACTTGTTTATATATTTGTATACCCATTTATTGACAAAAACATAGAACATCCCTAAGTGATAAGTGGAGGAATTATAATCAAGTCCATCATACTAGCTGGCGGGTCAGGAACACGACTTTGGCCCCTCAGTCGTGAAATGTATCCAAAGCAGTTCTTAAAGTTGAATGATACATCATTATTTCAGGATACGGTACTCAGATGTCTTGAAATTTCAGACATAACTGAGATATTTGTCGTAACGAACGAATCACAGAAATTCTTCGTTATCGGCCAGGTTGAAGAACTGGGCTATGAAATCCCAGTTGACAATATTCTACTGGAACCGGTCGGCAGGAACACACTTCCAGCAATCGCCTTTGGGATGCAGGAGATAAAGAAGCGCTTTGGAAGGTCAGTGGTCGGGATATTTTCATCGGATCACGTACTCGATAAAAACGCAATGGCAACCATCAGAAACGCTGAGGAGCTTGCCTCTGAGTACCTGCTTACATTCGGAGTTGTACCCACCTCACCTCACACAGGTTACGGATACATCAAACCAGCAGAACCAATTGGATGCGGCTTCAAGGTATCAGAATTCAAGGAAAAGCCAGATGTTTCCAGTGCAAGAAAATATATTGAGGATGGATGTCTCTGGAACAGCGGGATGTTCCTTTTTGACACGGATGTTTTTTTCGAAGAACTTGAAAGATATGCCCCTGAAATCTCTGCGGCTTTCAACGATTCTGAAAGCGTGAAAGATATCTATGAAAGAGTCGCCTCTATCTCCATAGACTACGGAATCATGGAAAGATCAGACCGTGTAGCAGTAGTCAAACTTGATGAAAGATGGAGTGACCTTGGTAACTTCAATGCCATCTACGAAGAATTCGACAAAGATGAAAACAGTAATATTGTATACAACTGCGATGATGTGCTGATCAATTCATCAAGCAACCTGATATACTCTAAACCTGATAAGATCGTATCACTTGTTGACATCAAGGACATGATTGTTGTAGACACACCAGATGCATTACTTGTATGTCCAAAGGACAGCAGCCAGAAGGTCAAGGATGTTGTATCAGCTCTCAAGGACAGCAATGATGAGCGTGCTCAACTGCACCAGACAGTGTACAGACCCTGGGGTTCATACACCATACTGGAAAACTCAGAAAGACATAAGATCAAGAACATAATCGTCATGCCACAGAAAAAATTAAGTCTACAACTGCATCATCACCGAAGTGAACACTGGGTGGTTGTGGAGGGGATGGCATGTGTCCAGGTTGATGGAGAACAATACTTCCTGAGACAAGGAGAAAGCACTTTTATCAGATCAGGAATGAAGCACAGACTTTCAAACCCGGGTAAAGTGCCTCTTGAGATCATTGAGGTACAGTTGGGCGAGTATGTGCAAGAGGATGACATTGTCCGATTTGATGATGAATATGGGAGAAAATAATAGAATTGCCATCTTTCTGATTTTTATGAGTGAGAATATCAAGGACATAGAGGATTACAGTGAAAATGAAAACTGAAATTCAAAAAGAAAAAATACTTGTCACAGGCGGTGCAGGCTTTATTGGAAGCCATATTGTCGACAGGTTGATGGAGACAGGAAATAAGGTTATTGTTTTTGACAACTTCAGTTCTGGACATATGGAGTTTATAGAACAGCATCTTGGAAAGCCCAATTTTACACTCATAAAAGGAGATCTACTCAACGCCGAAGAGATCTATGCAGCGTGCGAGGGCATTGATCTTGTATACCATGTGGCTGCAAATCCTGATGTGAAACTTGGATCTGTTGATACGAGAGTACACTTTGATCAGAACATTACAGCAACCTACAATGTGCTTGAGGCAATGCGCAGGAACAATGTTCCAAATATTGTATTCACTTCCACATCAACGGTCTATGGCGAAGCTGAAGTGATCCCAACACCTGAAGAATATGGGCCGCTTGTTCCGATCTCCTTATATGGGGCATCCAAGCTTGCATGTGAAGCCCTCATCACGTCCTATTCGCATACATTTGATATGAAATCCTGGATATTCAGGTTCGCGAATATTGTCGGTGACAGAGGGACCCACGGTATCATTGTTGATTTCATTCAAAAGCTCAGGGACAATCCACAACAACTTGAAATTCTTGGTGATGGCAGGCAATCGAAATCATATCTGCATGTGTCCGAATGCGTTAAAGCGATAATGTTTGTTGTAAATAACAGCAATGAAGCTGTTAACATTTTCAATGTAGGTTCTGAAGACACTATCAATGCAACTGAAATAGGTGAGGTCATTGTTGAGGAAATGGGACTTGAAAATGTAGAATTCACATATACTGGTGGTAATCGTGGATGGAAAGGAGATGTTCCAAGAATGCTGCTTGAAGTCGAGAAGTTGAAAAGACTTGGATGGAATTCAGGATATTCTTCTGAAAGAAGTGTTAGGGAAACAGTACACTCCTTACTACATTAAATGAAAAGGTCTTAAAATTCAATAATGAATGACACGCTTGCAAGCCCATACAAAAGTAGAGTGGTGACTAAGAAGAGCTTATTCTAAATAAGAAATCACAATAGCACCTTATCTATCAAACATAATATATTGAATATTTAATATGGAGAACAAATATGAAAGTGATTATTCCTGCAGCAGGCACTGGAACGCGTCTTTTCCCGCATACCCATACAAAACCAAAGCCTATGGTCTATATCGCAGGCAAGCCAATCATAGGACATATACTTGACAGGATGATAGACCTTGGGCCTGAAGAGATCATACTTGTTGTTGGGTACCATAAAGAGCAACTGATGTCATACGTCAGCGACAATTATCAGGACATATTTAACATCAGGTATGTTGAGCAGGAAAATAGGCTTGGTCTTGGACACTCAGTATACATAACACGTGAGTATGTGAAAGATTCGGATATCATGATCGCCCTTGGAGATATGATCTTTAAAACAGGATACCTGGATTTCTATCAGAAGCACACTGAAAATGAAAAATGCGCAGGTTCTATAGGAGTTCGGGAAGTTGAAGAACCTAGAAAATACGGAATTGTCGAACTTGAACAGAACTCACCTTGCATCAAGAAACTTGAGGAAAAACCTGAAAATCCGGCATCCAACCTTGGGATAGCAGGAGTATACTTTATTAAAGATACAGATATGCTGTTTGGGATATTGGAACGGATGATAAATAACGATACAAGGTCACGTGGAGAATTCCAGCTTACAGATGCACTTCAAGAAGTGATACAACAGGGTAACAAACTCAAGACGTTTGAGGTCTCCAGCTGGTACGACTGTGGTCATGCAAAATCACTCCTTGAAACTAATCAAGTCCTACTGAATGAAAAAGAGAACATAAGCTGTGATCATGAAATATCAGATTCTGTAATAATACACCCCGTAGCGATTGGAAAAAATGTGAAGGTTGTTAATTCCGTTATTGGCCCCCATACATCAATTGCCGGGGGAACCATTGTAGAGAGCTCCATCATATCAGACAGCGTGATTGGTGCACGCACACACATATCAAAGGTGAACCTGCAAACATCCATAGTTGGAGATGATGCAAACGTTGTGGGTAAACACAACTCTTTAAATATAGGTGATTCATCTACAATAGAGTTTTAGAGTGTGATAACATGAAGTCAATAGTAACCGGTGGTGCAGGATTTTTGGGGTCACACCTGTGTGATCTTCTGCTTGAGAAAGGACACGAAGTCATTTGTATAGATAACCTTGTGACAGGTAGTACAAGAAATATCAATCATATAACTTCGGATAAATTCACATATTTGAAACATGACATAACTAAACCGATATATTTCGGAGACATGATCGACTATATATTCCATCTCGCAAGTCCTGCTTCTCCTGTTGATTACCTTGAATTACCAATCCAAACCCTCAAAGTAGGAGCTCTTGGCACATATAATATGCTGGGACTTGCAAAGGAAAAAGGAGCCAGATTATTGATTGCTTCTACTTCCGAAGTATACGGTGACCCATTAGTCAATCCGCAGCCTGAAAGTTATTGGGGAAATGTAAACCCTATCGGACCTAGAGGCGTATATGACGAGGCAAAACGTTATGCTGAAGCTATTACCATGGCTTACCACAGATATCACGATATAGATACGAGAATCGTACGCATATTCAATACATATGGACCACGCATGCGTGCAAATGACGGAAGAGTTGTTCCTAATTTCATAAACCAAGCCCTAAATGGCGAAGATATTACGGTGTACGGAGATGGTTCGCAGACACGGTCGTTCTGCTATGTTTCAGACCTTGTAGATGGAATATACAGATTGATGATGTCAGACTTTGCTGATCCTGTGAATATAGGCAATCCAGCTGAAATGACGGTGCTTGAGTTTGCAGAAGAGGTTCTTGAAATAATAGGAAGTGACTCAAAGATTGTTTTCAATGAGCTTCCTGTCGATGATCCTAAAGTTAGAAGGCCCGACATCAGCAGGGCAAAGGAAGTTATTAAGTGGGAGCCGAAAGTTGGTTTGAAAGAAGGTTTGGAGCAAACGGTCGATTACTTTCGGAAAAATAAATCAAAAAATTGACTAAAAAAGTATAATCTATTAACTATACCAATTCAAAAATAATATTATTGCAAGCTATAGGGGTAATTAAATGACTAAAACGGCATTAATAACTGGAATAACAGGTCAAGACGGTGCCTACTTGGCCGAGTTCCTTCTTGACAAGGGATATATTGTACACGGAATTAAAAGAAGGTCATCCTCCTTCAATACTTCACGCATCGATCACCTTTACAAAGACCCACATGAGAGAAACGTGAACTTCTTTATGCACTATGGTGACCTCACTGATTCAACCAATCTGATACGCATCATACAGGAAACACAGCCAGATGAGATATATAATTTGGCAGCTCAGAGCCATGTACAGGTTTCTTTTGACACACCAGAGTATACTGCCAACTCCGATGCATTAGGAACCCTGAGGCTTCTGGAAGCTATGCGCATACTTGGAATGGAAAAGAAAACAAAATTCTACCAAGCCTCCACCAGCGAACTATACGGAAAGGTGCAGGAAATTCCACAAAAAGAAACAACTCCATTCTACCCAAGAAGTCCCTATGCTGCTGCAAAGTTGTACGCTTACTGGATCACCATCAATTATCGTGAAGCTTATGGCATGTTTGCATGTAACGGCATATTGTTCAATCACGAATCCCCAATGCGTGGTGAGACTTTTGTCACAAGAAAAATAACAATGGCAGTGGCAAATATAAAGAAAGGCCTTCAGGATAAACTGTATCTTGGAAATATAGATGCAAAGCGCGATTGGGGATTTGCCGGGGATTATGTGGAGGCCATGTGGCTTATGCTTCAACAAGATGAGCCTGATGATTTTGTGATTGCGACAGGCGAAACACATTCAGTAAGAGAATTTGTGGAACTTGCGTTTGGGGAAGTTGGAATTAATATTGAATGGAAAGGCGAAGGTGTTGATGAGGTAGGATTAGATGCTGAGACTGGTGAGACTTTGATAGAGATTGACCCGCGGTATTACAGACCTACTGAGGTGGAGCTTTTGCTAGGAGATCCAACGAAGGCTAAGGAGAAACTGGGGTGGGTGCCTAAGGTTGAGTTTGGAAATTTGGTAAGTATTATGGTTGATGAGGATTTACGGAAGTTGTAATGTGTTGCTTTCTACATTTAGATTGTTTATGATGTATTCAAACATGAACCAAAATACATAGAAAATAGTATCAATGATATATTATAAATGCCGTATGCCTTAATTAATACAACAAACCACAGTTTATTGCTATTTTATTACCGATTCATTGGATTATTAAACCATTTGTTGAAATATCATGTTGAAAGTAAAAACGATATTCTCCCATGTAATGGCTATCGAGCCAATCCAGCGCCAGAGTATCATATCGTTCATTTGGAAAATAGCACTTACGTTCATTGGCTTTTTGAGCACAATGTATTTCGCCCATACTGTAGGTGCTGGTGTTCTGGGTGGATATTTTCTGTTCATGGCATACTTCGGCATCATCAACCTTGTCAGTGATGGAGGACTCGCCGGGGCTGCCATCAAACGTATCAGTGAAGGAGATGAACAGGATGCATATTTTAGTGCATTTTTTGTGCTACGTTCGTTCTTCGTGACTGTAATCATTGTGGCTTTGCTCACGTTCAGAGAGTCTTTTGCGGACCTCAATGATGCTGGTGTGTTCAACTGGATGCTTGTGGCACTGATCGCTTCCCTGATATATGGACCATTAAACAACGCTATTGCTGGACGTGGAAAAATTGGGATCCAGGCAACATGTGGTTTTATCAACGAAATTACACGAATCTTCGTCCAGGTCTTAACGGTGTTTCTCGGTTATGGTGTTGCAGGTCTTGTGGGTGGTTTTGTTGCAGGGATGATTATTGCCTCCGTAATCGAACTGCGATTCTTTGACCTACATCTTGTGCGGTTTAAGTGGTATCATGTGAAAAGCCTGTCCACATTCTCGTTCTGGCTGTTTTTGACATCAAGTGGGGTGATGGTGTATTCGTATGCTGATACGGTTATGATCGGCTATTATATGAGCAACAATGATGTTGGTGTTTACAGGGTTGTGATGCAATTCACATCAATAGCAGCACTTGCCACTACCTCTTTGCAGGTCACACTATGGCCAAAGGTCAGCCGCTGGAGCAAGACAGGGGAGATAAAACAGATAGAAGAATCTCTTTCCCGTGCGATAACCTATGCATTGCTTCTGGCCACTCCGATGTGCATAGGTGGTATATTGATTGGTGACAAATTACTGTATTATTTCTACGGTACCGATTTTGCTAAAGGATATCCTGTACTTATAGTCCTGTTCATTGTTCAGGTCATCAACGTATTCCAGATATTCTTCTTGGCATACCTTGGTGCTATGGACATGCAAAAGGATGCATTCAGGGCAACATCTGTGGCAGTGACCGCGAACGTCGTGCTGAATGCAGTATTGATAAACATGATTGGTATTACAGGAGCTGGGATTGCTACGTTTGTGACCTTGTTTTTGAATGCACTTCTTGCACGACAGGTGCTGGAAAAGACGATGACTATAGCATTGGAACGTAAAAGTTTAGTGAATATCCTGAAAGCAGCCTTCATAATGGGATTATTCTTGGGAGTGTATCGGATTGTTGTAACGTTGTCGAATGTGTGGATAACACTTATTTCGATTGTGCTAGGAGCTGCAGTGTACGGAATTTTGGTGTTGAGGTTTGATAGGAAGATTTATGAAGAGTTGAAAGGAATTACAATTCAGATGAGTGTGATATGGTCCAAGAGTTCTTAATGCATGATAATATTGACTTGAAGTGTGAATCATATTATCATAATTACAAAGAATACTATACTGATAAATAATACCAGAAAGAATTTGGCAAAAATATGAAATTCAACTTCGGCTGCAGACATAATTATTTAGATCGTTTGAAAAGGATATTTAATAAAATATATCCTATTGTTTTATTGTATCAATGGACTAAGAATATCATTTCTTTGCCAAAATTCAAACGAGACTTTAATAACTTTAAATACATAGCATCTCAGAAAAACGAACGATTTTCGATTAAATGGAGCGAACGGTATCCATGTTTAAATGATGCTACAACGAGTACAGGTTTTGATAGACATTATGTATTTCATACAGCATGGGCTGCAAGAATTTTGGCACAGACTAAGCCTGCTGAACATGCAGATATTTCATCCAGCTTATATTTTGTGTCCATGATTTCTGCATTCATAAAAGTAAATTTTTATGACTATCGGCCTGCAGACCTACAGTTAAGTAATCTCAAATCAGAACATGCCGATTTGACTTCACTTCCTTTCACTAATGAAAGTATAAATTCACTCTCTTGTATGCACGTGATAGAACATATTGGACTTGGAAGATATGGAGATCCAGTAGATCCAGATGGAGACATAAAAGCAATTACAGAGATTAAGAGAGTTTTAGCACAAGACGCAGATTTGCTCTTTGTAGTACCAATAGGTAAACCTCGAATTATGTTTAATGCTCATCGTATATATGCTTATGAACAGATAATGGATTATTTCAAAGATTTTGACTTAAAAGAGTTTGCTTTAATTCCTGATAATCCCGAAGATGGTGGTTTGATATTAAATGCCACAAAAAAGATGGCTGATGAGCAAAGTTATGGGTGTGGATGCTTTTGGTTTAGTAAAATAGTAAAGTGAGGATTCTATGAACATTTTATCAGTATACAAAGCAAAAGTACTTCAGATTCATCCAAAATCCCTTGATATATTACTAAAACTTATTAACATTGTCCTGATGCAACTTCATCTCGTTATTCTGAAAAAGGAGAAGTGTATTCTTCCAGATCTCATTGATATTTATACGAATCCACATAAAAGTAACAGTGAATACCCAGCTGAATGCATAATCTTTTCTATGGACCGGGCGATTCAACTTCATGCACTACTCTGTTCTTACTTTGAGAATGTGAATAACTCAGTACCGGTGCATGTCTTATATCGAACATCATCAAGCGCTCATCAAAAAGCTTATAATGAGGTATTTTCTCTTTTTGAGGACTCCCAAGTTTCTGCAGTATATCAGAAGAATAAAGACTCATTTAAAGATCAACTCATACCTATCCTTGAATCTGTAAGTGCCGAAAAAGTCTTTTTTTTAGTAGACGATATTGTATTTACGGAAGATCTTGATATATTCGATTTTGTTAAATTTGATGCGCTAACGACTGTAGTATCCCTTCGTATGGGTGCAAATTTGAAGCGGGCATATACAACACAAAAAGACCAAAAACTACCGCCGTTCATCCCCGATGCTATTTCTGATAAGGACAAGCTTTGCTGGATATGGAAAAATGGTGAACTTGATTGGTCTTATCCTTTATCCGTTGATGGACATCTCTTTTTAACACGTGAGATTATTGTTCTTGCGAAGAACACAAGCTTCAATTCCCCTAACACATTTGAAGGGAATTTGCAAGGCCACTTGCGATATTTCAAACATAGACATGGTATATGCTATCAAAAATCAAAAATTATTAACCTCCCGATAAATAAAGTTCAGGATTATAACAATAACATTCATGGAACTATTCACCAGGATTACTTATTAGACCAATGGAACCGAGGCATGCAAATAGATTATCGTGCACTTTATGGTTTTGTAAACGAAAGCGCACAGCAAGAAATTGAGATTTCATTTGTTAAACGAAATGGTCTGAAGGAGGATTGATCTATTTGAAAAATCCTAAAGTATCAGTGATTATGCCTGTGTATAATGCTGAAAAATACCTGAAAGATGCTATTGAAAGTATTTTGAATCAGACATTTCTAAATTTTGAACTTTTAATAATAAATGATGGTTCGACCGATAAAAGTAGAACGATTATTGAATCATACAATGACCCACGTATTAGGTTGCTGAACAATAAAGAAAATAGTGGTTTGGCTAAAGTGAGAAATAGAGGTATTGATGAAGCTAAAGCCGAATACATTGCGTGGTTGGATGCTGATGACATAAGTCATCCACTCAGATTAGAAAAACAAGTAAAGCTGCTGGATGAGCACCCTGAAATAGGAATTTGTGGCACATGGGTGAAAACAATTGGCACAAAAAGGAACCATAAATGGCGTTATCCCACAAATCCTGATTTTATACGCTGCCGAATGCTTTTTGACGACCCATTGGCAACCTCTTCAGTTATGCTTCGGAAAGAATTATTGGTAGAAGATAACCAATACTTCGATTTGAATTATCCTCCGGCAGAAGATTATGATCTATGGGAACGTCTCTCTTATTGCTGTAAAATTACTAATATACCAAAGATTTTGACTTTTTATCGCCTCCATGAAAATCAAACTTCGAAAATGAATGCACTTCAGCAAAAATCATCTGTTTGGAATGTACAAGAAAGACAAATTAAACGATTGAATATTTTATATTCAGATAATGAAAAACAAATCCATCGAAAAATAGGAGCGTGGCAATTTGATGAATCAAAATATTTCGTATCACTTGCCAATTTATGGCTCTTAAAGCTTCAAAAAACAAATTCTGAAAAACATGTTTATCCCGAACCAGCATTTACCAATGTTCTTGCCGAAAGATGGTTTTTTGTCTGCAGGGGAGCTACAGGATTAGGAAGAATTACTTGGTCAATGTATTGGAACTCTCCATTAAGAAAACACAGCGAATTTTATAAGCATATATATCTATTTGCTAAGTGCATAATAAAATGGGAAAGTTAAAAAATGTGCGAAATGAATAAAATTTTATTGATTCCAGAATTCAGCTCATCGGGGGGTACTCGCAGTTATTTTATATATTTATTGAAGTTTTATTCCTCCCAAAATTATGATGTTGCAATTGCTCTATCAAAGTACCAACTGGATAATGAAATAGAATTACTTATTAAACATTACAAATATAAAATATACATTATTCCTGGGCGTAGAGAAGGGGTTAAAATATTTCTACGCTATTTTCCACTTAACCTTATTTTTGATATTTTCACTACCTTTCCATTATTTTTAAAGGAAAGACCTAATTTGATAGTTGTATCAAACGGTACGCCCGGAATGTTCATCGGACTGATTTTATTTCCTGTAAGGTTTATGTACATATTTCATACATATCCCCTAAAGAGTAAAATAATTGGTCTTAGTATTATTCAAAAGTTGTTTTTAAATTTATGCCTAAATGCTAATAAAGCAGTAGTTACTGTCTCAGAATACTCAAAATTACAGATATTATCTTATTGGGTACCAAAAAAAAAAGCGAATTGTATTCATGTTATTTATAATTCTGCAAAAAACCCACCTCTTGTTGAATGTACCAATTACGATGAAAACACAACGATTTATCGAGTCCTAACATTGGGACATGTTGTTTGGTATAAGAACCCAAGATTATGGATTGAAGTTGCACAAAAAGTAATAAGACAAAAACGAGATATGCAGCTCGAATTCATCTGGGCTGGTGAAGGAAATCTTCTAGAAGAATGTAAAGATTTAGTCAAGCAACTGGGATTAGAGTCTATTAAATTTATAGGATATCGAGAAGATGTAGATGCCCTATATAACAATAGTACATTATATTTTCAGCCAAGTTTACTCGAAAGTCATGGTATCTCAGTTGTAGAAGCAATGGCTCATGGACTACCTTGCGTAACATCCAATGCAGGTGGCCTTCCTGAATCGGTTGTAAACGGTGAAACTGGCATAATATGCTCACCAGAAGATGCGGAATGTTTTATTTCGCAAATAATTAAATTACTTGAAGATGATAAGCTTAGATGCAAAATGAGTTATTCTGGGAAATTGCGAGCAAAAAACCGTTTTTCAGAAGAGGTACAATATAAAAAAATGAAGGATTTGCATACATCATTACTGCATAAATAACATCAAAATAGGCTCTTTAGAAATCTTCAATGTTGAACAATAATCGAACTTATAAATATCATATAATGTGTTGCAAGATATTGAATATAATTTCAATTCAGCCCATATATATTGATTTTAATAGGTGTTCTACATAGACTAAAATTGCATAATTCTAATACATCGGGAACTATAACTAGGAAGTTAAAATGAAACTTGCTCCAATAGCCTTATTTGTATACAACCGCCCTGATCACGCCCGCAAGACGCTTGAAAGTTTGGTTGTGAATTCTGGATTTACAGATAGCTTACTTTATGTTTTTTGCGATGGAGCAAAAAGTAAAAAAGATATGGAATCTGTTAGATTAACACGTGAATTGATCCACTCGTATAAACTGGAAAATATCATCGTGATTGAAAATGAATTCAATAAAGGTCTGGCAAAATCAATTGTAGATGGTGTGAATCACATATTGCAGAATCACGATCGCATAATTGTTTTAGAAGATGATTGTGTTACTTCTCCTGACTTTCTACATTTCATGAATGTTTGTCTCTCTAATTATGAGCTCGATGAAAGAATTATGAATGTGAGTGGTTATGCTCCTCCGATAGAAATGCCGGGAGATTATCCTTATGACATATATTTTTCCTATCGGTTTTCATCCTGGGGCTGGGGCACCTGGAGAAGGGCCTGGAAGTATTATTCTAATGACCCTCGCATATTAGAAACGATTGATAGTTCAAACTCAATGAAGAAAAAAGTAGATCTAGCTGGTTTGGACTTATATTCTATGCTAAAAAGGCAGATAAATGGCAAGATAAATTCATGGGCTGTTTTTTGGGCAATCAACATAATTATGCATGATGGATTTTCCATAAATCCTGTGAAGTCCAGAATAATGAACATCGGTCATGATGGTAGTGGAACTCATTGCTCTCCTGATGAAAGATATAACGTTCAAATCAATGGACAGAATTCAGAAAAGATATCATTTCCTGAAACAGTAATTCCTGATAGAAGAATAGTAAAAGCATATCAGGCTTTTCACACAGGATCATCATTTAAGAAAATATTACATGTTTGCTATCACAAATATGGTAAGTTTGTTGATTCATTCATCAAATGATTTTATTTGATTGATGATTAATTAATAAGATATTATATATTTCATCAGATACTTTTATATTTTTATTTATAACTTTTAATTTTTTTATTTCTTCTGCCAATACATTTTTCCAAGAGTTGCCATTATCGTGATAGAACTAGCGAAAGATTGTAGACAAATATAATTATTGGAGCAACATTAGAGACATTTATTGATATATTAATAAAATACCTACGTTATAAAACTGTCATCTCGAAGCATGCAGTAGTTTTAACCCATGAGTTATATATAATTTAACAACTCCCTGTACTAATAATTAAAAATAATAATTTTGTGAAAAACTATGAAGCCCCTTCTCCTCAATACATCAGACATTCAAGGCGGTGCAGCCAGAGCAGCTTATAGGTTGCATCAAGGACTTCAGCAAATTGACGTTGAATCAAAAATGTTAGTCCAGAAGAAAAGTAGTAATGATAATTCTGTAATAGGACCAAAAACAAATATCAAAGGTCCAAGATCATCTACCTGGAACATAATGGCGGTTGGCCGTTACCTTGTTGATCGCTTGCCTTTGATATATTATGATCCTCATAATTTCAAACAAATCGATTGGAGCCCCCAGTGGCTCCCCAACAATATACACAGGAAAATTAACAAACTTAATCCTGATGTTGTACATTTCCATTGGATCTGCCAGGGCTTTGTTCCTGTTCAGGAAGTTGCTAAAATAAAGCAACCTATTGTCTGGACCCTACATGATATGTGGGCTTTTACCGGTGGTTGCCACTATAATGGTACATGTGATAGATATAAAGACAAATGTGGTAGTTGTCCACAGCTAGGTTCAAATAAAGAGAATGATCTAAGCAAGCGGGTATGGAAACACAAAAAAGAATGTTGGGATGATCTGGATTTTACTGTTGTCACACCCAGTCATTGGCTTGCAAATTGTGCACGTTCCAGTTCTTTATTTGAGGATAAGAAAATAGAAGTTATTCCAAACGGTCTTGATCTTCAAAAATTCAAACCCGTTGCTAAAGATGAAGCCAGAAAAGCCCTTAACTTGCCTTTGGATAAGAATTTGATCCTTTTTGGGGCATTGAACTCCACCCAGGACAAAAGAAAAGGGTTTCAATATTTAAAATCTGCAATAAGCATCCTTTCTGAGGATTTAGATTTTGAAGCCATTGTATTTGGAAATTCGAGTGGAGGGGACCAATTGGATATTCCAGTTAATTATATGGGAAGATTGCCGGACAATATGTTAACTTCCATCTATTCTGCAGCTGATGTCTTTGTGGCTCCATCTGTACAGGATAATTTGCCAAATACTATTATGGAATCTCTTGCATGCGGAACACCCTCTGTAGCTTTTGATATTGGTGGGATGTCAGACATGATCGTGCATAAAGAAAATGGATACCTAGCAAAACCATTTGATGTGGAGGACCTGGCAAAAGGTATAGAGTGGGTCGTTGAGCAGGATCAAAGGAAAAAATACCTAAGTGAAGCTTCCAGGAAATATGTAGAAAACAATTTTGAACTAAAATCGGTCGCTAAACAATATGCTGATTTATATTCAAAACTATAATTAAAATTTATTGAGGAATTAAAGTGGATAAGAAAAGCAGGATTTATATTGCTGGTCACAGGGGTATGGTTGGTTCATCTATAAAGAGAAAACTGGAATCAAGCGGTTATACTAATTTAGTGTGTAAAACGCATGATGAACTTGATCTAACCGATCAACAGGCTGTCAACAACTTTTTTGAAACAGAAAGACCTGAGTATGTGTTCCTTGCAGCAGCCAAAGTAGGTGGTATTCTTGCAAATAGCACATATCCGGCTGAATTCATATATGAGAACCTCATGATCGAAGCAAATGTGATTAATGCATCAAACGTCTATGGTGTCAAAAAGCTTCTTTTCCTTGGCTCATCATGTATCTATCCAAAGCTTGCACCCCAGCCCATGAAAGAAGAATATCTGCTTACCGGAGAATTGGAATCTACCAATGAAGCATATGCCATAGCAAAAATTGCAGGCATCAGATTGTGTAAACATTACAACCAGCAATATGGCACAAACTTCATGTCAGTCATGCCCACAAATCTTTACGGCCAGAATGATAACTTCAATCTAGAGACATCCCATGTGATGCCTGCACTCATCCGCAAGTTCCATGAAGCAAAGATAAATGATAAGTCGGAGATTGTGCTCTGGGGCACAGGTTCACCAAGGCGTGAGTTCCTGCACGTAGATGATATGGCAGATGCCTGTATTCACCTTATGGAGAACTATGATGCTTCCGACATAGATGAGTTTGTTAATATCGGAGTTGGAAAAGATATCACTATTCATGAGCTTGCTGAACTTATAGGGGATATTGTTGGATATGAAGGTGAGATCGTTTACGATACATCGAAACCTGACGGTACTCCGCAGAAGTTGCTGGATGTGGGCAGGATGGATGGGCTTGGATGGGAAGCAAAGATATCGCTCAGGGATGGAATTATGCAAACATACGAGTGGTATACAGGTAAAAAGGAAAGTAAAATAATATCACAATGAATGCTATTGAAAGTTGATTTAACATTCATAAATATCCAATGGCAAAATAAAATGACATCACAACCCCTTATATCCATTATTGTGGCCGTGTATAATGGTTCCAAAACCTTGCAACGCTGTATCGATAGTGTATCTGATCAGACATATCCCGATAAAGAACTCATTATAATTGATGGGGGTTCCACAGATGGAACCATAGATATCCTGACAGAAAACGATGATAAAATTACCTATTGGGAATCAGAACCAGATAATGGTATCTACAATGCATGGAATAAGGCACTTGATCATGTCAAAGGGGACTGGATTTACTTCTTGGGATCTGACGACTATCTTTGGAAAAGTAATGTATTTGAAGAAATAACACCACATCTGATCAAAGCAGAATCCAAAAATCTGCAGCTGGTGTATGGACAGGTTGCAAGAGTCACGGAAGATAATGAGATCTGTTGTGTTGATGGTGAACCGTGGGGTCATACATGGAATGGAATTATTGTAGATGGAGTATGTACTTTTACGCATCAGGGGATGTTTCACAATCGTAGTCTCTTTGAAATATATGGGAAGTTTGATGAATCTTTTGATATTGTAGGAGATTATGAATTACTTATTAGAGCCTTTAAGGACGGCGGAGATGCTCTTTTTGTGAATGAATTGATCGTAGCAGGAATGCAAACCGGAGGAGTTACTGCCAACTGCACAAAATTAGTTAAAGAAACTGCCAATGCAAGAAGAAAGAATCATTTAAAGGTGATTACCATTCCCTGGCTCATATCATATGCATGGGCCATGAGTTATCCATTTTTAAATCATATACTTGGAGTTAAGAATAGTAGATATTTAGTTAATTTTGGGAAACGCTTTGTCACAGGCCTTTCTTGCAAAAAGAACGCTATTCTGGAAAACAAAAATGATTAATTCATTGATTCGACACCATACTAATCTTTTTAGTAAATATTATTTCATTTGCTAGTCAGCTACAATAAGCTTTTTTATTTCTCCTTAATATATAGCTTAAATGTGACAATCTGAAATATGGATTGAAGCACAACAATTCAAATAAATATAAATTTATTTGATAATAGTTATATATCGTATAATGGTGTAGTACATTGCAAATTTAAAAGAAAGTTTCCTTTAACACCACTATTAGCTTTATTGTTCAGTTCATATCTATAAAGATGAAGTTTTACTACTTGAAAAATGGCAATCTAAATTCTATAAATTCTGTAATCTAACCCCTTAATGTTGGAAGTATTCAATATGCATTAAATGTGAGTGAAGCATATGACAGGTGAAAACAAAAAAAAGAAATTTATTAATGCACTACCTTACTGCACAGGAGTGCTTATCTCATTCCTTATAGCATTATATATCAGAACCATACCCAAAGCAGGTGTATTTCTATCAAATGGATTTGTGCGCTTTGGTGGAAATGATCCATGGTATCACTTACGAAACGTAGAGTCCATTCTGCACAACTTTCCAAATATGCTGTGGTTCGATGCTCACACACAATATCCAAATGGGACGCACCAGATCTTTGCACCTCTTTTCGATATGGTACTCGCTGCAATCATCTGGATACTTGGATTTGGAAACCCAAGTCAAGACCTGATATACAAAGTTTGCGCATACTACCCCACGTTTTTGGCCGCACTCGTAGTGATTCCAACATATTTTGCTGCCAAATGGGTATTCGATCGCAGAGTCGGATTGCTCGCAGCATTCCTTATCGCTTTAGCACCTGGCCAGTTCCTATCAAGATCCATGATCGGATTCAATGACCATCACATCGCTGAGACCCTACTCACCACTATTATAGCTGTGTTTATGATAATGGCACTGAAGATTGCTCACGAACATCCAATTACCTTTGAAGATCTCAAAAACAGGAACTTTGATACATTAAGAACTGTACTTCCCTACTTCATACTGGCAGGAGTGTCACTGGCTGCTTATTCACTCGCATGGTATGGAGCTATATTCTTCAGTTTCATACTTGGCATCTACATAACAGTGCAGCATATAGTAGATCACATGCACAATAGGTCTACAGATTATCTGGCATTTGGCGGTATCATAACATTTGCCATTGCTTTATTGATGGTACTCATGATACCTAATCTGTCCTCTAAAGGTCTCTTGATAAAAGGCCTATCCGCCGGCATCATAGCATTTCCGATCTTCACTCTCATCTCCATAGAACTCAACAAACGAAAACTCAAAAAATACTACTATCCTGTTTCAATAGCAGCATTATCCATCTTAGTAATTGTTCTCGCAAAAATATTCTCACCATCAATATATTCATTGATCGCCGGTTTAGCAAGTTACTTCGTGCGCACAGGCGGCGGAGTCACCATCGCAGAAGCCTCACCACTCCTCTCCATTGGCGGACAGTTCTCCCTACAACCTATCTGGTACAACTTCGGAGCCCTGGGATACATCTCATTCATCGCCTTGGGAATACTCATTTACAAGGCCTTCACCCAGAAAAACACCCCTGAGAACACGTTTTTGATAATCTGGACATTAATGATTATCTGGGCAATGATTCAGCAGAACCGTTTCGCATACTACTATTCAGTAAATGCTGCAATACTCAGTGCATGGGTCGGCATAAAAGTGCTTGACCTTGCTGGCTGGCAAAAACTGATGGATAGCATCAAATCCAAGACTTTCAACGCTAAGAGCATAAAAGTAGCACATATACTTTCAGCTGCATTCATAATACTAATTCTCATATACCCAAGCTACAGTCTTGCAATGCAGCAGTCCCAAGGCACTGGAGGACCAAATGGTTACTGGATCGAAACAACCCAGTGGCTCAAATACAACACCCCTGATTCCGGACTGGATTACTATGAGAGCTACGAGAAACCTGCTGCAGGTGAGAGTTACCAATACCCTGAAAATACGTACGGTGTGATGTCCTGGTGGGACTATGGTCACTGGATAGAGGTTATAGGGCACAGGATACCCAATGCTAACCCTTTCCAACAAGGAATTGGTGGACGTACCCATACCCTCGAAGAGGAGAACCGTCCTGGAGCATCCACCTTCTTCACAGCTCCATCAGAGGAAGCTGCAACAGAAGTACTTGAAGTCATTCACCCTGATCCTGAAAAGGCAGGGGCACGCTATGTTGTCTCGGATGTGGAAATGGCAACTGGCAAGTTCTACGCAATGACAGCCTGGACACTGGATTCGGAAGGATACTACATCCCTGTGCAGACAGATGTCGGTTACCAGAACGTACCCGGACCGAGATATTATGAATCCATGGAAGCAAGGTTGCATATCTTTGATGGAAACGGACTGAAGCAATATCGTCTTGTGCACGAATCACCTGCCGGAAATACACAGGAACCCGGATACAAGAACGTGTACAATGCCCTGTTTGGCGGAAACATAGCTGAAACAGACACAGGTTATGTGAAGGTTTTCGAATATGTGGAAGGTGCAACAATCACAGGTACAGCAGCTGAGGGTGAGACTGTAACCATCAGCACCACCATTATGACAAGCCAGATGAGGACATTCACCTATACCCAATCAACCGTATCGAATGGTACTTACTCCTTCACAGTGCCTTATTCCACAGAGGGAGCCATACCAGGCGAAACACAGTTCGATGCAGGACCAACCGGACCTTACACAATCAGTTATGGAAGTATGACTGAAGATATCAGGGTCAGCGAAGTTGATGTTTTGAATGGAAACGTGATCGAGGCATAACCCGGTCACACTCTTTTTTATTTTTCAAGTGTTGCATTTTTTGACTTCCGCTACATACAAATAACATCATGTAGAACCTAGCTTCAGGTGATGATAGTGGATAATATGATCAAAGGAAAAGCATGGATATTCGGAAACGATATCGATACAGATGTCATAATACCCGGAAAATACCTGCGTACAACCGACATGCAGGTGTTTGCTGACCATGCAATGGAAGGTATTGACCCAGAGTTCCCAAAGAAGGTCCAGAAAGGCGATGTAATCGTAGCAGGCGATAATTTCGGTTGCGGATCATCCAGAGAACAGGCACCTCTGGCATTGAAGCATGCAGGTGTATCCTGTGTGGTTGCAAAATACTTTGCGAGGATCTTTTTCAGAAATGCCATCAACGTAGGTCTCCCTTTAATAGAAGCCGATGTTGAATGTGAAGAAGGAGATGAGGTCGAAATTAATCTTCTGGAAGGAACCGTTATGGTGAATGGGAAGACATACCAGGGAAATAAACTTCCGGACTTCCTTCTTGAAATACTAACAGAAGGCGGGCTTGTTGCACACCGCAAGGCATTGCAGACCAAGTGAATAGTTGTAATTGGGTCATGCAGACTAAATATTATTAATGAAGATCATTTGAGTCCGTGAATATGATATTTCCTGAACAATACAAAACGGTTGGCGTCAGCCATTTCATCCCCGATGAGGATGCAGACAAACGTATCTATTTCCTGACAGAATACCTGATCGTTGAGAACAGCGATGGTAATGATACAAATTATTCACTCTATCATGCTAAACATGAGGGAGATCAACTCTTAAGAGATGTGCTTTCCCTGGAACTGCTTGCCAGTGATGATGAGATTATCAAATATGACAAGCTACTCAACATCAAAGACCGTGCAGTTCTGATTGAGATAGCACATGATCTTTGCAAGGGAAATGTCAACACGGTCATTTTCACGGGTATCGACAAACATGTCACATTTGTGCATAAGCCTGATCTTTATGCAGTTCTGGAAATTGAGATCGTGGACGTCATACCACCCGAACCATCATGGCTTGTAAGTGTTGTGAGAAGAATCGAAGCAAGCGGGATATTTGGGGACCTTACTGTCAGATTCACGGAAAATCTCACCAGTCTTAAGCAGTTTGAAGGAGATAACACAGTATTCCCCTGCTCTGCTTCAGGACTTAAAGGAAAGTGTCTTGATTCGGATGTAATTACAGAGAACGGACACCTTCTTGTGGGCTGCGAGATATCCAAAAGCCTCTTTGAGTCAAGGTTCCCGGAAATCGAATATTCCTTTGTGAACATCTGTCCATTCAAATCCGATGTATTCAAACCATCAAAACCTTTCATCACAAGATGCTGCCGTTCGGAAAAATCAGGAATTGTCAAGATAAACGACATTACAGGTGCAGTTGTTCACTGGGGAGCATCTGAATTCGAGGTTGCAAACGCAATATGGAAGCTTGCAGAGGAACTAAGAAAGCAGTAAACTGTTTGAGGATGAAAATATGAGACTTGCTATTGTAGAAGGTGACGGAGTTGGAAAAGAGATCATCCCCGTTGCAGTAAATGTACTTGATGCACTTGGGATTGATGTGGAGAAGGTTCCTGTTGAACTCGGATACGGCAAATGGGAAAGAACGGGTTTCGCCATTACAGACGAAGATATTGAGATCCTCAAAGGGTGCGATTGCGTCCTCTTTGGAGCCATAACCACACCCCCTGACCCAAACTACAAAAGTGTGCTCCTGACCATTAGAAAAGAACTTGACATGTATGCAAACATCAGACCCATACGACCTTTACCATCTGTCAAGGGAATCCTGGACAGAAGTGATTTCAACTTTGTAATTGTGAGAGAGAACACCGAAGGTCTTTACTCGGGAATTGAAGAGATCGGTGATGAAGTCTCGACCACAAAAAGAGTAATCAGCAGAAAGGGATCAAAAAGGATTGCAGAGTATGCCTGCAAACTTGCCAAGGGCAGGCGCAATGAACTCACAATTGTCCACAAATCCAATGTCATGAAATCTGACAAGCTCTTCCTTGATGTCTGCCGTGAAACAGCGGTGGCAAATGAGGTCAATCACAGAGATGAACTGGTGGATTCCATGGCTTACAAACTACTCATTTCACCCGAGAATTATGATGTTGTAGTAACAACCAACCTGTTTGGGGATATCCTTAGTGATATGTCCGCTGCACTTGTAGGTGGACTGGGACTTCTTCCAAGTGCTAATATAGGCGAAAAGCATGCATTTTTCGAACCTGTTCATGGAAGTGCACCGGATATTGCAGGCAAGGGTATTGCAAATCCTATTGCAACTATATTAAGCCTTAAGATGCTACTTGAATGGCGTGGGGATATGGAAGCAGCCTCTCTTGTAGAAGAAGCCGTAGACTACTGTCTGAACATAGGTATTAGAACTCCGGACCTTGGAGGATCAAACAGTACCCAGGAAGTTGGCAGTGCTATTGTTGATCACATCAGATCGAGATTGAAAAAGTAAAGGGTTTTCTCTTTTTATTATTTCCCTTTTTACCATTCCATATTATACTTTTTTGTACATTTTACAATTATTATCGCTAATTCATTCCAAGCAGGGATGCCACTCCTGCCATGGTGAACACAGCGCTTATACCTGAGATCCATACCATGATCACAAAATCAATTGTGGAACTTAAGAGGTGGCCACCATCTACGATCCTGATAAGGATGGCAGACATCAGGGAATGACCAACCATGATCAGCAGAACCATGTTAGCTAGTGTGTCTATGCTTCCCACATCCGTATAAAGTACCATTCCCATGGACATACCAGGTGGCATATCTACGGATGTGAACATATCCTGCATCAATCCTACCACACCAAGTGAGATATACATTGTAAAACCAATACCTGCAGTCAGTCCGTAAAGCACACCTACAAGACTGCCTGCTGACTGGTTTCTCTTTTTCCTGAGATTTACTATCCTGTGGAAATTAGTGGCAATGATATCCCCGACCACTTCTGGCTGCCCACCTAGATTCGTTGCTTCTACAAACATTACACAGAAACGCTGTATAAGATTACTTCCGGTGTTGGAAGCAAAGAACTTCCAGGAAGCGAACTTGTCAATTCTTGTGATAAGCATTTTGTAAAGGTTATTGACATCCCTTGTGAGTGGACCGAAATCATGGGCTCTAAGGGCTTTGAGTGCATCATCAATTATACCACCTCTTGCACCAGCAGAACTCCCAAGAGAGCGTATGAACGCGGGGAAATTCTCATCCTTCCTTTTGATGCTTTTCTCGATCTTGCGGGCTATATGACCAGTATATACCAAAGGAGTCAGAACCATTGCAACAGCAATGGCAGTATCAATTTTCCCGTACAAAAATACAATGATCCAAACTACTATGCATCCTGCTATGGATATCGGGATGGAACGATACAGCCTGAGCTTATCTTCGGTCAGGACAGTAGACCTGCTCCACAAAGGATCCTTGGGGATCTTACTTTTTGTGAACACAACCATCATAAGATCGGTTGCAAGGAAAACTACAACAACAATGCCCATGAGAAGTTCCGCATTCATACCTGTTATAACAGGCATTATAACCGCAAATGATGCCATGAATATAAGGGACATTACAAGAGAAACAAATAATTCCTTGATGACCTCTACTGCATAAAGTGCTCCATTGTACATGGATTCATATTCATTCATCACAACATTCTGTTCTGCAAAAAGGAATGTTTTAACGTCTTCTCCTGATTGCAATGCATGTGCAAATCTGTCAAGAAAGTCCTCGAATATTATGGAAGGGGTTCTTTTTGAAATAAATCTGGATGCTTCTGCAAGACTCAGATGCCAAACAACTACCAGATCATATATTTTTCTGGTCTCTTCTGCAAGTTCCTGATAATCCTTGTTTTCCGAGACGATGCGTATAATATCGAGTCTTGGCGTTTCTGCTGTTGATATTGCACCCATCTGAGTAATGTAATAGTGCATATTGTTATCGATACGGGTTGCTTTTGCAGCAAGAATGGACAGAGGATATGAAAGAGCAAATATGATACAAACTATGGGGATGATCGCCGGTATGGACTTTGCCGGACCTACGAACAAAGTGGGAAGGAATGTATGCATCAGGAATGAAAAGACAAAACCGAAGATGATTATCGGCAAGGCAAATTTTTTAAGATAGGCTTTTGGTTCCATGCCAAGATTCTTAAATGCCTTCTCATAACTCATTGACATCACCTAAATAGAGAAAGGTAAACCATCAACCCCATGCTTGTAAAAATTCACAATTATCTCAAGCACATCATAATAATCTTCAATACCCTGGGATTGCATCTCCTCAAGTATTTTAGCCCTGAGGAAAAGGTCCTGATATATCATCCTTTTATCCTCATAACCCAGTTTGGTTGCGATCTTGTCCTCAAGGATATAACTGTTGTTCAAACCACGGAAAGTATGAACATCTGAGTCTGGCTCCCACTGGAATACAGCTCTTGTAGCAACACCGCCAATCTCCTCATAGTAACCCTCGATCTCTTCTATGGCAAGAGCTCTTCTGAGAAACTTTCCTTTACGATAGACTGCGGACAATATCATCGCAATATTCAGGTTATCAATGAACGTCACTGGGACATTTATCGGGTCTGCCGTTAAACGCTGGATCATCTTTGAAACCGCAGATGCGTGGAAAGTAGCAAGAACAGGGTGACCGGTCTGCATACCCTGGAAAGCCACGTTACCTTCAGCTCCTCGAATTTCACCAACAATGATGTAGTTCGGCCTGGAACGCAATGCAGCTTTAAGCAGCGCAAAGGTATCTACCCTCGATTCAGGCGGACCTTCCTCACGAGTGATCAATTGCTGCCATACAGGCTGTGGTGGCTGAACTTCAGCCGTATCTTCGGCAGAGAATATCTTTGCCCTTGGGTTTACAAAAGCAAGACATGCATTTAGCATCGTAGTTTTACCGCTTGCTGTTTCACCACTGAAGAATATACTCATACCATTCTCAAGACATATCCACATGTAAGCAGCCATTTTAGAATCCAATGCACCCCAATTCATGAGTTGAATGATACTTACTGGTACATCACTGAACTTACGCATAGTAAAACTGCTACCACGCTTACTTACATCCAGACTGTAAATAACATTGATACGGGAACCGTCAGGAAGGGCACCATCAGCAATAGGACGTGAATCACTTACAGGGCGACCGATACGCTCGGTCATACTCCTGAGCCAGTCATCAAGTCCCTTTTCATCGCCGAATGTAAGGTTGGTCTTTGTCATATCGAATATCTTGTGGACAATGAACACATTGTCTACTCCAATACTACTGATATCTTCAAGATATGGATCTCTGATAATAGGTTCTATCGGACCGGATCCGATGATATTGCGCTCAATATGATAAACCAACTTGTTATATTCAGCCTGGGTCAAAGGTACCTTTTTCTGTACTGGCATCAGCTTCTGCAAAATATTGAACTTGCCATCCCCTCCACTTTCAACATCTCCGCCTTCCCCAATGTTCACTGACTCATTGAGAAGCTTTGATATCATATCCTTCAGCTCAGATTCTGAATTGGGTACAGGTTCACTGGCAGATCTTTCAAGAATGATATTCAGGATAGCGTCATATTTCTTTTTTTCAAGGTAGCTAAGCTCAGGTTCTATTCCATAGTAGCGAACCTCACCAAGCTCACTGGTACCGTAAATATGAATGAATACAGGATCACCCACAGGTAATATCAGATTAACATTCTCAGTGTCGATATCCTTGGAAAGACTTACCATGAAAACAGGCTCATCGGCATTGTTCTCTTGCATGAACTTGCGCACATAATCGCCAAGATGTGGATTTCGCTGTATTGCTTTTTCAAATTCCCGATCCATTCAACAACCACCTTTGGACATCATGATACAGATGCAATTTCAACAACAAGACCTACCTTTGGCTCTACCCTGAAACCTATCATCGTACCAACTGGACCCTTTGCACCCGTAAATTTATTGACCATAGCCGTACGCTTGACCTCACTTCCAAGTGGTTTTGACTTCAAGGTAATGTACACATCGCAGGATGATCTGAACATAGAAGATACATCCTCACTAAGCTGATTAGGTTCGATAGTAAGAATGATGACCTTCCCCATTCCATTCAATTTCTTGAAGAATGAGATAAGTTCCAGACTCTTTTCGGTATTCACACTATATTTGATAAGAGATGATATTGTGTCAATGATGATTACGTCTTTCTCAAACAGCTCTTCAGCAGCCATCAGTCTTTGAATAAAATCGATCCTTGATTTGGCTGCCTGGACAAGCGGAATAACAGGAATGTACAGAAGAGAACCGTTCAGCAGGAATGGTGCCAGAGGATAGTCAAGGGAATACATCTGGTTTATGAATCCCTTTGTTGTCAATTGCGTAGATATAAAGGTAACAGTTACATCATTTTCATTCAACCCATATGAAAGACGTTGGGAAATGGAACTTTTTCCTCCACCACTGCCACCTTCGATCACCACAAGAGAGCCTTCTGGAAAACCGCCACCTAATTTGTCGTTGAGGTCATCCCTTGGAATATCAAATGCTCTTATTTTTGCCATTTATTCCCACCATTAAGTTTTAAAGTACATTGCATCGGATCTTCCGTTTTCTGCAGCAATGGCTACCTTATGATCGCCAGAATCCAGCGGGTTGGGAGTTGTACTTACATTCACTAGCAGAATGTCTCCTGGCCTCCATATCACATCTCCGTCTTGAAGGCTTACGTCAACATCCGTGGGGTCGATGAGGATACCATCGACCAGCACAGTAATGTATTCCGGTGCAAGCTCAGTCCTTCCCGTATTCTTTGCGTAAAAAGTGTAATAATTGCTAAAATTATCATAGTAAATGATATCAGGATCATTGATTATCGTGATGTCAGTTCTCATCTGCTCAGAAAGAAGCTTGCTACTTACGGATGATGATGACACTATCGAGTTAATATCGGCTGAGATCACTGTCACTACACCCATAGCCAGAACAATTGCTGCTATGAAAAATATCATATGAGTTATTGCCGTATCAGCATTTTCGTTCTTAGAAAAATGCTCCAGAGACAAGTACTTTATTTTCATATTTGAGAACCATCTGGTATTACATAATTAATATAATAGTAATTACATTATACTGCAGCTAATATATAAATATGACACTGCCAGATCAAAGACTATACGAACTGTAATCAGCAATACCATTTTCAGTTACAACTTTAACCCGGTGTGCACCTGAACCGGAAAGATCTGGAACTACAAGATCACGAGTTTCATCCGGAGTCCAGACAGCAGCGGTATCATTAAAATTGTAGGTTTTTATTTCCCCATCTATAAGAACGTTCAATTCATCGAACTGAAGGGTTTCACTGCCTGTATTCGTAAGAGTAACGGTCAGATCATAAGGACTACTAGCATTGCTGGTGACCAGATTGTTAATTGTAATATCTGTCTGCAAGAGCTTGCTATGAATCTGATTCTGCTGAATAGAAGCATCACTGACCAGCTCAGATGAACTTGTCAATGTCGTAAAGGAAAGAGTACCAACAACAACTGCCGAAATGAAAAAAAGGGCCAGGACAACTGTAACTTCAAATCCCATAGAGTTCCTCCAGTCCGTGCTTTACTTTTGACATTTCCCTATCGATAGAGCTTAGCATATTTCTGTCGATCTTACGACCGCATAGCCGCTCAATGAAAAGAAGAGACTTAGTATGGTCCTCAGGAAGCAAGCGCCATGTTGGTTTTTCCACGTAATAATCAATCCCACGGGCATAAGCCATGATCTCTGCCCTTACATCTTCGCTTATCCACCCAATATCAACATAATAATCCAGTGCATCCATCAAATTGTTCCTGCCAACACGCTCCATTAAGAACTCGATCCAGTTCAGCAAAACAACCACACTTGTGGGGTCGGTTCTGAGATGTTCCAAACGAACCATAGGAGCACCTTTTTTTGTGCTGACCTTGAGGTCATTCCCATTTGGATCATAATCCTCTGAATTATCCACTTGATCTCCGCCCGGAGTGCCAAAAGATTCTTTTGACGCCAGACTAACACCGTTCTTTTCAAGTACTTCTACCCTTGAAGAGATATTACCTGTTGTTTCTGCCAGCTCAACTATATTCAGATCTATCTGCTCAGCCCTGTTTGACAGTTCAGATGTTTTCCCGGTTAATTGCTCAATGCTTTCATGCAGCATTACCATGGCATCAGCAAAAGCGGTTAACTTGGATTCTACATCCTGTATCCTGGAATCCGTATCAGAAGATGCTCCCGCCATGGACGTAGAGACTTTCTGCACAATGCCATCCATGTCACTTTTGAAGATGGACAGCATATCACCAAATTCTGTTAGTCTGGTTTCTGTTTTCTCAAACCTTTCGATAGTATCACGTGAACCAGTACTGTCACCAACAAAAGGATTTACCTGATTTGACACAATTTCGTAAAGTGAAAGCAATTCAAGAACACTCTGATCAATTTTATCTACTGTCTTTTTAATATCCTCATTATCACGCTGAACCCCATTCAATGTGACATCGACCTTTGAGAACTTGGCTTCAATATCTTTGATCTTCTTAGAGTTCACTTCCAATGCTTCAGTTACCTCTGCTGAAACTGATTGTGATGCACCGGAAGCAGCAGCATTCCCCTGAGGAAAGCCACCAGGAGCACCCATACCCGGCGGAGCAACTGCAGAATGATCAGGAAGGCCTGCAGGTGGAAATGGAGGTGGTGAACCTGAAGCCAGATCGGGAACTGACCCAAACCCAGGGGGACCTTCCTGAAAAGAAGGACTTGCAGAATCAAAGGGTGAACTACCCCCTTTTGATTTGTTATTTTTGCCAAGAACACCAGTGGCCATTTTCTTGATTTTATCGCTCAATCCAGACATGTTTTCACGCGAAACTTAATAGTGACATAGAGTAACCTATATAACAATGAATATACGAGCTATAATATATAAAAATATTGAATAAATATATGGTTTAACAGTTCATACCAAAAGAGAGATTAGTTTAAATTGTTTAAGGACTTTTCACAAACGATTAGATTGGCACGCAAGAAAAAATTTAAACCAGCAATCGTTTCTGATAAGGACGGAATCAGGTTCGCAACACCAGAACCCGTTGCAAAGTACAGGGCACAGAGATTAAAATGTAATACCATTGCAGACATTAGTTGTGGTATTGGCGGACAGACAATATATTTTGCAGCGGAGTGTGAATCCGTCTACGCCATAGAGATCGATCCGAAAAAGATAGCCTATGCCAGGAAGAACTGTGAAAAACTGGGAATAGACAATGTTGAATTTATTTGCGGAGATGCATTATCAGAAGAAGTGATAGAACAGTTGCCACAATTGGACATTGTTTTTTCTGACCCCGCAAGGCCTCCAAATGAGAAGAAGAGAGACATAAACAGTTTAAGGCCGCCTATACCTGATGTACTGGCTGCTTATAAGACAAGGTCATCTAATTTCGCATTTGAAGCATCCCCACAGATAACACCAGAAAGAGTAACATTTGACTGCGAAAAAGAATATCTTTCACTTGACGGAAAGCTCAATCGACTGAACCTCTACTTTGGAAGTATCAAGAAATGTGATGTTTCTGCAGTCGCACTTCCAGGCAATGCAAGGATCAAGTCACATGGTATTGAACATGAGCTGGAAACTGCAGAGGAAATTGCATCTTTTGCATACGAAGTAGAAGAATCTGTAGAAAGGGCAAACCTGCTTGGACAACTGGCCAATGACATAAAAGATAATACACCTGATATCCGGCTGTTCGTTGTCGATAGTAAACGTTCTTTCCTGACATCCGACCAGCTGATCGATAATCCATTGCTCAAAAATCGATATAAAGTACTGCTTGTTTCGAATATCGACTACAATGCCATAAATAAATATTTGAAAATGCATGATTTTGGAAAAGTCATTTTACGGGCATCGGTCGATCCCGAAGAATACTGGGATATACGCGTGCAACTGGAAGCAGGCTTGAAAGGAAACAAAAAAGCGCATCTTTTCCTGAAAGATAACATGGCAATACTATGCGAATTGCTTTAATGGACTAGTGGAGCTTGAGATCAAGTAGTTCCTTTGTCCGTTTTATCAGTTCCTTCCTGCTAAAGGGTTTGGTAATATACTCGTCTGCCTTGAGAACATGCAGACCGAGCATCTTATCAAATTCCTGATTTTTGACAGTTAGCATCGCCACAGGAAGATCCATTCTTTTTTCCTTTATTTTATGGAAGGTCTCCCATCCATTCATATCAGGCATCATGATATCAAGGAGTATTCCATCAGGATCTTCTTTTTCAATTAATTCGAGGCATTCCGAACCACTGTTTGCACCCACCACGTCAATACCTTCGGATTCAAGAATGAGCTTTACAAGGTCTATGGTATCAGGTTCATCATCAACGACCATAATTTTGGGACACATTTGTAAAACTCCTTAAATAACAGATTATTCAGAAGAGATATATCACACTGTGTAAATATATAATTAATCCTCGCCCAACCATCCATACCGCTTCATTATCATTTTTATACGAGCCTTGACTTCCCGCTTATCAAATGGCTTGGAGATATAGTCATCAATTCCGAGTTCCATACCTTTCACCTTGTCTTCAACTGCAGTTTTCGCAGAGATCATGATCACAGGGATATCATTTGCAGTCTTACTATTCTTAAGGTGCTCGACAACCTCATAACCATCCATATCAGGCATCATGATATCAAGAAGGATAAGGTCAGGAAGTTCCTTTAAAGTTATATCGATTGCCTGCTCCCCATTATAGGCCACAAGGAAATCATATGGTTCCTTTATCAGAGAGAGTTTTAGAAGCTCAGGTATGTCAGGTTCATCATCAACTATCAATATCTTGAGCTTGTCCCTTTTGATCTTTTTCCGGGCATACTCAAGATTGATAGAACCCTCTGATACAGAATATCTGAAATCGAAGTCCTTCATTCCAATCTCTGTATGGATCTCACCAATATTGGTTGTTTCAAGGACAATATCAAAAAAGGATTTTATAAGGGTCTCAGTTTCAGGCACCAGGATATCTTTCAAAAGTACTGAAACCATTGTACCATCCCCTTCGTGAACCTTCTTGTCAATGAACTGTATGAAATTCTCAACCAGCTGTAATGTATCGCTAGCCAGAACATTCATGTTATCCATGAGAAGTAAAGAGTGAGGATTAGCAGCAAAAAGGTTAGAGATATGGGATGCCATTTTAGTGTAATCCGTTGATGAGCTGCAATATAAGGTATCATCCTCTGCAGGTTTATCAGGAGATTCCACATCAATGAAACGTAATCTCCCCATAAATTCACTGACATCATATCCGAAATCCTCGAATTTAGCAAGAATCTTGTCCCGAGGTGAACTCAGGCACAGCCATACGACATTCCTATCTGGATCGTTTCGCAGTACATCACTTACGTGAATGTATACTAAGCGCTCGACAAAACTGTCAACCGGAGCAAAGAACAGTGAATTTTTGCCCGATAGATTGGTTCGCAGCATATCCAGGATTTCTTGTGTCAGATCATCCATTATTATTTACCTTTTAATTTTTTTGCTTAATAAATATTAGTCATATCTTCTTATTAATGTTTGGGATGAATAAACATAAAAAGATGCATACTTATTTCACAGGAACAAGCTTGACCTGGGGATATCCGGCAGAAAAATCCATCTGGACAACAAACATTTCAGTCTTCGGAACTATCCCATACATCACAAGAGACTTGTCAACATTTTCAAATTTCCAATGAGTAGTAGCCATGTGGGACACTGACTCGGTAATCTTCTGGCCATGTTTTGCAACAGCAAGTACAACATTCTCAGTTGTTTTAGTAATTGAGGCCATCTGTCCGATGATAGAGCCTACATTTTCCCACCCATAGTTGTATTCCATACTATCCAGTCCGATATAATCTAATAAAGGAGAGCCATACTGGCGCATCATATCGTGCTTTACTTTATGGAAGATCTCCATGTCCTTGTAGATATTCCCGGAAAATGGTTCTATATATGAAGGCATCCTGCCCTGCTGATCACGTATCTCAAAACCAGTAAAATAACTAAGGAAATTCTGTTCCCCGATAAAAGGAGATATCATGCGTTTCTCGGTTTCAACACTGGTACCTTCTGTGGGCATACTGAGCAGAAATCTTCCCATTTTAAGATGGTTTATGAAAGTAGGCAACAAAAGACTGTAAAATGAATCACCTACACCGCTTGTGATCTCAAATAGATTGAAGCTACCCTTCTGATACCCCCCTCCAAGAATGGCATCAAAATCAGGACTACCTGTTGATATTTTGCTAGGTATCGGATCAGAGATTGCTTCAGGTATGGATATATTCTTTGGGTAGGAGACGGTAAAGGGTTCAAAACTTCTAAATACACCTTTTTCAAGTGTGAAAGGATACCTGGATTGAGAAAGCTCCACACCTCGTAACTTGAGCAGGCGTATCTTGCGAATGTAGCTTCCCGATAATTCAGATCTTTCCAATGAAACAACACCGTCGACAAGATAATCAAGGGAAGTTACATCTGCTTGCTCGGTGATCATTATCAGGTCAGTATTGACCTTTCTGGAAAAATCAGAAAGGAGGCGCTCAAGTTCGAACTTGTTCTCCCCCCATTTTGCAGACCTGGTTGTCGCAATGCTTAATGAATCAATGGAATCGATGATTATAGTGGGCTTTGACTCGCTAGATTCCCATATTTCCTTTACACGGGACGCAAGCATCCTCAAGAAATCCTCATTGTTGCTAAAATCGCCTTCTATCCATGGAAAATTACCATAGGATGATGACTTGTCAATTCTTGGTGAAACGTAAACACAGTTTCCCTTCGGACAAAGCTCACGCAATGCCTCAAATATGAAGGTGGTTTTCCCAGTACCGGGATCACCCTTCACCAAAAGCGACTTACCAAACTGGGATGAGAAGAACTGCTTGATCTCATCAGGAATCATCATTGCACCTCTATTTGGAATTCAGCTGTTCTTTGACCATCGATATTCCGCAATCAAGTGATATATCGATCTTTTCAGGATCCACACCACCGCCGCGTGCCATATTCGGACGACCTCCGCCACCGCCGCCAACTATTTTGGACATTTCCCTGACAGCCTTGCCAGCATCGACACCTGCTGCAAGAGCATCATCTCCTGCTGCTGCAACGATCTTGACACCTTCAAAGTCACTTACCAGGATGGCAACAACATCTTTTTCGTTGGACAATTCACCTGCGATCTTGACAAGTTCATCAGCATCTGCATTAGGAATTATTGATGCAACAATGCGCATACCAGCAATGTCAATGGAGTTCTGTACCATCTGCCCTACACGTACATGCGCAAGCTCATCTTTAAGCTTCTCATTCTCTTTCTTGAATTCTTTCCATTCACCAAAGAAACGCTCTATGGTAGAAGGTAGATGTTCAGGAAGCACACGCAATGCATCAGCTGATCGTAGCAGATAGGATTCCATCTGCTGTACTGCCCTTACAGCAGCTTTACCTGCAGCATACTCGATCCTTTCGACACCATCCTGAATACGCTCGGACTTCAGTATCTTGATAGGACCAACAAGTCCTGTATTGGTACAGTGGGTTCCGGCACATGCCTCTATATCATCTGCAACCTTGAGAACACGTATTTCCGTTCCAAGAGGAACACCTCCCTGATAAAGTCCAAAACCATACGTCTTCTCAGCCTCTGAACGCTCCATCCATTCAGCAGTAACACGCTGGTTCTCCATTACAGTGATGTTAGCAATAAGCTCCATCTGGTTCAGTTCTTCCTGAGTTATACGTTTGTAATGAGAAATATCGAGACGGGCACGTTCTGCTGTTTTCTGCGCACCTGCCTGCCATACATGGTCACCAAGCACCTTACGGGCTGCGTCATTCACGATATGCGTGGCAGTGTGATGACATGAATGAGCCATTCTCCGTTCTTCATTAACCCTGCCAGTGATCAGATCACCTTTTCTCAAGTGAAGTTCATCCTCGATCTCTTTGAGAATATGGAGCACCACACCATCGTGTATCTGCACATCGACAACATCCAGAATGATATCCTCAACCCGGATAGTACCGTGGTCTGCAGGCTGTCCACCACCTTCCGGATAGAACAATGTAGTGTCAAGTACCAGATGGTTGTCGAACAGATCAAGTACTACAGCCTCGAATTCCATCCGGGTAGGCTCATCGTAGAACAGGCGTTTGGTCTTTGGGAGCTTTTTCAGTCTGTCAGCATATGGGAAAACCTTTACCTCTTTTACCTCAGCCTTGCTGTGCCCTTCTGCCACCAGAGAGTAGAAATTATCAGGCAACTCGACTTCAACACCAACTTCTG
This sequence comes from Methanolobus sp. ZRKC3, assembly GCF_045291275.1. Lineage (GTDB taxonomy): Archaea > Halobacteriota > Methanosarcinia > Methanosarcinales > Methanosarcinaceae > Methanolobus. The sequence goes on from NZ_CP146982.1 coordinate 1,665,481, forward strand.
CTGCCGCCTGCTTGGATATCTCTGGAGGGATGCCGTGGCTGTCATACATTTCGATAAGTGTGGACAGAGGGATCTTCTCGCCACTCTTCTTATAATGTTTAGCAGATTTTTGGATCATGCGCTTTCCACGACCCAGAGTCTCTGCAAACTTCCTTTCCTCATGATCAAGTATGTCAGATATGACATCGAATTTCTCAACAAACTCGGGATATTCCGGCAGATTGTTGATGTGCATCCTCATGATCTCTGAAAGAGGAATATTTATTCCCATGTCTTTCATCATGCGCAAGGTTCTGCGAAGTACCAGACGGGCAAGATAACCTGCCTTGACATTGGAAGGTATTATCCCATCTGCCAACATGAATGTCAGACAACGGGTGTGATCAGTAATAGCATAAATGCTTTCTACTGGTTCCATAATGGATGTCAGTTTCTCCACCGTTGTTCCAATGCTGGAAGCTACCTGCTTTCTGAGTTCGAACAGATTTGCTTTCTCACTTACATCCATAAGTCCTGCCAGACGTGCATTCTGCGAGAGGATCGTGGCATACTCTGAATTATCCAGCTCGTGCTTTACGCCTGCAAGGTCCATGAGTTCATTTACAACTGTTGGGAAAACAGCGTCATATATTGTAGGAGAACCCTGGGATGCCCATACAAACCTTTCGAGTCCGTAACCAGTATCCACAATGTAATTATCCATCTTGTGATAGTTCTCGCCTTTTATGACGATATCACCCTGCTTTGATTGTTGCAGGTTCATGAAAACAAGCGTTGCTACCTCAAGACCGCCGATAAGCACCTCTACACAGGGACCTGCGTTGCCTCCACCCGCCCAGGGTTCCTCTTTATAGGTAACCGCCAACGGATCCGCTCCGAGAGAATTCAGGAGCTCATCACAAAGTTCTATGGTCCTATCCTTCCAGTATATCTCTTCGCCCACCTTGTTGAAAGCGTGGTGAGCCATCATCTCAAAAGTTGTAAGATGGCGGCCGCTTCTGCCCACTGCATCCAGATCAGAAAGACGGATACAAGGCTGCGAGATCGTCAGCGGATTTGCAGGAGGCGGAACCTGCCCTGATGTAACAAAGGGCTGGAAATCTGCAATAGAGGCAATGGTGAGATAGATATCATCCCTCCATCTGGCTACTACAGGATACCTCTCGAGTATTGAATGCCCTCGTTCCTCAAAAAAAGTAAGGAAATATTCTCTCATCTGGGCAAGATCGAACTTTCTCTTGAAAACCGGACTTCCAATGAAAGAATATGGGTCACACGGAGCATCGCCACAAGTAGCCCTGTCGAGGTCACGCGTCCAGAAATGGCACCCACATTTAGAGCACTGTTTACGAATAAATCCATTTTCAGAAAAGAAATCAAGTTGATATTCATCTTCAAGCATAATTATTCCAACTAGATGATTGCTTTAGGTAATATTCTACCAAGTATCACATCAATGATTAAAAACGTTTCTTATCATGATGAATTATTTAACAATATATTAATAATTGTATATATATACATGGTGTATACAGTATTATGCTACCGTTTTACCAATAATGACAGTATCCACACCACCATTCTATGAACATAGATTCAACCATAGAGATACATAAAACAAAAACCGCCTACATCATACTTATGTGCATGAACATAAGATGCTTAATATGGTGATGACCGATGGAATCAATGCGATATATGTCCCTTGTGTTTAGAGGCGTGGTAGAAGAATACACTAATTCCGGAGCAAGACCTTCCGTTTTCATGGATGGAAGTGGCAGTCTCCAGGTATATCTTTGCGACTCTATAATTGAAGAAAAGAATGAAGAATATGGTAATGATGTCGAATCCGATTACGACGTGAACGGTGGACAATTCACTGATGCTTACAGCTCATACAAGCTACTCACATCTGTTCCATCAGTATCAATGGAAACAAAAGCAGTTCTTGAAAGTGAAACAAAGATCAACTAGACTTACTTTGATTTCCCTATCGGAAAAAAATCTAATTGCAAGGCTTCAGAATTCTGAAGCCCGAAAAGCGGACGAGATATTATGGATTACAAACAACTTCTGAAGGTTCTAAAAAATGCAAAGCATGTCTACAGAGAAGACTATGTGAAAAAGATATTCAGAAGCGCTCACTATGACATGGGACTTTTCGAAACACAACTCAATGAATTCAATGAGACATTGAAAGGAAAGGACTCGGAAATCGCAAAATTGTATATGGATCGCACCATAGTTGCACAGGTAATCAATGATGCATCAATAATTCTGGAAATCGCCAGGGACAATTATTGCCTTAGTCCTGAGCAAAACCAGAACATTATCGAAATGATAGATACACTTGATATTATGAGCGAGAACATCGAAGTCACTGAAGAAGTCAATGCTCTTGCGAAAATGCCTGAAAATACTCAATCCAATATACGTCCAACAAGAAAAGACAAGGTCTTTGCAAACGTCTAACACCTGAGTCAGACACCTTTTTTAGATTCTTAGCCAGCAAGTTTAAGGCATTGAGCACAGAATGTAGTTCATGTCTAAAAGAATCCTGCTTACCAATGATGACGGAGTATACTCTGCTGGCATCAGGGCTGCTTACAAAAGTGTTTCAGACCTTGGGGAAGTTACTGTTTCCGCACCAATGATGCAGCAAAGCGGAGTTGGTCGTTCAATATCTATTTTTGAGCCATTGAGAATTACCAACGCAACAATTGACGGTGTCAAGGTAAACGCCATTGGAGGAACACCGACTGACTCTGTTATCCTCGGCATATATGCCATAATGAAACAAAAACCCGATCTCATCCTTTCAGGATTCAATATTGGAGAGAACATCAGTACCGATACCATCACCACATCAGGAACCATTGGTGCAGCCCTTGAAGGTGCAAGCTATGACATACCAGCCATTGCAGCCTCCATACAGGTTATTGAAGAGCGTGATAAATTCGATGACCACAGGGAATATGAACATGACTTTGAAGTTGCCATCAAAGTCGTAAATAAAATAGCCAGAAACGTATTAAAACATGGACTTCCCGAAAATGTTGACCTGTTGAATGTGAACATACCTCATTTCGTAGAGATGGACACAGATATTGAAATAACCCACCTTTCCCGGAAATTCTTTAAAACAGATGTTGAAGAGAGACTGGACCCTCGTGGAAGACCATATTACTGGATAAATGGTGAGCTCATAATCGACAATGAAGAGGGAACTGACGTAAATGCGGTCATGAACAATGGCAACATATCGGTGACACCCATCTCACTGGATGCAACTTCTCCTATTGATCTTTCTGAAATAGAGCATCTTATCTAGGAATCATAGAAATAGTACTTAAAAATAAAAAGAAAACAAATTTATTTTTTTTATTTACTTATTTATTTTTATCAGGATTTCCTTGCAGTCATCTTCAACACCACGCAAGGTCCCAGTTGCACCAATTACCGTACTTCCAAGAATAGATTTGACAAAATGATTTATTTCGATATCCTTACCATCTACTGTTAGTATTACTTCCATTTTTCAACACCTACTTGTTCCTGTAAAATGGCACACGTTTGCTTACTGCAAGCTGTAGTAGAGAGGGCAGCTCATCCAGGCTTGCATTTGATACATCCACAAGGTCATCATTTGTTAGCAGACACGGTTTTAGTTTTCCATCTGCAGTGACACGAAGCCTGTTGCAGTTTGCACAGAACTCAGTATTATCCACAGGACGTACAAACTCTACTTCTGCACCATTGATTATGTATTTTTTCCTGTGGTGCATATGGCGCACTTTTACATCAGTTGCATTCTTGAGCAGTTTTTTCTCAACCTCATCGGCATTGACCCGATACTGAGCTACGTCCTTAAAGTCCATCAGCTCGATCAACTGGAGGATAACATCACCTTTGTACTGACTCGTGAACTCAAGCATTGAATCCATGTCCGCATCATTGATGTCCTTTAGAAGAACCATATTCAGCTTTACAGGAGTAAGACCTGCATCCACCGCGTCATGAATCCCATCAAGGACTTTTTCAAACGCGCCCTTACTGCAATTAGTAATGGTGCGATATATTTCAGGATCGAGGGTATCAAGACTGACATTTACCCTGTCAAGCCCGGAATCTTTAAGGGACTGTGCCCTGCCCTTCAGCATGGATGCATTGGTTGTTAAAGAAACATCCCTCAATTCAGGTAACGAGGAGAGGATATCCTCAAGATCATTACGTATCAGAGGCTCTCCCCCCGATATTTTTAATTTGTTCACACCAAGGCGCGAGGCTGCGTCCACAATATTGGCGATGTTTTCAACTGACATCTCACCCTTGCTGCCATGGTCACCTTCATTGTGGCAATAGATACAATCGAAATTGCACCTGTTAGTAATGGACATGCGCAGGCTCCTGACGGTACGTCCGTAAGAATCAGTCAGTGCACTACATGTTCCGCATGAATTCATAGCTACGTAGATACACATTCTTTATTTAACTATTTTGAATCATATCCCTGCAGTAATAATACATATATACATAATGGACAAACTAACCTGCATGACAAAAGCTGTTTTGCTTGCAGGTACACACAGTGGCGTGGGAAAAACCACAGTGTCCATGGGAATTATGGCAGCCCTTCGGAAAAGAGAGATGAAAGTGCAGCCATTTAAGGTTGGACCGGATTATATAGACCCTACCTACCATACTGTAATATGTGGCAGACCATCACGAAATCTTGATACATTTATGATGCAGCCCGATGGAGTAAGAAAGGCTTTCTCGAAGAACTCAAAGAACAGTGACATAAATGTCATTGAGGGAGTAATGGGACTTTTTGACGGAATGGGCGCAACCGAAGTTGCCAGCTCGGCGCACGTAGCTAAAACCATTGATGTGCCAGTTGTCCTGGTAGTAAATGTTCACGGAATGTCCCGCAGTGCAGCAGCTATCATAAAGGGCTTCACAGAGTTTGATAAGGATGTCAATATCGCCGGAGTAATACTCAACAGGGTAGGAAGCCCAAGACATTCTCAAATTATTAGGGATGCCATTCCTGAAGAGATACCTGTGATCGGTACCCTCCCCCGCAATCAGGACCTCACAGTACCTTCACGCCACCTTGGACTCCATATGGCGCATGAGCAGCAATTTGATGCATCCCAGCTTGCCGATTTCATCGAGGAGAACATTGACCTGGATGCACTCATCTCCATTGCACAGACCGCACCTGACCAGGATGATGTCATTGAGGAAGCAGAGAGACCTGAAGCAGATGTGAGAATAGGAATTGCAAAAGACGATGCATTTTGTTTCTATTACCAGGATATGTTCGATGCATTTGAAAATGCAGGTGCAGAGGTTGTATTCTTTAGCCCCATGGAAGGAGAACTCCCGGATGTTGACGGCATGTATTTTGGTGGCGGATATCCTGAACTGAATATAGTCGAGCTTGAGAAGTCAAAGACCACAAGATCACTCAAGGACCTTGCAGCCGACGGGATGCCTATGTACGGAGAGTGTGGAGGACTACAATATCTATCCACATCCTATGAGATAGATGGAACAGTCCATAAAATGGCTGATATATTCCCTGCCGAAACAGTCCAGACCAAGAAGCTTCAGGCCCTGGGATACACAGAAGGTATCGCAAACGGGGATTTCATCAAGGGCACCATAAGAGGGCATGAATTCCACTACTCACTGACATACTGTGCCGATGATGCAAAGCTTGCCTATGAGATGAAACGCGGAAAAGGAATAAGAGACGGAATGGACGGTATCACCGAGCATAATTCCCTTGCAAGTTATACTCACGCGCATCCGGCATCCTTCCCGGTAAAGAGTTTTGTGGATAAATGCAGAGAGTATAAACGTAGTTAGGGATAATTTTCCCTTTTTTATTACATAACGTATAGACCACATTATTTTTGCTGAGTTTGTTCAGCAATAACATCCGGCGTTTCCTTTTGCGTTTCCTTTTTTGCATCCCGGCTCTTGAACCAGAGCTTGCGCCTGTAATAGTTCAACGGATGATTGATCTTCTTGCACATCTCGTCGGGTGCGTAGCAGTTGCCGTAAGTCTGCATCGTGGAACATGAAGGAGGCTTGTAGTGAGTACCTGATGACCCTGCGATGTGCTCTATTTGATACCGCGCTTTCTCAATATCAAAATCAGGGGATGCAGTGAAGAGGTTCATTATGTCATCCACAGTCATACCGATGGACAGTAAGAAGGAAGTCATTGCAAACCTCATGGAGTGCGCGAGATTGACTCCTGCCTGGGTGTTTGCTATTGCATGAGTTACACAGGGCGGGAAGAGGTCACTTTCAATTGACTCGAACTCCGAATCGCCAAAATTGCTTTTGCGCTCCTCAAGAGCAGTCCTGATCTCTACCAGATAAGACTCACATGCCTCACATACCTCAGGAGGGACAGAAACAGGAAGGTTGCTCTCTATCCTGTGCTTTATGCCTTCCTGAAGAAGACGTGCGAACTCTTCCTTGGAAATATCCACATTCCCACGGACCATTTTTCTGTTCACAAGTTTCCATTCGATCGCCTTGAGCGAACTGGCCAGTTTGATATAATCAGTGAAATGTACCCTGAAACTCGAATCGTGGAACTGAAACTCAATATCAAAGTCCTGTGCGAAATCCTCAAAGAAAGAAAAATCCTGCGCCTTCAAGGACCTGTAAGATGAAACTGCTTCTGCAAGTGCATAACGCCGGGTCAGGAAAGGATCATCCATACATGATACGAGTATTCTGGAAAAAGGATATGAAAGCAGTTCAAGCAGGATCTTCTGCTCATCGGAGTTAGACATCGATGGCTTGGTGATCTCACCTGCAATGGACTGCAAGACCCTTTCTTTACCCCTTATGCGTGCTGAATCAAATGCACGCGAGGTTATTAAACGGTCGAGAGAAAAATCGAGGCTTTCCACATATCTGGAAGCCTCTGAAATGTAGGGATATAAAGCAATATCTTTGTTGTCCATACCCTTTATTAATCTGATTCAATCCTAGGAGCCAGCAGGTACCCGACCTTTCCTTCCCCGTTTGCGATGCTAAAACTGATCTTAACCGGGAAGTCCTTGCCAAGCTCCATTGTTATCTCATTTGACTTGGAAGCCGGCTTGACAATATCGGAAAGATAGTCAAGTGAGAAAAGAGAGCGTGCATCGCCTGATTTCAGGTCAATAAGCTGATCTTTGGGCATCTCCAGCCTCACACGGTCAGTATCCCCTTCTGCCTCCATGTAGAAGTTATCACCGTCAATACCAAGCAACATATGGTCACTTATCTTTTCAGCAGCTTTGACAGCCCTTTGGAGCTCCTTACCATGCAGAACAACTTCAGTTGGCAACTCCAACTGAGGAATTCTTGGTTCTGCCCTGATAGTTGAAGGATCGAGCAATGCGAGCGTATAGGACAGCCCACCGAGCTTCAGAGACATCTTCTGAGACATCTCATCAAGTTCCATAGTCACCTTGTCATCCTTTCCAGCCACGCCAAAAATATCATTGATCTTTGAGAGATCCATGCCGATCTCACAATCATCGGCACTGAACTCATCGAAAGCACCTGAATTCAGTTCGAAGCTTACCATAGCTACATTAGCAGGGTCCACTGCCCTGACTGAAAGGCCTTCAGGAGATATCCTGAACCTTGCTTCATCAACAAGTACTGAAAGTGTTTCAATTGAACTTTTTAAGGTATCTGCATCAATTGTCGCCTTGAACATCTAGACTCTCCGCCAATAAATTGAATTTCTATGTCATATAACTATAAACTAATAAAAGCTTTCTTTTGAATGAAAGCAAAAACTGACCAACCAGCCAATATTAAGATTCTAATATATTAATCATACTCACGCCAGGTAGTACCACACTTGACACACTTGAAGAAGCGAGTTTCGGATTCATCTGCAGACCTGAGCTGGCGCAACCACCAATATGCTACATTGTGCCCACATTCATCGCACCTGACTGTTGTTGTAGGAAGACCTACGTCTATGTTTCCTTCAAGCACAGTGACTTCTTCCCGGTCAGAACGCTCTGCTTTTGACATAAGTGTTTCGGACCCACTGTCTTTATCTTTTTCATAGCCACACTTTTTACATTTTAATGATCCATCTATAGGGAACATCATACTCTTACATTTTGGACAGAATTCCATCGATTTCGCCTCTTGCCTGATCTAATATCTCATTATGATCGAACGCCATTTCCGGCACCTCATCAACATCAAACAGAAACACGTTTTTTGCATCCGAGCCCGCTATAAGGTCACCATGACCTTTTGATAGGTAACATATACTAACAGTGTGCCCGCGAGGATCGCGTGAAGGTTTTGAATATACTCCAAGCAACTTAACTATTTCTATTGATAAACCGGTTTCCTCTTTTGATTCGCGGATAACAGCATCCTCTGTAGTCTCGCCTATTTCCACAAAACCACCAGGAAATGCAAACTTTCCTTCAAATGGAGGATTTTTCCTTTGGATCAATACTATTTTATCATTAAATAAGATAACAGCATCGACTGCTAATTTTGGTGTAACAGGATACATATGAACAAAAACTTAATACACTACATCAAATATATAGGGGCATACCTATTAAAGGTGCGTATAAATGATAGAGAATATACTATGGATCTCAGTGGCATTAATGTTAATATGTTCAATAATGCCCAAAAAGTACAATATCCGTAAATTGGCAGGATCGGCCGGGTGGATATTTTTCTCAATACACTGGTTCTATCAGCCATTACACTACATGGAGATACAAGATTACTTCAATGTAGCACTGGTCATTACAGTAGGCATCATCTGCCTCATCATAGCTTACACCATGATCAAAGAATACAGATTCCCTGACATGACCGGAATCGGCAATTCAATGGACGTAACATCCATGGCAACAAGTGCAACAGCGCTTGGATCACTCTTTTATTTCCCATTTGCCCAGATGGACTTCCTTAACACGTGGTTAATAGGAACGGTCACTGAAAACACATTATGGGTCCTTCATGCCCTGAGTTATCCGGCAGAAATGACAGCCTGGAATAAAATAGGAATGAACGGATATAAGGTGGAGATAATACTTGCCTGCACAGCCATTGAAAGCATTGCACTATTCATAGGACTAATCGCATCGGTTAGCGCACCATTCAAAAAGGTAGCTGCTGCATTTTTAGCATCAGTCCCAGTAATATACATCCTAAACATCGGAAGAGATGTTTTTGTAATAATTGCCTATGCAGAGCAGTGGTTTGGTCCTAATAGTTTCGAGATAGCCCACCATACTATTGCGAAGATAGGATCAGGTATCGCACTGTTTATCATTGCCTATATTGTAATGAAGATCTTGCCCGAACTTATAGATCTCATAGAGGGCGTATGGCTCCTTATATCCGAATATATCCATAAGGTACTTGACAAGGTGGCAGGGAACAATTAAATGCTTGCAAAAGGTTCAGCCCCATGGTTACTAACAGCTGCTAGCATAAGTGTTGCGGCCGCCATCCTGCAGTTCATGCTAGAGTGGCCTTACATGGACATGATCGCAATAATTGGGTTTGCAGCCACCATATTCTTCATCTTCTTTTTCCGCGATCCTGAAAGAATTGTGGAAGGATGTGAGAGATCGATGGTAGCACCTGCAGACGGAAGGATCGTGGACATAAGAGGACGCAAGATATGCATCTTTATGAACTTCCAGAATGTGCATGTTAACAGGTTCCCAATTCATGGAAAGGTGGTTTCCATTGAACATAAGAAAGGTGGATACATACCTGCATTCTGCAAGGACTCCGATAGGAACGAACGCAGCCATACATTGATAGACACCGAGCACGGCCTGGTCGAAGTTATCCAGATAGCTGGAACAGCCGCACGGAGAATAATCTCTTATGTGAATGAAGGAGATTTTCTGGCCAAAGGGCAGAGGTTTGGAATGATACGTTTTGGCTCCAGAGTTGATGTGACGGTACCGGAGAATTTCGAAATATCCTGCAAGAAAGGGGACAAGGTGTATGCAGGACAGACTGTTATCGCAAAGATAAAACCAAAGGACGTGAATTAAATATTTCAATCATTGAAACTAGCCGATTTCGTCACATTGACAAATGCCCTGTGTGGAGTCGGAGCTATACTCCTGCTGTTGGATGAATTTACATATCTTGCCCCAACACTCATCCTCATTGCCGCCGTAGCAGATGGTGTTGACGGACATCTTTCAAGGTGCATTGCCAGTAGTGACATCGGCGGAAATCTGGATTCTCTTGCAGATGTGATCTCATTCGGACTGGCCCCCATAGTAATCCTTTACTCATTTAACGGAGACAAAGGAGCTTACCTGCTTGTTGCAGCACTTTGTTTTTACTTCCTGTGCGGCATACTGAGACTTGCCAGGTTCAATACGGTACAATCATCTTTTTCATCCTTTAGTGGATTGCCCATCACAGCAGGCGGAATAGTACTTTCATCTTATGTGCTCATGGGGGAGAGATATTTCAACACATATCTGGCAATAATAATAGCCCTTAGCATGGGAATACTGATGATAAGCACCATCACCTACCAGAAAGCAAGACAGACCAAGCTCCTGATAATAATTGCATTGATCTTTGCAGCCATAATAGTATCATTTGCTTTTAATATGGCATATGGACACTTCTTTGCAATCATATTGATGATACTGATGACACTTTATGTGATCTCACCTGTGATCAAAAAAACAACATGAGGAAGATTATGAATACTGAGGATAATATAAGCGACCGTGACAACGTACTTTTTGAAGCAGGTATTAAGCTTGGTGCACTCTACCACCAGTTCACAGGATCACCTGTCAACCTGAAGACTGTAGATAGTCTTGAAATAGCAGTACAAGAAAGCATTTCAGTCCAGCCATGTGTCGAAAGTATCACGGTCTCCATCAACAGGGACATGATACGTTCAAAGCTCAACAGTGAATTTGGATACTGCGAACTTGAAGGACGTATGCTGGATGTCAGGATAACAGCAAGATATGATTCTGCAAAAGTGGACGTAAGCCTTGCATTTGATGAAAAGCTCGACTACCCACTAATGAAAATAGAAAAAATATATTGATCATAGCAGCTTTGAAGCATCCTCAAATGCTGCCACAACCTTCTTATTTTGTTCAGCAGTGCCCACCGTAACGCGGATGAGAGAGTCACCTGCATCCCTGAAGGATTTGCAATCCCTTACAATAATACCCTTTTCGAGCAGACTGACGGTGACATCCTTTGATCTCAAGGGAGAGACATCCACAAGCACGAAGTTTGCCTGGGAATCATATACCTTGAAAGGTATATTCCCCTTAAGGTAATCACGGCCCTCTATGGCACAGTTTATGCTCTTTTTCAGATGGTCCGCATCTGACAGTGCAGCGATGCCTGCAAATACCGCAGGGACGCTGATATTGAAAGGAGTTGCTATTTTCATGTATTCCGCCTTGAGCCATGCAGGCATCAGGCCATATCCAAGTCTCAGACCTGCAAGAGCAAAAGCCTTTGAAAAAGTCCTGCCAATTATGATATTGTCATATTCATTGAGAAGATGAGCAACATTTCCATCAGAGAACTCAATGTATGCCTCATCCACAAAGACAAGTCCCCTAGTGTGTTCCAGAATGGAGCGCAAGTCAGCTTCTTCCACAAGCCTCCCTGTAGGATTGTTTGGTGAGCACAGGAATATGACCTTTGTCCTGTCGGACTCTGCATTCATTATAGCGTCTGTATCAAGACTATAATCCTCATTTAGCTCTACGTAGACCGGCACTGCACCGTTTGCACAGGCAGCAATCCCATAGTATGAAAATGTCGGTGTAGGGATTATTACCTCGTCACCGGCTGATATGAGAAGCCTCATGAGATTATCCAGCAGACCATCCATTCCAGGACCAGATGCACAGATATTCTCCACAGGTAAACCGGTATAGACAGATATTGCATCCACAAGTTCTGATGCATCTGCTGAAGGATAGATGTTCACATCCTTTGCATGATCCACCATAGATTCAATTGCCTTTGTGGATGGACCAAGTACATTCTCGTTGGAACCCAGTTTTATTACCGATGCAGGATGGAAGCCATATTTACTGGCAATCTCTTCAATGGACTTGCCTGGAACGTATTCAGCAATGCCTGCAATCTCCTCCTTGATAAGTTCAGGCCTGCTCAAGCACGCTCACCACCCGATCGATCTCTTCCTTTGTTATAGTAAGAGGAGGAGCAATACGTAATACAGTCTCTGATGTGCAGTTCAACAGCACACCATTCTTGCGCCCATGTTCAACCAGGTCTGCACATTTCCTGTCAAGTTCAACACCCAACATAAGGCCACGGCCACGTACATCCACGACCCCGTCAAGAGACATGTTCTCAAGCTTGTTCCGGAAGTACTCGCCAATTTCTTTTGAGCGCTGCACAAGTTTCTCCTCACGGATGATCTCAATTGAAGCAAGGGCTGCGGCACATGCAAGCGGACCTCCGCCAAAGGTTGCTGCATGCTCCCCACGTCCGAAAGAGATACCTTCACGAGCTGCTATTGCACCCATTGGGAAGCCTCCACCCAGAGCCTTTGCCATTGTCATGATATCAGGCTCAACACCTGAATGGTCTTTGCAGAACCACTCACCAGTCCTGCCAAAACCGGTCTGCACCTCATCGAATATCAAAAGGATTCCGGTTTCATCACATATCTGGCGAACCTCTTTCAGGTAGGAATCAGAAGGAACATTGATACCGCCCTCACCCTGGATAGGTTCCATTATTACAGCTGCCGTATTTTCAGTGATCGCGTCAGCGATCGCCTGGGAATCATTGTAAGGTACAAATAGCTCATCCTGGATCAATGGCTTGAAAGGATTGCGATACATGTCCTTGTAAGTAACCGTAAGAGAACCCAAAGTACGCCCATGGAAAGAGTGTTCTACGGCAATGAAATCCGTTTTACCGGTAGCCACACGTGCCAGCTTCATGGCAGCTTCCACGGCCTCTGTGCCAGAGTTACAGAAGAATACACGCCCCATACCGGTGATATCGATAAGCTGTTCTGCAAGCTCTGCCTGTGCTTCGGTATAGTAGAGATTGGAAACATGTATCAGCTCTTCAGCCTGCTTCTTGAGTGCATCTACCATTTTAGGATGACAGTGACCAATGTTGTTCACAGCGATGCCTGCAACACAATCAATATACTCATTGCCGTTGACATCCCACACGCGGGAACCTGACCCTTTACTAAGTACGATGGGCTGGCGGCCATAGGTCTGCATTACATACTGTGCATCTTTTTCGATAACTGATTCATGGATTGGTAATTGGGAATTAATATGAGATTTCAAGTAAACACCTCTTGATAATAATATGCGAACTGATTTTAAATCTGACTATTGGAAATATACCTCAGATCTTCCGTAATATCATTTAAAAAATGAAAATTGGATGAATTATCTCAATCTAGAGTATCCGTCTGTCAGGCACCCTAATAGCGACATACAGATGATACAGGAAAAAAAGAACAAGTAACTGGAAAAGAATCATCAGAGAACCTACAAGTGTCTCGCTTGTACCATTGACGATAAAAATAGCTGCCGCAAACCATACGAAGAATCCGATGGTCAAAAGAAAGAAATATCCCTTGAGTTTTCCAAACGAAACATATATTCGGGAACGGATAACATCCGCATCGATCTTTATCAGCAAGTTAGAGATCAACAAGGACAAGACAACAATCCCCAGCCTGATAGCAAGGTCAACAAAATTGAACAACTCAATTGCACCCATAAATAAACCCCAGAGATTCGCAGCTAAATGATCAGCTGACGAAGGATGAACATCATATATCCAGTTCCATCAATTCCCTGTCACTAAGAATATTGTCATCTTCCCTCTCAAATACGATACCGCCCTGTGCGCGCATAACACCATCCACACGAGCAGTTTCATGTATGGTTATGCTCTGGGCATTGACCTCGCCGAGAATATGAGTTCCTTTGGCAATGTGCACATTGCCCCGTGAAATAATATTTCCATGAATGATATTATCCTTACCAAGGTAAATATCCTGTATCGTACGAATACTACCATACAATGTTGTCCCATCGTCCATTTCCAGTGAAGAGGCACGAATGTTACCCACAAGCCTGCAATTACTGCCTATGGTAGCCCTGGAAGGTACTCTGATGGAATCAATGGAGATCTTGGAACCGTTGGGAACTATCATACTGTTTAGACCTATTGATTCTAAGTCATCCTCGAAGAGTTCTTCAAGCGCCTTTTCGACTTCTTCATCCTTACCAAGTCTCAGAAGCTCGCTGATGTAGAGGAAGAGATATACCATCACAGGAACTGGATTGCGCACAACTATCCAGCCTTTTGCTTCAAACCCACCGTTAATCTTGACATCGTTTCCAATATCCAGGTCACCTTTTACTATGAGTTTACCGTCAATGGTGACAAACTCACCAATATAGGCATTTGTATCCGTTTTGACATTGCCACCTATCTGGGACCATATATCTACCCTCACATCCGAGGTTGAGATAAGGTCACCGGAAAGTTCCACCCTCTCACCAAGTATGGCGCTGTTCGAGATTATACCGTATTTGATGTCAGAATGATTACCTATAATGACATCCCCATCTACGACTATTGTGTGCTCTTCCATCCTGGTATTATCAGGAATCACAAAAGTCTTGAAAATCTCTTCTTCTATGGTTTCACTCTCCGAACATGGGGATTTTGCTCTAGCAAGTACATTGGTTGCTATGATTTTAATTTTATTCTATGTAATAGATATAGGTATTAATAACTATTCTATGACTGGTCCCTGCCACGCCTGACATCAACCGCTGCACCCTTGTCCAGAACAGATATTTCATGAGGAGAAAGAAGCAACTGACCCGTAGCCAGCAGATCGTCAGACTCGCTTACGACCATTACCTCGTCACCTGCACGAAGTTCAGGGTCAAGGGATAGTACATGTTTTGCAAAAGTTGTCTTACCCTTTGCAACAAAAGGAACCGCATCCCCGCAGACCACTACCCTTCCTTTAGGAGATGGGATTTGACCATGTAAGGTCGCTGCACCTTCAATACTAAGGGTCAGTGTACCGTCTTTTGCACGAGCTGTTGCAATATGTTTGCCTTCATTGAGAATCTGCCTTACACGTTTAGTCTTTGAAAGCTGGAATGTCACACTGTCGGGAAAAAGAGCATTCCCACTCCCTTTTCCAAATTGAAAGTCAGCCATTATGCGGACCTTTTTTAGATTCTTATCGCTGCTCGTCATAGCTGCTAAATAATGCATAAGTATTAAATTGATAGCGGTCCACAGGCATTAAAATGCACATGATTCCTGCTGATTTTGAACAATAGTATATAAGGAATGTCAAACAAATTTATATATAATAATGGCTAACTATAAGATTGAGGAAACGGGAACTGCTTGTAACTGTATTCAAAGATATAGTAACTGTAACCAAGCAAAACCATTCATCCCCTCAAACAACATCCCGTTTCCTCATTGCTCATTTTGATAATATTCAACCATTTAGGCGTGCCTGTGCATGAATTAGCCTAAAAAAAGAAAAATAACAGGTTAATTAGCCTTTTATGACTCCCATTGGAAGTAATCTTGCTACTTTTTTCGCAATTCCAAGATCATGAACCACATTTACGACCTCACTGCTCGATTTGTATACCTGCGGAGCTTCTTCGGCTATTAATGAAGGTTGTGTTGCCCTTACAACAATGCCCCTTGAACCCAGGGACTTCTGCACATCCTCACCACGAAGTTCACGTTTTGCATGCGATCGGCTCATGACACGTCCTGCACCATGACAGGCGCTACCAAAACTGATATCCATGGCATCTTCCGTACCATGCAGAACATAGGATGCAGTACCCATGCTTCCGGGAATTATCACCGGTTGACCTGTTTCACGATAATCTTCAGGCAGATCATGATGTCCCGGTGGGAAAGCGCGTGTGGCGCCCTTCCTGTGAACATATAGTTCCTTCTTTTTCCCATCCACCGTATGTTCTTCGAGTTTGGCGACATTATGCGCCACATCATAGACCAGATCCAGACCCAGATCCCCGAATTCCTTTGCAAAGAAGCGCTCAAATACCTCACGTGACCAGTGCATGATAACATGCCTGTTCACCCAGGCGTAGTTTGCAGCACAAGCCATTGCCTTGAAGTAGTCTTGCGCTTCGGGAGATTGTGCAGGTGCACATGCAAGCTGCTTGTCAGCCAGAGAGATCTTGTATTTTTTGGAGGCCTGAGTAAGTATCTGCAAATGATCTGTGCATATCTGATGACCTGCGCCGCGAGAACCGCAATGGATCATGAAGGTTATCTGCCCTTCCTTCAGACCAAAGGCTTCAGCTGCCTTTTCATCATAGATCTTATCTACATACTGAACTTCAAGGAAGTGATTTCCACTTCCAAGCGTGCCTATCTGTGGTCTGCCACGTTTGCGGGCCTTTATGCTGACCTTTGAGGGATCTGCACCTGGGATCATACCTTTGCTCTCACAGTGCTCCATGTCAGCTACACTGCCATAGCCATTCTCTACAGCCCACTTTACACCTTGAGTGAATACCTCATCCAGTTCCACATCATTAACTCTCAGGCGGCTCTTTGAACCCACCCCTGTAGGGATTGCCTCAAATAATGCATCAAGTAGTTCAGTAAGTACAGGACGCACGTCGTCTTCCATTAGATTGGAACGTATCAGGCGAACTCCACAATTAATATCAAAACCCACACCACCAGGGCTTATAACACCAGTATCCTTATCAAATGCTGCAACCCCGCCTATGGGAAAACCATAACCTATATGTGCGTCAGGCATTGCGAAGGAGTATTTCTGGATTCCCGGAAGTGATGCAACATTTGCCACCTGATCAAGAGCATCCCACTCAAGCGCATCGAGAAGGGACCTTGAAAGAAAGATCCTGCCCGGGACATTCATGCCGGGTTTGAAATCTTCGGGAAGCTCCCATGTATTATCATTGATCCGGGTAAGCACATCGAAAACCGATTTTTCATTTTCCTGTGACATAGTGACTCTTCCTTTTGATAAAATGTATAATTTAGACTATAATTTCAAAGTGTATGAATATATTGATGGTTTGAACGAACAATATAAAATAAATCATGAAATTTCAGAGGACAACGCACATCATGTATCCACAGTTGCCCGAACCATCCAGCCATTATCCGTCTGCCCGATATGCATATCATTATAAGTTGCAGCTTTTACCTCGGTATCGAACTTATGTACGGACAGGTCAATAGGCTCTCCAAAAAGCCTTGCAACAAGGTGACACTCACCCTCCTGCTGCTCAAGGATATCGATAATGAAACCATTAAAAACGATGTTCTCCACTTCAAAAACAAAAAGCACTTCTGAAAGCCAGTCAAAGAGCAAGGCATCCATGTCAGCAGAATTCAATTCGATAGTTTCTGAATGCACATTTTGTACCGTATCCGTGTCGATCATCACATTCATCATTGCAAGAGCCGCATTCTCAAAAGCCTCTTTAAGAGTCTTGCCATAGGCTATGAACTTGGCATCTGCTGTATGTTCCAGATACTCGAATTTTTGATCAGTGGAGGAGGTCATGCACCTAGATTGACCTGACCATAATTAAATCAGTTCCTCACGAAAATAGAACATAATTAAAGCTGCTTCCAGATATGAAGTATCCTCTGAAATGCAGTTATGTGACTGCCTACTGCTATGATAAGGATCATCCAGCCAAGGGACGTGAATCCATATACCTCAAGCGGATAGAAGTAGTACAGCAGCGAAGACAACATGATCAGTACCATCCGATCAGCCCTGCCAATGATCCCACCGTAGTAACGCCCCAGATTCAGTGCCTGTGCCTGCGTTCCAAGATAACTTGTAAGTAGCACACCCACGATTGCAACAGCACCTATCTGCCATTGCACGTGTCCGCCAAAGAATATACCGCAAATTATGAAAACATCCGAATAACGGTCTATGGTATGGTCAAGGAAATCACCTTTTGCACTTGCAACTCCCAGATAGCGTGCCATGAGACCATCCATTGCATCCAGGAATGAGTTCAATGCTACCAGAATACCAGCAACAAGCACCACGGTAGGACTGTCTGTGGAGTAATAATACAGTAAACCGGAAAGAGCTGCAAAAATCAGTGATAAGATTGAAACTGCATTCGGAGATATACCTGCATTTGCCATTGCCTTTGCAATGGGTTCTAGAATCTTTGTGGCGAGGGGCCTGAGTGCATCGAAAGTCATGAATACTGTACCAAATGAACTGTTTTGAGATTTAACTTTTTCCTGAAATACCCGATTCTAGCGATTTTTTGCAAGGTCGTACCAGTATTTTATCTTGCAGGAATGCTCCACCTGAGTTGTCATCACATAAGCCTCGTCCAGTATTTTACCTGTTGCAAATGTACCGTGACTGTATACGATAGCCGCCTTATGGGACGCCAACGTCGATGCCAGGTTTGTGGCAAGTTCATCAGAACCGATGCCTCCTTTGACTATAGGAACATCACCAAGGAAATACTGCCCCTCACTGTCAACAGGCTCGATCTTATCGCCCTGTGCAAGAAGAGACTGAGTTACCGCAAAGGGACAGTGGGCATGTACTATGGCAAGTGCAGGGCTGTTCTTGTAGATGGCACGGTGCACAACAGTCTCTGAAGACGCAATGATATCAAGAGCGCTACTACCTTCAAGGCCAACTTCAACAACACTACTCTCGCCAATCTCATCAAGGGCTGCCCCGCTGCGTGTAATAAGCATCCTGTTACCGACCCTGACACTGATATTGCCAAAATGAGATTCGACAAGTCCATTGTCCACAAGTTTTTTACCTATTCTAGAGATTTCACGCCACATTGACATCACCAAGGGGAAAATAACCATAATATTTATCTGCTATTACGCTATGTAAGGGGTGCTTAACATAAATAGGTGCCTCGATGGCTCAGCCCGGCAGAGCGAGTGATTTGTAATCACTAGGTCGCGTGTTCAAATCACGCTCGAGGCTCTTAATCTTTTTATATCTATTTTTTTAAACTATAAACATGAGTATTATTCTAATTCATAGCGATACCATTTGACACCATCCCCATGAGTGAATAGGCTTATATAATCCCAGACTCACCTTGCGTCATGAACCCAGGTAGCAGTAGAGCAAATATCAAGATTGGATTGAGCGTAGGGATCGTTCTCAAGCAAGACCAGAGAAGCGGGAAAATAACCCAGGGTGTTGTCAAGCGGATCCTGACTAAATCCTCAACTCACCCACACGGAATTAAAGTGCAATTGGAAGATGGCCAGGTGGGAAGAGTGAAGGAGATCCATGGCACTAACTAAAATAGATAAATTGAACCAAAAAAGGCTTTAATACATACAACTCCCCTTTTTAATAAGGGGTCATATAATGAGTGAGAATTTAACCGATACAGGGAAAATGCCTGTGTTATTCATCGGGCATGGTTCGCCCATGAATATAGTTTTGCAGAACAGCTACACCGAGAGCCTTGTTAAACTCGGGAATAAACTGCCACAACCAAAATCCATAATGGTTATTTCGGCACACTGGCTGACAAACGGGACGTATGTCACATGCAATGAAAAACCCAGGACCATCCATGATTTTTACGGATTCCCGCAGGCGTTATATGAAGTTCATTACCAGAGTCCAGGTTCACCCGATAATGCCGAATTTGTGAGCAAGAACGTGAGCAAAGCACAGGTTAAATGCAGCGATGAATGGGGACTGGACCATGCCTCCTGGGCTGTTTTGAAACACATGTACCCTGAAGCCAATATTCCCGTGTTCGAAATGAGCCTTAACTATTCCTTTAACGAGTGGCACCCTAAATTGATCCAACATCATTATGACCTGGCAGCTGAGCTTGGGGAACTGCGCAGAAGAGGAGTTCTGATCATCGGCAGCGGCAATATAGTACATAACCTGGGAGAAATTGATTTTGGCAATGTAGATGCAGAACCTTATGAATGGGCAGTGGAATTCGATGAGAAGGTAAGATCCAATCTGCTATCAGGGAACCATAGGGATCTGATAGAATACCAGAGCATGGGTGAAACAGCCCCTCGGGCAGTGCCGACACTGGACCATTACTTACCCATGATATATGCAATAGCCCTGCAGGAAAAGGACGAGCCTTTAACATTTATCCATGAAGGATTCCAGCATGCATCGGTTTCCATGAGAAGTTTTCAAATTGGATGAGATATGGCAGCCCCACACTTAAGCAATTACTCTGTGCTGCATTCACCATCGTCCATACCACAAGGAACTGTGAAATAGAAAGTACTGCCAACACCATATTCTGACTCGAACCTTATATCGCCACCCAGGATTTTTGCAAGGCCTTTTGAAATAGACATGCCAAGACCAGTTCCATCGTATCTTCTTGAGGGCGAATCATCAACCTGCTGGAAACGTGCAAAAACACAATCGAACTTATCTTCAGGTATACCAATTCCAGTATCTTTCACATAGAATTCCATAATTCTATCGTCCAATATCCTGTAACCAAACTCCACTGAACCCTCCTGCGTAAACTTCATCGCATTGCCCAACAGATTAGTGAGTATCTGGCGAATCTTTTGTTCGTCCGAGCATATCACAGAATCTACATCATTAAGTTCAGTCTCAAGTTCCAGCCCCACAAGAGGAGTCTTGATATCGAATTGTGGCTTAAACACAGAATACAGTTCAAAAAGAATATAATTGACAGCGAACTCCTGTTTAGCTACCGTCATCTGACCTGCTTCTATACTGGATATGTCCATGATATCATTTATAAGAGCTAAGAGCTGGCCACCGCTATTTTTTATGATATCCACATATTGTTCTTTTTTTTCAGCAGATATATCAGGCATCTTAAGCATATCTGAAAAACCAAGTATACCATTAAGAGGAGTACGCAATTCATGACTCACATTGGCAATAAATGCCGACTTCAACCGATCTGCATTCTCAGCCCTCCCCTTGGCAGTCAGTAACTCAGCCTGCGTAGCTTTGAGCTTCTCCTGATTGACCAGAAGCACTGATACCACAATAATCAGGAAGAATATTAAGCCAGAAGTGGCAAGTATCTCTTTTTTGTACAGTTCATAGAATGAAGGATTCTTGTTAATGAAAATACTACCCTTAGGAAGGTCATCTTCGGATATAGAGAAACGTTCAATTTGCTCCCAATCGAACATGAAGTCATGGTCTTTGCTATCTCCTATAGGAATATCCGCAGGTGATTCACCAGCCAGCACCTTTAAGGCAGTCTCGCCTGCATTACTTCCCTCGTTGTAGGCATTCGTCAGTTTGCCCCCAACAATTCCATTTCCAAGATAGAACTCCCATGAAGAATATACAGGTACCTCTGCACTTGCAGCTATCATCCCAATGGATTCCAACATGGTAACCTCATTTCCTTCACTATCCCTATTGAATAAAAGCAAGTAAATAACAGTATCTTCAGAGACATTTGCAACGGTTTCTTGCATCTCATATGCCGTCATATCCTCAAGGTAATGAATCTGCAGAAAATCCTCATAAAAGGCAAAGGCTTGCCTTGTCTGCTCTGTGACTATCTGAGATGTATGCGTATTGTGATCACCTATAACAAGCAGATTCTTTGCCTCAGGATGGGCCTTCAATATGACATTAAGAGTCTGATCAGGTTCGGTAGATTCAATAACACCAGTCATATCGGGCCTGTTCTCAAGCCAGGTCGGATCATAATCGTTGGCTCCGCAGAAAACAACCGGGATATCTGAAGGGAATATCTCAAGCCCGGTCTCTGAAGAGAGGAAATCTATCGCATGGTTATCAGAACATATTATCAGGTCAAACTGATCAGGATCCTTGTATTTCTGCCTATACACTTCCGCAAGGCTAGCAATGTATTCCGGACTGGAATGCCTTTTAGCATCCATATATTCAAAGTATACCTCTGAATCGCGGTAAGGACTACTTTTAAGGACATCTAATATTCCAGCCGTAATATCGTTGGACCATTCATATGTGGGATAGTATGAGTGAAGAATAAGTATCGTTGCAGGTTCATGGTTGGGATCATATGGTTGCTCCTGACCGTAAACACCCTGCGCAGAGACTAGAATGACTCCTCCAAATAACAGGCTCATTACAAGGAATAAAATAAAGGAAATCCTAATCGTTTTTGGCAGTATCATATATTATCAGTTGATAAACGGTAAATTGCGCAATGTTTACACAAAATATTAGTAGGAGAAAACTATGCACACCGCTTATATAAATATATCATATAATTAAATATAAGACAGTCTTCTTTAAAACAAACTAAAGTGTATCCTCATCCTCTTTCTTCAAAATAGTACATATCAACATTCAACCCAGAGAGGGGAAGCAGTTTTATTCATGAAGAAGCAGGTACAGTGATAGTATGCCCGGAATACATGAAGATAATACCAATCACACAGCACTTATCGAAATGAGTGAACTGGTAGTTTCCAGACAGGGGAAGAATATACTGGATTCCATCAGCCTTCGGATCGAACAGGGAGAGAATGTTGCCATAGTAGGACCCAACGGCTCAGGAAAGTCGTCCACCATCAAGGTCATCACAGGTGACTATCGACCCCTTGCTGACAGCCAGATGGACTTTCGGATACTCGGCAAAGAACTATGGAACATCTCCGAGCTTCGAAGCCTGCTTGGTATAGTATCAGGAGAACTTCAGGTAGACTACAACAGAGAGATATATGGATTTGATGTGGTACTATCGGGTTTTTTCAGCAGCATAGGAATATATCCCAACCATAAGGTAAAGCCTGAAATGATGGAAACTGTTCTTGAAGTAATGAAATTCCTTGATATCGCGCATCTCTACGACAAGATGATATCAGAGATGTCAACAGGGGAAGCCAGAAGACTTTTGATAGGAAGAGCACTTGTTCACGACCCAAAGGTCCTTGTGCTTGACGAGCCTGCCAACAGCCTGGACATAAAAAGCCACTACCAGTTCAGGGAAACAACAAGGAAGATAGCAGCTCATGGTAAGAGCATTATCCTTGTTACCCACAACCTTGAAGATATCATTCCCGAAATTGGACGTGTTATTTTGCTCAAGAATGGAAAAGTATTCGCTGATGGCAAAAAAGAGGACATGCTGACCGAAGAAAAACTAACAGAGCTCTTCGAACTGCCAGTCCATGTCGTGGAAAAAGATGGATACTACAATGCATGGTGCTGAAACTGCCAGAAATACTATTTATAGAAGATAACGATTTAAAGCAGCAATTTATTTCACTAAGCCACACTTTTATATGGATGATAATATGAGGGAATTCATCAATAAACTCAGAGAGTCAGGAAAACTGGTCGAGGTCACCGAACCTGTTTCAAAGGTGTTCGAAGCACCACGCATTGCGAAGAAAACACCAGCGCCAGTATTGTTCCATAATATTGATGGCAACAAGGCTATTATGAATGTCCTTGGCTCAAGGGATGAGCTTGCAGCGATGTTCGGCGTTGAGAAGGACATGATCATCCAGAAACTCTCAGAGATATCACCTGACGGAGAGGTGGTCCTCGTGGACAATTCCCCCACAATGGAAGTCATTGAAGATGATGTTGATCTCACCAAACTTCCAATAATGACACATTTCGAGAAGGATGCAGGACCCTACATTACAGCAGGTATTGTTGTTGCCGAATACGACGGAACCATGAATGCAGCCATACACAGGATGCTTGTGGTCGATAAAACAAGGATCGCCGCAAGGCTGGTAGCACCCAGACATACCTACGTACTCCACAAGAAAGCCGCGGACAAGGGGGAGAAACTTCCTGTTGCTATCGTTCTCGGAGCTGACCCCACAGTCACATTCGCATCCACCACAAGGGTTCCCGCAGGAAAGGAACTTAATTATGCTGCAGCCCTCAGGGGCAGGCCAGTTGAGGTTTTCGAATGTAGCAACGGAATAAAGGTACCTCATGCCGAGATCGTGCTTGAAGGATATATCGACCCTGAAGAAAGAGTGGATGAAGGACCATTCGTTGACATCACAGGCACATATGACCTCATCAGACAGGAGCCTGTTATCCATATCACAAGAATACTGCACCGCAAGGACCCTATATACCATGGCATATTGCCTGCAGGCCCTGAGCATTTACTGATGATGGGAGTTCCCTACGAACCCAGGATATACAATGCAGTAAGTGAAGTGACCACCGTGAAGAACGTGGTGCTCACCGAGGGCGGATGCTGCTACCTGCATGCTGTTGTCCAGATAGAGAAACAGACCGAAGGTGACGGGAAGAACGCCATCATGGCAGCCTTTGCCAGCCACACAAGCCTGAAACACGTTGTTGTCGTGGATGAGGACATAGATATATTCGACCTGAACGATGTGGAATTTGCCATTGCCACCAGAGTAAAAGGTGACATGGACATTATGATAATACCCAATGTACGGGGAAGCTCCCTTGACCCGAGGGGTTCACCTGATGGCACTACCACCAAGGTAGGTATCGATGCCACAAAGGTACTTGTCGAGGCAGAGAACTTCGAAAGGGCGAAGATGCCCGAGTAGAGCTGCGAATAGCCAGATCAAAACAAAGGGAAGAATAAAACGGAACAGATTGGTATGCACCTTACAAAAGAAGAAGAGAGAACCCTGAATGGCGAAGACGGGGAAACACTTCAAAAAGCAATAGAGATACTTGTGGCACTGGGAGATATTTACGGAGCAGATGGACTTATCCCCATCAAAAGTGCACAGATAGCAGGAGTATCCTACAAGACCATAGGAGATGCAGGACTCGAATGGATATCCGACCTCAATGGCAAGGTGAAGATCCCTTCCATACTCAACCCTGCGGGCATGGACATGCTTCGATGGGAAGAGATGGGAATTGAATCTGATTTCGCAAAAAAGCAACATGAGATCGTTGCTGCTTACGAAAAACTTGGCATTATGTCAAAATGCACATGTACACCATATTACCTTGAGGGTTTCGATGTGAAGTACGGTGACCATCTGGCATGGAGCGAGTCCTCTGCAGTATCATACTCAAACTCCGTGATCGGGGCAAGAACCAACAGGGAAGGCGGACCATCCGCACTTTCAGCAGCACTTGTAGGTAAAACTGCCAACTATGGATACCACCTTGATGAAATGCGTGAACCGGTTATCGCAGTAACCGTGGATTCCAAACTCTCCGGGTCAGATTACGGAGCACTGGGATATTCAGTTGGCAAAAATATTGGAAACAGAGTGCCTATTTTTTACATGCAGTCAAAACCATCGGAAGATGAGCTGAAAGGCCTTGGAGCTGCTCTTGCGGCATCCGGTGCTGTTGCCCTCTACCATGTTGAAGGAGTTACGCCTGATGCTGTTAAATTAAACTATGAGAAACCTGCTGAGAACATCAGTGTTGGAAGAGAGGATATACTTGAGGTATATGAGAAGACAGCACAGATCGGCGATGAAGTAAAGGAAACAGATATCGTTACAGTTGGTTGCCCGCACTGCTCTCCTGACGAGATGCAGAGAATTGCAGGATTGCTTGACGGCAAGACTGTACAGAAGGAGATGTGGGTATGCACTTCAAGGGAAGTCGCAGAACGGAATCCTGAGCTTGTCAGCATCATTGAGAAGAGCGGGGCAAAGGTCGTTTGCGATACCTGTATGGTGGTCTCACCTGCATCCAACAACTTCCAGTGCATGATGGTAAATTCCGGCAAGGCACTTGCATATGTTCCGAGCATGTGCAGGGTTGCGGCAAAATATGGAAGCATTGAACAATGCATAAAAGAGGCAGGTGTACTCGATGAGAATTAAATGCAGGAGCATCTCAAGAGGAGTTGCAGAGGGAGAAGCCATCCTGACACACGATGCCATATCATTTCTGGGTAATGTAGACCCACAAACCGGGATAGTTGTCGAACCACAGCATGAGCTCTATGGCAAATGCATCAAGGATAAAGTGCTTGTTTTCCCCCACGGGAAAGGATCAACAGTTGGGTCTTATGTGCTGTATCAGCTCATTAAGAACGGTGTTGCGCCAGCCGCAATGATAAATGTTGAATCTGAACCAATTGTTGCAGTAGGAGCCATAATCTCCG
Source organism: Methanolobus sp. ZRKC3 (assembly GCF_045291275.1). Taxonomy (GTDB): domain Archaea; phylum Halobacteriota; class Methanosarcinia; order Methanosarcinales; family Methanosarcinaceae; genus Methanolobus. The sequence goes on from NZ_CP146982.1 coordinate 1,691,673, forward strand.
GCATACCACTTGTGGATAAGATGGAAAGTGACCCCTTTGATATACTGAAGGATGGAGACAGGGTCATGGTCGATGGAACAGAAGGCTTTGTTGAGATCACCGATTAATTCACCCCGAACATGGAAACCTGTTTTCGCTGGAATAAGAAGAATGCCTACAGCCTTGCTGCACTGGCACCACTGATACCCGATGCATTGAGGGTAAAGAGCCCCCATGAAGGGATAATGATCTATAGCTTTGCCAGCAGGCAGGCGGAATCTGTTTTTAAAGAGGTGGCTGATTCCAGCACTAATTCCATTTTTATTTCAGGGGGACCGCATCCATCAGGCGCGCCTGAAGAAACATTGCAGTATTTCGATTATGTTGTTGTGGGAGAAGGCGAGGAAACCTTACCTGAACTTGTGCGCACCCTGAAGGCAGGAACGGATGTGAGCAAGGTCAGGGGTATTGCCTACAGGGACAAAGACGGGAATATCATATTCACTGAAAAGAGGGAAGCTGTCAATCTGGATGATTACCCATGTTTTGACCCGAATATCCTCATGGCACCCATTGAGATCAGCCGTGGATGCCCATTTCGGTGCAAGTACTGCCAGACACCCCGACTCTTTGGGGGAAAGGTCAGACACAGGAGTATCGATTCAATTGTAGCCTGCGCAAAGCATTACAATGATTTGAGGTTCACATCATCCAACGCCCTTGCATACGGGAGCGATGGTATCCACCCCAGACTTGACAAAGTTGAAAAATTGCTTTCAACCCTTCACCAGATGGAAGGAAAGACCATCTATTTCGGGACATTCCCTTCAGAAGTAAGGCCCGAATTCATCAGCAACGAATCACTGGAAATTATCACCAAATACTGTACCAATACCAAACTGAGCCTGGGCGCACAGTCAGGTAGTGACAGGATCTTGAGAGATATATTAAGAGGACACACAGTTGATGATGTTGTCCGAAGCCTTGAACTCTGTTTTGAGCACGGGCTGACCCCTGTGGTGGACTTCATGGTGGGATTCCCCGATGAGACCGAGGAAGAACAGGACATGAGCCTTGAGCTTATCAAGTGGATATGCAAAAAGGGCGGTCATGTGCATTCACATTACCTCACACCCCTGCCCGGAACTCCCTACGCAGATGTCAAAACCGCACCTGTGAGCAAGCGTTTCAGGAAAGTACTGGGGAAGATGGCTTTGAAGGGAAAGGTTACAGGATCCTGGGAATAGGCATACGATCATTTCCCATCCAGTCCTGCATAAATATCCTTTGCCGCATAAAGTGTGGCAGCTGCTATAAACGCAATGACACTTGAACTTACAAATACCACAGGAAGACTGAAATTGAAAAGCACCAGCGCAAGAAGCAGGGGTGCTGCAGTCTGCCCCACATACTTCATTATATTATAGATGGACACTACGCCCCCCATCATTTTGGGAGGGGCAACTTGAGTTATGAGGGTATTAAGGGATGGCTGCACCATGCCAAAGCCAATTCCAAACAGGAATATAAATAGCATATTTAGCAGCAGGGAATTTGCCAGAGCAGTCCCGGCCAGTGCAATGCCTGTAACAATAAAACCAAGTCTTACTATCAATTGCTTTCCATGTTTTTCAGCCAGGTTTTTCGCCCTGGAAGCAACTATTGCCATGGCGATTCCCTGAAATCCCAGTGCAAGCCCTGCCTGCCTGGCATCAAAGCCATAGTTTTCTTTCAAAGTGAAGGGGACATATATCACCATTGTATAGAGCAGGAAGAAAACAGCAAATGCCAGAAACATGGTGTAGGAGATACGCACATCCCCCAGGCTCTTTGCAAGATCGAACATCCCATTCTTTGTCCGCATTTCCGGGAGGTTTGTTTCCGGCAGCATGAAAACGGCGACTACAGCAAGTGGAACTGTAAGAAAATAGAAAAGGAAGGGGACATTCCACCCATAAACTGCCATTGCTCCCCCGATCAAAGGAGCTGATACACCCCCTATGCCCGTGGTCATGCTCATCATACCCATGGCATTCACACGGTCAAATCCACTGTACAACTCGCCTATCATTGTCATAACAATAGGCAACATGCCTGCGATACCCACACCCTGAATGAACCTCAGTATCAGCAGGGTTTCCAGGTCTGGAGCAAAATAACATGTACCACCAACAATACCGTTGATAAGCAGGCAAGGTATAAGGATAGACTTTCTCCCCACGCGGTCCATAATGGTGCTGAGGAAGAACATGAAAAATGCAGTGGAAAATGTATATGCACCCAGAACAAGACCCACTGCCTCACGGGAGGTGTTCAGGGGCTCCACCATAAAGGGCAGCACAGGAGCTACTATTGCGCCAGCGGACATTGCGAAGAATGCAACCAGCAAAAGAATAGGAAGTGTTACTTTTCCAGCCATTTCAGTTCCCAACCCGGACACATGCTTTGATCCCTCATGTGCGCATGAGAAATATCAATTGTGAATTGTGTGTTCCTCAAATTTGCCATTGAAGAATACAAATACCTTAATTTCGCCTCCCTTTTTGTATTTTCTCATTTCCCTGTCATAAACCCCCTGAACATGCCTGAGTTTATTCTTATTGAAATGTTCATTGACTTTTTCATAGAAAGACAGTTTCTGTCTGAGATAGGCTGTTTCATACTCTTTGATATCTGATGCAATGTCCTCGCATTCAACATCGCTTGTCTCTGAATGATAACAACCATGCTGATCGAGCCCACTTACGTGCCGCCAGTCAATGTTGCCATCCTCATCAGCCTCACGGTGCAACATGTATGGATAGAGACTGCAGATGGAAGGGCGCTTGGAGTAAATACTACATCGCTTCTCATTTAGAAATACACATGAACCATCTTCTTTTACGCACAGTGCATATCCTGAAACGTAGAAGTTGCCAAACTTATCACAAAATTCAGGATAGGGCGCAGGCTCAAGTGCATCGGGATCAATATCTCTTATTACAGGGACATCAGCATCCAGCAAAAAAACGTGGTCATTGAATTCCCTTGTGCAGCAACGGCCGCAGAAGTCACATTCAAAACCAACTTCTTTTATGATAGAACAGAGTTCATCATCAGAGTAAGCTTCAAGCTCATTTAATTCGTTCCGTACATGGCTTATTTGTTCTTCAATGGATGCAGTAAAAGCAATCAACTCCTTTGATGCATATTTCATGTGATATTGTACTTAAAAGCATATGATTAGGGATTCCCGTAAAGTTTAATAATAAGAGCTACATCTATGGGTAAACTCAAGGTAATAATAATCATATATTATTTTAAACATTACATATACAAATCATCCGAGGACAAATAATGGGTAAAACAGGCAGCATTGAATGGGTTAAAGTAAAGGGAAGAAACGGAAGAACAATTAAAGTGCCAAAAAGCAGATCAGGTAAAGCACATCCAGGTCCTGCACAGAGATACATGTCATCCGGCGCAAAAAGAAGATTCCTCCCAAGATCACAAAAAGCTCTCGTGAGATAAATATATCTCACTATATTTTCACTTTTTTTCTTTTTCAGACTTATTTTATTAAGTGATTGTAAGTGCCATTTTCGGGCAAATTTGCAGTCCATCCGGACTTGACATGTAGCCAATACGTATATATAGAACTACAATCATTAAAAAACGGCTTAAATTTAAATTAATCACTCTAATATCACTAATAGGAGGATAAAGTATATGGCAGGACAGATGGCAGGACAGCCAATTTTCATATTAAGAGAAGGTAGCCAGAGAACAAGAGGCAGAGAGGCACAGAGCAACAACATCATGGCAGCAAAAGCTGTTGCTGAAGCAGTCAGAACAACTCTTGGTCCAAAAGGAATGGACAAGATGCTTGTAGATGGCCTTGGTGATGTAGTAATCACAAACGATGGTGCAACCATCCTTAAAGAGATGGACATTGAACATCCTGCAGCAAAGATGATCGTTGAAGTTTCAAAGACACAGGACGACGAAGTCGGTGACGGAACAACAACAGCTGCAGTAATTGCTGGTGAGCTTCTTAAGAAAGCTGAAGACCTTATCGAGGATGACGTACACCCAACAATCATCGCATCCGGATACAGAATGGCTTCCGAAAAAGCAAGAGAACTCCTTCAGACACTTGCAAAGTCAGTTACAAGAACAGACAGAGATGTACTTATGAACATTTCCGGAACAGCAATGACCGGTAAAGGCGCAGAAGCTACAAAGGAAATACTTGCTAACATCACTGTTGATGCTATCACAAGCATTATCGACGAAGAAGGCAAAGTAGACATGGAAAACATCAAGATCGAGAAGAAGGTCGGAGCACGTATCGAAGAATCCGAGCTTATTTCAGGAATGATCATTGATAAGGAACGTGTACACACCAACATGCCAAAGAAGGTCGAAAACGCTAAGATCTTGCTTTTGAACTCTGCAATTGAGCTTAAAGACACAGAAGTCGATGCAGAAATATCCATCACATCCCCAGACCAGCTTCAGTTATTCCTCGACCAGGAAGAACAGATGATCAAGGGCATGGTTGAGAAGATCACAGCAAGCGGTGCAAATGTAGTATTCTGCCAGAAGGGCATTGACGACATGGCACAGCACTACCTCGCAAAGGCAGAAGTCTTCGCAATCAGACGTGTCAAGAAGAGCGACATGCAGAAGCTTTCAAGAGCAACTGGTGCAAAGCTCGTTACAAACATAGATGAGATCACAGAAGCAGACCTTGGTAAAGCTGACCTCGCTGAAGAAAGAAAGATTGGTGGCGACCAGATGACCTTCATCACAGGCTGTGACAATCCAAAGGCAGTATCCATCCTTCTCCGCGGTGGTACAGACCATGTGATCGACAACATCGAGAGAGGACTCAACGACTCACTCAGAGTAGTTGGCGTTGCTATCGAGGACGAAAAGCTTGTAGCTGGCGGCGGATCCCCAGAAGTTGAAGTTGCACTCAGACTTCAGGAATACGCAGCAACACTCAGCGGCAGAGAGCAGCTTGCAGTAAAAGCATTCGCAGAGGCACTTGAAATCGTTCCAAGAACCCTTGCAGAAAATGCAGGTCTCGACCCAATAGACATGCTCATGGAATTGCGCGCACACCACGAGAAGGGCGTAAAGACAGCAGGTCTTAATGTCTACACCGGCGAAGTAATTGACATGTGGGAAGCTGGCGTTGTTGAGCCACTCAGAGTAAAGACCCAGGCAGTTAATGCAGCAGCAGAATCCGCAGTCATGATCCTCAGGATCGATGATATCATCGCATCCAGACAGGGAGCAGACGCTGATATGATGGGCGGTATGCCTGGCGGTATGGGTGGAATGCCACCTGGCATGATGTAAATCTGATATCAAAAAACTATATACAGGCGCGGATTATCTGCGCCTACAATTTTTTTTCTTGAACTAAATTTAACTTAACATTTACTTTAGCTATTTCTGTCTCAAGGCCAGCATATTTGCATATATCAAAGTTGGTATAAATTTATTTTTTAGTCCGGGATTTCACAAATCTACTTCCCATGTAGTGAAGGAAAAAAGCAGGGAAATATCCCATCCATGGTGAAATGATAATCTTCACAGACTCACTTCTACCTAACACAGCCCCGAGTAACATAAGTTACTTAGCCCCGTAACCTCAGACTGAGAAAAAATGGAGCATAAACTCGAACCCAGCGTGGCTTAAAAATGAAATGAACAGCAACAATACTTGTTCAAAACAGGAAAAACTACGATACGAATTTAATCCATTAAATTTAGTATAATAATTGAGCCATAGAATTTTTCTTACTCAAGACACTTCAGGATATCCTTAGGCTCGTATCTTGGTTTTATTATACGTGTTCTTCCGCGCATACCCTTACCCGAAAAATCAGTATCCAGTAGCTGGGAAGCACTCATTTTTTCTATCAATTCATAGAAGCGAGTGTAACCGAGACCTGTAATATCATGGAATGATTTGTAAAGCTCCCCCGCCTGCTGATCAGTTCCCTTTGCGATCAGACCAATAAGAGTCCTTTCATGCTCGGTGAGTGAGCGGATATTCCGACACAAATAAATGAGCCTGGAAGACTCGTATGCTTTTTCCACATCATCCATTGACACTGTGCGGCTTGCACGACGTTCTGCATTCAATGCTGAGCGCTTGAGAAGATCGATACCAACACGCAGGTCACCAGTCATATCAACATACTCTGCAATGCGATCACATACATCATCGGGCACTACATTCTGATAAAAAGCATGCTGTATCCTGTTGCTTATGATATCACGTATTTCCCCAAAATCATATCTGGAAAAATCGATCTCTTCCGGCAGGAAGACCGAACCAACGCGGGGATCGAAGCTATAAGGTACACCGATATCACTGATTATCGCAATGAGAGAGATCCTTGCTCCGGGGTACAGTTCATGTGCGCGAAGAAGAGAATACATCACCTCATCAGCATGCCCTTCATGGAAAAGGTAATTGATATCATCCAGAGCCACCACAAGGATCTTGTTCGAGTCCACAAGGTGCTTTACAACCTTTTCAAAGAGTTTTCTGAAAGCCACACCCGATGAAGGTGGTTTGACATTCACCAGCTGCTCATATATCCTTGATACAACAGCAAAACGTGTGGAATCCATCTGACAGTTGACCTTTACAAATACCACATTGTCAGTGTGCTCCTTCATTTCCTTGAACACTTTCAAAACAGCAGTTGTCTTTCCAGTTCCAGGCGAACCCTTGACCAGGCAGTTCACAGGCCGCATACCCCGCAGTGCAGGTTTTAAGCTGAATTTGAGGGATTTGATCTGAGAATCCCTGTGAGCAAAATACTCAGGAAGGTAATCAAGCTCAAGCACTTCACCATTCTTAAATAAAGTCTCATCCCAGAGAAGCATATCCTTGCTCAATCTAATCCCCTCTTTACGTATTAGCGATATATGATTCATTAATATAATGTTTATTATATTAGTAATATCTGCGCATAATAAGTTTTTGCTTTTTCTTTCCTGAAAACCTGTAAATAGAAAAAATGAAAATACAGATATTGCTTCAGTCAACAAGTGAAGTGATCTTTGAGACCGTATCAACCAGTATGTCAACTTCTTCTTCTGTATTGTAAAGGGCAAATGAAGCCCTGACAGTGCCATCCACACCAAGGAAGTTAATACCCGGCATGGCACAATGATAGCCACTACGAACGCATATAGCCCGCGTCTGGTCAAGTATCATCGCAACATCATGAGCATTCATACCCAAAACATTGAATGGAACCACACCTGACCTTTCCACAGGACCGTAGACCTCCACACCATCCAGCTCCGCAAGGCGTGCTGCCGCATCCCGGGTAAGTGCTAATTCATGTTTCTCAATATCTGAAACTCCGATGTCCTTCACGTATTCCACGGCCCTTCCAAGACCTATTACACCGGGAATATTAGGAGTGCCTGCCTCAAATTTAGTAGGGCTCGCCTCCGGCACATAGCCAGACTCGGTCACTGAATTGACCATTCCCCCTCCTAGGAATACAGGTTCTATCTCATCAGGATCTTTCATGAATAGCACACCAGTGCCCTGTGGTCCGAGAAGTCCTTTGTGACCAGGAGTGACAAAGAAATCAGGGTCCAGTGATTTAATATCAATTGGCATGTGGCCTGCTGATTGGGAACCATCCACAAGCACCTTGACACCATGTTTGTGAGCAAGCTTAACGATACTTCCAACATCCTGAATAGATCCAAATACATTGGAGATATGATTTACCGCCACCATGCGCGTTCTGTCATCGATGGCGTCTGCAATATCTTCAGGATCAACAATACCTGAGATAGCAGGTTTGACTATCCTGAGTTCAACGCCAATTTCTTTCAGGCGCATCCATGGAAGCAGGTTGGAATGGTGTTCAACAAGGGTAACGATTACGTTGTCACCGGATTCCCATGGGAAACCCCTGGATACGATGTTGATACTTTCCGTTGCATTTCTCGTAAAAACAGTCTTATTTGCATCTGCATTCAGGAAATCAGCCACACTTTCCCTTGCGTCCTCATAGTGGTTCGTTGTCTCACGGGCAAGCCTGTGTGCACCTCTGCCATGATTGCCTGCATATTTGTAAAAGAAGTCCTCCATTGCCTTAACTGCAGGTACAGGAGTTTGAGTTGTAGCTGCACTATCCAAGTAAATAACATCTTTAAGAACAGGAAAATCTTCCCGGACAGAATGAACATCGTACATAGAAGCCGGTACGTTTAGAAAATAGAAATAGTTTTGCAGGCTTATTTCGCCTGCATACCGCCTACCATGAAGCGATATAATTCCATTTCTTCAGCATTGAGTTTGTCTGCTGATACACCACTGACAACTGAGTGATAGCTACGCATACCCTCATAATTATCAGTACTTTTTGATTTAGTTTCTCGCATATTTGCCTCCTGTCTCTCATTTAATACAAAACAGCTAATGCATATTATATATACATTTTAAGAATATTTATTCCATTTGTTTCGCCGAACAGATACATATGAACTAAAGATATATAAACGTTACGTCATATGCAAAAAATAGAATAAAAATACGGAAAAAAGTAATCCGTATTCAAGCACCTGTAAAAACAAAGTCATTACTTCTTTTCTTTTGATGACAATTTATGCATCCGCTTACCTTGCCCTCTGCAGAAACATCCCCTTCAGGAGAGTAAAGAGCCCAGAACCAATCACCATCATCCGGATTATAGCCCTCGACTTTATACATGACAACCAGCTCCTCAAGTTCTCCGTCAGAATCATACCCTTCCTTCAGGATGATACTTTCGGCAGGCATCGTCGTTTCCCCTGCCTCAATAGCATCATACGCATTATCTGAGACATATATGGTCACCTGATCCCCATGCACTCCGGCACTTGTAGCAAGCTCCACAGTTCCCGGAAATAGATTCCACTCTGCATAGCCACCATCTCCAGTCATCAGAGAGTACAATTCTGCTGCGCTTACTTGCACCTCTTCTTCATCAGATATACCTGAATCCACATCATCATACCCTGTGCATCCTGAGAACAGAACTGCACTTATCAAAATGAGTAATAGTAAAATTCTTTTCATAATAATACCCCATATTTAATTGAGAGCACACACTATAATTATTTATCTAATAAAAAGGCGGAAAATGAAGTCGTAAGAAATATAATATATGCACGAGACTTTGCCTAATCATGCCAAAGATAATCATTGACAGATCACTATCATATATTGAAGGCACCCAGCGCGTTCTTGATGAAAAGGGCACCCTTGAAAAGACAAAGTCCAATCTGGACAAAATTGGTGTCACAAGGATCGCCAGCATCACTGACCTTGACAGAGTGGGAATTCCTGTGTTCTCAGCCATCCGGCCCAGCTCTGCTGACGGGGCTATTTCAGTTTATTCAGGAAAGGGTAGTGTGGAGGGACAGGCAAGGATATCTGCAATGATGGAAAGCTTTGAGCGCTGCCTTGCCGAGAGAAAAGGAGTGAACAGGAATGTCACTGAAGACGTAGCAGTCCCGCACACAATTAACTCATACGATGGGATCAGGGAGATCATTGATGCCATCGACCCAAATACATTGCTCTTACCGGAAGCCTGCTCCCGTGACCAGCTCATTGAGTGGATGATCGGCTGGGACCTCATGAAAAATCAAGAGGTGGCAGTACCGGCAAATGCCGTTTATCACCCTTATGATAACCCCGGGCAGACATTGAAACTGTTCAGAAGCAATACCAATGGACTTGCAGCAGGGAATACTATAGAAGAAGCGATCTTCCATGGGCTGCTCGAGGTAATTGAGAGAGATGCATTGAGCACAGCAGAATTCAACCGCCATCCGGAGAAGCAGATAATCCTGACAGAAGAAGATGGTGACAACTACGAGATACTGCAAAAGTTCAAAGAGAAAGATATTGAGGTCAAATTATGGCTGTTGGCGCATGATACTGACATCACCACGGTTGTTGCAGCCACTGATGATATTAAATTAAAAGACCCTGCACTCCTTGTAATGGGAGCAGGATCACACCTCAAGCCAGAGATAGCCGTACGAAGGGCACTTACCGAAGCTGCCCAGTCCAGGGTGGTACAGATACACGGAGCCCGCGAGGACACAAATCGCGAAGAGTTCGTGAGAAATATTGGCTATGACAGGATGAAACGTCTGAACAATTACTGGTACGAGGACAGGGAAACCACAACACTTGCTGAGATGAAAGACATCTCAAAGGACAATCCTGCCCAAAGCATTGATGTAACCCTTGAGCAGCTTGGAAGGATCGCGGACCGTGCAATTGTGGTTGACCTATCAAGAGAAAGCATTCCAGTCCCCGTCATCAGAGTGATCATACCTAGCTTTGAGGTGTACACCCTGGACAGGGAGAGACAGGGGCTAAGGGTTAAATCCGGAAAGCAAAGGAAAATGCCACGTGAAGAGAGACCCTGGAAGCGCAGGGCAAGAAGATGAGCGACCAACAATTGAAAGCTAAAAAGGCATTGGTCTTTGTTGGCACAAGCATAAGCCAGGATGATGCCCGGGAAATACTTGATGTGACATACTGGCCCCCCATCTCCAGAGGAGATATCGAGAGAGCAGCCCAGAAAGGCTATGACCTCATAGGCATCATTGACGGGATATTCTTCAGCAGGGCGGCAGTGGCACACAAGGAAGTCATCAAAGTGATTGATGCAGGAGCGACGGTAATAGGCGGTTGCAGCATGGGCGCCCTGCGTGCATCCGAGCTTGACATACATGGAATGATAGGTGTTGGCAAGATATACCAGTGGTACAGAGACGGAGTCATCGAGGATGACGACGAAGTAGCTGTTGCCACCAATCCGGACACATTTGAGGCAGTCTCAAACCCCATGGTCAACATAAGGGAGACGCTAAAAGCAGCTTTTTCAGAAGGCATAATAAGTGAAGAAGACTGCAATACACTGACATCCCTTGCGAAAAAGACCCACTACACCGAGAGAAGTTATTTTGGAATGGCAAGGGAAGCTGTGAAGAAAGACATACTTTCCGATGCTCAGGCAAATGAACTCTTTGATTTCTGCAGGGAACATGAAGTGGATATTAAGAGAAGCGATGCCATCGAAGTTCTCGAAAAAATAAAAATTATCATGCAACAATGATCAAACTGCTTTTTTTGGTTTCATGCCGTCATACAGGAAATGTAGCATATAGACTGTGGACATCACCAGGATTATTGTGGCACCTGAAGGGACGTCGAACAGGTATGAAAAAGCCAGGCCTACTATACTGAAGAAAGCACCGAAGAATATTGCCAGATACATCATTTTCCTAAGATTATTGGTGTAATGCCTGCTCAGAGATGCAGGCATGGTAAGTAGTGCGATTATGAGTATGATCCCAACAACCTTGATCAGAAGCACAATTGTCAATGCTATCAGACATAGCAACAGGATATACAGTTTTTCCACTGAAAGTCCAGCCACCTCTGCAAATTCCTCATCGAAGCACAGGGACATGAATTCCTTGTAGAAAGCATAGACCACAAGGATAATAACAGCATCAAGTCCAACCATCAAGTAAATATCCGACATCGGTACCGTCAGGATGTTCCCGAAAAGATAGGTCATTAGGTCAGGAGCATACCCAGGAGTCCAGCTGATCAGGATTATCCCTATAGCCATCCCAAGTGACCACAGTATACCAATAGCAGTATCCTCTGCAACCTTTGATCTTTTGCTTACAAGCCCCATTACGATTGCAGACAGCACACTGAACGGAATGAGACCGTATAGCGGATTGACCCCAAGGAAGTATCCAAGGCCTATACCGCCAAAGGATGCATGCGATATGCCACCACTTATGAAAACAATTCTCTTGACAACCACATAGACACCGATTATGCCGCATGCTATGCTGGCAAGTACAGCGGCAATAATAGCATTTCTCATAAAATCATATTGAAGTATTTCCAGCATTCTAAAACCTCAGTGATCTTCCAGTACCCTGTGCGGAACACCATGTGCTATCATATCCACGGGACACAGGTATGATTCCTCGAGGTCATGCGGACTCAATTCCTTTGAGTTATGATAGTGCAGTTTCCGGTTCAAACAGGCGATCTTATCCACGTGCACAGATACAGCGCTAAGATCATGGGTCACCATGACTATTGCAACCTCTTTTTTCAGCTTGTTGAGAAGCTCATAGAATTCCTTCTGTCTTTTTGAATCAATTCCTGTGGAGGGTTCATCCAACAGCAGCAGTTTTGGATTGTTTATAAGAGACCTCGCAATGAAAACCCTCTGCCTCTGACCACCGGATAGTTCACTTATCTGACGATCCTTAAACTCGAGCATATCAACTGTCTTTAAGGCATTTTGTGCTGCTTTTTTGTCATTTTCATTATAGCGTTTGAAAGGACCCCTGTGGGCAATACAGCCCATGAGAACAACTTCCCAGACACTGATGGGAAAATCAAGGTTGGAGGACATATACTGCGGAACATATCCCACGTACTTGCGGGTTTTACGAGGATCGCCCCCAAACAGTTTCACAGACCCCTTATCAGGCTTTATCAAGCCAAGGATGATCTTTAAAAGAGTGCTTTTGCCCCCTCCGTTGGGACCGATTATGGCAAGGAAGTCATGATCCCCTACCACCAGGTCCACTGATTCAAGGACAGGAACATCCTCATAGCTCGACCAGACATCCTTGAGTTCGATAACGTTATCCATCTTATGCCAATCCCTTTTCAAATGCTTCGCTTACTTTTGAAAGATTATCTATATAATCCTTTGTGAGCGGATCAACTTCAACAACCTCACCGCCGATCTCAGCCGCTATCGCCCTTGCACTTGAGGTACTGAAACCGGACTGGACAAATATAACCTTGATCTTTTTCTCATTTGCCGTGTCTATAAGACGTTGCAGGTCCTGAACACTGGGCTCCTTACCTTCTATTTCAACTGGGATTTGCTCAAGCCCGTATTCATCTGCAAAATAGCCCCATGACGGATGATATACCATAAAACTACTGCCTTCCCTTCCAACCAGAGCTGACCTTATTTTTTCATCAACCTGATCGAGTTCTGCGATATATGCATCCCGGTTCATAGTATACAGCTCTTCATTTTCAGGATCTGTTTGAACAAGACCAGCATGAATATTCATAACCATGATCTTTGCTTTTTGGGGAGAAGTCCATATATGAGGATCCATCCCCTCTTGCTCATCTTCATGACCGTATTCTCCCTCAGCATTTTCTTCTTCATGACCGTGAGTTACCATGCTCCTTAGTTCAATGCCTGCTGAGGAATCGATTATAAGCATATCAGGATTTACAGATACAAGGTCATCCATCCAGGCTGTTTCAAAACCAACGCCAGAGCCTACTTTGACATATAGATCAGCTTTGCTTAACTCTCTTAACTGCCCGGGAGTTGGTTCATGAGTTGCGGGACTTGCACCTGGCGGGATCATTACCACAGTGCTCACCAGATCACCGGCTATCTTTTCCACAAATTCAGCCTGTGGCACTATACTCACAGCAACAACCATTTTACCGGATAAGGAATCGTTTTCTTGTGTGTCCACACAACCACTTACAAGTACAGCAGATAACAGGAAAAATGACAGTATTAGTAAAGTTAACTTGTTAATTGATTCCATCAGAGTCACCTTGTTTGTAGTATACCCAAATATTTTGCATTAATACCAACTTATAAACATTGAAATTATACAAGGTCACATGACCCATGGAATATCTCCCCACATACGCCAACAGAAGGATGACCCATTGAGCAACATATCTGATCGATTGCATCCCTTGAAACGAAAGATTCAAAACGAGAAACCTCTTCACACGCCTCATCAGGGGAAAGTCCATAGTGACTCAACATTAGAGTAAGTATATTGTGCCTGTTTACAAGAAATTCGGCGTACTTGCTCCCTTTTTCAGTCAACCCAACTCCCCTGTATGGCACATGATTCACAAGACCAATGGATGCAAGGTCGACTATAGTCTTTGTAGTCGTAGAAGGATCAACTTTTAAACTGGAAGCAATATCCGTGGTCCTCACATTTCCCCCTTTCTTGAAAAGGAATTTTATGTATTCCACTTTTTTAGGGGATAATTCCAAACCTGTGATATCCTGCATAAAAAGGATACAATGCAGGCACATATAACATTATTGGAACATAGCCCAAATTTAAGTATTTTTTTGCATATATACCAAAAAATACATGCAAAAATAATAGAAAGCACAATGAAGGAAGAGCATCAATCCAATTGATACTCCTTTACCTCCTTACTGAGGAAATAACCAAGAATCGTTCTTATAACAACGACTGCTCCGAGTATAATGATCTCCGATTCAGAAGGTTCAAGGACAGTACGTAAAATATCTCCGGCTATCATGAACTCAAGACCAAATACTATTTTGTTAGTCAACTCCCGCCTTATGTGAGAATAAGTATACGCCTTTTTCAGGGCTTCAAGAAGCAGGATCTCAAAGCTTGAGCGTATGCCACCATATATTATTAGCAGCGAACCCACTAAAATAAAGAAAATTGCAAATCCCTCAAGAATAAATGAAGACCAGATTGACAATACATCCAGTAATGCACTCATACCCACAATCACCCCTTACCAAACAGATTTTGAAGATACTAAGTTAAAGATTTGTTGGCTTCGAGCAAAATAACGAATTGGTAATTTATTTGTATCCCGAATAAGATAATGTTAGGAAGGGGAGTTAGACCAATGATCATAGAGCAGTTTTTCACAGGAGGCATAGCCCATAGCTCATATCTTCTTGGAGCAAACAGGACATGTGCGGTTATCGATCCAAGAAGAGACATTGATACGTACATAGAGCAAGCACAGGAAATGGGAGTGAAAATAACACATATACTTGAAACACACCTCCATGCAGATTTCATATCAGGACACCTGGACCTTGCCAGAAGGACCGGAGCACAGATATATGCCCCTAAAGCAGGAAACTGCGATTTTGAACATATACCCCTCTCCGAAGGAGATTCCTTCAGGCTAGAGGGCATACACATAGACGTCCTTGAAACTCCCGGACATACGCCCGAACATATTTCTTATCTTGTTACAGATACATCCAGAGGCGATGAAACTGTGACTGTTTTCTGCGGTGACACATTGTTCGTGGGAGATGTGGGAAGACCAGACCTGTTTCCAGGAATGGCAAAAGAGCTGGCTGCCCAATTATATGAAAGCCTGCACGAAAAACTCCTCAATCTCCCCGATTTCTGCGAGGTATATCCTGCGCATGGTGCTGGCTCACTGTGCGGGCGAGCCATGGCTGCCAAGAGGACAAGCACCATAGGATATGAGAAAAAATACAACTACGCCCTCAATATAAAGAACTTAGAAGATTTTACAAACGCGCTGACAAAGAACATGCCTGCGGCTCCAGATCACTTCAGTCGCTGCTCTGTGATCAACGCCAAAGGACCGGCTATTGTGGAGGAACTTCCAGAATTGAAGGCTCTGAATAACAATGACTTCATTGGACTTATTGAGAAAGGAGATTCTATAGTCCTTGATGTCCGCTGTTTCGAGTCCTTCGGAGGACAGCACATCCCCAATGCATACAGCCTTGATCTGAAAAGCAATTTTGCGACTTTCGCAGGATGGTTACTACCACCTGACAAAAACATACTACTGGTCACAGACAGTCAGGGACAGGCCCTTGATGCAAGCCTATGGCTTCGTAGAGTGGGACTTGACAGGATCACAGGATATCTGGAAGATGGAATGTTCGGCTGGGTCACAGCAGGACTTGGAACGGACCATATCGCACAGATATCAATAGTCGAGTTGCACGAAAAACTCACAAAGGGAGATGAAACACTCGTTGTAGATGTCAGAGCAGCTTCCGAATATGAGGACTTCCACATCCAGAACTCGATAAATATCCCGGTGCATGAACTCCGAGAGCGTTACGTTGAACTTGACCCGGAAGCCGAGATCGTATTGATATGTGGCTCTGGACACAGGTCAAGCATGGGATGTAGCATACTGCAGCAAAAAGGATTCAGAAAACTCTACAATGCCGCAGGAGGCATGACAGGCTATGCTGCAGCCAAATACGGACCCGAGTGCCCTATGTGCAGGCTCCCCTGGACCGCTTCTTCAGATGGTTAAAAAATTCCGAGGTCACAATGGAATGACTCCGCTTTAATATTCCCTCAGTCTACATTAACTTCTACTTCAAGGCCGCCTACCCAGCCTGCTATAAGATTATAGAACAAGGCCATGAGCAAACCGGAAATGAAACCCATTATGCCGTAGAATACCGGAAAGGCAATAATGGCACCGATACCAAAGAACATGCTGGCCGCACCAAACCCACCATACATCATATTTCCTATTGAGAACAGGCTGATGAAAGCACCTATGATCAGGCCAAAGATAGCATACATAAAACCCAGGATCTTTCCAAGGGACATTGCCCCCATTCTCTTTACAGATACCATTCTTATTACCATAAAAATCACTCCTTGAATAAAATATAGAAATTAAATTATTTTTATGGATGATAAAGTATCTGCCAGGGATGAACGAACATTCACGGACTGATAGGAGGAGCCGGATATACGAAAGTTTCACGTATAAGAACGATAAGCTCAACTACCTCATCAAATGACAGGAACAGCAGTGCCAGGATCATTAGAATGATAAGTACCTCTGAGTAGTCCGCAAGCAATCTAACAATCCGCAAGAATATACCGTACGTATTATTTACAGAATCTACCATATTGAACCCCGGATAAATCTCTGGCACAATGCGATAAAAAGATTTGTAAAATAAATAACTATTATTCATTATAATACTGAAAAATAATTTAGCCAAAAACAGAAAATACAAAAGTATCCATCTTTCCCAGGATATCCTGCAACTACAATTCCAGAGTATATCCCACACTTATATCTGCAAATGTTTCCGGATACAGCGCCCTGATCTTATCCTTATGGACCGTACAGTGACCTGCACCTATCAAATGCAAAGAACTGAGAAGCCCATATTCCTCACTACCATGCAAGCCACCGATGATAGCAACAGGCTCGCCAAGATCCAAAGCCCTGTCAAGTATTGCAGCAAGCCCGGGATGCGCACATCCACAAATGACGCAGACACCTTTATCAGAATCGATGAGTAGAGATTGTTCCTTTATATCATCACCAAGCTCTCCGGTGCTATGAACGCCACTGCATACCTCTTGTGAACCTTTCACCTCATGTAAAAGATTAGCAGAGATGAGATTAGACATCTCCTGCTTAAGCCGGGGAGAAAAAGAAAAAGGCACATAGATATCCACATCAGGATTGGCGTTTAGAAAAGTTGCCACACCACCTATATGATCCCAGTGCTGATGGGACAATACAAGAGTATCAATATCCATGGCAGATATGCCAAGCTTGCTCATATTATCAAGAAGTAATAAGCCATCCCATCCGGTATCAAAAAGGATGGTCTTTTCCCCGGTTTCAATAAGGCAGGAAAAACCCCAGGCTCCATGGAATCCTTCTTCGGCAAGATTGTCATACAGGATTGTCAATTTGACCATAATAATAACAGTTTAAAAATACCAGCAAGAAAGGATAGTACTTTCGTACTACCATTTCATTGACTACTTCACTATAATATCTAACGCAGTTCGTCAGATCTGTGTCAGAAGGTTCTGAAAGATATTAGTGGCTACCGCAGGTGTGATTCACATCACCGTGTGAGTGACTACTGCAATCTGTATCCTTCGTTGCAGGTGCAAGCTTCTCAGACTGCCATGCATCAATGGTATCTTTTACACTTCCACTAGCGCCAACGAAAACATCTATCCCTAATTCCTGAAGCATCTGCACAGCTTTCTTTCCAAGACCACCACATAGCATTACGTTCACGCCTGCTTTGGAGATCAGTTCAGGAGGGTGTCCGACGCCACCTTTGTGATCGCTTGTGTTTTCGATAACAACGACAGCCTCTGTTTCCGTATCAAATACGGTATAATAAGGAGATGTGCCGAAATGCTGGCATACAGTATCTTCAAGTCCGCTTGAGCCCATTGATGGTACACTTACTTTCATCTTGTCACCTTTTTTCATTTATAAAAATCAAAATAATAGATACACACATGTGAGATTAAATATAAAATAGTAACCCAATAACTTGATATATTTCATCTCAAAAGAGATATTAGTTCATAGAAGCAGCCACCACGAATAGAAAAGTCAACTTAAAAATAAGCCATGATAAGCCCGATCACTCATCCAGAGAAAACCTGTTCTTCAGATAGTATCCCGAATATATAGCAGCTGCAGGATTATGGCCAAGAACCCTGTCCTTGACTATCAGAGTGGTCACCGGAGCTTTGGATTTTTGAGTGAAAAGAATATCATGACCCATACATAATCCTATTATTATGTTTAACTGTGTGTTCTTTTTATCGAGCATCATAGCCTGCCCGATCGGATTGCAGGTCGGATCGAACTCGCATGGGTTTAATTTTTCAAGTCCATATTCACCCTTCTCTATCCCACAAACCTTGCAGCATACAGAATACACATCAAAATATTTATCGAGAATTCTATGAATGATCTCTGCCTCTTTTTCCAACCCCACACAAAAAGCAATCCCAATTCTTTCATAACCCATTTCCCGAGAATAAAGAATAAGTTCTTCAAGCCTTGTTTTTTGCATGTAGTACCGAGCCTCGATGGCAGCTGAAGCCTTCATAGATCCAAGGTCATCCCTCTCATAAGAGATGCATTCAGTTATACCGGTACAGTCTTTGCCCCCGCGGCATTCTTTTTCATAACACAATGCACATTTCATCTTACATACCCCGGAAAAAAATATTGATTTATGTAAAGGAGCTTTCCATACCCAGCCTTGGACTCCCCTGCCTTGAAAACAAAATGTTATGCACATTTTCCCAGACAGAGAGTACACCTGAAGTAAATTCATTCTCTGCAAACTCTATCACTGTCTTCCCATTCAGCATGGCATCCACAGGCGTCCTGTCATAGGGGAGTAAGCCGACAATCTCTATTTCCCTGCCTATGCAGTAATCCTGAATGATCTGTGTATTTTCTTTGTTTATATCATATTTATTGATACATACAGCAGCAGGTATCCTGAAATGTTCAGCTACCTCCAGCACCCTTTCAAGATCATGAATACCTGAAACGGTAGGTTCGGTAACGATAAGTACCAGGTCAACACCCGTTATTGCAGCGATGACCGCACATCCTGTCCCGGGAGGACCATCAATTACCACAAGTCCTTTATCAGCGCTCATAACTAATTCCATGGCACTTTTGCGAACAGTTGAGACCAGTTTCCCACTTGCCTCCTCACCAATTCCCAGTTTTGCATGAGCCATTGGACCAAAGCGTGTCATGGAGCTGAAGTATTCTCCTGCTTTCCTTTCGATCATCGACATGGCATTCTGCGGACAGACATATTCACAAACTGCACAACCCTCGCAAGAATAAGCATCTATCTCTACATTCTCACTTATTGCAGCAAACCTGCACGAACTAACACATTCCTTACATCTAGTACAAAGATCTGCGTCAATATTTGCCACTTTCAGTCCATAGAAATCATTGGCTTCGATAATATCCGGTTTGAGGATCAGATGCATATCTGCAGCATCAACATCACAATCTGCTACTACGGCATTTTCTGCAAGAGAAGCAAAAGCAGAGCATATAGTAGTTTTTCCTGTGCCTCCTTTACCGCTTATTATCGTCATCTGCTTTACCATTCATTCAACCTCCATATTTGAGAGATATTTACAGATGCCATCGAACATGCTTACAAATTCCATTTTCCATTCAGGCATCTGCGTTACAAAAGGTATGCCTTTCGAGTACAGAACAGCAATCTCCCTTTCATTGGGAATTTTCAGCAAAACAGGTATGTCTTCTGATATGCAATATTTCTCCACCTGCCCATCGCCCAGATCACAGCGATTTATTACCACACCGCATGGAATATTAAGTTGTTTGACAAGCTCCACTGCAAGTGTAAGGTCATGCAGACCAAAAGGAGTAGGCTCTGTTACCAGAACACAAAAGTCCATGCCTGATATGGAAGCTATCACCTGACAGGCAGTGCCAGGAGGAGAATCTATTATCGAGACCCCATCTTCAGATATATGCTTCTGCAAATGTCGGATAAGAGGCGATGCCATGGGTTCCCCTATACAAAGAAGACCCTGCCAGAGATCTATACTGGATATTCCTTCCACGGACCTCCCGATCGTCCCAAGAATTCGGCTTTCTTCCGCGATAGCATTTTCAGGACATACAAGAGCACATCCACCGCAGCCATGACACAATTTAGGAAAGGTCATGATGCTGGAGGGAAGTGCAGCAATGGCATTGTACTGACAGAAATCAGCACAATTTCCGCAAACACTGCATTTTTCCTTATTTATGAGAGGAACAGGAAGAGTCACATTCTCAAACTCTTCCGTTTCATATCCAAGGAAGAGGTTGCAGTTTGGTTCTTCAACATCACAATCCAGCAACTGTGCATTATCAAGTGACAGAGCCAGATTAACCGCTATCGTGGTTTTTCCAGTCCCTCCTTTTCCACTTGCGATTGCGATTTTCATTAACCATACCTCAAAATTGATTAATTGCAGTGTCCGTTTGCATGGTCATGGTCGTGATCATGGTCGTGACCACTACAGGAGTTGTCCCTGGTAGCCTTTGCCAGTTTGCCGGAATCCCATGCATCAATGGCATCTTTAACAAGACCTGTTGCGCCAACGAATACATCAATTTCAAAGCGTTCGAACATATCAACAGCCTTCTTTCCAAGCCCACCGCATAGCATCACATGGACGCCTTCCTTAGACATGAGTTCAGGAGGAAGACCTACCCCACCATTATGTTCACTGGTATTTGCAACAACCACAACTTCTTTTGTGTCTGTATCATAGATCGTGTAATTTGGAACCTGTCCAAAATGCTGACCTACCATATCATCAATTCCACCTTGTCCGTTTGAGGGTACACTTACTTTCATCCTATCATATCTCCGTGTTATTATCAGTTAATTTCGTTTTGAGACATCTCTGAGCTTGAGCCACTGAGTTGATTGCCTCTTCAAATTCATCCCTGTTTTTGGGATCTTCTACCATGGGACTGATTTCCCGACTTCCCAGGAGAATTGGCAGAACCTATGGATTCCAGCATTCCATCGTTGTAAGAGGAAACGGCTTCTGAAACTGAACCCGTTGCAAATCCGTAAACTTCGATATTTTCAGACGAAAGTATTGGAAATGCATTTGGTCCGACACTTCCGGTGATCAATGCGCCTATATTCTTATTGAGTATCTGCTGTGCAGCTTTAATGCCTGCACCTCCAGATGCTGAAGAACTTGTATTTGCAATTGATTCGAATTCCATTGTATCGCTATCTACGATCACAAAGTACTGACATCTTCCAAAGTGCGGATCAACAGGGGCATTCAGACCCTCTGATGTAGCTGTAACACATATTTTCATCAATTATCCCTTCCCAGAGTTGGACTTGAATTTCCATAACTTACCATGCAAGTATCCATTGAACATGCATTCTTTATGGATCCAATACCTGATGATAATACACATGAGAGAGGAAATATAATAAGATATCCCGAAATATTTATATATTTATTCTCAAAAGCGCATAAAACATCAATAAATACCACCCATTATAAATACAAATACAACAAGGTAGACAGGGATGTTGACAGTTATTGAAGCGATCATACTTGGAATTGTTCAGGGAATAGCAGAGTGGCTGCCTATAAGTAGCGAAGGGATGACCACTCTCGTAATGATCAATGTCTTTGGAAAAAGTCTTACAGAATCCTTACCGATGGCGATTTGGCTACACACAGGAACCTTACTTTCAGCAACCGTATATTTTAGAAACGAGCTGAAGGAAATATTTAGAGAAATACCCGGATTCATTAAATACAGAAACCTACAGAATAAAGACCATACACTAATCGTTTTTCTAATAATATCAACTCTACTTACAGGAATTGTGGGATTGCCGCTTATTCTGTTTGCAACCGGTTGGGCAGAATTTTCGGGGAAGCTGGCAACCGCATTTATAGGATTGCTTCTTGTTTTCACAGGGTTATTGCAGATCACTGCTGCAAAGAGAGCTGAGAAGAAGACTGAACCCGCACTAAAGGATTCCTTTATCGTTGGAATTACACAGGGATTTGCAGCACTTCCGGGAGTCAGCAGGTCAGGAATAACGGTATCTACCCTTCTTTTGAGAAATTTTCAGGCAAGTGATGCCCTAAAATTCAGCTTCCTTATGAGCATACCTGCAGTCCTGGTCGCTGAGATAGGAATGGGGGCAATGGGATTTCTGACAATTGATGCTAATTCCCTATTAGCACTGTTCTTTGCCTTCCTTTTTGGAATACTGACCATTGATGTTTTCATCAAGGTTGCTGAAAAGTTCGATTTCTCAAAATTCTGCATCGGGCTTGGCTTACTAAGTATACTTGCTTATTTCCTCTGAAGATTTTTCTTATATTAATTTTACTCAAAAGTGAATAAATATAAACGTTTTATGGATTAATCTTAAATCCAATATCAACAATGACTGCATTACGATGCCTTGCAGAGGAAGACCTAAATCCCCCAGGAGAGTCAAATGCTCGCCTGATGTTTTATATTTCAAGCCAAGAGGGGTACCCCTCAAGGAGCTTGAAACAGTGTCACTTGCAATTGAAGAACTGGAAGCACTGAGACTTGTTGATGTTGAAGGAATGCAGCAGGAAGAAGCTGCTTTTAGCATGGGCATTTCAAGGCGTGCTTTCTGGGAAGATCTGCAGAGTGCAAGAAAGAAAGTAGCACTGGCACTTACCACAGGCAAAGCCATAGAAATAGCCGGGGGAAATTACATCAACACCGAAACAGAATAGAGCAGTTCTTTCTGCATCCATTGTTTAAGAAAGTTCTATTTGAGATACACATAATCATTAGAGGAAATACAAATGGCACAAAATATCCAGAGTACTGATGACCTGCTGAAGGCCCCACAGGAATCAAAGCTTATCAAGAACATGAGAGCTATCAAGAACAAGATAATGGTCATGAGCGGTAAAGGTGGTGTCGGGAAAAGTACAGTTGCCGCAAATCTGGCTGCACGTCTTGCTGATCGGGGACATAAAGTGGGAATACTCGATGCGGACATACACGGACCAAGCATCCCGAAGATGTTTGGTATAGAAGATCAGAAACCCACAGTTGATGAGAATGGTATTGTGCCGGTATCAGTTACCGAAAACCTTGTGGTTATGTCAGTGGCACTTCTGCTACCCGACAGAGATGCTCCAGTCATCTGGAGAGGACCTGCAAAAATGGGAGCCATAAAACAATTCCTGGAAGAGGTTTCCTGGGGTAAGCTTGACTACCTCATCATTGACCTGCCACCTGGCACAGGAGATGAACCACTCAGCATCGCACAATTGATAGAGAAGGTTGACGGGGCTGTTGTTGTCACAACACCACAGGATGTTGCCATTGTAAGTGTGAGAAAATCCATCAAGTTCGCAGAGATACTGGAAGTTCCTGTGATCGGTATAGTAGAGAATATGAGCGGTATTATCTGCCCACACTGCGATGAGAGGATGGAATTATTCGGCAAAGGCGGTGTGGAACAGGCTGCAAAAGATTTCAACCTGAAGATTCTTGGCGATTTACCTCTTGACCCAAAACTTGCAGAAATTGAGGACAGTGGTAAAGTACACGATATTGAAAATGAGGATATCGAATGGTTCAAAATCTTCGCTAAGATCGTCGACAGCGTTGAGAGTTTTAATAATTGATCTTAAAAGAAGGAAGAGATTATTTCTTCCTTGCTTTTTCCATAGGTCCTCCGTGTATCTTTTCGAGAGCTGCTATCATTTTTTCCATATTCTCGAAAGGAATTCCAGCTATCATTTCCTCATTTTTTATATCTGTAGCCTTACGACATCCAAAGCACCCAAGGCTCATGTTCATTTTACCCGTGAGAATTGGAATGATCGTCGAGTCCACACATGTAGCCTGGAAAGCCGCGGTATTAAAAGCCTGCCTTCCACCCTCAAAGAAAGTAGCTGCAGGGACAAGCCAATAAAGGGTTTCAGGAAGGTCCACAAGGATAACCACATCAGGCTCTATATCAAAATCCTTCAGCGGACCAACAACTGTGGCAACATTACCCTCTTCTAACTCTGAACGCTGAGCTACCATATTTGCCGCAGCTTCCGCACAATCAAACATACCCAGATTAGCATGGAAATCACCTGCCGTGACCTTTTCCGGAGTTGGTATCAGACCAAGACTCGATGCGCCCACAACACATGCATGCTTATCCTTCGGAATTAAAAAGGATTCACCCTTTCTTGCCCTCATTATAGACTGACAGTGCCTGATATTATTTTCTGGCTCTTCAAAGCCATCAGGAATATTTTCTTCTTCCTTTATTATTTTGACAGCCACAGGTTCATATTTAAGATCAAGCAATTCCATTATTTTTTCTGCAATTTCAGAATTGTTCATTTATTAGACCACCCTAAATTTTGTAAGGTAAGTTCAACTTACTATATTAATTACTTTTCTAATTTCGATTACTTTTATACCCATTAAAAGCAGATATTTACACATGGAAGTGGGAGAGGTAAAAATGGAAGTTGACAGGCTTGACTTCAGGGATCCGGTGGAGCTTGTCGAAGATGTACTAAGCAAAAATAGCTGGCTGCTCAAGGAAAATGCAAATACACGCCTCAGCCCGTCTGTAATAGACCTGCACCTCGCAAGCCAGATAAAAAAGAGGTATGCACTTGAAAAGCTCTATTCAAAAGAAGTTGCAGATGTACATCTTGAAGGAAAGATACACATACATGACCTGCACAGTCCCTTCAAGCCATATTGCAATGGTATAGATGCAAGGATATTCCTCATGGACGGACTGAAATTTCCAGACACTATAAGCCAGCCTGCAAAACATTTCCATTCTGCCATATATCATGCAATGTCATTTATGATGCACTCACAGCAATTCTTTGCAGGTGCTCAGGCCATCGACCTTTTCAATTGGATGCTTGCGCCACATCTACACTACGATGATGTCAGCGAGGAAGAACTGTTTCATATCGTACAGGGGTTCATGTTCCAGATGAACCAGTCAAACCGCATAGGTGCCCAGAGTGCTTTTACGAACATCGGGCTTCGCATAAAGTGCCCACCCCTTCTTGCAAAGGAAAGAGCAGTATTTGGAGGAAAGTTGCTGGATGAGACTTACAATTCCTTTGAAAAAGAAGCAAGAACCATATATCGGATAATAATGGAAGTTGCTGCCCAGGGGGATGCAAGTGACAGGCCATTCACTTTCCCGCTTATCACCACAGCCATCACAAAAGACCTTGACCCCGATGATCCCCTCTGGAAAGCCACGATGAGAGCAACATCAAGCACCGGTGCACCTTATTTCTTAAATCTGACAGCCGACTACCTTGAAGAAGAGACAGTACAGGCCATGTGCTGTCGACTGCTTACAAAACACTCAGGAGGTATATGGAATGCAGGAGGAATGGGAACCGGTTCCAACAAAGTGGTTTCCATCAACCTGCCAGGAATTGCTATCGGATCAAAGGATATTGATGCATTCTTCGAGAACCTCGATCAGGCAATGCAAATAAGCCGACAGGCATTGCATGAGGGAAACGAGATCATCAAAAGAGCACTCTACGAATGGAAAATACTTCCATGGTTATTGAAACACACCAGCGATGGCACCCCATACTACAATTTTTCAAAGCGACACCTGACATTCGGATTGGTGGGGCTGAATGAGTGCCTGCTAAACCTTACTGGCAAGAGCCTGCAGGATGAGCAGCAAACAGGTATGCAAATAGTACAGCACATTTCAGAGAGAATCATGAAATTCTCAAAGGAAGATGGTGTCGATTATACGCTGGAACAGACGCCTGCAGAGAGTACGGCTTACCGCTTTGCCAGCCTGGATCGCAGAAAATATGGCAAGCACGCAAATACACAGGGTGGCGATATACCCTATTATACAAACTCCACCCATGTACCTTACAAAAGTGAGATTTCCCTTGTTAACCGTATTGAGATCGAAGCACAGTTCCACCCATACTTCACCGGCGGCACCATCTGCCACATATGGATGGGGGAAAGTGTACCTGACCCGGAAGGACTTAGTGAATTCATTCTAAGAATTGCTAAAACAAAGCTTGCTTATTTCTGTTTCTCCCCTGACTTTTCCATTTGCAAGAGAGGACACACGTCCCATGGCAAGAACGAAAAATGTCCCCTTTGTTCAGAGAGGATAATCGACCATATTTCCAGAGTTACTGGCTATTACGGACATGTCAGTAACTGGAATCCGGGCAAGCGTAAGGAATTCGAAGAGCGACACAGATACAACATTGATTTTGCTGCAAAATAATAAGTAATTAGCATGGCATCTAATTGATCATGCACTTTGACAAAGAAAAGTCATTTAACTGGCTCTTTTCCCAGGACATCACTGAAGTTAAAGAGATATCACGGGTTGTGCTAGCAAGTCATCTATGGGATGTAAAGAATGAACTTATCGTTAAACTGATCAGAGCAAAGGGAGAAAGATTCTGGAACTATTCTCTCAGAGACAGCTCCAGAGCGGTGTCTGCACTTGCGAACAGAGGAATTATTTTTCCTGACGTTGAAAAATGGATACTTTCAAAACAGGAGAATAGTTCATGGAACAATGATGTGTATGATACAACTTATGCATTAGCAGCACTTGCAGATATGGGAATATATAATCCCGAGGGTTGTAGCTGGCTTGTTGAGAATTATTCTTCTGATTGGGAATACCCCGGAACCACAGCCCTTATCATAAGCGCCCTTATCAGACAGAATGAGATACAGGGAGCGGAAACTACCAATTACAAGGATTTCATAAATGAGCGTGCCAGGTACATACTTTCCCAGCGTGACAAGAATGGAGCATGGAAAACAATCGCAACCAGCAATATATGCATACAGGCGCTACTGCTTGCAGGATGTAAGAAAGAGCTTAGCGATGACATTGATTGGTTACTGGGTAAAATGAATGCTAACGGAGTATGGGGGAAAGATGAAGGAAACGTTACTGCAACAGCATTATCCCTGATAACCCTTGCATACTTTAATGAATAGAAGGAGAGGATAGCTCTTTAACAGGCAGTATCACATGAATTGTGGTATACTTACCTTCTTTACTTTCAGCCCACACACCACCTCTATGAGCTTCAATTATCTTCTGACATACATAGAGTCCAAGGCCATTGCCACCGTATTTTCGTGTTGACGAACCGTCTGCCTGATAAAATCTTTCAAAGACATTGGGAAGGCTCTTTTCAGGAATACCTATACCATCGTCAGTTATTCTTAAGTGAATCCTATCATCTTCCTTGATAGCGGATATGCTGATGGTTCCACCATCGGGTGTAAACTTTACAGCATTATCAATGACATTCACAAGAGCATCTTGAAGAGAATCAAGATCACCCTCTATCAAAGGCAGATCATCCGGGAAGTTCTTTTCAACTGTATGCCTCTTGCTTGCCAGTTCAGGGGAACGATCAAGAAGGGCAGATGCGACTACCTCGGAAAGGCGGAGTGGAACAAAACTGAATTCCATACTCCCAGCTTCGGTTATGCTTACATAGAGCAATGAATCGATCAGCCTTTTTAGCCGTTCAGAGCTGAGCATGACCTTTCCCATGGCATCTCTTTGTTTGTCAGTTAGCTCACCAAGTGAACCATCAAACATGAGTTCACTGTAACCCTTGATGGGGATGAGAGGTGTTTTGAGCTCGTGCCTGAGATTAGAAAGGAATTCATCCTTCATCTTATCGAGTGATTTCAACTCCTCATTGGCATTTGCAAGGTCCTCTGCATATTTATTAAGGGCCTCTTCTGCAGATTTGCGTTCTGTGAAGTCCTCAATAACACAAACACCACCCATGAGTTTGCCTTCATCCGATATCACAGGGCTGAACTCTGCCTTGATAGGAATGGACCTATCTGAGAATGGAGAAACAAAAGTATCCTCATATCTGGCAGGAAGGCCTGCAAGAACCTGTTTTACTGCCTTTTTGATGGAGTTATCACTGAAAGACGTGAGCAGATTGAATCCGATAATACTACTGATTACCTGCCCCTCTTCAGCACCAACGATATTAACGAATTTTTCGTTGCACTGTGTGACAACACCATTCTCATCAAAGTGGAAAATACCCAAAGGGGATTTCTCAAAGATCATACGGTATTTATTCTTGGAAATGGTTGTCATCCTTTCCTTCATCTTGCGTTTTGATATATCATTCAGAATAGCACTGTGAAATACTTGTCCGTTTTTGCGAGTAGTTGTGATGGAGAGCTCAAGAGGGAATTCGGAACCATCCTTCCGAAGACCTGTAACCTCAAATATTCGCCCCATCACCTGAGACTTGCCAATGGATATTAGCTGATCCCAGCCTTCATGCGCCTTCCTATAACGCTTTGGCATGATTACAGAAAGAGGCTCCCCTATTATCTCAGCTTCATCATAACCAAATAACTGGGATGCTTTCTTATTCCAGAATGTGATCTTTCCACTGGAATCAGAAAGTATGATCGCATAAGTTGCAGAGCTCAGAAAAGAAAATATAGCTTCTTTTTCATGCAATGCTTTCTTTTCAGCTTTATCTTTAACTGTAACATCAGTACCCGAAAATATCAGACCTTTGATATTTTCATCTTTGCCCTTGAGCTTGGTGATGTTCCAGGTAAGAACCAGTTCATCTCCATTTTTTGTAATAAGCTCATGTTCCAGTGGCTCACTGAGTTCTAATTCAGTCGATAGTACAGCAGATATTGTTTCGTCAAAAGAAGAGATTAATCCCCTGGGTATGAAAAGCTCCATCCAGTCCTCATCCTCAATTTCAGTTTCATCGTAACCAAGAAGAGATTCAAATTTACTGTTGGCCAATAAAATGTTCTTATCAGCATCTATGACCATGATAGGAGAGTTAATAAGATTGAAAAATGGTCTGGCATTTTCTATTTCCTCAAAGGAAAGAGCTGCGGTAAACATTGGAGCATAGGTGGAATCACAAAAACATTCCTCATTCATATTGCCAGAGCAACATGATACTTTCGTTTCTTCTACCATCCATACACCTTAATTCATGTGAAATTTACCAGATATCCTTAATTTGATTCACCATTATAAAGATATTAAATATATACATATAATAATATATAATATTTGTTGCTCATACGCTTATTAACCAGTTAATAAACTGACAAAATACTAACAATTTGAGAAACATACTATGCCCCATACAAACAACAATATTCGAGTATGTAGTAGAATTTATAATCAACAAGGCTATTAGGTAAATGCTGGTGAATGGCATGAATGAAGAAATGATAAAATATCATGAAAGTTCTAACACCTTTATTGCACGAAAAAAAGCTTTTTTTGAGGATGAAGTTACCATTGATGGAAATTTCATTGTAGGAGCCGGAGCAAATTTCTGGAGTAACCTTACTGTAAAGGGTAACTTAAAACTTGGAAAAGGATCTGTGGTCAAGGGAGACGTTAAAGCAGATAATATAATAATTGGGCCAAGGTCAGAGATCAAGGGCAACGTGGAAGCAGCAAACGACCTGAAACTCTTTGATTCTGTAAAGGTCAGCGGATCGGCCACTGCCGGAAGAGATATGCACATTCGCCCGGGATGCGAGATCAGCTTTGCAAAAGCAACTACAATACTCGAATTGATAGGTCAGGTCAATATTAAAGAAATTGAATCCGGAACAAAGGTAATAGTACGTTCCGAATGATACCAGCAATTATCTTCATTTATCCTTTTCTTCCGAGAGAATGTTAAGTACCTGGTCCCTCAAAGCATTGACCTCCTGACTTGTCCTGCCACGTGGTCTTGGGAGGT
This sequence comes from Methanolobus sp. ZRKC3, assembly GCF_045291275.1. Lineage (GTDB taxonomy): Archaea > Halobacteriota > Methanosarcinia > Methanosarcinales > Methanosarcinaceae > Methanolobus. The sequence continues at coordinate 1,721,673 of NZ_CP146982.1, forward strand.
CCACGTCTATGATCGTTTTTATCTTACCCGGACGTGATGTCATCATTACTATACGATCTGCCAGGAAAACAGCTTCATCAACGCTATGAGTGACAAAAAGGACAGTCAGGTGTTTCTTTTGCCATATTTGCAACAATTCGCCCTGAAGGACATTCCTTGTCTGTGCATCCAGTGCACCGAATGGTTCATCCATGAGAAGTACTTCAGGCTCATTTGCAAGAGCACGGGCGATGGCAACCCTCTGCTTCATACCACCTGAAAGTTCATGAGGAAAGCTATCCTTGAACTGCTCAAGGCCCACCAGCTCAAGATATTTCTCTGCTTCTTTTAATGCGTCCTTCTTTTTCGCGCCCCCCATTAAAGGACCGAATATCACATTCTCAATTACCGACTTCCACGGGAAAAGGGAGTATTCCTGAAATACCATGCCCCTCTTGGGACCCGGTCCTGTGATCTTTTCATTATTGAGGAAAATATCTCCATCGTCAGGAATATCCAGACCTGAGATTATCCGCAAAAGAGTTGTCTTTCCACATCCGGAAGGGCCCAGGAAACATACGAATTCCGCGTCCTTGACTTCCAGGTCCACATTATCAAGAGCTACCGTAGGAGTCCCACCTTCTTTGATAAATCTACGGGATACACCCTTTACGCTAACATTTCCCATTATGCCATCACTCCTGAGCGCCATTTGAGAAGGCGACCTTCAATATAGTACCTCAGGACACGATCAATGAAAAGTCCCAAAAATCCAAGTATCAGCATGTAAAGAAGCACAAAACTCATATTGTGCAAATAATAGTGGTGCCATATCTTAAATCCAAGACCGTCCTTGCTCACGCCAAACATTTCAGCTGCTACCAGACACATCCACCCAACACCCATGGCGATCCTAATACCGGCTGTGATAGATGGTAGAGCCGATGGAAGTGCAACATATCTTATCAATTCAATATCACGATTGCAACCAAGAACCTTTGCCGCTTCCACATATACCTTTGGAACACTCTTAAAACCGGTGAAGGTATTGATTATGATAGGGAACACACCACCTATAAATATCAAAAATCCGGCACCTAACGGATTTAATCCTATCCATATAATGGCAAAGGGAATCCATGCCAGAGGAGGAATAGGTCGAACGATCTCAATTAGCGGATCAACTATCCTGTCAATTATCCTGAACCAGCCCATGGCCATTCCTATCGGAATACCGATTAGCAGAGCAGTTATGAGACCGATCCAGAAATGCATAAGGCTATATAATAGATCAATTATCAATTCTGGAAGCTGTATTTCCCAGGAGAAGAGAGTTAGATTATCCTGTCTTGTTATCGTTGTCAAAAATGCAAGCATTACGTCAGTAAAACTTGGAAGGAAGAAATCGTTCTGCACCCAGTAGACAGCTATTAGCTGCCATAGTATAATTGCAGATAAAATGGAGAATATCTCCACACCTTTGCTCTTTAAGTTCTGAAAGCGCACCTGAAACATGGTTCCTCCGGTATTCTGGAAGCTAAAAGCTCCAGTACCGCAACTAAAAGGTTTTTCTTAATATTAAAGTTACCATCGAGAGCTTAAAAAAAAGGATTATTGATCAAGAGCTTCATAGAAGCTCAGATCAAATATATCATCCTCTGTCAATTCTGTGTTGATGTAACCAAGATTATACTGGACCTTTGCATATTCCAGTGTTGGTTCGACTATCATACTAGGATCAGCCACCCATGCACCATCCCAGTCTGCAAGGGACTTTCTCACAAGTTCCACATCCCAGTCCTGGTCATCAGCGAATATCTGAGCTGCCTCATCGATATTCTCAAGATTGTAGTTGGTTGCACGAACATGGGTTTCCACTATCTGCTGTACGACCTCAGGATGCTCACGGATGAGTTTTCCACTTACAGCAACGACACAGCATGCATGGTTTGCAAGTATGTCACCTGATTGGACAACTGACCTGGCATCGCCTTCACTCTCGATCAGTGTTGGTGCAGGGTGTGGCAGGAAAGCACCATCTATCTGTCCTGCAGAGATGGCAGTCATTGCATCTCCCGGACCCATTGGCAGGATCTCGACATCATTGTCCGGATCAACACCGTTCTCTTTGAGCCAGTTCCTCAGGAGTGTGTCCTGAATGGTTCCAGGAGGGAAGGTTGCCAGTGTAAGGCCTTTGAGATCCTGTGGACCTTCATATGGGAACTCATTACGAAGTACAAGGTCTGAACCCTCTATCTGTGATGCTGCGACTATCTTTGCATCCAGACCGCTGGCAAGGGCAGAGATAACGGGTGCTGCACCAACGTATGCAACATCGAGGTCCCCTGCAAGCATTGACTGCATTTCAGGAGCACCTGTGGGGAACAGGTTATCATTGAACTTTTCTATACCAAGGGGAGAAAGGTCCTCTTCCCACCAACCCTTTTCCTTTGCTGTAAGGTAAGCGATCTGATGTGTGCTTGGCTGGTATCCAAATGTCAATTCAGTGAGAGCTTCGTCATCTTCTTCTTTTTCCGCACAGCCGGATACAAGTACTGCTGCCACAAGGAAAGTTATCAGAAGTAAAACCGAAACTGGTTTGAGTATTCTTTTCGTGTTCATACTGCTACCTATAATTGTTAGATGTTAAAATAGCACGATACCATAAATTATATACATTTCCGTTTTTTGCACTGTATTTTCCCAAACGTATTAATATCAGATGATTCATTGCCCATATAGGACAATTTTTTAACAATTAAATGGTATGTGGAAAAAATGAATGTTGCTGAAAGAATAATCGATTCCGTATTCGAGTCTGACGAGGTTTTTAGAAAAACACTTTCAAGAGCAATAAAAGAAGATCTTGGACTTACAGCACTTGATTTTGCAGAAAAGGCAAACATACCTTCAAGCACACTTTACAAGATCCTTTCCGGTAAGCGAGAACCAAATGTGAAAACTCTGCGCCAGATAATAAAGACCGTCAAAGCTATAGAAGGATTGGAAAAAGGAGAATTCATAGCAGTCATTGCTGCACGCCCGGTGCTGGATAACATGAGTGAAACTAAGAAGAAGATCTGTGGAAATCTCTGCACCATAAGGGAATACTCTGCCACATCAATGGAGGAAGCGATTATAGCTGCGGTTCGTGCTGAGAGAGAAGGAGCCGTGGCTCTTGTATGTGCTCCAATTGTAAGTCCAACCGTAGAGAAGATATTGAAGATCCCGGTTGCCACGATAATGCCAAAGAACAGTTTGATAGAAGCTATAGAACTTGTGGCTAAAAAAATAAATTAAAAAAGAGAAAGAAGTTATCGGATGTTTCCGATCAACTCCTTTACTGCTTCTATTGCTTCAGCTACTTTTGCCTGAGCGATCTCAACGGTCCATCCTCCGGCTGTGAACAGGTAACCAAGGCCTCCTGCCACCACAAGCACGATTGCACCGAGCACATACAAAATTGTGCCTGATTTTTCGAATACCTCGTATGTTGTTTCCAGATCGCTTACCTTTACAACATAAGTTCCAGGTTCTTCCTCTGCATGCTTGAATTCAAGGGTCTGAGAGGCGCCAACTTCCATGCTTATGGTCTGGCTGCCCACGACAGTTCCATTGACCTTCAGTTCGACTGTGTAGTCACCTGCAGCTGTTCCGGTATTTTCAACATCAACATTGAAAGTTGCATCCTGGCCCTGTTTAACATCCAGTGGAGAGATCACCAGATTACTGAACTCGAACTTGGCAGCAAGTTCCATTACCCTTACATCAAGTTCTGCATCAAGAAGTCCTGATTTTGTTGCCACGATCTTGTGCATTCCAGGTTCTGTGGATGTGTAGGTAATGGTCCCATCCATTGAAGTGGAGCCAAGGGATTTGCCGTCAAAGGTTACTTCAGCACCCTGAACTGCATCTCCGCCTATTGACTTGAGCACGAAGATGGTCATTGGACTGCCTTCGAAGACTTCTTCAGGCGATACCTCAATGCTTACCTTTTTGGTCTCATCATCCGGATCAATTACCTCGATCTCATCGCTGCCTGATACATATCCTTCCTTTTCAGCAACTATCTCGAGATTTCCTACCTTTGTAGGAGTATAATCTATCCTGCCCTCATCATCGGTGGTACCTATTTCTGTACCTTCGACAGTAACGGTGGCATCTGCAACAGAAGCACCACGTGAGGTTACAGTTATGGTAACTTCTTCTCCTTTCTTAAGTACGGATGCTCCGAGTTCCACTTTAAGTTCTTCATCCGGAGAAGTCTTCACCTCAGTGTAGACATAGTACCTTACATCACTGGAATCTGCTACTCTGATGCCTACGTTCTCCATTATTTCGATGTCCTTATCCTTTGAAAGTGATATGGAATCCTCGTTCTTCATGATAATTGAACTACCAAGACCAGTGATCTCCATTTTACCAAAAGTGTCACCATCCTCGAGTTCAGTATATTCATCGGATATCTGGAAAATACCCTCTACGAAAACCGCATTGCTCTCAGTCCCTCTGAATACCTCATCGAAGTGAACTACGATTATTGGAACATCCTCTGATTCACCAAGATCTGTTTCGTATATGTAATCATCATTTCCAGACACTATGCCGCTGTCAACTTCATCCCCATCCTTGTTAAGCTCAACAAGAACCTTGTTACCATCATTGTCAACTTCCACAATGTCAAGGGTGTAGCCTTCACCAAGTGTCAAAGAACTTCCAGAGAAGACAGACTTCTTTTCATCCTCATCCAGTATCACTTTGGACAATTGGCCATCTGAAAGCAGGTCAACTTCATCGTTGGAATTGGTATCAAATGCATCTTCAGGATAACCTGCAAAATATTTCTCTGCCATGAATCCTATTACTTTGAAACCATTATCCCATTCAGAATGTTCGAATTCTACTTCTTCCGGAGTACTGGTATAGACAAGGTCACCATCATCTATGGATCTGCCATCTATATCTAATACTTCCAGCTTTTCTGTCTGAATACCTTCATCGATGTCATAATAGAATCCTTCAAAGTTCAGTGGGGTCCATGTAAGCAGGTCCGAACCTTCTGCAACCGTCCCACGAAGTTCATATGTGCCTGGTTCAGACATATCAACAAATGGTGCGAATCTCAGGTCATCATCATCTGCAACTATCAGTTTGATCTTACCCATGATGTCTACGATCTTACCCTTGGAAAGAGATACTGAATCATCATTCTTCATCTGTATCATTGTATCGCCTACAGATGTGATCTCCATCTTACCAAAGCTGTCTCCACTCTCGACTTCAAGATATTCGTCTGATATCTGGAATATACCTTTGACAAATACCGCATTTGATTCAGTACCACTGAATATGTCATCAAAGTGAACCGCGATGAGTACTACATCATCACTGTCGCCAATATCCACCTGATAGATGTAATCATCATTACCTGAAACTACATCACTATCGAGCTCATCGCCATCTTTTACGAGCCTGACGAAAACACTGTTACCATTTACGTCCACTTCCACAATCTTAAGCTCATAACCTTCCTCAAGGATCAGGGATGAACCGGAGAAAACGGATTCCTTTTCATCATCATCGATAAGCACCTTCGCAAGCTGCCCGTCTGACATCATGCTTATGATCTCAACACCATCTATGTCGGTGTTTGAAGTATATGCTGCAAAATAATTCTCAGCCATGAAACCAATGACCTGGTATTTACCCCATGCACTGTGCTCAAAGTCAGTTTCCACAGGATTTGTCTCATAAACAATATCCTTGTCGCCTATGGACCTGTCAATATCGGTTATTGTCATAGTCTCTGAACTTAGTCCGGATTCAAGGTCGTAGAAAAATCCTGAGAAACTCTTTGCATTCCATGTGTAGTCTGTGGACTGACCTGCGTTCTCATCCCATATCCTGTCACCACTTGAGTAGGTTTTTGACCTTACATTCCAAGTCCAGCTCTTAGATACTGTGTCACTTGAGTTTGTAGCCGTTACAGTTACATTATATTCTCCGACTGACGCATCGGATTTCGTAAATTCTGCGTCTGAAGATGAAGAATTAGTTTGAACAGATGAACCATCGATGTACCACTCGATATTACATATCTTATTCACAGTCAGATTGAATATTTGAGCATTGCCTACAGTAGATTCGGGGTTTGATGTAGGTTTAGAATCAGTGATACTAAGAGGAATATCAGTAACTGTCCAGTCCCATTTTTCCTGATCAGTACCATTTGCATTTTCTGCGAATACAGTGAGATTATGAGTTCCTTCCGGAGCAGAATCAAAAGAATACGATGATGAGATCACAGAAGTATTGGTTGTTAGTGTAGTTCCATTCATTATCCAGGTCAGGTTAACTGGCTGATTTATAGTGACTTCAAAAGTCCTTGAATCTCCAGTATTGTCACTTGGAGTCAAATCAGTGGGATCAACAATAGTTATAGAAGGAGCAGGAATTGCCATTACATCCCATGTCCATATCTGATCATCAGTACCATTTGCATTGCTTGCAGTAGCTTTTACTGTATATGTATCAGCAGGTGCGGTGCTGTTTGTATAACTGGCAGATGTCTGGGAATTATTTGTTTGGACAGATATACCATCAATAAACCATTCAATATCTGCTATTTGATTTGTCCCTACTGTAAACACCTGCGTATCACCTACAGTAGTATCGGGATCAGAACCAGGAGAATGGGAATCGATATCCAAGGATTCATTTAATGTCCATGTCCACTCAAATGAGGATGATTCCATTGTTGTCGTGTTTAATGCAACAACTGTAACATTGTGTACACCCGCCGAAGGATTGGCTGAGTAGGAGTCACTGGTCTGGTTAACAACTGATTGCTCAGAAGCGCCATTGAGATACCAGGTTATATCAGTCGTTTCGTTCACATTAACACTGAATCCATAAGGCAAATCATCTGTAAAACTCGTAAATGATGCCCCTCCTGGAGTAGGAGTAATCACTGGAGTAGCGTTTGTTGCTCCTGCAATTAATATGAATAAAGTTAATCCAAGTAATATAGATTTGGAATTATTTCGCATTCTAAAACTTCCTTCAAGTATAATATGATCAAAGTATAGTGTAATCTAGTATAATCTTCTTAAATTCACAATTGTAGATAACCTTTTCGATTTATCGACAGGTTAACTCCATCCCCGCGTGTAATGTTAGTACCAACTACCTGTTCGACTACATCCCCTATAACAGTTAAATAACATGCGCTTTGAGCTTCTTCGAGCATGCCTGGAGATACAGTGAACAGCAACTCGAAGTCACCGCCAGTGTACATGGCGAAATTTAGCAACTCATCAGGGTCGTCGGTTACATGATTCCTTATGTCATCGTGTACCGGAATTGATTCTTCATAGATTGAAAAACCCACACCGTTGAGGTCTGCAAGATCGTGAAGGGACAGCGCAAGTCCGTCGCTTGTATCCATCATGCAGGTCACAGCACCTGACTCTGCAAGCTTCTGCCCTTCTGCTATGCGAGGATACGGTTCAAAGAGTGTGTTGAGCAAAGAATCCGGAACATCGATACCGTTAAACAGTGCATGCAAAGCAGCTCCAGCAGAGCCTGCAAAACCTGTTACACATACCTTATCGCCCACCTGCGCACCCCTTCTTGTGAGCAACTGGGATTTCTTTACTTTTCCAAGAGCTGTGCCGTTGATGGTCAACTCATCATGGGTGTCGATATCCCCTCCGATCACAGATGTACCGCACATTTTAGCACAATCCGCCATCCCCTTGCATATTTCTTCCACAAAGGATACATCCGTATCAGGTGACATACCCAGGGATGAGAGAAAACCTATGGGTCTTGCACCTGTGGATGCAACATCACTGAAATTCACAGCCGACGACATCCAGCCGATCTGCCACGGAGTCATTTGTAGAGGAAAATCGGTTTTCCTATGTAGCATGTCCGTTGTCACTACAAGATACTCAGTTTCAGATATATCCAGTACTGCGCAGTCATCCTCACCCGGACCTATGAAAAGGTCGGGGTTCTTACTGTTTTTAAATGATCGTGATAGAGCATTTATAAGGGATCTTTCACCCAATTCAGATACCTTTTGGGATTTTGTCATGTTTTTCCTGCTTTTACAACTTTATAGATATAGTTTCTGTCATCGGTCATAAAAAAGAGCGTGACTTGAATGAGAGAGATACGAAAAAGAAAAAGCTGGAAGATAACCTTAGATCAGGCTGGCTTCCCGAGTAATCATCTACGCATTCTGCGCCTCACTGCAACAAATGCCCCTCCGAAAACTACGACCACAATGACCAGAGGGAGAAGGTAACCCACCAGTACGATAAGTGCGTTGACCATGGAAATGAAGCCATTCACAGATTCAGAAACTGCATCCCGAAGTCCCCATGAACGGGTTATTGGACGGGGCTCTGTGACCCTTACATTGATGGTTGAGAATTCGATGCGATCATCGAGATAGTTAAGGCGTCCGGTAAGACTATCTATCTCGCCACGTACACGTTCAAGTTCCTTTTCCACGCTGAGCACTTCTTCAACAGTCTCAGTCATATTGAGAATCTCAAAAAGCCTGGTTTCCTGCCTTTTAAGGTTCCCCAGGCGAGCGGTGACATCTATATATTCCTCAGTCACATCCCTTCCGCTCTCACTTTTTGAGGTGACCTTTCCAAGCCCCTCGATATCCGCAATAAACTGAGGATAATCAGATTCAGGAACCCTTACAGTTATGTATCCTTCTTTGGCATTGCTCGAGTCATAATAACTATCATATACCGAGGAACTGGAAACGTATCCTCCTGCAGCACGGGCAGCTTTAGCTATAGTTTCCACTGTTGCATGGGCATCATCGACCTCAATAGACATATCAACAGTAGTTATGGTCTTACGCTCTGCCGAAACACCACCCACCCCAGCGGAACCCGAATCAATAGGAATGGGTTCTTCACTAACTGCATATTCGAAGTCGTCTGAATAACTGATATCCTTCTGGAATTGAGAATTCTGTACACTTGCCTCATCCAGACCCATACAGCCGGATACTACCAGTCCCAGCAGTATCAGAAATAATACAGATAAGCAATGTATCCTCTTCATTTGATCACGCTCTTTTTGAACATGATTAAACTATGGACCCCTGCATATAAAAGAATTATTTAAACTTCAAATGGATTCGAACTTAACTTTTTCATTTCCTTTTTCCCTGGTACGAATATAAATATTATCAAGGAACTCATGAGCAGCCATGGCAAGTTCAAGCATCTCATCCCTGTTGTATGGCTCCATGGAACGCATGCTCTCAAGCATTGCATTGTCAGGAACCCCTTGCTGGATAACATATGGTACATCCCTATTTCCGGTTAATTGAAGGAGCGAACGTGCAATCCCGGACACATCATCAACACTACCAATAAAGTCCCTGAACACAGTTGTGCGAAGCTCGATATCCACAGATTCCAGGGTAAGGAGTATGGACTGCCGGACATTTTCCAAGACAGTTTCAGGTTTTAGAGAAAGCGAAAAGTCATGGCAACCGATGGCTTTTGCATAGAGTCGCGTATCATCCAGGGGAGCCTTGACGTCGATGAAAAACTTGTCCACAAGCTTTTCCTTTACCATTTCTCCCATCACCTTTGGGAAGAAACCATTTGTGTGTACGCCCACAAGCAAGCCATTTTCCTTTGCAAAGCTGGCAAGGTGCATACTGGCAGCTTTCTGGGCAAGAGGTTCGCCCCCTGAGAGGACCATACTGCTTACAAAAGGTTTTGACTTCTTTATGGATTTTTCAAGCTCAGATACATCTACCATATTGTTTTCTTTCAAAAGCTCATAATTCTGGCAATATGGACAACGGTAAGGGCAGCCCCTTAAAAAAAAGACGATTGACACCCTTCCGTGCCAATCTATTGTGGATATGGGAATCGTGTTCCCGTAATTAATTTCCATGACATCAGACCATATCGGATGAGCCGTAGCGCATCCTGTCGGCAAGCTCCTGCTTCTTTGCATTGTTCCAGCCATTTACAGCCTGCACATAGCCGGTGACTCTTGATACCTGTTCGACGTGATCGGAACCACAGTTTACACAGTTATCTTTCAGTCCTGACATTATGTGGAAGTCATTCAGACAGACAGTCATGTCCTTGGTAAAGGCAAAGTAACCTATCTGAGTATTCTTTGCAATGTTCATTGCAAATTCCTTAAGACCCTTTGCGTCAGGAGCACCCTCACCCATCCAGATATGACAGATGTTGCCACCGTCAACTATCGGGAAGAAGACATGCTCGATATTGAGCCTGTCAATAAGGGATATATTAGCACCCGGTGGCACATGGGTACCATTGGTGTAATAGATAGGCAGATTGTGAGTATTCCTGAGATTTGCAATTGCAAATTCTTTGTCACCTTTTACAACCTCTGCCACACAATCAGCATATTCCTCGTGCAGGAAATCGGACACAGCAAATCTCTGACCGGTGGTCTCTGCAGGAGTGCGTGCAAGTGCTATTTCCAGACCGTGTTTCTGACTGAGCTCATTTGCATACATTTCCATTTCAGTCATTGCCCTTATGGCAAATTTGAAGGCGTCTTTGGATTCGTGAAGCTGTGAGCCAGTGTGATACTGCACCATCTCGTTGATACCTATCACACCAATGGTACATACCAGAGCATCGATGTCAACTGCGATGGCACCTTTTTCGCCAGTAATAGGATCTTTTGGCCTCTGTGTGGCGAAAGGCATCCTGTTGTTCTCAATGATATCTTCCATCCAGCTGCGCTTTGTCTTGAAGAGCTTTATGCACTGGTCCATGAGACCTTTAAGATCATCAAAGAGGGCAGCATCATCTCCGTTTGCTCTGTATGATGCCCTTGGACAGTTAAGGGATACGACCTGCCAGGAACCCATTGAGAAATGTTTTCCATCCTTGAACATGAGCTTATCATCAAAACTATCATCTGCATCAGCGTTTGCAGAGAACTGGTATGCACAGCACTGATAACAGGAGATACCCTCACCTGCACCTCTGTACTCAGGTAGTTGATTATCGAAGTAAGGAGTACCGAATTTTGCTGCCAGTTCAAAGGTCAGATCATACAGTTCTTCGTAAGTTGGCAATTCAGGATGTGCTCTGTTGAAGAACTCATCTTCTACTATGAAGTCCGGTTCAATGGATATTTCAGGTTTTGGGAAATTGAATGGCTTGCCCCAGTTATCACCCTCGATCATTACGTCCATAAGTGCCTTAAATGCCAGGCGCACCTCACGCTCGAAGTCACCATATGTGCGCTTCTGGGTGCCATGGGTTCCATCATGCACACGCCCCTTATAGACGGCAGGCTTGTCAACCCAGAGCTTTGGAACACCAGGTGAAAGCTGAACAGAGGAGAACACTACCTGTCCGCCACGTGCAACCATCATTTGGGTCATCTCATAGACAAACATCTGCATGAGTTGATTAATATCATTATAGTCCTTGCCTTCAAGATAAGGTGCAAGGAAAGTCAGGAAATTATAGAATCCCTGTCCGCCTGCAAAGTTGGTCTGGGCACTTCCAAGAGCCTTCACTGCATGAAGTATTGCAACTTCTGCCTTCATTGCAGGACCGGCTACACTTGCCTTTGCCCCTGAACCATCCGGCATTAGGCCATAGTAGAAGAAATACCTCAGATCCCAGTCCTGACAGAATGCACGGGTTCCGAGATACTCAAGATCGTGAATGTGAATGTCACCATTAAGGTGCAGATCAGCAGTTTCAGGTGGCAGGAGAAGGAGATACTGCTCCTTTGAGATCTTATCTGCCTTTTTCTTATGGGAAGTTTCGGCATTTTCCTGAAGATTTGCATTATCGTTTGCCTCAAAACCACTTCCAAGATCGATCTCACATGCATCATAAACAGGAGTACCTATTCTTGTGGAGACATTTCTCCATTCCACATGACCCTTCTCAAGCAGGATCATGTTGACCATTTCCCTGATCAGTGGTCCGGAGAGGAATTTCAGGTCGAGAATTCTAACACGGCGCTCGACTTCCCGGGCAATATCATGAGCCTCTTCCTTGCCCATACCGGGCTTGTTATGAAACCTCTCAGCAAGTTTTGTTTCCTTGATCAATTGATTGATAATGACATTGCGATCCCACTCAACCATATGCCCTGCTGTAGTGCGCACCTTTGGCATTATGGAGATTGATTGACCGTCAAGTGTTTTCTGAATAGCATGTGGTTTATTAAGTGAATTCATCATGTTCCCTGCCTCTTTTCCTTCATTATGAATCTCTAATTCAGACTTTTCTGGCTCTGAATCTCTGCCTTCACCCAGCATTTTAGATTTAGTAGTGCAATTCATCATTCCCACCTCACCCACAGTAAAGATCAGAGTATACTGGCCAGAGCTTCCAGATTCACATCAGGACCGCTGAACAAGTCCTTATGGGTTAAAAATTCATCGTCTATCTGGAGAACCGGGGCAGTCATTGTGAATACTCCGTTAAATTTCAGCTCAGTCAAAGCTTCGGGAGTTGACATGTCTGCGACATTAAAAGACACAGCTTTTGAATTAAGGAAGTTCTTAAGCTGTTCGCATTTCGGGCATGTTTTTGTTGTATAGATAGTTACTTCAGCCATGTTTCTCTCGTCCCTTCGGTATTATAGATTTATTAGTATATTGAGCCTGTAGTAGAGATGAATTACAGCGCCAATTAAAAAAACACCATCAATCAGCATTGTACATTCCTTTGTTACTCTCACCATGAGGTAAATTATACAAATGGCTTTTAGCTTAATAATGCTTTTCCAGACTGCATCTGGTAACAAAAAATTAGAGATGATATGAGAGATGATAATACACCACGACAATATATACCAATAATGAATCATACATGAATACAAATATGATAATATATTTGAATACAGATATGCCTGCCAAAAGATGTATATCATAAATTCCATTATAGCAGTTAATTCAAAACAAGAGGTGAAATAATAGACACACGACTACCATCCGGATGTCAGCCCCTGGACGAAATGCTTGGAGGAGGATTTGAGGCTGGCGTAGTAACCCAAATATTTGGAGAAGCAGGTAGTGGAAAGACAAATCTTTGCCTGCAACTGGCAGTAGAGTGTGTCAAGAAAGGGAAAAAAGCCATATACATAGATACAGAGGCTATTTCACCCCACAGGTTCAAGCAGATCGCCGGAGAAAATGCGAAAGAGATTGCACAGCACATAATCATCTTTGAACCACATAGCTTTGAGGAGCAATATGCTGCCACAAAGGAAATTGAGAAACTCATCTCAGACAAGATCGGATTAATAATAGTTGATTCAGCAACTGCATTTTACAGATTCGAACTGGACCAGGAAGACTCCAGCATCAGAACAAGGCGTGAGCTTTCAAACCAGATAGGTTTCTTACATGGAATTGCACGCAAACACAATCTGGTAGTTGTCATCACCAACCAGGTTTACAGCGATGTGGTGACAGGAAAAGTAAAACCCATCGGCGGTACAGGAATAGAGCACATCTCCAAAACCATATTGCAGTTTGAAAAGATAGGAGAAGGTACCAGAAGAGCAAAACTATGGAAGCACCGCTCCATCCCCGAAGGCAGAACCTGTGAGTTCACCATCACCAATGAAGGCATAAGATAAATTTTCAGGCTCTTGCTATTGTTATAAAACCTGTGTGACCGACCCTTGTGGTCGAAGGACGGGTACCTCTTTCTGAAAAAGATATCTCACGCTCTGTGCACTCAATGGTTCGGACATCATAGAAATTTGCTTCTGCCATTGCATCACGTATCTCTTTTGTCTGCTCGAAGAAAGGCGAGTATGTTACCATGAATCCTCCCGGATTCAGGATACCGGAAACATGAGGAACCACATCCTTTGAATCCTGCGTATCAAGGGTCACAACATCAAAACTCTCACCAAGAGAAGATATTTCCTGTACAATATCCCCGCACCGGATCTCCACGTTATCAAGCCCTGCATTCATGACATTCTTGCGAGCAACATCAGCAAAGTTCTCCCTGACTTCATAGCTCAATACCCTTTTTGCAATGGAACCAAGATACATGGCAAGAATACCCGAGCCGGTACCGGCATCCAGAACTGAGTCATTTTTGTTAAGGCCGGTATAGGCAATGATAAGACCGATGTCCTTGGGCATCATCGGCGCGCCAGTCCTCTTTGCATGGTTGAAGAAGTCAGGCATCCTTGGACGCTGTATTATGAATTCCTGACCTTTATGAGCAGTAATATGATCTCCGAAGTCCTTTTCCAGCAAAAGAGCCAGGTCAACTTTCCCGAAGTCCGTATGAAATTCATCCTCACGTACAGTTACAATGAATTCCCTTACCTTCCCTCTATGGGAAGTCTTAAGCATAACAAGTTCACCAGCTTTCATTTAACACACCTGATCAGCGTTTTTTGGAAGAATACCTACTAAGAGGAATAGTGACTGTGTCCCGAGGGATCGAATGTTTGTTGATCTGAAGATAGTTCATTATCTCCCCAAACTCCGGCCCATAGGCATCTGCAAGAACCTTTGCATATTCAAGACCATCCCATGTAAACACATATTCATAACTCTGCCGGAAGCGACCACCTTTTTCATAATATCTCAGATCCTCATCCACAATACCCATTGCAACAAGTATCTGGATGTCCTCGAATACCTTGTCACTGTAAGGAAAACCATAATTCTCATGGAAAACGTAATCGAACAAATGCTTCAGTTTGGGAGAAGCACGTAAGATGCCAATGGTGCGATACAACCAGGTTATGTGTCTTAAACGCGGGATCGAGATGAACTGAGCATCCTCCTTTTCAAAGAGAGTGTGCACCCCGAAGAAGAGCAATATTATCCCTTCTATGGACAGATACTGATCCGTACGTATGAAACTAAGGAGTTTTGGAGAGAGCTCGTTAACCACGTCCTTCAAACGTTTGGAAACAGAACCATCATCCATGGATGATATCACTGCAGGATGCGCAAAAGCAGTAAGTGAGAGTTGCCTTGATATCGCGCGCACAAGACCATTGGCAAGCGCAGATTCATCATAGAAGAAAGCATCCTCATTTTCCATTGCAATGCGCATACTTTTGGGAACACCTGATGCAACGCTAAGGTCTATGAGCACATCACCCAACTCTTCTGCGATCAGACTTTCAAGTTTTTTAGTTGCCACTCCGTGGCGTGCAATGGTAGACAGAGTCATTCTCGTGGATGGAGAGATGGTCTTCTGGCTCAGCCGGGAAACAGGAACGTAGATATTCCCATCCCTTAATTCAGATAACAGTGGCATGCACTCTTTTGACACATACTGCCTGATAAAATTGAAAAGGTCACTGTCATTATACTCAGTGAAGAAGCGAACTATCTCCTGCCTGACACATTCAGGTTCATTTACATTCCTGAAGTTCCCAATAGCATCCTCCAGGGCATGGAGCAGCATCACACGCGCAGCTTGTGTCTTTGGATTATGGATTATAGCAGTATAATGGTGCGCCCTTGAAATCAGCAAAGACTCTGCTGCCGTCAGGGCCATGTCCTCACCGTAACCTGAACCTTCCGAACTGCCAAGTACAACGTTCCCATCCCGGATAATGAGATTGCGGACTATCTGGTCTACATCTATCAAGCCAAATGAGACACCGGTATGATATGAATCACGCAAAAGGAAATCGATACGGTCCGCGTCCACATCCCCTGCGATTATCTGGGCAAGGCATGGCTTTTCCAGCGAACCGGAATCACCTGTTGCTATCTGTGCGATCTCCCTGAAAAAAATAACAGGATCAGTACCGAATTCCTTTTCCACATAATGTGCAATGTAATTGTCTTCCGGCAGGCTATTGGAGATTATGTCCTTTGTGAAAGCCTCATGTTTAACAAAGCGTGTGCCATTTATGACAGGCTGAAGTCCGGAATCCCTTTTGAGAACCGACTCAACAGCATGGGAAAATGCAGAATGACCCACATCATGCAAAAGTCCGGCTGCCCTTATCTTACGAATGTCCTCCTGCTCAAGGCCAAGTGACTGACCTATCACAGATGCCATGTGCATGGTACCGATACTGTGCTCAAAACGTGTGTGATTAGCACCGGGATAAACATGATCCACAAGCCCCAGTTGCTGGATATTGCGCAGGCGCTGCACGCATCTGGTGTTCAGGAGCATCTGCTCGAACTCATCAAGAATAATGGTCTTGTGAACAGGGTCATGGATTATCCGGGGTTTGTGCATTTGCGGATACTATGTAGTTTGAGATATATAAAGTTTGGAAAGGTGTTTGCAAAGAAAAGAAGATAAAACCTCCATGTTTTTATCTAAGTTGCATCTTTTAGTTCAATCAGATAAATATGAGAACTATAGACTGGAATAATGAGACTAATTCTATAATGATGATAGACCAGACACTTCTCCCAGTGGAGTACAAGGTCATCGAATGCAAGACTTTGGGAGCGCTTTGCGAAGCCATCAAGTCCCTGCGCGTGCGGGGTGCACCGGCACTTGGAGCTGCAGGTGCTTATGGTGTGGCACTTGCGGCAACCCTGAGTAGCGCAGACAATATGGATGCTCTGGAGAAAGACCTCAAAGCAGCTGCAAATATCATCAAATCCACACGCCCCACAGCGGTGAACCTTGCATGGGGAGTGGACAGGACAATAGCTGCAATGGCTGATGCATACGACCTTGACGGCATCAAGGATGTTGTGGTCTCAGAAGCAAAGAACATTGCAGACGAGGATGTTGCAACAAACAAGAAACTGGGGAAATACGGTGCAAAATTACTGGATGACGGTGACACTGTCATGACACACTGCAATGCAGGAAGAATGGCATGCGTGGATTGGGGGACAGCCCTTGGGGTCATTCGCTCCGCAGTGGAAGCAGGCAAGCAGATCAATGTGGTTTCCTGTGAGACCCGGCCCCTGAACCAGGGAAGCAGGATCACCACATGGGAACTCATGCAGGACAATATCCCTGTTACACTTATCAGTGATTCAATGTCAGGGCACGTCATGAGAAAGGGCATGATAGACAAGGTGATAGTGGGTGCGGACAGGATAACGGCAGATGTGGTCTTCAACAAGATCGGAACATATACACACTCCGTACTGGCAAGGGAACACGAGATACCATTCTTTGTAGCTGC
The DNA here is from genome assembly GCF_045291275.1 of Methanolobus sp. ZRKC3. GTDB lineage: Archaea > Halobacteriota > Methanosarcinia > Methanosarcinales > Methanosarcinaceae > Methanolobus. Next base: position 1,738,815 of record NZ_CP146982.1, read on the forward strand.
ACCTGTATCCACATTCGACCCGGAGGGATGGGAAGATACCGTCACAATTGAACTAAGGGATGAGAACGAACTGCGTTTTTTCAAGAATGTGCAGATAGCCCCTGAGAACGTTAGAGTGTACAATCCGGCCTTTGATGCCACACCCATGGAGAATGTGACAGCCATAATCACTGAGAAAGGAGTCTTTTATCCACCATTTTTAATAGACGAAGTGCTTGCCTAAGGCACAGTCTTTTAAATCATGAAGGATATGAGGAAGAACAGATAACTAATAAAAACGATTATTAATCTATAAACTAAAAACTGGTAGGGAGATAAAATGACAAAGAAAAGTTCCGGCGGCAGCGGCCTGATGTCATCTGCAGGTCTTATGCGCTATTATGATGCTGACAAAAGAGCAATACACGTTAGCCCAAAGACCGTCATTGCAGCAGGGGCAGCCATTGGTTTTGTAGTCCTTTTGCTTAACGCTAACTTTGGATTCTGGCCAATATCCTGAAAAGGGAATATTAATTTTTCTTTTTTTATTTCTTCATGCGCTAGTGTTAACTCTATATGTTAGTGTAAATGTTATTTTCCAGACCCAGAACGTGCATCCTTTATAGCGTTGGATATCTTTCGTGAGAGAACTGTCTTTGGAGCAGAGTTATCTATCAATATCCTGCCACTGGACTCCCACCATGATTTCGGGTAGGCCTTATCGGCTTCAACCTCAGGATTCAGTCCCAGTTTCTCAGCTGCAAGCCTGAGCTCTTTAAGTGAAGGCTCAACAACAGATGATTTTCTGGAGATTATTCTTCCTTTGCTTCTGGACTTGGTCTTGTCAATATATGCAGGCCAGATGACAAGCTTTCCCTTTTCTTTCATCAACATGAGACATACATTGGAATTCATTCAATTTAAATTTGCCCGGAATGAAGGACAACACAAGACAAAACTTAAGTATTCAAACGAACTGCTTAAGTTCCATGATAGATATCCCCAGGAATTTCAAGGTCGAGCCGGACGTAGAGGAGTTTATTGAGAAAGCAGGAAAAGATTTCAGGCTTTGCACCACATGCGGCGGACCTGCCATTGTGCCTACAGCTTTCAAAGCCGAAAAGGAATCAGACATCAGGATTCCCATTGGAGAGAATATCCTGTTCGTTTCAAAGGTCCAGGCAAAGTATCTGCGCGAAATTAATATGAGAATGCTTGCAGGACATCTCAGAACCCGCTCTAAAGACTGAGTCCTAATAATCCTCATCCAGTGATTCATTTATCCTTCTCAGGACATCCGCAATGAGCAATTGGACTTCTGTCGCGTGCTCTTCGGGAACTTCACTACCTTCGGTGTCCATCAGTTTTTTGATATCTACAACCATCCCATGGATCATAGAGATCATCTCTTCCTGAGTGATAAGACCTGCATAGTAGGCATAGAAGAATGTTGCCCCACTGCGCTGAACCTTTTTCTTAAAAGAGGCACGGGCATTGGAAACTTCCTGCCTGGAGTAACCTTCATCCATAAAAGGAACCAGATCAGGCAAGTTCTCACCGATCCAGGTCATCTCCGACTGGTTGGAAAGATTCTTGAAATCCGCACATAACCGAGCAGTCACCCATTCACGCGCAGTCAGGTGTGTAGTCTCTTTTAAAAAGCGAGTAACATCGGAGTAACTTTTGTTATTCATCTTTTTGAATTTCTGATATTTATTCATATGAATCCCCGTCGAAAAGCAATCCTTTATGGCGTATTGCAGCCATTGTAATACATGAATGCAAATACAAATATTTAATAATAGCCCAACATAATCATCAATTTAATGAAAATACTAATTCCAACAGATGGTTCGGCATATTCCGAGAATGCGGCAAAGGTCGCAGCCGAAATTGCCCAGAGGCATGATTACCACCTCATAGTGCTCCATGTTGTGGATGATAAGGGTTTTAAAAGGAAGAGCTGGCGCAAGGATGGAGCAGAGCACCTTATCGAAAAGATACAAGAAGTGCTGATAGAGAACGGTTGTGAAGAGAAGCGCATCGAAGGTATCATCAAGGATGGGAATGCACCCGAAAAGATAGTTGAAGTGGCAAGAGAAAAAGGAGCTGACAGGATAATAATTGGCACACAGGGAAAGACAGGCATAAAAATGATAATGGGCTCTGTCACTGAAAAAGTCCTGCAAATGTCCGAGATCCTTGTTCTTGTAGTGCCGCCCAACTACAAAGAGTGAAACGGGAAAAAGAGATAATTCTTTTATTTACTGCATTTTAACGCCTGCATAACCGTACCTTTACCCTGCAGGACATCTTCCATGGAAAAAAGCTCCATGTTAAAGATGCCTTTGTAACCCTTTAATTCATTGAGGACAGTATAGTCAACTGTACCTGCACCCGGAGCCAGATGTTCATCCCCATCATACTGGTCGGTCCATACCCCGCCATTGTCGTGTACATGGACATGTACGACATAAGGTGCAAGCTCTTTTGCAAATCTGCGAACTTTCTCAATATCACCAGCGCAGGTCAGGTTTGCATGCCCTATATCGAAAGTTGCACCCAGATTATCAGAATTCACAGCTTCCACTGCCTTTACCAGCTCTGCAGCCTCACAGCACATATTTCCGGGATCTGTACCTTCCTTGTTCTCAAGCCCTAACATGACCCCATGCCCCTCAGCCATTTTAGCCAGGGACTGAAGATTTGAGACCATCCGAGAAAAAGAAGCATCATGACTCCCGTTTATCCTACCAGGGTGCAACACTACTGCCTTTGATCCAAGTTCACCTGCAAGCTCAATGGACTCGCCCATCAACCGAAACTCCACATCACCCATGTTAGCAGTATCTACGACCACATCCTTCGGATAAGTTGGAGTATCTGCAAAATAAGGTGCATGCAAGGAAGTATGCAGATCAAGTGTTGACAATTCATCGAGAATTGCTCCTAGAATATCCTTCTGAAGAACTGAATCCTGATAAACACCGAGCTTTGGCATATAGAGTTCCACTGAATGAAGTTCAGAGGCGATCTCTGCCAGGCTGCCGGCAAAGGAAGATGCACCGAGTATCATAGATTTAATGAAGACGGCTGGAACTTGATAACACTTTTGGTTTTTGTCAGAACCAAAAAACTTATTTAAATTGGAACTTACCAGCAAACAATGAAACTATATGTACCGCATGTCGGACACCTGGAAGGACTAGAGGGGTTACTGGAGAATTCGGACGACATCTATGCCGTGTACATGGCCGGCAACCCGGACTATGTCGGGACCGGAAGAACAAATATAAGCGCCCCGGGTCTGGAGGAAATATCCGAGCAGACCGAGTACGCCCATGATAAGGGAGTGAAGATGGAGATCGTGCTCAACAGTTCATGCATGGGCGGACAGCATTTGACCCCGCAGGGCTACAATAAGATCAATTGGTACTTTGAGCAGCTTAACAACATAGGAATTGACTCGATTACTGTTGCTGAGCCTTATTTTGTAGAAATGCTTGCAAGGGATTTCGATATGGAAGTCGTGGTATCGGTATTATCTTTTGTAGATTCACCACAGAAAGCCGAGTTCTATGAGGACCTGGGAGCCGATACGATCGTTATCGACCCGGTCGTGAACAGGGATTTCCCTAAACTTGAGGCAATAAAGGAATCCACATCATGTAACCTGAAACTACTTGTGAATGAGGGGTGCCTGTATCAATGCCCATTCAGGTATGCACATTTCAACTTCTTCTCACACGCAAACGGACCAGGACCGAAATTGAACGTGCTTGACGACTATTATTATCACAAGTGCCTTTCATTGAGAATAAATGATCCACAGCAGTTGATCAAGTCACCATGGATACGCCCCGAGGACCTGAAGGAGTACAGGCACATCACGGATACTTTCAAGATAGGCGGACGTACCCATTTCGTAAACTGGATATTGAATAATGTCCAGGCATATAGCGAAGAGTCCTACGATGGAAATCTAATGGACCTGCTGGACTGCCCCAAGGATATAAGGGACCTTTTCCACATCCCAAACAAGGAGCTCGAAGGTGCGATCTCGCAATGGAAACAATGCAAGAAGGTCTGCAATAAATGTGGATATTGCAAGAGATTGACAGAGAAAGTGGTTAGAGTTTACTCAAGCACTGAGACAGGAGATAGTCTTGAACCGTTGAATACATCCGGAGAATCATTATGACTTTAATAGGAACCATATCAAAAAGCCGCAGCCAGCTAGAGAACAAATTGAGGAACCTGCTCGCAAAGCCGGTCTTTCTCATAGAGATGGACGCTTTTGCCCTGCCATGCGGATGCAACGGAGCCACCATCAATACCAGGGGAGTACAGCTGGATGATCTTGAGGTATTTGAAGAACACATTTGCAAAGAACTGGAAGAAACATCACGGTCCCTTGACATAGAACCATCATTCCTTTTTGCAAGACTTATACCCGGTACTGCTGAGATCGCATCCCTCAATTCCCGCCTGCTCTGCGACAGATGTTACATGGATTTCGCCAGAGGAGAGGGAAAAAGACCGAGACCTGACATATACATACTTAAATTTGATCGTAAAGAGTGAACCTCTTAACTTTTTTCATTATAATTTTTTGACTAACATATTTAAGAGTATGCCCTATTACCGCTTTTTGGAGTGGAAACACGGGTCGCCCGCAGGGGAGTGATTCGAAAGGTTTAAGAAGTATTTAATATAATGATTTTCACCTTACGTTAGTCTACGCCATAGCAATTACGATCGGAGAAATCGTACAAGCAATTATTGCGATAATGGCATGATTTTCGCTATAAAATAATAGGAGGAAAATGTATGGAACCGCTCACAGGTATGGGCGTATTAGCACTAATGGGAGCAGCCGCAACTATTGCTGGTGCTTCTGAGGATCTTGAATCTGATGTAGGATCCCAGAGTAACCCTAACTCCCAAGTGCAATTGGCGCCTCAAATGATGTATCCACACAGGATATACAATAAAGCTGTTTCAGGAGAACCACCCTCGAACGCACTTATGTGTGCAATCGGAGGAACTGTAGCATCAGTTCTGTTAGGCATGAACGCATCTGTTGTTCTTGCACTTACAATCGGAGCTATTGTTGCAGCTGTGATCCACGGAACATATTCAGTCACATCACACTTTGGTAGAACCGCAAGTCAGAAACGTTTTAAACAACCACTTTATCTAGATATAATAAAGAGTCACACCCCGGTAATAATGGGATACTCGTTTATTACAACGTTCTGTATACTCGTTGTAGCATATCTCATGGTTGCTGTATTAGCACACCCATTCCCATTGCCACTTCTGGCATTCATTTGGGGAATCACTATTGGTGCTATCGGATCATCCACTGGTGACGTACACTACGGTGCAGAACGTGAATTCCAGAACGTAGAGTTCGGATCAGGACTCAACGCTTCAAACTCAGGAAACATCGTGAGAAAGGGAGAATCCGGTCTCAGGAACGGATACGACAACTCATGGTTCTGTGCTAAATTCGGTGGACCAGTAACAGGAATTGCATTCGGTATGACCGTATTCCTCAGCGGATGGGTAACAACCGTATTCGACGCCACAAAGGGCGACGCAGTCGGATGGGCATCCGTTATTGCAGGTTCAATTATTGTACTTATTCTGATTATATGGAACAGGAACATCGAAGTTGCAGCACGTAATGCATTTGGTACATACAAAGAAGACCAGGACGCAGAGGTAGCAGCATGATTGATGTAGTATCAGTATTAATGGACAACATCCTCAGTGTGTTACTGATCACACTTGGTGGTGTACTTATTTCATGGAGTGTTCACTTCGTACCAGTAGGTGGAGCTCCAGCAGCTATGGCACAGGCAACAGGTATCGGAACAGGTACTGTTCAGCTGGCAGCCGGCGCAGGTCTTACAGGACTTGTAACAGCCTCTACCATGATGGGCATTACAGAAAGTATGCTTCTTGTTCTTGCATCCGGTGCAGTCGGTGCTATGATAATGATATCAGTCACAATGATCGTAGGTCAGTGGGTATACGTATATGGTGTCGGATGTACACCAGCATCTGCAAAGGTAAAGTACGACCCAATTACAAAGGACAGACAGGATCTCTACGTATCCCAGGGTACAGAAGGACATGGTCTTCCAACAGTATCATTTGTGAGTGGTGTTATCGGCGGTGCACTTGGTGGTATCGGCGGTTCAATGGTATACTACTACCTCATGGTTATCGAGAACGGATTGTCAACTACTGACTTAGTCGGTATAGCAAGTATTTTCGCAGTAGGTATTTTCTTTGTTAATGCGGTCATTCCTTCATACAACATTGGAGGAACCATTGAAGGTTTCCATGACCCTAAATTCAAGAGATTCCCAAAAGCTGTACTCGCATCCCTTATTGCAACATTTTTCTGTGCAATCATGGGTGTAATCGCAATAGGAGGCCTGTAAATGTCAGCAGGAGGAAGCGGAGAGGCCGCTGCAGGAATGCCCCATAACAACCTGATCGCTTTGGGCGCACTTGGCGGACTTATCGCAATATACGCAGCACATTTCCTTGTTGCTTCAATCGGACCATACATGTCATTCCTTGGCGGAATAGGCGCCATCGCTGGTGTCGTATGGGGCGCAGCAGCAGTTAGAAGAGTAGCAAGTTACGGACTTGGTACCGGTGTACCATCCATTGGTATGATAGCACTCGGTATGGGTATCGTTGCAACCACATTCGGACTCGCCGTTGGTGGCGTTGCCGGACCTGTACTTGCAGTGATCTTTGCAGCATTGATCGGACTTCTTGTCGGTCTTCTTGCAAACAAGGTACTCAGCATGGGAATTCCTATCATGGTACAGTCCATGGCAGAGATCTCAATGGCAGGTACCATCACCATTATAGGACTCAGTGTCGCAATGGTAGGATCATTTACCTTTGAATCTGTACTTACCGGAGTAATAGCAACCGGCTACATTGCAGTGATATTCATTGCTGGTGGTCTTGCAATTCTCCACCCATTCAATGCAAACCTCGGACCTGATGAGAAACAGGACCGCACACTTGCAACAGCTCTTGAGAAGGGCGCTATTGCAATGGTCATTGCAGGAATCGTAGCCAGCATTAATGCAGGTGCATCCGGAGCAATCACCATCATTGTCGGTATAGCTATCTGGTACATTGGTTTCAGCAAGTTCTACAAGTTTGTAAAGAGAGATGCTTACAGCGTAGTAGGAACCGGAATGCTACCTACTGAGGAGGAATTGGCATGAGCATGGTTCACGTAGTACCTGAAGCTAATTTAGTACTTGATCCACTCACAGGCCTACTTGCCCAAGAGAGAGACGATATTATCGCATACTCGATGGACCCAGTAATGGCACAGCTTGATGAACTGGATAAGATCGCTGATGATCTTGTAAACTCCCTTTCACCAGACAAGCCACTGCTCAACTCATACCCAGGACGTGAAACAACTGCACTTAGCGCAGGTTTCTACGGCAACTCATTCTATGGAATTATTGTCGGTCTGGGAGTCGCAGGACTTATGCTTCTGGTCATGGGCGCATTAGGAGTGATGTAAAATGGCAGAAAAAAGAGATGCAGCACCAAATTGGCCAATTATTAAAGGTGAGTACGACGTAGGTAACATACAGAACTGTGTAGCAGTTATCACCTGCGGATCCCACCTTGCAGGCGGACCAATGCTGGATGCAGGAGCTGCTGTTACAGGCCCATGTAAGACAGAGAACCTCGGTCTTGAGAAGGTCGTAGCACACATAATATCAAACCCCAACATCAGATACCTCATCGTCACAGGATCTGAAGTTAAGGGTCACATCACCGGACAGGCAATGCTCAGTCTGCATGCAAACGGTATCAAAGATAACAGGATCGTCGGTGCAACCGGTGCGATTCCTTATATCGAGAACCTGACCGATGCAGCAATGGAAAGATTCCAGGCACAGGTCGAATGTATCGATTTGATCGGTACTGAAGACATGAATGCTATTGTTTCCAAGATCAAAGAATATGCAGCAAAAGACCCAGGAGCCTTTGATGCAGACCCAATGGTCCTTGAAGTCGGTGACGGAGCCGGAGGAGAAGAAGAAGAAGCTGGCGGACTCAAACCAATGGCAGCTGAGATCGCAACCGTGAGGGACAGGATACTGAGCATCGAGAAGGAAATGATAGCTATCGGTAACCTTAACAAGTTCCACTCAGGTATCCACGCAGGTAAGGCTGAAGGAATTATGATCGGTCTGGCAATCACACTCGCTTTACTTGGAATGTTGTTGTTCGGGAGGTAATTGACATGGCAGATGAAGAATATGGAAAAGGAGTTCCAAAAGTAATCAACCCACAGATGGGACCCATGGAATCCACAGTCGAGAGCATCCGATACAGAGCTCAGCTTATCGCAAGGAACCAGAAACTCGATTCAGGTGTTTCCGCAACCGGCATATCCGGATTTGTTGCAGGATTCGCCTTTGCTGTAGTGATGGCGGTCATACTTCCAATGTTTATCTGGGGGATGATTTAAAATGAGCGACTCAAACGGAAATGCACCAAGCGTAGTAGTAGACCCTGCAGATTTCAATGCAGTCATCGACAGACTCAACAACATAGATGAGAAGATCGAATTTGTCAGCAGTGAAGTTGCACAGCGCATTGGTAAGAAAGTAGGTAGAGACATAGGAATATTATACGGAGCAACAGCTGGAATTGTTATGTTCCTCTTATACATATTATTCCTGGCACCTATGCTTAGTATCTAAAAATAAAGAGGTTATTCATATGTTCAAATTTGACAAGAAACAAGAAGTATTTGAGGTAGGTGGAGTCAAGTTCGGTGGCCAGCCAGGACAATACCCAACAGTACTTGTAGGAACAATGTTCTACAACAGACACAAGATCGTGACTGATGAAGACAAGGGAATTTTCGACAAGGAAGCAGCAGACAAACTCTGGCAGTCAATGGTTGACATGGGTCAGGTTACAGGCAACCCAATCGTAAACCAGATCGTCGGAGAGACACCTGAAGCAATCAAGAACTACATCGACTGGTTCGTAGAGCGTGACGACAAGACACCATTCCTTATCGACTCATCAGCTGGTGACGTTCGTGCAGCAGCAGCACAGTATGTAACAGAGATCGGTGTTGCTGACAGAGCTATCTACAACTCCATCAACGCAAGTGTTCACGCAGATGAGATCGAAGCGATCAAGGACAGTGACATCAACAGTTCTATTGTTCTCGCATTCAATGCAACAGACCCAAGCGTAAAAGGAAAGATAGAGATCCTTGAAAGCGGTGGAACTGGTCAGGACAAGGGTATGCTTGAGATCGCAAAGGAATGTGGAATCACAAAGCCTTTGGTAGATGTAGCAGCAACCCCACTCGGAGCAGGCTCCGGTGCATCAATCAGATCAGTAATTGCAGTCAAAGGTCACTTTGGTCTGCCTGTTGGCGGTGGATACCACAACATGGCATCTGCATGGGACTGGATGAAGGGATACAAGAAGCAGTACGAGACAAGGGACCAGAAGCAGGCAATCTACATGCCTACAGATATTGGAACCAACCTCGTATCACAGATACTTGGATCCAACTTCCAGCTGTTCGGCCCTATCGAGAACACTGACAAGGTGTTCCCTGCAACAGCTATGGTTGACATCATGCTCGGAGAGACCGCAAAAGAACTCGGTCTTGAGATCATGGATGAAAACCACCCACTCAACAAGCTGGCTTAAACCAGCTTTCTTTTTTTCTTTTTTAATTACATGAACGACTATTTGAAAAAGTAGTCAAAAGAGTAACTGATTGATGATCCCACTCCCCAACCAGCTAGCTCAAATTCGTATTTGAGTAGTACATAGATACTGGACTATAGCATATATACTTTGTGACAGTGTAAACATATACCATTTGCTAATTTTTTTATTTACACTGTAGCTTGGCAGCAATACATATCAGAAAAATAGTTAAATCTAAAACCACTAATTGTTCCCCATGAGCGATGTTATGTTACTTTGGGACATGCCCATACTTTTTGAAAAACTATTCATTGAGCACAAGGTAAAATGCCAGAGAATTGTTTCAGAATCAATTGGGACACCTTTTTTACCACCCTGCAAATGCATTATGATACCAACCGGTTTTGCCAACAAAGAGTATACAAATACGCTTGCTGGAGTGGAACGTAATGGAAAACAGATCGAGAGATTTGTGGAGAAAGGCGGGAATCTGATAGTATTCGGCCCCATGGTAAGTGAGTACGATTACCCCTGGCTGCCATTCAAACTAAAGTATGTGCAAAAACAGGAATCCACAGTCGTCCAAAAAGATGGGCAACATGATGCACATTGTCTTGTGAAAGATCCGGAAATACCCATAGAATTTGACGGATACTTTACAGAGACCGATGGAGATGTGCTATTCAGGGATGAACAAGGCAACCCGCTGATGGTTAGCAAAAAAATAGGTGATGGAATAATCGTTGCAACGACTATTCACGAATATCCATCAGGAGATTTCCTTAAATGGATAGTTGAGACTGGAAAAAGAACAAAGATCTGATCATTTTGTTGTGGGCTGGCGTCTCAAGTCTTCAATGTCAGCCTCAGAGCCAGATGTTTTCAAAACAAAAAGACCAAAGCATGGCTTTATAAATTGGAAAAATATATCATTTCCTTTAATTCCTATGGGAACCACTTCACCAGATAGCGTTACACCACGCAATTTGTATCCGCCTTTGACATAGTATACCTCATCCGAGTTTTCACGGATCAAATTCTCGCATTCTGTAGGTGAACCGCCTTTCAGAAGGATCTCGTAGGGAATATCATTAATGCAGGCCATGTGTTTCTCCGTTTCCTTGAATCAGACTATAACAAGATCAGATACTTTTATGCCGCTTTCCACGATCTTACCAACAACTTTCCCACCTACCAGCTCAGCTGCTTTTTCAGCCTGATCCTGAGGGAGAATAATGACAAAACCCATTCCCATGTTGAATGTTTTGTACATTTCCAGTTCATCCACATTTCCTTCTTCCTGGAGGAACTTGAATATATCGTTTGGCTCTATTGGATCATCGAAATTAAAACCAAGATCTGTTACACGTTTCAATTTCAAAAGCCCACTGCCGGTGATATGTGCAAAGCCATGTACATCAAATTCTTTTATTGCATCAAGAACTTCCATATAGATACGAGTAGGTATCAGAAGTTCATCGCCTATTGTAGTTGACTCATCGTAAGGGAATGCATCATGATATGAATATGAAGATTCTTCAATTATTTTTCTGACAAGGGTATATCCATTGCTGTGTACACCTGAACTGGGAATACCGACAATTGCATCACCCAGTTGAACCTTTTCCCCGGCGATTATATTCTCTTTTTTCACCATTCCAAGGCAAGTACCTGCAAGATCAAATCCTTTTACGATATCCGGCAAAGTTGCAGTCTCACCGCCAACTATTGTCATGCGGGATATTTCTGCACCTTTCCTCAGGCCCTCACCGATCTGGGCAGCAAAGTCCTCATCGTGTTTTTCAAGAGCAAGATAATCCACAAATGAAATTGGTTCTGCACCGATCGCAAGAAGGTCATTGACATTCATAGCTATACAGTCAATACCAACTGTGTTCCAGCGTTTCATTTCATTGGCTATCAATACCTTTGAGCCTACACCATCGGTTGCAAGTGCCAGGGCATATTCCCCGAAATCTATCAGACCAGCGTAATGACCAATGCCTGTCAGGGGTGCACCCAGACCTTCACGCTGATATGTCATTTCCCGGGTAAGTGCTTTGATGGTCGTTTCTTCCTTTTCGATATCTACTCCGGAATCTGCGTATGTGAGGTGCTTGTCACTCATTTGTAATCCCTGCTTATTTGTCCAGTTCAAATTGTTTATGTAAGGTTCGAATAGCATTTATGGCATCCTTTGAGCTAACTACAAAGGAGATATTATGCTGTGAAGAACCCTGACTGATCATGATCATATTGATGCCTGCAACTCCCAGTGAATTGAATACCTTGCCTGCAACTCCGGGAATACCATCCATACCGGCACCCACCACAGCAACAACACAGACATCCCTGTCGTATGCAACATTACCAACAACGTTGTTAATAAATTCGTTCTTGATGGCGGATACTGCGGTTTCAAGGTGGTCTTCATTGACAACAAGGGACATGTTAGCTTCTGACGAGCCCTGACTGATCATAATAATGTTCACACCTGCATTTGCAAGTGTGGAAAATACCCTTGCAGCCGTACCAATGGTACCTACCATACCGGCACCGCATATATTTATCAGGGCTACTTTGTTGATAAGAGTTACAGCCTTTACCACATCTTCTATCTGGTTCTGTTCTGCAACTATTAGTGTTCCTTCAAAATCAGGCTCAAAAGTGTTTTTGACTCGCACAGGTATCTTATGCTTGATGGCAGGCTCTATCGTCCTTGGGTGAAGTACCTTGGCTCCGAAATATGAAAGTTCCATTGCTTCTATGTAAGATATCTGAGGTATGGAACTTGCTTCGGGAACTATCTTTGGGTCAGTTGTCATGATACCATGGACTTCCTTCCACAACCAGATCTCATCAGCCTGAACAGCTGCTCCTATTATAGAAGCAGAAAAATCAGAACCACTGCGACCCAGGGTTGTAATGATACCCTGCCTATCCTGTGCAATGAAACCTGTTACAACAGGAACGATATCTTTTAGCAAAGGAACCAGTGTTTTGTAAACCTGATCATAACTATGTTCCAGAGGCTTTGCATTACCATAATGCGAATCGGTCAGAATCCCTGCCTCTCCACCAGTAAATGCCTGAGAACCAATGCCAAACGACTGGATGGAGCCACTGACAATAGGAGCTGCTAACCGCTCCCCATACGACGAGATATAATCGATCGAGCGTGGAGTCAGTTCACCAAGATAACAGATACCTATCAGTGCTTTCTCAAGTTCATCGATCCTGCTGTCAATTGCATCGACTGCTGCGGATCGAAGGTTATCGCTATCAATTGCTATATTTATTGCATCGTAATGTTTTTCCTTGAGATCTGCCATAAACTCTTTTACATGAGAAACTTTCCCAGTTTCTGAGACTTCATTTGCCACGCTTAACAAACCATCAGTGACGCCGCCCAGTGCAGAAGTCACTGCTACAAGCTCATTGCCATCTCCATGATATTGCTTTAAGAGTTCTGCCACATGGCGGATCTTTTCACCGTTTGCAACGGATGTACCGCCAAATTTCATTACGATTCTCATGATTAAACCACGTTTTCAGTAAATATCAGCTAATTGCCAGTATAAAGAAGACAGACTAATATAAAGATTATGAGTAAACCAATTTTTATAAATCATAAACCAGGCCTAAAAACTATTTTTTACGGGGAGCAAGCAGGAGAAAGAGGACAGCACATAGAAGTAAAATTATCACCGTTGAGTCGGATATACCCGGTATTGTCGAGCCGCTGTCCTTATTTGTGTCCAGCGCGTTGCCAGCAGATTCAACAAATCCTTTTGCAGATGAGGATAATGAATCCACCATGGAAGCCTCGATTGTGATCTTTTCTGACACGAGTGTTTTTTCGACACCATCCGAAATTCCAAGCAGAGAGAACTCGTGAACACCCGTTGACAGTTTACCGCTTGCAGTACTGTAAATTCCGGCATTCACATTGCTTCTTGAATCTATTATCTCCCCATCTGCCAATACTTTAATGCTGGAAAACGATTCAGAAATTATATAGCGGATAATTGCTACGTCCCCTTCAAGCAGCATATCTCCATTTGATGAAACAATAACAAGGGAAGTGCCATTTTCAGCAGTAATTCCATCCATACCATCTGAGTCCAGAGATACATCTTTTTTCAGTGAAACCTGATCCAGAAACACCATTTCCATGTCAGAGCTTATGAAAAAACTATCAAGCTTTGCCAGAAACTGTGTTTCAGGCCTGCCATCTACATCAACAGTGTAATAGAAGTACTCACCCTCCTCAAGCTCTTCCTCCTTTAGCACCTTATTTCCCTTCAGGAGCTTCAATACGACAAACTCATCATCTTCCATATAAGAAACCTCAAGAGCATAACCACCCCCAAGGGAACGAGATGCACCTACTTCCAAAGTCAGGCTGCTGTCAAAGAAAAGGTAAGCATCTTCTTCAATGCTCCCGTCATCAAACTGCTCTATTTTTATCCTGGAAGTCATATCCCGACCGGAGCCATCCACATCCCCGAGTGAGGTAATGCGGATCACAAGGTATTCTTTTTCTTCATCTTCTGAATTTTCCACTGTTTTTATGTACTTCAGAGGAGATTCAACCCGGGCAAAACTATCAGAATCGAGTTTTTTGCCATCATGATAGACCTCAAGCCACAGGTCTCCACTATTGCTGTTAATATCACGTACTTCAAAGAAGTAGCCCTGTTCAAGATACACAGTCTCATCTAGCTTTACTTCCTGCTCGGAATGATGTATCATGGTGCTTATTTCCACAGCACTTGCAGGGAGCAAAAAAAAGGTGAACAGGCAAATACAAAGGATTACAAAATTTATATATCTCATCGAAACCTCAATTAATTTGATTTGAATACGCAACAGTTCAAGTAGATCCAGCTGTTTCGGTAATACAGTGGATCCTTATTCATATTTATTTCGACTTTTTGGTGAAGAAAAATGAAATACATAGTACTTATCGGTGATGGAATGGCCGACGAACCCCTGCAGCAGATCGGCAATAAGACAGTTCTGCAGGCAGCCAGGACACCTAACATGGATTACCTGACAAAGAACGGTCGTGCAGGACTTGCACGGACAGTACCTGAAGGAATGCCACCCGGCAGTGATGTGGCAAACATGTCCATCATCGGATACGACCCGAAAAAGTACTACACCGGCAGGGCGCCTCTTGAGGCAGCCAGCATGGAGATAGAACTTGAAAAGGATGATGTAGCTTTCAGATGCAACCTTATCACCATAAAGGAGGAAAAGATAGCAGACTACAGCTCAGGACACATCACCAGTGAAGAAGCAGAAGAAATCATCAAAACCGTGCAGGAAGAACTGGGAAATGATGAAATCAGCTTCTATCCAGGCATCAGCTACCGCCACCTCATGGTAGCAAGGAAAGGCCTGGGCGCAAATACCAGATGCACACCTCCACATGATGTAATTGATGAGGACAGGAACCTGCACATGCCCCAGGGAGAGGATAGTGAGATACTCAATGAGCTCACCGAAGCTTCCATGAAACTTCTGAAAGACCATCCTGTCAATAAAGGAAGAATGGAGGAAGGGAAGAATCCGGCAAACTCCATCTGGCTTTGGGGACAGGGATTTGCACCTGCATTCACGACATTTGAAGAACTATACGGCCTCAAAGGCGCTATTATCTCTGCAGTTGATCTGGTGAAGGGGATCGGAATGTACGCCGGATTCGATATAATTGAAGTACCCGGAGCTACCGGCTACCTTGATACCAATTATCTCGGAAAGGCCGAATATGCAATGGACGCGTTAAAGGACCATGATATTGTTTTTGTGCATGTTGAAGCACCTGACGAGGCAGGCCATATGGGTAACCTTGAGGCTAAGATACAGGCCATAGAGGACTTTGACGAGAAGGTCGTAGGCACTACCCTCAAGGCAGCGAAGGAGTATGGAGAGGACATCGCCATAATGGTACTTCCAGACCACCCCACACCAATAGCAATGAGGACACACACATCCAATCCCATACCTTTTGCCATCTATTCCACAACTGAAACTGAAACCGATGATTCAGAAACTTTCGATGAGGAAGATGTCAAAAAAGGATCTTTTGACACAGTATACGCCTCAGACCTGATAGGTATCATGAAAAAGATGGAAAATTAGATAAATTGATGCGCTCATTAACCTCGTTTTAATAATTCCATAATGTATAAGTATCCGTAATTAGATACCATAATTGGGTGGGATTTAAGGGAGTAGATATACCACCCAAATTATGAGGAGTGATTAAAATGAGATTTGGATTGACTAGATGGAATCAGCCTGCTGTATCCAAGTGGGGACCCTTTGAGGAAATGAGCAGGATGCAGGAGCGCATGAACCAGTTATTCAGTAGTATGGGCACTGGTTCGGAAATGATGGATATGGACACATTATCACCACTTGTTGACATAAAAGAAGAGGAGGACAAAGTTGTTGTTACAACAGACCTTCCTGGTGTCGATAAGAAGGACATCAATATTGATATCAGGGACGATAAACTGTGGATCAGTGCAAATACCCACAAGGAATCCGAGGAAAAGGAAGAAGGATACTATATGCGGGAGCGCACATACAGCCGCTTTGCACGTGCATTCAATTTACCAACCGCTGTGACAGAGGAAGGTGCGAACGCCAAGCTCGAGGACGGAGTACTAACCATCACAATGCCTAAATCACATATCGAAGAAAAGCACAAGATAATGATAGAATAATTTTAAACTGTTCTTTAAACGCCCATGATAAACACATGGACGTTTACATATTTCATTTACCCTTGTATTTTTGCGGCATCAGTTAAGAAATATCATCATACTTTACTCAGTCGGGGTAACTATCATCATCGCCGCAAATCATGTTATATGGATAGTATTATTTAGTCCTGCTGCCGTTACTCGTCTGAGGAATAAGGCGTGAAAATGGAAATATTCACCGTTGATAACGTACCACTCATAAAAGAGGGAGATGACATTGCAGGTATTATCTGCAAGAACTGCGAAGTTATGGACAATGATGTCATCATCATTGCTTCTACGATAGTTGCAAAGGCAGAGGGAAGGATGTTCAAGCTTGAGGATATTGAAGCCGGAGAGGATGCCGCAAAAATTGGAAAGAAGCATGGCATTGATGAAAGGTTCGTACAGGCAGTCCTTGATAGAAGTAAGGAGATACTTGTCGATTTTCCCATAATCCTTGTTGACACCAAGAACGGACACACCTGTATAAAAGCAGGTATAGACGATTCAAACGTGGAAAATGGATTTCTGGCAGATCTGCCGGAAGACCCGGATGCCAGTGCAAGAGATATTGGAGAGGACATAGGGAAACTGAGCGGAAAGAAGGTCAGTGTGATACTTACAGATACTAATGGAAGAGCCTTTAAGATAGGCCAGACAGGAATTGCCATTGGTGTCCACCGCATCCACCCTATCAAGAACTGGATAGGTGAAAAAGACCTGTTCGGAAAGGTGCTGGAAGTCACAGAAGAAGCCATAGCCGATGAAATTGCAGGGGCAGCAAATCTTCTGATGGGAGAAGGAGACGGGGGATGTCCTGTAGCTATAATAAGAGGACTGGATCTTTACTCGGAAGATGAAACATCGGTCAAGGAGATGTACCGTTCCGGCAGAGAAGACATAATAAAAAAGGGACTTCGCTGTTTAAGCAAAGTCTGAATGCTGGATATTCATTACCTCAACACCTGCATCTGAAAAGAAATCCAGTGAATCAGTATCCGGATATGGCTGTATGTAAACCACTTTTCTGATATTGGAATTAATGATCATTTTAGTGCACAGGATGCAGGGCTGATGTGTACAGTACAGTGTTGCATTATCCGTGCTCACCCCATGAAGAGCAGCCTGTATTATGGCATTTTGTTCGGCGTGGACTGCACGACACTTCTCGTGGCGGGTCCCTGAAGCTATATTGTTCTGCTCCCTGATACAACCAATATCAAGACAATGCTTCAGATTACGAGGTGCACCGTTGTAACCTGTGGACAGTATTCTTTTGTCCCTGGCAATCACTGCACCTACCTTATTTCGCAAACAAGTGGAACGTTTTGCAACAACTGTGGCAATCTCAAGGAAGTATTCATCTATACTTGGTCTGTCAGTCATCTTTTAAGAAAAACAATAAGTAGTATATATAAGTTATAGTGTATTCTTTGACAATAACTATGCCTGCACTTAAAGCAGACATTGAATAGTAATCTGGAGTATAGAATATGGAAGTCGGTTTGACTGAACGTTTAGATTCTTTTGTAAGAAACCATAACGATAAACAACTTGCAGCTATACCGCTCGCATTGTTCCTTGTATCACTGGTGATACTGGGATTCATGTTTGTAAGCAGCGGTGCACCTGTAAAGCTTGGAATGGAGTTTGAAGGCGGAACTATGATATCGGCGGCTACAAGTGAAAGTGCCGCATCCCTTGAAGCGAAGTATTCCGACTACCCTATAATTGATGTCCGTGAAGCTGGCTCAAGAGTTGTAATGCAATTCGGGCCCATGAGCAATGATCAGCAAACTGACCTGGTAAGGGAAGTGACAGGCACATACACAGGTGTCGAGATAAAGCAGATAGGACCGGTATATGGAAAAAGCCTCCAAGCACAGGCAATTAATGCTGTCATCATATCATTCATAGGAATGGCTGCAGTCGTTTTCCTGATATTCAGGAGCTTTGTACCTTCCTTTGCAGTGGTGCTTTCGGCATTTTCCGATATAATGATAGCTGCAGCCTTCATGGCTGTCACAGGCATAGAGCTTTCACTGGGAACCGTAGCAGCCCTATTGATGCTTATCGGCTATTCCGTGGACAGTGACATACTGTTAACAACACGCGTACTGAAAAGACGAGGTACACCACAGGAGAACATATCCAATGCAATGCATACGGGAGTTACCATGACGACCACAACTCTTGCAGCACTTGTGGTAATGTACATTGTTTCAACCTATTCATACCTGATCAGCTCGTCCCTGTCACAGATCCCTCTGCTATCTGACATATCCATTGTCCTGATATTCGGACTTGCAGCTGATCTGCTTAATACATGGATGCTGAACACATCCATACTCAGATGGCATGTAGCAAATGCAGGCAAGAGGCGAAGAGCATGAAAGAAGATGAACAGCAACAGAGCCTTTTCAAGGACCTGAGGGTAATAGTATTTATATTTGCAATGCTGGCGTCGGTGTTCTTCATACAGCCCTGGTATGTTTCAGGAGAAGGATTTACAACTGACCTTAACTACGGACTTGACCTTGAAGGAGGTTCATGGCTTCAGGTGAAACTGCAGGGAGCGCTCACCCAACTTGACGCCGATATTAATATCCTCGCCGAGAAAATTATCGAGAGTGAAATTGGCGACACTATCGACATAACGAATATTGAGGAGACGGACGGGCAGTTCTCAGTCACATTTACAACAAGCTCTTTCATCACAAATGACCAGATGGACCAGCTTGCCATTGGGCAGAGCACCATCATACGCAAAAATAATCTCACAGAAATAGTACTCCACACTTCTAAGTCAGGATTGATAAGCAACTATCTGTCAGGTAGTCTGAAAGCAGAAGTAATACCCATGGCTGTTGCCGGTGGAACAGAATATGAGATACGTACAGACATCACACAGGAAAAGCTTAGCGAACTCATGTCCGAGGTTGGAGGATACATTGTAGAGGATAGCGAAGGCAATCCAATTTACAAACAAAGTGTCAGAACCGAAACCCGTGATATGACAAAAGAGATACTCAGTGACAAACTGAATGGTCTCGGACTTAAAGATATACCTGTAAAGACAGTGGGCGAGGATTACATACTTATCGATTTTGCAGGAATTGACCTTGCAACTGCAAAGGATATTGCTGAAAAGCCCGGTAAATTTGAGATCCGCATCGTTACATCAGGCAATGAATCAAGACATGCACTCTATGGAGATGAGATAGAGAGTGTAGGCATAGCCGGTTATAACGAAGATGGAGGACAGTGGTACACCCCATTCACACTTACGGATTCCGGAGCACTTGCACTTCAGCAGGTTGCCATGGAGACCGGTGCAACAAGAGATCCAATGTCACACAATCTCATAATGTATCTCGATGAGAACGAGGTTTATAGCGCACCACTCAGTCCAGATGCAGCCCTGAGGCTTGAGAGTTTCCCAATTTACTCATGGCAGGCATCCACAGGTCCGGATGAAGCCAGCAAGACAAAAGCAGAGCAACTCCACATACACCTAAGAGCAGGAGCCTTGCCCGTAAACGTTGAGCTCATAGGATCAGGACACGTTGACGCAACCCTTGGAAAACAGTTCAAGAGCCAATCCGTGATAGCCGGATTCCTTGCGCTGTTCGCTGTTGCTCTCGTTGTTTACAGGAGATACAGCAAACCGCAGATACTCATACCAATGGTGGGAACATCCATCAGTGAAGTGATAATGATCTTAGGTTTTGCAGGAGCAGTAGGATGGCAACTGGACCTGCCAAGTATAGCAGGAATAATAGCAGTCATCGGAACTGGAATTGACCACCTTGTTATCATTACTGATGAAGTATTGTACGAGGGTAAGTTGCCTCCGAGAAAAGTATATCTTTCCAGGATCACAAAGGCATTCAGTATAATATTCGCTGCTGCAGCAACAACCATCATTGCAATGTCCCCACTTGTGATAATGGGATTCGGTGCGCTCAAAGGATTTGCCATTACAACCATTGTAGGTGTTCTTATAGGCGTACTTATTGCAAGACCTGTATATGGAAAGGTTATCCACGAATTGCTCGAAGCTAGCGGAAATAAGAATTCGGAGTAAAGACATTAGGATGTGGCAAGAGTGAAAGATATATGGACTGTAAAATACCGGCCTGATAACCTCGATGATATCATCGGGAATGAGGATTCGATCGATATGATCAAAAAGCTCATACAGTCCAATAACCTGCCACATCTTGTGCTCCATGGACCTGAGAACACAGGTAAAGCCTCTTCTTCATTTGCCATGGCCCACGAGATCTATGGGGAAGACTACCAGCGTAATTTCACTTATTTCAACGCGTCTGATTTTTTCGAACAGGGTAAACGTTACCTGGTAAGGGAAAAGAGGTTCCTCAGGATACTGGGTACAGATGATCCAAAGAAGATCAAAAAAAGTGTGATAGCGATCTTCAAGGAAGTAATTAATGAATATGCAAGCATGGGACCTATTGATTCGGACTTTAAGATCATTTTCATAGATAATGCCGAGACCCTTAATTCCGATTCCCAGCATGCCCTTAGGAGAATAATGGAAAAGTACACCGCAAATTGCAGGTTCATCCTTTCCACCACACAACCATCTAAACTCATTGCACCACTTCGTTCAAGGGGATTGCAATTGTTCTTCACCCACGTATCCGCAGACAAGCTTGCCAGATTCATAAGGAAAGTTGCTGATGCCGAAAACGTACAGATCACTGATGATGGTATCGATGCATTGACTTACCACTCGAAGGGAAATGTTTCAAGAGCCCTCCATACATTGCAGCTTGCCTCGTTGAGATCCAAAGACGAAACCATCGGGCCTCAGGAGATATATGATTCTGCGTTGAAAGAAACATCCGAGAACGTAATACATCTCTTTGAGATGACACTTTCAAAGGACATACTTGAAGCAAGAAAGTTCATAGACAAACTCATACTTGAGGAGGGGCTTTCCGGGAAGGAAATCCTCTTGCAGCTGCACAAAATGGCAGCTTCTTCGAATGAAAGTGATGAGACCATTGCCAGATGGACGATCAAGATAGCAAATGCTGATTATTACATGACAGAAGCTGCTAATGACAGAATACAGATAGAAGCACTTGTTGCAGACTTCTGCCTGTAAATCCCGAGCGAGACTCACATTGAACACCATACATCATATTTTAAATGACAACTAAAGAAGATCCTGATTTTAAAAGAGCATGCAGGGAGATCCTGGAGATGGTGCTCAACGGAGAGATAACTGATGAAGCTCAGTTAAGCTCCATAAAAAAGAAGGTATCAAAACATTACAAGCTTCCAAGCATGCCCCGGAATGCTGATATAATGATTACAGGGACAGACGAGGAACAGAAAAAGGCAAGAGAGACATTACGCCGTAAGCCCGTACGCACAATATCGGGAGTGGCTGTTATAGCAGCCATGACATCTCCTGCACCTTGCCCCCATGGCATTTGCCTGCCGTGCCCCGGAGGGCCGGATTCCGAGTTTTGTTCACCCCAGAGTTATATGGGACGTGAACCTTCCACGATGCGAGCTATCCAGAATGAATATGACCCTTACAGGATAGTCTCAACAAGACTGAAGCAACTCAAGATGAATGGACATGATGTCAGCAAAGCTGAATTGATAGTCATGGGAGGGACTTTTTCAGCCCGTTCCATAGATTACCAGGAATGGTACACAAAGCGCTGCCTGGAGGCAATGAATGACTTTTACGGAACTCAGTGGCGTGATGAAGCAGAGCCAATTGGGAAGGAACTGCCCTACTTTACACTGGAAGACGTGCAGCAGGCAAACGAGACCGGGAAAGTACGCAATACAGGCATAACATTTGAAACAAGGCCTGACTGGACAGGGAAGGAACATGTGGACAGGATGCTTGATCTCGGTGCCACAAAGGTTGAGATCGGAGTACAGAGCACTTATGATTTCGTACTGTCACGTATGAAGAGAGGACATACCGTTGCAGATAGTGTTGAAGCTAATCGCATGCTAAGGGACAGTGCCCTTAAAGTTGGATTCCATATGATGCCGGGACTTCCCGGAATGGACAGGGAAAGGGATCTGCGAAATTTCAAAAGGCTCTTCGAAGACCCCAGGTTCAAACCGGACTATCTGAAGATCTACCCTACACTGGTTACCGAAGGTACGGAACTGCATAAGATGTGGGAACGTGGAGAATACGATGCACTCAACGATACCGATGCAGTGGACCTTCTGGCAGAAGTAAAATCATGCATACCGAAATGGGTGCGACTTCAAAGGATACAGAGAGATATACCTGCACAGCAGATACTGGCAGGAGTCAGAAAAAGCAATGTCAGACAGCTTGCCCATGAAAAACTGATACATGATGGCGGAAAGTGTCGTTGTATAAGATGCCGCGAGGTGGGACACAATGTGCTTAAGGGCAAGGAACCAAATGTTGAAAATGTGGAACTCACAGTAGAGAAATACGACTGCTGCGAGGGTGAAGAGTATTTTATTGCATTCGAGGATACCTTACAGGACATATTGATAGGTTTCCTCAGGCTCAGGTTCCCTGATAAACCCCATCGTCCGGAACTGCAAAATACAGCTCTTGTGAGAGAATTACATGTTTATGGATCGGCGGTGGCAGTGGGCGATGAGGCAAAGAGTAATGATTGGCAGCACAGAGGATATGGATCGGAACTGGTAGCCTGTGCAGAAAGAATATCTTATGACTCGGGTTACTCAAAAATAGCAATCATAAGTGGAATTGGTGTGAGAGAATATTACCGCAAGATCGGATATAACCGTGAAGGAGCGTTTATGTGTAAACAGCTCAATGGCCAATAAACCATCAGTCCACAGATCACACGAAAAAGATAATATATTAGCACACCTTTGCTTAGCAAAGATGATGAGCATAGGTGCATGCACATTATTAAACGGGGATAAAATGTCAGAAGAAAATGATATCTTAGTACAGATACTTCAAAATCTGAAAGAGATAAATTCAAAACTTGACCGAATAACTGTCCAAACCGAACCAGTTGCACCAAAGAGCGGACAATTTGATTTTGCAGATTCCATGGACGTCATGACCCTGCTATCATTACCAGACCATTTGCGCACCACGGCAACAACTCTCTTTGAAATTGGGCCTGCTACAGCAGAAGAGATATCAGTAGTCACAAAGAAGGAAAGAGCAGTTGAAAGCAATTACCTCAACCAGTTAGTCAGAATGGATCATGTTGAGAAATTCCGCAACGGAAGGAAGGTTTACTTCCAGATAAAAGAAAAAATGTGAATATATATTATATATATATGGATGTATATGTAAATATATACTTGCACAAAAATGCAATGATATATAAAAAGGTGTAGAAATGACACTCAGCTTAACAATACACTCGTCAAAAGGTGGAAGTGGGAAAACAAGTATTGCTATAAACTTAGCTGCAGCCTACGCTTCTGAAGGAAAAAATGTTTGTTTGATAGATAGCGACATTCGCGGACCGTCTTTGTATACATATTTTGAAACAAAAACATCACGCTGGATCAATGATTTCATCTCAAAGAAATACGGAATAATGGATGTTGTTGAAGATATCAGCAACAAATTTCAGACAAGTGGTAAATTCTACGTAGCTCATGCAAATCCAGACATAGATGAAATAAGAGATTTTGCATGTAAAGACAGAAACTGGCAATCCAATGCACTCAAGACCCTTATTAGTGGAAAGAAGGAGCTATTCAAAAACGGGATCGATGTAATCATATTCGACACCAGTCCAGGAGTTGAGTATGAATCCATCAATGCCGTTGCCGCATCAGACGTAGTGTTGATAGTACACAATTCCACAAATGTCAGTCTGAATGCCATGGAACAACTTGTAGATGGAGTTTACCGGCCCCTTAATAAAAATACAGTCATTGTCAACAACATGTGTCATGATAGCATCATGAACGGCCCCATTGAGAATGAAAAGTTCGGAGTCCCAATACTGGAAAATATCCCCTGCATGTGCGATATTGCAACAAGAAGCAACAGTGAAGTTCTGGTCATCACTGATCCTGAGCACACATTTTCCAGATCAATTATGAACATAAAGAACAAACTGGAAAGATTCCAGTAACTTTTTTAAAGGCTTCTGCAAAATTCAAACTTAATTAGACTTTTCTTCATTTAGAATATCATGAACATCATTGTTCAGATAATCTGCAAGATTCTGTTTTTTCTTTGTATTAATTTCAGCTTCAACATTGCCAGATGAAAGTATTATATCTCTGAGCACTGAGAAAAAGAAGAAGGCAATCAATGCTGCAACCAAAGCCAGTATAACACGCTCAAGCGGATAGATGAAAAGTACTGAATTGAATACCTTTGCTGGCAAGTCATAGATATAGGTGTAGGCAATACTGCCTGCAAGATGGTCGGAAAGTACGCCCATTAGTCCAGCATAGAACAAAGATACGAAGACATAAGCCTTTGTACCAATGAATGACAGGCTGAACTTATTGATGAGCAGGAAAGATGCCAGAACAAGGAGATGGAACCATGGGAATAAATATGCTGCCCTACCAGTATCAAATAGGTACCAGACTGAGATCAGAGCAATAAATATACCTGCAGCTGCCTTGTAATTTCTATTAACAACAAATCCTGAAACTGCTGAACATATTATGATAAAGAACGGTGAAAGCATCCTGAAGGAATCCTTGCTTATATATCCGGGATTGTTAAGTTCGTGCAGGAACATACCACTGCCTGAAACGACACTACCCCACAGAGGACCAAAAAGCATACCGTTAAGCGACCCGAATGCCACCAGAGAGCTTATCCTTGTACCCTCCAGCCCGATAACATTTGCAATGTCCGGAAAATAGCTTGAGAAATATGTCAATACTATGCCAAATAGCAAATAGATGACCTTTGTGTCTGTTTTCATCCTTATGTTTGAAAATGATGATAGCATAGTAAATCATTAAATGTTCATTTTTTTATAAATAGATATACAGTGTAACATTATGCACATTCGTTATTATTATCACTTACATTATAACTTTGTAGAGAGCTACAGATTAGATTCTCTGTATACAATTGCAGATACAAAATCATGGGATCTAATAAACTTCTTTCCAGCTAATCCTTTAAAATTGTGCGCAACGGATAAACTGTGCTATTGTGCAATGTGAAAAATACTTAAATTGTAAATTGATGGAAACGTTTTTATATTTACAAACTTTTTAGACATGACTCTAAGCATCACGATTTTAGAGCAAACCCGACAATTTAAAAAATTTAATTAATTATACCATTAAACTAATTTAATTTATAAATATAAGCACAGTCAGATTAACTTTAAATAAGACTTTGTATATACAATCTTTTTAGCACATAATAAATTATTATTTACGCACCCGCAAAATAATATATTTTTAACTTAAATTCTCAGGAGACGAAAAATGAAAATTAGAGTTGTAAGTTCAAAAGAAGAGATTAACACCCTCGGCCCAAATGAAGAAATAGTCCACCTTGCATTCAGACCTTCAAATACTGACATATTTTCCCTTGTAATGAAATGCCCAAGTGTGAAAGCACTCCACATCCCAAGCTCATACAAGAGAACCATCTCAAATTCAGCCAAGATGTACCTTGAAATGCAGGGAATCGAACTCCTCGAAGGCGATGTATGGGGACACAGAAAAGACATTAACGAATACTCTGAAGTTTCACAGAGCGTCTATGACCGTATAAACCAATATAGGGCAGACGGACTTTCAGAGGAAGATATCGAAGAGAAGATGATAAGAGAAACAAGACTCAGCCCTGACTTTGTCAAGTTCCTTGTCACTCAGAATTAATAGCCTCGATATCTTGGGGCTTTATTCCTTTTTTTAAAGTTTTTTGAAGCTGAGCAGATATCCCAGCTATATTAACCAGGATTTAACTGCCGCTATTTTGCATTATTCAATATTTGCCATCTTCATACCTACAGCCGAGAGCACGATGACAAAAACAGCAATTGATGTAATAAAACCGTATGCCTGACTTTCCTGCATGAACTGGTGTACTGCAATAAAGAGAGCGGTCAACAAAATCACTGAACCTACTGAAGATACAACTTCGAATGTTCTCTTGTTCATACTAGGTTAATTAAAACATTAAGTACATCAATCTAACGCAGGCTAGATAAATAACTAATTTTAATAATATCAAAATAATACAATTTTGAAAACGTGGTTATATATGACAGAGTTTGAAAGAGTACTGGTCCAGTCATTCAACGAATACTTTGGAGAAACAGGCATCAAAGGAATAGCACACCGCCTGAAGCAGCACAGATTCACACCACAATTTCTGGATGTACTTGTAGACTCGCTTGACCCGGATTACTATATGGGGATCGAATGTAAGAGCATCTCTGTGGATAAGGGTGCAAAAGCATTATACTTTACACAACACTTCACGGTCGATAAGAAAGGATCGCATCAGATAGAAAGAATATCAGATTTTCTGCTTCGGTCAGGGAGAACAGGATTTCTTGCAGTCGAGCTGAAAATGGGAGTAGGGCACTCAAGGGAAGCCTATATAGTCCCCTGGACCACGCTTTACGAGAAATACAACGATGCTGATACTAACAAGATCACCATTGACCATATTCGGGAGTTTCCCCGAATAGAAAGGAATGGAAGTAAATACCATATCGATCCAGAAGGATGGAAAAAAGGTTCAAGGATGATCGTATAAGAGGAACTATTATGTCTGACGTCATGGATAAAATGTTACAGCAAGCCCGCAAATGTGCTGAAGAGATCAAAAGATATAGAGAAGTCCAGCTTGTGTCACATATCGATGCAGACGGCATAACATCGGGAGCCATTATTGCAAAATCCCTGCAAAGAGCAGGTATCGAATATGACATGCAATTTGTAAAACAGCTTGATGAGAATATCATCAAAGAACTGGCAGATCGAAATCCTGAACTTACTATTTTCACAGACCTTGGCAGTGGACAAATTGAGCACATCAACAATTATGGATTGAATGCAATCGTTTCAGATCATCACCGACCACAGGGAGAAATAGACCTGCACTTAAATTCCCATCTATTCGGGGCAAATGGCTCCTTTGAGATAAGCGGTTCAGGAACTACATTCATACTTGCCAACCAGCTTGGCAACAATAGAGACCTTGCAGATCTTGCCATCACAGGATGCATAGGAGATATGCAGTACAGGAAATATGGAAAGATAGTAAGCCTGAACAGAGAGATCCTTGAGAATAATCCCACCGCCATAATCCCGAAAACAGACATCTCATTATTTGGCAAACAAACAAGACCTGTTTATAAGATGCTACAATATTCATCCGACCCCTATCTACCAGGACTCACAGGCAATGAGAATGCTTGCATTACATTTCTTCAGAATATGGGGCTCAAGTATGCCAATGATGAAAAATGGCGCAGGTGGATCGACCTCACGGATGAAGAAAAAACGAATATCAGTTCATCTCTGTTGCAGTATTCAATGCAGAATGGACTTTCCTCATATAACATCAGTCGACTTATCGGAGAATCATACATACTACTCCAGGAAACAGAAGGAACTGAAATGAGAGATGCCAGCGAATACTCGACCCTTCTGAATGCTACCGGAAGGTACATGAGAGCCGAAATAGGCATGGCAGTCTGTATGGGCGACAGGGGGGATGCATATGAGGAAGCAAAGAATTTGCTCGCCACCCACAGAAAGAATCTTGTGGATGGCCTGAATTTCGTCAAGGAGAATGGAGTCACCCAGCTATCCCACCTGCAATATTTCGATGCTGGTAGCAAGATACCTGAAACTATTGTAGGGATCGTAGCAGGCATGAGCCATTCATCCAATAATCGCTACTTGCCAATAATCGCATTTGCTAACAGCGATGATGGGTACAAGGTATCAGCAAGAGGGACACAGGAGCTAGTTAACAGAGGCCTTAATCTTTCAGATGCCATCAGCAAAGTATGCCAGGAAATTGGAGGAGCAGGCGGCGGTCATGACATCGCAGCCGGAGCCACGGTGCCAGCCGGTAAAAAAGAAATATTCATTGAGAAGCTCAATGCTATAATAGCCACACAGATCAAAAAACCGTCATGATATCATACAAGAGTTGTGAACTTTTTTAGATATCATTGATATGAACTAGTTCATTGATGTTCACCAGTGTGGACATGGCATTGGTCCTTATAGGAATACCATACTCCTGGACGACAGCCATGGGGTTCGTACCACCTATGACCACTATTCCAAGATGATCTCGCTCCACAGGAACATCGAGTATCCTTGTGTTGGGCTCGCCTACTTCCAGAATACCCGTGAGACCTGCATCCACCATATCAGAAAGTGTACTATCAATGACATCCCTGGCAACCAGAGGAGCTTCCCTCAGATTTGCCAGTATCTTACCTGAACCGGTCTTGAGCATTTTCATCACTGAAGTAAGTTCCTGGGACATCAGTACTTCAAGAGGATCTATAGTTGTACTCGAATAGGTCAGAACATTGGTAAAACGCTTTGGAGCACCATCCTTTATTTCCACAAGGCCCCCAAATCTTGGTTTTATCATCACCCCGGCCTTTAAGAGGATACCGTCTATGGAGATACTGCACAATGTTGCAAATCCAACCTTTCCTTTTTCAATGGTCATTCCACCCATGGAATCCCCTTCATGCAAAACCTTTAGCAAAGGACTTACAGAAAGACCACTGTTAATGGCCATCTTGAATATCTTAAAAACATCATCAAAGTCCTGACTATCTATGAGTGAAAGATTTACTATCACGTCCCCTTCCATGGACTTGGGATCAAATGTGGTCCTGAACATCAGGTCATCGATCTTAGATGAAGTAAACTGGATGCGGTCATTATTATTCAACGATATACCTCTTCCGTTTTTCTAATTGCACCCAGTTATATGTTTGCACAATAAAAATGTTACTTCAATTCAGGCAATTATCTTCTCGAAGATATGAAGATAATCCTGGGGACGGGTTAGAAATTTGAGCTTATCCAGATCATTCACAAGATCATACATGTCCGAGCCATCGAAAAGCCCCAGTTCCGAATCATCCTGAGATTCCATGAAACGTATCTCTGGAGCATCGACATATTCAGGATTCGGAACAAAGCCTTCTTCAAGCAGATAATATGCCCCACCGGACATATTCCTTATTTCATCATATATGGATGAGAAGTCCCTGCAAACCCAGTTCGCCATCTTAAGTGTTTCATTAGAAGCATTAATGGTCATATGCCCGTAATTAGGAGGGATAACGACAAAACCTCCTTTCTTAACCTTGTAGACCATAACATCAGTTATCTTACCGTGTTCCTCTTTCTGAAGAATATAAGTAGCCTCACCTTCAAGCACCTGATACACTTCTGTGTAAGAAATATCAGTGCCTGGAACATGAGGATGATAATGTCCGGCTGTTTTAATAAACTCCTTGCCAAGCATTGCAGGAGGAATTATTGTGATATCGTATCTAAGATTGTGCGCCTTTATGGCATTTGAATCCGCTTCACTTTTGTAAAGGTCACGGTACATGT
The DNA here is from genome assembly GCF_045291275.1 of Methanolobus sp. ZRKC3. Lineage (GTDB taxonomy): Archaea > Halobacteriota > Methanosarcinia > Methanosarcinales > Methanosarcinaceae > Methanolobus. Next base: position 1,768,889 of record NZ_CP146982.1, read on the forward strand.
AATATAACTCGAAATTTTCGACTGATTCCAACCACTTCTGATCAAATACAACATGGTCCATGTCACGAAGCATCCTGATATCAGGAGTTCTTATATCCCCATAAAAATCCAATTCTTTTTTCATTTTAGATTCACCCACGAACTAAATGAGAGAAGTATCCCATTAAACCCTTTAAACTTCCTGAACTATGTTAGCAGGCATTCTATTTTAATATTAGGATTTGTGTGCGAAAAACTAACCATTCAGATAATCATGGATTCGCTCTGCCACCTTCATACTGATGCCCTTTACCTGCATTAGCTCTTCAACAGAAGCAGACCTGAGCTTTTCTACCGACCCAAAGGACTCGAGCAGTCTTTTCTTTTTCTCAGGGCCGATGCCAGGGACCCCATCAAGCTCGGAATGGGTCAGTTTTGCAGACCTCCTACGTCGATGGGAAGTTACAGCAAATCGATGCGCTTCATCCCTTATTTGCATGAGGAGCTTTAATGCAGGAGAGGTTTTTGGAAGTATTATAACCTCTCCGGGGCCTTTTTTAGTCGTTATGATATGTTCAAAACGTTTTGCCAGACCTATCATAGGAATGTCAAGACCAAGTTCATCCAGAGAGGATTTTGCTGCCCCCACCTGACCCGGACCTCCATCGATAAGGATCAGGTCAGGAAGAGGAGCATTTTCCCGGAGGAGTCGCGAATACCTCCGACCAACAACCTCAGCCATCATGGCAAAATCATCAATACCTTTCACAGTCTTTATATTATGCTGGCGGTATTTGCTGTTGGCAGGCATCCCATTTTCAAAATAAACCATGGAACCCACGGCATTGGTGCCTGATATGTTGGAGATATCAAAAGCTTCGATGTGCATCGGAGTGTCTTCCAGCGAAAGCACTTTTTTCAATTCTTCCAGTGCAAGCATGGAAGACTCGGCGGAGGAAGAAGTTAGCCGGGCTACCTTCATAGCCATTTCCGCATTACGAGCTGCCATTTCCATGAGTTTTTTCTTCTCACCTATCTGAGGGACACGAAGCTTTACGTCTCTACCTGAGCGCTGGCTGAGCCATCTGACTATCAACCCTATTTCCGGAACTTCGTATTGTATCAACACCTCCGGGGGAATGGGAGAATCCTGATAATATTGCTTGATGAACTCTGCCATTGCAACTGCAATATCAGTCGAACTGTCAGTACCGGAAAGGGAAAAATCAGCCTTACCAACCATGCTTCCGTTCCGTACATAGAATATCTGGAGGAATATTGCAGAGCCATCCGATACCGCCGCGATAATATCACGATCATCGGTGCCTGATGTAGCGACTTGCTGATGCGAAAGTTGTTTGACAGCCTCTATCTGATCCCTCACTTCCGCCGCAGCCTCATAGTTCTGATCCTGGGCAAAGGATGACATCTTTGCCTTCAATTCCTTCAGAAGATCTGCGGTGTCACCCTTCAAAAGCCGCACAGCTTCCATCACCTTTAAACGGTAATATTCCTCATCGATACCCCCTTTGCAAGGAGCATCACAGAGCTTTATGTGATAATTGAGACACGCGCGTGACTTACCCGGAGCTATGGACTTTTTGCACTTGCGCAGCATGAATATCCGGGAAATCAGATCAAGAGTACTGCGTATGGCGGTGGAATTAACATATGGACCAAAATAGAGTGCCCCATCCATCAGCCTTCTGCGAGTTATGAATATCCGGGGAAACTTCTCATTTATCGTGACCTTGACATAAGGATAGCGTTTGTCATCTTTAAGCCGCACATTGTAGCGTGGCTTATATTTCTTTATCAGGTTAGCTTCAAGTATGAGTGCATTGATCTCGGAATCAGTGACTATGCATTCAATATCGCTTATATGAGATACAAGGATCCGGGTTTTTGGAGTCAGGTTCTTCTTTGACTGAAAGTACTGACGCACCCTTTTGATAAGGGAAATTGCCTTCCCCACATATATGATATCCCCGGAACTATCTTTCATAAGATAGACACCCGGAGAATCAGGTATTTTTGTCAGATCAGGAACCATGTCAAATGCTTTCTGAGAATTTCTTATCAATGAACTTGTGAAGAGTTTTATCAATTATGGTTTCGAGATTCACTATATCTTCCCTGTTGTACTCAAGCAGTAACTCGAGTGCTTCCTGATCACCCCGTTCATACTGATTCCACAGGCGAACTGCATCGAATCCGCTTATACCCACAGTATCCTCACTTCGAGTAATACCAAGTTCAACCTCGATCATCTTCAAGCCACCTGTTAAGGATATGCGCCTGAGAGGATACATAAGGTCAGCATGAAGCTGATTGAACTCTATCTGCGGAAACTCACGCTTGATGAAGGGAAGATCGAACCTTGCTCCGTTGAAAGTAACGAGAAAATCATATTTTTCGAATTCCTCTACAACATCATCAAGATCAACACCCCGAACATATGTCTTTGCGTCTTTTCCATCATAGATTCCGATCACGGTTATATGAGAACTTGCAGGAGAGAGACCAGTGGTTTCTATGTCCACATATGCCACCTTGTCTGAGAACTCCCGAAATGCACGCCAGTGTTCCGCTTTGGGGAGTGAATGGGCAAAGAACTCAAAATCACGGGACATGAGATGTTCTTTGGAGTCCTCTATTCCAGGAAGGATCAATTCCATCTTGGAGCGCGGGATACACAATTCATCCTTCCTCTCAAGAAAGTCATCCCAGGTCCTGATACCGCTTGACCATATTCTTTTTTCTACTGTTGCACCAATCTTGGGCATGTGAATGTATGTGCTTGTGAGCATGTTCTTCTGAACATGTTGTGAGTAATGTATAATAATCATAGCGTCTCACCGCAGACAGGCTAAATTAGGTTATTATTTATACGTTGCACCCAATCTTAAGTCAGGTTGAATACAGGTATTTACGGTAGCAGGAGTTCAAAGAATGAAAGTTTCGGTTATTGGTGCAGGTAATGTAGGTGCTACAGCCGTTCAGCGTCTTGCTGAACTCGATATTGCAGATGTAACGATGGTCGACATTGTAGAAGGTATGCCGCAGGGTAAGGCACTGGATATATCCCAGGCAGCCCCGATAATGGGATACGATGTAGACGTAACTGGTACGAACGACTATGCAGATATTGAAGGATCTGATATCGTCGTGGTAACAGCTGGCATAGCAAGGAAACCAGGCATGGACCGGGATGACCTTCTTGCAACGAATATTAAGATAACACAGCAGGTATGCAACAATATCGAGAACTATACACCTGATTCTATCATAATGACGGTTACCAACCCTCTTGATATCATCACCTACGCTGCTGCCAAATGCACCAACCTTGAAAGAGGAAAGGTCTTTGGAATGAGCGGATTACTCGATTCCAGCAGATTTGAGTCATTCATCGCAAAGGAAATTGGCTGCTCCATGAAAGATGTCAGCGCAATGGTACTTGGCGGACATGGGAATTCCATGGTACCGCTGCCAGACCACGCCACAGTATCAGGCATGCCACTACCTGAGATCATGGACAGGGAAGACATTGACAGGATCGTTGAACGCACCATCAATGCCGGAGCAGAGATAGTAGGGCACCTGAAAACCGGAAGCGCATTCTATGCACCATCTGCAGCCATTGCAAGCATGGTCGAGTCTGTTCTTCTGGATAAAAAGAGAATCGTACCAGCATCCGCGTATCTGGATGGAGAATACGGATACAGGGATATCTGTCTGGGAGTACCTGTAAAGCTTGGAAAGAAAGGCGTAGAAGAAATAATTGAGCTTGAGCTCAAGGCTGAACAGAAAGATGCTCTTGACCGATCAGCTGAAGCAGTCAGAAGCAGCATATCAAAAATATGATATCATGCCTGCCAATACGTCGTATAACTGAAAACAAGCACTGGTATTTACATACAAATATTCATATATATGTAAAGTATAAATGGAAGTAGATATTATGCGCGCAGACATAACTTCACTTTTTGGACAAAACGTTTACACAGACAACGCTACCTACGTAGGTAAGGTTGCAGATATTGTGTTAGACGTTGATGAGAGAGCAGTGAGAGGCCTAGCAATAATCGACATCAACAGGGAATTGTTTGATGTGACAAGCAAAGGAGTTATCATCCCTTACAGATGGGTAATTACAACAGGCGATATAGTTATTATCAGGAATATTGTCAACAAATTCAAAAAAATACAGCCAGAGACTGAAGACTGATCAACTTATGAAAAGGCGAGAGATCTACTCAGATCTGCATTGTATACCGCCTGTCATTGTGCGCGTAGACGGACGCAGTTTCAAGAATGCACTATCTCGCATAGGCCTTGAAAAACCATATGACAAAAGATTTGCATCTGCAATGGCAGATGCTATTGAAATCTTCTTCAGGAAAAGTGGATTGAGTCCGGTTTTTGCATACACCTTTTCCGATGAGATAAGTTTCCTGTTCAGAGACATCTCTTTTGAAGGCAGGATCGAGAAGATAGACTCGGTCATACCCTCCTACATCAGCAGCGCACTCACACTAACACTAAAACCATCTGAACCCATCTCCTTTGATTCAAGGGTAATCCCCGTAAATGATAATGATATTGCCGGATACCTTGCATGGAGACAGGATGAAGCATGGCGCAACTGCATCAATTCCTATGCTTATTACACGCTTCTTTCCGAAGGTATGGAAGAGAAAGATGCTGCAGCAATTCTGAAGAACAAAGGTGCAAGCGAGATGCACGAACTGCTTTTCCAGAGAGGTATCAATGTATCCAGAGTCCCAAAATGGCAACGTAGAGGGATTATGGTCATGAGAAAAGAATACCACGCAAAAGGATATAATCCCCATCTGGAAGAAGAAACTGTCAGTGTCAGGAAAAAAGTAGTGCAGGATTGGGACATACCTCTTTTCAAATCTCCGCAGGGTGAAGACTTCCTCAAAAAAACACTCTAATGATAGTTTAACCCGCAGATGGGCAAGAAAAGCATTTAAAGAGTTATGCGTTTATACAAAACACGATTAACTAACGGTGAACCCATGGACAAACTTGAGCTTATAACCAGGAACGTACAGGAAATAGTAACAGAAGAGGAATTAAAACAGCTTCTGGAAACAAAAGAGCACCCTACAGCATATGTAGGTTATGAACCAAGCGGAAAGATCCACATGGGACATGTTCTTACTGTAAACAAGCTCCTTGACCTGCAAAATGCCGGGTTCAAGATCACTGTGCTTCTTGCTGATGTTCACGCATATCTGAACCAGAAGGGAACCCTTGAAGAGGTCCGTGAAATCGCTGATTATAACAAACGCTGTTTCATTGCACTTGGATTGGATGCGGAAAATACAAACTTTGTTTACGGCTCCGATTACCAGCTCGGACATGAATACATGCTCAAGGTCCTTCAGCTGACCCAGAAGACTTCCCTGAACCGTGCCAGAAGGAGCATGGATGAAGTAGGAAGAAAAATGGATGACCCAAAGGTTTCACAGATGGTATATCCCATCATGCAGGCAATAGATATTGCAATGCTTGGTGTTGATATTGCCGTAGGCGGAATCGACCAGAGGAAGATCCATATGCTGGCAAGGGAAGGACTTCCAGGACTTGGTTTTAAGGCACCATTGTGCATCCACACACCCATACTTTTAGGACTTGACGGACAAAAAATGTCATCATCCAATGAGAATTACATTTCAGTTGATGACTCCGAAGCAGACCTCAAGAAGAAAATGAAGAAGGCTTTCTGCCCTGCCGGAGAAACAGAGGACAACCCTGTACTTGAGCTATTCAAATACCACATCTGCCCCAGATATGAAGAGATAGTCTTTGAGAGACCGGAAAAATTCGGCGGCAATCTTGTATGCAACAGTTATGAGAAACTCGAAGAGGTCTTTGCTTCAGGTGAACTACACCCAATGGATCTTAAGAACGGTGCTACAAAGTATCTGAACATGATACTTGAGGTTGTGAGAAGTGTATTATAACTATACAACTTCCCAATTATCGAAATATATATAACGAGACGAAAGAAATATCTTGTTAAGGATAGGGACAAGGATGAGATACACATATCAGGACTCAACTAATCTACCGTTGCAAAGGGATTTTATTCAGGATCTCAATGATTTCATAGATATTGCAAGAAATGTCCTACCTCTGGAGAATAGTGCCATCGAACTCCATGATGAAGAGTCCGGTGAGGTCACATCCCTTGAGGCAAGGATCGTCAATCTTGACAAATTCAGCAAAGATGTCCAGAACTATGTGGATGAGATCACCAGAAATGCTGAAGACAAAGAGATACTGGAATGTCGCAATTCGGTAATTGATACCTGCATCATGAACTCTGAGAAAGGATTAAAACTCCTGAATCAGAAACTCGAACAAACAAAGCAGGAGTCAGAAAGTGACCTCTATAAGATAGAGAATGATATTCTTACCACCCTGAATCCACTTTTCCGAACGGGCATCTATAGCACTGCGAAGAAATATTATGTATCCATGAAAGATGAAGTCTTAAAGGGAACACTTAAAGCCTCATTTTCAGGAATAGAATATTCTTCCGACCTTAGATATTCCCATGACGTACTGACCATCAAGGAAGTATATGGAGATCTTTTCCTGCCCACATGGACAAAAGCAGGCATACTTCACAAAGAGAATAAGGTCAAAATGCTGGATGTTTCGGAATTTGTCATAACAACCATTAATTATGATGGTGACAGTCACATTGATACATCTTTTGAGAATCGCAAGAAAGACCAGAAATTCAGGATTACATATGACGGCAACAGTTCCCAGATATTCTTCAAAGAACAGGATATCACAGCCGATGAGACACTGCTAAAATCTGTGAAGATGGAAAGCATAGATGCACTCATGACAGAACTTCGCAAGTATGTGCAGATGTTCATCAAATCCCAGACACTTACCCAGATATTACTTGATGGGAAGGATGCAGTACGCAACAACGAGATATTCGATTGTCTGAAACTGATTGCAGAACAATACGGTGAGATTATCACAGAATCACTTGAGCGTGGCTATGTCAAAAATGAGATAACCATTAAGATCGAGGCATCTGACGGAACCCGAACCGAGAAATATATCACCAAGCAGGAAGCCTTTGATCAGCTGGCAGAACTGGGAAGTGAGGGGCTTGAGCTTGCAAGTATTCTTGGTATTGACTAAAGTGGTCATGTACTGAGTGATATTTTATTACTTTTCTTGAAATAATAAACTAAGCAAAGAGTAATGATAATTATGGAACGCTCTATTGATGATATCCGGAAAAAAGTTGACAGCAATGATGCTGTTGTAATGACATCCCAGGAAATCTGCGAACTTGTTGATAAAGGTGAGGAAATAAGCATCAAGGACGTTGATGTTGTCACCACAGCCACCAGGGCGATCATGAGCGGAACATATGCAATACTCTCTTTTCCTGCAAAGGCACCTTTCCATTTTACAAGAGCATCAAAAGTATTCCTCAACGGGGTGCCCGCCCATGTAGGACCATGCCCGAATGAGAGCCTTGGTATGCTTGACCTGATGGTTTTCGGAACAGCCCATTCCAGCCTGAGGCATGGATATGGAGCTGGCCATCTTTTCAGGGACATGGTGGAAGAAAAGACAATAGATGTGTCGGTCATTACCAATGAGAACGATGCGTTCCAGAGCGAGATCACACTGAAAGAGATACCATACGCCAGACTTTATTCCACAAGGCACACTTTCAAGAACTATGCAGCTTTTGTGAACTGCTCGAAAGCTCCTATCAATACCATATTCCATGCAGACTCTTTTGAACCAAACATGGAAACTGCAACCCTTTCCGGATGCGGACAGATAAATCCGGTGAAAAACGACCCTCAGTTGCAGACAATCGGTATTGGGACACGAGTCCTTATGAACGGTGCAGAAGGATTTGTCATAGGAGAGGGCACACGCAGCAGCCCTGAAAAACCAAATCTGATAGGTGTTGCTGATATGCATAAGATGGATCCACAGCTCATGGGAGGTTTTTCAACGTCTGCAGGGCCGGAGTGCATAGCATCCTGGGCAGTCCCCATCCCGGTACTTAACCAATCGATACTTGATGCCATAATGAAACTGGACAGGGAAACACCCATGTCAATAATGGATGTGGACAAGAGAGTACCCTTATACACCAGCAGCTATGCAGATGCCTGGGAAGATGTTGATCTTTCGGTGAAATTCGATCCATCCGCATGTCTGGACTGCAATGAATGCAAGGCCATTGAAAAGTGCCCCATGGATGCCATATACTACAAATACGAAAAACTGGTGCTGGACAGGCAACTGTGCTTCAACTGCGGACTCTGCACCAAGACCTGCCCTGGAAACGTGTTCACTGCAGAACTTGGAACAGTCAAGGTGGAAAAAGATGGAGAAGTGCAGGAAGTTCCTATTGTACTCAGGCAGTCTGACCGGAAAAGAGCTCTGAAGATGGCCGAAAAAATGAAGAAGGATATAATTGGCGGCTCCTTCAAACTGACCGCGATGGTCGAGAAGATTCAGCCATAAACCTACCCATTATTTCATCCGGGCACATCTTGATTACCGGAACATCCGCATTACCCGGTTGTGCCCTGACCACCACTACGCCGTTGTCTATTTCTTTTAGGACCTGACGCAGACTTTGAGAGCTATCTGCCTCGAATACCTCATTTCCAGCACCTTCTGCAACCTTTGCAAGATCAGTTACCTTTGAAGTGGCAGTTGGCTGGTTACCCGTGGAACCATAAGCTCCATTGTCAATAATTACAAGCAGGTAATTATCCGGGGACTGGGAAGCGATGGTCGCAAGGGAACCCATGTTCATAAGAACAGAGCCATCCCCCTCGATTGCTATGACTTTCCGATCTGGTCGGGATAGTGCCACACCAAGCCCTATGGAAGATGCCAGCCCCATGGAACCCAGCATATAGAAATTGTTAGGCATATCGCATAAACTGTATAGTTCCTTGCAGGGAATACCAATATTGGCGATCAGAAGAGCATCTGAATCCTTTGCTTTAGCAGCTACCTCAACAATGGCGTCAATTCGCTTCATGCTGGCCTCCAGAAAGGTATTGGAAGTAGAATTGCCACGGGTCTTTTCTCCTCAACAGCCCTTGCCCAGGCAGCAGGAACCGCCTTTATAGAATCATCTTTTGAAACCGGAAGATAATATGGAATACCTAGTGTATCCAGAAGTGGGGCGGTAAGTTCACCCATTGGCACCTGAGCACATATTGGCTCACCCTCGACTCCACGATGACTTATGACCATAACCAGAGGGATACCATAGAGCAGGTTTAGCGAAGAAAGAGCATTGATAGAATTGCCAAGTCCTGAATTCTGCATGAGCATCGCTGTTCTTTTGCCACCCATATAAGCACCTGCGCATACACCCACACCTTCCTCCTCCCGGGTCACAGGTACATGGATGATGGAAGCCTCCTCATCCACCATGGGTATCAATTCCTTGAGGTTGGCGCAGGGAACGCTCACGACAAAATCAATTCCAGCATCCATAATACCTTTGAATACTGCTTCGGTTGTTGAGACAGGATCTATTTCTGAAATGACATCACCACACTTTAAGATCAATACCTTCTATACGAACTTTCTTTCCCTCGACCCCCACAACCATACCTGCGTGGACCTTTTGCATCATGCAATATTCAGGAATGAATTTCACAGTCTGCCCTACCTTTGGAAGCTTACCCTTTGAAACTATACCCTCAAAGGCAAGTATCATCGCAAGACCCACATCCTTGAACTGGAAATCATCCTGACCCAGCCGATGCAACGGACCTACAAGATGAATTGTGTATATGCCTGGAGAAATATCAATGACTTTAGCAAAATGTATTACCGGACATGCCAATGGCCTGTAGCGTAGATAGTCACCTACTTCTATCGGGATCGAGCCATCAAATGGATGGATCTCTTCCCTGCAGGAAGACTCATTTTTAAGCGGAGCTAGCATGAAATCTGCATTCAGGCCATCTATGACCCCTATGATCTCCTCTTCCTGACCCACATAATCCGGATTATCTTTTTTCAGCAGAGATGATAGTTTATCCAGGTTCTCTTTAAACTGATCCCTTAACAGAAATGGACATTTCCTAAGAGTTTCAGAGTCTTTCAGCTCTGCGGCAAAATCAGCACAGCGCTTGAAGCCACAGCTTCCACAATTATAGCCAGGCAGGAGCTTTACGATCTCATCCAGTTTTACTCCCCCTTGTACTCCATGAAGCCATCTATCTGCCTGAGGACACCCATGTGATGCTTACGTGCAACGCGGGTTTCCCCTGTACAGAGAGAACATATCGCAAGTGGAGGGTTGTAGCGCAGAACCATGTTATCACAAACATCAGGACCGGACTCAATAAGCTCAGCAAGCTCAGAGGAACCTTTGCCTGTAAGACCATTAGCTTCCACAACCATACAATCCGGGTTTACATCGAGCACCCTTTCCCTGAAAACCTCTCTTTCTGCCTGAGATACGATATCACCCTTTGTCATGACAACTATATCGGCAGTAGTAAGCAGAGGACCTACTTTCAGAGGAGTGTTCGGACCGGTGGTAACATCGATCACACAGACTGCAAGACATTCATCCGGATATGGGGCGCAGCGCAGGCAGAGACCTGCAGTCTCATTCAGGAGCACATCCGCACCTTCATCTTCAGCCCATTCCAGCATCTCCTCAGTATTGTAGATCGTAAAATGGTCAGGACACATATCCTTGGCAAGTCCAACACGCACCGGAATATTCAGCTTTCCAAATCGCTGGTCATCGTCTGTCCAGAGACAGTCAACTTTCACAACTGCCGGTTTCTTACCATCCCTTACAAGAGCCTTAATGGTATGGAGTAAAACCGATGTTTTCCCGGAGCCGGGTGTTCCTGCAAGTACTACCAATTTCATGCTACATCCTCCACAAGATCGCCCCTGCGGATGGTCTCCCTCAGGGACATAAGCCAGTTATCAACCTCAGCGATCTTATTACAGACATCCTGCTCATCGGGACTTGTGGTGATAATGTCCACCATAGCACCATTGCGAATGACTATCCTGCGAGATGCCATCAGAGCCAGCACAGGATCATGGGTTACAACTACAACGATCTTTCCTTCACCAGCCAGCAACTCAAGAGCTTCCTGTTTTTTGATACCAGCATTCTCTATTTCATCAATTAGCACTACCGGAGAATCACTGATAACTGCAATATCCGCAGTCATGAGCGACCTGGATTGCCCGCCACTGAGAACTGTAAGAGGGTGGTGGGGAGCTATTGGCTCTCCGGTAAGGGTATTTGCAAGCTCTATTACCTTCTCTGCAAGTCCTTCGTCCTTCCCTCTGCTGCGTGCGTGCATTTGCAGAAAATCCTCAACGTTCATGTCCGCCAGAAAATGCATGTTCTGAGATAATTGTGCCACAAGCTTCTTTCTGGGATCAACACGGGTGCGTGCATCAGGTTTTTCTCCGTTGATAAGAATGGATCTGCCAGTTGATGTATCGCCCTGTGCAAGCTGTTCAATATCATCGATCAGCGTACTTTTACCTGAGCCGGTAGGGCCTACGATACCTACGATCTCTCCTTTGCTTACCTCTACAGACCTTATTGGTTCGGAGACACCATCCTTGTCCACGCCACCGAGAATTGTAAGAGTGAGTTCTTCGCTCATATATTCATACCAAATACTTCTGCTGCTTTCTCAACGATCAGTTCTTCTGCCTTTGGATCATCTGCTGAGACCTCCAGGGAGGGAATCAGTTGTTTTGTCTGGTAATCCTGCATCAGACGTTTTTGCCCACCGCCGGTGATGTTCAATACTATACTGTCACCAGGTTTCACATTCCCGGCTTCCACTGCCTGTATCAGTGAAGCCACTGCCACAGCCGCAGCTGGGTTTATGTCAATTCCCTCGGTTTTTTCGAATAATGATTGTGCACTGGATGCCTCTTCATTAATTACTGCATACATGGTACCATTTGTAGCATCAAGAGCATCCTTCACGCCGCCAGTAAGCCCGTAAGGAGGTTTCCTGTTAAAGAGTACATCATCATACATCCCTTCAGGACACGAAGCCGAAACCTTATCAACATCATTCCAGAGGGAATAGAGGGGAGCGCATGGAAGACTCTGCCCCAGATGTAAGCGTGGGACCTTTGAACCAAACCTGCCATCATCAACAAGGCGCATGGATGCTTCCCATGCAGAAATTCCCCCGGTGCCACTTCCCACAGCCTGGAAATAATGATCAAATAACTTTCCAGAGGTCAGAACCGCATCCAGCATCACGGTGCCCATTCCATCTCTTCTTGCAACGTTCTTTGCCCCGCCCTCATTGACAAAACCATCTCTTGCAGCAATTTTCCCTGCCAGTGCAATGGCATCAAAATAATCCCCTTCAACTGCCACAAGACATATGGATGAACTGTCATCCTGAATGGTCCAGAGCCTGTGTAAGCTTGTCTTTGGAACCACGAGAAGCAATGGCTGTCCTGTGATGCTACATGCATTAGCAAACGCTCTTGCAGTATTGCCCGCAGATGCCACCACCAATACACGAGTTTCCTCAAGCTCCTTCAAGCGTTGCACGGTAGGAAAAGACTCGAGGTCCTTGAATGTGCAGGTCATCAGGTCTGCTCCTTTTTCAGGCCAGTAGCCATTGAAGGATATCCACAGATCATCAAGGCCCAGTTCAGCTGCAAAAGCCTTACTTCTGTAAGTTGCTGTTTTGCCGGAACCTTCCTCTATGATCCCATTGACCGGCAGCCAGTCATAGAATCTCCATATACCGGGCATATCCGAAATCATCAGCTGCTTTGCTGAATATTCAGTACGCAGAAGGGATTCGTCATTGTTTTTACAACTCATGGAATATGGATCATGAATATCCCCGCATTGTAAGCATTTGACAATGTATTTACTCATGTCCAAATGTAGGAAAAAGCAGTAATAAAAGTTTCCCTTTTTAAGCCAATATTTGCCCCAAACAGATATTTTATATAGAGAAATAGCACATTTGGGGGCATTAACTGATTATAATTTTTTCCGGAATATTAAAAAGATAATATACAGGAATAAAAATATGAATCCTTAATAATCAGGAGTTTAGGAGTTTCAGGAGATAATCCGGAAGGAATTCATGATCAGTCAGAACAACATCAGCTTTGGATAATTTGTCCGGGGACACGTATGTCGGCACACCCACACAAAATATACCCGCACCTTTTGCAGCTTCCACACCCATTGGGGCATTCTCTATCACTATGCACTCATCTACCGTGACCCCAAGAAGCTCCACTGCCTTGAGATATGGATCAGGGAAGGGCTTACCGTGCTCCACATCATCACCACAGACAACTACATCGAAAACGTCGGGAAAGAATTCATTGAGCAGGGATTCTACGGTCGACCTTTCAGAACCTGTTACAACTGAGAGATTGAACTTGCCTTTCAGGCGTCCAAGGCATTCAAGAATACCTTCAAATGGCCTCACATCGGCAATTTTGGAAAATATCTCTATCTTACGATCCAATATCGCTTCGTAATACTCCGGTTCAAGTTCTTTTCCAGCTCTCTGGAACAGCCATTGCAGACCAAGAATATGATTGGCACCTTCGATCTCATAGATGTCGTTATGGGTTACCTGTACTCCCCATTCGCCTGAAACCTGTACCCATGCATCTGCATGATAAGGCATCGAATCCAGCAATACGCCATCCATGTCAAAGATAAGTGAACTTATCATATGCTACGCTAATGGGACCATCTACAATAAAGCTTGTGTTCTTTATCCACTCGAATGTAAAGAACACATCATCCTGTTAAAACACTATTACGCTTTATACCACCGTTCAGGCAAGCTATAGTCCAGTGTGTCACTGTAACTTGAAGGCAGGAAGAACTTCGTGCCCCTGTCGTCAAGGGATTCTACAAAACCCGGGTCAATGGAATCTAAGTTCTCGCGTATACTTGCTGCTGTCACATGTTTACCAACACGATACAGGGCAAATTCCTTGTTGTAAAGAATAGATGGCGAATCCGGATCAAGTGCCAGTGCCCGATCATAACTCGCGATGGCTCCATCAACGTCTCCCAGGATGTTCAGTATAAAGCCTCTGTTGTACCATGCTGTTACACATGAGGGATCCAGTTCCAGTGCTTTTTCGTAATAATCTACAGAAGCAGACTGACTGCTAAGCAGATAGGAAAGCATACCCTTATGATACCATGCAGATGCATCCTGAGGATCGATGACAATACTTCTGTCAAATGTACTCGAAGCTGCTGCCACATCACCCATAAGATAATAAGCAAATCCCTTACTGTTCAGAGCTCTTACATTATCCGGCTCCATTTGAAGGATCCCATCATAAGTGGAAATTGCTTTTTCATAGTCCTGGAGTTCCACATATGCGGCACCTTTTTTGAACATTGCATTACTGTTCATCGGGTCGATCTCAAGTATACGATCATAGTAATCCACCGCATCAGCATAGTTGCCCAACTTCTCAGAGGCTGCACTCTGGAATCCAAGAGCTTCAACATTCAGCGGGTCATACATCAGAACGTGATCGAAGGATTCCATTGAATCATCATATCTGAAAAGCTGATAACTTGCATATCCTCTCCTGAACCAGGCATCCGTGTTCTGGGAATCCCTGGACAGGATCACATCATATGACTCGATCGACTGATCATACAGCCCGAGTCTGTCACTTGAAAGTGCTCTTGAATACAAAACTGTAACATCATCCGGCTTGCTTGCCAGCACATGATCATAGGAATCTATTGCAAGTTTGTCTTCACCGTTATTGTAATGTGCCAGACCTTTACGATACCATATGCCAGTATCATCGGGGCTAAGCAACACCGCCTGAGAATAATATTTTATTGCTTCACCATATATGCCAAGCATATCAAGAGATGAACCTTTACCTGCCCAGGCCGAACTGGAATTGGCATCAAGAAGTATTGCCCGGTCATAGGACACAATAGCCTCTTCGTGCATGTCCATTTTACTCAGAGAATTACCTCTCCCGACCCACACATTATCATAACCTATCTGAAGACCAAGTATTTCCGTTCTATCCGCAGAGTTGTCAAAAGCAGATACAAAGGTAAGCGGCGTATCATCATACCACACAAAGGCACTTGAGATCAGAGGATCAGCATCCAATTTCTCAAACAAGCCCACATCGTCCATCCTGCCTGTGAAGGCAGAACTTTGAAGATTGTTCTTTTCCAGCAATTTCATATCATTTTTCATCTGGAATCTGGCAGCTGCATGACCGGGGTTCTGTCGGAGAACTTCCTGATAAGATGTTATTGCTTCCTCATACTTTCCTAAATTGTCCAGAGATGTTGCTTTTCTAAACCACACATCTGTTGATCCGGGATTGGATTCAAGAATTCTATCATAACTATCAACTGCATCCTCATATCTTTCAAGCCTGTCAAGGTCCACAGCCTTGTTATACAGAGCAGCAGTGAAATTCGAATCCTGTTTTACAGCCCGTGAATAAGCTTTCTGGGCATCATTATATTCACCAAGATTGTCATGTGCCATACCCTTCAAGTACCATACAGCTGCGCACGATGAATCAATATCCAGGGCTTTTGAATAACATTCAATTGCTTCATCATATCTCCCCAGTTCATCCAGAGAGAGGGCTTTCTTGTACCAGACTACCGCAAATTCAGGCTCCAGATCCAATACCTTGTCGTAAGAAATAACCTCGTCCTCATGCCTTCCAAGTCTGTGGAAAGCGATTCCCTTATTGTACCATATACTTGCAGATTCCGAAACAAATTCCGGGGCATCAGCATAACATGCCAAAAGATCAACGCCTGAAATGAATGGATTGCTCTGATCCACAGAGTTTGAAATTTCAGCAACATTTTCAGGGTCAAATTGAAGAGCATGATCATATGCCTGGATTGCCTCGGCATAGCGACCAAGCATATCCAGCATGTAACCCTTCTTTGACCAGACTTCACCATTTTGTGGGTCATAGATCAAAACCTGGTCATAAGCCTTGAGAGCAGACTGATAATTGCCTAATTCCTCATAGGCCAGACCCATCCTATACCATGCATCAACATTATAGGCATCAAGAGAAAGCATTTGGTTATAATAAAGAACAACGATTTCAAAATCCCCAAGCTTTTCGTGATCTAATGCTTTGTTGAAAAGTGCTTTTTCATGTCCAGGGTCTATTTTTATTGCACGACCATAAGAAATACTGGCATTTTCATAATCATTCAGTGAATCGTACGCAAGACCTCTTTGATACCATATTTCAGCATTATCCGGCTCGATCTCAAGTACAATGTCATATATAGAGATGGAATTTTCATATTCACCAACTTCGTAGAGCTGGGAAGCATACAGTATCAGGTTTTGAGTGTAATCTGAGGTTAGCGTGAGAATTTGCTCATAGTAATACAAGGAATCATTGAACCTGCCAAGAGATTCGAAAGCTTTTGCCTTGTGATACAATATAGTTGCTTCTCTTGTGTTAAACTCATAAAAAGTGCTGTCACGAGAATCTTGCAAACTTTCTATCTGCAGGCTTCCAATATCAAAATAAGGCTCGTAATCAGTATTACTGCTGTTCTTAACCAGCTCCAGTGAGCTGTTGTAAAGCAGAAGTGCACTTTCGTGATCACCTTTTGCAGATAAGATCAAACCTTTTTTGAAATGGGCAACTGAAGAAGCAGGGTACATTACAAGCAGATCATCATATATTTGTTCAGCAGCAGCATAATTGCCCATAAGTATCAAGGTAGACCCCTTATTATCAAGAGCTTGTACATAATCGGGATCAATGTCCAGAGCCATATCATAATTGACCAGAGCTTCATCAAAGCTGCCGTTCTTCGTAAAAGAGACGGCAATTGAGTTAAAGTCCTTTGCTTCGTTGCCTGCACTATCGACCAAAGGAATAAGCAGACTTACGACCAATATAAAAAATATTAACCCTGAATATGACTTTTTTTGTATCATAGGACAACCTGTCAGCTAATGATTATATCTAACGGAATGATTATGCTCCCAAATATATGAATTGACTTTCACATATATACCAGTAACTAAGAATATGATACTAAATATATTAATTTGAATCACATTGATGAACAGAGCGGGGACGTATTTTGGAAGTATATACAACATTGAGTGCATCCGGCAGATCACATAAAGAATATCGAAACTCAGCCTTCATAGGATATGCAAGTCCTGTCAGCGACGAAAAAGAAGCGAATGAGTTCATACAAAGAATAAAGGACAAGCACAAGGATGCGAATCATAATGTATCCGCTTATGTCGTAAAAAGCAAGAATGTTCTGGCTATTAAGTATGATGATGATGGGGAACCCGCGGGTAGTTCAGGAAAACCCATCTACAAAGTGCTGGAAATGAAAAATATAAGCAATGCTGTTGTTGTGGTGACTCGATATTTTGGTGGTATCAAGCTGGGTTTTGGCGGACTTGCAAAAGCTTACAGAGAAACAGCAATTGAAGCTATTGAAGATGCAGGATGTGTGATGATCTCTGAAAAAGTGGTCTTTTGCATAAAGTTCAGCTACCATGATCTTGAAAAGGTCAAAAGGCTTGCATTGAGTTACGGGGAAATACAGGAAGAGATCTTTTCAGATAAGGTCAGTTTCAGAGTGGATATGGATCTTGACAAGAAGGATAGTTTTGAAGCGCGGCTGATAGACCTTACAAAAAATAAAGTCAAGATTGAAATATGCTCATGATATACTGTTACTTTTTTTTTATTTACAATGCCATAAGTTTGCTTTTTTGAATAAATAATAGCCATAAAATAAATACTATGACTATGTTTTTTTATTGTTATATTCTATAAAAATTCCGAGAAACGTCACCTATGTCCAAAAGAGCAAGAGATATGGCAGTCAGACACCTGAACAAAGGGGTGTCACTGATCGAAAAAGGCAACTACGAAGATGCACAGCATGCCCTTTCAGAGGCAGAGATGCATGCAAAAGAATCCAATTCACCGGAGATACTTGCAAGTGTACTGCAAACCTATGCGGACCTATTGTACTCCAATGGTCTGGAAAATGAAGCACTTGAACGGTATTATCAAGCACTTGATACGATCAGCGAGAATGGAGTGCCATCCTATATGGATAAAGGGCAGCTTGCCGGTATGTTCAGCAACATGGCTTCAATTCTGGAACTGAAAGGGAATATGGAGGAGGCAAAGGACAAATACAAGAGATCCATTGCCGGTTATGAAGAAATAATACTAAAAAAAGAGAGCTCAAACAAAAAAGACATGGCAAATGCAGTTTCCACTCTGAATAACTTTGGCGCTTTCCTGGCAGAATTGGGTGAAAATGAGGACGCAAAAAAGAACTTTGATAAAGCGTTGCTCATCATGGATAAACTGGAAGTTAATGATAATAGTGATAATGATTCAACATTCGATAAAGTGACTGTTCTGGAAAACCTCTTAAATGCCCAGGACAGCGAAAATGACCTTGAGGGCACGAAAGATAAATACGAAGAACTTGCCAACATTTATAGGGCTATGATCAGTGATGATCCTGCTGATCAATATTACAAACAGAGACTTGCATCCACCCTCGGCACATATGCGAAACTACTCTTAAGAAATGAAGAGGAAGGAAAAGCAAAGGTCATACTCGAAGAAATTATCGATTTATTGAATGCACTCTCAGATGAGGATAATGTATCTCTTATGTATGAAATGGCCTCTGCCCGCAGCAGCTATGCTGCCTGCCTTGATAAAGAGGGAGAAACGCTTGCTGCAAAGGAAGAGATGGCAAAAGCAGTACAGATCATTATGATACTGCTGGGACCTGGTAAATTCGACCCGAAATACATCCCTAAGGCAGAAGCTATTCTTGAAGATCTTATCCGACTCAGCGACAGGGAAGCTGATGCCAACAGGAAAATTGATGATTATGATACCATACTGAAATTATCTGAGTGCTTAATTACCGCTGACCCAAGCAATGTTTCTCATAAACTCAGGATGGCATTCTCACTAAATGTTCGTGGAATGATACTGGCAGATATCGGAAGATTGGACGAGGCAGTTTCAGACATGACCAGAGCCATTGGAATAGTCTTTAATGAATTTGAAAATGAGCCTTCCAATCCATCGTACCAGTCTGCTGTAAAATCAATGATCACTGACCTGGAAATTATTGGAAAAGAGAATGAAGGTAAAGAGTGGACATTAAAGGTAAACCAGCTTATCCTCAAAGAGCTCCAGACTCATGAGAGCACAAATGATAATTTGACTGACCTGGAAGAAGCCATTCTCTTTGAAGAGAACGGGAATATACTTGCAGAAAATGGCCAATATGAAGATGCCCTCAAAAATCTTCAATATGCGGAGAAAGCATATGAAAGAATCCGCAATTCAGACCCTGAATCTGCGGAACATGCACTTAAGGTCCAGTCCATTCTCCTGAAAACTGGAGAACTGCATTCACAAACAGGTCAAATACATGAATCACTTGATATTTACCTGAAACTTTTCAGGATGCAGCCTTCACAGAAGAAGTACAGGGATAAACTTGAGAGTAGCCTTGACAGGATCGTCATTGATCTTGCAGAAGAAAAAGGAAAATTCGAGGACCTGATTGGAAAGTATGCTGAAATACTGGCAGTGTACGGGGAACTTATTGGAGCCGAACCTGAAAATCAGGATTATCCGGCAAAAGTCCTGAATCTCAAGGAGCAACTGGCAAACGTCATGTTGGATAATAACAAGCCGGAAAAAGCTCTGGACATATACTGTGAATTGCTTGAGATCGAACCAAATAACTCATTTTACCGTTCGAAAGCAGTAAGGACACTTGATAAATTCAAAATGGACATAGAAGCAAAAGAAAATACTGATGAAAAGATAGATTATTATGGACTTTTGCTCAGTAAATATGACAGATTCATAGAATTGGATCCTGCGAACATATCCATCCTTAGCGCAAAAGCAGATACTCTCTGGAATATGGCTGAACTTATGGAAAACAGTGGTTTAGTCGAAAGTGCGGCAGCAAATTACAAACTTGTTGGCCGTGCATATAGTAACCTCTTGGAACTAGAGCCTACAAATCTGAAATATCAGAATAACCTGGCACTAAGCAAAGCACGCCTGGCTTCCCTGCTAACAGAGATAGGTGAAGTTATTGATGCAAAGCAAACATATGAGACAGCCCTGCAAATGTATGAAATTTTGTTAGAGGACGATGAAAACAGCATTTCATACCAGCAAAATATAGCGCATATTCTGGGAAATATCGGATACCTGTTACTTGAAGAAGGACAGATCGAAGAAGCAAAACCAGTTTATGAGAAAGCATTGAGAGTATACGCCAACTTAATGGATCTCGAGCCGGAAAACCAATATCATCTGGAAAACGTCGCAGCTACCCTGAATAATCTCGGATACATACTTGAGAATATGGGAAGAAAAGATGACGCAGAATGGATGTATGAAAAAGCGAGAAGTTTGAGTGGTAATTGACTTTACCACTCAAAACAAACCATTTTTGACGGAAGTTTTGTAATCCTTTTTTATTGACAATAACCCAATCCATACCGACAGTGCCAGCATGGATCTAAGACCAACTTATACTCCACCTGAATTGCTCATACTCCATTTAGCAAAAGGAAACTGGACAAAAAGTTTTTCAGGAGATACTTGAGGGGAGAGAGTACCCTTTTTTGTCCATTTTCTTTTTTGCTAAATACGTCTTTATATTGACGGGTTTCTGATAAGCTACATATCATACCACTAATATGATATTGGTCATTGCAGTGCATCTGAATATTCAGAGTGCGTAACTGCAATTCATAGTATTTGGACATAATATATAAAAATATCTATACAAAACTATATTATTATCATCATAATGATGACTCTGCTTGCTAAGTAAAATATAAGAAAATAATGACCAGAACATAAATAAATAAAATGAAGGATACCCTGGCTTAAGCCCAGGGAATAAGTGTTCTTCTATATTTGCTTTTGCCAGCTGATATAGAAATTCTATTCAGGCCAGCTTTCAGTCACAAGTCTTGAATTCTCCTTGAAGTGCTCAAACAGGTCCTTTCCCCAATGGATCGCATTTTCAGAGCAAAATATGAGGTCACGATGATCATACCTGCCTTCATTGTTGAAAAGGCAGAGTAGCATGAAATTATCGGTAGTCACAAAGGATGCCAGCTTCAATTCATCACAGTATATGTAGATATTTGTGAGCTCACCCTTGATGAATTTCTCCACCTCATCGTGATAATCGGCCCTTAACTTTTTGAAGGACTGTTCACTCATGATTATGACAACTTCCTTTCCCTGTTCAAGGAACCTGGAAAATATGGAAGGGTGAGAAGGATGTAAATAAGCTGTAACAGCCAGTACATACTTGGAATTCAACATCCTGTCAACGCTTAGTTGATTCAGTTCGAACATATCATCAAGATCAGGCTCCACCATATCACAGTGACCCAGCTCTTTGAGCCTTGTGAACATTTCTTCTGGTATGACACTAAAATCATGAGTTGTCCAGTATTCATAGTTATCCTCAAGAACCTTCAGAGTGTTCGTAAGCGGAACCATTTCACTTACAATAAGTTTACCAATCCTGGTCAGGCTGTAAACATCCCTCTTTTTATAGATGAGTCTATTTTCATGCAGGATCTTTATCTGAGGAAGAAGAGACTGTCTGCTGACCTTTAGTTCCTTTAGGATGGTATTCATCTCATGGGGACCTTCTCCAAGAAGTAAAAGAAGGTTTTTCCTCTTTTCTGACATGAATATTACATCCAGGATTGATTTTTTGACCATAGTACCCCAATATAAAAGATATCCATTTTTGAAGCTTCAATATCCATACCTACCAGTAGATGGGAATTACTTCAGCCCTTGTGTCCACCTCTGGCCCATTTACCCCTAATAATATTTTGGACCTATTATTACTTAACAGTAGTGATTTTAGGACGATTACTACATAGAGCCCCATGAATCCCATTATTAATTTAAAAAATGCATAGCAAGCCTGGATACAGAACACTAGAGCGTATGGAAAATTAAAAAAGAAAATGAGAATAACATCTATGCGAACGCATCAGATGTCATACAACCACAGACTGGACAGTAGAATAACAGATTGATTCCCATTACCTGTCTTTTAAGTTCGGCTTCGCAGCGGGAACATGATTTGACATTTGCTTCACTCATGAACACACCTCAGGCAAGTATAGCGATGCTACCAAGTCTTACAGTTCCCTTCCGGGTCCAGTAACCGCATATCCCACAAACCTGTACATTCTCATCATCGTGCAATTCTGCATTACATTTTGGACATTCTTCTAATTTTTTCATAACATAACCCCCGCAAATGCAAAAGGACTTCCCACAGTCTTTTGCCTGCAATTATTAAGATGGAGAAGTATAGTACCCCATCGCTGCTAATCATCTAACGTAATACTATATAAACAAATCGGGATTTAAACTCAAAAAATGTTTGAAAATACAATGCCTTTGAATTTTAAAATGTCATTGAATCCGAATAAGGAATCACATACATAATTGTTTTAACGGAACTCTTTAAAATCAGAGAGTACTAACAATGCTAATGCGAAATCCCTACAGGTTAACAACTCTTGGTCGTGCCCTTGACATAAAACATTCCGGCACCCGCAAGATCATTGTGTTTACACTACTTGCAGGGATCTTTTCAATGCTCTTGCAGTTCACATCTGAAACCACACTACAAACTTCACTACTACTAAGTTTCAAAGCGGCAATGATGGTCTTTTTAGTATGGGCAATTGCCCGGGAACTTGATCCTGATCATGATAATTCTTCTTTTGTTGCCGTTGTATTTACTATATTCAACATCCTGTTTTTGGGCATACAGCCTTTGATACCGCTGTTATGGATACTACTATTGTTGCGTATCATGAACAGGTCTGTAGGAATGAGGGCAGGAATAATAGATTCATTCATCATATTCATACTGGGAATATTGCTAAGCCTGCAATACAACTGGATATTTGCCATGCTTACAGCCCTTGTATTGATCCTTGACAGCAGACTTTCCGAAGCTCACAGGCTACATCTGCCGCTGGGGATAATCCTGGCTGGCATATCCACATATTTGTTTAGCACAGCAGGTGGTAGGATCGATCTTGAAATATCCTTGTTTGAGATGATTTCATTTATTGTTGCAGTCATACTCTTCCTGCCGGTAATAATCGACTCAGGGAAGATTACAAGCGTAGGGGACAGGACCGGAGAAAAGCTCGACCCCACAAGGGTTAGAATGGCACAAATTGTTACACTGGGAATCGCGTTTCTGTTGAGCATCGACAGCATATACGGGCAGAACTACCCGATCCTGTATGGCATCATGGCAGGTATCGGCATATACAGAATGCTGTCGAATAAAAAAATAAATGAGAAAACCGACAGCAACTTTACTGAATAGAACTTTAATTAATAGGGATTGGGATATTATATGGAGAAAATAGAACAGGATCAGGTGAAACGATGATAATAGAGTTCAAAGGGAAGGGACCACAGATATCAGAGGACGCATTCGTTGCGGATTCTGCTGATGTGATAGGAGATGTGGAAATCCAGAGAGACTCAAGTGTCTGGTATGGTGCAGTCATCCGCGGGGATGTTGGTCAGATCAAGATAGGCGAGAGAACGAGCATACAGGACAATGCAGTCATACACACAGATCCTCCCCTGATAGTGGAGATAGGCAACGATGTTACCGTTGGTCACGGAGCAGTACTACATGGATGCAGTATAGGAGATAATACCCTTATCGGCATGAACGCCACTGTACTGGATGGTGCACAGATAGGAAAGAATTGTATTGTTGGTGCCAATGCACTGATAGCCCCTGGAAAGATATTCCCAGACAACAGTGTCATTACAGGAGTACCGGGTACTGTTAGAAGAGAGACTACGGAGCAGGATATCAAAGACATCAAGGAGAATGCTGCTGTATATGTCGGGCTTACAAAGGATCACATGGCTCTTCAAAAATCGTGATATTATTTGAAGATAGCTGAGATCATACCCAGCCCTCTTCCCTGTATACATCGATGCCCTTGTCAAGCAAAGCCTCGATTTCTGCAAATATTGCTTCATCGTATTTCTTTAGATGGAAGCATGACTTGCCCTTGAGCAGTTTTATAAGACTGTCCGGCTGATCTGAAAACCTGTCACGATGAGTGTATATAGGAAAAAAGTACAACCCTACATGATGCTTCTGGATTATGGTCGAGGCAAAGTATACATTTTCATGTTCCTTTTTTCCAATCTTTGCCCTTTTGTTACCATAGACATCATAACGCCTGTCCTCATCCACCATGACCACAAGCGGTGGAACATAAGAGGAGAGCAACGACTTGAGTTTCAGAAATATCTCCCTTTCATCCATCATAGAAATAGATTGACCCGGGGCAATAAAACTGTGCTTACAAAATAAGATGAACAGTTTCTGATGAATACTAGTTCGTTCTTCTGAATACAAATGCGAGAGACATAACTACCAGTACAGGGACTGCCATTGTGGGAAATTCCGGTATCTCTTCAGGACCATCGGATGTTTCCTTCTCCTCTGTCCCGGAATTGTCACCCGGTTGATGAGAACTTTCGCCTGCATAAGAGACTGAACTCTTCCCTGTATGTTTCCACCAACCAGGTTCATTCTCTGTAGGTTCATTCTCTGCAGGTATATCATCAGGTGGAGACATCAAAGGAGCGGTAGCAGTTTCATTATGCGAGATGTTCTCAGGAGTTGCAACATACTCGTGAGGTATGTATGATGACATAAATAACATAGAGAATAAGAAAAAAAGCAGCGCAATAATATACGTTTTTTTAATGTTCATGTCCTGCACCTGAATTGGAATCTGATTTCCATTTCTGTGATTTGCGATGTGAACACCCTTATCGCATATAAATATATAGTGCATTATATTAAAAATAAAACGTCACTTGATACATATTTTCAGCATAATTTAACTTAAATTTATATGGAACTATAAAAAATAATAAAAAAAGCAGGCAGAATAAACTGCCCCATAAATCAGTTCTATTTCCACGAAATTCTTGCAGCTAGTCTTCCAGGATTCTTATAGATCTTATACAGAGGATAACCGAACATCATTGCGTGCTGAACCACATGCCCCTCTGGAAGATCAAGTTCATCCATTATTGGCTGATATGAATTTGCAGCAATATTCAGAAAACCTGCCCAGCATGCACCGAGTCCGAAGGCAGGACATGCAAGCTCGAACCACGAAAGCGCAATGATGGAGTCAGTGTATGCCATTGGATTGTCCTGGGGAGCATGGGCTATGGCAAGATGAGGAGCACCACGGCATATGGGGTCCCCGCCTGCTTCGTAGGCAGCTATGAGAGAAGGCATGAACGGCTTTAGGGGATGTTGCTCCTCACTTTCCTGCACTTCCCTCATCCAGTCGATTGTAAGGCTTGTTAGCTTTTTCACAGTTTCAGTATCATGCACAATGGTCCAGTGTACAGGCTGGCCGTTCATCCCTGATGGAGCAAAACGCACAGCATCAAGGATGGACTCGATAGTTTCTCTACCCACCTTTCCATTGCTGTAATTGCGAACAGAGCGACGTTTCACCATATAAGCAGCCAGTTGCCCACCGGCAATATCAGGATCATTTGATTCATCCACGTTTGCATATTTTGACTCAAAGAGGGGAGTGATACAGGATTTTACACAAAGAACCTCGCAGCTACCACACTCTGAACAAAAAAGAGCTGCTTCCTCAGCAATATATGGAACGTCCATTAACTCCTTACCGGGAGAGATTATGTTCACAGGACAAACATTGACGCATATACCGCATCGCACACATTCTTTAGCATCTATCGATATCTTTTGCATGGGAGGAACTTCCATTGATTATTTTTAATTTCAGAAAAATAAGATTATCTGATTGAAATGTAACTACCTTTAGATAAAATTAACATTGGAATTTGATTCAAAGAGCGAGCATTACTTTCCACCGTATGATCTCACATGCTCCCATGCCCGATGATAGTTCGGAAAGTCACCCTTGCGTGAGTATATAGATGCATCCTCCCGACCGTAATGTTTCCGGTCATACCCCACAGGACACACCTTTATGCATATACCACAGGGGGATATGTAGCGTTTGTTAAGCTCTATACTGTAAGATGTACAGGCATCCTTATCGGTCAGTCCGGCAGGATAATCTTTTGTATCCAATGCCTTTGAGGGGCACATATTGACACAGCGCATACAGCGGGTGCACAGGAGATCTTCCATTAGGGAATCGGAAGGTAGCTCCGCACTGGTGAACACAGAGGCAAAGCGCACCCGTGGACCATATTCCGGCGTCAGCAGCGTATTGTTCACTCCGAAGTTACCGAGTCCTGCAAGCAGGGCTGCATGCCTATGTGAGAAGAAAGCGACAGGATTTTCCTTCAATACCTCAACCGAACCATAACCATCCCTGGGAACAAAAATTGAAGGATAGCCCCTTTCATTCAGGAAGTTCGAGAGTCGGTATGCATACTGGTCCAACAGGATGTTCACAGTCTTGTAGAGCTCACGATAATATATGGATGGAGCTGTCTCAAGCACTGGAAGACTTATTGGAAGACCTATCACAAGCACCGACCTTGCTTGCGGATATATGGACTGAGGATGGAATTCCTCGGGTACCCAGGGATGAAAAGGTGATTTTTCCCAATCCTTCACACTGGCTATACCGACCAGGGGTATCTCCATCTCCCTGCATTTTTCCAGAAGCTCAGTTTTCAGTTTGCCATTCATAAGTGAATCATGCTCCATACACACAATACAATAGCCCTTTTTCCAGCCAAGGATCAATAAGCAAAAATCAGCTTTCAGCCGGCATAGATAATCGGAAATTGTAATAGAAAATATCCTCTAGGAAATAATAGTTTTTGCGGTCTTGAACATCATTTGATTAGACCATACCTATTTTACGTATAGACTTTTTTGGAAAAAAGGCTCTGTAGATAAACCCATCAAAATCAACATCTATGAAATGAAATTATGATTGTATTCCAACATCGTGAAACATATTAAATAATATTTTCAAATTTGATTACTTTCTAACATTAAGGGTTATCATACTTGCCATGTTGCAGAAATCACAAGCTATCGAATACATACATTTTGTGGCTGACATTCACATATGATATGATCTTCAGTTCTGAACCATTGATTAAGCAAGTGGAAAGTCAATAATTAGGAAATAGTTGGTACGTAACTATGTTACGTAACTATGTTCCTTACGTTTGTTTTAGAACAATCGTCTGAACCTTTGGTCCTTATCAGCTTATAAATTCTAACATACAATCTTTATCTGGGGTTGTCAGTGGGTACGTCCAAGGCAACTTTACTTGGGTATCATTAAGCCAGTGGAGACAAAGTCATGTTTGATGGTATCGGAAGTCGGTATGGCCAGAAAGGAGGATTTTAAGGATGAAAGTAAAGATCCAGCACCAAATTTTAATAGTTGCTATTGCTCTTATTGCAATTTTTATGGTAGCAGCTACTGCAAGTGCTGATGAACACGAAGTTAATACATTGCGGATCTATGGTGAAAATGGATACAGTGCCGCATTCCCATACACTGATCCAGAAGGACCGTTCGATCCTATGAATGTAGAATCGCCAATGAAAGATTTTGTTACATTTAATCCTGCATTAATGGAAGATGGTATTGTTGCAAACAATATCGACTCCAAGCAGAAGGTATTTGCCAGACAGTGGTTCGTACCTGAATACACCGAACCAACCGGTATGGTATGGCTCGATGACTTCAGATGCACCATCGTAAGAGATGGCGTGACATCAGAAGAACTCATAACTGAGGACAATGCTGATTTATTCAGTTGGCCACAAATAAGTTGTGAGTGGATTCCAGACCACAATGAGTACGTCTGGGAAGATGTAGTTACAGATTATACCTACATGTTCGTAGACAAGCACTACCAGCCAAGAGCTGCAACCGCAAAGAGCCCAACAAGGTCCTACTGGACTACTTTCTGGTTCCCTGTTGCAGACAATGACGATGCACAGATCGGTCTTGATGGCTACGATATCAACTACGATGGTGTAGACGATATGGTTGTCCTTAAGAAGGTCGGCGATTTCAACCACGATGGTTACAAGGATATACAGATCAGTTCAGATCTTCTGGGTGTAGGAGTCGGTGACAAAGTACAGTTCCTTGACCACATTGTCGAAGTCGAAGGTATTTACTTCGATGGACAGGGTGAGGTTGACAGAGTTGCTGTATATATATACTACACTGGTAACGATGAACCTGAGCAGATCGGTGGACTGCACTCCGTTGACGTTGAAGGCTGGGATGGCCTTAGCGCAGGACGTCACACAGTATCAATGAACGGTCCACAGTTCTATGAACCATGGTTCCTCGAGATTGAAGCTACAGGCGTATTCCATGATAAGGTTCTGATGACAGTAGGACGTCAGCTCTACACAAGAGAGACTTTCTTCGTAGATGGTGCAGAATATGATGTTGCTGCAATCTATGGTCCTGAATATGACTCAGTCAAGTACATCACAATCAGGAACCCAGTACCAGAACACCAGGATGTTGCACTTAATGACCTCTCAATTGTTAAGGAAATGATTGACAATGAAGAGTATCTCCCATTGCTGCCACCATTCAACAAGGTGCACACAATGGTGGATGACATCAACATCCCTGAATCTGCACTAGCAGCTGCTTCAGGTACTACAAATGATGTTTGTGACACTTACTATGTGGGCGAAGTTAAGAATGAAAATGCACCAGATGGTGAATGGTTTGAAGCCATAGGCATTCATTATGACTATGACACAGTAGAAGAGCGTAAGATCTACGATGTTGACCCATTGCTTATCTACTTCACCGACAAGGACATTGAACCAAGGTTCCACACCAACTTGCTCGAGATGCTCGATGAAGGTGCAGAACTTAGTTCAATTGAAGATGACGAAGCATGGAAGTGGCTACACATCCGCACAATGCCAGACTTCTACAAGACTTTCGTCTACCCAGCACTGCCTGATGCAGATGATGGTACAGGTGACTTCCTGTTCACCAGCTCATTCAGAGCAGAGAACTCAGATGTATGTGTGGACAATGGTGATTTCCTTTGCAACCCAGGTAACCTTGTCCTGCCACAGAGACTTATGTTCGCCTATGACCAGGAGACAGGAGCAGAAGATATCTATGTTAATGAAATAGACACTGAAACCAATGGACTCAGAGTCTATGGTGAAAACAACATGGATGCAGCATTCCCATACACTGATCCTGAAGCACCATTTGACCCATTGAATGCAGAAGCACCTAAGAAGGACTTCGTAACACTCAACCCAGCCAAGATCAAGGCAGGAATTGTTGTGGACAACAAGGACTCACACGAGAAGGTATTCTTCAGACAGTGGTTCGTACCTGAATACGATGAACCAACAGGTCGCGTATGGCTCGATGAGCCAAACAAGTACATCTGGGAAGATGTCGTGAACGAATACACTTACATGTTCGTTGACAAGCACTTCCAGCCAACAAGGGGTATGGCAACACCTGATGGAACCCCACGTAGACCGTTTGATCCAAGGCAGACTTATTCATTCTGGACACACTTCTGGTTCCCAGCTGCAGATAACGATGCTAACCAGATCGGTCTTGACAGTTTCGACATTAACTATGACGGTAAGGATGACCTGACATACCTGATGGCAGTTTCTGACTTCAACCAGGATGGAAGAAAGGATGTTGCTCTCGGCTCTGAGATATTCGCACTCGCTGTTGGTGACAGGATACAGTTCCTTGACCACATTGTAGAGATCGAAGGTATCTATTACGATGGACAGGGCGAGATCGACAGAGTTGCTGTAAAGGTATTCTACAACGGTAACAACGAACAGAACCCAACATACCCAGGCCCAGAACAGATTGGAGGTCTACACTCCATAGATGTCGAGCAGGGACTACTGAGTTCAGGACGTCACACCGTAAGCATGGGTACACCAAACTTCTATGAACCATGGGTAATGCAGATCTTTGGTACCAGCACAGATAGCAGCAAGGTATTGATCCGTGTCGCACGTCTGGTCCACACAGGTGAGTCATTCTTCGTAGATGGTGCAGAATATGCTGTTGCAATGATATATGGTCCTGAAGAGAATAGTGTCAAGTACATTACAATCAGGAACCCAATACCAGAACACCAGGATGTCAAGCTTAACGACCTGTCAGTAACCAAGGAAATGGTTGACAACAATGAGATCATGCCAGTGCTCCCACCATTCAACGGGAACCACATTATGATCGATGACATTGACGTTGTTCAAAGCCATAAGACACCAAACGAATACCTGGAATGCTACTACGGACAATACCGTGATTTCAGTGCAACTGATGACCTGCTCTGGTATCATGATCAGTACATCGGTTCTTCCTACGACACAGTAGCAGAACGTATGTTCGTTGACGTGCCAGCAACTGAGATATACTTCACTGGTAAGGACTATGAGGACAGGTTCCACACCAACCTCCTGGAAATACTCAGAGAAGGATGCCTCTCTGTTCCTGGAACTGCTCAGGTAGCAGAAACCCCAGAATCCTGGAAGTGGCTACACATCCACACAATGCCAGACTTCTACAAGGAATTTGTCTACCCAGATGTGCCAAATGCAGGCGGAAACGGTGACTATCTGTTGACCAGCTCATTCACAGCACCTAACACAGAGTTCTGTGATAATGTTGACTTCCCAACAGAATATCCAAGGATGATGTTCACCTTCGATCCAACTGATGGAACTGGTATCTACATGAACGGTGGAGCACCAGCACTACCTCCAGTAGTAGATGAGATGAAGGGTGACAGCAACGGTGACGGTCATGTAAACATCATTGACTTCGCAGCATTTGCTCAGGCATACAACACTGTAGTAGGCGATGAGAAATACAATGTTGTCTTCGACTTCAATGACGATGACAAGATTGACATCATTGACTTCGCAGCATTTGCTCAGGCATATGAGTTCTAACCGAGGTGCAATCATGACAAATAAAAAGACGAAGGGTTTGGTGGTTTCGACTACCTCCCTTTTAATATTTTGTGCATGTTTCATTGTAGGCATTGGTCTTGCAGCAGCAGCACCATCAGTTTCCATTGATCCTGCACTTGTAGATGGTCTTGCTCCAGGAGATCCATTTTCAGTAGATGTGAATGTAGATTCAGATGGATCTACCCTCTCAGCTCTGGAATTAAGTTTGGAGTATGATAATGCTTTCAGTGTTACTGGAGCTACTTACAGTGGTCTGATGGGTCCGCAAAATTCAGATGTATTTATCGTCCAGGATCTGACTGATGATGGTGAGATATCATTTGCTATCGCAGATGCAACTCCTGCTACACAGGACGGTAAATTGCTTACCGTAGACTTTGAAGTAAAAGTAGGTGCAGCAGATGGATTATACCCACTTGAGTTGATGGATGTTATGCTTGTGAATGGCGGAGATGCCATACCAGGTGTAGTTATCAACGACGGTGAGGCAGAAATCGGTGATGGCGTAGTGGTTCCTGGAGAGGATCCATTCGTTCAGATCGTAGCCGATCCAGGTGTCTTCGGTGAGGGTGATGTCTTTGATGCAGTTGTAAGTCTTGATTCAGTGGATGACACAGTTTCCGCAGTGGAATTCGACATGATGTATCACAGCGGTGCTCTTAGTGTAACTGGAGCTACTTACAATGGTCTGATGGGTCCTGAAAGTACAGATGTGTTTATCGTCCAGGATCTGACAGATGATGGTGAGATATCATTTGCTCTTGCAGATGCTACTCCTTTCCCACAGGCTGGCGACTTCCTTACCATTCACTTTGAGGTAAAGGCTGGTGCTGCTGATGGATTCTACGACCTTGACCTTAAGGATGTCACAGTTGTAGATGGTGCAGCTCCTCTGCCTGATCTGGATGTATTTGATGACACTGTAGAGCTAAGCAGCGTGCCAACAGTACCACCAGTTGAAGGTATAGAACTGATGCCAGGCTGGAGCCTGATATCTATCCCAGAGACACTCGAGAACGCATCTATTGACAATGTACTACAGGACTTCAATAGTAGTGTGATTGACAGTATCTTCTATGATAACGCATGTACTGGTGCAATGGAAGTACCAACTGACTTTGAACCACTCAAAGCCTATTGGATACACAACAACCTGACAGAATCTGTTGTCATAAATGATGACTATCTGATACCACAGGTACCATCCACACCAGCATCCCTTACACTTTGTGAAGGATGGAATGCTATCGGCCACACTGCAGATGTAGAGTTGTCCGCTGAGATCAGTCTTACATCCATAGATGACTGCTATTCCAAGGTCAAAGGACCATGGATGCCAACCACAAACGAGTATGCATTTGTTGGATACAACGGAGTGGAAGGTGTCATCAATGGCAACCATGTAGGTACTGATGTCTTTAACATGAATATGTACGAAGGATTCTACGTATTCGTGGACGAGGAGTGTGTACTGGCCTGAGAAAGGCATATGAAACCAAAGAATTTTGCAGTGAGTTATTCTCACTGCTTTTTTGCTTTATCGAAGGTGGGACGTATGATAAATAATAAAAAATATTACATGTTACTATTACAAGTATCAGTCATTTTATTGGCGTTTATGGTAGTGCCGGTTTCAGCAAATGGCCCTCCTATTGTATTAGAGGGGAGCTTGATGGTTGACGGACAGCCTGCAGTTGCAGGAACAGAAGTCACAGTTGTAGCTGAAGGGAACACCGTAGCTAGAACAACGGTAACTAATGAAGGCTTTTTTGGCGATGAACGCAGCAACAGGCTTGGAGTTAGTTCAATTTATCAAATAGTTACTATGTATGTGGATGGGGTAGAAGCACAGACGTTAGACCTTAGTGGATACATAACTGGCGAAGTAGTATCTCTGGATCTTACTGCATCTTCACCTGCACCTGTAACTGATGCTGGAACAAAGACTACAACCTCTGGCAGCAGTGGTGGCGGTGGCGGCTTCAGTAGTGTTAGTGCTGGAGAAGAAATTGAAACTACCAGTGCTACTGAAGAAGTCGGGGATGAACAGGAAATTGTACTTCAAGGTCCTTCAGATGATCTGAATGCAGAAGAGGGTGAGCCTGTACCCGTAAGCACATCACAAGGCAGCAATACAATTGTCATTTTAGGCATAGTTCTTGTTGTAGCTGTGATTGGAATTTACATGTATAAGACCAGAAAATGATAATGATGGTTAACGCTGGGATGAATTGGAGCATTCCAGCTGTATTCATTTGGCATTAAGTAAACGTTTATTTATGAATCAAGAAGTGAAACCAATGTCAAAGACTATGGGTGTAAATTTATTACATTGCGCAAAATTTAGATGATTTACTAGTGGATGTGGTTATTATCAGAAGAAGCAGAACTGCCATTAGTGTGGAAATATTAAAGGCTGCAATGGAAGGATCCAAGAAGACGCACATAGTTTACAGTGCAAATCTAAATTTTGATATGGTCAACAGGTATCTTGTTATGTTGGAGGAAAAAGGATTGATAGAACATAAGGGGAATATATATGTGACCACTAGCAAAGGAAAAGAATTCCAGGAAATTGCAAAGGAACTGGGACTTTGAATTGATTATTCTATAAGGCAAGATACCGTCTATTTCTAGATATTCAACCTCTGTTTTACATGAACATTCATAGGTTCTGTAGAAAACCTATTTTCGGTTTAATTTTCACATGAAATTTTAAAAAGGGTTAATCCTCTGAGTATTACTTTGCACGAAAACACAAAGGGGATGATTGTGTTTGTTCCAGATTATAAATCTGGAACTCCCATTAAATCTATGATTTAATGGCATGTTTAACAAATACTTAAAACCGCTGTCCTTTCTTTTCGATTTTGATGGGTGTTCTCAAAAATTGCCAAAAAGAGAATTGAAGCCATCAGGATACCTATGAGAGAAGAGGGGGAAAATCTGAAGGAATTATTAGAAAAACAAGCCAACAGTTCCCTTTGATATTTTCACCTTGTTCAGTAGCATCAGATAAACAGGTTCTGAGAATAGTTTCATAAGCTGCATATGGCGAAACTGCGCATTAAATAGTGATACGTTCACGTATCATCCCTTGAGGTGCTGCGTACCTATTTCCTGTATCATCAAGCTTAACAGATGGTCCCTGATAAGCTCCCGTTCATTGTACTTGGTCCTGTAAAGAACGTTTATCTTAAGGCCATCGCAGTCACTGTTGAGGGTGAAGACAGCATCTGCACCTGTGATATTTCTGCCTTTCTCGCGTATCGTCTCGATCCTCTGCAGGATATCTTCGGGAACCTCCTTCACATAGAGATCGAACTGTGAGAAGAATCTACCTTTTCCATAATTGTTGATAGGTTTTTCCAGAAATACCTTGTTGGGTATCTTGAAGAAATCATCATAAGTGCGAGGATAGGGATCCACCACCACATAGAAAAGGCCAATGTGCTTGACCAGACCTTCCTCATCACCAACTCTTATGTAATCCCCGATCTTGAAGGGTTTCTTGGTGAGCAGGATGAACCATATGAAATATGAGAGGATCACATCTCTTATGGCAAAGGCGAAACCGGTAGCTATCAATCCTATTGAAAGGAAGATATTCTGGATATCGGTACCTAGCTGCCAGAATATGACAACTGTTGCAAGTGAGTATATAAATGCAACATATATCTTACTAAGCAGTATTTTTTCCTCGGGTTTCCCTGTTCCTTCAAAACTGCTGGAAACCAGATTTATAGTGAGTTTCAGGAATATGGTTGCCAGGGTGTAAGAAACAAGAATAGTCACAACTGTATTCAAAAAGGATTTTACAATAAGCGGAACCTCGATCATCCCATAATTGTCTGCAATTATCACAGCTACCATAGGGAAGATGACAAAAAGGAACAGGAGTATAAGGCGGTTCAGTGCCTTGCCAAAAGACTTCGTCTTTAATTTTACCTTTTCCAACGTCTTATCAGATGCCTTTTTACTGAGCAGATTTTTTATTGGCATAATAGTGGATACGATTTTGAAATAATGAATAAATCCTTCCCGACCCTGATCGGGAAAGATGAACTTTATTCTGCCTTCTGATACTTAGCAATTATTTCCTCGAAGGAGTCTGCAACATACTGCAGGTTCTCCCTGCCTACCTGGAATGTACTCAGTTTGAAGTACTTGGTCAGACCGGATTTGATACCGTGGATATTCTTTGCCTTGAGTTCCCTGTAAAGGAAGTACCTGCCTTTCTTTGCAGTCTGTGAGATCTCGTAGAACACCGGTGCCTCGAAGAACATCAGGTCATGGTTATGTGGCTTGTCACCCATCTGTATGATTCCCATATCTTCCAGCTTTGAAGAGAACCAGCGGGCATCTGCGACCTCGTTGTCCCAGTTACGGGTACGTCTGACAACATCAGGGAATGAGGCCATCATGGTCATGATAGTTGCACCTCTGGCAGTACATCCGAGCAACTCTACCTCCTTGACCTTATGTGTAGGGGATTTCCTGAAAACTATATCCGCATAATCCTCCTTTGCACCCAGAACACCAATTGGACCGGATGAAGCCATGGACTTGTGACCACTGCCTACTATGAAATCCGCACCCATTTTCTTTGCGTCAATAGGCATTCTGCCTACGGAGTAGGCACCATTTACCATGAGAGGTACATCGTAATCATGGCATATCTTTGATATTCTCTGTACATCCGCAAGGTTGCCGTAATTACCGTCCGGGTATGTGATCTGAGCAAGTGCAGGAGCCTTGCCGGTTTCCGTTATAACTTCTTCAATGGCTGTGGCATAGGCTTCGACATCTGTCTTGTATTCAGGAGCGCCGCTATGAGGCACTTTTTTCACGTTCAGTCTGGCACGCTGAGCAGCAACATATGATGAATAGTGGGCAAGCTCATCCAGTATGATGTAGTCACCCTCCTGTGCCATGGAGTGCATCACAATGAACTTGGATTCCCTTGCACCGTGGGTAACCCTTACTACATCTGTGTTGAGAAACTCAGGAAGGGCATTATGTATGAACTCCTCGATGGGAGGTTTCTTTATGAGGTCCAGCACCCCTCCACAGAAATCACATACGGAATATCCATCTCCCCACTCAACAAGAGACTTTCTTGCCTCTTCTGTCAATATACCGCCTGTCTGCAGCGGGTCAATGTTAATTGCATCCTTCGGTCCACGTGGAATAAAACCAAATTTACTAAGTGCTGAATCGTCAAGTACCATGATATTACCCGGTTGTTATTGTAAGGACAGGGAACTCCCCTATCCTTATTAAAAATATTCATTAATCAATCATTTATCTTCTTCAAGAGCCATGCCATATTCATGCCCAGATTGGCATGGTCTGGACAAACTCTTCATATGTGGCAACATCTCCTCTAAAAATAAGACATTATAAGTATTAGATCTTATCCGATATTTCACCATATCCCAAAATAAGGAGATATAAAATTAAAAAAAATGTTGCACCAAAATGGTGCTTTATTAAACATCTACAGATTTACTGAAAACAGAGATGAACTCATCACACTGGGAAATCAGGCTATTTAGTGCGTCCTTGACGGTTGCAATTGGATCAGTCCCATCGGTTTTCACAAACAGGATAGGATCGCTTATGGACACGTGTTTCATGTCATAGGTTGCAATCTGTACTCTATCGTCATCAAGGAGAACTGATTTCAGCATGTTAAGCAAAGTGTGGGTCTCACCCTTGATCTCAAGATGCATTTCATCTTCAGTTTTGTCAATGATCTTCAATTCCATCTTTATCTCACCTAGTTATTGAATAATTAGTATCAAACTATGCCGCTTCCATAGTCAGAGGAGATCTTTCTCTTCTCCGTACGACCACATGCAGGACATTTGAGTCTATCGTCATCTTTCACAAGCGCAGTTCTGCATTTTGAACAGTAAGCTTTCATCACACCAAGTGTGTTTTCGGCAGTGCTCAGGCGCATGTTCTGGGTGTTAATTACCTTCGCCTTTACGATATCGGACATGGAGAACTCGTGTGAGAGGTTCTTGACATAAGAATCTTTCACATTGGATACATGAATAGCAGCAGGGCCATTGGTCTGGAATTCACGCTCGCCCTTGCCCTTGATTGCGCCAATGTTTACCAGAGCCACGGATTCACGCATATTGGTAATTTCAGCAACAACGATGTCGCCTTCCTGGAGTTCAGGAGGGATGTCGGTCTTTGGACGGATTGATATCATCCTTGACTTTCTGTTAATATTCACATACCCTGTGTTTAGTGAGTATATATCACTCACATTCACATACGTACCTTCTCCTGCTATGAATTCTTCGGTCGTTCCGACAAAATCACCAGGCATTACAAAAATGGTTTCATCTATGCTTTCATCTTCCATATTATCTTCTTCCGCAGAACCTTTCTCAGGATTTGCTTCTGTTTTGCCTGCTTTACTTTTCTCAGCCTTTTTCCCTTCCACCCTTGCAGGAGCGTCCCTTGAAGGTGCTTTCCTTGAAGGAGTTTTCCTTGAAGAAGTTTTCCTTGAAGGAGCATTTTCTGGTCTTACAGACTTTCTCTGAGATGGGGAAGCTTCGACTGGACTTTCTACTTCACTGGCTTGGTCCTCAGATTTTGAAGACTTTATCTTCCTGCGTGAAGTCTTTCTTCTATTTCTTATCCTAATTAGAATCCCTCATATAAAACTGAAATTTGATAAAATTTGAACACATGATCTTTGAAATGAGATGTATCATACTCAAGCAGTTAACGCACAATGCGGTATACTTCTACTTTAATCATCTCTACTTCTTTTTTATGAAATTTAAATGTTCGTTTTAGTGGAAATGCCGTGGTGTACCAATCAGCTATTTTGGCACTACCTATGAACTTACTGATAAAACCATGACTCCCGCAATTATGAATGGAATATACCACATCACTGGTTTTTAAAGCACTTAAAATAAACGGTCTGTCGTTCCCTTTTGCCTGAGCACCGAAGGGAGGATTCATGACCACTGTATCCGCATGCCCATCCACCTCGGAAATATCGCAATGCATGAACTCAACATCCACGCCCATATTCTCAGCGTTCCTTCTGGCAACTTCAAGGGCCTTCCTGTCAAGGTCGAAACCTACTACTCTTTCAGCACCAAGCAATTTAGCACCAATTGCAAGCATACCTGTGCCGCAGCCCAGGTCATAAACAGTACCCTCGAGGTCACCCTGCATATAGGCAAAATGCAGAATCTCAGCTGCAAGAATTGCAGGAGTTGCATACTGCTCAAGGGATGGATTGGGATTTTCAAAACCCTCAATCTGCTCCAACAGCATCTCAAGCTTTCGCTGTTTCATATATCATTCACCAGTGATCTCATCAAAGACTATATCTTCCCATTCTTTCTCACCCAGAACTATCTCAAATTCCTGAGGCGTAAGCATAGGAGCATTGAACCTGCCAACCTCGTCAATTGCAAGACGAGGGCATGCAGTGTTCACAAAAGCATCAACTTTGAATTGTAGTAACTGGTCAGGGGTTACGAGGTCCATGGTGAAAATATGTGCGATCTTATCATGCCTTGCAGCCATCCTCTTCAATTCATTGGCAAGCGTCATACGTTCCTGTCCCGGTTTTGAGGACACCACTATTCCAAAGACCTCCGCATCCAGGGATTTTGCTATGACAGCACTTCTCTGCCTCAGGATCCGTGATGGGTCAACTTCCCTAATCTCATTGACAAATGGATCGGCGATTATGACCCTTTTACCAGTGGATAAAGACACACCAAGCGGATGGAACTCACCGCTTCCAATATAGAGATACTCGTCACAAGCTTCTGTGCGCGCGACTGAGAAATTACAACCCAGTACCTGACCAGGATATGCTATTTTACCATCCCCAACACCAATGACACATTCCCTGTCATCTGCTTTTAGCACATCACAGGCATCCTCCAGTTTATGAGCGTGCTGCACGGTTGTAAGAAGTCCTATCTTTTTGCCTTCAAGACTTGAAAGAGCAAGTTTGACAACATTCTTCACATCGACTTGTGACCTTGTCTCGATAAAAAAGACCTTGTCACTCAACTCATTATCGTCAAGAGGTGCATGTCCGAAATGGAAAAGCAGGTCAACGCTTTTTATCAGCGCCACATCAAGATCGCATGCCCCGAAACAGGGATTGCCGGAAATTACAACCATTACACCTGTTTCTTTTTCTATGCGCTCTGCAATGGCAGGAGACCTGCGCTTGAAACCTTCCGGAAACTGCAGACCAACTATCTTTGCATCGCTGTCCTTTATTATAGATATGATCCTGTCTACCTGAAAATCGAATCCTTCGCCTGAAACCATGTTAATCCTCTATGAAAACGCCATTCTCATCGACACCAATGCGCACCAGCGTCTTGAGATTTACGCCCTGTGCCCTCAACTTTGAAGCACCTTCGCCCCTTTCAATGACCACTATGGAGTCTGAGACAGTTGCGCCCATTTCCTTCAATGCCCCAAGCAATGCTACAAGAGTTCCACCTGTGCTGATGACATCATCTACTATCAGAACACGGTCGCCTATCTTCACATCATTGATGTAGAGAGTACCTTTTGAATACCCGGTTTCCTGCGAAAGGACGAATTCCCCTTCAAGCTCGTAAGGACGTTTTCTTATGATAGAGAAAGGAATACCAGTCTTTAAAGAAATAGCAGTTGCAAGAGGGATACCCATTGCCTCAATGGCAAGTATTTTGTCCACATTGGTATCTGCAATGCTCAATATGTGTTCTGCGACCTCATCAAGCAATTCAGGCTCAAGAGATGGAACACCATCAGAAATAGGGTGAATGAAATAGTGATACTCCCCTCTGTGCACTATGGGAGCATTCAGTAAAGATTCGCGAAGTTTTTCCAGCATAACTATGGCTTAATACATGACACTATATAAAAGCAAACCGTTAAAAAATGAAAGATAAAGATCTTCCAGATTCAAGCAAAAGCAGTTTTTGAATCCCTCTCCTGCTTGATAGCCGAATAAAGAGCTTCCTTGCTCAGCGACCTTGGATGATAGTAACTTCCATTACTTTCCCGGGCAACTTCCCTGGCGAGTTCTGAACCTGTCTCACTGATGTCCACCACAAGCATATTCACATGATACTGGGTAATTTGTCTGGAAACCTGAAGTATCTCCCTTCTGATATTCCCCCCAAGGTGCAGAGGAGAATTTGCAGTACCGTCTGTCACAAGTATCATAATAGGTACAGCAGATGGCTCTTTTTTAACTTCCTTCAGAAGGGTCTCAAGACCACTCAGAATACCTGAAGCCATGGGGGTCGTTCCACCAAAGGGGACTTTCTCAAGGTATCTTTTTGCAGCCTCCACAGAGGATGTGAATGGCAATACCAGCTCAGCCGACCTGCCACTATAGGTCACCAGCGAAACACGGTCACGTCTCTGGTAAGCGTCCTTGAGCAGGGCAATGACAACACTGGTGGTTATCTGCACCTTTTCCTGTTCGTCCATGGAACCGGATGTATCAAAAACGATATTTATCAGACTTGATATACGCCTTCTGCGAACTTTTTCCCTGATGTCACTCTTTCTTATCTCGATCTTTCCGTCCTTTGCATGGAAAGCTGCCGCACGCACCGTAGGAGCTATGGCGATATCGGTTATCTTTTCCCCTGGCATCCTGTAGCGCACATACCTGCCGCGTTTGCTCTTGGTAAGTACTTCTGCACGCCTGCCGGATTTCAGCCTCCCTGAAGCAAGTCTCTTTTTCTGGGAATTTTTCGCAAATTCATTCAGTATCTTTCCAACTACGCGATCATCCTGGAGTTCTTTGTGTACCTTGCCGGAATCTGCCGTTCTGGTGTCTTCAGGAGTTACGATGGGCAGATCATCCTTACACTCAACCACATATTCACTGGGAGTCAGTTCCACCAGCACATCAGAACCTGACTCTATCCGGGAGCTATCCAGTTCGACATCAGGAGTCTCACATTCCTCATCAATTACAGAAGAGACTTCCATAAAAGCAGAATCACTTTTTAATGGGGTTGTCTCCTGATGAACAATGTCTTCGCCCGAACTACTTTCAACCGGTTCATCCATGGCAGGCATGGAATCATCATCGACAAGGACCTCAGAATCGGACTCA
Organism: Methanolobus sp. ZRKC3; assembly: GCF_045291275.1. Classification (GTDB taxonomy): domain Archaea; phylum Halobacteriota; class Methanosarcinia; order Methanosarcinales; family Methanosarcinaceae; genus Methanolobus. The sequence goes on from NZ_CP146982.1 coordinate 1,810,195, forward strand.
TCAGGCAGGAGATCACTGAAAGCCGACTCCCCTGTTTCCATAAATGTTGGAGCAGGATCTTCTGCCCCATCCCAAAATGGCTTGAAGAAAGCCGCAGGATCTATCTGCACATGATCAGTATCGGCTATCACATAGACCGTACTTATCTCAGATGGCCTCAACTGCGCTATATTGGAATGGAGGACATCGTAGAACGTATCGGTATCATGCCTTGAGAATTCCGATACCGAAACGCGTGGGATGCGCATTCCGAGTACAGGCACCCCTATATGCATCACTTTAATGCCATAATTGCGCAAAAGGTTCCTGCGCAGGCGCATTGCAATTTCTTCGGAGCTCATCCCCATAACCCATCAAACATTGCCTTCTACGACTGCTCTGAGCTGGTCCACACTGAACTCTTCCTCTTCGAATGGCTTCTTGCGCATCCTGTGAGGGAGCACCATTTCAGCTGCCTCGATGATATCATCATTTGTGATACGCTCTCTGCCTTCATATGCAGCGTTAGTGCGGGCTGTGCGCTCTATCATGATGTCAGCACGGTGACCATCCACATTAAAGGCAATGCATATCTCCGCGATGGTGCGCAGATTCTCCCTTGTGGTCGTCACCCTTGGAAGTACGTTCATGCCTTTCAGTATCTTCAGGCGTAATTTTTCCTGCTCAGGTCCGAACTCATTAATGAACTGTTTAGTATCATCATTGAAGTGGTTACGGCGCTCGATGATTTCTATACGCTGCTCCACATCGTAAATGCCGGTAACTTCCACCTGCAATGCTATCCTGTCAAGCAACTGCGGACGAAGTTCTCCTTCCTCAGGGTTCATACTACCTACAATAATGAAATTTGCAGGGTGGCTTACGCTTACACCTTCACGTTCCACTGTGTTCACACCCATTGCTGCGGCATCCAGCAAGGCATCCACAACAAAATCATCCAGCAGATTTATTTCATCCACGTAAAGGATACCACGGTTCGCCTGAGCAAGTATACCGGGGTCAAAAGCCTGTACTCCCTGCCTCACTGCCTTTTCAATGTCAAGACTGCCTACAACCCTGTCCTCGGTGGCCCCCACAGGCAAGTCCACAACCCTCATCTGACGTTTCTGGATGCGCTGCGTGCCTCTTTTCTTCTTATCCATACATTCCCAGCAGAATTTCTTGGGATCAGCTGGGTCACAGTTGAACTTACAGCCCTCTACGATCTCTATCTCTGGCAAAATTTCCGCCAGACCCCTTACGGCTGTGGATTTAGCAGTTCCCTTCTGCCCACGTATAAGCACACCGCCAATAGACGGGTTTATCGTGTTCAGAATCAGAGCCCTGAGCATTTTCTCCTGACCCACAATAGCAGATATAGGGTAAAGTACCCTCTCTGTTTTTGTTGCAGTCCTGGCAATGTCTTCCAGTGAGCCGGCAGGACTCTCAACTTCTTTTGGGACCTCTTTTATTGTCCCACTGATGCTTAAGCTCATATTATCATCCTCTTGAGCGTGAAATTAATTATTTGCTTAAATGTACCTCAGGATTATCGCAGAGATAAGTGCCATGAACAAAAGAACCATTCCCAGGGCAAGTGTCCCGAAAAGGATCTTTCTGTGTACCTTTCTTTCAGAATTCTTTGCAAGCGCATTCAATTCATACAACGCAATAGCCATTGTCAGCAGGAATACCATTGATGACATCAGAAGAAGAGATCCTGCCACAAGAATGTATTCAGCTGTCCATGTAAGAGCTTGCGCATTTAAAAGATCCAGGAAAAAGTCTTTCCCGTGCCTCTCGTATGCAGAAGAGATCCACATCATAGTGTAGGCGATCTCCGCAGAGCCCAGAATAACAGAACATATTGCAGTTGTCAGAAGCGTAACCATTGACCCTATATCAGGGATTTTCAAATCTATTTTCCATTCGTCGCCCACAATTTCACCTTAGAAACTGTATTTGTATTTCCCTCAAATTACAGATTAAACTATATAGGTATTAAAATAATAAAAATGTACCTATATAAATATTTTATGTGGCCATATGAACATTAGAGCATCACTGGTCAACCTTTAGTCCATTTTCCCAAACTCATCTACAACAAATTTAGAAAGACTGAGGCTCACATCAACGGTTTTCATCAATGTATCGGCACGCATTACCTTGCAGTCCAAATTATCGAAAGTCTGATCATGGATATTATCACGCTCATCAATTACGAAGACATCAAGAAAATCCTTATAGAACTGCGCCACAGCCACAGAGGACACATCCATTCCCCTGGCACTCATCAATTTCCCAGCAGGACCACTTACAGGTTCGGTGCCAATAATGGGACTTACAGCAATCACTTTCTTCTTCCTTAGTATGTCCCTCATGCCAGGTATTGCCAAAATAGGACCAATACTGGTAATAGGATTGCTCGGACCGATGAGCACCTCATCTTCATTATCCAGTTCCTCAAGAACCGCAGGAGAGATAGACGCCTCATCCACACCATCCTGATAAACATCAAGCACTTCTGGCTTACCCTGATTGCCGAGCCAGAAATCCTGGAAATGCATTGTTCCCCCGGGAGTGACTACCATCGTAGAAACAGGGTCATCAGACATTGGAAGTACCTTTGCAGCTACACCAAATGACCTTGACAGCTCCATAGTTGCAGTGCTGAGTGTTTTCCCTGCCCTGAGATGATCAGAACGCATTATATGGGTCGCACGGTCAAGGTCACCAAGCATCATCTTCTCATTGTGACCCAGGGACTTCATGAGCTCATAGGTCCTGAAGGTATCATCCGCTACACCCCACCATTTCTTACTATCGATCCTGTTTGAAAGAAGATACAATACAGTATCTATATCAGGTGTCACCAGATTGCCCGAAACCCACAGATCCTCTGCCGTATTGACCACGACTGTCAGATTTTCTTCCGGGATCACTTTACGAAGACCGTTCAACAATTTAGGAGTACCTGTTCCGCCTGAGAATATTATCATGATCTTTTTCCTTTTGCGCTTATAGGAATACCATTATACCATGAAATATATTTAAACGATATGAAAGTCATCCGTGATCCGATCCATGGCTACATAAAAATGGACAAGCTCACATTATCCCTTATTGATTCTTCTCTCATGCAACGTCTTCGAAGGATAAGACAGCTTGGACTATCGAATCTCGTATACCCCGGGGCAAATCACACTCGTTTTGAACACTCTTTGGGCGTGATGCATCTGGCAAGTTTGCTTACCGAAGGTATCAGTACGGTTTCACAGGAAGAAAAGGAAGAGCTCAGGGTAGCTGCACTGCTACACGACATCGGACATGGGCCCTACTCACACGTTACCGAAGGCCTCATGAAACACTATACAAGGCAGCGCCATGAGGATGTTAAACATATACTGAAAAAAAGCGAGATCGCAGACATACTCAGTGAACATGGTATCAGCCCTGCAAAGGTCGAAGATCACATCAAGGGAGAAACTGACTTTGGCAAGATACTCAACAGTGAGATCGATGTGGACAGAATGGATTATCTGGTCCGTGATTCACATTACACAGGCGTCGCTTTCGGGCTTGTGGATCATGAAAGACTGATCAATGAGATGCAATTCTACGAGAACAAACTCGTGCTCACAGCAGGAGGTGTCAAGGCTGCAGAATCACTGCTGGTATCAAGATTCCTCATGCACCCATCTGTTTATTTCCATCATGTTTCCAGGATCGCGGAAACTATGTTCACAAGGGCAGTGGGAGACCTGATCCAGAGAAAGGAACTCGACCCTTTTGAACTTCGGATGATGGACGATGCAGGAATATCCGAGATGATCCGCAAGGATGATGGTTATGCAGGAGAGCTTGCAGAAAGACTAAGCAGACGAAAACTGTACAAACGTGCGCTTTATGTCGGCCTTGATGAGGTCGGAGAGGGAGTACTGAAGCACAGGAAGCACAACCGACGAATTGAAGCGGAGATTGCGGACATGGCAGGCATAGACCAGGGCGATGTGCTCATAGACATACCCGGAAAGCCGGACATATCGGAAATGAAAGCTCTTGTGAAGATGAATGGGAAAATGGTCAGTCTGGATGAGGCTTCCAATATAGTTGCCACCCTTGAACACGCACACAGGGACAACTGGAAAATGGGAATATATACACCAAAGGAGCATCGTGAAGCTGTCGGGAAGATCGCAAGAGACTTCTTCGATGTGAAAAAGACGACAAAACAATTCCTTTTAACAGAACTCGAGTGATAATTTGAAGCGACTGTGCAGAGAACTTTTAGGAACGCAACTCATACTCGAATGGAAGAAGATAGGTGACGATATAGTTGTCACACTTACCGGCGGAGACGAACACGTTGGAGCTGTTGCAACCGGTTCTTTCGATAAGAAATCCGGAAGATCATATGCTTCGGTGCTAAGCCTTCCGGGGCACAGAGAGGATGAGATAGCATTGAATGGGGCCAAAATGTTCAGTGCAGCAAGCCGTTCAACAACAGTTTTTATTGTTGGCATCCATTTGGATAATATAACCAAAAAAGAGATCATGGATATAGTGAAGGTCTCAAAAGAGATGGTTGGGGAATTATCCGCCATATTAGAGGAGGGTCATTAGTGGAAATAGTAATAGGAATTAGTGGTGCATCAGGTTCGGCATATGGAGTCAGGATACTCGAGATACTCTCCGGGATGGATGTTACAACCCATCTTGTGATGACAAAGGCTGCAAGGCAGATCATTGACATAGAGACTGATTATTCGCTTGACTACGTACATGGCCTGGCAACAGAGCTCCATGATGAAAATGATTTCACAGCATCAATTGCAAGCGGATCTCATCGCTTTGACGGAATGATAGTTGCCCCCTGCAGCATGAAGACACTTGGAGAGATAGCCGGCGGAATGTCAGATAACCTCCTGGGACGGGCAGCAGATGTGTGTTTGAAGGAGAGACGGAAACTTGTGTTGATGCCAAGGGAAACACCCCTTAACCAGATACACCTGGAAAACATGCTCAAGCTGGAAAGGGCAGGAGCCATAATCCTTCCCGCATGCCCGGGATTCTATTCCAGACCCCAGAGCATTGATGATCTTGTAAACTCCATGGCAGGAAGAGCACTGGACCTGGTAGGAGTGGACAATGAGGTTTACAAACGCTGGAGCTGATGATGGCTGCAAGTGACATGAAGCATTGCCTGAATACAGTTTACACCTTGTGGCTTAGGGAAATGCTGCGCTACAAAAGATCAAGGTCAAGGATCATTGGATCCCTTGCCACCCCTCTCTTTTTTCTTGTTATAATGGGTTCTGCACTTGGAAGTGCAATGACCCTTCGCTCCGGCAGGTATATCGACTACATGGCACCGGGCATTATCGGAATGTCAATACTCTTTGCATCACTGCTTGGAGGAGTATCCATTATATGGGACAGGGAATTCGGATTTTTGAAAGAGATACTTGTTGCCCCGGTAAACCGTTTCTACACCGCACTTGGCAAAGCCACAGGCGGAGTGACGACAGCCATGATACAGGGCACAATGATCATGATCATCAGCGGATTTCTGGGTATCAAATACGTTTCCATATGGGGGCAGCTTTTCAGCATCATTGTCATGTTCATCATAGGTCTTGGATTCATAGGTCTTGGCATCACCCTTGCCTCAAGAATAGAGTCCCATGAAGGATTCCAGATGATAATGACCTTTATCACATTCCCTACACTCATGGCGAGTACGGCATTCTACCCCCCGGAGAACCTGCCCGAGTGGTTGAGCATACCTGTGTACCTCAATCCCTTCACATACGGAATAGAAGCAATGAGATGGAGCCTTCTTGGCAGCTCATCAATACCCATATCACGATCATTACCTGTGATAATTGCCTTTGCAATAGCCATGATAACACTTGGAAGCTGGTCATTTGACAGAGCTGGAGACCAGTGAATTAAAAAAAGAAAGTAAAATGGATGATACCACTTTCTGATCATCTGTGCCCAGAACGCACAAAGAACTTGCATTGATGCAATAGACATTACCTTGTGCATCTGACAAATAAAATTCAGTAAGCCTTCCGAGTCAAAATAGCGAAAATGAGTGGGTTCAGGCGATTATCTCGAAAGTTATATATCCTATTATCGACATCCAGAGCTTACTCTTCTGCATGGGATAGTAGGGTAGCTTGGTCCATCCTCGAGCGTTTGGGACGCTTGGACTGCGGTTCAAATCCGCGCTATCCCACCAGACTTTTTTTAATTCATTTCTAAACGATCATGAATACATTTTTTACATAGTAGTGAATATTATTGCCATGGCGGACATTACGGTGAAACTTTTTGTAAATCTAAAAGAGATAGCAGGTGAATAATTCGAAAGTTATATATCCTATGAGCTACGTCCATAGGTTGCTCTTCTGCATGGGATAGTAGGGTAGCTTGGTCCATCCTCGAGCGTTTGGGACGCTTGGACTGCGGTTCAAATCCGCGCTATCCCACCAGACTTTTTTAATTCCATTCTAAACAACCATGAATACATTTATTACATATCCGTAGTGAATATGAATTCCATGGCTAACATTACGGTGAAACTATTTGCGAATCTAAAAGAGATAGCAGGCGAATCATCATTCTCGTTAAGCGGAGAAACTATCCAGGATATACTTTACTCACTCATTGAAAAATATCCGGGCCTTGATGAGTTTGTTTTTGAACAAAAAGGAAATAATCCCAGGATATGCGGATACATCAACGTATTCCTTAATGGAAATAACATCAAACACATGGAAGAACTTGACACAAACGTGAATGATGGAGATGAAGTCGGCATATTCCCGCCAGTTTCCGGCGGATAAGGAAGCAGCAGAGGAAGAACTATGGACAGGATACTGAAAGAACGCACATCTGTCAGCAAGGCAAAGGAATTATTCCTTAATGAGATCAGACCATTCGACCGTACTGACAATATCCCCATCCGAGAAACTGCAGGAAGGATCCTGGCCAGTACCATTCTTGCCCCACGAAACGTGCCGCACTACCGGCGTTCAGCAATGGACGGCTATGCAGTCCGCTCTGCAGACATCATGGGCGCATCCCCCACAAATCCGGTTATGTTACAGGTTTCCGATGATGTAGATGAAGGAGTATGCTGCCACTTAAGCACCGGTGAACAGGTACCTGATGAGGCTGATGCTGTCATCATGCTTGAAGATACCATCATGATCGGTGATATGATAGAGGTACGCGCACAAGTACATCCCGGAAAGAACGTAGGGGATGTAGGAGAAGACGTGCGAAAGAATGAGATAATCTTCAACAAGGGCCACCTTTTAAGACCATGCGACATTGCAGTGCTTGCATCCCTTGGTATTGAGGATGTAAAAAGTTACTCCAGACCCATAGTTGCCATAATACCCACAGGAAATGACCTTATTCCCCTGGAAGAAAATAGTATACCTGCCCCCGGGGAAACACTTGATATCAACAGCCTCATGATAGGCATGTATGTTGAAAAGTGGGGAGCAGAGCCACGTTACTGCAATATTGTCCCAGAGGACAGGAACCTCATTGAAAAAGCGATCACAGAGAACCAGGATGCAGACTTCATTGTTGTGTCAGGAGGAACATCTGTGGGCGAAAGGGATTTCGTACCCGGAGTGGTCGAGTCCCTTGGAAAGAAACTGGTACATGGAGTAGGATTAAGTCCCGGAAAGCCAACAGCTCTTGGTATTGCAGGAGATACACCCGTACTCTGCATGCCCGGATACCCTGCCGCTGGACTTGTAGCTCTTTTTGCCTTTGGTAAACCTGCCATAAGGAAAGCAGGCAATATACCGGACATACCAGAAATTACCGTCAATGCCAGACTAACCGGGAAAATATCATCCAGGGAAGGTTACGTGAGTTATGCAAGGGTTATCCTCGAAGGAAATAGTGCACGACCCCTGATGACCGCCGGAGCAGGCATACTCAGCTCCATCGCAAAATCCAACGGTTTTGTTATCATTCCCGAAAATGTGGAAGGATATGAAGAAGGAAACGAAGTGGATGTCGTGTTAATTGAGTGACAAAAACAGATCATACGATAGATATACCGACCTTCTGACCATTGGAGCAGGAGGTTTTTTCGGCGCAATGTCCAGATACCTGCTTGCAGGCCAGTTCCATGCAGTATCCGGCACACTTGTCGTTAATGTCCTTGGAAGTATATTGCTGGGCTTTCTGATGTACAACTCAGAGTACCTTGGATATGTGAATCCAAAAACAAAGATGTTCTTTGGCATAGGATTTCTGGGCTCATTCACTACATTTTCCACATTTGCAGTACAAACATTCCAGATGTCGACAACAGGAGCTATCCTGAACATCAGTTTTAACATGGCACTAAGCATTGCCGGAGTCTTTGCAGGCAGAGGAATTGTAGTTTATATTGTGAAGATGAGGGGAAGAAGCAATGGTTTCTGAACTCTTTCTTGTAGGAATAGGCGGATTTTTTGGCGCGATACTCCGATACACAGTATCCGGTGCATTGCCCAGAATAAGAGAAATACCCACCGGAACACTGGCTGTAAACATCATTGGAAGTTTCATACTCGCAGCCATGACATTTTCCGCAATTGATGGAACCCTGAGATACTTTGTGAGTATCGGCATGTTGGGTTCGTTCACAACTTTCTCTACTTTTGCCTATGAAAGTTTCAGGATGATGGAAGAGGGAGAGGGCATGTATTTCCTGCTGAATATCATCATGAACGCAGGAGCATGCCTTGGAGCGGTGGCTGTGGCATCCTTGATGATAAGCCCGTAACAATAGACTTGCCCGCAGGACGGCACATATCCAAGACTCAGATTATCTTTAGATTCAAAAGGACGGCAAACAATATCAGGATCATACCTGTTACAAAACGTATCTCCACCCGCCTTCTTTCCTTGAATTCGTTAACCCTTGCAGGGTCAAGGCCAAAAGCAAGAAAAGCTCCCAGAATGAGAATAGGCAGCACAACACCCAGATTGTAAAGCCCCAGGTACATAGTACCCTGAACAATGTCATTGCCTGACATAAGAGACTCCAGAATGGCCAGGTATACAGCACCCACACATGGTGCCTTGATAAGGGAAAACAAACCCCCGCCGAGCAATGATATGAAAAGGATATTCTTGCCCTCGATATTGCCCATGAAATGTATCAGTGAACGTGGGGTTTTGAAAGATGATCTTGAATGGGTTTTCATGTAATATGCATCATATATGTGCCACAATCCCAGAAAGGCTATCAAAAGGATCATTATAGTTGTGATGACATCCTGTATTTCAGGGAAGGATTTTATAGTATTCAGTATCCCAAAACCCACTGTCATGTAGGTTATGAAAATACCTGCACAAAAACCTACAACCAACACAAGCATGTCCCGACGGGAACCATTGGATGAAACAACGGCGGATGCAAGGAAAGCCATTACAGCCAGCAGACATGGATTAAAGCCTGCGAGTAAACCGGCAATGAATATGATAAGAGGAGTCTTTCCGTTACCGAAACCGGATTCAGAAACTGCCGCATTTGAAGCATCCTGAGCTGTTGTATCAGGCATATGAGGTGCATTTTCAATTCCATCAACAAGCAGTTCCCGAAGGACCTCAGTATCTCCATCGTAATCTGCATATCCTATTACCAAGGTTCTGTTGATGACCACAGAAGGGACCGTTGTTACCCCATACCCCATGGCACGGCTGAAAGAGGAAGTGATCTCATAGTTCGAATAGTTGATACTCCCATAATTGCCAACCACATCTTCAATAACAGGAGAAGAGCGATCGCATTTCAGGCATCCGCTCTCGTAGAAGTATTCAAGCTCTACAGCATCTGCATGGGCTGCAGACATGGCTGCAACAGACAGGATCAGGATAAGAAAGCAGATCCTGCATACTGACATTTTAATGGCAGGCTGTTGTTGAACAGGTCTTTTTATCATATTCGCTTTCCAGTACTGCCATGGTCTTTACATCAAAAATTTCACCGCTACGAGGAGATACATAGGCTTCTACCACATAGAGATCCTTTACTGTGGAGCATGCACAGCTTCGTTCCATGAGTTCGACCTTCCAGACAGTATCTTCCTCATTGGACACATCCGAACTTTCGTTCGAACTTTCAATGAGCGTAGCATGCGACACCCTCCATTCAGGTGTTGTGAAGTAAACGGACATGTACTCACTTGCACTGGAATTGTTCATTACCAGAGCAATCGCCTGGGACTCCGACATTTTTGTTTCGGACCCAGCATCTGTTCCCATCATATAACTCCCTGCAAAGAGTATGCTGAGCACCGCAAATGCAAAAAAAGCAGTTGACAACTTACTATTCCCCATAAAATAATGATTCTTGTGTTATATTATAAGTCTTACTGAAGTTTAGTTCTGAACATGTTATATAGCTCTTGAAAACAAATTTAAGATATAGATCAATTGACGATGATAAAATACTGCAGGTCCATAATATGAAAGCAGCACTCCTCATGATATACCTCGGTGAGAATGACAAATATAAAGGTAAAAGCGCACACCACGCAGTGATCGAGTTCTTAATGGATGCAGGTATTGCAGGCGCTACTGCCCAGCATTGTATTGAAGGCTACGGCATCCATGATCAGATCCATACAGTAAGCGTACTACGTTTGGGCACTGAACTGCCGGTAATAGTCCAGGCAGTGGACAAAGAAGAAAAAATAAGGGATATAATTCCATCCCTGAAGAAAATGCTTCCAACAGAGCTGATCACCATTCAGGAAGTGGAGATCGTATCAGGTGAAAGGTTCAAATAAATAACGTAGCAGGATCGTACTGCTTATCTGTAAAGAACTACCGTGCTGCCCCGTACCTCTATCAGAGTAGTATTGGTCAACTCTGCAAGTTTCTGGGCTGCGGTTTTAGTATCTTCACCTTCTGAGCTCGTTTTCAACATTTTTATCTTTACAAGACGATTTGCCTTTACCTGTTTTTTGATCTCATCGATAAGAGAATCGGTAATACCGTTCTTGCCGACATTTAATATAGGCTTGATTTTTGAAGCTTCTGCCTTCAGTTTATATAACTTTTCTTTTTCCATAAGATACACCTGATAGAGTAGATACTAGATTATTGTAACGTAAATTTAATTAATTAAATTATGTATTGATATTTGATTTTATTCCCAATACCCAAAAATAGATTAAATTCATGCAAGTCCGACAAGTCCGCAAGAAATATCCATATCAGATACTTCAGACATATCAGGCCTTTTTTGATTCAGACAGAGAAACTTCAGCCCCATCTATGCTATATTCGAACCAGGGCGTTGGTTTTGGCGAGAGGCCTACAACCCTCATTGCGTAAGAATCACCCATTGCCTTTATCTCAATGAGACCATCGAATAACTGCTTCAGAGTGGCTATTGTCTGCGGATCATGCATCTCATCCTCTACAACGTACAATCCGAACCCACCAGCCGCCTTTACACGACCTGTGAAAACATGGAGGAATCTGAAAACGGTTTGCAGATTCGAATACATCAGAATAGTAGAGAGAGAATTTATGCACAGGCGTACTCTTGGCGAACCTTTCCTCACAAAGAAATCCTCAAAGAACTGACTTATTTTTACACCAATTCCCGTAAGGTCCACCGGACTTGATGCCCTTTTGATACCTTCAACATCTGCAGCACCAATTCCCAGGGTCTTAGTTACGCAATCAACCACACCCAGGTTAACAGTGGAAGGATCCATACCATTCTCCTCAAACCAGCCCAGAATTCGTTCCCCGGGTTCACGAGTGGAAACAATGATAGCAGAATCATCGGCATTAGAGAGATTGCCGTATATAATAACATCCAGCAAGTCATCTTTTCGGCTCATAGGCGGGCCTATCATCATCAGATTAGTCCCTTCCCGGATGTCTCCAACAAGATCATCCAGTTCTTTGATGCCTAATGAATAGCCAGACATGCTTTCTCCATAATTTGAATAGTATATAGAATTATTCCCCGAAAGTTCTACAGCATCCCGGAAAAAACGCTGCACTTATTTTATAGTAATATACAATATATAAGTATTACTTTATGAAAAGTGTTTGCCACCAAAAATGGATTGAACACTATATATGTTTTTTTATTTAGTTCTTTTTAAATCTAAAATTTTTTGCAGACATCTTTTTGTTTTAGCTATTGCAAAGCATGTTTGATTATATGCCCCGTTTCAGGAAGTATTATTTCGCCCACTGCAAGCTCAACTGCTGCAGGAGAACCTGGCAAACAGAATATAGCTTTTCCCTTGAAGAGACCTGCATCTGCCCGGGTGAGTATAACAGAAGTGCCTATCTGCTCAATACTTTTGTACCTGAAAAGTTCTCCAAATCCAGGAATATTCTTTTCGAACATAGGAGTCACCGATTCGATGGTCACATCTGTACTTGCAAGCCCTGTACCGCCTGTTGTAATGATAATATCTGCATCAGAGTCCACGGCTTCATATAAAGCACCAATGATGGAACCCATATCATCGCTTACAAGTGAGTATTGCAACACATTGTGCCCCTCTGCCCGTATTAGCTCTGCCATTTTTTCCCCGGAAATGTCTTGCGCATCGATTGGGGAAAGTACACTACCATACATTTCAAAGCGGGACGTGGAGACAGTTATTATTGCGAAGTTGCATACCTTTTTGTTTCCCATTTTGTGTTCTTTGACAACGGAATCTTTCATACGAAGTATTTATACGCAAATAAGTATATGAAACGCTCGATAAGTCATGAGGATATTAGCTGTAGACATAGGTACAGGCACACAGGACATACTCCTGTATGATACGGAAAAAGAGCCAGAGAACAGCCTTATTCTGGTTATGCCATCTCCAACTGTGATCATCGCTGAAAAGGTGCGTCAGGCAACAAAGGAAGGTAAGGACATATTCCTTAAAGGAACAGTGATGGGCGGAGGACCCTCTGCCAGAGCTATAAAAGAGCATATCAAACAGGGATATAAGGTTTTTTCAACCCCAAAGGCTGCATTAACAATAAAGGATGATATTGAAAAAGTCAGACAGATGGGGATCCAAATTGTAGAGGAGAATGGGCAAGAGATCGATACGGAAAACGTAGAGGTCATTCAGCTCAGGGACCTGGACATTGATGCCATTAGCAATGCACTTGGAAACTTTGGAGTTAGTATGCCGGACATGATCGCAGTTGCGGTGCAGGATCATGGAGATTCACCCAAAGTGAGTAATCGCATTTATCGTTTCAAGATGTTTGAGAAGCTCATGGACGCAGGAGGAGACTTTAGCGTATTCGCCTATGGGCATGACAATATTCCAAAAGAGTTCAGCAGAATAAGTTCAGTGTCAGAAACGATCAATGACAGAGATGCCATATTTATGGATACCGGACCTGCAGCTATTTTCGGAGCTTTACTTGACCCTGCAGCAGTGCAGCCTGCGGTTGTCGTGAACATTGGGAACGGGCACACACTGGCTGCCATAGTCATGGATGACAGGATAGTTGCATTATTCGAACATCACACATCCAGCCTGGATGGAGAGAAGTTACAAGAATATATACTGCGTCTAATGCAGGGAGAACTTTCATTCCAGGAAGTGTTTGATGAAGGAGGACATGGCTGCTATATAAAGAATAAAGTCCATCCTGAAGACATAGAGTCTGTCATGGTAACCGGACCCAGAAGAGGCATACTAATGGACATGGACGAGAATTGCAAAAGCGAGTTGTGGACCAGACTGCATTTCGCAGCCCCTTATGGCAACATGATGCTATCAGGTTGTTATGGGCTTCTGACCCGGCATATATATCATAAGTAGACGGGTTTGAGCGATAAGACTTATAAAGTCCTAGGTAATAGGGAATGAACCATTGAGACGGAACTATCTCGCTGATACACCACGTCAGCAAATTCAAATCAAAGGTGTCAACTACGCATTAGATGACGGCGTTGATACCGCAATCATATCCAAATAACTAATTCAAGGAGATTAAATTCATGGTAAGAAAACCAGCAAGTATGTACAGGAATGTGAGACAACGCTCATTCACAAGAAGGAAATACATGGGCGGTGTACCCGGAAGTCAGGTTATCCACTACGACATGGGTAACAAAACAGCTGAGTTCCCCATCAAGTTAACTCTCATTGCCAAAGAAAGGTGCCAGCTCACACACAAATCACTTGAAGCTGCACGTATAACAGCTAACAGAACAATGATGAGTGCAGCAGGCCGTGCAGGATACCACATTAAGTTGAGAGTATACCCACACGAAGTCCTCAGAGAGAACAAGCAGGCAACCGGAGCAGGTGCGGACCGTGTATCCAGTGGTATGCGTGGAGCTTACGGAAAGAATGTAGGAACTGCAGCAAGAGTTTCAGCAGGACAAAAAATATTCACGATCTCTGTAAACAAGGAAAACTTTGCATCTGCAAAGGACGCACTCAGGAAAGCAGGACACAAACTGCCAACACCTATCAGGATCGTTATCGATCAGGGCCTGGAACTTGTACAATAAGAATCCACCCTATCTAGGAGGAATTAAATGGACGATTACGAAGCGCTTTTGGACCGTGCAATAGCGAACCTGCCTGATATGGAGACTACGGATGCCCGTTTCGTAATCCCCGCACCTAAAACTATGGTCGAGGGTAAGACCACGCTGTTGGACAATTTAAGCAATATTGCAGATACGCTCAACAGAGACCCCGATCATCTTATGAAGTTCCTGACCCGTGAAATGGGTACTGCAGGTAAAATAGATGGCACAAGAGCCATATTTCAGGGAAGATTCTCAAATGACCAGATCAAACAAACAATTCAGTCCTATGTGGATGAATATGTGATCTGTTCTGAATGTAACAGACCTGACACACAGCTTATCAAAATGGACAGGGTACTCGTTTTGAAGTGCGCTGCATGTGGAGGTCACAGACCTGTTAAGAAGAGACGTGCAAGTGCAGTCGCTAAGCAGGATGCCATTGAAGAAGGAAAAGAGTATGAAGTACACATCGATGCAGTCGGCTCAAAGGGAGACGGAATTGCAAAGGTGGACAGATATACTATTTTCGTACCTGGTGCTTCAAAAGGCCAGGCTGTAAAAATAAGAATTAAGCGAATCAGCGGAACTCTTGCTTTTTCAGAAAGAGTATAATGCATCCCGGACCGGCTTTTCGGTCCGAACTATCTTTTTTCTTTTTTTGGTATTTAAGGCCAGGAAACAGCCGCATTTCCAAATGCCGATAAATATATAAATACCCAGCATACAAATATGCAGAGGAATTAAATGACTCGCGTACCCACAGGAATACCAGGATTTGACGACCTCATAGAAGGCGGATTCATAGAAAATGATGTAATACTCCTCAGAGGAGGGCCAGGGGCAGGCAAGTCCACATTCGGGGCACAGTATCTGCACGAGGGTATTGAAAAATACAATGAGCCGGGAGTATACATTACATTCGAGGAAACTCCTGCACGCATTATGCGTAACATGTGGAGACATGGTTGGGACCTTGAGCGACTCATTAAGGAAGACAAACTCAGGATAATAAGAGCCGACCCCATAGCCTATGGCAGATACATTGAGAAGAACAAGGACCCGAATTCAAACAAAGAAACTGATGACACAACCATCGAAACAGTCCTTAAGCAGATTTTCGCCAGCATTCAGGAGATCGGTGCAAAGCGTCTTTTTATTGATTCGATCACATCCCTGAAGATCTCACCTGATCCGGTCGATGTCAGATACATCATACTTGAATTCATCAAAAACATCGAGAACTTTGATTGTACCACACTCATTACCAGCGAGATCAACAAAGATTCCGATCACTTCAGCGTGGAAGAATACCTTGCCGAAGGAGTTATCTGCCTTCAGGTGTTCAGGATTGCTGGAGAAAGGATTCGCTCTATAGAAATACTGAAGATGAGAGGCGTCAAGCATGATGAGGCACTCCGGCCGTATGCGATAGCTGACCAGGGAATTGTTGTTTACTCATCGCAGTCTGTAATAGGCAGGGAAGCCGATGTTTTCTCCGAAGATATATTTAACCCGAGGGGAAAAGCGGATGACACCGGAATACAATGATTCACAGGACGAAAAGATCACATTGCTTTCAATACCCGGGCTTTCCATAATTTTGGATGATTCGGGAGATTTTATACAGCTTAAGGCAAGTGGAAGCCTCCGTAAAGCATGCACTCCTTTTTTGAGCAGGATCAACGAGAGACTCAAAGATGAAAAGCCCGCACGTGTTTCAGAAGGAGAGGTCATTGCATCCACATGGTTACCACCGATACCCAGCAAGGCTTTCAAAAGACTATTACTGGCAGAGACCCAGATAGCACTTGGAAGATACATTCCCGAAACTGTTTCTTTTGAGATCACACGTAAATGCAACTGCGACTGTGAGCATTGTGTCGTCAGTGGCGGCGAAGGTGATCTTGACATTGATACCATCAAACGTGCCATAGATGATGTGCTGGATATGGGTGCAATGGTTATCGTGTTCACTGAAGGTGACCCCATGATGCGCGAGGAGATATACGAACTCATCGATTATGTCGATAAGGAGCGCGCCATCGTTAACATGTATACACCTGGCACTGAAATGACACCTGAGAATGCCAGGAAGCTCAAGGAAGCAGGATTGCACAACCTCCTTGTGAGCATCTATTCCACAGAGCCTGAAAAACATGATTCAGTGCGCCGCTTAGAAGGAGCCTTCGGGAAAGCCACCGCTGCCATGAAGATGGGACTTGAAGCAGGACTGCTTGTAACAATGGCAACCCATGTTTCCCCAAAGAACATTGATGAACTTCCATCCATGTACGAATTTGCAAAAGAGCTTGGAGTACATGAGTTCTCACTATGGGAATCCGTCCCTAAAAAGCCAGGTGATGTCATCATTTCAGAAGAGGAAAGAGAAATAGTCCTTGAAATGTACCACCGTATCAACTCCACAAGTGAAGGACCACGCATTTTTGCAAACTCATATTTCGAAGGGAAGATGCTCGGTTGTATGGCAGGACAGAGATGGCTGCACGTCTGTGTGGAAGGTTCCGTAAAACCATGCCCATACGTCCCATTCAGCTACGGGAACATAGAGAAGGAATCCATTAAGGATATCTGGAGCAGGATACGTAAGGATAGGACCTTCAGAGGACAACGCAACACATGCCTTATGCAGGAAAATGAATATCTCCAGTTAGTTGGGAAGATACCCGAGGATGCACCTTTACCCTATGATAGGAAGAAAATAGATATTTAAAAGCATATTCATTCCATTTCTGTTTTTTTGATGATAAGAACATTTACATATCACTAGGTATTTTTACTAACAATTTCATGTGCAGATAACAATCTGAATAAATTCATGAGTATTAATTTAATCTTAACAAGAGGCCCCACATGGATGTGAAACTTGACCCCTGGAGTGCAGTGAGCATTGACGATTATTCCAAGTTATTCGATGAATTCGGAATACGTCCTTTCGATGAAGTGTATTCACAAATTGAAGACCCACACAGGTATATGCGCAGAAAGGTCATTTTCGGCCACAGGAGCTATGACCAGATCACTGATGCAATGGTCAACAAGAAGCCATTCTCAGTTATGAGCGGATTCATGCCAACTGGAAAACTTCACCTTGGACACAAGATGGTCATGGAAGAGATAATCTGGCACCAGCAGCAGGGTGCGGATGCCTTTGTGGGAATTGCAGACAGGGAAGCACATTCAGTCAGGAATATTTCGTGGGACAAATGCTATGATATCGGTGTAAACGAATACATAATAAGCCTTATTGCCCTTGGTTTTGAACCTGATGGACATATATACTTCCAGTCCAACTCGGATCAGGTAAAGGATCTTGCATTCGAACTCGGTGCAAAGGCCAACTTTTCAGAATTAAGTGCTATCTATGGATTCACAGGAGAGACAAGTGTATCCCACATGCTCAGTGCAGTGACCCAGAGTGCGGACATACTACACCCCCAACTTGGAGAATATGATGGGCCAAAACCTACCGTTGTGCCTGCTGGCGCTGACCAGGACCCACACATCCGCCTTACAAGAGGACTTGGACATAAAATGAACATGTTCAAGATAGAAGGCCGTGAAGACAAGAAGGGCAACAGTTATTTCAGTATCAGAAGCAAGGCTGCTCCAGAGGGTGCACTGAAAGAAATGAGCGAGCGCATACTCGGAAGGACAAAGCTCTTTGAAGGACATGTAGATGTCTTCGATGCAGACAACTTCGATGTTCTGCTCAATACCGTAAGACAGGTAGAACTTGAATTCGGAGGATATGCATTCGTACCTCCTTCATCCACATACCACCGCTTCATGTCAGGGTTACAGGGCGGAAAGATGTCAAGCAGCGTGCCTGAAAGTTACATAGCACTCACCGAGGACCCAAAGGGTGCCGCAAAGAAAGTGAAGAGGGCAAAAACAGGTGGAAGAACAACCCTGGAAGAGCAGAAAAAACTAGGCGGAGAGCCTGAAAACTGTTCAGTCTATGAAATGCTCCTGTTCCACCTGGTAGAGGATGACGAAGAGCTTGCGCAGATATACAATGAATGCAGACAGGGTGAAAGGGTCTGTGGAAACTGTAAAGTGCTTGCTGCAGAAAGAACAGAGAAGTTCCTCAAAGAACATCAGGAACTACGTGAGCTTGCAAAGGACAGGCTTGATGAATACGGATTATAAATGGAAATGGTGTGATTATGAGCTCACAGTACAACCTTACACCCAATGAGAAAAATGTGTTAATAGCATTGGATGAACTGAAAAGTGCAAGCCCCAACGAGCTGGCTGAGAAGGCAGAAATGAAGATGGAAACTTCAATGCAGGCTGCATTCTTACTCGAGGAGAAAGGACTTGTGCAGGTCGATGAGATAGTCATCGAGACCTTTGAACTGACCGACGAAGGAGAGAAATGCGCAAATGCAGGACTTCCCGAGAGGCAGGTAATCAATGCAATATCCGAGCCAATATCCATGAATGAACTGAAGGATAAATTTTCTCCGGCTCTGGCAGGTATAGCCACAGGATGGTTACGCCGCAAAGGATGGGCAAACATCGAAAATGGAATGATAGTTCCAAGCGGAGCTGCCGAAATTGGAGATGATGAGAAGGTACTGGAAAAATTCGCAGGAAAGGAAAGGACAGCTGAGGAATTAGGAGCTGATGCAAAACTCCTGAAAGACCTGCTAAAGCGCAAACTTGTAACCAAGAACGAAGACAAACGCAGGTCGGTCATTATCAAAGAGGCCGGAAGCGCACTTGTGGCTGCAGGAATTGAATTTGTGGAAGAGGTTGCACAAATAAATTCCGAGATGCTAAAAAGCGGTGAATGGAAGAACAAGTCATTCAGGCCATACAACATCCAGACCCAGCCAAGGCCAATATACGGAGCCAAGATCCATCCATACCAGCGCCTTATTGACCAGATGAAGCGCATTTTCCTGGACATGGGATTCACTGAGATCAAGGGAGATGCGATCCAGAGTTCATTCTGGAACTTTGACTCACTTTTCCAGCCACAGGACCACCCTGCTAGAGAAATGCAGGACACATTCCACCTTTCCAGCAGATCAGAGCTTCCTGATGAGTACAAGGATAAGGTCTGTGCAATGCATGAGCATGGAGGAGAGACCGACTCCACAGGATGGGGAAGTAAATGGAGTGAGGACATTGCCTGTAAGAACGTACTCAGGACGCATACAACTGCTGTCACCATAAAGTACCTGGCGGATAATCCGGAAGCACCTGTCAAGGCATTCTCAATCGACAGGGCATACCGCAGAGAAACAATCGATCCTACACACACACCTGAGTTCGAACAGCTTGAAGGTGTCATCATGGACAAAGACATGTCATTCTCAAACCTGCTTGGCTGTCTCGCTGAATTCTACCACAGAATGGGATTTGAGGACGTTAGGTTCAGGCCGGGATATTTCCCATACACCGAGCCAAGTGTTGAACCCGAAGTTTACGTTGACGGACTCGGCTGGGTGGAACTTGGAGGAGCAGGAGTGTTCAGGAAGGAAGTTACCCATCCGCTGGGAATCAAATACCCTGTACTTGCATGGGGACTTGGAGTCAGCCGTCTTGCAATGCTTAAACTCGGCCTTAAGGACCTGCGCCAGTTGTACCACTCGGATATAGACTGGCTACGCAAGAGCGAGGTGTGCCAGCTCTAAAGCTGGTACAAATCTACTTTTCTTTTTTACTTTTTTCAGGCCATTTCATTCAATGCCCATTATTTCCGCGTGATTATCCTCGCCAGCAGGGACTTTTCAATATCCACCGCATCCGCAGGACAGAGTTCACGACAGCAGTAGCACAGGATACATTTTTTAGCATCCACCCTGAATTTCCCATCCACTTTCTCTATGGCATGTACTGAGCAGTTCATGGCACAAGCACCACATCGTGTACACTTTGAAGTATCGATGTGAGGATGTATGGTGAAATACCTGCCAAATAGACGAGTTATAGCAGGAGGAGACCTGGAAATTATGCTACCCTCAGATGGCTTATACCTCATTTTCACAGAATCCAGCGACAATCCAACAATCTCCGGCGAGATTACCCCAAAGCCCCTTTCAAGAGCTGCTTTTGTAGTTGGCACAACGAGAGGTTCAAAGCCTATCAATTGAGAAGCGACCACATCCAGAGAAACGCAATCATAGGATGCTATTATCACACCCGTGTTCACAGGAGTGCCATGTGAGGGACCATTACCCTCCATACCAACAACTCCATCCATTAAAGCAAGATGCGGTTTTACCACAGAATACAGATCAACGACAGATTCCCCGAACAGCCCCCTCTCAGCAAGCAGGTGCATCTCCTTACGTGTCCTGAGGGGCAGGGCTCCGAACATGTTCTTGACAGCACCTGTATAGTATGTGAGTTCATGGGTCTTGAGCTTGGGAAGGGATATAATCACATCGGCATCCAGCACCGCCTTTGATACAAAAATACGCGGGAATTGCAGGGCATCGGGAACATCCACCTCCACATAACCCCCGGTCTGGAAATTAACCAGCTCAGCCCCACAATCCTTTGCAACCTTCTCGATGCCTGATACCCGGAAAGCCTCTGCTGTGGCACCCTGATGAATCATGCCCGCAGCATCCCCGATGACCGGTACTCCCCCGCATTCCGCTACGAGTTCACACACTGCGGAAACTATGGAAGGATGGGTGGTAACGGCCTCCTCGGGCCTGCATGCAGCAAGGACATTGGGTTTGAGCAATACCCTGTCGCCTTCAGAGATGATGGTCGAGAGACCACCTATGAGCTCGATGGTCCTGGAGACATATTCTTTGGATTTAGAATAATCAGCACATTGCACTATTGAAACCTTGTCACCCATGAGAATTACATAAGAATGCCAGATTAAAATATGTGTTGAATACTTGCTCTATAGATTTTGTCTTGTATGTGGGTAAAAGTTGACTGAATGGTTAATTCATCATTATTATAACAATTGTCATTTGTATGAATGTTTCCGAAAGTATATGAGTATGCAATCACAAAAAGGAAAGTATAGCAAAACGACGAAATGAATTACATAAGGATTGGGGAAAACTATGAAGAGAGCAATAATAACAATGCTAATCGTGCTGGTTGCTTTTACGCAAATGGCATCAGCAGACGGTACCCTAACGTGGGATTTCTCGCGAGGTCTAGATGCGGGCGTGGAGTGCGACGACTATACTCCAGTAGGTGGTAATGGATACATTCACTGGGTCCTCTCACCTGGCGCAAGTGGAGTCACTAATGCCTATATTAAAGTTGGGGACGATGCTGAGTTTCAGATGGACATGACGAAGGTGTCAGGCGGGATGAGACACTTCTATACTGAACCATATTATAGTCCAGAGCAACTAGAGGCGCTGGAAGATGCAGGTAAGATCGTACAGGTGCGGTACGAGGGAACATTAGGACCACAGACGGCAGTACTAAAGGTTTCCCACTACTGCCCTATACCAGAATTCCCAGCCATTGCAATCCCAATAGCTGCAATAATTGGACTGGCATTCTTCTTCCAGCGTAGAAAGGAGTAATTTTACTCCTTTTTAATTTCTTTTTCGGACCTCATTTGTGCATATACTCTTTTGAGTATGTAAAAATGCTCGGGTTTTACAAATCTCAACATACAATCATCTGATAAGTTTTCACATCAGTTAGCACGCACATAGATTGAGATATTTATGCATGCCGATTTCTGTGGTTTAAATTAATCATTATCGGATTTTTTACAGAATGGTTGTATTAATACAATGCAGTATTTAACTATAAGGAGAGTAACATCATTAGGATGACCATCATCACATGCACAAATCGTTCACAAGGTATAAATGAGAATACGAGAGACATATATATTTAAGTGGTTTTCTAAACAATCGGTGGTACGACAGTGAAAAGAATATTAGTAATGATGTTAATCTTGATGGCACTTATGCCATTTGTGACGGTAGCAGCTGCCGATGGTACCATACCTTGGGATGGTAACCAAGGCGTAACCTCGGCCGTGGTGGATTGCAGTGGCTATCCGGCAGGCAACCTTAATGTTGGTTGGATTCACTGGGTCCTCACAGGTGCACGAGATGTCACCTACGCTGAGATTCAAGTTAACGGCGATGCTTGGACTCCGATGGTACCTAAGAACAGTCCTAATCAGAACTCGATACAGTTCTACACTTCTCCTTATTACAATTTTAAAGAAGGAGGAATCACCAGCGCAACGGCGAGTTACACTGGATCGTTGGATGGGAATCCAGTTCTAACCATTTCCCACTACTGCCCAGGTGACTACGAAATCCCGGAATTCCCAACAGTTGCACTTCCAATAGCTGCAATACTTGGTCTTGCATTCTTCTTCCAGCGCAGAAAGGAGTAATTCAACACTCCTTTTTAGCCTTTTTTTACAGACCTTTTTCCATGGCTTCTTCAACACTCTTCCTGATGATATAACCGGCTTCATGCAGGATGGTATCGCCCAGTTGTGCGTCCTTTTCCATGCTTGCGGTACAGGGATATGAATGATGGGCTGAGGATATGGTTTCCTTGTAATCCTTGACATCGGACCACTTGAGTTTCTTTGCAACGAACCATGTGGCACCGCAGGGTGCATCTCTGAGGACTTGCACATGGGTGAAAAGGGCACCTCTGGCATCCAGTTCTATCTTCAGCAGAGGTTTACCAAAGCCCAGGTTCACAAACTCATCTATTGTGGGTTTGCCTGTGAGTTCGAGTGCACAGAATGGTTTTGGGCATTCACATTCAACGCCTTGGGATTCCAGTTTGTGCTTCACCTGTTCTGCTAGTCCTGCAGGTACCTTTTTGGAGTCGTCTGCAGGAATTATAACAGCTTTTGCACTGGTCTTTTCTGCTATTTCTGGGATAGCTGTGAGCAAATCATGATTAAGGTCTATGGCAAGGATGAGATCACAATCAGGAATATGCTCAGGGATGTATTCCATTGGCTCCTCCACAAAATCAGGGAGATCTGTGCGCAGTTCATAGAGCCCGGAAATAATGTTTGCATAACTTGGACGGTGTTCCCTGCAATGGTCGCACAGGTCACCACAGGAGACGCAGAACTTATCCGGGTTGATCAGATTCTCGATAACCTTTCTGCCGAAATCCCCTGAGTAAAAGATGTTCAGTCGCATAAAGCAACATCTGGTCGGAAAACTTAATTAAGCTTTGGAAGAACCATCATTTTTTGGATTTTCTCGCCTGCACAAGTTCCACGAGAACAAGGAATGAGTGCTTATTGATGAAAAACTCAGTTATTTATGGTACGGTTCATTCTTGATGATCCTGAATGCTCTGTAGATCTGCTCCATCAAAATGACCTTCATGAGTTGATGAGGGAATGTCATTTTCGAAAACGACAGCAGTTCATTGGCGCGATCTGTGACTTTGCCGTGAAGCCCCAGGGACCCCCCTATTATGAAGGCCAGATCACTTTTCCCAGCCAGCTGCAGCTGTTCGATCTCGCCTGCGAAAGATTCCGAGGATTTCTGAGCCCCTTTCAAATCCAGGGCAATGACATGCTGCCCTGCCTTCAGCTTTGACAGGATTCTGTCTGCCTCCAGCCCCTTGACCATATCCATCTCTTTATCGCTCATGTTTTCCGGCGCTTTCTCATCGGTCACTTCTATCGATTTGATGGTGCAGTATCCGCTCAGTCGCTTCCCATATTCGGCAATCGCATCCCTGAGATGCTTCTCTTTGATCTTTCCGACTGATATGATGGTGATTTTCATTTTTGAACGGCCCCCTCATAGCGTTTCTATCAATCGGACCTCTGAAGGCACAGCACAGATTGCCTGCATCTATTTAATTTATTGCACTTGGCACAATCACCCCAGAGCTCTGCTTTTGCGGAAGCTTCCAGTTCCTTAAAACCAAGTTTTTCGAAGAAGACTGGAGAGGTGGTGCGCACATAGACAGCCCCGACATCCCCGAGCCTTGCCAACAGGTACTCAAATAATGCTGAACCCAGCCCCTTTGCCTTGTGATCAGGGTGCACGGCTATGGAATGTACCTCAGGGAAATTCTCTGTGGTAATGGCAGCGGCACCAATGATACGTCCTTCCTTTTCAGCCACAACAAAATCATCCATTGAGACACCATCTATGCCAAGGGAGTATGTTGACATCAGAGCCTCGATCTGCAGAGCATCCTCTGCTGATGCATCCCTTATTCTTATGCCAGATATCATAAAACCTCATCCATGCTGCCACTTCTCAATCCCTGTATGTCGAGGGTCACATATTCAAAACCTATCTTCCTGAAATATGAAGATATATCGCCTTTTAGATCCAGGAAACGCTGGAAATCTGCTGGAGGTATTTCTATCCGTGCCAGACCTTTATGGTCCCTTACACGCAATTCCAAAAAACCAAGTTCAATAAGATAGTCCTCTGCTATTTCAACCCTCTTAAGAGCCTCCGCAGTTAGTGGGTCATTATAGGGAAAACGAGATGCAAGGCATGGAGATGATGGTTTGTCAGCTGCGGAGATTCCCGCATCCCTGGCGATTTGCCTGACCTCATCCTTGGAGACACCGAGGTCTTTGAAAGGAGAATAAACATAGTCTTTAGCCTCAAGCAATGCCTGGCCTCCGGGACGATATGAATTGGCATCAGATGCATTGCTGCCCTCGAGTACTTTTTTGAACCCGAGTTCACCCATGACACTCTTGAGTAAGCCAAGTATTTCCTTTTTACAGTGATAGCAGCGTTGTGCAGTATTGCTGGATATTGAAGGGATAAGCAATTCATCAAAATCAACGACAATGTGCCTTATGCCAATCTCTTCTGCAAGCTTCTTTGCCAGATCCAGTTCTCTTATGGGATACGACCTGTTCTTAACTGTTACAGCCACAGCATTATCACCAAGTGTATCATGAGCAAGGTATGCCAGTGTTGCGCTGTCGACTCCACCTGAAAATGCAACTACGGCACTTTCCACGCCTGCGATTGCTTTTTTCAGCTCCCTTGTCTTTGCGTCAAGCATATTCGGATAATATGACAGATATCTTATTAAGGGCATCCCTTTCCTAAAATATTAAATGGGTACCCGACGTATAAAGGAAGGTAATTTTAACTGTTATAAATTGATGGGTGATATTCAATGGGATTTTTTGGAACCAATGGTGTAAGAGGTATAGCAAACGAGTATATTAATCCGCAACTGGCCATAGATGTTGCCAGAAGCCTTGGGACATACATGAACTCAAAGGGCATAGTGGCAATAGGGAGAGATACAAGAGCATCAGGAGAGATGCTCAAATCAGCTGCAATAGCCGGAGCATTGTCTGCCGGACTCACAGTCATAGACGTTGGAATTGTCCCGACACCTTCTATCCAGTACTATGTAAAAGACCATGCTGATGCAGGAATTGTCATTACTGCATCCCATAATCCGAGAGAGGACAATGGGATTAAGCTAATTGCAGCGGATGGCAGTGAATTTTCCAGAGAGGGAGAGAAGGAAGTAGAGAAGATATATTACTCAAAAGAATTTGCTGCGGCCCCCTGGGATAAGACAGGAGACCTGCGCAGGGAGCAGAATGCAAATGAGTACTACCTGAATGGTGTCATCAATTCAGTGGATGCTGAGAGTATACGCAGCAAAAGGTTCAAGGTAGTCGCGGACACAGGATGCGGCGCTGGTTCTGTGACCCTGCCGTTCTTGCTTCAAAAACTCGGCTGTGAGGTCATCACCATCAATGCGCAGGTCGATGGTACATTCCCATGGAGGAACCCTGAGCCTACACCAGATGTCCTGACAGAGCTTGTGGATATTGTCAAAATGACAGGAGCAGATATGGGAATTGCACAGGACGGGGATGCAGACCGCGCGGTATTCATTGATGAAAATGGTGATTTCATAGGAGAGGAAGTAGTACTTTCCATGATGGCAAAGTATGTCCTTTCAAGGAAAAAAGGACCTATCGTCACCCCTGTAAGCTCATCCTCCAGAATGAAGGATGTTGCTGAAGAAGCAGGTGTCGAGCTTGAATGGACGGCAGTAGGGTCGATAAATGTAGCAAGGAAAATGATGGAAATTGGTGCTGTATTTGGAGGAGAGGGCAACGGAGGACTCATATTCCCCGAGCATCAGTACTGCCGTGACGGTGCCATGGCATGTGCAAAGTTCCTTGAGATCATAGCAAGCGGACAAAAACTCTCCGAGATGGCGGCCAGCGTGCCTTTGTACTACAACTCCAAGGCAAAGGTCAGGTGCGAGAACCTTGAGGAGACCATGGAGAAGGTAAAGGCAGATGTTCTTAGCAAGGATATTGAGGTCGATACCACTGACGGTGTGAAGATCTGGTATGATAATGGGTGGGTGCTCATAAGACCTTCAGGGACCGAGCCCATCATACGCATCTTCGCTGAATCAAAAACAGAGGAAAGGGCTAAAGAGCTTATGAATGACGGGGTAAAGCTGGTAGAGAACTGCTGTTAAGGCTTCACGCCTTACCTCTTGATTCGCCCAGAATAACACCGGTAGCTATCAAATGTGCTACCCTCAGCGGCTCGGGAATATTGCTTCTTGTGGAAGTCAGGAGCACAATTTTTTCTGCATCTTCCACACCTATTCCGCTGCACTGGACGTAAACCGAATTGGAACCATCCTTTATTGATATTTTAGATATTTTACCGGCTTTTTTGATAATTTCAAGCCTTTCATTTTTATTAGGAAGATGCGAAAGGGCCTTTTCGATCTGCGCCATATCAGGATATCTCCTCATCATTACAACAACAGGTATCCCTGTTTCTTCATACAGGCTCAAAATGTCGATTGGATTAAAACCACCATAGGTGACACCATCAAGCATTATGAGCCGTATCTGCTGGAAATGCTTACTTTTTCTTACCATTTCTATAATGGATGCAGTCCCGTCCATCCCATCACGTTCTACGTAGGAAGTCATGACACCGTCCAGCCAGTCACCTCCCCGGAAAAAAGCACCAACTATCAAAATACGGTCACTTATAAGGGCAGAATCATCTATTCCAAGTACACGTACTTCATCCTTTACATGAAAACGCCGGTCCACTGTTAAAAATATGCTGCGCATGACAGAAGTAGTTTACCGGATTTGAAAAATGAATTAAAAAGAAAAATAAAGGAATCTATCGGATCAGCCGAACATTCCTTCAGGCAACACTTCATGTCTTTGCTCGATCTTTGACTCGACCTTGGCTACAGACTCAAGGAACTCGGACATGCCTACGGAATCCTTGTCATACCTGACAGCAAGCATTCCGGCTTCCATGACAATGGCATTGAGATCTGCACCACTTGAGGATTCAGTCATACGTGCCAGTTTGTCAAAGTCAACATCGTCTGCAAGGTTCATGAACCGTGAATGGATCTTGAAGATGTTAGCACGGGCAGCTTCGTCCGGCATTGGCACATTCACTATCCTGTCAAACCTCCCTGGTCTGAGAATAGCAGAATCAAGTACATCAAGACGATTCGTGGCTGCGATGATACGTATGTCACCTCTGCTGTCAAAACCATCCATTTCAGCCAGTAATTGCATTAGGGTCCTCTGCACCTCTCTATCAGCACCGTTGGCATCATTCAATCGCCTTGAGGCAATTGCATCCAGTTCATCAACAAAGACAATGCTTGGTGACTTCTTTCTTGCCATATCAAAGAGATCCCTGACAAGTTTTGCACCGTCACCGATATATTTCTGGACAAGCTCCGAGCCCACTACTCTGATGAAAGTAGCATCAGTCCTGTGAGCCACTGCCTTAGCCAGCAGAGTCTTACCAGTACCAGGCTCACCGTATAGCAACACACCCTTTGGAGGCGATATTCCAATACGTTTGAATGATTCGGGTTTTGTCAGAGGTAATTCTACGGATTCTATAAGTTCCTGTATCTGCTCCTCAAGGCCTCCGATATCACCATAATCCACATCCTGTGAATCCACTACTTCCATTGCGGAAACTATCGGATCTTCCAAAGAAGGGATAACCTCAACTATTGCGAGGGTTTGCTGATTCAACGCAACCTTTGCCCCAGCAACCAATTCATCCTCAGCTATGTACTGTGAAGCATTTACCATGAACTGTGGACCCGTAGAACTTCTTACAAGAACACGATTATCCCCTATTACGTCCATTACAGTAGCTACTACCAGAGGTACGGTCTTTAAGCGTTCGATCTCGGCTTGAAGTCTTCGAACTTCCCTTTCATATTTCAGTTTCTGGCTTTCAACAAAGCGTTTCTCGGATTCGATCTGGTCGCACTGCTCTTTCAGATTACTATTTCGAGATTCCAGTTGCCTCATACGGTCCAGAAGATACTTTGAAAAATCCTCTTCGCTACCTGAACCCGCATAATCATACTTTGCTTTGTTCACATCCGTGAAATTGTAACTTCCGTGACTTACGTCACTGTCGCTGGTTTCGGTCATGAGTCTCCGAATAATATTTAAGTTCGAACGGTATATAGTCCTTTCGTAAAGATGAGATTTAACTTTTTGAGTTGAGATCTATGCAATGTGAAATATGCGGAACCGATATACGAGGACCGTCTTTTAAAATAACCATAGACAGCAGTGAGCTGACCGTATGTGGCAAATGCTCCCAACATGGTAAGTCCACAGATAAACGCACTCCTGTCTCAAGAAAGATCGCACCCGTTGCACGAGTTGTCCCAAAGAGAGGGAAAGGTCGCGGGAAAAAGGATGACATGATGAGCGATGAGCTTGTTGATGACTACGAACACGTGATCAGGGAAGCCAGAGAAAGAAAAAAACTGACACATGATCAGCTGGCATCCAAGATCAAAGAAAAAGCATCGTTGATCAAAAAACTTGAACGTGGCGAAATTGTCCCGGAAGAGTCTTTGCGTAAAAAGCTTGAGAAGGCACTGGATATCAAACTCACTGAAAGAAGTGGTGGAGACGACTGGAGCGGCGATAGTCTGAGCAGAGGAACTACCCTTGGAGATATAGTTACGATCAAAAGGAAATAACTCCTTTTGATTGAAATATTTAACATACTTACATTAATGTGGTTATTATGAGCTTAGAAGGAAAAAAGTTGGGTGTTATAGGTACCGGAAAAATGGGCAGTGCATTGATAGAAGGCATATACAATGCAGGCATAATTCCCGGCTCCGATATGTACGCAAGTGATATTTTTGAGGCTTCACTACGCGAACTTAATAAAAAATTCGGAATAAACGTTTCAGTGGAAAACAGTGAAACCATCAAGAATTGCGATGTAATCATACTGGCAGTCAAACCCCAGATACTAAAATCCGTACTATCTACAATAAAAGAATCTCTTGACAGCAGTAAATTATTGATCTCAATTGCCGCAGGAGTTAAACTTGAAGATATTGAAAAGGAACTCAATTCTGATGCAAGAGTTGTCAGGGTAATGCCAAACATCGCAGCCACAGTTTCCGAAGCTGCATCTGCGGTTTCAGCCGGCAAGAATGCTTCTGCCAACGATGCTGAAGAGGTTATGGCAATATTCCAATTAGTTGGAAGTGCGATCATAGTCCCCGAGAACCTTATGGATGCAGTCACCGGCGTTTCCGGAAGTGGACCTGCATATATATTCCCTGTAATTGAGGCTTTGGCAGATGGTGGAGTATACGAAGGCTTAGACAGGAACAGTGCACTCATACTTGCAGCCCAGACAGTACTTGGCGCAGCGAAGATGGTACTTGAAACAGGAAGCCACCCCGCTCACCTCAAAGACATGGTCACATCCCCCGGTGGCACAACTATCAGAGGAATACACGTCCTGGAAGAAAGTGGCGTCAGAGCAGCTTTCATGAACGCTGTGATAGCTTCATCAGACCGCTCAAAAGAGCTTGGTAAATAAAGCAGGCTTAAAAAACCTGCATATACTATTTTTCTTTGTAAACATATAGAAAAGTTTATTATACTGAGAAGTTCAAATGTCATTTAGGTCAGTATCTACTCAATACTGGCGGAGAGGGTACAAAAAAGGATTAGTTGGAGATGGCATAGTGCATAACCATAATGGGGGAGAGTTTTAATGGAGAGTGAAGTGAAGGCGTTTGCGGTTATAAGGGGCGACAATTCGGATAAGGTCAACGTCGCTTTACATGACCTTGAACACTACGGTCGCATGAGGTTCGCGTCCAAGCCTAAAAGAATCGAACCAAACTTTGCAGATAATCTTCTGGTCAGCGTAGTAGGAGTTCCTCTGAGAGCGAGATGCAATTCCGCAGCGTTGGTTGAGTTGGATAACAATGCAGGATCAGCAATCAGCAAGCTCAGGAAAATACATCCACCTGCACACGTTGTGATTGTAAGTCCCAGACATGATGTCTACGAAGAGCTCATAGATAAATCGGAACTTTATCCTGAATTTGAGCGCAGTTTTGCGCCACATACCAGTATCTAAGTTACCTATTGAAGAATTTATTTCATTCTGGATATTCAGTAGCTTTGGCCATCCACTTTATTTTGGAAATGTATGAGGGAAGGCCTTCTACATCTTTTATTTCCTTCTGCACTAGCAAAAACAGCCTTTTCCTTAATATTACATCAGGATTCACACCAAGTGAATGGAAATTCCTGACAAGTTTTCCTTTTAAAATATTACCCCTTCTATCCCAATCGGTCAGGATGACCACATTATTATGTTCACGGGCTATCCGCTCACAGAAATTAGAGAGAGAATGATGTGTTGCCAGTTCAAAATGTCCCTTTATGCCCAGGCTATTGAGGGCACGAACATCCTTGATCCCCTCAACAATGATCACCGCATCATTTTCAGCATACTGAAGGAGATCATCCATTATCTCATCCATGGCCTCAAGCTTTCTCTGGTAAAGTTCAACAGGACCTTTTACGGATTCTTTGTCACTATCTCTGCGCATAAGCAACCTTTTTCCATTTTATCAATAAACAGGGCAATAATAAGTATGCAGTGAAACGATTAAACACTGACCATATTATAGATTAATAAAAAGAGAAAGATCTTTAATTGATTTAAGTCTGATCGCACAATTAGCAAAACAACCCTGCCGCACATGAAAGCAATATGACTGGAGTCGGAGGACACCACGGCAGGGAAGCATATAATTCATTTATAATAGCGAACGAAATCTTCGAACTGCTCATAGTAGCCGGCTCTTTTTACCAAATTATCAAAGTATTCATCCATTTATTTCACCTCGATACCTACTATGCAATTTGGACATATTAAGGGAAGCCAAGCGATGTGAAAGTATTATCCCAAATGCAAAAACGGAATCATACGGAACCCTACATCATAAATCCGCAAGGCTCTCGCTCAATATTGATACAACTTTGGAATAATCGGCTCCACGCAAAAATATGGACTTCTTACCGCTTTTCTGGCCGCTGATGATAGAGACCTCTGATGCTTTCAGAATGAATAATGCAGAAAAACTTGATATAAGCTGTTTATTAGCCTTACCTTTTTGAGCCTGCTCTGAGATCTTAACCTCGATCCTTTTTCTCCAGGGGTCATAGCCGCCTGGAATGCGCGTCTTCTTGGAACCGGGGCTCACTTCCACATTAACAATAACGCCATCTTCTGTTCTCGTTAATGCGTCTTCAAAATTCATGGCGAACACGGAAAAAAGTCAATTGGGGATAATAACTCATAAAGGATAGTGATAATGCTGTCACCTGACGCACTAACTCCGAAAGATCATCCTGTGGTATCACCGCTGT
Organism: Methanolobus sp. ZRKC3; assembly: GCF_045291275.1. Lineage (GTDB taxonomy): Archaea > Halobacteriota > Methanosarcinia > Methanosarcinales > Methanosarcinaceae > Methanolobus. The sequence goes on from NZ_CP146982.1 coordinate 1,842,447, forward strand.
CCCTCCCAGTTTCCCTCGTGACAGGTTTTTGTTGCATTATCGGTATGTAGCGCATTGAGGTTGTCTGTACAATCACAGATAGGCTCTGCCATGGTCTCATGCAAGGACCTAACAATACGCAAGCCATCATTGCAAAGGTTAGGATATAAGAGTTACGCCTGTAAAATAAGAACTTATAAACTATTAAAACAATTATTTATTGCTATGGTTCACGAACAAACCATTCAAGGAACGATTATCCGCGGTTTTGAACTTGAAGTTATTGAAGGCTATATAGTTGTGAGAGACGGCATCATCAAAGAAATTGTCGAAGAGAGAACTGATTCGAAGAACATAATAGCGCCTTGTTTTGTGAATGCACACACCCATATAGGAGATTCGGTAATCAAGGATCCGGTACTTGGTAAATGCATTGACCATTACGTAGAAAGGAACTTGAGTGAACTTGTACAGCCCCCTAACGGATTAAAACACAGGGTATTGAACAGCACACCTTATTACGAGACCGTACATGCCATGCAGCGATCTATCCATGATATGATACAGACGGGAACCTGTGCTTTTGCAGACTTCAGGGAGGGCGGACTACTGGGATGTCTTGCGCTGCAGGAAGCGCTTAAGGATATCGATATTAAAAGTCTTGTACTTGGAAGGCCAAAGAATACGGATTCAGAAATAGAAGTACTGCAAAAAGAGATCAACAACATACTTGCAAACGCTGACGGGCTCGGAATGAGTGGCGCCAATGACATTGACATGCGTGTACTTGAAGAAAGCTCACGTGTCACAAAGAAAAATCACAAGAAATTTGCCATTCACGCAGGAGAGAATGAGAGAGATGATATCGAGAAGGCGCTCTCCCTGGAACCTGATCTCCTTATACACCTTACCAAAGCAGATCGTAATGACCTCAGGATGGTAGCGGATCAGGGAATACCTGCTGTAGTTTGCCCGCGATCGAATTTCATAACAGGGGTCGGCATGGCACCTGTGATAGATATGTTGAAAGAAGGAATGGATGTAGCTGTTGGAACAGACAACGTCATGTTAAATTCAGTGAACATGTTTTCCGAAATGGAGGTGTTATCTAAGATTTATGGCATTGAGGACAGACAAGTATTTATGATGTGTACGCTTATGGGTGCAACAATATTAGGACTCGAAGAGATAGGTCCTATCCATGAAGGGAACAGAGCAAACGTAATGATCCTTAATGGAAACTCAAACAATCTTTCAGGAACGAAAGACCCTGTCAGCAGTATCGTAAGAAGGGGACGACCTGATGACATATTATCTGTGATCATTAATATGACATAATCACATAGGAGAGGGATTATGATAAGCAATTTATACAAAAAGATTTTCATTGCAACTGACGGATCCGAGCAAAATAAGGAAGCTGTCAAGCATGGTCTGGAACTTGCTAAAATTAGTGGGGCAAAATTATATGCCGGCTACGTGGTTGACACCGCAGCCTTTGCATCCATCCCCATGGACGCGGGATGGGAAATGATGTATGAACTTCTGGAACAGGAAGCAAATGATTCAACCGGCTTAGTTGGAAAGATGGCAGAAGAGGAAGGTATCGAGAATGAGACGATCGTGCTCGAAGGACATCCCAGCCATGAAATAATTGAGTTTGCGGAAAATAATGATATTGACCTTATAGTAATGGGAACCCTTGGAAAGAGCGGATTGGACCGTTTCCTTCTTGGAAGCGTTGCCGAGAAGGTCCTGAGGAATTCAAAAGTACCTGTATTGGTAGTTCGCGGAAGCGCTGCTGAAGAAGAATAAGAGGGTTCATAATGCCGAAAAACATTAAAGTCGAAGACATCATGCAGAAAGATGTCGCTTTTGCCACACTTCCCGGATCAAGGGACGAGGTCCACATATTACTGAAAGAACAAAAGGTATCCGGTGTACCGGTTCTTAAGAATGGAAAAGTTGTTGGCATAGTCAGCAGGGCAAATCTGCTGAAAAACCCTGAAGAAGAGCAATTAGCTTTGCTGATGACACGTGATCCTTTGACCATTTCATCAGATGTGGACATAACAGTTGCAGCAAAGATGCTTCTTGAAAACAACATCAGAAGAATGCCTGTCGTGGACGATGAAAAGCTTGTGGGAATCATTTCCGTAGCAGATATTGTAGCTACGCTCGCTGATCTTGACATACAGGACCACGTTGGACAGTACCTGAATCCCACATCAGTCCCTGTATGGACAAACAGCCCATTGAATGTAGTTGCAAGAACAATGGAACTTGCAAAGGCAAAGGCAGTCCCTGTGATCGATGATGAGCTTGAAGTAGTAGGTATAATCACAGACCGTGACGTGATAAGTGCAAGCGTCATAGAGGACAGTGTGGAAATGTCTGACATGTCCAATGGTTCAGATGATGGTGAATGGACCTGGGAATCCATGAGAGATACCATGAGCATCTATTACAGTGTTTCAAGGGTCAAGGTACCTGCGATCCCTGCAAAGGATGTAATGGTCTCAGACCTCGTTAAAGCGGCTTATATATCAGGAGTCAGTGAATGTGCCCTGAAAATGAAGCGCAACAGGATCGATCAGATTCCTATAGTCAATGCAAATCAGAGATTCCTCGGCCTCCTCAGAGACAGAAATCTCCTTGAAGCGATTATAAACGGTAACTAAAAACTGGTGAGCTGACTCTTCGAGTCGGTTTACATATTTTCTATTTTTATTCTAGAAGTGATCATATGCTCAGACCTTTTGTTTTCATAAATTCAGCAATGTCAGCGGACGGCAAGATATCAACAAAGGAAAGAAAACAGGTTCGAATATCAGGAAGTATTGATTTCGACAGGATGGATGCACTAAGAGCAAGTTCTGATGCCATAATGGTAGGCATAGGTACTGTGCTTGCAGATGATCCAAGTCTTACAGTAAAATCTGATCAGAGAAAACTGGAAAGAAGAAACTCCGAATTGTTTGAGAATCCCATCCGGGTAATCATTGACAGCAAGGCAAGAACCCCCCTGGATGCAGATATATTCAAGAAAGGAGAAGGTAGGAGAATTGTTGTTGTTTCCGGCTCCGCCCCAAAGGAGCGGGTCGAGAAGCTTCAGGAACAAGCTGTGATCATTGTTGCCGGAAAAGATAAAGTCGACCTCAAAGTTGCCATGTACAAACTCAAGGACATGGGAGTTAACCGATTGATGGTAGAAGGTGGGGCAACCCTTAATTGGGGAATGATATCCGCCGGGCTTGTTGATGAGATATATACATTCGTTGGGAACCTTATAATCGGTGGAAATACTGCACCAACACTTGTAGATGGCGAAGGGTTTACAGAAAAAGAGATACATAAACTAAAGCTCATTGACGCAGAAACAATGGAAGAAGGCGTACTGTTAAGGTGGAAAGCCCATTCAGAGAGCTGAAAACCACAGTTCTTTTTTTTACACACATGGTTGTGTACGGTACGCGACCAACCGCCCAAACCGATATAAATCAGTAAAAGCATATAAACAGATAGAGAACATTGGAAGTATTAACATGAGAATTACCAAGCTATCCATCCTATTAATTCTTGCTCTGACCATCATGCTCAGTGGATGCCTTAATGACAGCAATACATCACAAGAGGGAAGCAATCTCATCGACCTTACCAGCATTCAACAGCTCGATGAAGCACTTTTAAGTGGGCCGGCCATAGTCATGATCGGCTACGATACCTGCCCTTCGTGTATTGTCATGAAACCCGTTATGGAAAACGTATTCATGGAATATGAGGATGTGGCAAGCGTGATGTATCTCAATACAAGGAACACACCAGCCCTTGCATCACAGTTTGGTGTCGGGTATGTTCCTGATTCCTTCGTAATAGTTGACAAAGTAGAAGGAGAATACGTCTACATGAGATACGACGGTACTGCCATTACCGAAAGAAACAATGCAAGATTTGTGGGAGTAGTCAAAGAAGAGACTGTTAAAAACACTCTGGATTACGCCATTGCAGCAAGAGAACAGGAATAAACAGGATATTTCCTGACAGACATGTATCCTGATACATTCACCATAGGTCCACTTGCAGCATTCCTTGCGGGCATCATCAGTGTACTGTCCCCTTGTGTACTTCCACTGCTACCAGTGATCTTTGCATACTCCACAACAGAAGGAAAGTTCAGACCATTGGCCATTGTTCTGGGACTTATACTGACATTTACATTAATGGGGATAGCAGTATCGTCTCTCGGGGCAGCTATCCAGCCTTTCATTGATGATCTAAGAATAGTGGCAGAACTGCTGATCATAGTATTTGGGATAGCCATGCTGACAGACATAGAGATGTTCAGCATTGTCAACAAATACACAGGCAATATCCATGTGGAGAAAAAAGGAATCTTCGGTGGACTCCTGTTGGGAAGCGCTCTGGGAATTGTCTGGATCCCATGCGTGGGACCAATACTGGGAGCAATACTCACAATCGTAGCACTTGAAGCCAGTATTGTTTATGGAGCAACACTCCTCTTCATATATTCACTGGGCTTTGCCGCTCCCATGTTGATAATAGCATATTCCACAAAATTCTCATCCGAAAAACTCAGAACTATTTCAAGATATGATATAGATCTGAAGAAAATAGCAGGGATCGTACTTATTATCACAGGCCTTTGGATGATATACAGCAACCACATTTCAGGATATCTATAAAGCATCCGGATTATTTTAGAAAGCAGGCCAGATGATCAAAAAAGTAGAACATGTGAATTTCTTCAGTCAATTACTCATTTATGTGAAGTAATCATAATGATTAATAAAGTTGAAAGCATACTTTTAATTGGAATAATGTTCACAACTATAATTTTTGGCCCTATAGCAATGAGTTGGAAAACAATTGACAAGCGGGTTGAAGGTGTTAAATAATGGAAATAATGATATGTAGACCAAAATATACACTCAGGGCAATCAGATATGATGGAACAACTGAGTGTGTTGAATTCATAAAAGAGCATTTTGAGGGAATAGACTTAACAGAAGTCGGAGATCAATTGTTTTTCAATCAAAGTAAAAAACCAGTATTAGTTTCTACCGGGATGATAGTTATGGAAAAAATATTCGACAAATTGAATAGTAAATCGTTTTCGGTTGAAACCGAAAAGATGTTCAATAATCTATATACAGTATATTGAGTGTGATTATACACACTCTTCTTTGATTTTAATTTTGATTTTTTCGATTTCTTTTTCACTTTCATTGATATGAAAATATGCATAAAAAGAAGTTACGTGGCAAATATATTTTTGAATTGTAGTTGGTGCAATGTTTCTCCCGGACTGTGGGCCTTTTTGCATCTCTAAATACTGCCTGAACTGTGGTATAAGCCAAAAGATTTCCATCTCGCTCATCAGTGTACCGGCTTATATATCCGCCCGTGCAGAGGAAATTAATTCAGTAGGAGTCTTGCCACAGCATTCGGTGTAATGTACCATTGCAGATAGATAACTAGCCCATGTCTGAGCTGCAGGTGAGGTCAACGCATACAATTGCTGCATGGTTGGCTCACTTTCCAGCGTCTTCCTGCCCATAAGACAGGTTATAGAACATCTTCAATATAGAAGCTGTTCAGTCAATTACACATTCATCGTCGTTTGCAATTGCAACAAGTTCATTTACACAAGCTACTGCCATTGGGGTTCCGCCACGTGTGCCCACACATGTGATGGAAGGCACATCAGCTTCCCTGACAACTTCCTTGGATTCTGCCGCGTTGACAAAACCCACAGGAGTGCCTACAACGATAGCTGGTTTGATGCCGTGCTCGATCATTCTGCAAACTGCAAAAGCGGCTGATGGTGCATTACCAATGGCCACAATTGAACCTTCCAGTATATCCTTGCATTTCAAAAAACCTGCTGCAGTCCTTGTGATACCATATTTGCGGGCAAGCTCTGCATCCTCATCCTTATCGAGTACGCAGATAACCTCACAGTTATGACCTCTCTTTGTAATTCCTGCCTTGACCATATTGATATCAACAAGAATAGGAGCACCTTTTTTGATAGCTTCGACACCTGCTTTGATAGGATCATTGACAAAACGCATGAGGTCAGCAACCGCAGGGTCACCTGTTGAGGTAACACATCTCTGCCTTATTTTATCCTCGATTGTATCGTCACCCACGAGCTTTTTAGCAATGTTACGACTGGTCATGTAAATTGCCTTTGCCTCATCGGTTTGTGAGCCAAGGTCGGTGCAGATGTTGACAAGCGCCGGGTCGATCTCTGTGGTCATCTCCACAAGATCTTCCAAGTCCACATCAGCCTGCTTTTTAGGATCTGTTGCTTCAGTAGTCATATTTCCTATGATACCCCCTTGGAGTTATTATTCTCTTACCATGTGCTGACTCCCATATACGGGAATCATTGGTTGTGATAAGGATGGTAGTGCTCATATCTACCCAGTCATTATGATCCATCACTTCACCGAGTGTAGTGACTATGTAATCCTGCCCCTTGTCCCTCAGTGCGTTCTTCACAAGACCCACAGGTACGGAATCGTCCTTATGGCGCCTGATTATCTCAATAGCTCTTGAGAAATTGGACTTGCGCTGGCGGCTCTTAGGGTTGTACAGTGACATCACAAAATCTGCGGATGCAGCTGCATCAAGTCTTTTCTCGATTACTTCCCATGGAGTCAGAAGATCACTGAGGCTCACAGTACACATATCGTTCACGATGGGTGCGCCCAGAACACTTGCTGCTGCTGTGATCGCTGTGACACCAGGCAGAACCTCTACCTCAACATTAAGATCTGCATGTTCTGCAACCTCAAGGACCAGACCTGCCATACCATAGATGTTTGCATCCCCACCACTTATCATGGCGACAACATTATCCTGTGCAAGTTCCACTGCCTTTCGGGAACGATCTACTTCCTTACCCATGGAGCTGCGGACTATTTCCTGTTTGTCCAGAAGGCTTGCCATCTGATCCAGATATGTGCCGTTTCCTACAATATAATCCGAATTCTCAATGACCTCTTTTGCACGTACAGTGAGTTGATCAACAGAACCCGGGCCTATACCAATGATGTAAAGTTTTCCTTTACTCTGCGATTGCGATTGTGACCCTGCCATATACTTTCTTCCTTAGTATCAATTTTTTATTATCTGATAGCGCCAGTGCAGACGGCTCTGCAACACCTTTTAAGCCAAAGCGTTTTGCCTGCGATTGTGAAGGCGCATCATATTTGTTTAATTCATCATGATCTATGAATCTGATTTCAATGCCAAGAATGTTTGCGGCCTCATGGAGGCCTTCTTCATCCGCTTTCAGTTTTGCAGATGAGAGCATCCGCACATCACTGATATTCCTGCCAGCCACATCCAATGCATTTTCAATTGCATCCAGTACTTCCTGACTGCTGACCCCTCTACGGGCCCCTATACCAATGATCATGCATCCTCTGCCTTTTCTCTTTTAAGAACAGAAACATCGTCCCCTACAATAACTATTTTAGGACCTTTGATATCAAGAACTTCCACATCCTGGTCAAGCAGGGCACAATTCACCTGCACGGTGGAAGGCTTGTTGACGATGCCACAGCCGAGGGACTTGGCTATACCCTCTACAGAATTTTTGTTATGAACCTCTGTGGCTGTTGTTACCACAGGGACAGGACCTATCTCGGAGATCTTCCTGACAGCTTCATTGCCGCCATGATGACCCCCCAGCAGAGGGATGGCAAAATTCATATTAGAATCAACCACCACAACTGCAGGATCCTTCCACTTATCTTCGATAAGAGGTGCTATCTCACGTACTACGATGCCTGTGGCAAAAACAGCCACAATTACATCATATTCCTGGAAAGCCCTTTTGAATACGGCCTTGTCATACATCAGGACATCCGCATCCAGATGTCCTGCCAGCCTCTGGGCAACCTCGAGATTTCGCTCAAAGGTTATGACAGCGGTTCTTGTGCCACTCCGTATAAGTAAGACCTCCCGTAGTTTCCATATTCTACAGGGTCAACTACCCCGCCTATCAATATCATAGCAGAGCGCTTGATGCCTGCTTCCTTGACCTTGGATGCTATGTCTGCAACAGTACCCTTTATGATCTTCTGATCAGGCCATGATGCATGGAACACAACTGCCACAGGAGTGTCAGGTGCGTACTCCACCTTTTCCATGATCTCTTCTATCTTCTGGGTACCCAGGAAAACAGCCATGGTTGCATTATGTCTTGAGAGTTCCTTTATCTTGTCTTCCTCAAGGGTCTTTCCTGCCGGGCGTGTGATTATGAGAGTTTCTGACACATCATTGAGGGTCAACTGAGTCTGAAGTGCTGCTGCTGTAGCAAACACAGAGGAAACACCAGGGATTATCTCAACTTCAACATCGAACTTTTTGAGTTCCTCGATCTGCTCCACAATGGAACCGTAAAGGGAAGGGTCGCCGCTGTGCAGCCTTACCACATTCTTTCCGGCCCTGAGATTGTCAACTATGAGTTTGTTGGTCTCATCAAGAGTCAGACCGTAACTGTCGATCTTCTCTCCCTTTGAGTAATTAAGCACTTCAGGATTCACAAGAGAACCTGCATAGATAACAAGGTCAGCAGCTTCTAAGAGTTCACGACCCATTACTGTGATATATTTAGCATTACCAGGTCCTGAACCTACAAAATAAACTTTATCTTTTGTCATTTTGATACTCCTTGTAATCTATTCTTCCTTTTCCGCAAAGATGATGCTGAAATAGTTACCCTTTTCAGGAATGTTCTCTTTGCCTTCTATGATAACCTGATTCGGACTGAAAAGACGCTCGGCAAAAGTAAATTTGTTAAACCCTTCCTTCTCGAAGGATTCCATTATTTCATGTGGTTTTGTTGCCTTCAGTCTTATCTTGTACTTGCTCTGCGAGCCGTCACTGACCTCGAAAGACGAATCAACCTCTGCACCGGTCTGTGCAGCGAATGATGTTATCGAGCTGATTCCCGGAATTGTTGCCATTTCCACATCAGGATAGAATTTGTTCATTACACGTTTTAGATGCGTGAATGTTGAGAAGAAGTTAGGGTCGCCGATCAGCCCAAAAACAACAAGGTTATTTTTGGATTCTTCTGCCAGCTTGTCAGCATTCTTCTTCCAGACAGCGTTTAGAACGTCATAATCGGTCAACATTGGGAAATCCAGGATCTCCGCCTCTGCGTAAGGTGCTACCAGTTCAGCTGCCATACGGCCGGGAACGTACACCTTATAACTGTTTTTCAGGGCCTCGACAGCTTTCAATGTAAGAAGCTCCGGGTCACCTGGTCCAAGTCCTACTCCAATAAGCATATTGTATCACCAAATTAAAATTATTTATTACCTGACCTTCCCACAACAATGTATACGGGATTTTCAGGTTTGAACATCGTTTCGCCTGTTAAAGGCACTCCGCGAGAAACTATTATATGCAAAACCTCATCGAATAAGTCAAGTTCTTTCATCTTATTTATTACAGTTACGACAGTCTCTATCCTCACAGCATTCAATACGATGCTTCTTGCTTTCTTCTCGGCCAGGACCTCAAGAACACGAGAGATATTCTTGGTACCACCAATGAAAGCACAATCAATGCTTCCCACTGGCTGCTCAGAAAGTATTTCAGATGATTCACCCGAATGAACACTTGCATTTTCGATGTCAAAAGCAGCAAAATTTGTCTTTGCTACTTCGATAGCCTCTTCTCTGGCATCGATGGCATTTATCTTAAGATCACGTACCATTTTACTTGCTTCAATTGATACGGCACCTGTACCACAGCCAACATCGAAAAAACTATCTCCATTTCTTAAATCAAGTTTAGATAGGGCTATTGAAATTATCTCTGGTTTTGTGGGTCCGCCACTTACATGCAAAAGTTCAGTCATGTTTCACCTTAACTAAGATTAAATGGAGTTAAGTAGATATAACTTGCCCCTCATAAAACTTGTAAATCACAATGTAAAATGAGGAAATATCACAAAGGGTGTTGAAAATGGATAATGGCAAAAAAACAAAGAAATTATTGGTCCTGGGCACTGCATCCGATGTTGGAAAGAGCATAATGGTCACAGGTCTTTGCAAGATACTGTCCAGCAAATATAAGGTAGCCCCTTTCAAAGCCCAGAACATGAGCCTCAACTCATGGATCACAAAGGATGGCAAGGAAATTGGAATTGCGCAGGCAATTCAGGCAAAGGCTGCGGGCGTGGAACCAACCGCAGATATGAACCCTGTATTACTCAAACCAAAGGGTGACCGCACATCTCAGGTAATAGTGCTCGGGGAACCGTACGCAGATAAAACCGCAGGCAATTATTACGATTCAATTGATGAGATGCATGATGTCCTCAAGGGAGCACTTGAGAGACTTGAATCAGAATATGAACTGATAGTCATGGAAGGAGCAGGCGGAGCCGCAGAGATTAACCTTTATGAACGTGACATCGTCAATGTAGGAACAGCAAGGATCACGAATGCACCTATTATCCTGGTGGGAGATATCGAGTCAGGAGGAGTGTTCGCAAGTCTCTACGGAACAAAAGAGCTGCTCCCGGAAGACATCAGTAAGAATATCAAAGGCTTTGTCATCAACAAATTCAGAGGTGACCCTGCCATACTGGAACCGGGGCTGAAACAGCTTGAGGATCTGACCGGAGTGCCCGTGCTTGGAGTGCTACCCTACTATAAGATAAAGATCCCATCCGAAGACTCAATGGCCATCAATAAGAAGAAAGGACAGATGGATGAAGAGGGCATCAATGATGTTGAGATCGCTGTCATCCGCCTCCCAAGAATATCAAATTTCACAGATTTCGAGCCACTTGAGAGGGTTGCGAAAATAAGATACGTGGACCTGGATGAGAAACTTGGAAAACCGGATTGTGTTATCATCCCGGGCACCAAGAATACGATCAATGACCTGCTCGACCTGAAGGAAAGCGGCATGGACATCCAGATAAGCGCCCTGCAGGGCAAGATACCCATCTTCGGCATCTGCGGAGGATACCAGATGCTTGGAAAGACAATTCATGACTCGGGTATTGAGAACGGGGTTGAGGCAGACTACGAAGGACTTGGTTTGCTTGATATCACTACAAGCTTCGGAGCTTACGAGAAGAAGACTGTACAGGTAAGAAAGGAAGTAGTTGCACAGGGACCTATTTTCAATCATATTAAAGGAGAAGAGGTTACTGGCTACGAGATCCATATGGGAGATACGAAGACAGAAAGAACTGTTTTCGGAGATGACGGTAGCATCAATGAAGATGGAACAGTAGTAGGCACCTACCTGCATGGCCTTTTCGAGAATGAGAACGTAAGGCGCGCACTTGTTATTTATCTGGCAGAGAAAAAAGGCATCGAATACGTCCCAGAGGTCGTAACAAGCGAGGAAGAAGCCTACCAGGAACTCGCCGAAGTGGTAGAGAACTGTCTGGATATGCAGAAGATATATGAGATAATAGAAGCCCAGGATTGAAAAAATTCCTGTAACTACTAAGTTCAAACAAAGGTTAAAAAATCGGGAACTAATGAACTTTGGACCTTCGATCCAAAGTACATAAGGAATTACTATTAGTTCCCTTCAATTCTCACATAGATACTGTCTGCAATTTCAGTGTCAACGGCATATCTTGTGTGGTTCAGGTCAAAAACATATGAAGGATATGACTGAACAAGGTTTACGGATATACCCGGAAGCACACCCATTGCAAGCATCTTTTGCATTTTCTTTTCTTCCCTCATGTCAAAATAAGCGATCTTACCGCTTTGACCATTCTGCAATGATGAGAGAGGAGCAACTACATGCTCAAGTTCTTCTCTGGCCTTTTTACAGCACTCCCCCTCAGGAATTTGTTTTCCATGCGGGCATGTACGCGGATGACCCAGCAATATGCATACGTTCTCGTCAATGCCCCTGTGAAGTATGTGCTCGAACTCACAGGAGGAACTGCGCACATATTTCTCCTTTGTGTTTAACACATCCACAAGAAGCCGCTCTGCAAGCCTGCGCCTTCTGACCACAGTCCTACCATTGCCAGCCCCTGCTTCTGAAAGCCCGGCACGTGAATCACATAATACAATGTTCCCGGTCTCAAGCAATTCCCCGATAACAGATGAATTTATATCCAATCCAAGTGACACAAGGTCTATTGAATCATTTTTTTCTTCATGGACATGCACCCACATCCTTTCAAGAGCGTTCTCTGCGTCTTCACTTATCTTCATTTGAATATCCCTCTGATAATTTTTTCCAGTTTTGTTTCAGGTGCGATCTCATACCCACAGTTAGGGCAGCGTTGCATGTTACACGAGCTGAACTTTCCACAACCCGAACATTTCGACCTGTCAGGCTCGTCGAACTCCATTCCACAAAGAGGGCACTTCATAGCACCACTCCGAAAGTTGTGAGAATATGGTTCACGATGAATCCGACAGCAAAGGCACTTGGGAAAATGAACACTGCCATTGCCATAGCTATCTTGACACCTCTTTCTTTCACAGTTACCAAAAACTGGGCAATGCAAGGCATGAATAGGGTCAGTGTTATGGCGGCAACCACAAGATTTACTCCGGTCAGCATTCCGGCATTATACATGTCGAACAGTCCAGCGGCACCGAAATCCCTCCTGAAGAAACCATAGAAGAACATCAGTCCCGCTTCAGCCGGAAGACCTATCCACTGTGAAGGATAGCCCAGCAGGTGAACAGCTATCTGGAACAGGCCGGTAAGTCTTCCCACCCATATCAGCACACTTGCAAGAACGAAGAGAGGGAGTACTTCAAGGAAATACCACTGCATTCTTGAATATGTCTTTACAAGCACATTAGATACCTTAGGCAGTCTCAATGGAGGCATTTCGATAAAGAAACTGGGACTTTCACCAGGCAATACCTTCGATGAGAGATAACCTATTAGCAGAAGCTCAAAACCAATGGCAATTGCCCATATTGCCAGCGCGGTTCCACTGAATGAAAGTACACCCAGTATGACACCGAGTTGTGCAGAGCATGGAATTGCCAGTGCCAGCAGCATACTTGCAATTACCTTTTCCCTCTTTGTCTCAAGGGTACGGGTGACCATGGTTGCCATGGTAGCACATCCAAAACCGAGCACCATTGGAATGACTGCTCTGCCACTCATGCCCATCTTTTTGAAAACACGGTCTATAAGCATTGCAAGCCGGGGCAGATATCCCGTATCCTCTATGATAGAGAACACAATGAAAAATGCTCCAACCAGAGGCATGATAAGTGCTATTGCATATGTTACTGCCTGTGTCAGTATACCATACTCACCTACAAAGAGGTCCTGTATTATCGGGTATGGCACAAAGGAATTGAAACTCCCTATGACCCAGGGATTGATCATCTCACCGAATAGTGTGCTCTCAAGATAGTCCACAACAGTCCCTGCTGCAAAACCGCCTACGAACTTGTACAGTCCAAAGTACAGGACCAATAACAAAATCGGAACACCTGTAATAGGTTTTATCAGAAGTTTATCAATACGTCCCCTGATAGATGATATATGTCCGTTTTGTGTTGCTGCAACACCTTGTCCCACAGTATTATCCGTGACCATGACAGAATCAACGATCTCATTGACAAAATCCTGCCTTTCTACGGTCATTACATAATTAAGGGGATCAGAGTATTCCTTTTCAGTTCCTTCTACAATCTTCCCGATAGCTTCGATATCCTCATTATTCAGTTCCACCTTTTCAAGCGCAACACTATCATTCAGGAGAAGCAATTGCGCAAGCGTCTTGTTTGATATCTCATATTCTGACTTTATCAGTGAGGATATCGTATCAATAGCATACGTTATTCCCCTGCTGTATTCCACTCTGCTGGCAACAGGTTGAAAGACATAAGAGGATATTGCATCTTCAAGTCTGTCCAAGCCCTCTTCTTTTATTGAAGTTGTGCAGATGACCGGAATCCCAAGCTTCTTTTCGAGCTTCGATGCATTGATACTTATCCCCCTTTCAGAGGCTTCATCCATCATATTCAGGACAAGTATAAGAGGAACCTCAGCCTCGATCAACTGAAGTGTTAAAGGAAGCATACGCTGAAGATTTTTGGCATCCACCACATGCAGGTAAACAAACGGTTTCTTGTTGAAGAGGTAATTTTGTGAAACCCTTTCTTCATCTGTGATCGGTTGCAGAGAATACATCCCGGGAGTGTCTACTATTTCGTACTCCTTTCCTCCGATCATCCCCTTCCCCTTACTTACAGCCACCGTGGTTCCCGGGTAATTGGAAACAACAGCATAACTGTCCGAAAAATGGTTGAAGATAACACTTTTTCCAACATTCGGGTTCCCTACAAGAATTACCCTTTCAAGGCTCCCCTGAACATCATCTTCAAAATTACAGCAACTTTTTTTATTAATTATGTTTAACATTTTTTAGCAATCCTCCTAATTGTAGGTATGCCTATTTTTAGAAGATATAGCCAATATTCAAATATAAACGTTTTCATACATAACATTTTTAGGCACTCCAACAAAAAGTATGCTTCCGAACATAAACATCAACACAGAATGAATTGTACATTTTAAAATTAGCAAAAAAATAAGGAATTTACAAATCCACAAATCTTAAATATCATAGCTGCTTTCTAAGCATTGGTGTACATACATATACATTGATGCAGTCAGAGGTACTCGGATGAAGACATATATCAAGAAAATCAGTGAAGGAGAAAGCCTTACGATAATAGAAGCCGAAGATGCCATCACAAAGATATTCACAGAGGCCACGGACGCTCAGATCGCAGGCCTTCTTATGGCTTTGAAAATGAAGGGAGAAACTCCTGAAGAGATCGCAGGTTTTGCCACTGGAATGAAAAAGGCAGCCAATACCATCCACCCGGAAGTTGAAGGAGAACTTGTGGACGTGGTGGGAACCGGAGGAGACAGACATAATACCATCAATGTCTCAACAGCTTCTGCAATCGTTACCGCCGCAGCGGGAGTGCCTGTTGCAAAGCACGGCAACCGCTCCATAACTTCCCTGTCAGGAAGTGCGGATGTGCTCAAAGAACTTGGGATCAAGATCGACAAGGAACCCGAAGAGGTTAAAAAGTCAATCGAAGAGAAGGGAATTGGTTTCATGTTCGCACCCATGTTCCACCCATCAATGAAAAGAGTGGGCGGCATAAGGCAGGAAATGGGCGTAAGAACAGTGTTTAACATGCTCGGGCCACTTACAAATCCTGCAAATGCAAAAGTGCAGCTTGTAGGAGTCTTCGACCAGAAGTTGTGTAAACCTTTTGCACAGGTCATGAAGAAACTGGGAGTTGAAAGGGCAATGGTGGTCCACGGAGACGGCATGGACGAGATATCCAACATATCAGAGACATGTGTTGCCGAACTGCGGGATGGGAAGATCAGTACATACACCATCACCCCTGAGGAATTAGGCATCAAAAGGGCAACTGCTAACGACATCGTTGGCGGCACACCTGAAGAGAATGCAAGGGACATAATCTATATACTCAAGGGGGAGAAGGGACCCAAGAGAGATATTATCGTGATGAACTCTGCTGCCGCACTCTATGTGGCTGGAAAGGCAGATTCCATCAAGGATGCGATACCCATTATAGAGGATATCATTGACAGCGGTAAGGCACTGGAAAAACTAATAGAGTTCAGTGATGACAAACAGGCTTGTGAGGCACTAAATGAGAAACATACCAAGAGTGAAGATATGCGGTATGAAGTGTGCTGAAGATATCGAACTGGCAGTGAGATACGGAGCCGATGCCGTGGGTTTCATCACCGAAGTGCCAGTGAACAGCCCGCGAAACATAGATGCCAAGACTGCCTCTGAACTTGTTAAGAAAGTACCACTCTTTGTAGACTCAGTACTTGTCATCATGCCAGCCAGCGGAAATGAAGCACTTGAACTTATCAATAAAGTGGAACCGGATGTAGTCCAGCTCCACAATGAGATCAGTATTGATGAGATTGAAATGATCAGAGATAACTGCAAACTGAAGATCATCAAGAATTTCACAATACCAGTGGAAAAACATAACGTTGCAGAGGACATAATTGAACGTATTAGTATGCTGGCAGATAGTGACCTGACAGATGCCATACTGCTGGATTCAGGAAAAGCCGGAGCTAGTGGCGGAACGGGGCTTACCCATGACTGGTCTGTCAGCAGACAGATAGTCGAAAATACAGATATTGAAGTAATGCTTGCCGGTGGCTTGAAACCGGAAAATGTCCGTGAAGCAGTTGAGCAGGTCCAGCCCTTTGCTGTGGACACAGCTTCAGGAGTAGAGACAGAAGGACGTAAGGATCCTGCGAAGATATGCAGGTTCGTAAGAGAGGCAAGGTGTGTTAATGGTTGATTTTGATCTTAGTAAGGAAGAGTTCACAGCTCTTGTTGAGAGCTCCCCCAAACCTGCTATAGTACAGCTTATGGCAAAGGTGGAGAACGTTTGCAACCCCCTCCAGTTGTATGCCACCCTGCAAAATGCGGGACATTCATACCTCCTGGAATCGGTGGAGAAGGAAAAGAAGCATGCAAGGTATTCATTCGTAGGGTCCGAACCTGAGATGATAGTATCCATACAGGACAAGTACCTGACCATAGAATGTCAGCAGAGCTCGGAACTCACGAAGTATATCTATGGAAAAGTAAAGGCAATGGGAGATACGGAGTCTCTCATAGGTGGCAAAATAAAGGTCAAGGTCGAAGATGGAAAGGATGCACTGGATGCTTTTCGCAACATATTCCCCACAAGCAATGAAACTGTTCTGTTGAATGAGAAGCGTTTTGACAGGCAGACATTCCTGGGAGGAGCCATCGGCTACAATAGCTATGATTATGTCTATGACTCGTGGTTAGGAATAGAGAAAAAGCCTGATGCAGACACTGCTGACATGCATTTTGCCATCATGTCAAAGACCTTTGTTTTTGACCATGTGACAAATGAAACCTACATGGTGCTCACGCCATTTGTAACAGATAATAGTGACCTTGATGCTGTGTACGAGCATGCCCATGCGGATGCACAGCTCATGGAACGCTCTTTGCGCATGGCAGCAGTCATCAGCATAAGTGAGGACATACCTGCAAGTGCCAATGCGGAAAAAACAGTGGCAAACATGGACCAGGATACCTTCGAAAAAGCTGTCCTCGCAGCAAAACAGCATATCATTGACGGAGACATATTCCAGGTGGTCATTTCCAGGCGTTATACTGCTAAAATGAGCCAGACACCCCTGCAACTCTACATAAGGCTGAGGAGTATCAATCCCAGCCCATACATGTATATCTTTAATTTCAGGGATGTGGGCATTGTTGGCGCAAGTCCGGAAACCCTCATGACGGTTTACGAGGACAGAGTAATAACCAATCCTATTGCAGGAACCTGCCCCAGAGGAAAGGATGATGCAGAAGACAGGGAACTGGCTGCCCATATGCTCGAGGATGAGAAGGAACGCGCCGAACATATCATGCTTGTAGACCTTGGACGCAATGATGTCAGGATGGTTTCAAAGGGAGGAACTGTGAATGTGGATGACCTGATGAGTGTCATCAAATATTCCCACGTGCAGCATATCGAAAGTACCGTCAGCGGAGAGCTGCGGGATGAGTGTGACCAGTTCGATGCCACAAGGGCGGTATTCCCTGCAGGAACCCTTTCAGGCGCCCCCAAGATCAGGGCAATGGAGGTAATCGATGACCTTGAGTCCGAGTCCAGAGGGATATACGGAGGAGGAGTAGGCTACTATTCATGGAATGGTGATGCGGATTTCGCAATTGTCATCAGGACCGTACTGATAAAGAACAACACTGCTTACGTACAGGCAGGTGCCGGGATCGTGGCCGATTCAGACCCCACGTACGAATATGTGGAAACCGAGAGAAAAATGGCTGCAATGATAAAAGCCATCGGAGGGGGACAATGAAAATACTTTTCATAAACAATAAGGACTCTTTCGTCTGGAACCTTGTCGACTATGTATCCATATTCGAGCCGGATACCGTTGTTGTCCCCAATACCATAAGCATTGAAGAGGTAAGGGGCATTGAGCCAGATGCCATTGTGATTTCGCCTGGCCCGGGAACCCCTCACAAGCCAGAGGATATCGGTACATGTCTTAACATAATCAGGGAATTCGGACAGAGGATACCGGTACTTGGAGTATGCCTTGGACACCAGGCAATAAATGTCGCGTTTGATGGCAGCATAGGACATGTGAAGGGCGGACCTGTGCACGGAAAAACTTCCGAGATCACGCATGACCCATCTGCACTTTTCGATGAGGTACCCGAGACATTTAGCGGTGCAAGATACCATTCCCTTGCAATAGAGAAACTTTCAGACAGCTTGAAGGTCACAGCAAGAACTGCAGATGACATCATAATGGCAGTTGAACATATTGAGTTCCCTGTTTTCGGAGTACAATTCCATCCTGAATCAATACTCACCGAAGAGGGAATGAAGATCGTTGAGAACTTCCTTAAGATTGCAGGCAGGGACAAGGATTAAGCATTTGCAATTCTTTTTAGAGCTATGCTTGTAGGAATAACAGGTACACCAGGAACTGGCAAGACATCAGTAACAAGCTTACTGGAAGAAAGGAACCAGCATCGAATAATCCATCTCAATGAGCTCATCAAGGAAGAAAAACTCTACTCTGAGGTGGATACCGAGCGTGACTGCGTGGTAGCCGATATGGACCTTGTGGAAAACAGGGTGCTTGAAATTGCAGGCAAGGATGAACATATCACCATAATCGACAGTCATCTCTCCCACCACATTGCAGATAATGTCATTGTTTTGCGAACTTCTCCCGAAGTGCTCAGGGAAAGACTTGCAAAAAGGAACTACTCTCCAGAGAAAATAGAAGAGAACCTTGAAGCTGAAGCCCTTGATGTTATTCTTGTGGAGTCAGTAGAATGGTGTGAAAAAGTCTTTGAAATTGACACGACTGAGCTTTCACTGAAAGAAACAGTCATGAAGATCGAGGAGGTCCTGAAAGGGATGCTTCAAAATGATGTTGAGGAGTTACTGGACAAATACAGACCAGGTTCTGTGAACTGGAGTGAATACTTCTTTACTTAGAGGTTTCGGCTATTTTTAAGAGGTCGCGGATTCTATAGGAATTGTGAAGGTAAAGGTGCTCCCTTTACCAGGTTCGCTCTCAACCCAGACTTCACCACCATGCATCATTACATATTCTTTCACAAGGATCAAACCAAGTCCGGAACCACCATATTTTCTGCGTGATGAGCCGTCAGCCTGTACAAATGGCTCGAATATACGGTCCATATCTGCCCGGGAGATACCAATACCATTGTCTGTTACCGATATCTGTAGATCATTTTTCTTTCTGGTGACATCGATGTTGACGAAACCGCCTTCCTGCGTGAATTTCATGGAATTATCCAGAAGATTATGCAGAATGTTTTTGAATTTGTATACGTCAACAGTCATAGAAGGAAGATCCTTTGACATTGTGAGTGTAAAATCTATGTTCTTGTTATGTGCCAATGGATCTACCAGTGCCTTCACACCAGCTATGGCAGAGTATGGATCCATCTTCTCCAATACCAGATCAGAGTTCATGGATTCTATCATTGAGATGTCCAATATATTATTGATGAGCTCCAGAAGATGATTACCACTTTTATTGATTCGAGAGAGGTATTTCTTGTGTGCTTCATTCAAGCCATCTGAAAGCTCACTGAGCATAACATCTGAATAACCTATAATAGAAGTTAAAGGAGTCCTCAATTCGTGACTCATATTTGACAGGAATTCACTCTTTCCACGATTTGCATTCTCTGCAGCCACCTTGGCACGCATAAGCTCATCCTCTGCCCTCTTGCGCTCATTTATGTCTTCGATGACACCAATGAAATATGTGGGTTTCCTATCCTGTGAGTACATTGCGGAGACAGTGATATTCACCCAGACAATACTGGAATCTTTGCGTATATACCGCTTCTCCATAGAGTAGGAACTTTCTTGCCCTTTCATGAGACTCCGAACAATGGAATACTCCTTTTTCAGATCATCCGGATGAGTTATATCGCGAAAATTCATATCCTGAAGTTCTTCAGAGGAATAACCAACTATATCACATAGCTTCTGATTCACGTGAAGAAAGGCACCACCAGTTTCTGACTGACACATTCCCACGGCTGCCTGCTCAAAGGTAGCCCTGAACCGTTCCTCACTTTCCCCAAGAGCAAGTTGTTCCTGCCTGCGGGAGATACGATGATTCAACAGATTACCCAGCAAAACTGTCGCCACTGGATACACAAGCATTACAGGGAGAGCTATATGGTCGAGCACATCCATTGCAATCTCAAGAGGGAGAGTTAGCACGGTCATGAGCATGACAGTATGCACCATTAAACCAAATGCATACAGTTCAAGCCAGCCGAATATAGCCTTCAGCCTGCCCCGGAAGTGAGCCCACAATAAACCCTCAACTGTGGACGCAACTATAAGCAAGACCCCGGGAAATGCACCTATACCACCCTGATGAATACGAAAGCCAGCCGTGAGCATCATGGCTATCACCGCAGGAATGAAACCGAAGAAAAGCCCTGTGATACTGAGTAATATAGAACGTGTATCGAAGAACAGACCCGGAAATAATTCCCAGGGACTTAACATCAGTGCGATGCCAATCAGGCCAATGATCGAACCTATAATGAGCTTATTCAGCTTATTGCTTGCATTTATCTGGAAGAAGAATGAATCGTACACCACGCCCAGGGCAAGGAGAAGAACTACATTGTTAACGACTCCAAACAGTGCATCATAACTCATAGAACTTCCTCATAGTGGTAAACAGGATTTTTTTGATTCGCCCCATCATTCCAGCCTAAGAGGGAGCTAAATTTAACTGCAAATGTTGCCCAATATACCTATTATCACAAATCAGACACCAGTTAATACTAATACGATTTCGGCAAGATTAGCAGGCGTATAACTAAGATGTACAGGTCTTTATTATATACGCATATACATGTATATATATAAATCTGTATCTACTTTCCATAGCTTTTATGTAAGCCAAAATAGCTGGGAGAAAAAGGAGGAGACAGAATGAAGTCAGAAAGTTCAGTATTCGACCTTTCGAGCAAGATCTTTCCTATACTCCATCATGGACACCGAGAACATCACAAAACCCATTATCGCACTAAGATAACTATCCATTTGATCCGCCTGTAGGAACAATGCAGCTGTGAAACTGCCCCCCACAAGAAGTTTCAAGGCAGGCAGATTGTTCTTCGATAAAATAATTACGGAAACAAACAACAATATCACTGCTCCTGCCATTAATGCCGCAGAGTAGAGACCTGATAAAAAGTGACTGCATACCAAAAACGTCAACATTCCCATGGAAAAGAATATTGCCCAAATATTGCCAAACCTTTCTGTATTCATCTTTTTCTCCAAATCCTTTCAAACCATATTTTGTATTTTTACATCAGAATAAGAGGAAGTATATAAAATATTTTGTGGCATGGCCTTTTAAATTATGGCTGTTTAACAGCGTTACATACGGATAAAAAACTTCCAGCTATTCAAAAGGTCCATGCGTGACCCACCTACGAAAGAATAAATACGTTAACACGAAATATTAAATGGGGAATTATTTGTATTCATCTAAATGCCAGGATGACAGAGTGGCTAATGTAACCGACTGCAAATCGGTTTTTCGGGAGTTCGATTCTCCCTCCCGGCAT
The DNA here is from genome assembly GCF_045291275.1 of Methanolobus sp. ZRKC3. Lineage (GTDB taxonomy): Archaea > Halobacteriota > Methanosarcinia > Methanosarcinales > Methanosarcinaceae > Methanolobus. Next base: position 1,864,186 of record NZ_CP146982.1, read on the forward strand.
TTTAAATTATGAGGTGTGCGAGATGGTGTTGAAGGTCCACAACACTTTAACAAGAGAAATGGAAGAATTCATTCCACTCAATGGTAATAAGGTGAACATGTATGTCTGTGGCCCGACGGTCTATGATCACTGCCACCTGGGACACGCAAGAAGCTATGTCTCATTCGATGTTATCAGACGTTACCTTAGCTATAAGGGATACGATGTCAATTACATCTCGAACATAACAGACGTTGATGACAAGGTGATTGAAAGAGCCAGAGAAAGCGGCGAAGATCCCTTAGAACTTGCCGATCGATTCACACAGTCCTTCATAGATGACATGGAAGAACTGGGAGTAAGGGTGCCGGATACGCAACCCAGAGTAACCGAGCACATTCCGCAGATAATAGAGATGATAGGTGCACTGGTGGACAAAGGGACTGCCTATGCGACCCACAGGGGGAATGTCTACTACGACCTTGAAAGCTCTGAAGATATGATAGGTATACTGAGCCACCAGACTGTGGAAGGACTTCTGGAAGGCTCTGGAAGCAGGGTCGAAATAGAGGATGACAAGAGATATCAGCTTGATTTCGTGCTCTGGAAATCATCCCCTGAAGATGAGCCAGGGTGGGAAAGCCCATGGGGAAGAGGGCGACCGGGGTGGCATATTGAGTGTTCTGTGATGTCCATGGGATATGGTTCAGAGCAACTGGACATTCACGGCGGAGGTCTGGACCTGATATTCCCGCACCATGAAGCGGAGATACTGCAGTCCGAAAGTTACACGGGAAAACAGCCCTTCAGCAGGTACTGGTTACATAACGGATTCCTCACCATTGATAAGGAAAAGATGTCAAAGTCCCTGGGTAATTTCTTTACCATCAAGGAAGTGCTCAAGAAGTTCCCACCCTCGACTGTCAGGTTCTTCATAGTGAATACCCACTACAGGAACAACATCGATTACAGCGAGGAACATCTTGAAGAGGCTGGCAGAGCCTATGAAAGAATAAGCAACACAGTCACCAACATAAAGTATGCCATGGAGTACGCATCCGAGGAAGGAGATGACTTTGGCCTCTACGAAGATGTTGTGGAGGCTAGAAGGTCATTCATTGAATCAATGGATGAGGATTTTAACACCAGGGATGCACTGGCAAACATCTTTGTGTTCACTCGCAAGATAAACTCCATCCTTTCCGGGAAAAAAGCCAGTAAAGAAGTACTGAGGAATGTGCTGGAATTCTTTATGGAAATAGATCAAGTACTGGGTATACTCAAAGAGAGCTGGCAGCTAAGCTCAGGAAACAGGAATGAAGGGCTTTCCGATGAGGAAATAGAGGAACTTATCAAACTGAGAGATATGGCGCGCAATGAAAAGGACTGGAATAGGGCCGATGTTATCAGGGATGAGCTAAAGGAAAAGGGCATCATTATAGAAGATGGAAAAGATGGAGTCCGTTGGAAGTATGTTTAAAAGCTGACAATAATACAAACTGTTTTTTTACAAGAATTCAACCATATGATAACGAGTCACCAGACAGATAATATCAAAGGCAAACATTAATCTGCCTTAAATGATTTGTTATTTCAATAATTCTTGAAATACCATGGATCATGAATGATACATTCATAAAAGGCGACAGAAAATGCGGAGTTTAAAAGAACGAGTCTTGTTGTGAGGAGATGGCATGGACGATAAGAAAAAGAAGACTGTTGTGAAAGAAAGCTATGGAAAAGTAGCTATTGGAATGGTTGACAGATGTTGCTGCAGCGAACTTACAAACGAAGAAGTGTCAAGTTACATAGGATACTCGGATGAGGATATTAAAAATTTCTCAGAAGCAAACCTTGGACTTGGATGCGGCAGCCCCACGGCATTTGGAAAGATCGATGAAGGTGCCATTGTACTTGACCTGGGTTCAGGAGCAGGATTTGATACGTTCCTGGCTGCACAGAAGGTAGGAGAGAGCGGAAAGGTCATTGGTGTTGACATGACCGAAGATATGATAGTAAAAGCCAGGAAAAATGCTGAGAACTACAAAATGAAGAATGTGGAATTCAGACTTGGAGATATAGAAAAACTTCCAGTTGATGATGAATCAATTGACATTGTTATCAGCAATTGTGTTATCAACCTTGCCCCTGAAAAAACAGATGTATTCAAGGAAACATACAGGGTACTGAAAAAAGGCGGAAGAGCATATGTATCTGACATGGTCCTGTTAAAAGAGCTAAGTCCCGAGGAGAGGAGCAACGAAGTACTTCTCTGTGCATGCATAGGCGGTGCATTGCTCAAAGATGATTATATTCAAAAAGCAGAAAGTGCAGGGTTTTCAGTGAAGATACTTGGAGAGGATACGGACATCAGCCAGAGGCAATATATGGGCTACCCCATTGAAAGCCTGAAACTTGAACTGCGAAAAGAAAATAGCTGAACTTAATATAGGAGAGGATGAATTGGGAGAAATTATACAACTTTCCTGTTGCACAGGCAGCGAAACTGAGACTAGCCAGGAAAATAAGAATACACTTTGCCCGAAATGCAATGAGCCAGGCAGAGCGGTTGGGAATGTAACTGTAAGGCATATCGTCAAAGATGAACTTATCGACAGGGCAGGAACCGGGGATTACCAGCTCTGCATGAACGAAAGATGTGATGTTGCATACTATAATGAAAGTGGCTCCACAATATTTGAAAAGAATGAACTCAAGGTACCATTATGGTATAAGGAAGGTGCAAACCCAAAATACGCCTGCTACTGTAGCAAGATCACAGAAGAAGATGTGGAAAAAGCAGTGACCGAGAAGAATATCACAGATATTTCAGGAATACGCAGTCTCTACGATCCGGATGGAAAATGCCAGTGCAAGGTAAACAACCCCACCGGCAAATGCTGTCACGGGGTATTTCAGACATTCATAGACAGAGCTAAAGCGATCATCGAAAAATAAAAATTTCCTGAAAAACGGACGCTTACGTCCCCTTGACAAAATCCGGCAGGGGATGGCCAGGTGTAACGCCGTAGTAATCAGTTCTTGTCTTACCCCAGATACAACCGTTTTTACCGAATATAGCCAATTCAATATCCTGTATTTTTTTGAACATTTTATTACCGGATCTTGCACCTTTGCATACCAGACAGTCATTTTCACAAAATACAGGGGTTTCTTTTGATCTGACAATTTATACTCTCCACTAAATGATGTTGCGGCTAATTGCAATATACATTATTGAAAAATATGGTTTAAATCTGTTGGAAAAATAGCTAGGAATAAAAGCGGAGACCAGATCAATCAAAATCTGTCTTTGATATCTGTTTTAACCTTTCAACACCATCGATCTCATCTATCACATCAGCTACAGCATCGGGAACCAGCTCCCTCCAGTTCTCATCTTCGAGCATTCTTCGGCGGACCTCACTGCCAGAATATCCATCCCTGTGTAACATGGGAGGTTGACGCACTTCGATACCCGCTTCTTTGAATAATTGAACAACCAGAGGATTGTTAGAATAAACCAGATCAAAAGGAGGTGTCATAGAAATAATATGAGAGACCCATACAGCATTCCTCTGCAGATCTTCAATTGGTATGGCATAATGAGTAATAGCGGCATCCTTGAGAGCATGCCTTATCATCATTACACGCTCACCAGCAGTAAATGGATTCTTTGGGTCGTGACTTTTCTGTGCACTCCCAATTCCAATTACCAACTCATCAACATCCTCGGCAATACCCGTTATTATGGAATAGTGCCCAAGATGGAATGGTTGAAAGCGTCCTATGTAGAACGCTCTTTTCATATGCATGTTCGGTATCTATCAGCGGATTCCACAGTCATCGAATGTGAACTTCTCGCAAACTTCAAGATAGTGCCCTGCATTGTTACTGTGCTTCATTCCAGCAAGTTTCTTAATAAGGAACATTCCAGGCTTAGGATCTTCCATGAGCTCGACCTTATCCTTGACCAGATCAAAGAACTTCTTACCAGCTTCTGTGCGTATGAGTACACTGTTCCATCCATCCGGAGTACCTACTGAACCAAATGAGATGTCAGCGGATACTGATGTGTAATCACAGCAGTGGTGGCATGGATTTCTTGCATGTGGTGCGACCTGTGGGATCTTCACACTGTGAGCTTCGCCATCCTTTGTGTAGTTCCAGAACTGACCCTTACCGAAGTCCATCTTGACGACATCTTCAGGCTTAAGACCCATTATCTCAGGAATAACAGTCTCTTTCATTACTTCAGGATAGAAACTTTCCATACAGAGCAAGCCAATGATCAGAACTATTTTATCATTTACGTTTTCTGAGATCAGGCGTGCGCCATGTGCCTGGCACGGAACGCCAATAACAGCGATCTTCTCGTATTTTTCGAAAGGTTCTCTCAATGCGGAAAGTACTGAATCGTATGTATACTTGGTACCTGTGGTTCTGTCTACATCCTCAGGCTTGGTCATGACGATAAGTTCGGTTTCCCATTTATCATCTCTGGCTATAGCGACGATACAGTCAGCTTCGCCAGATTCAAGTAATGCTTTTGCGAGTAGTGAAGTGACACCGCCATCCTGACCTTTGATGGTACTCTTCGCTCCAAAGAACTCTTTTACACTTGCAAATTCATCATCTACATATCCATCAATTACAGGACACAGTCTTCCACATGTGAAACATCCTTCACATACATCAGGTGCTGCACCTTGTACATAAAATTCAAAATTATCCGGGTCACGAACTTCTGCACGTTTGTTCATAGTAATAGCGCCAGCAGGACATGTTGATACACATGCCCCACAAGCGGTACAAACGTCGTGTTCAATGACCTCTAATATCTTAGGGTGGGCCATTAATTGCCTCCGACGTTTTATTGTCTGATAATTTCTTTACCGATGAGCTTGATAGCCTTCTCTTTGTTTGGTCCGATTGGGGAACCAGCAACGATCTGGGTTACACCGATGTCGAGCAGGTCATTGATCCTTGCTTTACAGTCGTCTGGTGTTCCACAGATAGAGAATGCGTCCATCATGCCGTCAGTGACCATACCGCCCATAAGTGCTCCGAAGTCACCCTTTGCAATTGCTGCGCCTATGTCAGGCTTTGCTGATGCATCGATGCCGTGGCGCTCAAGTACCATGTCAGGGGAACCTGCAACGATAAATGCTACTACGACCTTAGCTGCGTTTGCTGCCTTTACTGCGTCCTTGTCAATTGAGAAGCATGCGTATGCTGCTACATCGACTTCCTTTGGATCACGGCCAGCTTTTGCTGCACCTGATGCGATCTGCTTTACTGCAACTTCAAAGTCCTTTGGGTGTGATGCGTTGATGAGTACACCGTCTGCAACTTCTCCAGCGAGCTCAAGCATCTTAGGACCCTGTGCACCCATGTAGATAGGTACGTTTCCTGCCTTGAATGCCATCTTTGCGCCACTGAACTTTACCATCTCCCCAGCCTGGTTAACCTTTTCTCCAGCGCAGAAACTGCGGACTGCAGCAATGCTTTCTCTGGTTGTTGTGAGTGGCTTGTCCCATGAAATTCCCATTGCGTCAAAGGTTGCCTTGTCACCTGGACCGAGACCGAGGATTGCACGTCCACCAGATATCTCGTTAATGGAAGCAATACTTGATGCTGTAATAGCTGCATTTCTTGTGTACGGGTTGGTTACACCGGTACCGAGTTTGATGCTGTTGGTATTCTGTGCAAGAACAGCTAATGTAGTGTATACATCACGGTTGTTATAATGGTCTGTGATCCATACATTGTCAAAGCCTTCGTTCTCTGCAAGTTTCGCGTAGTGAGATATTTTTAATACTGGGTCGCTTGGTACAAATTCTATTCCAAATGTCATTAGATTCCTCCTCTAAAGATTGTTGCTATTCAGGTATCCATACATCTTTAAAACTTTGTTGGTTTGATTCTGCCAGTAAACTGCCAGAATTTTCAGGATCAATAATCCTGCACTTCAAAGCCAAATAATATGTTTACCTGACAAATACAATATGTAAAAAGTATATAAGTCATTACCGATACAGATATATTACTGAAATGTCAGATAATTTACTATCGGATAACCTGGGGAGGTGAGAGTTCAGAACGTAGTGTCACACTAGTACCATTAGCCAGCAGCATTTGGAATATACCAATGCAGTTATTTTAGGGATTACAAAAGCCGTTTTGGATTATAAAACAATATTTTAAAGTGATAGCCATGAAATGTTATGAATGTGCAAAAAATGGTAAAGATACGGACACAGTGGGAATCTGTATCATTTGCGGAAGAGGAGTATGCAAAGACCATCTTGTCAGAGAAGAGACACCGGTATGGGACGGTGAGTACAGTATCAAGTTGAAATGTGGAATGGGAGTTGAATGCAAGTACGATGATGTACACCACTGGAAAAAGATCATCTGTATGCCCTGTCACGAAGCCCTGAAGGAGAACTACTAGGTGATATCATGATGAAATGTTATGACTGCATGGAAGAAGGAAACGACAGAGAAGCAGAATGTGTCTGCATTTCCTGCGGCAAAGGACTTTGCATCGACCACACTAAAGAGCTTGAGATGCCAATATCGGTTGGAACACCACCTAATGTAAAAAGGCTCACAAAGGGACTACCACGACTTATTTGCAGTTACTGCATCAGTAAAACGATAGAAGATGGATTCGATTAATAATAGTAATAATTAAGGAGATAAGAACATGTGTGTTGGAGATAAATGCGGAGAGGAATTAGTAGGGGATATGTCAGATAAACTCGGATTCACCCCTGAAATATTGAACGTTTTAAACGAGCTCGATTCTGATTTTCTGAAAAAGTACAATATGTGCAACCACCGCTTGCTCAAGGACGGGGCACTTTCTGCAAAGACAAAGATATTGATGGCACTTGCAGTTGTCGCATCCAAGCAGTGTGACAAATGTGTGGTGTCGCAGATGAGAAGCGCAATTAATAGCGGAGTGACAAAGGAAGAGATAATGGAAGCTATGGACGTCATATTCATAACATCCGGTGCTCCCGCAGTTGCAGCATGCAAAGACGCACTCAAATTACTGAAATAAATGCTTAAGCAAAAAGGGATATTAAATCCCTTTTAAGCATAAAATGACAATATTCAGACTAGTTATCATTATTTAATAGAGTCATCCGAATAGGGGGAACAACCATTAATTCCAGAGTAGTGGTCTTTTTTTTCATGGCAATAATCTTTTTAGCTTTTTGCGCCCATGCGGCAGAACCCACCACACCGGGAGAATATTCTTCCGATGAATTTACCCTGACCAGTAAATGTACAAGTTGTCACGCATTCGCTTACAGTGAATGGGAAGGCACCATGCATTCAAATGCCTACGTAGACCCATTCTACCTTAAGGAAGTTGAAGCCGCAAGTAAAGATACTGACGGGCTTGTGGACACATTCTGTTCCCGCTGCCACACACCCATAGGCGTGGTCTCTGAGGAGATACCCCCAATAGATGGCTCACAGATGAGCGAAATTGCAAAAGAAGGTGTTCAATGTGATTTCTGCCATACCGTATCAGGAAGCACCGGAGTAGGCAATGCTCCTTTTATAGTTACCCCGGGTGATACGAAGTGGGGACCTTTCGATGACTCAAAGTCAGCGTTTCACGAGTCGGAGTACCTGGAACTCCAGACAAGATCAGAGTTTTGCGGAATGTGTCATGAGGTAATCCATCCGGTCAACGGACTTGTGATAGATGATACATACAGCACCTGGAAGAGCGGACCTTACGCACAGGAAGATGTAAGCTGCCAGGACTGCCACATGACACCGGGAATTACCAAATTCGAAGCAAATCCAGGTAGGGCAGGATCCGGTGCGCCAAAAAGAGAACACATATCCTTGCACAGCATAGTCGGAGGTAATGCGTTCATAACTGAGATGCTGGGTGCAGGAAAGGAGAAGCAACTGGCCATTGAGAGACTGCAAAAGGCAGCAAGTCTGGAAATTGAAGTACCAGATACCGCAGTGGCTGGTGAGGAAGTAAAAGTAGAAGTCCACATCACCAATTCAGGAGCAGGTCATAATATCCCTACCGGAGTTTCCGAGATCAGGCAGATATGGCTTGAGCTTAAGGTAACGGACAGCACTGAAAAAGAAATATACCTGACAGGGAACCTTGACAGCTCAGGGAATATCGCAGAAAGAACTATGGTTTACAATAATGTACTTGGAGATGAGCAGGGTAATGAAACCATCAGTTTCTGGCTTGCAGACAGAGTACTCTCCGATAACAGGATAGGTCCAAAAGAAACTGTGACCGAAGAATACATATTTACATTGCCAGAAAATGTAAATTACCCGGTACTTGTTGAAGCTACCCTGAATTACAGGTCTGCACCACAGGAACTTATAGACCACCTTTTCGAAGAAGGCGTCCATGAGGTACCGGTTATTGATATGGCCCAGGCTTCAGGAAATATATATGACCCAACTGATCCAGGAAGCGGAGAGGAAGAAGCACCTGGATTTGTTGCATTTTCAACAGCAATAACTTTGCTTGCGATCACACGATTATTCAAAGATAAATGAACTAAGAACAAGGAGGATAAATATGCTACCAGAAGTAAATCAGAACAAATGTGAAGGAATAGGAGCATGCGCTGAATCATGCCCAACGGATGTCATCGACATTGAGGAAAACGAGGATGGTAACCTTAAAGCCGTTATTGCAAGACCTGATGACTGTGTAGAATGTGGAAACTGTGTTGATGCCTGCCCTGCAGAAGCAATAACACTGAAATAAACAAACAAATTAAAAAACATAACGGAGTGCCAAAAATGTCTGATGAACCAACCATCCGTTTGCTGGGAATATCCGGAAGTCCCAGAAAGAAATCCACAGATTATGTTGTAAGGAAAGCCCTGGAATATGCACAGGAGAAATTCGGAGCTGAGGTGGAATACTTCTCTGCAAGTGGCAAGAAGATGAATTTCTGCATTCACTGCGATTACTGCGTGCGCAACAAGCAGGGCTGCATCCACAAGGATGATCTTGTAGATCTTTATGAGAAGATGATATGGGCTGACGCATGGATAATCGGCACTCCAGTCTATCAGGGCACCCTAAGTGCCCAGACAAAGACCATTATGGACAGGTGCAGGGCAATAGTTGCACGCGATCCAAAGGTCTTTTTGAACAAAGTGGGAGCTGCTACTGCATCCGGTGGAGACAGGGTGGGAGGACAGGAGCCTGCCATGCAGACAATACATAATTTCTATATCATCAGCGAAATGATACCCGTTGCAGGAGGATCATTCGGCTCGAACCTCGGAGGCACATTCTGGTCACATGATAAGGGTGCAGAGGGAGTTGCCGAAGATTCAGAAGGTTTGCGTAGCCTGCGCAGAACAATGAAAAAAGTCATCTCCACCGCCCAGATGATAAAAAAGGTTCAAGAGGAGTAATATCTTGAAGAACAAGCAACCCATCATTGATATTATACAGCGCAGCCATGATACAAAGAGCTTCAGGTTCACAAGAAAAGATGATTTCGACTATAAACCAGGTCAGTACGTGATCGTCACACTGGATGTCGATGGGAAAAGTGTCAGCAAACCATTTACCCTTTCAAGCAGCCCAAGCGAAAAAGAGCACATCGAATTTACTAAAAAGTTCACGGGTCATGATTATTCCAATGTGATGGATGCTATGGTGATTGGTGATGAGATGATCATCAGTAAACCATACGGTCAATTCACATTTGAAGGTGAGTACGATAAGATAGCCCTTATCAGTGGTGGAATAGGCATCACCCCCATGATCAGCATATGCAAATACTGCACCGACATGCAGCTCAGTACCGATATCAAACTGATATGCAGCAATAAGACTGAAGATGACATAATCTTCACTGACGAGCTGGAGGAGATGATGCAGCAGAATCCCAATCTCTATGCATTTGATACACTAACCAGAGCTTCCGATGAATGGACCGGATGCAGTGGAAGAATATGCGATACACTCATCCAGAAAGAAATACCTGATTATGCAGAAAGGGTTTTTTATGTATGCGGACCGCCACCAATGATGGACTCCATGGTAGAGATGCTAAAAATAATGAACATTGCTGATGAAATGATCAAACAGGAATCTTTGCTGGGATACTGATCACAATTAGGAGAGAATATTATGAAAAGAATAGCATGGGGAATTACAGGTTCCGGAGACCTGATCAAGGAAACTTACGACATAATGGCGGATATCAAGGAGAGGAGCGATCTTGAAATAATGGTTTTCCTTTCAAAGGAGGGAGAAACCGTTATGAAATGGTACCACATGTGGAATGATATACAGAAGGATTTTACTAACTTCAAGGTTGATGCCGGACCAAATTCACCATTCATTGCAGGGCCACTGCAGGTAGGCTACTACGATGCACTCATAATTGCACCTGCGACTGCAAACAGTGTTGCCAAGATGGTACATGGTATCGCAGATACACTTGTGACAAATGTAGTTGCACAAACCGCAAAAGGAAGCACTCCGATATATGTGTTGCCAGTTGACCAGAAAAGAGGGACCGTTAAGACATTCTCTCCTGAAGGAAGAGTCATGGAACTCAAAATGAGAGAAGTTGATGTGTCAAATTCCGAGAAACTTGCAAAGATGGAAAACATCACAGTGCTTGAAAGCCCTGACGCAATATATGATGTCGTGGGTATCAGCAAAGAGTGAAAGTTTTTAATTGTATGAAAATTAGAGTGGGGGAACACTTTGAATAGCATTGAGCTTGTGCGCTCATTTTTTACCAGGCCTACTGGTGATGAAGATAAGATAATTTTGATGTTAAAAGACCTTCTTGAAAAGATAGACAGGAAGGAAAATGGCACCGTAATTGGAAGTAAGGTGCCTCTGGATTATGAGAAGCTTATGAGGGAAACGAAGTTCCCTTCCCGGATGAGCAATGAGACAGAGGTTGGGAATCACATTGCCGGACTCTATGATGGAACAGGCATATGGAGCCATCCGCTTATGCAGGCGAACGTAATACCGCCGGCTACTACCATTTCTATAATTGCCGCAACTCTGGGTGCCAGATACAATGAGAACTCCATAAGTGATAACTATGGAATGAGTGCAGCACGCTCAGAGATAATGGCAATAGCCATGCTTGCCGATCTGATAGGCTACGATGCGACAAAAGCCGGAGGTATCTTCACATTTGGCGGAACAGGATGCAATCTTTACGGAGCTCGCATAGGTATTGAAAAGGCAGACCCTGACGCAAAGAACACTGGCATAAGGGACCGCATCCATTTCTTCTGCTCGGACGTTTCCCACTACAGCATAAAATCCGCAGCCCTGTGGACAGGTATCGGACTGGATAATGTAAAAACGATACCATCATACGACAACGTAATGGATATCAATTTACTTGAAGAGGAAATGAAAAGGACGATCGATGACGGTGCTCGAGTGGGAACCATATTTGCCACCATGGGAACTACTGATGCTTTTGGTATCGACCCTCTGAAAGAAATAGTTGAGGTCCGCAACAGGGTACAGAAAGATCTCGATTACAGTATACACATACATGCAGATGCCGTAATTGGCTGGCCATACCTTACATTCAAGGGAGAAAGATCCATTGACCACCTGCCACATCAACTGCAGGAAGATATCAGGAGTATCGTTTCTAAAATAAGTGAACTGCAGTACGCTGATTCGGTAGGCATAGATTTCCATAAGACAGGGTGGGCACCTTATCTGTGCAGTGCCTTTGTGATAAGGGACAGAGAAGAACTTCAGCTTCTCCAGAAGCAGAAGAAAGACATGCCATACCTGTTCCACGGAGACGGTTACCAGCCTGGAACCTTTACGCTGGAGAGCAGCAGACCCAATTACGGGCAAAAAGCTCTGTCAAACATGATGCTGCTGGGAAAAGAAGGATATGAAACCCTGCTAGTTCACCTGATAAGCACTGCCGACCACCTGAGGGAAATGATAGCCAACAGCCCTGACATAGACCTGCTGAACCGCCATAACCCGGCTTTTGTAACTGATTTTAGAATTTATCCACATACTAAATATGATGCTGACGGTAAATTGCTATTTATAAAGGAAATGCGCGATGAAACCGAAGAGAAGTTCACAGAGAGCATCAATATTTACAATCAGAGAATAGCACATTACATGATCGAAAGGTCTGAACAGGAGGGTACTGCCATGATATCCTACACTGATGATTATAAGACAACATGGAAGAACAGAACAATAGTAGCCCTGAAATCATATCCCATGAGCCCTTTCATTGAAAAGGAACATATGGATGAGATGCTCAGGGAGATATACAGAGCAAAGGAGTGGATTGATGCGAATTACGAATGGGACATTCAATAAAACGCATAATGCTCAGAAAAAAGTATACCCTTCCACCATATAATTTCCCTGAAGAGTACCTGATATATCACTTACCATGTCCATTGACCTGAAAGTGGAATATGCAGCAATGATACTATCCAGGGCATCTCCCTCAGGGTCTTCCTGAATCTTCACCTGCAACTTAGAAGATATCACAAGACCCTTTTTCATGAAGTGCTCAAGGATGCGGACCCGGGCATCCAGTTCAATATCGTTCTTGCCCTTGTAAGGAATATACATTCCCTCTTTTTTCAACCTGCATGCAGGACATGTCTCGATCAGCCATGGTTTACCACTTTTTGCATCCTGCATTGGAAGTATACATGCAAGACCTTCCATGACCAGAGGATACAGCATATCCCGGATACCAAAATATGTCTGCCTGTACAGCCTGAGGTTATAGACTGAAAAAGGGACCTTACTCTTTACCTCTGAGACCCTTTTTAGCTCTTTGCCGCCTGCCATATTACGACATGACTCACGAAACTGCTGGGCAGAGTCATACTTTGAAGGAAAGGAGAGGATAAAGCTTTCCCAGTCACCCTCTACAATTAGAGCCTCGGGAATGGAAAAGGACAGATCGATGCCAAAAACAGAGTCCTCATCCTTTACAATGATATCCCTGAGCGCAGCCAGGCATTCGTCCCTGCCAGGACGAACTTGATTGACAGAGGAGATCTTCTCTGCAATCCTGAAGCACTCATCTATGTGCAGGGTATCGCCGACAACGTTTCCCCTGCTTACCCATATCTTCTTACAGGCATTCTTTGCACCACTGAAATCAATACCATAGATACTATTGCGATTTTTGGATATGGACATGCCAGCGGACCGGATACTAGTTTTCCCTTTCACCCTTGATGAACTCTGATGTCATTTTATGGGCTTCATCATCGGTGAACTGTTTAGGAGGATGTTTCATGAAATATGACGATGGCGAATAGAGTATTCCGCCTGTGCCCCTGTCCAGCGCAAGCTTACAGCACCTTACGGCATCGATGACAACACCCGCAGAATTGGGAGAATCCTCCACTGAAAGGCGTAATTCGATATTCATAGGCACATCTCCGAAAAGCTTGCCCTCCATCCTCAGGAAGCAGATCTTGTTGTCATTTTGCCAGGGCACATAGTCACTGGGACCAACATGGATATTATCAGCATCCAGTCTCTGGGCTATGACAGACTGCACTGCCTCTGTCTTAGACTCTTTCTTGGAAGCAAGCCTGTTCCGGTTCAGCATGTTGAGAAAATCAGTGTTGCCACCGGTATTGAGCTGATATGTCCTCTCCAGCTTCACACCTCTTTTATGAAAAAGGTCTGCAAGCATCCTGTGTGTAATAGTGGCACCAAGCTGCGCCTTGATGTCATCGCCAATGATAGGGAGACCTTTTTCTTCAAATTTTGCAGCCCATTCCGGATTGCTCGCGATGAAGACAGGCATGTTATTAATAAACGCAACACCAGCATCAAGCGCGCATTCTGCGTAGAATTTGCTTGCTTCCTCAGAACCTACAGGCAGATAATTCAATAATATCTCAGCACCCGTTTTCTTCAATTCCTGAACAACCATCTCCTTTTCGGCTTCGGCTGCATCCGAAGGAACGAAGGTCCTGTTCTCATCAAAGTCAGCCATGTGCCCTGAATATCCATCCAGTATGCGGCCCATTTTTACCTTCACACCTGTTTCCGGGATATTGTCGCAGAAAACTGTGGTACAGTTAGGTGCTGCAAATATTGCCTCTGAAATATCCTTTCCTACTTTGCGAACATCAATATCAAATGCTGTGACAACCTCGAGGTCAAATGGCCTGTAACCTCCAATATCCCAATTCATCAGGCCTATTGCATCGTTTTCATCTTTGCCCCTATAGTATTCAATGCCCTGGATCAAAGAGCTTGCACAATTACCAATACCTGTAATTGCAATTTTTATCTTACCCATTAGATTAGTCCCACCAGAATTGCATAATCAAATTTATGACTTAAACTAAAGAAATAGATGTATTGATGTAAATAAAAAGTTTTCCAAACAGAGGTTGATGAATCCTTTTTTTTAGAAATTTATATGAATTTATTGATAAAGATGATAACTTAGTTTAAAATTTCTCGAAAGGTATATTAAGCCAAAACCGAATAGAATTATGTAGTGGGATTATTTTCCGTTTGTAATGTGGGCAAATGAGTGCATACCAAATATATGGACCATGCGGGAGCGCACATTGTTGCATGTCTGGAGGTTTTTAGATGAAAGATGTATTACAGGAAATAGTAGAGGAACTTGACAAACTTGGATCAATGGATGAAGCAATTGCACTGGCAATAGACCTTGAAGAAAAAGGAAGGGCATATTATCTTGACAAAGCATCCGAGATGAAGAACCCGGGTGCAGTTAACATATACAATTTCCTTGCAGGTGAAGAGAAAAAGCACCTTGAATACCTCATAAAATACAGGGATTCAAGAGAAGTTCCTGAAATGGAACACCATGTTCCCGAATTCAAGGAATCTCTCATGGAAGAGTTCTCTGATGAAGAAATGCAGGAAATTGGCATACTGCTTGGGGCCCTGAGATTCGAACACAAGAGTGAATTCTTCTATATGGAGATGGCTAAAAGGGCTGAAGACGAAAACCAGCGTAAGTTCTTCGAAGATGTGGCTGCAGCAGAAAGGATCCATTACAGCATAATAGATGATCTGCTTGGTGCAGCATCCGGATTCAGAATGCAGACCTGAACAAGAGACCATTCCCATGAACGATATCGAACCTGTGGAGATCGCCCCTGGAATTTACTGGGTGGGTGTTGTGGACTGGAACCTGAGGGATTTTCACGGATATGAAACACCAAAGGGTGGAACCTACAATGCGTACCTTATAGTAGATGAGAAAATTGCACTCATCGATACTGTCAAGGCACCATTCGCTGATGAGATGATGAAGAAGATCAAACAGATAGTTGATCCTTCAAAGATAGATCTTGTCATCTCAAACCATGTTGAGATGGATCATTCAGGTTCATTGCCTGTCATAATGGAACATGCACCCAATGCAACCCTTATTACCAGCAGTAAGGGTCGATCAGGCCTTAGCGGGCATTACATGGAAAGCGGATGCGATAGCTGGAATTTCCAGGAAGTCAAGACAGGGGACACCGTGAGTTTGGGGAAAAGGACACTGATGTTCATCGAAGCCACCATGCTTCACTGGCCTGACAGTATGCACACATACCTGATGGAAGATGGCATATTGCTTTCCAATGATGCATTCGGCCAGCACGTGGCAACTTCAAAGCGTTTTGATGATGAAGTTGAAGATGTAATGGAGGATGCAGCCATTTATTATGCCAATATACTGATGCCATTCGGAGCACAGATCCTTAAATATATAGATAAATTGAAGGATCTTGACATAAACATCAAAATGATAGCACCTGCCCACGGAGTGATCTGGAGAAAGGGATTTTCACAGATCATTGAGAACTATGGGAAATGGGCCAGAGCAGAAGCTACCCCTAAAGTGCTCGTCATATACGACACCATGTGGGGCAGTACTGAGAGGATGGCAATGGAAATTGCTGATGCAGTGCGCTCTAAAGATGTTGAGGTACGCCTGCGTCACCTGAGAAAGAACGACTGGAGCATGACTGTAAAGGAATTGATGGAAGCATCTGTTGTAGCCATCGGATCCCCAACCATGAATAACGGGATGTTCTTCACAGTATCAGGTTTCCTGACATACATAAAAGGACTTCATCCAAAGAACAAGAAATACTTCCTTTTCGGCTCATATGGATGGGGAGGCGGTGCTGTGAAGGCAATGGAAAAGGAGATAGAAACTGCCAAATTCACAATTGCAGAAGAAAGCCTGCAGGTCAAATTCAAACCATACGAAGATGATCTGGAAAAATGCCGTGCTGCTGGGTACAGGCTTGCCGAGCTGGCAAAAGAGAATGCAAATGCTTAAATTGATGTAAAATACATTTATTTATGAAAGTTAAAAAGGAGTGATAACATGAAATTCGAAGGCGACCTAGAAGCAGAATTCTATGACAGATGTAAGAAGAGTGCAGAAGAAACCGGTTACAAGCTCAACACCGACTGGGATGTAATAACCACTGCTGTAAAAGGCATCTGCAACAACAAAAAGGAATATGGAGAATGGTATTGCTTCTGCCAGAAGAGAAGTGGTGACAAGGAAGAAGACAAGAAGATCATCTGCCCATGCGCTGCCAGGGCAAGAGACGTTGAGAAACGTGGCGCATGCAAGTGCGGACTTTATCTCAAATAAGCATATAGGCCCTTTTGGGTCTTCATTTTATTGTGGGGTACAATAATCATATTTTTTCCTTTAGCTGTGCTTGCAGACATTCATTAAAAGGTGGGGGACAGAATGGATGATGGCAAAGATGATCAGGAAACATCAGATACACGACTTAGAGAGACTAAGAGTCTTTCAGAACGTTGTGAGCTAATATCCGTTAGCGATATAATGACCCAGGATGCGGTAACCGTCCGGGTAGATGATTCCATTGATCATGTTATGGAAGTCATGGTGACAAAATCCCACCATAGTTATCCTGTGCTGGATGAAAATAATGAGTTGAAAGGAATAGTCGATCAGGACAACATTCTGGAACTTCTGTTCTTCGAGAGGAATCCACGACATCACCACACTCACTTGATGGCAGTCAGGGCATTAAGTGAAGATGTCAGGACACTAATGATCAAACACCCCATCACGGTTCCCCATGATATGAACCTCTGTAATGCTGCTGATCTTATGATCAAGCACCATGTGGACAGAATGTGTGTGGTAAAAGATGGGAAATTAGCAGGCATAATATCAAAAGAGGATATGATAAAAAAGGTATTCGAGTTACGGAGAATGGAATGAATGGAAGCCCTTCTCCAAATATTGCTAATACTACTAATTGCCAAGATACTTGGTGAAGCGAGTGAAAGGATCGGCCTTCCGGCAATCATTGGCGAGATTGCAGCTGGTTTTACGCTTACGTTAATAATGGTACCGTCAGATACGGAAATACTGAAATTCTTCGCCGAACTGGGAGCTATTTTCCTGCTGTTCACCGCAGGATACAGGGAAGTTCACCTCAGTGACCTGAAGGAAGCATCAAAAACAGCACTTGTACCAACGATATTCCAGACAATAGTTGCATTTGGTTTCGGGTTCATCCTTGGGCAAGCTTTTGGGATGGGACTTATTGAAAGTATCTTCATAGGAGTTGCATTCAGCCCCACAAGTATAAGTGTCGTTGTGAAAACTCTGATAGATTCGGATTATCTTTCCAGTAAACCCGGTTCCATGATGCTGACATCTGCAATCTTTGATGATATTATTGGCATATTCCTTCTATCTGTTGTAGCTTCTCTTGCAACCTACAATCACTTACCGTCAGGAATTCAGTTACTATCCATTTCCGGAAAGATCATACTTTTCATCCTGATAATGGGGCTCATTGGTCTGAAAATTTTCCCGCATATATTCCAGTATGTCCAGAAAATGCATACCAAGGAATCCATATTTGCCTTTGTTGTTATTATTGCATTGTTCTCAGCATACCTTGCAGAAGTATTCGGACTGCATGCTGTGATAGGAGCTTTTTTCGGTGGAGTATTACTCTCGGAGATTCCTCTTGCAAAGCTGGAAAATGTACAGAAGAAGGTCAGCGGACTTGCATACGGAGTTTTTACACCGGTATTCTTTGCATTCATAGGCATGTCAGTGGAAATATCCGTTCTTTCCACTGCAGGCGCTTTCACTGTACTTGTGGTCATATTGGCACTCACAAGCAAACTTATCGGTGGGTTTATCGGTACAAGACTGATCGGATTTGACTGGAAAGACGGACTTGTCTTCGGAATTGGAATGATGCCAAGGGCAGGAGTTGAACTTGTGGTAATAGCCATTGGAAAAGAACTTGGAATAGTAAGCCAGGAGGTTTTCTCTGCAATTGTATTCATGGTGGTGGCATCCATCGTGATATCGCCGATCATGCTTGAAATGGCTATAAAGTACAGGGAAAAGGCAACATATCAAAGGCCTTAGCTTTCATGTTGAACACTAATAGCTAGTTTAATTATTAGATTAGAACGTATTGTAACAGGGGATAGAATGCTACATGGGATAAGCATTGGCGGGGAAGAGTATGAGCGAAAAAAGTGAGCACATAGATTCCGAGAACCTATTTGCAAAATTCACCAGTTCACAACTCGGACTGACAGAGGAAGAAGCACGGAACAGGCTGAAACAATACGGTGCCAACGAACTTGAGGAAAAGGAGAAGATAACCCCCCTGAAGGTCTTTGCCCGACAGTTCATCAACTTTATAGTATGGGTGCTCATGGCCGCAGCCATCATTTCATTGTTCATTGATGAGATCGTAGATTTCTGGGTCATTACCTTCACAATTGCTGTTGTCATCGTACTGGGCTTTGTGCAGGAATACAGAGCTGAAAAGGCAATGGAAGCTCTTAAGAACATAGTTCAGCCTGAAACCATGGTTCTCAGGAACAGTAAACTTAAAAAGATACTTACAAAGGACATAGTCCCGGGTGATATTCTTGTTCTGGAAATGGGGGACAAGATCCCTGCCGATGCACGTCTCTTTGATACAATTGCCCTGAGGGTGGATGAGTCACCGCTCACCGGAGAAAGTGTGCCCGTAGGCAAAAAACTGGAGGACAGTATATTCACAGGTACCCAGGTAGTGCACGGAAAAGGCAAAGCAATAGTGTACGCCACGGGAATGGATACGAAACTCGGACAGATAGCCGGGCTCATACAAACAAAAAAAGAAAATACCCCACTACAACAAAAGATCTCGAAATTATCCTTTAACCTTGCTATCCTTGCACTACTGGCATCAGCCATCACTTTTGCCATAGGTATTGCAATTGGTGCACCCTTTGGGGAAATGCTGCTTATTGCCCTTGCTCTTGCAGTGGCAGCTGTGCCTGAAGGCCTGCCGCTAACCCTAACCATAACCCTGGCCTACGGTATGAGGAAAATGGCCGGTCACAATGCCATCATAAGAAAGATGCTGGCTGTTGAAACACTTGGTTCGACTACTGTCATATGTACGGATAAGACCGGAACCCTCACCAAGAATGAGATGACTGCGGAGAATATATTTGTCAGTGGTAATACATTTGAGATAACAGGTTCCGGCTATTCTCCAAAAGGTGATTTCCTTAAGAATGGAGATTCTGTGAGCATCGGGAATGACAGTACATTCCTCAAACTGCTCAAGGCTATCGCACTGTGCAACAACTCATCCATAGAAAAGACAGGAGAAAAATGGGAAGTTGTGGGTGATCCTACCGAAATAGCCCTGACAGTGGCTGCAGCGAAGGCGGATCTGTGGAAAGATGACCTTGATGACGATCATCAACTAATGGAAGAGATAATCTTTACCTCGGAAAGAAAACTCATGACAACAGTTCATGATACAGAAGATGGAATTATCTCCTTCACAAAGGGTGCACCTGAGTATGTCCTTAAGCGATCTGCCAGTATCGAGATCGATGGACAGGTCAGGGATATCACAGATGATGACCGGAAAAACATAGTCGGGAAAAACCTTGAATTTACAACTGCTGCCTATCGTGTTCTGGGTGTGGCATACAAAGAGAACTTTGATGATGAGTCAAAGAGGAATCCTGAGAAGGATATGGTATTCCTCGGACTCATTGCAATGATAGATCCTCCACGAGAGGAGGTCAAAAGTGCCATCCAGATGTGCCACAAAGCAGGTATCAAGCTGATCATGATAACTGGTGATAACCAGGAGACAGCCAAGGCTATTGGCAGGAATATAGGACTTTTCGATGACAAGGATGGGTGCGGCATTTTCACTGACGATAAAATAAAACGCATAATAGCTGATTGCGCCGTCACCGGAGAGGAACTCGAACAGCTCAGTGACGAAGAGCTTGATGCGGTTATTGAGAATGTCAGCATCTACGCAAGGGCCATGCCCGAGCAAAAATTGAGACTCGTAAAAGCCCTCCAGAAAAAAGGGCACATTGTTGCAATGACCGGGGATGGGGTGAACGATGCACCGGCACTGAAAAAAGCGAATATTGGCATTGCAATGGGAATCAAAGGTACGGATGTTTCCAAGGAATCCAGTGATATGGTATTACAGGATGACAATTTTGCAACCATCGTGGAAGCAGTAAAAGGTGGCAGGGCCATCTATGAGAACATCGAGAAGTTCATAACCTACCTTATATCAAGGAACTTCACCCTGATAATAGTGATTCTAATGGGAATAACCTTCCTTGGCTATGACCTCATTCCATTATTGGCCCTGCAGATTCTCTTTATCAACATGTTCAACGAGATAATGCCTGCGATCTCCCTTGGGCTTGATCCTGCCGCCGAGGGTATCATGGACAAAGCACCCAGGGACCCGAAAGACCATTTCCTCAACAGGAGGAATCTGTTACTGGTCGTAGTTCTGGCATTTGTCATGGGAATAGCATCTTTTCTGGTATTTGCCTTCAGTGAACCTGAAGTAAATACAGTGCTGGCCAGAACAAAGACATTCGCAACCATTGTCAGTATGATACTCTTTATCCCCATGGCATTCAGGTCACTTGAAAGGTCTGTGCTCAGTATAGGGATATTTACAAACAAACTCATGGTGGTTGGTGTTATCTGCACCTTCCTCGCAACACTTTCTGTAATGTACATACCCCACATTAACGAAGCCTTTGGCTTGCTGCCCCTCAGTCTGTCTGAATGGATACTGCCCATGGGTGTGGCCTTCCTGACCTTCCTCTTTGCCGAAGGGATCAAATCATTCACAAGGAGCTTAAAATGAGAACTGGTTCAAAGAGCAGACCTTCTTTGAGTATATTCATTGTAGTGCTGGCAGTAGTATTGCTGCTACTTACAGCAGTATTTTACCTCAATGGAAAAGAGGATACCGATGCTGACATTCCCCTGGAGATACTGGAATGTGACTACTGTACCTTTAATTACTGGACACCATTCACCCTCGGATATACACACCAGCAGGCCGATGGTAATCGGGTGGTTGATGGACGTATGGACCTGCTAAATGCCAGCCATA
This sequence comes from Methanolobus sp. ZRKC3, assembly GCF_045291275.1. Lineage (GTDB taxonomy): Archaea > Halobacteriota > Methanosarcinia > Methanosarcinales > Methanosarcinaceae > Methanolobus. The sequence continues at coordinate 1,885,660 of NZ_CP146982.1, forward strand.
CAGATGTAGCTCTTTCAGGAGAACCTGAGTGGATAGTTACTTCAAATACACTGAAAGGAGCGGTATGGGCTGTTGTGATGGAGGACGGAGAAGTGCAGGCTTTCATCCTGTCGGATGGAAACATCACAGAATTTGATATCAGCCCTGAGAGAATACATACTGACAGTCCGCCACTGCTCATGATCAAAGATGAGGAGGCTTTTATTGTCGCACCGGGAATCTCAAATGAATCATTGCTGACACACCCAATAGTACTTGCAAGCTCAGGCAGGAACATTTTCGTGGATGAACTGGGAGAACTTGTGTTCAGGGTGAATGAAAAAGAGATCGCACGATTTGAACTCGTTGCAATTCCTGATGCCAGGCTGCTCCTGGATGAGAATGAGAGATTATTGCTTCTCACAGGTGCAACTGAAAAGTACAGACATGGTGTTCTTGGAGACAGGATAGAAGCTTCAGGCATGACTCTTGTAAACACTGCTGTGGAGCCTTCCGTTGCTAAGAAGATAAGTATCCCAAAAGGTGATGTTATCGAGGGAATAGCCCCCATCTGGGTAGACCTCGATAATGATGGAACGCGTGAGATCATTGTTACATTGAGCAATGAAGACGAAGGAGCCAGGCTGGTTGTATTTGGAGAAGATGGTAAAATAATAGCATCCGGACCTTCTGTGGGTACGGGGTCCAGATGGAGACACCAGATAGCTGTTGCACCCTTCGGACCTGAGGGGGAAACGGAGATCGCCAGTGTACTCACACCCCACATTGGAGGCATAACAGAGTTCTATCGCCTCGAAGGAAATGAATTGAAGGTAGTTGCCAGTGTCCCTGGATACACATCACATGTGATAGGAAGTCGTAATCTTGACATGGGAATTGCAGGTGATCTTAATGATGATGGATATGCCGAATTACTGCTCCCATCACAGGACCTTAAAAAACTGGGCATCATTAAGCATACAGAAACCGGTGCCAAAGTCATTGGAAATTTGGAACTGGATGGAAGATTGAGCACAAACCTGGCTGCTGCCAAGATGCCTGATGGCAGTATTGTGCTTGCAGCTGGAAATGACAATGGGATTTTGCGAATATGGCACTAAAAAATAGGTCTTTGATAAATGAATATAGAATTTATCAAGTATTTTCGCAAACTATTTCAATCAAATTTGCCTGCAAAACTTATTAATCAACCAATAACAAATACTCAGCGATGAAAGGAAAACAAAACGTAGAAGCTGATATCCTGGTAGTCCTTCCCGGCTCTGTGCCTGATGACGTGCAGACAGCAATGAAGGAAGATGTCAGCGAAATGGTATCTCTTTTCAAGCTACTTTCAGACCCCGTAAGGATCCATATACTCAAGGCACTGGAACTTCAGGAGCTGTGTGTCTGTATACTCGTTGAAATTACCGATTATAAGTACTCAGCCCTTTCATACCACTTGAAACTGCTAAAGGAAGCAGAGATGGTAGAATCAAAACGTGAAAGAAACTACCAGATATACTATCTTACCGATTTCGGAAGGACTCTTCTGGCTACCATAGAGTCAGCTTTTAACTAGACCTCACATATTCTCACTTGGAAGAGCCGTGTTGAGTTTAACATAATGGACACCCTTTAGGGCCATTGTTTTCTCTGCAACCTCTTTTACCTCTTCGCCTTCTCCGTCCAGAATAATGACCTCAAGACAGTTATCGTGATCAAGATGCACATGGATAGAGGATTTGATTATGTGTGAGTAATCGTGCTGTATCTCTGTCAAAGCATTGGATAGACCACGTTTTGTATGATCATAGATCAGAGAAATGGTACCCACACGCCTTCCCTTAACATCACTCATCCATTCGTAGTGAGTGATGTAGTTCCTGATGGCATCCCTGATACCTTCGGATCGGGAGGAATAGCCTCTTTGCTCTATTATTTTGTCGAACTTTGTCAAGAGGTTCTCCGGAAGCGATACACCAATACGCATAAGTTCCTGATCCATTGAATTCACCTGTATTAATTGAATAAATTGATAATAATAACATTTAGTATGTAATTGTAATACATAAATTAAGACATAAATAATTATACAACATATTCCATACAACATAAGAGGAATCTAATTCTCAATTACAGGATGATGTTGATGAAAAAGGAAGAACTGTACTCCGGAAAAGCAAAGACTATTTACAAAACCGAAGACCCAAAGAAACTCATTTCAGAGTTCAGGGACAGCCTCACTGCATTTGACGGCAAGAAGAAGAGTGAAGCTGCTAAAAAAGGTTACTACAACGCCCAGATATCCAAAAAGATATTTGAGATGCTCGAAGAAGAAGGCATCAAGACCCACTACATTGATATGGCGTCTGATACCGAAATGCTGGTAGATGCCGTGGAGATCATACTCATTGAAGTTATCCCACGTAATATTGCAGCAGGTTCCATTACCCGTAAGTATCCCATAGAGGAAGGAACTGTCTTTGAGAATCCCGTAATAGTGCTTGACTATAAGAGCGATGAATTCGGTGATCCTATGCTCAATGAAGATATCGCTGTTGCCATGGGTGTTGCAACCTATGAAGAGATAGCACAAATTCGCGCAATGGCACTGAAGATCAACGAAATACTCGTAAAATATCTCGGTGAAAAGGGATTCCTGCTTCCTGATTTCAAGCTTGAGTTCGGAAGAAAGGACGGAGAGATCGTTGTAGCTGATGAGATCTCATGCGATACCTGCAGGTTCTGGGATAAGAGCACCGGAAAGTCAATGGACAAAGATATATTCCGCTTTGATAAGGGAGATCTTTCAAAAACATACGAAGAAGTTGCAAGACGGATCGTACCAGAAATTTTTGAATAAGTTATCCTGGGTATTTGAGGGGATACGATGGATAAGTACGATGTAATAATAGTAGGTGCAGGCATAAGCGGTCTGCTTAGTGCACTTACTCTTTCAAAGCATGGAAACAAGGTACTTGTTCTGGAGAAGAGCAAGAACGTTGGAGGAAATTGTAACAGCTATATGGTGGACGATTTCCAGGTTGATACCGGCGCACATGCCATTACCCATCTTCAGGCGGGACCGCTGAGAAGGCTGATGGATAGTTATTTTGATTACATGCCAGTCTTCGAGAACTATGGACATTATTATGTGAGAACACATGATAATTTCATGAAGGTTCCTTCTAATGTAAAGGAGTTTGTCACCTTCGATGTGCTGCCCAGAAAGGACAGGATAATCGTAACGCAGGCTATCACCAAGGCATTGACACTTTCCACCTTCGGAATTGATCTGTCCAAACAGTCGGTATATGATTTTATGCCGGACAATCTTTCCCAAGATACATGTGATTTTATGGACACCATATCATACTTCCTTTCGGGAAGGGATATGAAGCAGACATCAGCTCAGAGAATACTTGCAGGCAGCAGTTTTGTCAGGGACAGTGTTCCGCAGGAGCAGATGGAAAGTATCATGAATAATAGCGAAAAGCCACAAAATGATCCGGTTTTTAAATCTATATTTACATCAAATCTTCATACGTCCCTTCAGGCACGGATGGATAAGATATCCAATCCGTTCACATCCCTCGGGAGACTGGCCACCAATAAGGTCACGTATTCTCAGGGTTATCCTCGAAAAGGTCTTAAAGCGTTGCTAAACGCATTACTTTCATCGTTGCCAAAAAGTGTAGAGATTAGAACAGAATGCGAAGTTAAAAAGATACTAACTTCAAAGGGTAAAGTTCTTGGTGTCGAAGCTGATGAGATATATTACGCAGACAATATAGTCTACACAGGATTTGTTACCGAGCTGCCAAAAATGGTGGAGAGCATTCCACACTCCTATACAAGAGAGCTAAAGAAGGTAGTCCATTCAAAAAGTCTTACAGTATGGCTTGGCCTCAACAAGATCATGGAAGAGTTCAACTATACAGGCTCAGAGATCTGGTTTAAGGATAAACCTTACTGGGCAATGCCCATCAGTAACTATGATGCATCCATTGCACCAAAGGGAAAGCAGCTTGTAGGTTTTAGTTTCATCATCAAAGAAGAAGGCAATGAAGGCGCTGAGATCAAGGATGCCTACGAGACAATCTACAATGCAATTCCGGGAATTGAAGACAATGTTGAAATGAAACATATACAGATCACCATACCGGAAAAAGCAGCTGTTACCATAGATGGTTATTTTGCCGATGTCAGGACACCCATCAGCAACCTTTACGTTGCGGGCACGGATACTGATAAACGCAGTATGGGAATAACTCGTGCAGCATATTCGGTTATCGAATTGTTAAAAAAGATGAACGAAGATGGAAACCTGCACAGGTAAAAATAAAAAATAAAAAAGGAAAGGGACTATCGTCTCAGTACCATAGTCCTTAGCCTGTCAGCAGCGTGCTCGGTTTTGTCTGCGATGTCACCAATACCGTCAACCAGACGTGCCAGATGGTAAACACCTGCTCCACCGATGCTATCTTCCTGCTGGAATACCTTTCCCATCAGTTCTTTTTCCACTACATCTACCTGGTGTTCCATCTCTTCCACTTTTACAACAAGTGCAAGGGTATCCTCTACATCCCTTTTACTAAAAGATGTTTCAAGAAGTTCACTGATAGTGGCAACAAGTTCCTCATAAAGCTCAACGGTTTCCAGTGATTTTGCCATCAGACCCAAAAATCCCTGACGAACTTCATCAGAAGCATTGAATTCCCTTAGAGTGAGCCAGTAGGACACTTCCTGTGCAACATCGGATATCGAATCCTGTGGCTTGAGGAAACTAAGCAGGTCGTCTGCATGAACTGGAAGCATTATTGAAGAGGAGAGCTCAGAGCGGATGGTCTGTTTGAGGACATCAGCCTCATGCTCTATTACATCAATATCATGGTTAAGTTCACTCACCCTCTGTGAGTTCCCTTCACAATAAGCTATAACAGCCTCGTTTAGTGCCTTTACAGCTTCGCCACCTTTGTTGGCATGCATCCCCAATGGTTTGAACGGGGAAGCAGCAAATATGTCCAGAACCGAACGAATATACTCTTTCTTTATCATAATCCAACCCCAAGAAGTGCTACAAATATAAGTGCAGATGTCAATGCTGCAACTGGAACGGTAACTACCCAGGAAACAACTATTTTCCCGATAACACTTAAGTCAACTGCTGCGAGACCACCAGCAAGACCTACGCCGATTACTGAGCCTACTAAAGTATGTGTTGTTGATATTGGGAGAGAGCTGTAACTATGCAGTACAACCACAGAAGCTGTTGCGAACTCTGCAGAAAAGCCCCTGGTAGGTGTAAGCTCGGTTATCTTTGTTCCGATGGTCTCAATGACACGATATCCCCACGTTGCAAGACCAATTACCATTCCAATACCACCTACTAGCATTACCCATACAGGAATTGAAACTCCGGCAAGACCCAATGAATTCATTCCTGCATAAATAGGACCTACTGCATTGGCAACATCATTGGAGCCATGTGCAAAAGCAATGTAACATGCGGTCAGGATCTGTAAGAAGACAAACTTTTTCTCTATATTATAAGGGTCATCGGCTTTCTGCAATATGAAATGCCGGATCAGTGAGAATATAATAAAAGCGATCACAGCGCCCAGAACCGGAGATACAAGCCAGCTACCAACGATCTTTGCAAGAACAGGCCAGTTGATCTCACCAAAAGCGATAATTCCTTTGAATGCGGCAATCAGGCCAAACCCAAGTACTGCACCTACTATGGAGTGAGTTGTGGATACAGGCAGATTGTAAAATGTTGCTAATGTGATCCAGAAACCTGCAGCAAGGACAGCTGCCAGCATTCCAAGCACCACAAGATGAGGATCAATAAGATTTATAGAATCTATGGGTACGATACCTTTGGCAATTGTGGATGTAACTTTTTTTCCAAAGAATACAGCCCCTATGAATTCAAAGGTCCCGGCTATAATGATAACCTGTTTTATAGATAGTGCGCCACTACCTACAGACGTTCCCATGGCATTTGCAAGGTCATTTGCCCCTATGTTCCATGCCATGTATAATCCTGCGAGGATCAATAATATTACTGTCGGATCAAAGAAATCCATTGTTTATGCTCTCCTAATTGAGGTTTATACCGCTAAATGCCCCTATAGATATAAACGTAGTTTGTATATTCTATATAGTACCCAATAATCTATATAGATATCGCAGAGGTTCACAAATACGAATCCAGAGTTCGCTGAGACCTTACATCAGACAGCATTTCTGCCTTTTTCATCCACTTAGCATTCGGCGTCATTATGCGTGTAGACATGTTCTCAAGAGCTTTTTCCACTGACTCGAATACCATGGGTTGAGTCTTCATAGCTTCCCGAACGCCCTCACGTACCACCCATACACCAAGAGGAGCCCAGTATTCCGGCCTGATCTCGCGCACCATGAATACGGTTGCCTGCCTTTTTATCCTATTCAGGTATTCCAGCGCAGACAGACGAGCTGCATAGTACCCGCCTGCAAGATTAGAGTAACCTTTCTTTCCCGTAACACCCTCACTATCCGACTCTATCCAGGTGTCAGCACCAGACCAGACAGTCTGGGGCATCCAGACCTCTATGAGCTCAAAGGAGAAAGCACGAGGGATGAACAATATCTCAAAATGATTGCCAAAAGCCCCTCCGCTGAAAACAAGTACCTCGTTCAATTGCTGATGATCCCTTATGCTGCCAAGCAGGTTCTTGCCAGCCAGGTCATCCACAGCAGTAATAGACCAGCGGGTAGGAACAAGACGACGCTCCTGCCCCAGCAAACCAATTGAAAAAAGTCGGGTTATATGCTCGTTTGGGATATTGCTGCCCCATAATTCGGAGATGGCATCCTTTGCAAGGGCATCCGTATCATAGACCAGTGCATCCACTTTTTTGGGAACCTTCGGATTATCAACTATATCAAAATCCTTAAGCTCACCTGTTGGACCCATGGGAGTGAGTACATTATCAAATTTCAATTTATTCTGTATGGGTTTGTTGAACCATGCCTCAGTATCAACCGGCTTTTTGGACAATGCCAGTTCCTGGGATTTCTCTATGAGAGGATTATCCGGGTTTATGGCATTCCTGACATTGACACTGGTACTCGCCCTTACTAGTTGTGAACGTGAAGAAATAATCTCCTGTATACCCATTTTCAGCAGTTCCCGGGGATCTTCCAGCTGCATGGACTCGTCACCCGTTAACCCAGAAGGGATCATCGGACCTGCCATTACCTCAGGATAATTACTGCGGCCTACAAAAACAGATGGTGGCGATGCACCAAAAATAGAAGTGCTACCTGAGCTCTTTGTAACAGTTGATTCAATGGATTTGAATTTTTCCAGGATAGGACAATAGGGGCGGCCGCAAAGTCCTTTCCCCTTACACTTAATGCAAAGATTCTCTTTCAATCCTCATTTTCTCCGCAAATTACACAGAAACCTGCATCTGGTTCATTCTTATCCAGCCATCCTGACTTCTGAACGTACTTGCAGACACCACACATACCCTGTACCTGATCCCTGGAACTTAAGCCAGCGAGAAGTTCTGCAGTAAATTTCCTGATCTCATCCCGGGTCTCTCCTGAAAAATCAACATCAGCACCACGTTTTGCACTTAAGTATTGTGATACGGCAGCTCTTGATAGATCCAGAACCTCTGCTGCTTCCTGCTGGGTGCGTCCGTGTTCGGATATGATAATACGGGCAATTTCAGCCCTTATGGCAGGCAAGACCTTCTGAACCATAATCTCACAAGTAGTTTTCACAATATCTTCCTCATTTTCCATTTTTAAGCTTTTTTGTTTTCCGTGTAATTCTCAATTGCTTTGTTAAGAGCATCAAGAGCAAAGCCGGAACATCGTCGTTTGCCTTCAGGCAAGCCATCCAGTGCATCCAGAACATCATCGTTTGTGATGTTTAGTGCTTCTTCCACAGTCTTTCCTTTTGCAAGCTGTGTCACCATTGTAGATGTGGATATAGCCACAACACAACCAAATGTCTTGAATTTCACGTCTGTGAGTACATTATCTTCCACTTTTATATAAATGGTGATTATGTCCCCATCAACGGTACTACCTACTTCACCTACGCCATCAGCGTCTTCTATCGTACCAACGTTAACCGGACCGGTGAATTGTTCTATGACCTTTTTCGAATACATCTTAATTCTCCTGAACAAAATATATATTCAAATCTTCACAAAGCTGACATTTCCCTTAGTCTGGAAATTGTTTCCTGCAAGCATGCTGCCATATAATCAATTTCTTCCATGGTGTTCTCTCTGCCAAGACTGATTCTCAGGGAACCGTGTATGTAATCCGGGCTCAATCCTATGGATGTTAGAACCCGCGATGCTTTCAGAGACCTGGATGAACAGGCAGAACCTGTGGAAACTGCAATGCCCTTAAGATCAAGCATCATAAGCATGGACTCGCCTTCCACTGACCTGAAACTCAGGTTCACGTTGTTTGGAAGACGCTTTACTGCATGACCATTCAGGCGCACATCATCAATGGAAGCAAAGACTTTTTCGATTAGAGAATCACGAAGTCCGGCCATGTATTTTGAATCTGTATCAAGGCGCTGTGCTGCAAGGTACATTGCCTCTCCAAGACCTATTATGCCGGGAATGTTCTCAGTCCCGGGGCGCAAATTACGCTCTTGTCCGCCTCCGAACATCAGGGCGTTCAGTTCAGTGCCTTCTCTTACGTAAAGAGCACCTGCACCTTTTGGACCATGTATCTTATGAGAGGACACTGACAACAGATCCACTCCGAGATCATTTACATCCACCGGTATTTTACCAATTGACTGCACCGCATCAGTATGGAAATATATACCCTTGTCCTTTGCCAGCTTCGATATCCCCCTGATCGGCTGAATGGTACCAATCTCGTTGTTGGCGTGCATCACAGATATCAGAGAGGTATTCTCTTTTATGGAACCTTCAAGTTCAGCAAGGTCGATTATTCCCTCATCATCAACAGGCACATAGGTCACCTCATGACCGATGCTCTCAAGATAGATACAGGTATTGAGAACCGCTGGATGTTCGATAACGGATGTAATAATATGAGCTTTTTGCCCTGTGCATTCATGCAGAATACCCCTTATGCCAAGATTGTCAGATTCTGTGCCGCCGGAGGTGAATATTATTTCATCTGCCTGTGCACCAATTGAATCAGCCACCTTCTGGCGAGCCATTGAAAGAGCTTCTGCTGCCTCCTGCCCAAATGAGTGCAAACTGGACGAATTGCCAAACTTTTCAGAAAAATAAGGGAGCATGGCATCAACTACCTGGGGGTCTACCGGCGTAGTTGCACTGTGATCCATGTAAACGTGTTCCATAGTACCTACATTAATTAGATTCTACTTACAATAAATAAATACCCTCTATCCAAGGTATTTGCTGAAAAATGTAAAGCAGAGATGAACCCTGCAAAGGTCATGTGAGAACTATGCCCACACAACAAAAAGAATTAATCTTTGATCTGATCAGGAGAGAAACCTTTCTCAATAAGAACTTGCTTCATGCGTCCAATATGGTTGCCCTGTAATTCCACAGAATTGCCTTTTACAGTCCCACCGCATGCGAACTTAGACTTAAGATAAGTGGATAGTTCATGAAGGTCGATCTCATGAGCATCAAGCCCCTCAACGACTGTAACTTCCTTACCATATCTTCTTCTGTTTACTTTGACAATTATTCTTTGCTGTTCCTTTGCCACTTCTTCGCAAATGCAAAGTTCTCCTGGCAATCCGCAGACTGAACACATTTCTGAACTCATCTTGTGATATATCCTCCGACATTATTATCTATTTTAAACACTCCATATGTTTATAATAAAATAGATGATTAGAGTAAATCTCGATGATATTAAAGTCTAATGGTAAATCAATTGCAACAGATATCGAATTTGCGTGTAGCATATTCAAGCAGGCACAGGGATTGATGTTTCGAAAAAGTATCCCTGATGATTACGCAATGATATTTGTTCTTAAGAAAAAAAGTAAAGTGTCATTGCACATGCTTTTTGTAAATTTTCCGATTGATGTTATCTTTCTGGATGAGAAAAAGAACGTTGTCAAGACTTCAGTTCTAAGACCATGGATAGGAACATGCTCATCCGACTCAAAGGTAAAGTACATCATAGAAACAAACCCAGGTACTGTTAAGAAAAGAGGAATTAAAAACGGCGATTCCATTTCTTTTGAAAATAAATGCTGACAACCCGCTTTTAATAACTGACAAATAGTCCCAAAGAAACGTTTATTACTCCCCGGGTGCTTTACAGCCTTAGAAATCAAGACTTTAAATACCCGAGGCACATAAATGTTACCTGAAGATGACTTAAAGATAGTAACTGAAAAGATGGGAAGGGAACCAAATCTCGTTGAACAGGGATGTTTCCTCAACCTTTGGAGCGAGCATTGTTCATACCGTTCAAGTGCACCATTGCTCAAAACATTTACAACTACTGGAGACCGGGTGATAATAGGCCCCGGGGATGATGCAGCAATTATCAAATTCGGAAATGGATGGGCTCTTGCAATAGGAATGGAAAGCCACAACCACCCATCATACGTAGACCCTTACAACGGTTCAGCAACCGGTGTCGGTGGAATCGTACGAGACATCATTTCCATGGGTGCACGTCCAATTGCATTGATGGACCCACTATATTTCGGACCTCTTAACAGTCCTAAGAATCTCTACCTTTTTGAACACATAATTGAAGGAATTGCAGGATACGGTAACTGTATCGGTGTGCCTGTGGTTCGTGGTGAGGCTTTCTTTGATGAATCATACAGCGGAAACCCACTGGTAAATGTCGTATGTGTGGGCCTTGCACGCGAGGAGAACATAGTCACAGCATGCGCACAGAAGGCAGGCAACAAGCTTGTCCTTATGGGATCCACAACCGGAAGAGATGGTCTTGGAGGAGCATCATTTGCATCCAGAGACCTTTCAGAGGATTCAGAGGCAGAAGACAGGCCAAGTATCCAGATAGGCGACCCATTCACCGAGAAACTCACAATTGAAGCTACCCTTGAAGCCATAGGCAAAGGATATGTGAAGTCATGCAGAGATCTTGGAGCAGCCGGGCTTGCAGGTGCAAGTTCTGAAATGGCAGCCAAAGGTGACCTTGGTATGTACATTATTGCTGATAATGTGATTCAGCGTGAAGCAAATATGACTCCCTATGAGATACTCATAGCAGAATCCCAGGAACGTATGCTTCTGGAAGTCGAGCCTGAAAATGTTGATGCTGTTCTGGATATTGCAAAGAAATATGACCTCAACGCCAGTTTGATAGGTGAACTTACCGAGAACATGGATTATGCCATTGAGTTTGAGGGAGAGAAAGTTGCAGATATCCCGGTCAAGCTCCTGACAGAGGGTGCACCTACCTTTGAGCGTCCTTCAGAGGCACCGGAACCACGTGATGAGGGTGAGAAACCAGAACTTCCACATGATCTAAAACAGGCTGTTATTGACCTGATATCATCCCATAACGTAGCTTCAAAGAAGTGGATATACAGACAGTACGATCATGAAGTGCAGGTCAGAACGGTACTCAAACCAGGAGATGACGCAGGAGTTTTGCGTATAGATGGAAACGAGGGTATTGCGCTGTCCTGCGGATGCAACCCAAGACACACACTGCTCGACCCATATATCGGTGGAAAGGGAATCGTTGTGGAAAATGCAATGAACCTTGCAGTGAAAGGTGCACGTGGAATTGCCATCGTGGACTGCCTTAACTTCGGTAACCCTGAAAGACCGGACATCTACTGGCAGTTCAAACATGCCATTCTCGGACTCGGAGATGGAGCAAGAGACCTTTCAATACCTGTTGTAGGTGGAAACGTCTCACTTTACAACGAAAGCGGAGAATTCAATACCGCGATCCTGCCCACACCATCCATTGGTCTTGTAGGACACACCGAGAATGTCAGCGCAACACCATCCGGAATATTCACAAATGAAGGCGATACGATAATCCTTGTTGGCGTCACAAAGGACGAACTTGGTGGTTCTGAATACTACGCCCTTAAGGGAATAGAGCTAAACGGAAAAGTTCCAACGGTACCGGACAATGCAACAGCCGTCATCGACACACTTATCGATCTTGTGCAGAGCGGAAAACTGACAGCATCCCATGACCTGTCCCTTGGAGGACTTGCAGCTGCACTCTGTGAGATGTGCGAGAACATTGGTGCGAATGTGGACCTGTCTGCTGTGGCCGAGGGACTTCGAGCTGATGATATACTATTCTCAGAATCTCATTCAAGAGCTATCATTACAAGTTCAGAACCGGAAGCTGTGCAGGAAATGTTGAAGGACATACCCCATGTGGTCATAGGTACTACCGGAGGCAGAGATCTCAGCATCACTGGAAATGGAATGGACCTGAAACTTTCAGTTGAAGAAATGAATGAGGCAAGAAACAGCCTCATGAATTTGATGATGGAATAATCCATCATCTTTTCATAAAAAATAATTCTTTTTTTCTGACATCCATACTGCCAGAAGTATCTATTTAATCGCTCTCTTCGGCGGCCTCTGCATACAGTTCCATGATATTCGTTGGAATTGGATTGTCCTTCAACAGCTTTGCAAAGTATGCAAGATTGTGTACCATGTAGCGAACTGTCTTATTGGTGTAAAGGTGTCTTTCTCCCCCTGCTTCGATATAACTTGGACCAGGACCTGCAGGACCCACCCAGTAACTGTCCACGTTCGGTGGGATAGTACATCCAAGGTGTGTCAGGTTGAACAGAGTGTTTGCTGCAACATCATGGGCACCGTCCTCGTTCCCTGTAATCAGAACGCCACCTACCTTCCCGTATAGAGGGAACTGACCTGTCACATGATCGCTTTCCTCATACATACCATCAAGTCTTTCCATTACAAGCTGAGCCACAGATGAGCGAACCCCGAACCAGATAGGAGAGCCAATTACAAGTATGTCACTCTCTTTTATCTTTTTCAGGATCGCAGGCCATTCATCACCCTCACCCTCATCCGACGAGACACCAAACTTCACATTATAGTCCGTGACCCTTATGACCTCACTTTCAATATCCATTTCTGCAAACAGTTTGACTGCCTTGTCTATCAGTGCCCTTGTGTTGGAGACTTCAGGAGACCTCTTCAAAGTACAATTCAGAAATAATGCTTTAAACCCCATACATATTAATGGGATTTTAATAAGTTAAAAATATTTCCATGTACCCTATCCGAATGAAACAAGTGCTCAGACAAGTTGATGCACGTCCATTAATTCAATTTACAGGAATGTAGCAGAATAGTATCCAATACTACATATATTAATATACAGAGCATATATCTAAACATTCCAGGAAGAAAAACAGTGTTAACCACCTCCTAAAACCATATCTATTTTAAGTATTGGAATGAAATAAGTATTGCAAATAACGATCAAATTATATATTTAAAATAATTATAAGGATGAAACCAATGGACGAAGTACAGATTAAAGTGGAGAAAGCGCATCCAAATGATTTTGGAAGGGGAATTATCCGTCTGGACCCCACAACACTTCTCAGCCTTCAACTATCACCCGGAGATATCGTTGAGATCGAAGGGAAAAGAACAACTGCCGCCAAGGTATGGAGAGCAGAAAGGCAGGATTGGGGACTGGGTATTGTCCGTATTGATGGTTTTATCAGACAGAATGCAGGAGTTAGCATCAGCGAAAGGGTCACTATCAGAAAAGCCGATGTTGTGACCGCTACCAAAGTTGTCCTTGCACCACCAGAAGGTGTGACTATGGAATTTGGTGACCACATCAGTGAGATCATCAAGAGGAATATAATGAAACGCCCTCTTGTGGAAGGCGATGTGATCCCGATCATCAGTTCAATGACACAACCAATGACAAGCCAGGTTGGAGGCGGGCAGGCAATACCACTCATTGCTGTTGAAGCTGAACCTGAAGATAGCATCCTTATCATAGGAGAATTCACTGAGGTCGAACTGCGCCAAAAGCCAGTAAGGGGATATGATGGTGCTACAAGAGGAGTTACCTACGAGGACATAGGCGGACTCGGTACTGAGATCCAGCGTGTCAGAGAGATGATAGAGCTCCCGCTGAAACATCCTGAACTTTTCCAGAGATTGAACATCGAACCTCCGAAAGGTATCATCCTTTACGGGCCACCAGGCACAGGAAAGACCCTTATTGCAAAGGCAGTGGCTAACGAATCAAGAGCAAATTTCCTCTATGTCGCAGGCCCCGAGATAATGGGCAAGTACTATGGAGAGAGCGAAGAAAGGATACGTAAGATATTCGAGGAAGCGGAAGAAGATGCTCCTTCTATCATATTCATCGATGAGATAGATTCCATTGCACCAAAGAGACAAAACGTCACCGGCGAGGTTGAACGCAGGGTCGTTGCCCAGCTTCTCACCATGATGGACGGTCTGGAAGAACGTGGCCAGGTAGTAATTATAGGTGCTACTAACCGGGTTGACGCCATCGACCCAGCACTGCGCAGACCTGGAAGATTTGACAGGGAAATTGAGATCGGAGTGCCAGACAAGGAAGACCGACTCGAGATATTGCAGATCCACACAAGAGGAGTACCTCTTGGAGAAGATGTAGATGACGATTTCATGGATTATCTTGCAACTCATACACAGGCCTTTGTAGGTGCAGACATGCTGTCGCTGGTGCAGGAAGCTGCAATGAGGTCACTCAGACGGGCATTGCCGGACATCAACCTTGAGGACGAGGATATACCACAGGAGATCCTTGATACCATCACCGTCTGTAAAGAGGACTTTGAGAGTGCACTTCGAGAGATTGAACCTTCCGCCATGAGAGAAGTACTCGTTGAAATTCCATCTGTGAAATGGTCAGATGTAGGCGGACTGGATAAAGTAAAACAGGAAATCGTTGAAGCAGTGGAATGGCCACTGACCAAGCCTGATAAGTTTGTGCAGATGGGGATCAAGCCGCCAAAGGGAGTATTACTGTTCGGACCTCCGGGAACCGGAAAAACACTAATTGCCCAGGCTGTTGCCAATGAAGCAAACGCCAATTTCATCAGCGTCAAAGGACCTCAGATGCTCTCAAAATGGGTAGGCGAATCCGAAAAGGCAATAAGGGAAACTTTCAAGAAGGCAAGACAAGTAGCCCCTTGTATCGTGTTCTTCGATGAGATCGATTCCATCGCACCCATGCGAAGTGCAACTTCAGAGGATGGTAAGGTATCAGAAAGGGTAGTTAACCAGCTGCTTACCGAACTTGACGGACTGGAACCATTGAAGGAAATAGTGGTAATTGCAGCCACCAACAGACCTGACATCATTGACCCTGCACTCTTAAGATCAGGGCGCTTTGACAGGATAGTGCTTGTGGGACAATCCACACTGGCAGGAAGAAAGAAGATATTCAATATACACACAAGAAACATCCCACTTGGGGACGATGTGAGTATTGAGGAATTAGCCAGGATCACTGAAGGTTTTGTTGGTGCAGATATTGAATCAGTTTGTAGAGAAGCTGTTATGCTTGCACTCAGAGATGATTTTGAGAATGAAAAGATAGATATGAAATATTTTAACCAAGCACTGAATAAGGTAAGGCCCACATTAACAGAGAATCTTGTAGAATACTATGAGAAGATACAGGCACAGTTCAAGGGCGGTATCAAAAAGGAAGAACCAAGTTCTTATATAGGATACAGGTAGATATATCAAAAATTTTAATAACACTTTTATATCCAGGGGTGAATAATATGGCAAACGTTTTTGCAAAAAACCTTTCCAGCAAACAGGTAATGGCAACCGATGGAACAGAGATCGGCATCCTATTTAACATAGTGATGGATGTAAAGACAGGTAATCTGATCAACCTGATAGTTAAACCTGACATGAGTCTGGACACATCCAGATACCAGGCAGATGGCCAGTATATCATGCTACCATTTGAGTCAGTAAGAGCAATCAAAGACTACATTGTTGTGGACAAGAACCTTGCAAAGGGTCTTCCCACAGAAACATATGTAGAAGCATAATGGCAAAGTGATATCACTTTGCATTTTTCTTTTTTAATATCGATATTACAGTAGTCCTTTTGATAGCAAATGGTCAATAGCTTCTGCTGTGCCATCCCCATATGAGGATTCTGCCACATAGTCGGCTATATCCTTCACAAAATCATCAGCATTTCCCACAGCAACAGCTAACCCTGCGGTTTCGAGGAGTTCTACATCATTTATAGAGTCACCAATTGCCACAAAATCAGATACCTTAAGTCCCATTAATTTAGATATTTCTATCAGACCTGTGCCTTTATTGATTCTGGAACTTTTTATATGGATCGCAAAGTGAGTATCAATTATTTCCACATCAAAATCCTGAGCTTCAAGTATCTTTTTTGCCCCATCAAAATCGAAATCCTTTTTAAGCACTATTTCCGTGCGCCTGTGTAAAGGGTCGAGTTTTGTTAGTTCAAATTTACCTGAAAGAAAATCAAATGCCTTTTGACATTCCCCGATCTCATCCGACACTAAAGGTTCACTGTCAAATCCAGTGGTGACAATGCCACCGTTCTCGGCAATTATGTTACAGCATACCCCAATCAGTTTGGAAGCCGCCTTGGCATAGCAAAGAATGTTACCTGTGGCCAGTACCACCGGAACATCCAGTGTTCTCAATTTGGCAACAGCCTCAAGACTAAGACTTCTATCAGCATGAGTTATAGTTCCATCTATGTCAATTGCCAGGGCTTTGAACTTCATAAGCAACAGATAAAGGGAGAGGGATTAAAATGTTTCTGTTAGCCTTTCGAAGGAGGGGATAAGGGATCTGCATTGCAGCCCTACAAATATCATGGATCTTGCAATCCAGCAGTAGTTACAGAAATAATTGCCTCGCCATCTGGCAGGTTTGGTGAGTCGACCAGTTTAACGATTCTTTTATCACCCTTTGACTTTCGCAGGTAGAGCCTGAATGTGGAAGTGTGACCCAGAATATGCCCACCTATAGGTTTTGTGGGATCTCCGAAGAAGGCATCGGGCTTTGACATCACCTGATTTGTCACCAAAACAACGGCGTTGCAGAGATCACCAAATCTCTGGAGACCATGCAGGTGTTTGTTTAATTTCTGCTGCCTGTCGGCAAGTGTTCCCCTACCTATATATTCAGCTCTGAAGTGAGCTGTGAGAGAATCAACGATCAATAGCCTTACAGGATGATCGGTATTCTTTAGTTCATTTGCAAGTTCCATTGCGGAATCGACAAGGAGAATTTGATGATTGGAATTATATGCACGTGCAACGTGTATATTCTTGAGAAACTCTTCGTGATCATATTCGGTCCCGTATTTTACAGAAAGCCCTTCAACCATCTGTTCTATTCTTTCCGGCCTGAATGTGTTCTCGGTATCGATGATGATAACAGAACCACCAAGGCCACCCTGCTCCCGGGGCAATTGCACATTCACTGCCAGTTGGTGTGCAACCTGTGTTTTACCTGAACCGAATTCACCATACATTTCAGTAATTGCCTGAGATTCTATCCCGCCACCCATCATTTCATCAAATTCCACACAGCCGGTGGAGAGCTTTCCAACAAGTTTCCTGCGCTCAAACACAAGATCCCCGGTCTCAAAACCGCCTATATCAGCGGATTGCCGTGCAGCCAGAATTATTTTTGCAGCAGTTGATTCACCAATATCAGCAGATGTTGCCAGTTCTGCAGGTGATGAAACTGCAATCGCTTCGATGGTCGTAAATCCCGCATCCATTAATTTTTGAGCGGTTGCCGGACCTACATGGTCAAGATCTTCCAGTAAAACTTCTTCAGACATATGATTACTCCTTAGGTGCACATGTTTCCTTGTGGTGCACAGTTATCCATTTGTATAGTGCTGCGGCTATATATACATGGAGTAAGCGGGGTGAAAGTATTCAGAGTGTAAAAAGACTTATCACATGAAGAGAACATTACGAAGCGATGGCAAAGGTAGTGATAGGCGGCACCTTTGAGTGTCTGCATGACGGACATCGCAAATTGCTCAACAAGGCATTCGAACTTGCCGACGGCCAAGCTGTGGACATAGGCCTGACCTCCAATGAAATGGCAAATAAAAGAGAGCGTCATGTGCCCGATTACTCCATTAGAAAGGAAAAACTGCAGAACTATCTTAAAACCATTTCAGAAAAAGATCTGTCCTTCAATATCATCCAACTGGATGAACCTTATGGGAAGACACTGGAAGAAGATTATGATTTTATTGTGGTTTCCCCGGAAACATATCCCGTTGCCCTTAAGATCAACAGCATCCGGAAAGAGAATGGGAAAAGAGAAATTAACATTGTCGAAGTTGGTTTCGTACTTGACGAGGATGAAAAACCCATATCATCCACCCGGATAATAGGCGGGGTCATTGATATCCACGGACACCTGAGACCCTGATGTTTTACCCAAAGAGGATATGATTTATTTACTATTCCTGACAACTAATCAGCATGGGCAGAGAATTCACTGAAATGGACATTCGAATATTCAACAAACTTGCACCTGAACTTAATGGAAACTTTATGTCAAATGCAGGACACCCATACCCATTCATTTTAAGACCAATATCACATAAGGTTGTAGAATCCTCCGAAGATTTTAGAGAAAGACTTGAAAGACTTGATGCAGAGGAACTTGACCATATTGTCCAGCTTGCAATTGAAGGAAAGGAAGATATTCGTTCACTCGACGAAGATGATATTGATTCCATCATGGAACTTGTTGAAGAGAAATTGTCCACTGAAAGATTAAAGGAAATGAAAGCAGCACTTGGATTTGCATGATTAAAAGACCCGATAGATTACTTTTTGGAACTGCAGGAACCCCAAAAAGCTCCACGAAAAGGAGCAGTATTGGGGGCATAGAAAAAGTAAGGGAGCTTGGGCTTGACTGCATGGAACTTGAATTTGTCCGTGGGGTCAAGATGGGCGAAAGCACTGCAATGGAAGTCCTCAAAAAGTCCGAGGATGAGAATGTGGCTTTGAGTGTGCATGCACCTTACTACATCAACCTTAATTCTGCTGAACCTGAGAAGATAGATGCCAGTATCGAAAGGATATACAAAGCTGCGAAGATCGGAAGCCTCTGCGGAGCAAGGAACATCGTATTCCATCCGGCATATTATCACAAGGACAGTCCTGAAAGTGTTTTCAAAAAAGTGGTAGCTTTGCTGGAAGACCTTTCTAAGCGCCTGGAAGATGAAAACATCAATGTGATCCTGCGCCCTGAGACCACAGGAAAGCCCTCACAATTCGGAAATCTGGAAGAAACATTGAAGCTTGGTGCCGAGATTGAGAATGTACTCCCATGCATTGATTTTTCACACCTGTATGCACGCTGTTGCGGTGAGCAGAACAGCTATGAGGACTTTGCATCAGTCCTTGGAAAAGTGGAAGAGGAGCTGGGAAGAACTGCACTGGAGGATATGCATATGCATGTTTCAGGCATAGAATATGGCCCCAAGGGAGAAAAGAACCACCTCAACCTCGAAAACTCAGACCTGAACTATAGCAGCATTTTGCAGGCCTTGAAGGATTTTAATGTAAAGGGGCCGCTCATCTGTGAAAGTCCGGATAATGAAGGCGATGCACTGCTATTAAAAGAAACATTTTACGCACCCTAAGCGTGAAATGTCTTCAATTAACCCTACTTTTTTGCCCCAGGCTGCCCGTCATCCTTTGCATTCACAACACTTACAGGCAGATTGATGCCACTTTTTTCGATATAACTCCTTATTCTCTCAAGCGCATGGTCAACCATTCCACCGCCAGTCATTATAAGGCACCTCTGTCCTGATAGCGCATTGAGTATGGAGCGGTCAATTACCCCAGCGGTCACATCCAGATAAATATCGTCCTGCTCTGCAAGCAACTTACTTTTTTTACCCATGGCGCCCAGGCATTCGAATCCATCCCTTTCGATTATACCCAGCATCTCATCACGGGAATAATCAGTGGTATCATAGATCCCTATGGAGCCTGCCCTGAAGGTTTTCCTGTCCAGCTCAACTATTGCAAGGCCGTCATTGTGAAGGTGGAGGACATTACCATTTACTGCCTCATATGCAGAATCCTGTGCAAACTCACCATAGAGAATGCCCAGATTGATGCTGTCCCCTTCCTTCACCTCAGGTGGTACATCCACCCACATCAGATGCTGCGGACGCAATGTGTGAACAAGGTCAGGAATGTCACGGGGACAACACTGGGAACGTGCAAGTCCTCGTCTTTTTATCTCCTCATACATCTCAAGGGTGACCGGTTTTCTCAGATAGGCATCTTTCAGGTTCTCCGTCTGCGTGAATATATCCTCAGGACTGCCTTCACTGACAACCTTACGCTCATTCATAAGGAAAACATAATCTGCCCAGCGGTATGCAAGATCCACATCATGAGTGGAGATGATGATGGTCTTCCCGAAATAGTTCAGCTCATTAAGCAGGTCCATTACCTCATCCGCACCCACCGGATCGAGATTGGAAAGTGGTTCGTCAAGAATTATCACCTCAGGGTCCATGGCAACAATACCGGCAATGGCAACCCTCTTTTTCTGCCCACCGCTAAGATGGTGAGGAGGTTTGCCCTTGATATCAGTAAGCCCGACATACTCAAGGGTTTCATCCACTATCTTCTTTACCTTCTCTTTATCGTAATCCAGATTGGTAGGACCAAAAGCAACGTCCTGATAGATGGTGGGTGCGAATATCTGGTCATCAGAGCTCTGGAAAACTATACCCACGTTCTTTCTTAGATCACGAAGGGACCTGGAATCGTATTTAATGGGCTGGCCATGGAAGAGAACCTGACCCGACTTTGGCCTGTGCGTACCGTTAAGTGTGAGGAAAAGCGTGGATTTTCCTGAACCATTTCGACCAACGAAGGCTATCTTCTTGCCTTTTTCAATTTTTATATTGATATTTTCCAGGGCAAGAGTGCCGTCAGGATAAGAGTAACTAAGATCTTTTGTTTCCAGTATCGTCACTTCTTCACCTCAAATAACTAGAATGTCCCTTGTATAATAGAATACTATGATTATAAAAATAAAGTAAAGCGATGTCAGTACGATCTCAGGGAGCATCACCGGTCTTTTTTCATCAAGCACTATCAGTTTTCCATCATAGCATCTTGAATTCATGGACAGATACAGCTTTTCACCCTGCTCCCATGACCTTATGAAAAGGTTGGTCCCCAGCATGACCATGGACCTAAACGATGTCCTGAAGTCCTTGTAACCCAGGCGCATCAGCTGTGCATATCTAATTCCTGCGGCAACATCGAGAAAAACAAAGATGTAGCGATACATCATCATGGCAATCTCAATGAAGGAATCCGGGAACTTCGTTGCCTTGAGAACCGAGAAGAGTTCTATCATAGGAGTGGTTAGAGAGAGGAAGAACAGGCAGGACATACCACCCAATGTCCTAGAAAGCACCAGCAAGGCCATGCTAAGACCCGCAGAACTAACGCCAAGTGTATAACCAAATACATCAAAAGAAAAAAGCTTGGAACCCTCTCCGAAGAAAAAAGCTATGATAACAACACTGACAAGTACAAAACCTGCAGGAACCGCCAGTATCCGGAAATAGAATTTTGCAGGCACCTTGCCAAAGAATATGGTTGCAAAACTCATACACACGGCAATTAGAAAAGGAGTGATCGGAGAGGAAGATGAAACTCCTACAAGTACACCAAAGGCAACAATTGACAGCTTGAGCCAGTTGTTCTTGGCCCTTAAAGGGCTCAATATCGCATAATCATCAAGAATATATGCCATGTTAAATCACTTTTTGGATTATAAAAAATGAACTTTACTTTATTTATTCGTGTTCAATTGTTTAAAACATCATGCCAATGACATATAATTATTTCGGTTGAAAACAATAGCAGTAACACGATATATGCACAAATTATAACACGCACAGAGATGCAGAAATATCTATGACATAAGGCATAGTTTAAAACAACAGTATTTGATTTAACTGCTGGAAATAAATAAGAAATAGGCAAGGGAGATAGCCCCTTGCAGAAATATATTAATTGTTGCTCTCGCCTTTACCTTTATAGAAGCCAATGGTATAGCCTATAACCACAGCACCAAAAGCTGCCTGAAGTGCAAAGAGCAGACTTTCAGTTTCGCCACCAGGTGGTTCAAAGCCAATTCCTTCAAACCAGGGTTCATATCCAGGACTTACCTCAGCGATCACATCTTCTGCCTGACCGTCAGCCCCACCAAACTCAGAGCCAGGATTTGCTGCAATCCCATAGAAGAACTGGACAGCGAAAAGCAATACAACTATACCCACTATGTACTCGAGTTTCATTCCATTGCCTCCTTGAGTTTAGCAACTGCTGAAGAGCTCAGAATATTGAGATCCACAAGCACATCGCTCTTGATCTGCACCACATATTTCATGATAAGTGCTGTAAGCGCACCTTCCAGGATAGCAAGAGGAACCTGGGTTGTTGCGAACACGGCACCAAATGCCATAAATGATGCGAGAACCCCACCTTCCGCAGCAGGGAATGCCAGCGCAAGCTGCAACGAAGTAATAACATAAGTCACCCAGTCAGCAATGGCAGTTGCCAGGAATACATTCAGGTAGAAATTCATACCAGCTTTTGAGGCTGCTTTGTAGAATACGTATGCCACCAGTGGACCGATGATTGCCATTGATGCCGTGTTTGCGCCAAGGGTTGTAAGACCGCCGTGTGCCAGGAAAAGTGACTGATACAACAGGACTATAACACCAAGAACAGCTGTGATAGCAGGTCCAAAGAGAATAGCTGCCATACCTGTGCCCGTAGGATGAGATGAACTTCCTGTAACAGATGGGAGTTTCAATGATGAAAGTACGAAGATAAAAGCACCTGCGACTGCCAGAAGAGGAACCACTTCACGTCTTGTACTGACCAGCTTATTAAGCTGATACATACCGAATAATATGACTGGAATAGATATTACGAACCATAGCTGCCACCAAGGAGAGGGCAGAAAACCTTCAAATATATGCAATTAATATCACCTTCTTTTTTTATAAGTACAAACAAATAGCAAATCAAGTATAATTGATTTGAGTATTTTTTTGATGTGTATTATTGTTTATAAGTATAACGGTTATGACTTTAGAAAACTATTGTTATCTTTGAAGATAAGACCTCTCAATATATAAAGATATATGACATACCATTCTACAAAACATAAGAATAAAATCATCAAGTATCAAACTAGAAAGTATATCGATTACAATATAAGTGAAAAATATGCAAAATAGAGAGAAAAGTTTGCTTGATGAATTAACGAGTTACCATCAAACAGTACATATCGGACTCATTTAATGGTGGATTGTCCACAGAACCAACAACTGCCCGCTCATACGGATATCCGATGTCCTCATAGATACATATCTTTGCTTCAATGCCCATTTCTTTAAGGACAACAGCAACTTCCCGGGGTCCGAACTCATCGGCAGGAAGCAGGAATATATTCTTACCTAATTTCAATTCCCTGATAAGTTCTTCTTTTGCAGGTGCAGGATCCCTCCCGTGGGCGGTTATCATTGCAAGATTTGAAAGTCCCACATGGAATTTTGCACATGCTGCCTGTATGGATGAAATACCGGTAATGACACGGTCACCCTCAGCTGCAAATTTCCCGAGTCCTGAGAACATGGGGTCACCGGTGGAAAGAATAACAGCATCTTTGGGCAGAAGATGCAGGTTCTTGAAACTCTTAATGGGCTGAGATTCACATTTGATGAAATCCTGTGCAAGTTCAATGGATCTTTTGGAACCATATACCACAGGAGCATTACTGATAGCCTCAATGGCTTCCTGGGTGAGCATTTTTGGGCCAACGCCCACACCAACAATGATCATTTCCTGCCCCCACTATCCATCAGCACGGTGCCATCTCTTGCCACAACCACGATCCGTGTGCCTTTGCCCTTTTCGACTGCCAGATCAAAAGCCTCTTTGAGCCGCTCATTGTCAGGATCCAGTTCAAGCATCTCAACCACAGTTGCAAAACCGCTATCCTTGAGCATATCAGGATTTCCCCATTTTAGCACGAGTCCCGGGAGGCCACAAATGACAACATCCCCATGGGCGGCGTCAACTGCCTCGGATATACGACTTCCTGCCAGCACAACAGTATGGTCAGGGAAAAGCATCGTTGAGTACCTGATACCTATCCTGCCGGTTGTGAGCACTACCTTATCCGAATCGCGTATGAGGTCACCCTTCATTTCCCCAAGGTGGTCATTCCATGGCTCAACAAAACCGGTGGTACCAAGGATGGATATACCGTCGATAACACCTATTCGACTATTGAGAGTCTGTTTTGCGATCTCCTTTCCCTTCGGGAGATAGATAGTTACCTCAGCGCCTCTGAGACCCAACTCCTCCACAGCTTCTGCAATTGAAGCCTCGATCTGCTCCATTGGACGTGGATTTATGGCTGGGTGTCCTTTTTTGGATTCCAGACCACTTCTTGTAACAATACCAATGCCTTCACCTGCATACACGGTGATCCCATCTGCTTCCTTGGCATCAGCCATGAACTCAAGGCCGCGAGTGATATCGGATTCATGGTCATTGTTCATTTTAACAGCAACACCATGACCATTGCTACCCTCAACATCCATCTCTGCGCGAATTCCCACTGAAGTTGGAACCGATACATGCATCACATCTCCAGCAAGTGAAAGTACTGCAGTCTTTGCAGCAATTGCTGCCGTTGTTCCAGTTGTATAGCCCCTCTTAAGTACAGAACCATCACTCAAAACAACCAGTGTCCCATTTTTTATACCTTCTTCCAGCTCATTGCGTGGCATTTTGGATCTTTCAATCCACTCATCGGGTATTTTGGACTTATTAACCGGATCGATCATCTCAAATCAATTGTTGTTAATACTTTTAAAATTAACCGACCCTTATGTCCTGCCAAACATCTTTCCAAGCTCATCCTTTGAGAAAGAAACCATAGTGGGACGGCCATGCGGACATGTATATGGATTATCACACAGCATCAATTGCCTGATCAGCCCATTCATCTGGTCCGGATTACACGGCGCACCTGCTTTTATGGCTGCCCTGCACGCCATTGTACTGCAAAGGTTAGCGTACATCTCAGTATCCCCCCTGACCCTGCCACCTGATAGCAGGTCCGAGATTATATCGTGGATTATCTGCGGGTCCTCGAATTTACCGAAAATGCTTGGAACGGTGGTGACCACATAACTATTGGGACCAAACTCTGATATTGCAAAGCCCATCTTCTCCAGTTGGGGAATATAGTCCTCTATTATCACTTTTTCTTTAAGGTTCAAATCAAGCATCACCGGAGCAATAAGCTCCTGCCAGCTCATATCCTGCATTTTCAGCACTTGCTCATACATTACCCGCTCATGGGCTGCATGCTGGTCCACCAAAAACAGTTTTTCATCCATTTCGGCAATTATGTATAGTTCAGAAAATTGCCCGAGTATCTTTATATCCACATTTTGAGACCTGTCATCCACGGGCATATCACGCTGCTGAAGCCTCTCGCTCTTTTTCAGACGCTTCTGAGTATCCTTTGCAGAATAATGATAGCTGCTCTTGCCTTCCCGTGCAACTACAGGTTCCTGGCTGTGAGACTTTGTTTCATAGTTAGTGTTTTTGAGATCCTCCGGTTTCGACTCAGGCTCTGGCATTTGCTCAGCTTGCATATCCCCGGAAGCGGGCAGACTTTCAGGCTCATCGGGCTTTTCAGGTTCGGAAATGAAGGACTGTACATGCACCTCTTTCTTTTCAAGCTTCAGTTCAGGGACCAGTGATGTTGCTTTTAGTGCCTGCTCAACTGCAGATATCACGGCTGATTCGATCTCTTTTTCGTGACTTAAACGCACTTCCTTTTTTGTAGGATGCACATTGACATCTACATTCTGAGTATCGATCCTGAATTTCAGGAAAGCTGCCGGATAGCGACCTTTTGGAAGAAGAGTATAATAACCAAGCCTTACCGCATTGCTCAGAGACCTGGAAGAGATAGCCCTGTCGTTGATATACAGGGATTGCAGATCCTTTCCGCTTCTTGTAAGCTCAGGTTTTGAAATATAGCCCGAGATGGAGACCAGCTCGGATTCGAATTCCAATGGAACAAGGGAGCGTGCAACATCAGCACCATAGAGGTGCACAATACTGTCAAGGAGGTCACCTGTGCTCGGGGAGCGCAGTATGACCTTGCCATCACTGACAAGCGTAAAGGACACATCGGGATGTGACATGGAATGTCTTGTGAGCACATCTATGATATGAGCCAGTTCTGTGCGCATGCTCTTCATGTACTTCTTCCTTGCAGGTGTACTGTAGAAGAGGTCATTCACAAGGATGGATGTGCCCACAGCCGAACCTGCCGATGAAATGCTTCGTATGCCTGTGCCATCGGCCACTACCTTTGTACCTGATATATCGCCTTCCTGCCTGGTCACCATTTCCACTTTGGCAACAGAAGCAATAGATGCAAGCGCCTCACCCCTGAATCCGAGGGTGAGAATGCTGTCCAGATCCTCAATTCGGCTTATCTTGCTGGTTGCATGTTTCTTGAACGCAAGAGAGGCGTCAGCATGACTCATACCGATACCATTGTCGACGATCAGGATACTTTTCGTTCCTGACCCCCTTATTTCCACTCGAATATCACTAGCATGAGCATCAATTGAATTATCAATCAGTTCCTTGATCACAGATGCCGGTCTTTCTATGACCTCGCCCGCAGCTATCTTGTTTATTGTGGACTCGTCCAGCTGCCTTATTCGTGTGGCTGAAATATCGCATGCTTCCCCTGTCATTACATAACCTCATCATTTGTCAATCGTTTTTTGATCTCATTGAGCTTGTTGAGTGCATCCAGCGGCGTCATGGAATTGAGATCAAGAACTTTCAGCTCCTCAAGCATGGGGTCCGGCTCTTGTGATTGATAACTGGTATTCTGATCAAAGATCAGCTGCGTGTACCTGGCATTGCTTCTGCGTTTTTTGCTGCCCTGTGAATCATCCATACTGATGCTACTCTCACTTTCAATGTCATCCAGGATTTCCCTTGCCCTGCTGGTCACATCATGAGGAACTCCGGCTATCCGGGCCACATGGATACCATAACTCTTGTCAGTGGCACCGGGAACTATCTTCCTCAGGAAGACAAGGTCATCCCCTTCCTCCTTCACTGCAATGTGGAAGTTCTTCACCCGATTCAATGAATTTGCAACATTGGTAAGCTGGTGGTAGTGAGTTGCAAAGAGGGAGCGTACACCCACCCTGCCCTTGTTATGGATATATTCGACCACGGCTTTTGCGATACTGTAACCATCATAGGTACTGGTACCCCTGCCGATCTCATCCAGCAGCAGCAGACTCTTCGGGGTTGAATTGTTCAGAATGTTGGCCAGTTCCACCATCTCAACCATGAAAGTACTCTGTCCGCTTGCAAGGTCATCGAAGGCTCCGACCCTGGTGAAGACCCTGTCCACAATGCCGATGGAAGCATGGGTAGCGGGTACGAATGAACCTGCCTGCGCCATTATGACTATCATGGCTATCTGACGCATGTATGTAGATTTACCCGCCATATTGGGACCTGTCATCAGCAGGAACTGGTTATCACTGCAATCCATCTCGGTGTCGTTTGGAACAAAACCACCAGCAACCGTGCTCTCAACCACAGGATGCCTGCCATCCCTGATGAGAAGCCTGCAGTCAGGAGTGATAGCTGGGCGCACGTAATTGTTATTTGCCGCCACCTCAGCCAGATTTGCAAGCACGTCCAGCATACCGATCATGGATGCTGTGTTCTGTAACTGTTTTGAATAAGATGCAATCGTGGAATTTATCTCGCAGAGCAACTCATACTCAAGGGCTGTCATCTTCTCATCTGCGGAAAGTATGGCACTCTCACGCTCCTTGAGCTGGGGAGTGTAGAACCTTTCAGCATTTGTCATTGTCTGCTTGCGTATGTAATCATCAGGAACCTGTGATATATTGGCCTTGGTGACCTCGAGATAGTAACCGAAAACCCTGTTGTAACCCACCTTCATGGATTTTATGCCAGTCCTCTCGCGCTCTTGCTGCTGGAACTTTGCGATCCACTGTTTTCCGTTCTTTGACAGATCCTTAAGCTCATCCAGTGCAGGGTTGTACCCATGTTTTATCATGCCACCATCCCTGACACTGACGGGAGGTTCGTCCTCTATGGCATTGTCTATGAGGGATACAAGCTCACCCAGTTCCCTGAATGAAGACAGCTCGGAGAGTATATGGGAAAGCAGTTCAAGGCTGGCACATCCCTGCAAGGAGGACATTACCTGAGGCACGGACTCCAGCGACCTCTTCAATGATACAAGGTCCCTTGCATTTGAATTACCATACATTATCCTGGCAACCAGCCTTTCCATGTCCCTTACATATGATAGCTGCGACCTCAGTTCGAAACGCACAAGAGTACTCTTTTCAAGCTCCGCCACAGCATCCAGCCTGGCATTGATATCTTCCACAGATATCAGCGGTTTGAGCAGCCACTTCTGCAGGAGTCTGCTGCCCATTGGAGTCTTTGTATCATCCAGGATCTTCAGCAGGGATGAATCATTGCCCTCGCCCCTGACGTTCTTCACGATCTCCAGATTGCGCAGGGTGATGGCATCGAGTATCATGAAATCAGAATCAAAATAGGTTTTCAGGTGCTGTATGTGGGATAGCTCCCTCATCTGGGTGTCCATTGCATACTGTAATGCAGCACCTGCGGCTGAAACTGCGAAGGGAAGTTCCATACACCCCATACCCTCCAGAGTGGACACACCCATATGCCCGGTGAGCAATTTGTTGGCTGTATCGGTCTCGAATGCATAACTGTCATACTCATGCACTATGGTCCTCATTTCCCCAATACGTCCTGCCAGCACATCATTGGCAAGCAGTGATGAGGGGATGATACATTCGGAAGGAGCCATGCGGACGATCTCGCTGACTATCTTGTTATAGGGAGCAGTGTCGGCAAACTGAGTGGTCAGGAACTCACCTGTGGATATATCCAAAAATGAGACTCCAAAGATATTCCCTTCTCCGTAAATGCTCATTAGATAATTATTGGCAGCATCACTGAACATGGAAGAATCCATTGCAGTACCCGGAGTGACGACACGCACAACCCCTCGCTTGACAACTCCTTTCGCTTTCTTGGGGTCCTCAAGCTGCTCGCAGATTGCTACCTTGTAGCCCTTCTTGATGAGCCGGGGAAGATAGGTATCAATGGCATGGTACGGGATACCTGCCAGTGGCATCTTCTCCCCATCCTTGCTCTTGCCCCGGGTGGTCAGGGTTATCTCAAGCTCCTTTGCAATGGTCTTTGCATCCTCTCCGAAGGACTCGTAAAAATCCCCCATCCTGAAGAATATGAGGGCATCCTTGTGCTCTTCCTTGGCAGCATAGAACTGCTGCATGGCAGGGGTTACTTTACTCATGATGACTCACGTAAAACTTATGCTGCCAAATTATCTGGCTGTTAGTATTTTTGTGTTTGCATTGGAGATATAAGACTGTTCAAAGAGCTTTTGCAGAGGATGGATTCATTAGACGATACTATCAAATGAAGCCATCTTTTCTTCCATTCTAATTTATTGAACTCATTAAAAATGTCGGATAGTTAGAAATGTTAATATAAATTAAGGAAGTTCTTCGCTTTGTTCTTTTAAAGATATTTACGAAAAGGTGGTACTTTATGAAAAAACATACACTTTTGATTTTTACATTGATTGTAGTATTATTTGCCTTTACAAGCACGGCGAGTGCAGCTGACAGAACTATCCATAGCGGGGAACGTCTTTCAAATAGCGTTATTCACCCCCTACTTCCAATGGATACACTTACCATTGAACCAGGTGCTGTGTTTATGTTTGATCTGGCACATTCCACAACCGAATATACCATCAACAACTACGGACGTATTGAATACTTGATCCGGACCGATAATCACGGCACCATCAACAACTATGGCGAAGTCATCATCGGCATCCCCATACCCCTCGTCAATGCTGGAACCATCAATAACCACGGAATTATTGACAGCACACTGATTCCTATCGAAAACCAAGGAGCCATCAACAACTATCCTAGTGGGATCTTTCTCGGCACTGTAATTGGTAATCCTGTAAATACAGCACCCATAGCCGATGCAAATGGCCCCTATACAGGTACTGTTGGCACACCCATTACTTTTGACGGAACAGAGTCTTCAGACCTCGAGGGGCCAATTGTCATCTATGAATGGAATTTCGGTGACGGTAATACTGGCACAGGTCCTTCGCCAACTCACACCTACACAACTCCAGGGACTTACACAGTGAATCTAACAGTAACAGATCTACCAATTGGGCCAACATCTACACCTACACCCCCTATTGGCGCTACAGATGTAGATACAACTACGGCAATAGTAACAATATCTAGCTCCAGCGAAGAGATTCCTGAATTCCCAACAATCGCAATCCCTATGATAGGAATACTTGGTCTGGCATTCATCTTCCAGCGCAGGAAGGAATAAACCAAAACCATATATCGAGCATCTGGAAAAACAGATGCCCTATTTTTTCTTTTTTCAGCTCATCAAAAGTCTCAGCATCGTATTCCCACTCTTCTGAAACCCATAATCACCTTTTATTCATGAACATTAATCCCATGTTGACAATAGAGAATCATTCACTTAATGAAGAGTATATATTGATAGTTTAAATTGAAAGGGTGATTTGGAGAGGTACTGCCTACATCACCCTTTTGAAAGTATCATTCTGAGAAAGCCAGATATCCAGGAAGTGCAAGGTTTGCCACCGGCACGACCATCAGGAGTCCAAGCCATTTTGATTTACCAAGATAGCCTGCGATCTCACCCCAGATGTACATCAATACAAGGATGTTCACATACGGGATCAGAAGACCAATGAAATACCACAGGGACTTTCTTGCCGTCCTGAGCAAAATTACAACGTTAAGGATTGGTATCCATGCCATCCATGCATTATCTGTATTAGTTCTCTTTGCGATCCTTTGTAGTGAATATGAATAGTACGCGTATAATGCAAGTATCGCAAGTACCGCCACCACAATATTGGGCATAGTTTCGTAGATCATTTGTTATCACTGTTTTTTAGTATTGTCTTTTGAATGTACCAAATTCACCGATTTAATATTGACTGGTGTGTCGATATATAGTCAAGTATCCCTACGTATCTGCGGTATTTAAACTTTGGCTTAAAAGGTAGGATGAATTTTAATCGAAGCCCAGAGCCATGTGCCATGTATTTGATGTGAAAAAAAGATTAAATCAAAAAGAAAGGAAGCAGGATAATTACATTTACCCTGCCACTTTTAAGAAAGGCTCAAACCACGGTCACATCCATTCCCTTACTCTCAGCCACAACCTCAGGGTTGTAGTACGAGTAAGCCTTGCTCTCAGACACGATAGCCCTCACAGGGAACAGTGCCTTTACCTGTATCTCGAAGTTTATCTCCTCGCCGGCTTGCATGTCATCGATGTAGAGTATCATCTTGCGACCTGCGATCTCGTAGCGGGTTATCAAGGCTGCATCCTTGAGAGTCTCAAGACTTGATGAGATAGGTGTGAATCCGGTTGGCACTGCGATGTCCACTATCATCATTCCACTGGAGGTGATACTGCCATCTATGCCACGGATTCCGTTGTACTTCACCCTGGTATCGATCGTGACAATGTCGTTCACTGCAACATCTGTGGAATCGTATTCTACATCAAGCTCGATCTCGTTCTGTCTGATGACATCTGGAAGGATGACATTGAATCTTCTGACTATCTGATAGTTCAGCTCGCCTGTGCCCTCCATTTCCAACTCAACCTCTGAGCTGCCCTCAGGAATCTCGATTATCTGTACCACATCGAAGTTCTGTGGGTTCACTTCCACCGACCTTACCTCGCTGCCGTCAGCAAATACGGTGACCGTGGCATCGATATCCCTGCCGGCGCTTGCTGCTGCACTCATCAGTGCCCTGAAAGCCATGACGGTATCCTGGGTGCTTGAGAATCCTCCGTTGGAATTGCGCTGTGCAGACATCCATTTCAGTGATGAGCTGGCTGTGGGGTTCTTTGCCTCGATCAGTGCAAGGGTTGCGTAGGCAGTGGTTTCCACGTTCTTGCTGGATGGTGCCATGTAATCATAGCCGCCGTGTTCGTATGGCAGAGGCACAGCCCCGTCACCATATCCCCAGTAGGTGCCGTCATCATCCTGCTTTGAGATCGCCAGCAGCTCGTTCAGCCCTTCATCTGCAAAGGGGCTGTCGAGTTTCTGCAGGGCAAGGGTACCGATTGCCAGAGCATAGGGGTCGTCCTGGCTTGCGAGATTGTCCTCCAGATACTTCTGGGCATCAGCCATGACCACAGGACTTGTGAATCCGTACTCTTCCAGTGCCAGGGTCACGTATGCTGTGAGTGCATATGTTCCACTGACGCCACCCATCATGTCCTGATGGATCACAAATCCCACGGACTCCCATGAACCATCGTCCTGCTGGTGGGACGCTATCCAGCCTGCCGTGTCTGCAAGTATGTTCTCATCAATTGTTGTCAGGTCCCTTGCAGCACTGAACTGGGAGAGTACGAAAGAACTGAGCCAGAGACTGCCCTCAGGATCACTTTGCCCGAATGCCGAGAAGGAACCATCATTGCGCATATAGGTAAGTTCACGCTGGTAGCCCGTGGTGATGAACATCTCAGCCTTTGCCTTAAGCTCCGGGTTGTCCTGTCCGGTTGCCTCAAGATAACGCAGTACCTCCACATCAGTGGAGAAGAGCATCATGTTCTGCTCACCACAGCCGTATGGCATACCCAGCAGGTTGTCCACACCGCTGATGGTCTGTGCCACTATGCTCGGAGTAAAGGTCACAAGCACCTTTCCGGAATCCGGGACTATGTCCAGAGGCATTGTGGAATCCAGCACAACTGTACCATCCTTCAGAATACCGTTATCCACCAGCTCACGGGTGGCACCCTCGGCTTCGACTATCATATCCTTCCTTACAGCATCCGCCTTCTCGGTGGTCTGGCCTGTTATCTCCACAAGCTGCTTGCCAACCTCAGTGGGTCTGATGGTAAATGTGGCATGAGCAACACTGTTCGCCTCCACGGGCACGGTCTGGACATCATCACCTATAATGTCGAACCAGTCAGCACCCGAAAGTGTGAGCTTCACATCCTGTTGCCTGTCAAGATAGTTGTAGACCTGCACCTGTACCGGGAACTCCTCGCCCCTTGTTACAGCATATGGCAGATCAGGGTCAATGAAGAAATCCTGGAACACTGTGAGCTGTGACTCGGAAATACCGATACCTTCAGGCCCGGAGGAAACTGCATGCAGCCTCCATGTGGTAATGCTGTCAGGAGCATTCAGGTCAAGGCTGGCAAGCCCTTCATCATCAGTAAGCAATTCAGGCATCCAGACCCATGTTTCAGGGAAGAACTGGCGCACACGCTGCACTTCAGCGAGGGGTTCAGCTGCACCATCCATAGCTTCATCGACAACTGCCTCATCCACAGGCATCTCAGCCATGGGCATTGCAGCATCCACCATCATCTCTTCCTCTACCTCAAAGTCCATACCCCTGCCAGCGAATTTATTGACAGATGATTGTGACCTTGGCACTTCCAGACCAGGAGATGCCATCACAACCATACCAGTACTGTCCAGCAGGTCGTATGCACCTTCACGAGACCACACTGGATGGGATTCTGCCTGAGGCTCCTGGAAACGCTTTTCCAGCTCATCGAATACCTGTTTGAGGTTGAGCCGGCCCTCACTCAGGGCATAGACCGATTCATCCACTATGGAAAAACCGATCATGGATTTGCTGCCCGCATCAAAACTCACGCTCACATTATCTCCTGGCTCAACTGACTCACTATCAAATGAACTGTTCAGGTCCACCTGTGCGGAGAACTGCACATCAAATGGCAGCACATCCACCGATACCTCACTGTTGGGGTTTATCATGTACGCAACAACCTTTGCCTGCGGACTCATCTGGGGAGTTACAGGGATGCTGATATCCTGCTCATCACTGGTTGCCGAGTACACTGTCCTGCCGTTTGCGAACACGTCATAGAACACAGTGCCTTTGTTAGTTGAGTAGACCCTGAATGATATTGGATCGCCGACTTCAGGAACTCCTTCACTGGTCTGGCTGATGTGTATGAAACTTGCACTCGGAGAGTACACTGCCCCAAGCTCCTTATTGGCATAGGCATCGTCCGAGCGTGCATTCAGATAGAATTCCATTGTGGATTCAGGAATATCAAAGGTCAGCAGTGCAATACCATTCTCAGTTTTGACGCTTTCCTTATCCTCCTTATCCCGATAGCTCTCATCCCTGAATCTCGCATCTATTATGACCTCAGTATCAACGGGATTTCCACCTGGATCCTTGGTCACCACAAGTACCTGCAATGGCATGCCGGGTTTGACGTAATTGGACTCTGGTATAAGCTGCAATACAAGAGGAGATTCTGCTATGGTCAGCAATTTATTACTGGTCTCACTGTGATTACCGGTATCGGTTACAGTAACGTTGAGCATAAGACTTGCCTGACCACCAGCACCATAGGTGCCTGCTGCATATTCCACAGCAGGAAGCTCGAACTCAACGCTGCCTTCCTTGAGCTTTCCACTAAAGCTTGCATATTGCTCCCATTCACCCACGTAACGGGAAGCCTCAACGAGAACCTCGCCATCAACATCTTTTCCAAAGAAGTATTCTGCTGAAACAGTGCCCGTTATCTCATCTGATACCAGGAACCATTCCTGAGGAGTTGATAGTGAAACATCGAATTTCGGAAGCACATATTTGTCAACCTGGATATCAACATTGGATACTGAGTCTCCGGCACTTGCCTTTACCTTCCATGTACCGAGGTTGAGCTCGCTTGCAAGGGGCAGGTCAAAGGAAGCAACACCATATTCATTGGAACTCGTATCCTCCTTGAACACCTTGATGCCCTTGGCATCCGTGATCTCGATCATTATATCCTGCCCCACAGGCACGAGATTGTTATTCAGGGAAAGCACCCTTCCATGGATTGTCTGCCCTGGTTTGTATATGGGTTTGTCAGTTTCGATGAATAGTGGATTGTTCCTGATAACTTCCACAGTTGCCTTGAAGTCCTTCTCATAGCCCTGTGGCCTTGCGCTGAGCACATAGCGCCCTTCATCGACATCCGGAACCTCGAAAGAGGCCACGGAATTACCTGCCTCTGATGTGGATGCCACCACAAGAGGAATTTCATCATTATTTTCGTCTATCAGCACATATTCAACACAGCGACTGACAGGTTCACTGTCAGAGAATGCTGCCATTGTCACCGAGCTATCCCCGCCAGAGAAAAGCATCTTTGGAGCAAGTATGAGAAACTCATCCCCTGCTGATGCAATTTGTCCACTGCAGTCATCTGCCACGTTGGAACTGAGTTCTCCATCATCGATACATCCTGAAAAAGGCACAGCCAGGAATAAAATGATAGCTAAGTACGATTTGAATTTCTTTCCTGAGAGTTTCATATTATCACTTTTGGATCATCAATATCTTTATGCTAAGATGTTGGAGACAAAATGGTATATACTTTGCTTAAACTTCAAAGATGTTCGTAGTTATGAAAAAAGAAAAAAGAGAAGCTAAAAGCTTACTTTCAGCTGAATAGGCTGTAGAAAAAGATGGACCTCATTTACCTACAAGTTTCTTTGCGATCTCTGCCACATGCCTGCCCTGGAACCTTGCTATTGCAAGCTCATTCTCAGTTGGATGTCTTGTATCAGGACCCGATCCTGCAATAGTTGATGCGCCATAGGGACTGCCGCCCGTTAGCTCATCGAGGGTTGTTTGCCTTTTTTCTGAGTACGGGACACCCACTATTACCATCCCGTGATGCAGCAAGGTTGTATGAAAATTAAGTATTGTGGATTCCTGACCCCCATGCTGGGTGGATGTGGATGTGAAGACACTGCCCGCCTTGCCAATGAGGGCACCCTCCGCCCATATACCTCCAGTCCGGTCCAGGAAGGTTCTCATCTGAGCCGCCATCATCCCAAACCTTGCTGCTGTGCCAAAGATCACGGCATCTGCTTCTGCAAGGATCTCAGGAGTAGCAATTGGGAGATGCTCGAACCTTTTCTTGGACTCTGTTGCCCCCATCTTTTCCAAAATCTCAGGAGTGAAAGTCTCCTGTACCTGATAAAGTCCGACCTCTGCACCCTCGACTTCCCTTGCACCCTCGGCTACTGCTTCTGCCATATCATAAATATGCCCGAAAAGACTGTAAAAAACTACGTTTATTTTCATTGTTCCCACCTATTTGATTGTTTACCCATAACACCAACTGACCCATCATAGTTGAGGATTTGCAGAATAAATAGATGCCCATTCTCCAGACGAACACATAATTTTAAGTAGCTGATGTTAGATATAGATCACATAATAAGATTAATATCTAACATAATGTTAGAATAAAATACAGAGGAATTTTATGGAAAAGCTGGAAAGATATCTAAAGATAAGCTATTCGATCGCCACTGCCCTTATCCTTACAGGTGTGGCTTTACTTGTCCTGTCTGAAAACTATCATCAGGGTGGCATCAGCCTGATAAACATTGGTGCAGTAATAATATTCGTCACATTCCTGAGAGCAAAAAGATACCGCAGTGGACCCTTAAAGGATGAGAGAACTGTGAGGATAGGTTCATACGGACTTTCATATTCCTGGTTTGTGAGCTTCCTCGTACTCAACATATTGTTCTGGATAGACAACATGGCACTCATTAAACTCACTGTTGCACAGGTGCTTGCCATTATGTTCTTTGTGATGATAGTCACAGCAAAGGGATTCCAATGGTACCTCTTTAGAAAAGGGGATGTGGAGTAAACAGGGGCATGGCATGAAGACCAGAATGAAAGAACTCAGGGCCAGACACGACCTCACCCAGGGAGACCTGGCAAGCATGGTGGGTGTGCGAAGAGAAACCATAGGTTTTCTGGAAAAGGGGAAATATAACCCTTCACTAAAACTTGCCTATAAGGTTGCCAGATGCCTGGAAACAAGTATTGAGGAACTGTTCATCTTCGAGGAAGAAGACCTCGTGTAAAAAAGGATTGAGAACCATGGAAGCAAAAACAAAGGTATGGCTTACAGAAGATGGAAAACCTGTAATAGGTGCAGGAAAGGTGGGTCTGCTCAAGGCAATAGATGAAGAACGATCCTTAAAAAAAGCCTGCGAGAAACTTGATATTTCCTATAAGCATGCCTGGAACGTACTCAATAAAATGAATGAAAGAATGGGTAAGGACGTTGTGAGGACTGTGCGGGGCGGAAAGGAGCAAGGAACTTTCCTGACAGATATCGGACGACAACTCATAGAGGAGTACGAAAGGAACGAACAATTCGTCCAGGATAGCATGAAAGATGAAGGTTCATGGGAAAATATAGGTCTTAAACTATCTGCACGCAACAAGATACCGGGGAAAATTACGAAAGTGGAAAAAGAAGGCCTCGTATCAAAGGTTACCATCGAAATAGAGCCTTCAGCCCTTACTTCCATCATTACCAGCGAAGCTGTGGACAGACTGGACCTTAAAGAAGGGGATCAGGTTTTTGCAATAATAAAATCCACGGAAGTACTTGTGGGTAAGCCTGAATGAGAATAGATACATTCTTTGTAACTTTTTTTATACATATTCAAAATACGTATATAGATTAAAAACAGACATATTATACAGCATGGCTAGTCAGGGGTGACTCGCCACATATTCCGAAATGGTGATCATATGTCGGAAAAGAAAGACTATTCCTGGGGGAAAGAAAGAGTTACTAATAGCATAAGGCTTGGAAATATAGTAACGATACCCCTAGAAGCGGAATTAGAAAGCGAAGAAGAATTTAGAAGAAAAAGTGAGATACAGGCAGATGTGGTCGTTGATGAGTTCAAGGAAAAAATGGCAAAGATGCTTTCCCAGGAACTTCACAAAAAATAAATAATGACCTTACCTACCTTTCACTTCATTTCTTTGTATATCCCATAGGCCATTAAAGGGATCAATAGCAGTGCAAACGCTGTTTTTACCGACTGCGGCATCAGTTCACTGGCACTTCCTACGATGGAACTTGCCTCTATGCCAAGGCTGAAATAGATATAATCAAGCAGCAATCCGAACAAAAGTGAACAGAGCGCTATCATCCCCAGGTAAAGTATTGCAGTCCTCTTACCGAGGAATTTCAAAACCATTGTTATGGTTGCAGCATTGGTGGCAGGACCCGCCAGCAGGAAAACAAAGGCGGTACCCGGACTCATACCCTTTGCAATGAGAGCGGCTGCAAGGGGTGTGGAAGCAGTTGCACAGATATACATGGGGATTCCCACCAGCAGCATGGCAAACATCGAGAGTATACCGCCTCCGAAATAGGTATTTATGAAACTTGCAGGAATCATGTATGATATGATACCTGCGATAATAATACCCACAATAAGCCATCTGGAAATGTCACCAAGAAGCTCAACATAGGCATACCTCATACCTTCCATTAGACGTCGGCTCATGGAAAGTTCACTGAGATCAGTGGCCCCACATGAACATGATGACCCGATACATTCCGAAACTGGCTGCACCATGAGCAGATCCTTTTTTTCAGGTTTTGGAGGCTCCCTGGCATCCAGAAAGTTTTCCGTAATACCGGCAGATAGTGCTGTCACAAGGGTTGCCAGCGGACGGAAGACTGTCATTATAGGATCAAGCAAGGCATAGGTTATGGCTATTGAGTCCACCCCGGTCTCGGGAGTGGATATCAAAAATGACAGTGTTGCACCTTTTGTTGCACCCCTCTTTTTGAGCGAAAGTGCTGCGGGAATGACACCACAGGAGCACAGGGGGATAGGAATACCCATTAGAGTTGCATTAAGTGCGGACCGTATTTTCCCTGCGGACCTGCCAAGGTATTTCAATATCTGCTCATCGGGAACGAAAATATGCAATATCCCTGCAATTGTAAAACCAAGGAAAAGATAGGGCGCAGCTTCCTCGAACAGATACCAGGACTCTGCAGCAATACCAATTATCGCGGTCTGTATATCGCTCAATTGTACCATACTCATTCCTCCATTACGTGTTCATTACAGGTGTTTATCAGCTGCTGCACATGCTCATCTGCAATGTAGTACACAGCAAATCGTCCTTCTTTTCTCACCCTTACAAGGTCAAGCTGCCTGAGTATTCTCAAGCTGTGGGATATGGCAGATTGGGACACTTTCAACGCCAGCTCAAGTTCCCGAACGCACAGGTCACTCCCTGAAAGTAGGAAAAGGATCTTCAAACGTGTTTCTGACTGCAGAGCATTGAAGATGTTACATATTCTCAGCAGAACCTCATCTGACGGGAGTTCGGCGACTCTTTTGGACATTGAAACCTCATCCGCACAGATATGTTCATTCAGGTTGATCATGAACATATGAACACATGTTCATATATAGATGTATTGCTAAAAGCATCTCATCAAGCACACCATTCAAAAAACAACTACGAAAAGCAGGGCAACAATTGCCAGAGCAGTCCAATCCATACCCCTCATCCTCAACTCAAAAAGGCAGCTGCGGTGTACACCCTGATAGCAGCGACTTTCCATGGATACTGCCACTTCTTCTGCCATACGGAAAGCAGCCCGTATCATGGGAACGGATAGGGAATAGACTGCCTTGAATGGATTGTGCCTCATATTCAACCCTCTGGAAACCTGGGCATCCTTCAGGTCCCTGAAACTGTTATACAGAAGAGGTACAAAATGAAGAGACATGGACATCATTACCGCCAGGTCAAAAGAAGAAATACCAAGTACTTTCAGTGGAAGCGGACGTAGCAGTCTCTCGATCCCGGCAGTGATCAGAGAAGATGCAGTTGTTGCGGTCAATAGTGAAGCAAACATCAGCAGATATGCAAACCTCAGGGTAATTATCGAGCCAAGCAGGAGTCCCTCGTATGTTGCATTCAGACCTAAAAGAGAGAACATGGGCACCCCTTCGGTGAAGAAAAGCTGTATGATGAAGATGAATGAAAGGATCAATGACATGGGACGCAGTGAATCCAGCACTAAGTTCAAAGAAAGTGAGGAGAGGAACAGAAGAAATATAAAGATGATTGCAATAGCGAGCATTTCAGAAAAAGTCCCTGACCTGAATATAAGGATGCTTGCCAGCATGACAGCTATTATCTTGGTACGTGGGTCCAGCCTGTGAAGGAGGGAATTGCCCGGAACATAGCTGAAGAACAAATTACTCATTTATGAATCCCTTCCCGTGACTTCCATAAGGCACATATCTCATCGAAAGCCTCATCCAGATTGGATATGTCGGTCCTTACATCAAAACCCCTGGCATGCAGCCCTTTCATGAGGGAAGTGATCTCCGGAAGATGAGAGGATACCGAGCTCATATATTCCTGAGGATTTCCTTCAAAAACCAGTTTTCCACTATCCATCAGAAAGACCTTATCCGCCAATGGCAGCATTTCGGATACCTGATGTGAGACCACAACAATGGAAATGCCTGCGGAATTGAGCTGTTTAAGGGTTGAAAAAAGCGAGCTTCTGTTCTCGAGGTCAAGGCCGGAACCAGGCTCGTCCAGTATAAGATAATCAGGTTTTGATGCCAGGACCCCTGCCATTGCCACAAGTCTCATTTGACCTCCGCTCAGACTGAAAGGAGAAAGGGAGCACAGCTTCGCATCAAGACCTGTAAGAACCAGCGCTTCATTGACATGTTTTTCAACATCAAGGGCATTCGCTCCAAAATTCGATGGTCCAAACGAGATGTCCTCCAGAACTGTTTTTCCAAAAAGCTGTTTTTGTGGGAACTGGAAAAGCATCCCGACCTTTGACCTCACTTTTCTCTGGTGAGCCAGAATGCCATCCACCTCCACTGAACCTGAACATGGCTTTAGCAAACCATTCATATGTCTGATGAGAGTGGATTTGCCTGAACCGACATCGCCACTTATGACTACGAATTCCCCTTTTTTTATGGAGAGGGTCACATTATCAAGGACTGTTTTCTCCAGGGAGCTACCTTTGTTGTAGCTGAAGCTCAGATTTTTGATATCGATAGACATAACTCCTCCAGCAGTTCATCCTTTAAGAAAACGAATCCACCTGTAAGAATACCGGCATCATGGAGTTTTTTTGCAAGAACTAACATGGGCGGCAGTTCAAGACCAAAGTTAGCAAGTTCATCAGAGGCAAGTATCTCAGAAGGAGTGCCATCAAGAACTACTTTGCCAGCATCCATTATGATGAGACGGTCGGCTTTTATGGCCTCTTCGAGCCTGTGGGTTACATGAATAACAGTTGTACCTTCCCCATGAATATGTTCGATGACATCCAGTATATCCTTACGGGAAACAGGGTCAAGCATAGATGTTACCTCGTCAAATATGATGTATTCGGGATTCATTGCAAGGGCTGACGCAATTGCAGCTTTCTGTTTCTGACCACCACTCAGATGCAGAGGGGAGTGTTTTTTGTACTCTGAAATACCCACGGAGCGAAGAGAACTATCCACAACACTCCGGATATCTTCATGGGACATACACAGATTCTCAGGACCAAAGGCCACATCCTCCTCGACGGTCATCCCCACGAATTGTGAATCGGGATTCTGGAAGACCATGGAGACTGCCTGTCGGATCAGCCAGCGGTTCTTTTTCTCTGAACTCAACATACCATTAACAAGTACACTGCCCTCGGATGGTAGCAGTAACGCATTCATATGTCTTACCAGAGTAGACTTGCCACTACCGTTTTTGCCTGCGATTACGACAAATTCACCTTTATCGATCTGCAGGTCTATTGAATTAAGTGCAAGCTTTCCGTTTGCATATCTGTGACTGAGACCATCAATTCGTATCATTGTGTTCTTTCAGGGAATATCTTGAAGCAATAAGAGATGCAAGTGCTATTTTTATGATGCCGCCGGGGATGAAAGGAATAACACCCAATGCCATGCCCTCTGAGAATGTAAGCTGTGCAGAGTGCATAAGATAAGATGCCCCGAAAAGGAAAATTATGAAAGTGCCTGCGAGCATGTACAATACATTGTAGAGTGGCCGGGAAATTCCATTTCTTTGGGACATTGCACCGATCAAGAACGCAGCAACTAAAAATCCAATTAGATAGCCGCCTGTTGGTCCCAGGACTACACCTATACCCGAAGAACCTCCTGAGAATACAGGAAGTCCGGCTATACCAAGAAGTAGGTAGACCACTACACTCAATGTGCCCCATCTTGCACCAAGCATTGCACCGGCAAGTAACACGAATAATACCTGCAGCGTAATTGGCACCGGGCTGAAAGGCAAAGGTATCCTGATGTATGCCCCTACTGCAATCATTGCAGCAAAGAGAGAGGCATAGGCCATCTTTCTGATATCCCCATTGTATGAAGCGAGCTCATCCATTATTTTTCACCTGCGTTTTATAGGATATGCAGCACTGCCCATCAGTAGATACATTAGTATTGTTAACCATCTTTGTTTATTAGGTTTACAATTTAATAAATACTTTACTGCGAGGTATAAATTTAGAAAAATACAAAAAATCCAGAAAAAAGAAAATATCTGTGCCGGAATCCACCGGCACAAAGGAAAGAGTTTTACATTTCCATGTCAGGCATTCCGCCAGGCATTCCGCCAGGCATACCAGGTGGCATTCCACCTTCAGGCATTGCGCTTGGTTTCCTGCTTGCAGCAACAACGTCATCGATCCTGAGGATCATAACTGTTGCTTCCATTGCAGAGTTGATTGCCTGTGTCTTGATCCTGAGAGGTTCAAGGACATCGTTCTCATACATGTCTACGACCTTACCGGTGAAAACATCAAAGCCCGCATTCTTGTTACCCTGTTCGTGCTGTGCACGGAGGTCTACAAGCATGTCTATTGGGTCAAGACCTGCGTTCTCAGCAAGGGTCTGTGGAATTACCTCAAATGCTTCTGCGAACTTGCTGACTGCAAGCTGCTCCCTGCCCTTGAGGGTTGATGCGTATTCCCTGAGCCTGAGTGCAAGCTCGATTTCCGGTGAACCGCCACCAGCAACGATCTTCTTGTCTTCCAGTGCAACGCCGATAACACAAAGTGCGTCATGGAGTGCACGACTGAGTGTGTCTACGATGTGAGTTGTACCACCGTGGAGAATAAGTGAAGATGTCTTTTCTTCCTTACATCCTGTGAAGAAGGTCATCTTTGTACCTGAGACATCCTTTTCTTCGACAAGTTCAGCGTGGCCGAGGTCTTCAGGTCTCATGTCAGCAATGTCCTGGAAGAGAGTAGCCCCTGTTGCCTTGGAAAGCTTTGTGAGGTCGCTCTTCTTGATTCTTCTGCATGCGTAAATGCCAGCCTTCTCAAGATAGTACTGAGCAAGGTCGTCGATTCCCTTCTGGGTAAATACAACATTAGCGCCACTTGCGATTACCTTGTCGACTATTTCCTTGACCATTTTCTCTTCCTGGTCAACGAACAGCTGCATCTGATCAGGAGAGGTGATCTTGATCTCAGCATCCTTTTCGATCTTCTGGAATTCAAGAGCAAAACCTGCAAGAAGGATCTTTGCATTTTCCACCCTCTTTGGCATGTTAGGCCTTACACGTTCTTTGTCAATGATAAGACCAGCTATGAGCTCACTGTCAAGAATGCTTCCGCCTGCTCTCTTCTCAATGGTGATGTCATTTACATCGACCTTGAGACCTTCGTCAGTTTCTTCAACAACTGAAAGTACTGCATCGATAGCAATATCGGTGAGGAAATCCTTGTACTCGCCTGCACCTTTGCCT
The DNA here is from genome assembly GCF_045291275.1 of Methanolobus sp. ZRKC3. Classification (GTDB taxonomy): domain Archaea; phylum Halobacteriota; class Methanosarcinia; order Methanosarcinales; family Methanosarcinaceae; genus Methanolobus. The sequence goes on from NZ_CP146982.1 coordinate 1,929,610, forward strand.
GTGAGAGCGGTCTTGGCCAGCTTGCCCAAGGTTACCCTGTCATCAGGTAAGACATCAATTGTGATGTTCTTGAGGATCTCAGTAGCTTGTTCTGCAGCATGCCTGTATCCGCTTGCAATGATAGTTGGGTGCACGCCTTTACCCATCAGCTCTTCTGCCTTAGAGAGCAGTTCGCCTGTGAGTACAGCTGCAGTTGTTGTACCGTCGCCGACCGCGTCATCCTGGGTCTTTGATACCTCAACCACCATCTTTGCTGCCGGGTGATCAATATCCATCTCTTTGAGAATTGTAGCTCCATCGTTGGTGATCACAATGTCACCAAGGGAATCTACAAGCATCTTGTCCATACCTTTTGGACCGAGGGTGGTCCTTACTGCCTTTGCAACAGCTTTTCCAGCCAATATGTTAACGGTCTGGGAATCTCTTGCGCGAGTGCTCATGCTCTTGTTCTTTAAAGCATACGTGGGCTGTCCTGCCAAATCATAACCTCCTGGAAATCATAAGTCTATATATTAATGTAAATGTTAGTGTTATTTGCGAGAGAGTATCTTAGATACTCATGCTGCTCAATCTAGATGCAGGCAGTTCTATATAAATATAACCGATTGAATTTCTGAGAAAAAGAAAAAAAGAAAAAATATAATTCACTGAATGAAAACAGGAATCTTAAGCTGATTACAGTCCATAGATCTTTTCTATATGATTCCTCAAAAGGCAATACACATGTCCCCTGTAACATTGCGTATCAGGAATGTCAAATATAGCCATCCCACCTGCTGACCAGGACACATTGCTGATGACATCCTTTTCTGCCATCTCATCGATCATGCCCTTAAGTTTACTGAAATCTTCTATGACTTCCCTCCAGTCCCCCACATGAACACTGGATGAAGCGCTGCCTTCCACAAGCTCCAGTTGTTGCAAGGCAAAGTTATAGTTCTGGAACCACTGAACATCATCCTTTGTAACTTTGACATTGCCACTCTTTGCATCCTGGTGAAGTTTCTTTATGATCACTGGAATATCAGAGGATTTGAAAGAGTTCTGTTCAAGTTTCTTGAGAAAAATATTGATTTCTTCCACGGTATCACCCCATTCAAAAATAAACGAACAGATTTTACTATGGAAGTTAACACACATAAGGATTTTGTCCTGTATTATCAATCGTTAAAATATTCCTTTTGCATTAGGCAGGCTATGGCTATACCCAACAGGAAAAACGGCAACTTTGACTCGTTTATGAATGAGAATTCCAGTAATCCATTGGGCTGTGAATGCAGATATTTTTACAAACTATGTCATGCTGCCCCCTGAATATGGCTGATGATATGCAGAGTGACATAGTACAAAAAATAATTAAACAAATTAAAAAAGAATTATGAAGGCATTAATGCCTTCGATATCCATATGGTCCCAGACTTGATCAGAGATGCTCAGCGATCTGCACAGCGTTTAGGGCAGCGCCTTTGAGCAGTTGATCGCCACAGACAAAGAATTCGAGTCCGTGGTCGCCAAATACCAGGTTCTTCCTGATTCTGCCAACTTCCACATCATACTTCCTCGTGGCAGTTATTGGCATGGGATAAACATTGTTCTCAATGTCATCTTTTAACTCAATGCCTTCAATAGAATCCATAAGCTTCTTTACATCAGCCGGATCTACGGGTTTTTCGGTTTCCACAACTATGCTCTCAGCATGCACTCTCATTGTTGGTATCCTTACACAGGTGCAACTGATAGGCATATCAGGCTCACCGAATATCTTCCGGGTCTCCCAGACCACTTTCATTTCCTCACGGGTGTAATCGTTATCCTGGAAACTGTCAATGTGAGGGATAGCGTTGAATGCTATCGGGTATGCGAATACCTTATTGCCGACCTCTTTGCCATCAAGATAATTCCTGGTCTCGTCTGCCAGTTCGTTCATACCGGCTGCGCCTGCACCACTGGTTGCCTGATATGTGCTGATTATTACTTTCTTTATCCCATATTCCTTGTGCAGGGCATAAAGAGGGATAGCTGCAATGGCAGTGGTACAATTCGGATTGGCAAGCAGTTTTGAATCTCCGATGGCGCTGCTGTTAACCTCAGGAATTACCAGTGGCACCTGATCATCATAGCGGAAAGCGCTGCTGTTATCGATAACATAACAACCAGCGGATGTTGCCTTTTCAGCATTTTCCTTGCTCCATCCACCGCTTATTGCGAAAAATGCAATGTCAAGCTCGGAGTAATCTGCCATGTCGGCATTCTCAATGGTAATTTCCCCATAGGGAGTTTCCATTACCTTACCTGCGCTTCTCACTGATGCATAAAGTCTCAGTTTATCCACCGGGAAATTACGGTTGTGCAATACTTCAATAATTTCCCTGCCTACTGCGCCGGTTGCGCCCATTATTCCTACTTTGTAACTCATTTGATGCCATCCATCCGATTGCTGGAAGTCAGTAATTCCACATATTATTTGATTATTACCCAGCAGTCCCACCTGAAATTATATAAACCTAACAACAGGACAGATATAAATTACAAAAACAGCAGAAACAACAAAATGAAAAACAGGCTTCAAAAAGGAGGGGAGGCAAACTCCGCCCGAGAGTGCCTTTAAATGTATTTCACTCTTCAACAATGATGTTGTAATCGAAATTCTCGGTGTTTACCGGTAATACACTAAGTACCCATTCTCCTGCTTCACCTGAAACCTCGTAGACCTCGGTGTAAACTGAGCCTGAGTCATGGTATCCAAAGCTGGCATAGGACTCCCATGGAGCAGCCGGTTCTGAGCCATAATTCACATAGCCCTTTGTGCAGCTCTTGACAAGGCGTATGTCTGCCTTACCATCTGAGTTTTCAAGGGTCACATCAAATGAAGGAGATGCCTGATCTGAACCTGTGCCATCATAGAAACTGTTGGAGTTTGCAGATAACTCGATCCTGATGGTTCCGTCAAAACTTGTTGTGAATTCTTTTACGTATGCCTCTGAGGGCTGTTCCCAGACTGTGAAGTACATGTGAACTTTCTTCTCCCAATCACGGAGTGCAGGGTCATCGATACCAAGATCTATGCTGCTGCTAAAGCTACCCTGTGCGCCTTCAGGCACATCCAGATGAACTTTCACTGTAGCGGTCTGACCGGCTTTTACGCTGGACGGTGCACTAATTGTGACTGCTGTTTCATCCAGAACTTCTTCGCTTCCGCCATATGCCATGCGGTCGTAGTAAATTTCGTCCCAGATAAGCTCAGGGTTTATGGAGATGTCTTTGTCACCTGTATTTTTGAGCTCTATCTCGTAATCGTAGCTCTTCCCGGATTCCACGCGGTCATTGATGCTTGACTTCACGATATGGATAGATGGAGTTCCACGGACCTCTATGGACATCTCAAGGGAACTGCTGTACGCAGCCGTGGGTGCATTTTCTGCATCGAATTCCTCAAAGGCAATGAATGCATTATAGTATCCCATTTCCGCATCTTTTGGCACTTCGACCTTTACAGTGAATTCTTTCTTTGCATCATCCTGACCATATGCAGCAAGTTCTGCAGTTGAAGGGGTTATGGTTACCCATTCATCCTTAAGGAAATTCTCTGTGTGAGGCTGAATGACCAGGGTCGGATCGATACTAACAGCTTCTTCGCCCCTGTTGATAACAACAACCTTCAGGTCCTTGCTTTCCCCGGGTTCCAGTTGCATGTTCCAGTATCCTGGCTTGACAATTATATTGCTAAAATCTTCTTCAGGGAAGAAAACCGCTTCCTCAGCATACTCCACAGAAATTGAATTATCGGCGGCCATCAGAGTTGACCTCATTTCAGGTACAGCGCCATTTGCCATTGCCCCTGAAGTCAGGAAGGCAGAAACAGCCAGCAGCCCTATTGTCATATAGATTATGGATTTCCTCATATTATATTCCTCAATGCTAGTTCTCAATGGACCATAGTTATCCCACATATTAAAGAATTGTCTAAACTTCAACGGAATTCGTAGTTATGAAAGGCTACACATGCCGATATAAATTAATTAAAAGTGTCCGCAGTGATGCGGTTTCAAAATAAACTGAAATCAAAATATATTGAAACTGTACGAAAGGCATAATAAAGAGATAATCATACCTTCAGCATAGATATTCAGGAAACATGGGATTTTCCAGCAATCACTATGGATGATCAATTATGAATGAAAAATGGAAATTGTTAGGAGTTGCGGTCTTTTTTATACTGATCATATTCGCTGTTTCTGCAAGTATGAGCCAGAATGCAGAGAACGCTGGAGATGAGATCACTTTTGCACATCAGGACAGGATTGCCGATGCAGCGCTCATAGTTGCATTCGAGCAGGGTTTTTTTGAGGAAGAAGGAGTCAATGTGAAACCCATGCGCTTTAGCAGCGGACCATCATGTGCCGAAGCCCTCCTGTATGGAAATGCGGACTTTGGAACGATGGGCGATACAACGGCAATAATTACAGTTGTGCAGGGACATCCGGTGAAAATAATCGCCTCCCATGGCGGAGGGGAAGACCGCCACAGGATCATCGTTTCAGAGAAGAGCGGCATCAACAGCATCGCAGAACTTGAGGGGAAGCGCATAGGAGTGAAACTTGGAACCTCAACACACGGCGGTATGCTCCTGTTTGCAAAGGAGAACGGACTCGAGCTTACCGACGAGATAATAGACCTGCGCCCTTCCGAGCAGTTAACAGCCCTGGCAGCAGGTGAGCTGGATGCCATAGTTGCAAGTGAACCAACACCATCCCTTGCAGAAGCAGGCGGATATGGACACGAACTTGCCACACTTGGCGGACTGGATAACACATACCCAATACTGACCCTTGTGAACAAGCAGTTTGCAGAAGAGAATCCTGAAAAGGTCGTATCCGTCCTCAGAGCCATGCAGAAGGCTACAGACTACATTCACGAAAATCCAGAGGAAGTTGTATCCATACAGGCTGAGCTCACCGGGCTTGACGGGGAAGTCATTGAAAATGCCATGGAATATCACTACTATGAACTGGACATGTCAGACAAGACAACAGACAGCCTGAAAGTGAGTGCAGAGTTTCTCATGAACGTTGGAAAAATAAAGAATATGCCTGACTTTAGTACAGTTACTGAGCCAACGTATCTCGATGATCTGGAACAGGTTATCCACGATTAAAAGCTGAAAAGGATGGTGTTCGGATCAACAAAAAACAAGCCGCTCTTTCAGTAATGCAGGATCTCGCAATTCCCGGGAAGATAATCCCCATATCGGAATTGAAAGACATAAATGCAGGCGTATCGGACTTTGATAAGCTGGAATTCGATTTCCGGGAAAATAAGACCCGAAAACTTCTCCTAGCCATGCTCTACGCATTTGCTTCCATAGCCCTTGTCTTTGTGTTCTGGCATCTTGTGGCACAGTGGGGAATACATGTAAGAGGAGTTCCTTTCCCCACCCCTGAGCAGACCATTTCAAGGCTTGTTGATATGGTACAGGGAGAATCGCTTTACGGAAAGACCATATTCGAGCACCTTTATGCCAGCCTGATGCGATGGTGTGCGGGTTTTGGAATTGCAGTGTTCTGCGGGATAGCACTGGGTCTGTTCCTCGGCTCATCCGACCTGTTGCACAGGACAGTTATGCCGGCTGTTTACGTTGTACAGCTCATACCGGGACTTGCCTGGATACCAATTGCCCTGCTCATCTTCGGGCTTGGGAACACATCCACCATATTCATGATAGCAGCCACGGCATTTGCGCCCATTGTTATCAATACCAGTGGAGGTATCAGAACTGCCCCTGCGGTATATGCGAGAGCTGCAAGGATGATGGGAGCCGGGAAGAGTACCATATTCCTGCGGGTACTGCTTCCGGCGGCTGCCCTTTCCATTATCAACGGGCTTCGGATAGGACTTGCCAACGGCTGGAGGGTGCTCATCGCCGCCGAGATGGTGGTGGGTGTGGGCCTTGGACTTGGATATTCAATCATACAGGCTCGCTGGTCCCTTGATTTTGAGGCTGCGTTTGTGAGTATAGTTGTGATATGCATCATAGGCCTGCTCATAGAGAAGATGCTCTTTGCTGTGCTGGAGAAAAAGGTTGCAGAACAGTTGACGTGAGGAGGGGATAGCGTGCTTGAAGTAAAAAATGTTTCAAAGGCTTTTATAGACAAAAAACGCGGACGAGGGATGGTAGCCCTGCGAAACATCAACCTTACGGTCAATAAGAACGAGTTCGTCTGCGTGATAGGACCCAGCGGTTGCGGAAAAACGACCCTGCTGCATATGATAGCCGGATTTGAGAAAGCGGACAGAGGCAGCATTCTGCTCAACGGTGAGGAGGTTACAGGACCATCACCTGACAAGGGTGTGGTCTTCCAGGAGAGCAGCCTATTCCCCTGGATGAACGTACTGGACAATGTGAAGTTCGGGTTGAGGGTACAGGGTTTTTCAGAGGAAGAACAGGAAAGAATTGCAAGAGAATACATAGCCCTTGTGGGATTGAGCTCCTTTGAGCATGCCCGACCCCATGAACTTTCAGGGGGCATGAAACAGAAGGCTGCCATTGCAAGGACACTGGCACTTGACCCTGAACTGTTGCTCATGGATGAGCCATTCGCATCCCAGGATGAGCAGACACGGCAGCGGCTTGACAATGAGTTGCTGAATATATGGAAAAAGGATATGAAGACCGTTATCTTCGTGACCCACAATATAGAGGAAGCCATACTGCTTGCAGACAGGATAGTGGTGCTGGCTTCAAGACCCGGGGAGATATACTGGGAGGAGCATGTGAAGATCCCCCGTCCACGCTACCTCTTCAGTGAGGAGGTTGTGGAGCTGCGCAAGAAGCTGCTGGAGGATATAGGCTGCTGCCATCGATAAAGGGAAGAAACGAGATGTTTCTTGTGATCAGTAGACTTCGTAACTTATGTCCAATGCGATATCGTAGTTTTCCTCGTTAACCAGAACCAGATACCAGCGGCCATCATAGGGTGCGGTGAACTCTATATTTCGGGACAGGACATTTTCGTAGTATTCGTCGTATTCGAAGCGATTCAGGTACTCATCATAACGATACATGTTCTCAGCATCCAGGACATAAACATCTATTGGACCCTGAACTGTGCTAATACTGGCATCGAGGATATCACCTTCGAACATCTCAAATTCATAGGAGACATAGGTTTGCGCATCCAGTACAAATGATTCCTCATCGGAATAAACAGTGCAACCACTCGAGATTATTGTGCAGAGTAGCAGGATGGAAATTAAGGCAATATTTTTCTTGTTCATGGAAATTTGATCCTTTTTGAGTTTCGGGTCTGTTCTGCTTTTTACTGTGTGATTAACATTTATATATCCGGCTGTTATCTTAGGTTCATGCAGAACAAGAGATATCCAAAAGGCCGTTTTATGGGTCTTGGAATAGCCATAGGCCTTCCCCTTGGAATACCCATAGGCCTCCTGCTTGGCATGATAGCCATAGGACCTGTAATTGGCGTGGTTATTGGATTAGGCATCGGAACTTACATGGAAAAAAAGCACAATCCCAACCCTCTGCCATTGGCAGCAGAAGAGGAGGAGAGAAGAAAGAAGATCATGATGGCTTTGGGAGCGTTCTTCCTGCTTGGAGTACTTGCTTTTGTTGCACTGTATATGATGGTAGGGATTAATTAGGCTTTGATGTCTGATCAAAAGCTTATTTTATGCAATTATCCGTAAATTGAATTTGTTTTTGTGAGATGAAATTGATAATCATATCATTTCATCACAAATTCCCTTCCCAGTTCTGTAAGATCGTAGATCAGCCATGATGCTTCCCTCTTGCTTTCTATCAATTTATTATCTGACAATATGGAAAGATGGTAGGAGAGCTTTGAGGGAGAGGTCTTTACTATTTTCTGTATGACACATACGCAAAGCGGCTGAATTGCCAGCATGTTAAGGATGGTCAATCTTATTGGAGAGGAGAGTGCCTTGTGGATTAGACTCTGACCTATAATGTCACTTTCCAGAGGCAACTGCTCAATGAGTGCGTCCATTCCGCCTATGGCTTCTAGTTCTATGTTGATCTGTTCAGGAATATCCATGAAAACCATCCGTCAATAAAGGATCTGAATAATGCAGTACATAGGCATGAATATATACAAACTTTTTCAAAAGACGAGTAGCTGACCGACCTCACAAGCTTGTATATTTTACCCAGTTACCTAGAAATCATCGGCTATCATGGCTTTATGATAGGCCATTGTTATCGTATGATTCACAAAATCAATGGCTTCCTGCTCAGAATCCACCATCCTCACAGTGACCTGACCGTTCTGGAAGAAGTTCAGTTCCCGAATCCCACTGCGAAACGCCACCATACCAAGATTCTCCGAATACTTACAGTCAAGATATTTCGCCATCAAAGGAAGGTCCGGTTCCTCATCAAGATGAGCGATTATCCTCAGTTTCCATGGGTCTGCTATGCATGGAAGAACTTTTTCTATTTGCTTTACCCGCATTTTCTGTCGCCTTCTGAAAATACCAATCATGATTCATGCTATTTCAAGAATTATTGAAATAACAATTCATTCAAGGTAAATTAAGTTTTTTATTTGCCTTTGCGGATTTTCTTTATCAGATGGAATCCGGATACACAAACAAATCACATGCACAATCCTGGACGATAACAAACCTACGAGTAAAACATGCACCCGTATTTGTTTCCACTCGAAACAAGGGGGTTTTATATTAATACTAATATATATTGTGTGCCGCCATAGTCATCGCTTGACACTGTTTTTGCAACTGCATACATTAATTTAGACCGGACTACAATTCAAATAAATACGATTAAACTAATTACTTATTATGTGTCCAAAATGTTCTTTTTGTGATTATTCTTATGACGAATCAGCGGCCAAAGAAGCTAATGTTCACAAGATAGGCAAGTCCTATGTCTGCAATGAATGTATAAATGAATTGAAAGTTTCCCTGGGCATCTCGCCAATACAGGATGAAATTGCTGATCTGAATAATGATGGCATGGAATTTGATAATCGCATAAATGATCAGGAAAAGAGAATCAAATATCTGGAAGATGCCATTTCAGAGCTATTAAAAGAATAAAACTCACAAGATCTCTGTAAGCCAGAACATCTCTTCAAATTACAAAACGCTGCATTACTGACATGCTTAAACTTATTTTTATTGGCTCATAAGTAGAGATTCATCTCCCCACATCCACAGATTCCAATAAGTCCCCCTCCATTCCCCTGACTGTATGATAGCTGCGAGCTGATAGATGCTCTAAACGAAGTTGTTATGCCTAAAAGTAAACTTACTTTTCAGACTTGTACTTTATACCAGCAATATTATCGAAGGCTAGGAACTCATTGCTAACTGTTTTATCATCAACGAAGGTCTGAAGAAGAACTCCAACTTTCAAAAAGATCAGTTTATCCACAGTATCGGAATACATCAAAGTCTCGCTATCGGACTCATCTTCACCCATATATAGTTCAATTTCTAAATCCCAGACCGGACTAACTTCATAACTCATTTACTAACAACTCCTACAAAACAATTCAACTAATTATAAGAGTGACTTTATTATTTATATAGGTTGCATTTAGGTGAGGATATTTTTAGGATGAGGGATGAGGGGATAGTTGACTGCTATCAATGGATGTGAAATTTGGTGTTTTTGGCACTAGAGTACTGCTCTTTCTTTAAAGTAAATGATATTCAACATGTTCCAGCAAGTCAAGAAACTATCAAAGGAACTCAAAGAGCTTGGAATCCCTCGTAAGATTGCTGTAAGATCCAATCACAACACAATGAGATATATTCTAATGTTTGGGTGAGATTGGATAGCCGGAGGTATAGATAAATACTTCATGTGTAAAATAAATAATACTATAATAATCAATATTCTTTGTTGTAATTTTCACTATCACAAACGATAAATCTGTTCGAAACCTTAGATTTCAATATTGAATAACCTTCTATTTTTCAAATATTTAGAATCAATTACGGATATTAATTCCCATGTCTTGCACAAGATATTTCACATGTTATATTATGTAGATGAATTAAATCGAAGAAAATAACATAACACATAAATTTAATACATGAAGATATATAATTGATTCAAATTTGGTGTTTTTCAGACTGTCGATATTCGTCAAGGTACAAAGTGAATAATTATTTCGAATATTAGAAGAAATGGAGAACTTATAAATTACTACATTCCTTTGAATAGTGAAAGTGAGGATAATATGGAAATTACAGATTCACATCGTACAAGGATATTGGCAGCACTTGAAAAAGAAAAGATTGTGTTATTTATTGGTGCAGGATGTTCTAAGGAATGCGGCATTCCAGATTCTAAAACAATCACAAAGACACTCAAAAGCAAATTTGAAGGTGTTGATTCTCAAAACGACCATTTTTTAGATGTTTGTTATGATATTGTCGAGACACCACCGTATACAAGAAATGATGTCTTAACAATTATGAAAGAAGAGTTAAGCCCAAAAACTGAATCGAGTGCTTTTAACATACTGCCTAAAATTCCATGGGGTGCCATATTTACCACAAATTATGACACATTAATTGAAGATTCTTTTATAAAATGTGATGATAAACCGTACGAATGTCATGTTTTGAAAGGGATTTATCCTCGAGAACCTATCCAATCAAGAAAGTACACAATGGTCTACAAATTAATGGGATCAATTGATTCTAATGACATAGAAGATGGTGGACCTATTATAACAAGATTGGAGAGCCAGAGTTCGGCACGTGGCACTGAAAAATATTATGAACGGCTACAAGATGCAGTTCTTGATGGGGCACTGATTTTTATTGGTTATTCCCTAAGAGACATTGAAGTTATATTTACCTTAGATACTCTTCGCAGTAAAATGAAGGATAACCTGCCATATTCTTACGTAATAAGCCCAAGTGCAAACAGTGATTTGCAGAAAATTACGAAGCAGCATGAAAGGAAAATAATAGGAATAGAAGGAACATTTTCTGATTTTATGTCCTTTATTTCTGAAAATATAGATAATCTCGAAACTAATAACATTACAGAGAACGAACATTGTAAAATCAATGATACAATTATTCCTGTATCAAAAATAGATTTCCAAGTTCATAAGGATGAATTTGATTTACTCACAGAGGAATCCACAGAAAAAATACTTATATCTGACAAGAAAAAAATGGTTGAAAATTTCTTCAAGGGAAAAATTAGTGATTGGTCACCATATTCGCACAATGTAGATTTTGTAAGAGATACATACTATGATATGTGGAACTCCATACAAAAAGAGCTTGCAGACAAAAAATCTCAATCTAATAAATTGATATTAATGCATGGAATGCCCGGGTGTGGAAAATCTAGTTTAATAAAAAGATTGGGCTATGATATTTACCAAAAAGAAAAACTTCCAGTTTTCTATCTAAAGAACACAGGAATACTATTCGAAAATCGTTATCTTAATAAAGTAATGACATACCTTTGGGAGAAATACACTGATTTTCAGACAAAACCTGGATTAGGAGAAGAAGTAAAATTCACAGTAATTATTGATAATTTCGGGAATCATACTGCGCAAATACTATCTTTATTTCGGCAATTGAAATCGGAAGGTAAACCTTGCCTATTTATAGTCGCAGAAAGAAGCCGTGATTTGGAAATCTTAAATGAAGACTATCCAATCGATTCAGATTACATTACTAAAGTTCAGATTCCTGATAAACTAAAGGAGAACGAAATAAAAAGAGTGGTCAAATACCTCCACGATCTAAATTATATTGATAATGCAGGAGAGCATTGGTATAGTACCATAAATGAAATTTATGAAAAATCTTTTTTCATAACAATTTATAGCATGGTTCGACACAGTCAAAAACCGTTGGAAGCAGTAATATCTGATCAATATTTGAAATTAGCTCCCGATATTCAAGAGATATACTTATACATATCTGCAATTGACCAATTCGACGGAGACATTAATATCGAATTGCTTGTTAGGACATTATCTAAAAAATATTTAGGCTTTGAAGAGGAGTTAGTTTCCGCCGAAAACGATGGAGTCTTTTTCAGGCAGGAATTACAATCTGGATACTGTGTTTTGAAAACACACCATAAAATAATTGCCAAAAAAACAGTCGAGTTTTTCGCTACGGATCCCGAGAAGCAAAAAGAAATATTGAAACGAATTATTTCAAACATATCTGCCAGTTCTGAATTTGAAATGAACTTAGGTATGTATTTGACAATCGAATGCTTTGGACCTAATGCACATGATGACACATTTAATTTCAAGCAAAAGGAAGAATTATTAGAAGCTTTCTTGGAAATTGAAGACAATAAAGCAGTAAGACATCACCTTGGAATTTTGCAGAAAAAAATGGGACCCGACAGATATAACGATGCGTATTCTAACTTAGTTACTGCGTTAAAAATGCCTCATGTGCAAATTGCAGGCCGGTCCGAAAACGATTCAAATATTCTCACATCCCTTGGAGATTTGTTCATAAAAATGGCTATGCAAGACCATATAGATGAGGACGAATCAAGAGATATAATCGAAACCGGAGAAGCTTATCTTCAAAGTTCTATTGAAAACGACACAGCAAATATACATGCTTATCATGCACATGCAAATTTATTAAAGTTGAAAGCAACTAAGTGCAAAGATGAAAAATTATCATTAGAATACTATATAGAAGCACTTAAACAAGTTGAAATTGGTATTGGACACTCATCGGACTTTGATAATTTTAAATTAACTAACCTCAAAACTGAAATTTTGAAATATCTAAGAAGTCTCGATATTGCAGAAGAATATGCAGATGACATTTTCAAGAATAAGAAAAGCACATCTGGTTACTATGTGCTTGCAAGATTATTATATGAAGAATATAAAATCAGCAACAATAAAGATACAGTAAAAGAGGGAATGAGGATATGCAAAAAAGCATTAGCACATGATCCAACTGCATATAATATATTAATTCTCCAGTTTGATTTTATAAAAGAAATATACCCCCATAATTACCAGTATCAGCATGAAATACTTGCACAAATAAATAAATTACAAATGAAGATACCTTTGCATTTGAAGTTTACATATGCATATGTTTCATTTCTTCTTGAGTACTACCCTACATCGAGGAATGAATTCAAAGTATTGAAAGATTTATCGGGTAGCATGTCAGTTTCCAACAGAAATCATATCAGAGAATGGCTGAGAAATGAAAATGGAGACAAGATGCGATTAAAGGGAGAAATTAGAAAGGTTTACAATAATAAATATGGAGAAATCAAAATTTTAAATTTACCAGGATTGGAATGGCAAATTCCCTATTCACCATTGGAAACTAAAGAGAACCTTCTAGAAGGAACGCCTGTTTGGGTAAATTTAGGTTTTAGTTATATTGGACCGGTTGCAAAATACCCTACAAGAAGAGTTTAATTAAACCCTGTAATAGACAAATGTTCCATTAACAATAGAATCGAGAAAATTAAGCCCACCAGATAAGGGTACAATTTATCTCATTCTAATTAGAGGTAATCTTTTTTGATGATATCTTGATTTTGCTGCAAGCTATCAAGGCCAAAGGGAGATTTTTCCTACTATATCATAGCGAAATCTAGCATTTGCGCCGCTTCGCGGCGCCTCTAGCTTTTTTCCCATGTCCCGTAAGCACACGATTAAGGCGTATGTGCCACATTTGAATTGCAATGCGATTTTGTATCAAACTATTTCACATTGGAATTTGCAGTTGGAACAGTCCAGATACAAAAAATAAAATAAAAATATTAGTGAGTTTCAAATTTATTAAATTCAGTATCCAATTCCATTGAAGCATATACTTGAAAGATAGTCTGTTTTATTGGATGCTCAACAGCAACATACCTAACTGACATTTTGGAAACTTCATCTTTTGACTGGATAAATAACTCGTTAAACATTGGATCCTTTACAAGTTCATTGCGGGTCTTATTTTCAATATCCAGTCCTTTTGCAGTTGCTTTATTTCTAGCTAAGAGAAATGCAAATGGAGCGGAATGATGAGTTGAACCTTTTCGACCTTGAGTAATGATACGCTTTTTCATTTTGTCTGAACGACCTACAAAAAGCGGAGTTTCATGCTTGTAAAAAACATATATTCCACATTCAGGCATGTCTTGCAGATTATCCCGTTTTAATGGCCTTGAATTTATCAACTTTTCTTGTAATCCTGGAAGTGAATCAATTATATCTTTAAATTTTGTGTTCATTGAATAACCCTAAAAATAGTTAATTTATATATTTGGAGACAGCCCCTTAAATTAGTTCAATAGTAGATATACAAAAACATAGTGTTTTTCCAGAAATATCTATAGCCATTAACATATCGTCTACGGATTGAGAACGACAAACCCTAGAAAAACCAAAAACTCACAGCTATTCAAATTAAAAAACGCTCTTAGAAAAGGTAAAAAGCGTCCCGACCGAGAATCGAACTCGGGTCTAAGGCTCCGCAAGCCCCAAGGATATCCTCTACCCTACCGAGACACTGTGTGCCCCCTCCAACGCATTAATCTGATATAAAGATTGTCAGCCAAAAGAAGAAATTGAGGTTTATGCAGAGACAGAGTGGGGCTTGCAATCAATAAGAGTTAAATCCTGCAAAATTGATTAGTAGAGCATGTCAATGACCATAGGACTTGCAGGAAAACCAAATGCAGGAAAGTCCACATTCTTTAAGGCCGCTACTCTGGCTGATGTGGAGATCGCAAATTATCCATTTACCACTATTAACGCTAACAAAGGAGTCACCTATGTGCGTGCCGACTGTCCGTGCATGAGCAAGGACAACCGTTGCGGACACTGTGTTGATGGTATCCGTTACGTGCCCATCGAGTTTATCGACGTGGCGGGGCTTGTACCCGATGCTCACCTGGGGCGCGGACTTGGTAACACCTTCCTTGATGAACTCAGACAGGCGCATGCCATCATTCACGTCATCGATGCCTCAGGCGGAACTGACATCGAAGGCAACCCGGTAGACCTGGGCAGCCACAACCCGCTGGATGATATCGACTTCCTTGACCGTGAGCTCACCATGTGGATGTTCAACATCCTCAAGCGCAACTGGACCAAGCTCTCACGCAAGATACAGGCAGAAGGCCTCAGTCTCGATGCCATCATCGCAGACCAGCTTGCAGGAGCAGGTGTCGATGAATACCATGTCATCTGCGCCTTTGGAGCATGCAAAATAGAAAGGAATCATATCAAATGGACAGATGAGGACATCATCGACCTCTGTGACGTGATCCGCAGCTTCAGCAAACCCATGATAATCGCAGCCAACAAGATGGATATCGCACCCGAGAAGTACGTCAACGCTCTCATGGAACTGGAGCAGACAGTGGTCCCCACAAGCGCAGCAGCAGAACTTGCACTCAAATCCGCAGCAAAGGGCGGAGCCATCGAATACATACCAGGTGACGATGACTTCACCATTACCTCAGATAAACTCACAGCCGGCCAGACCAAAGGTCTTGAGAACGTACGTGAACTGATCAAAAGAACAGGCGGAACAGGAATACAGGACTGCATCAACCAGGCTGTGTTCGATCTGCTAAAACTTATTATCGTCTATCCTGTGGAAGATGAAGGCAAGTGGACAGACAAGAACGACAGGATGCTTCCTGATGCATTCCTCATGAAGAAAGGCTCCACTGCACACGATCTTGCTTACAGGGTCCACTCTGATATAGGAGACAGGTTCCTCTATGCAGTGGACGCAAAGACAAAGATGAGACTCGGGGAGAAGCACGAGCTCAACAACGGCGATGTGGTCAAGATAGTATCCACCGCAAAATAAGCCAAGCACAATTAGAACTTCCCGGGCAGTAAAATGAGTCTGAGCATCGCCACATCCCTGTATGAGAGATACCTTCTGGGCCAGATACTGAAGGAGCCTGAAAAGGTACCGAAACACGTATCTCTCGTACTTTCGGAAAGCGACCTGCTGCATGCAGACGGTTTTACAAGGCTCCGGGATTACATCCAGTGGTGCCGACAGATGGGAATCCGCATCACCAGCATATACATTGATGTGCTGGATACGGAGGAAAAGCTGCGCTGGGAGATGATAGAAAAACTCCTTGCAATGCTTGACACCATGCTCAAAAAGCTGCCTGAAGGCATCGGATTTGAAGTATATACCGGTGAGGGAGAACTTCACAGCAAACAAGACGGGGAAAAACTGCTTGTCTACTTCTCCGTAGGGTTCGGAGGACGCAAGGAAGTAACAAAGGCAATGATATCCCTACTCTCCGATGTGAAGGAAGGAAAACTGGAACCAAATGATATCACAGAGCAAGATATCGAGTCCCGCCTGAAGGTAAAACACGAGCCTGACATATTCATCCGTTCAGGAGGAAAACACCTCTCAGATTTCCTCATATGGCAGGCGGTCTATTCAGAACTCTATTTCTCAGAAGTGAACTGGCATAAGATCAGGAAAATGGATATAATACGGATAATCAGGGATTTCCAGAAGAGACAGAGACGTTTTGGAAAATGATTTGATGACTAGAACTCCCTGCCCATGACAATGGCATCCTCATCTATGTAATAAGCTTCAACTATTTTCTCTTTTTTAAATCCCCTGGCAAGGTAGAATTCCTGCGCTGCGACATTGCTCACCCTCACTTCAAGGGATACTTTATGATAACCATACATAACCAGCGTATCAAGACACCATTCAAGCAGCTTGCTACCAACCTCTTGCCTGCGATATTTTGGATCCACCGCTATGCTCATAAGATGGGCTATTCCATCCTCATCCCCCACCATCGCATACCCCAGTACTCTACCCTCACTTTCGTATACAACAAATCCGGGATTGCTCAGATGTGCCTTGAACATAAAATCCGGCCACGGCATTCCAAAGGAAGAATCCTCTATCTTCACAATCTCTGGAATATCCTTTGCCTCTGCCCTTCGTATCATAATAGCTGCCTCTGACTTTTGCAGAGTTAGGTGGCAATTATTTATATCTGACACCCCTTGAATTTAACAATGCCCAGATACGGAGTTATAGTCTGCCCGAAATGCAGGGAGCAGGCCCAGATCATAGAAATTGACTCTGCAAAGAGCACACAGTGCCAGAGATGCAGTGCAAAACTGGCAAGCAGGAAATTAAGGCTTTTTTACAGTTCGGATGAACTTGCTGAAGCGGTTTCAGTAAGGACACAAATACAGGCAAAACTGCATGACAGCAGAACAGACATTGAAGACGTATTAAATGGAAGCGGATTTAAGAATGCGCTCAATAACAGAGAAGAAACAGAGCTTTCCATGAAGGATTTCGTGGACAGGAGAGAGCAGGTCAAGCCGAAGAGAAATCCCAGTCAGTTAGTTCTTGAATTACTTCGCATAAATGGCGGAAGCATCAAGGTTGAAGAACTGAGAGAATCTCTTGCGGAACATGGAGTCGACGGGCAGAGGTTCGAAAGCACTCTGGAAAAACTCTTGCATTCAGGAAGCGTGTACAGACCCAACAATGATCTTATCGCCATAGTTTGAAACTGTAATTTTTCCTGCACATCTTTTGAATAATTTAGTTGAACCGGAGCCTGAAAACAAGAATGGGGCTTTTGTGGGGTTTGATGCTCTGGATTTATAGTCTCATTTTATTTTTAAAATATGCTACACATTTATATACTGACAGCCGCTTCTATGAAGCTCCGTTAAAGTGGACAAAATGTGTCCAAAAGGGTAAATCGAGCAGGATTATAGAACTGGATCATAGAGCATTTTAATAGATCATTTCCAAGTGATCTGAAAGCAGTTTTTATTATAGCAATTATAGCACTTCAAATTGCCTTTACAATAACTTCTGTCCTGAAACCGATGACAGGTCTTTATAAAGATATCATTGGATGCATGCTTGTTTTTTCCACTGATAATTCAAAGCATTCCATATCCGGATTTACATTCACAAAGTAGCTCCACCCTGAGTTACGTTTTTCGCAAAGCACCCCACGATCTATGATAGTTCATTTTCAATATAAAGAATTGGCAGAGCTTGTAGGTGCATAGTAATTTTTTAAAATGGGATCAAAATGGCATTTATAGAAAATATAAAGAACGATGAATTAAACATCAAAAATGAGGCATTATCCGGCCTGACGGTTTCATTGGCCCTCGTGCCTGAAGCTGTGGCCTTTTCAATAATAGCAAATGTCAGTCCATTGGTTGGACTCTACTCCGCATTCATCATTGGATTAATAACAGCTATCATAGGCGGCAGACCGGGAATGATCTCCGGTGCCACAGGTGCAATAGCAGTCGTAGTTGTTGCCCTGGTAATCCAACAAGGGGTTGAATATCTTTTTGCCGCAGTAGTTCTAATGGGTATTATTCAAATTACCATTGGAGCCTTGAAATTAGGCAAATTCATTCGGCTTGTACCACATGCAGTAATGTTTGGATTTGTGAATGGACTGGCCATCGTTATCTTCATGGCTCAGCTTTCCCAGTTCAAATTCACTGACATTAATGGGATAGAACACTGGTTAGGCGGACAGGCACTCATGGTCATGTTAGGTTTTGTAGGCTTGACAATGGCTATCATCTATTTGATGCCCAGGTTGACAAAAGCGGTTCCTGCTTCACTAACTGCGATCATAGTTGTTTCAGCCATCGTGATCACGCTCCAGATACAAACCAGAACAGTTGGAGATATTGCATCCATTGCAGGTGGTTTACCTAAATTCCATATACCACAGGTCCCATTCAATCTGGAAACACTGAAAATTGTTTTCCCCTATTCACTCATCATGGCATTGGTAGGATTGATAGAGAGTCTATTGACACTGACCGTAATAGATGAAATGACAGAAACAAGAGGCAGGGCAAATAGAGAAAGTATTGCACAAGGTGTTGCCAATTTTGTTTGCGGCTTATTTGGAGGTATGGGCGGTTGTGCCATGATAGGACAGAGTCTCATCAACATAAATTCAGGTGCCAGAAACAGAATTTCAGGGATCGTTGCAGCTGTTGGTCTATTGCTTTTTGTGCTGGTAGGTGCCCCCCTTATCGAAATGATACCAATGGCAGCATTAGTTGGAGTGATGTTTGTAGTTGCCATCGGAACATTTGAATGGGCTTCATTGAAGATATTCAGCAAAGTACCCATAACGGATGTAATTGTGATGGTACTCGTTGCAACTATAACCGTCATCTACCACAACCTTGCAGTAGCGGTAATTGCAGGTGTTGTCATTTCCGCATTAGCCTTTGCCTGGGAGAATGCCAAACTTGTGCGTGCAAGAGAAACAGTTGATGAAAACGGAATAAAACATTACGAATTATTCGGACCATTGTTCTTTGGTTCAGTTACCGAATTTCAAAATAAATTCGATGTATTGAACGATCCTGATGAGATAATTATCGATCTCAAAGAATCAAGAGTTGCTGACCATTCTGCAATTGAAGCATTGAACAAGATAACTGAACGCTATGCAAAGGTTGGTAAAAAGGTTCATCTGCGACATTTAAGCGAGGATTGTCAAATGCTGTTGGACAACGCATCTGCCATAATTGACGTTAATCACTGGGAAGACCCGCATTACAAAGTTCCTTCTGACATATTGGCATAAGGAATGTCCCTGGAAAATATGCGGACACCGGTTATTTTGAAGAAGAGGGTCATATCAGCCATACGATACCCCTCGCCTATTTCTTTTTTGAATATCATACGAAAACACAAAAAGCGTGTTATCACACAGATAATAATCGATTTGATCATTAATGAATCCTATACAAAAGATATATTTGAAAAGAGAACTTATATGTGATGTCTGAACGATTATAAATTTATAAAAAACACTATCATACGTCATTTTTCAGGTTAAAACATGTCCGACACAACCCTAGATATTGTTGAACTGCTACTTACAGCTCATATATACAATAAGTACCCGGAACTGGATGTGAATGATCTTCCCAAGAACATTCGTAAATACTACTGGAGCCGGGAGCATAAAACAGTACCAAAGCCGATCAAAGTCAAGGTTACTGACATTGAAAAGTTACTTCAGATAAGTAATGTCAGCAGCCATACCGGGTCACTTCCTTTTGTTGACATCGATGATATGGGATTCCTCATGAGGATCACAGCACTGGACGTCGGAGCCGAGTGGTTCCAGAAAATGGATGAATCCCGGGAAAGGATCTCACATAACCCCGTACTTGCTTTCTACTATGAGAAGAAAGAGACCGAAGGTGTTGATTACAGCAGCGCCAAAACAAAGGTCAGGCCGAAAGAAGTTGACAGGGAATGGATAGAATCCTTCATTGAGGAGATCGCAAAGGAAGAAGGCGGAGACGACATGCTCAAGCTTGTCGAGATCAGTGCCCCGGAAGATATCAAGCAGACACTCAGAGACTTCATTCTTACGACCGAGCAGGAAGACGAGGTCAAGAAGATAGTAAAAGCAATCCAGTACAAGGATTACCTGAAACACATAGGACTCTATGATGTTGGTAAGGTACTCATGGTAGGCCCACCTGGAACCGGAAAGACCTCACTTGCAAAGGCAATGTCAGAGCATCTTTCAATTCCTTTTGTGGAGGTCAGACTGTCCATGATAACAGACCAGTACCTGGGTGAGACCGCAAAGAACATCGACCGTGTATTCTCTCTTGCAAAAAGGGTCAGCCCATGCATACTTTTCATAGATGAGTTTGATTTTGTTGCCAAGACCCGTTCCTCAGATGAGCATGCGGCGCTGAAAAGGGCAGTCAACACACTCCTCAAGGCCATTGACGGCATCAGCCTGACAAATGACGGCGTACTGCTGCTGGCTGCAACAAATCACCCCAGAATGCTGGATTCAGCTGCCTGGAGACGTTTTGACGAGATAATGAAATTCCCTCTTCCTGAACCGGAAATGCGCAAGAAGATACTTGACATCGTCACAAAAGAGATCAAAGGCAAGTTCGATACAGAAGAGATCGCCTCCCTCACACACGGATACAGCGGTTCCGATCTGCGCATGGTGATCAGAGAAGGAGTGCTCAGCGCACTTGTAACTGAGCGAATGGAAATTACACAAAAGGATCTGCTAAATGCAGTTGTTTCCTTCGACGAAAGAGCAACCATCAAGACCAACGAATACGAACCAGTAATGTGAAGCCATGAAGATCACAGTTCTTGGCACAGGTGATGCAACCGGAACTCCTGTAATAGGATGTTCCTGCCCCACATGCCTTGATGCACACAATGGAGGCAGAAGCTGCCGGACAAGATGCTCCATCCTTGTTGAATCAGACGAGGGTCGTATTCTAATAGACACAGGTCCGGACCTTCGCTACCAGATGTTAAAGAACGACATCAAGCATATTGATGGAGTGATATGGACACACGGCCATTATGATCATTTTGCAGGCTTTGCAGAATTCCACAGGGTACAATACAAGGTAGATGTGTACGGCCTTGAAGAGACCCTTGAATATATACTTGATTACCTGCAATTCCTGCAACCATCCAGGCACGATATCCCCTTGAACACACCTTTTAAGCTCATTGGGCTGGAGTTCACACTATTTGAAGTGCTACATCCCCCTGCTAAGAAACCTGTAGGGGTCATCATAAGTGATGGTAAGAACAAAGTGGTCATAACAGGGGACTCACAGAGAGAGATCCCTCAGAAGAGCATGGAGATCATACAGCAGCCCGACCTGCTCATTACCGATGCCATAGTGCCACCAAGTGTACATGTTAAAAAACATATGAATACCACAGAGGCAACTGACCTTGCCAGGTGCATCGGGGCAAAGGAAGTGGTGTTCACACACCTGAGCCACTATTTCAAACCTCACGAGGAAGCCGTCAAGGAATATCCTCTGGCGTATGACGGAATGGTATTCGAATTCTAAAAAAGGATCATTCCTTTCCTTTCTGTTTAGGCGATATGAACTGGTTCTCGATATCACTTCTTATTTTGACCAATTTCCTTTTTTGAGCGTAGAATCTCAGCAATACAAAAGCTGCTGCGCCGACAAGTATGAAAGCTGCGATACCAAGCCCTATTGGAGCAGATTCTGAATAGAACTTAATGCTGATGACCCGTGGAACCGCAGGTATCTCTGAGCTGTTGGTGCCTGAGAGATCCTGGAATGCCTTTAATAGACCTTTTGGAGATTCCTGATCATTGTACCATACAATGTTCTCCCGGTTTTGAGAATCAAGATATACTTCATCAGCTGTCGGGCTTACCTTTCCTATCAAAGAATTGCCGGTGGTGAAGCCTTCTGGGATTACAAAGCGTACAACCGATGGAGGAGTTGTCACATGAATATAATCCTGACCCATTGGTGTACGGACTGTGAACGCCACAAAGCCGGTAATGGGCTGCTCGAAGTTTAGGAAAACATGCTTTTGTCCTCTTTGAACATCCTCGGATATGGTATAATTGATATCAGCTGGTTCGATAGTTTCTGACAGTTCAATGAAATACTCTTTTGAAGCGTCCGTCCTGTTGGAATAGTCGCCAAGTATCACCACATTGCTTACAGGTTCTTCTTTGGAAGTGCTGAGGTCCTCCAGAGGAACTATATCGATACTTGACTCGTTATCAACAATGTAAACAGCCATGGCAAATTCATTTCCCGAAAGATAAAAGGTGCTTGTGGGAATCAGTTCACCATCTTCAAAACTCTCATCCAGAAAAGCTTCGAATTCATATGCAGTGGCATCTGACATGGGCTGCTCATCAGTTACAGGCACAAGTTCATCGATACAGCCTCCCGCAAATAAAGAGAGCATGAGAATACAGAATAAGAGTTTTGTCCGCTTTTCCATCAATACACAAACTGATGATTTATTTTATCAAACTATCGCTGCATGTACGAATTTCGCGACTTTTGCGAATTTTCTTTTCTATCAGACTATGAGTCTCTTTTTCATCATATTGATGGAAAGCACCACCAATAAACCGGTAACCACAATTATCCATGACAGATTAAAAAAAATCATACTTGTAGGAGCACCCAATGATAGCATGCGTATGACACTTACAATATGGGCCAGAGGCAGAAAAGCAATGGCAAAATACTGGATCAACTCAGGGAGTGTGGACAGTGGGAAGAACGTACCACTGAAAAGGAACATGGGAGTTATGAAAAGGAGAACAGGATAGTTGATAGCCATTATATTTGGCGTCACAGCAGCAAAACACATTCCTACGGCAGCAAAAAGCAGTCCTCCAAGAAACGCGAAGGGTATTATCAGGAGTGCATAATGCAGGTCTATCAATCCGAAAGCCCCGATGACAGGGATCATCACAGTGGCATTGATCATGCTCCTTGTAGCGCCCCAGAGCAACTCCCCGGCTATTACGTCCTCAATGCTCAGAGGGGTTGCGATGATGGCATCAAATGTTTTCTGGTAATGCATTCTCACATATGAGCCATAGCTGCATTCAAAAAAGGAAGCATACATGACAGAGATGGCTATCAGAGCAGGAGCTATGAAATTGGCGTAGGGCACACCATCGATGTTCTCTATGAATTTACCGAGACCAAAACCCAGTGCAAGAAGATACAACAGGGGCTCCAGGAAAGGGGGAAGGAAATTGAGCTTGATATTTTTCATGAAAACATCCCTGTTCCGCTGCCATACTTTCAGGGATTTCGAGCTGATCCCCGGAATCCTGAAGTATTCCATTAAATTCATTCCCTCAACCTCCTGCCTGTGAGCTTCAGGAAAACATCTTCAAGTGTCGCAGGTCTTGCACTCAGTTTTGAAAGTGTACACTCAGTCAGAAGATACTCAGAAACCCGTTTTGGGTCATCTGTATAGATGTGCACAAGGTCACCCATCACCTCATAGGATTCACCTTTTTGCTTCAAGCATTCAATGAGTTCGGGATTGTGTTCCGCCTCAACTATACCTGAACCTATATATTCCTCGATGACACTGCGCGGACTGCCTTCGACAAGTATCTTCCCGTTATCCATCACCACCAGCCTGTCACAGAGTTTCTCGACCTCATCGAGATAGTGAGAAGTGAGGACAACGGTCACACCTTCTTTTTTCAGGGCCCTGAGCTTGTCCCAGATAACATGCCGTGCCTGTGGATCAAGTCCCACGGTAGGTTCATCGAGTATCAGCAGTTTTGGCTTGTTGATCAGTGCCCGCGCAAGTACAAGTCTGCGTTTCATTCCACCGGACAGGTTCTCTGTAGTAGTGTCCTTTTTGTCCGTGAGATGGACAAAATCGAGCAGTTCATCCACCCTTTTTGCAGCTTCCTCTTTTGGTATGTCGAAGTACCTGGAGAATACCAGAAGGTTCTCATATACAGTAAAATCAATGTCCAGATTGTTCTCTTGGGGAACCACACCTACAAGGGATTTTATCTCACGGGGATTGGTCATTGCATCCATTCCAAAAATACTGAGATCCCCAGAGCTTACAGGTGAAACACACTGCATCATACGCATGATGGTGGTCTTTCCCGCACCATTGGGGCCGAGGAAACCAAACATCTCACCCTCATCTATGCTAAAACTTACGTTATCCACTGCTTTGAAATCACTGAAATCCTTACACAGGTCTTTGGCAACGATTATTGGAACGATTTACTACCACCTTATAAGAGTTGGTTGGATGTGTTCTTAATAATTTCGATTGTGCCCAAGCTTTGACATGTGCAAATGAGTACGAAAAACTTATGAAATAATGACCCTTTGTTTTTATTGGGGAAAATATGAACAAACAAATCAATAGTATTTTACTATGCTTTATGATAATCATTTCAATTTCTGTTATTTCAGGCTGTGCTGAAACAGATACAGTGGATTCAGAGCCTGCCGGAGATTGGCGTGATATAGAACTTACGGATGTAAGGACCGGAGAAGTCTTCAAGATCAGTGATTTCGAAGGGAAGACCGTGCTCATTGAGAGTTTTGCAGTGTGGTGTCCCACCTGCTTGAAGCAGCAGCAGGAAACGAAAATACTGAGCGATATGGAAGATGAGAATGTGATCCACATTGGGCTTGACACCGACCCCAATGAGGATGAAGAGATAGTAAGGAACCATGCGCAATCAAATGGCTTCGACTGGTACTATGCAGTCTCACCCGTGGAATTCACCCAGTCCCTTATCGACCAGTTCGGAGTGGGAGTAGTGAACGCACCTTCTGCACCTGTCATACTGATATGTGAGGACCAGTCCACAAGGCTGCTAAGAAACGGAGTTAAACCTGCCGAGGAACTACAGGAAGAGATCGAGAAGGGTTGTGCTTGATGGATTAGTTTCCTGGCTAAGGGTAGATAACATGGGGAGATCACATGGGAGTTAAGAATAAAGGACTTTTAATTACATTTTTTTTATTACTGGCAGTTGTTGTTTCGGGATGTGCTGATACACCCACTGATCAGCCAAAACTGGAAAAACTTCCAGAGATAACTGAGATGGAAGAGGAAATGAGCGTAATGCTTACCGAGATGGGAGTGAAGTATCTGATACACCCCAGTAAACTGCGCTCTGGTGGACCTCCAATGGACGGGATACCCTCCATTGACAATCCCAAATATGTTTCTGTTGAACAAGCCGATGAGTGGATAGAGGATAATGAGCTCGTGCTGGCACTATCCTACAAGAATAGCATCAGGGTTTATCCTCTGCAAATACTGGTCTGGCATGAGATAGTGAATGATTTCATAGAAGGCGATCCAATACTCATAACGTATTGTCCGTTGTGTGGCTCAGGCATAGCCTACGAAAGGACACTGGATAATGAGACCGTTGAATTCGGAACCACTGGAAAACTGTACAATTCCAACCTTGTGATGTACGACCGCAGAACAAACAGTTACTGGACCCAGATAGACGGACTTGCCATAGTAGGAGAACTTACCGGCACCGAACTGAAGGCCATATCCATTGATACTGTGGTGTGGAGGGACTGGAAGAAAGCACACCCCGAATCAGAGGTTCTGAGCCAGGACACAGGTTTTTCCAGAAGGTATGGCACCGACCCCTACGGAAGTTACTATGAGGACAGTTACCTTTTCTTCCCTGTGGAAACCGAGGATAACAGGGTACACCCCAAGACTGTCATCTTTGGAATTGAGGCGGATGGCGTTTTCAAAGCCTACAGAGAGAGTGACCTGCTGGAAACGGACACTATTGAGGATGTCGTGAATGGAGTGAACATCACAGTCCAGCGAGATGATGTTGGTATTGTGAAGATCACAAACCTTGATACCGATGAGGAAATAGTCAAGGAACGTGATTTCTGGTTTGCATGGTATGCATTCCATCCGGAAACCGAATTGTATGAGCAATAATGAGGAGACATCCCTTGAGGAACGTATTGCATCTAATGTAATACTTCCTTGCACTATTTTTTAAGGCAGAGATTACATAGGAAAGATGATCAAAAATGGCAGAACTGAAGAATATCATAGAGACTGCAAAGGGAAAAGGGACTTTTAAAACACTGCTCAAAGCTGCAGAAACACTAAAGCTTACCGAGAAATACAGTAATGAAGGACCATATACCGTGTTCGCACCTGTTGAAGCTGCCTTTGAAGCTATTCCGGATGAAGTTGTGGACGAATCCTTCGATGACCATGATTACCTCATGGGCATTATCACCTATCACGTAGTTGAGGGCAAATACACAACAGAAGACCTCAGAAAAATAGATACCCTGGAAACCATCAGCGGAAAGGCACTGAAGATCAGTTCCAACGGCGATATCAAGGTGGATGCCGCAAAGATAATCGATGCAGACATCGAGTGCAGCAACGGCATACTGCATGCAATTGAGGACATACTGATCCCGTAAAATACTATTTTTCTCTTATTCTGGTTTTTCAAACGTGGGAAGAGGCAAAACACTTCGTGTAGCACCTCAAGAAAACAATTAGAAAACTAAAAGAATTAAAATGGTGGGACTGTGGAGATTTGCAACCCAGATGACGCTTCTGGAGCGCGAGAAGAGGTACAAAACTTCGTGTAGCACCTCAAGAAAACAATTAGAAAACTAAAAGAATTAAAGTGGTGGGACTGTGGAGATTTGAACTCCAGTCGCTAGACCCCCAGCCTAACAGGATGGACCAGGCTACCCTACAGTCCCGCAGGATTGTATCTAGATGGGCATCCCACTATTTCACTCTTTCTAATGGGATTGTGAACTTAACCAGAGGTCATAGGCTTCGACTACTTCCTCTCCTGCGACGAATGCAAGGTCGTGGTCAACACCGTATTTTTCTGCATCAGGTCTCTGAAGAGCCCTGCCGCTAGTATCGTCCAGCATCTCGCAGACGACCATTGCAGGAGTGATGCCAGCCATTTTTGCAAGGGCTATGGAGAGTTCGGTTTGGCCCATGCGCTCATGTACAAGGCCTTTTGCTGCACGCAGAGTTGCAACGTGACCTGGAGTACGGAACTCGCTGCCGAAATGGACATCCTCACCGTTGAGTGTCCTGTCTACTATCTCGCCGAGCTTGTTGATTGTCAGCGCCCTGTCATTATCAGGAATACCGGTACGGGTGTCCCTATGGTTCACCCAGATGGAGAATGATGAGCGTGAATCGTATTTGAGGTCACCGCCTTTTTCCACGATCTTTTCAAGAGAGCTGTTTTTCTGGCTCGCATCCCTCATAACGTCAGCAATGAAAGGCAGGCCGAGCTTTTCAGATACTTCGGAATCAAAAGCCACACACATTAGACCGCCTGCATCCTTGCGCATCCACCTGACATCTTCAGGAGTTACAGAGTTTGCAGGAATGGTGAAATCGGTCTCTGCTTCACGTCCCTCAAGATCAAAAAGAAGGATCATCTCGCCGTTCTGGAGAGCCTTGATCGCTCTCTGTATGTTTTCACTGTACCCGGTTGTATCTGAACTCATATTATCACTCACATTTTTGCGGATCTTTAACTACAATCTTAACATTGTCACCGTCATCCAGCCCCAGTTTCTCACGCAATTTAACAGGAGCCATTATTTCCAGCAGGTCAGCAGGGTAGTGGCTTCTGTCGGGTATGATAACCGCAGCCTTGATACCACCTATTTCCACAGGATAGCATTTCCCTCCGCCAAAAGTGCGCTCTCCGTCATTGAAACCGTTGATGGTAAAAGGACAGATCAGGTCTATCTTATCCCGCAGCTCGGCACTCAGCTCATCAAGTCTGACGTTGAGAGTCCCCGGAAATGGCGTGAAGCCAAGTTTTTCCTTGAACTGGGACATGTAACCTTCCTTGGCAATGTAATATTGCCCTTCACCCAGACCAGTTATGACTGTACCGAACAGGTCGATCTCGGGAAAATCCTTACAAAATATCCGCTGGTAATCTGCATACTCACTTTTGAGAAGCTCAAGAGCCTTCTCATTGAGACGAACCAATTGTCCACCCGGAACAAGCTGTCTTTCGATCAGCTGCTCTTCTTCCAGCTTTTTGAGCACCCTTGCAGCTGTTTTTGAACCGGTGGAAGTATGTTTTGCGAACTCACTGGAAGATAACTTTACCGAGCCTTCAATTGCTCCGAGCAATGCCAGTTTCTTGAGAGATTCGACTTTATACATCCTTCATCACACCAATCTCAATTTTGAGTAGTATCTCAAACATGAGGTGGTAGAAGATAAAGGTTTTGATTTGGGAGAAATAGAAAAGGGATTTTTTAACTATTCTATCTAAACCCAGAAAATAATACAAAATCAATATCATTCAATTAATTTGGTCTACCAGTTGAAATAAAATACTGATTATTTGGTCTACCAATTGTAATAAACACGTATTTATTTGGTTTACTAAACCAAATATATATAAACAAATGACTCTAAACAAAAAGTATGGACAAAGAGAAGCTAAAAATTCTGTTGAAAGAGCAAAATGATCCGGTTAAAAATGTGAAGGAACTGGTCAAGAGAGAATTGCTGGATGAGGTTAAGGATAAGAAGTCTGATCTTATTGTTATAGTGGCAGGGCTTCGGAGGGTTGGGAAATCAA
Organism: Methanolobus sp. ZRKC3; assembly: GCF_045291275.1. Taxonomy (GTDB): domain Archaea; phylum Halobacteriota; class Methanosarcinia; order Methanosarcinales; family Methanosarcinaceae; genus Methanolobus. Next base: position 1,958,624 of record NZ_CP146982.1, read on the forward strand.
CGCTTATGGGCGAGGTTAGGAAGGGGCATCTTCATGATAGTTATTTTGTGAATTTTGACGATGAGAGATTATTTGATTTTACAATTGAAGATTTCCAGATGATGCAGGAGATACTTCTCGAACTGTACGGTGAAAGAAATACTTACTTTTTTGATGAGATACAGAATATACCGGGCTGGGAGAGATTTGTCAGGCGGCTTCATGACAGTGGTAAAAAGATATACGTCACAGGTTCAAATGCAAGCATGCTGAGTCGGGAGATGGGAACACATCTGACTGGCAGGCATCTGAGCTATTCGTTGTACCCTTATTCGTTCAAGGAATTTCTCGATTTCAAAAAATATGAGCTGCCTTTGTCAGACGTACTTACAACCGTTGAGAGGAGTACGATCAAAAAATACTTCAATGAGTATATTGAAGCTGGCGGAATTCCAGAATTTGTGAAGACACGGGATGAGCTTTACATCAAGACACTGTATGAGAACATAATCTACAGAGACATAGTTGCAAGGTACAATCTCAAAGATGAAAAGGCATTGAAAACAACAGCCTACTTTGCAGCATCCAACATAGCAAAGGAGATCAGTTACAACAATATCAGGAAACTGACAGGACTTTCCAGTGCAACTACAATAAAGGAATACTTTGAATATCTCGAAAACAGCTATCTCGCTTTTCTTGTACCGAAATTCTCTACTTCACTTAAAACACAGGTTTACTCCAACAAAAAAGTCTACTTCGTAGATACCGCCATAGCAAAGATACTGGGATTCAGGACATCCGAAGACTATGGAAGGATCCTTGAGAACATAGTGTTCATGGAACTGAAAAGAAGAAACGAAGAAGTCTACTATCACAGAGAAAAGAAAGAATGTGATTTTGTAATCAGAGACGGTTACAACATAAGAGAAGCAATCCAGGTCACACAGAGTCTTGAAAATCCAGATACCAGAGCCAGAGAAATAGAAGGATTGCTTGAAGCTCTTAAAGCCTACAAATTAAAAGAAGGTCTTATCCTCACGGATGACACCGAAGATGAAATTAAGATGGATGCCCGGAAAATAATTGTGAAACCTATCTGGAAATGGATGTTGCAAGAATAAGAATTAGTAGAAGAGGCGTAATTAATCCTCTTCTTCATCCACAAACATCTTCGCAATAAGTCCCAGATGGTCCTCGTGGAACGGATCAAGCTCCTTCCTCTGCAGTACCTCGAATTCCACATCGAAGCCGCTTTCCAGTTTTCTGACCTCTTCCTTGAATACTTTTTTTGGGCTGGCAACTGTGTCTATGCTCCTTGATTTGATGGAGAGCATGAGCTGACCGTCCTGTTCTAAGAAGTACTTTGAGTTGATTGCTGCAATCTCAGCCTGGTTGGGCTGGGCTACGTCCTGGAAGATTACGTCTACCTTTTCCACTATGTGAGCGTAGGATTGGGGTTTGTTGGCGTCTGCCAGAATCGGGATGATGTTCGGGCGCTTGTCACAGAGCTGTATGAGGTCACGCATTGTTCTTGGGGAGAATTCCACAGCGTAGACTATGCCGTCCCTGAGTATGTCTGAGACATGGCTTACGGTTGTGCCTGAGGCAGCTCCAAGGTAGAGCACTGCGGAATCGTATTCAAGGGGGATCTCGAATTTCTTGAGCGCCATGGCTCCCAGTTTGCTTCTCTTGGGGTCCCACTGGCGGTACTCCACGTCATCCTCGATTATGAGGCGCTCACCGTATACGCTCATGCCGGGAGTGAGATTCTTGGTGGCAAGCGTGCTGCGGTCATCGGCCTTGATCTCGTATATACCGTTGTATATCTCTTCAACTGACATTACTGCTTACCTCCTTTCTTATTGTTCCCGGGTTTGCGATTTCCGCCTGACCTTCCAGGCTTGCCGGAACCACCGGACTTTCCTGACCTTCCGGATTTGCCTGATCTGCCACCCTTGCCGCCCTTCTCCCTTTTCGGAGGATTGGGGTTTGCCTTGCGTATCATCTCGAGTTTCTTATCGAGATTTTCCTTGATGGATGGGTCCAGTTCACCTGAATAGCAGTCCATTCTTGCGGCCAGACTTATCTTTGCTGCAAATGCCCTTGCAAGTTTACCCCTCTGCCACCAGGGAGCGTTCTTGATTATTACGTTGTTGAATATGATACCATGCTTCGGGGATGGTGCCCGGGAGCGCAGGTGTTTGAACAGTGCTCTGCTGGCACCGATAACCTGAACAGTACTGGACGGGAAAACTGCAAGCTTCTCCAGACTTCCTGCCATACTGATAAGTCTTGCACCAAGCGATGCACCTGCAATATTGGAAAGGTTAGGTGCCACAGAACCCATGTTTGTGACAACGTAGCCCTCTATGTGACGGCGGGTGTCATAGAGGCTGCATATATTGGATGCCAGTTGTTTGAGAATTTCCTCATCTGCAAACGAGATATCAGAACCCATTGACTTTGAAGCCGTTTCAAAGAGCTTGTGATCCTCGGGAAGGTTGTCTCTTGAACCATACTGTGAGATCAATCTTGCCAGTGGCTCACCTGTCAGGCGCAGCTCCGGGAAATACCTGCCATACCAGACCATGAGGCGCTCACTGAGCTCATTGACATTCCTGTCAATATCATCCATGGCCTCGACTGCCTGGATTATACGGGTGTCATCGGTATCACTCTTTGAGATCTGCTTCTTTGCAGCCCTGATGCATACGTCCCTGAGAAGTATATCATATTCCTCATCAAGCTCAACAAAACCACAGTCCAGAGCTGCCTGTCGCAGGTCAGGGGCATTTACAGCCTTATCCTGAACTGTCTCCTGTAAAGAAACAAGCATCTCTGCAAGCTTATCAGGATCCTTTTCAAAAGCCTGGCAATCCTCCACCTCACCCTCATCATTGATGGTCAGTTTGCCAAACCATGCCGTGAATTCCAAATCATACCTCCTTTATCTCTGCGCCGCTGTTGTTCGCCTTTGTCATCACGACACTGCCGCCTATGCTTTTATCCAGGAGTTCCTGCACATCTTCCATGAGATATGCCGCATCCTCACTGTTTTCCACTATACCGTAAACTGCCGGTCCGAATGAGCTCATTCCCGCACCCGAAGCTCCCGAATCCTGCATCAATGCGATCACATCCCTAACTGCCTGCAACTGGATGTCAACCTCACATTTCTTAAAACCAAGATTTTGAATATGATTCACTGCATAACCAAATGCCTGAATATCCTTCTCAAGTATCGCAGGCATCATTTTCATAAGAATAAGATGAGAGATTTCCTGAACCTCGTTCAGGGGTACAGGGCATGCCTGCTGGAACACGTCCACCTCTTTGGAATCGTGCGCACCCTGAGTATCAGGAATTGCGAGAACTATCTCCCAGTCAGGGAAGTCCTCTCTGAAAAGCACAGGAGCCGGATCAGCCCTGCTTGCAGAAGAAGGTGAAAAAGAACCCTTGTCACTGAACCTGTGACCTCCGTCTATAATAAAACCGCCTGACTCAAAGGATGCGACACCAATACCTGATGTTCCACCACGCCCAACCTCAATGGCCAATTCCCTCACACTCTTTCCAAGATCGTATAGCTCATTCACAGCCGCGGCCGCAGACAGTGCTGCCTGTGTACCTGAACCAAGGCCTACATGTGTGAACATGTCCTCTTCAATACTGATGCTTATACCCTCGCCTTCAGGAAGTAGTTTCCTTGCTGCAAGCTCCATCCTTTCCCTGAGAACAGACTCACCGCTAACCACTATCTCAGATGACTTTTCGGCGGATATCACCACATGGGGATAGTCCAGGGATATACCCACACCTCCATCGATCCTGCCGTATGAAGCATTCATATCTATCAATGTCAGGTGGAGCCTTGAGGGAGACTTTATTCTGATCATGTCAATGGATATCAGTACAACATAGTATTAAATATTAACAGTTCTAGCCCGGATCTTTTTGTTCCTGCTCCGGTTCCTTATATACGCCCAGGAAACACGCAACACATTCCTGTTCAGAATGAATCCAAGGATGACAGGGATGAGACTGGCAATCCTGAGCCGGAAATGTGCAATTGCAAGAATATCCATAACCTCATCAATGAAGACAGGCTCCACATCCAGCTCCGCTTTTCTGCACTTGTGGAACAGATATCCCTTCAGGGCATGAGAATATCCATATGCGATTCCCGTATGGGCAGGATCATCAAAGCCAAAGCGAAGCTTGCATTTGAGCTGATGGATATGAACAACGGACACAAGCCCTTCAAGTAGTTTAAGAACTGGTTTGATGAGCATTTTCAGAGCAGCAATGCCTTCCCGAATAACTGATCTAAGATCTGAATATCTTTTCCGGGAACTGGATTCGAATTCGGATTCGGATCCTGGATCAACACGACTCTCTTTTTCGGAAACACTTTTTTCAGAGGCTTCTGTTGAAGAAAGCTCTTTGGAAGATGTATCATCTTTCAGAACATGCGAGATGAAAAGCCACTTCACACGGATCAGATGCTGCATCCGTGTTCCCTCTTTTTCGACCTCTATGAAAATATCGATTGCAGCAAACAGAATTAGCAGGATAAGAATGAGTAGAAGGATGAGTAGAAGAAGCAACGCCAGGTAAATAGCCGAAAGCATGCCTGCCTTTAAAAATAAAAGATAAATGGAGGATTATTCCTCTGAAATTTCCTCTTTCCCGGTTGCTTCTGCTTCAGCTTCAGACTCCACGGAATCATCTTTTTTTTTACTGCATTTCATTGACTTCATCTTGCTGATCAATCCGGGCACAGATTCCAGCAGGGTGCCTATATCGGATTTCCCTGATACAGACATCATGCGTGTACCCTCAGGAGAGACTACAATGAAGGCCACAGGCTCTATCTTGGCACCGGCACCGCCACCGCCTCCGAACCCTTCTTCCTTACCATCTTTTTTCCCTTCGCCACCACCGCTGCCAAATCCAAATGAGACCTTGGTAACAGGAATTATGGTAGTTTCACCAACTGTTACCGCTTCCCCAACAACGGTCTTGGTGCTCACAAGCCTTTCAAGTTCTGCAGATACCTCTTTCATAATATCTTCAAGTGCCATGTTAAAACCCCTTTAAATGGAAATTATTCCCTATATAAAAAAAGAATCTTATGATTGAAAAGACTATCCTGATATTTTAGAAGTTTATTCAGCATTGTCCTGGAAGAAGTTCATCAGGGAATATTTTACCTTCTCAGGTGCTACATCAATGAATTCCTCCCGCTCTTCAGGAGGAAAGATGTTGAAGACCGAGAATTTACCAAGCTTCTTTGGAGACTCGGTGCTGAACCTGCCATCAAGAAGTATCCTTACTCCATGGTCATTGGGGGAACGTACAACTCTTCCCATTGCCTGCCTGATCTTACGTATGGTGGGCACCTGTACTGCATAATCCCAGCCAGCCCCATAACCGAAAACATGATCATAAGCAGATTCAACTGCATTCATCCTGTCATTGAGAGCAGGATAACCTACACCGACTATGATAACAGTTCGCCCTCTGCCATCACGATAATCTATGCCCTCGCTCAGGGTACCCCATAGATATGACACAAGTACTGCCTTGTCGCCACGCTCACCGATACTGAAGAATTCTTCCCTGACCTCCTGGGATGATACACCAACCTCATCGAGGAAAACAGGCAGATCGAACTGAGAGTCCAGTTTCTTGAAATAACGCCTCGCCTCAAATGAGCTCTGGAAGAAAACGATCACATTGCCCTGTGTATTCTCAACTGCATCAAATAGAACCTCCTCCAGAACCCTCTGAGTTTGAGGATCATCCCTGCTCTTTGCAAAGAGAGGAGGTACTGACACTGCAATTGTCAACCTTTTATCTTCAGGGAAAGAAGTACCGTAGGCGATCTCACATGTCTGCCTCTTGATCCCAAGCGTGGATTTCACCATATCGAATGGCTGCAGGGTTGCAGACATGAGTATAGATGAGAAGACAGAGTCAAAAAGCGGTTCTGTGACATTTTTAGGAATGCAGGTGAAAAGTTCCACACGACCATATATAGCGTCTTCAAGATCCCGCCTGACATTCAGTATAGGATAGTAATTGAGATTATTGGAAAGTATGAGATAGGACGATAGGAAATCTGCCACATGTCGTATGTGAGAGCGTTTCAGAACCTTGCTAAGACCTTTCTTATACTGATCACGATAATTGTTGTCAAGCATCTCACCGAATTGGCTTGCCTCAGAAAGTGTCTCTTGTATAGCAACATCGTCACCAAATCCTGAATCCTTTGCTATGCGCATGAACTTGCCACTTACCATATCGTTGCGTTCATACGGATCACTTATGCGCATATCATACCAGTGTTTTCCAACACGTTCACGCTCTCCGAACTTGAAACGTGATGTATATGTCACCCGCATGACATCAAGCAGTATCCTGAAGAGATTATGCGAACCACCATCAGGCATCTGATCTATATTAGCCTCTATTTCGGATATCGCCTTTTCGATGGTATGTTCTGTGATGGTGAGTGATGAATGTGACCTTGCAGCAGATTCGATGTTATGGGCTTCATCAAAAATGGTAATGACATCCTGCGGCTCCTTCTCCATCCACTTGAGTACAGTTGTGAATATGTCTGAATTCAGCACATGGTGGAAATTGCATATGACCAGGTCCGCATGCTTAAGCTCACGTTTGGTCAGCTCGTAACCGCACATACCTTGCTGGAAAGCATAATCGTTGACCTCTTCGGGTGTACGCACATCTGTAAAGAGCCACTGCCTGAAAGACTCACTATCCGAGCGCAGTACCTCATACAGATAATTGCAGGAGCGCTCCCTCAATTCCCTGGTCTTCTTTTCCGCAACATCCAGTTCTTTTGAAAGGGCATCACGAAGTGCCACAAGTGACGGATCCTTTGAACGCTTGTAGTTCTCACTCGCAGAGCGCATTTCCTGTCTTTTCAGGGCGATCTCCCTTTCAGTTTCCACAAGTTCAAATGTGTTCTCACGCTTGACCGCACATTCTTCATAGTCAGCTTCATTGGGACACATGGTGGTCTTGCCCTTGACCACTGCCACCTTTACGTCATTGGACTTCTTTATTTCCCGTGCCTCATCGATGAACTGTACCATCTGCTGATGTACGTTGGTTGCGATGATCACGGTTTTATTAAGCTGTTTTCCCACATTAAGAGATGGAGCAAGTGCACTGAGAGTCTTACCTGTACCGCAGGCACCCTCGAAAAGGATAATATCCTGATTGATCAGTGCAGCATGTATCTTATCCATTGCATCCTGCTGATTCGGGTAGCAGGTATCCTTTGGAAAGAACTTCATGTAACCACTCTTAGTGCTCATCGAACTACCTTATGACCTCACCTTACTTAAACGGTTTTGACGTAATATCTAAGCCACCGGAACAACTTCATGGCTACACTCTGCGATTATCGTGTGCGTGTTCCTGTCAAATACCTTTATGGTAACATCCCCACCTTCTTTGAGGCCATAGTTGTTCGAAGTGTTCTCAAAGCCATTGACCCTCACAAAGACCGATGTATTATGTGTAAATCCATCTCCCCCATTCAATATGAGTCTCTCACCTGCAGACCATAATCCATCGGAAATGGCAGGGTTTTCCAGGGCATATTCATTCTCCTTCCCCGAAAATGAAATATCTGCATAATTGACAAAAACATCCCCGTACCTCTTTTCGCCATTAAAGAAGGTGCCTGTAAAAGCACTGCCCTGGCCTGTGATGATGATCTGTGTAGCATCGGCCTGTAATGGTTCACCTGACCTATGTAGTAATATTATGTAATTATCAATATACCTGGCATTATCAGGCACTCCCCCTTCCACACTCTTAACCTCAATGAATGCCATGGGAGCTTTGTTCAGAGAGGAAAAACCATCATCGTAAACTACCGAGAAAGTAATGCCTGCAAACAGGAGAGTGAGAAATAACATCATAATAACGCCTATTAAAGGAGATACTGCACTATCATTAATTTTTGCCTTATTAAAGACAGATCGATTCATAGTCTGGCTTCTGCAAACTACAATATAAACTTTACTTAATTATATTATTATATTTTTGTATTGTTTAGGATGGCACAATACAAAGCCAATTCGGGCAAGCTGATATCGATAAAAATCCCATACTGCTATTTTTTGAGCATATAACGATAACTTTTTATTCCACTTATGTTATGATAGCGATTAAGTTACTACTACATACCGTAGTTACTGTTATTATAAATCAAAAAAGGAGATATAGTTAAATGGTAGCAATTATTAAAGCTGATGAATGTGTAGGATGCGGAGCATGCATAGATGAATGCCCATCTGAGGCAATCACACTCAACGCTGACAACATTGCAGTTGTCGATGCAGACGAATGTATCGACTGTGCTGCATGTGTCGACGTATGCCCAACCGACGCAATCGCAATGGAATAATCCCGGAGATTATTCCCTAATTTAATTTTTATTCTTTTTTATTTCTGAATTTTTTATTATATGTAGCATTTTTGAATACCGTCAGACTAAATACTAAGTTTAACACATTATAAGTATTCAAATTAGGTGATACTATGAAAAATAGCAGTGCTCTAAAACTTTTGACCATGGCATTTTTGCTTCTTAGTTGTACTGCTATATCGGCGGGCGCATCTATGTTCGAGCTTGAAATTGTACCTCTTTCAAAATTAGTCGAGGAGCCATCAGTATATGACAGTACCATGGCATACCGCAAGATCAGTGTCGTTGGAAATATGTCAGAGGTCGACAAGCGATATGCCACGATCACAGAAGGAGAGCATTTCCTGAAAATTGATATGACCAAGAAGGAACTCTTTGAGGGATTTGACCTCAATGATCAGCTGATGGTAACAGGGGAATTTACATATGACCCCATAGGCGATGATACTCTGCACCCGAACTACGTGCTCCATTACCCCATAGAAGATGCAGGAATTGTCAACATCAGTACGATCAACAATGATATTGCAGCGTACAATGGGAAATATGTCACAGTCATTGGAAATATCAGCAGCATGCAAATGACAATGGGAAGACAAACTATTGTCATAGAAGAGTTGGATACGGAAAAACAGATGAAGGTATACTATTACGGAGCTACTGATCTTGAAGCCGAAAATGAGGTCAAAGTTGTCGGATTATACAACGGAAAGATACTCCACAGCGAAACAATGGGGAAGAACCGTCCACCAATATCGATTTCTACAATTATCCCGGGTTTTTCATCTTTTATGGGCGTTTCAATAATAGGATTACTGGCGATACTTTTAAGGCAGATACAGCGTAACGACTAGAGATTATCATGTTAGTCATCTTATCAATAGGCGGATCTATTTTAGCAAAGGAATTGAAGCCAGATAGTTTTCTGGCCTATGCTGCAGCTCTTAAAGAGCTTTCCAGCGAACATGACGTTATAGTGGTCACAGGTGGTGGTGTTGCTGCCAGAGACTACATAAGTGTTGCACGCAGCACAGGTTCCAACGAGGTGGAATGTGATTATATCGGAATTGATATTACCCGCCTGAATGCAAAATTGCTTATCTCAGCTCTTGGAGATGCTGCATATAATGCAGTTCCACACGATTACAAGGAAGCAGAAAAGGCACTATCCTCAGGGAAGATCATTGTTATGGGAGGAGTGATCCCGGGACAGACCACGGATGCGGTCTCAGCCATACTCACCGAGTACCTTAATGCGGATCTGCTCGTGATCGCAACAGCTGTTGACGGAGTCTACTCAGCTGACCCCAGGGAAGATCCCAATGCTGCAAAATACGAGACCATGACAGCCAAGGAACTTGTAAATACGGTCATGACGACCGAAATGAAAGCTGGTTCTAAATCACCCGTTGACCCACTGGCTGCGAAGATCATTGAGCGCTGCGAGTTCGAAACCATTGTGATGGACGGCAGCAACCCACAGGATGTATTGGAAGTAGTGATCCAGGAAGGAAATACAACCGACAGAAAAAGCTCAATACGCCTTGGAACCCGCATCATAGGTTAAAAAGCTCAAATTAATTATAGGCTACCAGATATTCCGATTTATCCATTTCACGGACGGTAGTCTTCATTTTTATAGTTCCGTCCTTCAAAGACTGGATCGTTCTCTCAAATTTCTCGATCTGAAGTTTTGCCTTCTGCACCTTTTCATTTTCCCGGCTGAGTTTATCCAGCAATTCCTTACGCTGATCATCAGAAAGGTCCGCATTATTGATCTGTTCCTCATAAGTTAAGGAAAGTCGTACGTATTTACGGAATATCTCGTTCATTGTGTCAAGGTCCTTTTCAAGCTCTTCAATTGATTTATCCATACTCCATCACACCTTTGATATCAACAGATAACAACATCCAGATAATTTCTAGAATGGAACATTTTACTCTGCAATAAATAATAATGCTAATTTCTACGGATATAAGGATTTCCGCAGCAAGAGAACTCATTATAATTATGATGGAATGTATTGTGAAATCAATATGATTCAAAAGATAGTCACAATAAAAACTAAAAAAAACATAAGTGCATCCCGAAGGATGCAGAAAAAATATTTACTTACCCAGAACTATTCTTGCGATATCGTCACCGACATCTGATGTGCGTGAAGAGCCACCCATGTCATAGGTCTGCACCTTGGCATTGAGGATGTTAGTCTCGATCGCAGAAACGATGCTATCGGCAGCTTCCTTTTCTCCAAGTTGCTCAATAAGCATGGCACCTGCCCAGATAGTTGCTATCGGGTTGACCTTGTTCTGTCCCTTGTACTTTGGAGCTGAACCGTGGATCGGCTCGAACATGCTTGTACCTTCAGGATTGATGTTTCCACCTGGAGCAAGTCCAAGTCCACCCTGCACCATTGCGCCAAGGTCAGTGATTATGTCTCCGAACATGTTTGGAGTTACAACAATATCGAACCATTCTGGATTCTTGACAAACCACATGGTCATTGCATCGACATAGTTGAAATCTGTGGTGACATCAGGATGCTTTGCTGCAATTGTGTTGAATTCCTCTCTCCACAATCCATAGATGTCTGAAAGGACATTTGCCTTGTCCACAGATGATACATGCTTCTTGCTGTTTTCAGCAAGATCGAATGAATAGTCGATAACTCTCTGTGTGCCTTCCTTTGAGATCAGACCAATCTGATACCCGATCTCTTCACTGTCGGTCTCAATATCAAGGCCGAACCTAGCGGAATAAAGGGTTCTTGAAACTTCGAGAACGTCCTTACTGACGCCCTTCTGTGCACGTCCACCGATTCCAATGTAGAAATCCTCGGTATTTTCTCGTACAACTGTGAAATCAATATCTGCAGGTGTCTTGTCCTTGATAGGAGTCCATACGCCTTCAAGCAATTTGATAGGACGAAGGTTGATGTACTGGTCAAAGTAGAACCTTGCTGCAAGCAATATGCCTTTTTCGAGTACACCCGGTGCGATCCTGTCATCTCCAATGGAACCAAGGTAGATAGCCTCGTAGCCTGAAAGTTCTTTCAGTGAATCTTCGGATATCAGTTCACCTGTTTCAAGGTAATGGTCTGCACCGTGTGGGAACTCTACCCAGTCAACATCAAATCCAAATTTTTCTCCTGCTGCATCGATGACCTTGCGACCTTCTGCTATGATCTCAGGCCCTATGCCATCTCCGGGAATTACCGGAATCTTGTATTGAGTCATTTATTCCACCTATATTGTAATCGTATCAGATTATCTGTCTGGTATATTCGATCAGACCGCCGGCATCCATTATTCCTCTTACGAATTCAGGAAGAGGAGTTGCCTGATATGTCTCGTTCTTTGTGACATTTGTGATAACGCCTGTGGAGAAGTCGAGCTCAAGCTCGTCACCATCAGATATCTTGTCTGTGTCAGGACACTCAAGGAGTGCCACACCTATGTTAATAGAATTCCTGAAAAAGATACGTGCAAAGGACTTTGCAATAACACAGCTTACCTTTGTACCTTTAAGCGCAATTGGGGCATGTTCTCTTGATGAGCCACAGCCAAAGTTGTTACCTGCAACAATTATGTCCCCTTCCTGAACTTCCTTTGCGAATTCCGGCCTTACACCTTCAAAGGTATGGGCTGCAAGTTCCTCAGGAGTGTTGAGGATGAGATACCTTCCAGGAATTACAGCATCAGTATCTACGTCATCTCCGAATTTCCAGACTCTTCCTTTCATATTTACACCGAATTAAGATTATATTTATAATAGTGATTAGACTAAATTGAGATTATACCATAAATACAACCATACTAAATAATACTAACTAGAAAAATCCGGTTCGTGTTTCCTGCCTGAAAATACAAAATACTGCCGGAATAAAATCCTATATTTTTGTCAGGTCAGGCTCATCCCCACCGTGCCAGCTCATGCGTGGCCTCATCCGGATAATATGTGCAGACTCTGTGGTATCATCCACAACGAACGCAATTCCCCTATCATTTCCCATTTTCCTGATGGAATCACCAAAATGCTCCCTCATGTACGTAGGTCTTACCGATTCAAGAGCCTGAATATCATCCTGTGATGTCAGACGATGGCATACAACGATGTCCGACTGTGACAGGACATCCTGATGCAGAGAAGAGGGGCGCTGGGTTGCCAACACCAGCGAAAGTCCCGGTTGCCTGCCCTGCCGCAACCACTCATTGATAAGTACATCCGAAGCCAGTGTATCCCTTCCGCTTGGCACAAATTGTTGAGCCTCATCTATGAACATCCAGACCATGGGGATCCCTTCCTCCACATCCCCATCACCCATGAGCATTCTCTCGTATGAACGGCGTGCTTCCAACCTCTGATGATAGATCTCTTTTGCAAGGAAAGCAACAACTGCTGCCCTTACAGCATGGTTTTTTATCGTGCTCACATCAATAACAGATACGCGACCACCCTTTACCATATCAGATATATCTTTGCCTTTTTCAGAGTATATACCCCACGACCTGGCAGCCCTGAAGTAATTATCAGCTGCACCCTTTGAGATCTGATCCGTGCGCTCGTCTCCGACAATGCCATCCTCGATGTCATCGAACGAGAAATAAATATGTTCTGACCTTAAGCCCTCGATGACCCGTACAATGAGAACTCCAGTAGAAGATAATGGATCAACTCCGAAGAGACGACACCACTCATAACCATCCATCAGGGCGATCGGGATAGATATGCAGTTCACGTCAATATTCCTTTTTTCATAAGCATCTTCGCTACCTGATGGTACAAAGATATCTACATCCTGACCAGTGGGTTTCATACCCCAGCCGGAAAGAGCTTCAGCCTGTGCAGCATTCGCTCTTGGTAGTGTCCAGAAGATACCCATGGTATCAATTATAACTGATGCAACACCCTGCCTTACATCAGAAGGTAGCAAGGATAGTTCCTCGACCAGGATACCCATGCTGTAGGACTTACCATATCCCCTTTTTCCGGCTATAAGAATAGCATGTGGTCGACTGGCATCCAGTTCAACATGGGAACCTGTGGATCCATCACGTGCCAGGTACCTGCCCAGATACAGGCGAGCTTTTTCTCCACCTTCAAGGCTTCCCAGAACATACTGGTTCTTGAACACACCTGCACTAAAGCCATCCGCCAGATAATCCATGGTCATTGGGAACTTTAACATTATATAATACTTTCTTTTTTATCGTAAAATATAATCCATATATACAATATTTTGCACCATAATCTAGCAAAAAAATCAGTAGCAGAAACTCGGAATGTTTAAATATTACAATAAATATCTGAGGAGCCGAGGAATCCCTGTCATTGAATCATTCCCCTCTGATACATAGATTCTATTGGCTAAGTGTACCGTACCCCAAACTTCACCCAACCATCATTATGCGGGATTCCTCTTTTGTTCAGATTCTACAAGCGATGGCACATACATAATCAGTGTAAATATAATACCTTTTTTATAATATGGTGCGCATCAACTATTGATCGAGGTAACATATGCTATACTTTTTTACGTGCATTGCTCTTCTCATAGCCGGGTATTTTTTCTACGGAAAAATTGTCGATAGGATCTTCGAGCCAGACACCAAGCGGGCCACCCCTGCCACAACACTCGCGGATGGGGTTGACTATGTGGAAATGCCCCCTAAAAAGATATTTCTCGTTCAATTGTTGAACATCGCAGGGCTTGGCCCCATTTTCGGCCCGATCCTCGGTGCCCTGTACGGGCCAGCTGCCCTGATATGGATCGTGATCGGCTCAATTTTTGGCGGTGCTGTTCATGACTATTTCTCAGGAATGCTCTCCATCCGTTCCGGTGGGCGTAGCATACCGGATGTGGTTGGGTATGAACTAGGCAGCGGCTTCAAGCAGTTCATGCGCCTGTTCTCCATTGTCCTGCTACTCCTGGTCGGAGTCGTCTTCGTCCTCGGCCCTGCCAAACTGCTCGGCAACCTGACTGGAATGGCTATTCATGTCTGGGTAACAATTATTTTCTGCTATTACTTTCTGGCCACTATTTTGCCCGTGGACAAGATAATAGGCCGTGTTTATCCACTATTCGGTGCAGTCCTGATCTTTATGGCTGTCGGGTTGATCGCAGCTCTGATCTTTGAAGGTTACAATTTCTCCCCTGAACTGAGCCTGGCGAACATGCACCCGACTGACCTGCCCCTGTGGCCCCTGATGTTCATCACCATCGCCTGCGGTGCCATCAGCGGATTTCATGCAACTCAGTCACCTTTGATGGCACGCTGCATAAGCAACGAAAAATATGGATATCCCCTGTTCTATGGCTCCATGATCGCCGAAGGTATTATCGCCCTGATCTGGGCAACCCTCAGCATATCCTTTTACAATGACCCCAGCGCTTTGAATGCAGCTCTGGGGCAAGGCGGTCCGGCCTATGTAGTGAACGAAATATCCACTTCCCTGCTTGGTCCTCTCGGTGGTCTGCTGGCTATAATCGGGGTCATCATCCTGCCCATATCTTCAGGTGATACCGCTTTTAGAAGCTCCCGCCTGATCATTGCCGATTTCATAAACCTCCCCCAAAAACATACGCTCAAGCGCCTGTCTCTTGCCATACCTCTATTCATCCTCGGAATCCTGATCTGCCGTAGCGACTTTGATATCATCTGGCGCTACTTCGGATGGGCAAACCAGACCCTGGCATCCATTGTCCTGTGGGCTGCAGCTGTATATCTGGCAAAGCATGGCAAATTCCACTGGATTGCAACGGTACCTGCAACCTTTATGACCGCAGTTGTCATGACGTACATTTCCTACGCCGGGATAGGTTTCGGCTTACCGCTGGAAATCTCCTCCATCATTGGAGTGGGGGCGGCCATTCTTAGCCTTGTTATCTTCATGTTCAAGAAACGCTCTCGCCTGATACATAGCTTCTAGTGACCAAGTATCGTACCCAGAGCATTGGCTCCGCTCAGGAACTTAGCTATCAATTAGTTGGGAGTTAAAAAACGAAAGAAGCATGGAGTCTGAATTTTACTACAGCTCCATGGATAAAAAAATTATGATATGATCTTGTCAAGCTGCCCAGCGGATACTGCGTGCTTGATCTCCTGTGCAATACGCTTGCCCGTAGAAAGACCAGGTTCAACGAAATCAGAGTATGGAGAACCATTTGGATAGATGTTTGTTCCTGCGACTATCCTTGCGGATATCTCGAATACCTTGATCTCAAGCTTGTCTGTGAATACAGTCTCAAGACAGAAAGGACCGATCATTCCTCCAAAGAGTCTGATGGATTCCTCGACTACCCTGTCACCAAGTTCGAAGATCAAAGGCAAAAGTGACTCTCTTGCAACAAGGGGAACGTTTCCTGTTACCACATATGTTGGGTGAATACCTGCATTTTCCAGCTCTTTTGGTGATCCGAGCCTGAATATCTCGTCTGCATTTGATTCAACCCTGCGGTCCATGCTGAGCATCTGAAGTATACCCTCACTGAGCTGATAACCCTCTTCCTGCAGTGGAGAATAGAAGTAGTGAAGATAGTAACGGGTACCGACTATGAATTCCTGAATGGTATATTTCTCATTGGGATCGACATGTGCCTCGAACTCATCCTGGTTCTTGGCAATAAAGAAACCACGCCCTCCTTTTGCACCGTGATATTTTACCATAACAGGACCATCGATATCTTCGGGCCTGATCTGTTTTGGCATGTGAATACCGGCACCTTCGAGCCATTCTCTTTCCATTTCCCTGTCGGATTCCCACTCAAGTACTGCCCTGTTACCGAATGTAGGAACAGCTAATTTAGCGAATTCAGTGATGCCCAGGTATTCCACAAAAGAGCCATGTGGAATAACAATGGCGTTCTTTGCCACCAGCTCATCTACTATATTTGGAATATCCTGATAGCTATCAACCACGATGAATTCATCGGGTTTAGCCATTGGAAAAGCATCATAGAACCTTGGAGGTTGCTTCACACAGATCCCAATGGTCCTGAAACCTTCTTTCCTTGCCCCATCAAAGATCTGAAGGCTAGAGTGAGAACATACGGTCGCAATACTAATATTGTCAAGATCATAGTTCCCTACAATTTCCATGATGCGTTCTTTTGTAATCATAATAAGCCCCTAGAATTTAGCAGATATTGTCTTAACTGTTATTTAAGTTTTCGAGTTGAAAATGGAAATTAGACTTCAAACCGGTTTGAAGTTTAAGGAAACCATATAAACTCCTATATAGATACTCCAATTATGCAGGAATCCCAAGAAGATACGAATTCCGACAAAGTCCTTATACTTCCCTTAAGCGAAGATTCGAAGAAGATCACACAGGCACTATCCAATGATAAAGCAATGAAAGTGCTTGAAACCCTTACCGATCAAGCCCAATCCGCAAGCGATGTGGCGCAGAATCTGGCAATGCCACTGACGACTGTCAAGTACAATATTGACAGCCTCGTTGAAGCGGACCTTCTGAAGGTAAAGGAGACGAAATGGAGCAAGAAGGGGAGAGAGATAAAGATATACGAGCCGGTACAGAAATTTATAGTAGTTGCCCCAGGAAGCATGAAAAAGGACAAGAATTCCGTACTTAACATGCTTAAGAAGTATCTCGGAGTGGTAGCAGGGGCTCTTTTTGCAGCTACCGGACTTGAGATGCTCACAAGAAATTCAAACTTTGGATTAAGAGCCTCGCAAATGCAAGAGCCAATGGCAGCTAAAAGCTTTGATGAAATGGCGGCACCCATGCTCTATGAAAATGCCCCAAATGAGGTATTCAGCGAGGAAATGATGGCTGATGTGTACGTGGAAGATGCGCCACAAGCCGATATCATGGGCGATCTCCCCCAGGAAGAAATGTTTGACGCAATTCCCATGGAAGAAATGGAAATGCCCGTATCCGATGTTCCTGAATCTGGCATAGCAGATATTCCGGAGAGCGCAGTTTCAGCATACTCACCCAACGACACCCTTGATAGTGGAACTGGAATGGCCAGCGACATTTATGGCAGGGCAGGATCAGGAGAAGCAGATACACTTTCACAGATACCTGCCGATGGTGTGGCTGTTGCAAGCGACCAGACGACTGGATTCCTATCCGAGCTGTTATCCCATGTAAGTGTCTGGTTCCTCTTTGGATGTCTGTTCATTATTGCACTCCTGATAACAAGAGAAGTATATTATAGAAAAAAGAATATATGAGCGCTAAATGGTGAATTCTATGAGAGTTGCTCTAAAGATCGCATATGTCGGAACAGGGTACCACGGATCCCAGATCCAGCCGGATTCTGCAACAATCGAAGGTGAGTTGTTCAAGGTACTTAAGGAACTGGAGATCATAGAAGACCCTAAATCCGCCCGTTTTTCCAGCTCAGGCAGAACAGACGCAGGAGTACATGCCAGAGGACAGATAATAGCATTTGATACCGACAAGCCAAACCTTGCCATCCCAAGGGTCATAAATTCCAAACTCCCCTATTCCATCTGGGCATGGGCACATGCAGAGGTTGCTGATGACTTCGACCCAAGAAGAGGGGCAGTGAGCAGAAGATATCGCTATATAATGAGCGGAGAGCAATATGATATCTCAAAGATAAGGTCTGCCTCCAAAATACTGGTTGGTAAACATGATTTTTCCAATTTCTGCAGCACGGACGGAAATAAGGGTACGGTCCGTAGTGTGGAAAAGGTAGACGTGAGAGTCAGCGGAACGCTTACAATGATAGATGTCCAGGCAAATAGTTTCCTGTGGAACATGGTCCGTAAGATAGTTACAGCGCTTACCATGGTTGGAAGTGGCGTCAGGGACGAGGAATGGCTGGGACACATGCTTGACCCGGATTCCTACGAGGAAGGGCTCGAACCTGCCCCTGCATACGGACTCACCCTTATGGAAGCGACATACCGACAGGAGATCGACTGGTCAGAGGATGGATATGCAATACGCAGAGCCAGCGAGCACGTACATGAATATATGGTGCGCCACCGGGTCATGGCAGAGGTTATGAACCAGCTGACCCCCTGAAGAGTGAAAGAAACAAAAATATCTTTTTTTATATGGATAAGCAGATCACTATTCACGATGCGACCATTGCCTATGAGGTCATCCGAAGGAATGTAAAAAATCCAAAGCTTGAGTACGGAAGATCAAAACTTAAAGTGATAGTTCCTGAGAAGTACACAGACCCTGAAGGATTAATACAGCGACACAGGAGATGGATATACAACAGGCATAGCCGCATGCAAAGTATACTTTCCGGCGCAAAGCAACTTGAGTTGGATGCCGAAAGATGTGAAGAGGATTTTCGGGCGCTTGTTCATATTCTTGTCAATACCATCGGAAATGAGAAAGGAGTGAAGCCGGAGAAGGTACGCTTTCGGAAAATGAAGACTAAATGGGGAAGTTGCAGTTCAAAAGGTAATCTGAACTTCAACAGTCATATGAGACAGCTTCCTGAAGATATGATCGAGTACGTTGTATTTCACGAAATGGTGCACCTGATAGAGTTAAACCACAGCTCACGCTTCTGGGAACATATCAGATCACGTTACCCTGACCATAAGGAAAAAGAGAAGCAGCTTTCAAGCTACTGGCATCTTTTACAAAACAGCTTTTAATTCATTCCTTGCGCAGGACCGTAAAAGTCCTTGTAAGACTCTTATGGATCTTCTGTGTGAAGACATCAACCACCGAAAAACCAGCCTCATCTGCAAAATCAAGCACGGATAATTCGGATACTACAACCGCAAGCTTTCCTTTTTTCAGCACCCTGAACATCTCAGAAAATGAGCCGGAGTAGAGATGATGCAGAGACTCTGCCCGGATAGCTGCCGAACGACCATAAGGAGGGTCTGTGACAATGGCGTCAACGCTTGAATCCTTCAATGCCATCCTGCAGGCATCTCCCACAAGAAGCGAGTAATCCGTTTCAAACTCATCGAGATTCATTCTCGCGCCGTGGGATATCTTGCGTCGAACTTCCAGACCTATGACATGGGTTGAAAGCAGGCCTGCTTCCACAAGTATACCGGCAGTTCCGCTGAAAGGATCCAGAAGTACTTCCCCGGGTTTGATACCGCTGATGTTCACCAGTGCCCTTGCCACACGGGGCATCAGCACACCAGGATAGAAGAATGGTTTCTTTTGAGGGGAACGGTGTTCATAGGAACCCCTGTCAATAGATGCCACCAGAGAACCAAGGATCGCCCTGTCGGTCATTATGAGACGGAACACCACATCGGGTTCCTTGAGATTCGCCCTGAAACCCTTGCGATAGATACTACCTCCGATATAGCCCTCGAGCTTCTCCCTCTTGATGCTGCCATGGTGCTTTATCCTCTTGGCACGCACTACAAAGCTCTGCCCTGAACTGATATGTTCTGATATATCACTATCATCGGACATCTTTATGATAGTATCAAAATCCAGATCACACATCCCTGCCACTTTCAGGATATGATGGGACATGGCAAGCCTGTGGGCAATTGAAACAAGAGAGGCATCAATATCTTCAGTATTTCCCTGGATATCAACTACCAGACACTGCTCAAAATGAGCATATTCCTTAAAGTCAAGAGCTTCAATCCCAAGACAGGCTATGATCTCCTTGTATGGAAGAACGTCATGTTCACCGGACAACTCAAAAGCATACAGCATGATAAGAGCAATAGAAGCCGAAGTAATATTAAAGTCAATCGGGAAAAAATATTAGAACATCAGTTCGAGTGCTTCTTTGCCAGTCATACCCATCTTTATACCAAGATTGATAGCTGACTGGGTAGCTCCCACGACATGTGCTTTTAGCACATCATCGAATGTGTTCACTCCCTTTACCTTAACAGCCACATCACCAAGGGAATCTGCGGTTTCCATATCAAGATAACCGCACATCACAAACCCCTTATCAGCCTTTATGACCAGTAATGGAGCAGTCTGCATGTGGAAACTCAGGCCCATGGCCGAACCCTTATCAAGTTCTATCTTTTCGATTTGCATAGATGATCACTTCAAATTAGTTTGTTATTCCGGAATTTATGAGATAACAGAACAAAGTTATGAACTGGACTTCAGTTTCCTGGCCAGACTGTCCGTGAGCCCGGGAAAGATATCGTCTATCAGGGAAGGTGCTCTATCATCGGAAACTTCCGTCACTGAACTATTGTTAATTTCAGGCGCTTTTTCTTCATCTGGCTGAGTCACTATCATGACGAAACTCACTGTAGCTAATTCGTCCTGACCAAACACCCCGGATACAGTTGGCCTTGAGTCTGCCACATACACTTTTGATCTGTCGAGTCCCTGAGTCCCGGTTATGCTGAATCCTTCCGGCAGTGTGATGGTGACATCGCTTCTGGATTGGCCCCTGAACCAGATACTACCATTTGAGGGAAGAGCATCATCAAATGAGTAGTTGATCTCGTAGACGTTAACTATATTCCGGGAAGAATTTATTGGACCCACCAGCTCAGGAGATAATTCAGATTCCACACTCAGAAGATGCACTAGATCAGATGAAGCATCCAAAACCACATCTATTTCCCTGCTTATAGAATCGGAGAAGGTCGCCCTGGACTTGACATCTATCTTCAGCAATTCCCAGGCACTTACAAACCCATCACCATTTCCCAGCTCCGAATCAATGAAGGTCTTGAATATCACTGAGTGGTCGCCAGAGTAACTTTCAGTATATTTCCAGCTCATGGAGTTAGGTCCAACGTCAATGTCATTGTCCCATTCATACGCCATTACAGGCTGGACCAGGAAAAAGAGAAGAAGAACAATGATGAGTTTATTGCCTTTCAAAACAGCCACCTCTTTATTTTGTTGTCACGTCACAGCCATCGTCGGTAACAATTACAGTATGCTCAGCCTGAGAAACCATGCCTCCGGAAACTTCCTTGAGTACAGGATAAGAGTGCACTATGCCGGACTTTAGCAATTGCATGAGAGCAAAATCCAGCTTTTCAGCCTTAAGCCATCTCTTTGCAAACGGAAGTGTACTGTAGGGTTTTAGCTCTTTTAGGAGCTTACGTGCTGCAGGCAGCCTGACAGGTTTGACATCCACTAGCTGGAAGATCTCAGTCAGAGTTCCATCAACTACCTTGCCCACACCATCGGTTGCGAATGGTTCTATTGCTATCACATCACCTGTCTGCAATATAGCGCCACCCATTCCCTTCCTGTTGGGTATGCTTGGTGGAACATGAGGCAGGTACTGGCCAAGACCGTGGCCTGTGAGATTGCCCACGGGTTTGAAACCATGGGAATTGATAGTATCTTCTATGACTGCACCTATATCGCCAGTATTCACTCCATTGGCAACTGTATCGATGGCAGCATAAAGAGCATCCTCAGATGCTTTCAGCAGGTCGGCATAGTTTCCGGACAGATCAACTGTTAGGGCGGAATCTGCTATGTAACCGCCCACATGCACACCCAGATCAAGTTTCACCACATCTTCTGCGAAAACATCATCGTCCCCTAAAAGAGGAGTGGCATGCGCCGCCTCGTCATTACGGGAAATATTACAGGGAAAAGCGCAGCCGTCTGCACCCAGTTCCAGGGTACGGTTCTCCACGAATTCCGCAACTTCCAGAAGACTTGCACCGACCTTTATCCTGTCCTTTGCCTCACTGCGCACCTGGGAAAGGATCCTGCCCGCTTTGAAATAATTCTCCGTGATCTCTTCAATATCCTCAAGTCTCTCAGTCATATGCTATCTCCTGCACCATGAAACATAAATTTTGGGGTCAGACTACAAAACTCTTTTCCATTTCAGTAAGGTTTTCGTGACCATCGTCTGTAACATAGAGCAGGTCTTCCAGCCGGACACCACCTATATCAGGATAATAGAGCCCGGGCTCGATGGTAATTATATTACCAGCTTCAAGTTCAACATCGCTGTTACCCACATATGGAAGCTCGTGTATGTCCAGACCCACGCCATGACCGGTGGAGTGGATGAAACCTACGGTAGAACCGTCCCGGATGCTACTGTATCCCCGCTCCTCGAACACATCACATACCTTGTTGTGTATCTCGCTGCACTTCACCCCGGGCTTTACCATTGCTATGGCAGCCTCCTGTGCTGCGAGAACTGATTCGTACATATCCATGAGCTTTTCCGAGGAATCACCCTTGAGCACTGTACGAGTCATGTCTGCAAAATACCGCTCCTTTTTACTGCGTGGGAATATGTCGATGACCACAGGTTCATCCGCCATTATCACTCCCTCGCCTTCCCAATGAGGATTTGCGGAGCCTTTGCCACCTGCAACTATGGTACTTTCCGATTCACAGCCAAATTCCAGGAGAGTCATATCTATCTCTTTGCGAATGAGCTCGGATGTGAGGTCAAAACCCTGATAGTTCAGTTTGCCATCCACTATCTCGGAGTTGCCTATCATCTGCACTGCATTCTCCATGGCAGTGTTACAGGCTTTTTGCACAGTTTTTACCGTGGCAAGTTCCGATTCGTTCTTACGGGCACGCATCTGGCTGAAGGGACTCTTGAGAGCCTCGAATGTGAAACCTTCCTCCTTCAGGGTCTGAGCAATATGATATGGGAAATCCCGGGGAACGGCTATCCTGCGAACTCCATGTCTTTGCAATATTTCTGCCAGACAGTCACAGTATGCAACTGCCGGGTCACCCCGTTCCTTCACCTTTTCCCGATATCCGCAATCCTGCATTGTTTTTATGGATGGGACACGGGATTCCAGTTCTGCGCGGCCACGTTCCATTTCAGACACCACCAGTATTTCCTCGCCATCCTTCAACTGCATGTAAGCAAAGGAATCCGATGCAAAGAACCGTGTGGTATAGAACATATCAGCATTTGAGGAATTGCCGACTATCAGGAAGACATCCATCTTATGGGATGCAAGTACCTCGCTGATGTCAAGTTGGTTTTTCTCTTTAGACATAATAACTGCTTTGTGTTTCCTAGTACAAAATTGTTGTCAAATGTGAGAAGGTGGATAGCCGGAAAAGCAGCAATATGACAAGAGTAAGATAGGAATGCTCCGGGAAGAAATACGGAAATCTACTGCAAGTCTGCTATGGCATGATATTGAGATAAGGCTAGATCTGCACATCATATGTACATGAAAATAGATGTTGTGTTCATGACAGATATATAGACCTCCACAAAAAGTCTACATTATGCACCAGTTAGAAAATCCCCAGAGCCAGTTTGCGCAGCTGAGAATTTTCTTTAGCGATGTAAAATATATCATTCTTTTTTACGTGCTGGGAGACTTCTTTACCACCCTGCACGCCCTGAACTACGGCGTTGAGGAAAATGGATTTCTGGTACTGGTGATAGAGGAATTCGGGATCTGGGCCGTACTGGTACTAAAGATATTCTTCCTGAGTATAGTCTACTGGAACTACCAGCTACTCAATGGCGCAGGAACGAAATGGACATCCATGCTCTGGAGCGCTTCCCGAAAGGTAATTGCCCTTGTAGGACTATTCCTGGTCATCAATAACCTCATGGTAATATTCATGGAAAGCAGTCTGCTGAATCTAATGGGATGGATGGCACTCTAAAGTGCAAAAAGGATAAACTCATTGGACTTCTGCTAGGCTTTTATCATGGGCCCACAAATCCTGCAAGCAGGACAACACAGACCATGGTGAAAACATATACAAAAGTGACAATTAGTATTTTTACTGCATTAACATTTCCAATATCATTCATTCGTACCAAGTGCTACTAAATGATGGAAATATTTAAGCGTATGCAGCAGAACATTATTTTTATTTCTACTAAATAAATGTGGAACTCGTAAAATTTCTTAAGTATTACAGATGATCATACACCCATTAATCCGGCAACAAAGATGGTAGCCGATACCAATAAGAAATACACAGAGGTAACGAGTAAGAGTTTCATCATTTCAGGCGTAACATATACATTCATAACTAACCACGATTGGTTCAGGTTTATAACCCTATATAAACAAATCGATTTCTTTGTGCAAATGTGCACATTTTTAGAAAGATTAGTGGTGTTGTAAAAGAGAATGAAAAGCAGCAATTAAATGAATTAGCTGCTTATGCGCATATACATAAACCCGATCTTCAATAGTAAAAAATGAAGTAAACATTACAGCTTCAAGGCTGCAGCTATATTCTCGCCCAGCTCTTTTGCCGCAAGCATAGACTCGGGTTGTTCCTCAAAACAATTGATACCTACCGAATCCAGTGTGGCAGCAGGACCATATATCATTTTCAATCCGCTGGTGGCACATTCGTCACCAATTCCGCAACTGACACAGGGCACATTACCCAGTACCTTTACCCCGCCTATGAAGTTCATGCCCTCTTCCATCATATAGAACATGATCGCATTGATACCGTTATCACAGGCCTGAGGCATCATCTCATTCGTGTCAGGAATGGCGCAGGTCATTATTGCCCCACCAGGCTTTCCCTGCATTAACCCATACCTATGCCGGAGAGGATATAGTCGCTCGATAAATGCCTTTGTAAGGGAATCAAGAGTTGAATAAGGAGTGAAACCTGCGATGATAAGGGCATCTGCCTCTCTGGCTTTCTCAGCCAGCATGATCCCATCATCCTTTATCGCACATACATTGGTGTCGACACATTTCAGGCAGGCGATACATGGCTTAATGTTATAGTCCACCAGTTTGATGAACTCAGTCTCTAATCCAGTAGCTTCCAGAGCAACTTTTAATGCCCTGTCTGTGTTACTGTCCGGCAGGGGTGACCCTGATACTCCAAGAACTTTCATATTTTAAACCTCCACATTAGAAATGATGTAACTAATCTAATTATAGGTAATGGAAAAACATCCATTCAACAGCCTGCCAGATCGGCATGCCCATTTCAAAAATAAAAATAAATAAAATCCAGATAAACCCTGATGAAAACTTCTGCAGACATCTGCAGAGCGGGTTTACGGAATGATCATTGAAAGAAAACCAGGAGGGCTTAGAGCCCTGCCCTGTCAACGATGACGTCAGCTACCTTTTTTGCGCTCTCGAATGGGAAGTCAGCTTCAGTTAACATTGTACCGGCCTCACCTGCGGTTGCCTTGAAGTCTCCTGCCTGGCATGTTGTGTTTGCACCGTCAGGGAATGCTGCAATAAGTTCTTCCGGAGTATTGATCGGGAATTTTGCGCCTGCGAGTGCACCGCTTATCTGGGAATGGATCTCATCTCTTACGTTCATTTTCTTACCTCTGTTATCGTTTTTACTGTATTCAGGTTTCATTTCCCCCAGGGAAATGCTTCCACAATACATAATTGTACAGTTATTCATATATACTTAATCGTTATTGCAATACACCTAGTGCATTCAGATACACCACAGTAACCTTTAGAGTTTTACTGAAGACTTTTAAAGACGGAAAGTAATATACTCATTATGAACAGCATAGAAGACTGCGGACCGGAACTATCGGACATAAGGGAAATGCTTACCGATATTCACAGCGAGATAAGGACCTTCATAGAACATTCCAACAAACAGCATCTGGACACAGTAGCTTCCTTTATCAAGAATGATTATTCCAACGTCCTTGCAGAGCACCTCATGAAGGATGCCAATGAAAGCCTTGACAAAGGCATGGTCAAAAAATGCAAGATGCGAAATGACTGCAAATCCAATTTCAACGATTTCCTGCAAAATGGCACAGAACTGCTAAAGCAGGAAAACGTACCTGAAGAAACAATCTCTGAAAAGCGTACTCAGCTGGAGATGCTGAGGAAGAACGCACCCTTTGACAAATGCAATAAATGCTTCTCCGAAGTCTCAGACCTTTTCTCAAAACAGGTCGGCATGATGCGCTCCCTGAGAATATATGACAGCAGCAAGGTAGAGAAACAGGAAATATCAGAGATCCCAAGCAAAACAATAGTTAATGAAGTGCTAGAACCCCTCTGCCACCAAAAAAGATTCGAAATACTCAAAGCACTATCCACCGAAACAAGGAACTTCTCATACCTCTCTGAGCTCACAGCCCTGCGCGGAGGAAACCTGCTATTCCACCTGCAAAAGCTCATGGACCAGGACATGATCATGCAGAAACATGAAAGAGGAGATTACATGATCACCGCCAGAGGATTCAGGGTACTGAAAGGCATCAGCGAGATCTATTCAGGTTTGGATGCTCCTGAAGTTGAAGCGGATGATGTTGAGTGAGATTTGAGATTCAGACTTTTAATCACCCATCATTTGATTCAAAAGTTGAGGGCGTCTTACTTTGAGACTAATAGTGGATCATGACATAGCAGATTTACATTTTTTACTTTATAAAAACATAAAACGAAGATATAAATATTCATACACTACATGTATTTTATGAACTTAAAGAAACTTAGATATACAGTTCTGCTTTGCATAGTTCTTTCAGCATGCATTGGATGCACAGATACATACTCGGAATCAGGTCCTGCAGAAAATATAAATTCCACTGATGCAGAAGTTGTAAACGAAATTGTCCCTGTAGTTAGTGCAGAATTTGCTAGCGTAGATAAGGACGCCATGATAAGTGCAGATTCAGTTGATAATTACGACATATCAACTGCAAACAATGCATTTGCCTTCGATATGTATGCCAAACTCAAAAATGATGGCGAGAACTTTTTCTTTTCACCATATAGCATATCCACTGCAGTATCTATTTGCTATGATGGGGCTGAAGGTTCCACAAAAGAACAAATCTCAAATGTGTTTTACTATCCCCTCAGCAAATCCATTCTTGGAGAGAGTTCAAAAGAAATGATAGATACAATCAATTCTGAGAATGATGAATATGATCTTCAAGCCGCAAATGCATTGTGGGTTCAAAATAGTTACCAATTGAATGAACAGTACATTTTCAATGCGGAAAATTACTATAGAGGAATGATAACACCCCTTGACTTCGTAAACGAACCCAAAGCATCTACTGATACTATCAATAACTGGGTTGAAAAAAAGACAAATGAGAAAATTAAGAATCTCATATCCGAAGATAAAATAAGTCTACAAACACGATTGGTAATCACAAATACAATTTATTTCAATGGAAAATGGGTGCATGAATTTGACGCAGATGACACACGAACAATGCCTTTCACCCTTTCAAGTGGTCATGAGAAGAGCGTACCTACAATGAACAATAGAGAGCAGTTCAACTATGGAGAGAATCAAAAAGCAAAGATATTGGAGTTGCCATACAAAGGCGATAACCTGTGCATGTACATGGTGCTCCCAAGAAAGAATAATATTACAAAGTTTGAGAATGGTTTTACTCTCAAAGATTATAGTGAACTAAAAGACAATATGAATTCTGAAGGTTATGTGAATATCTGGATACCAAAATTCACATTCAAGACAGGAGCTGAACTAAAATCCCCATTAACAGAAATGGGAGTTATTGATGCATTTAATCAAGAAAAAGCTGATTTCTCAGGAATAGCAGCAGACGGAAACTTAGTAATATCCGAGATTTATCATCAGGCATTCGTAGACGTACACGAAAAAGGTACTGAAGCCGCTGCAGCAACGGGAGTGATCATAGAGGAATGCGCAATGGACTCCAGCAGAGAATTCAAAGCAGACCATCCATTCTTGTTCTTTATTGAAGATAAAAGAACAGGCAGTATACTATTCATGGGAAAGGTCGAGGAACCAGAATATTGAGGTATGCAATTAGCATTTATCCTCATTTTTACTTTTTATTTTCAGAAAAATTTTAAAATTGGCTCATTCCCACACATAAACCCAGAAACAGATCAAAAACCCACAAAGCCTGAAACTAGAACCAAAGCCATAACCAGTGTAAGATACAGGAATACGAATATCATTATTTTGAATAGATTGGAGTTCCCACTATTGATCATACGTACCACATACTAAAATTATGAAGCACCGCATAAATAAATTTTTAATATTCTGAGTTTATTAATAGTGGAATGATAAAAACCAGTTAGAAAGCAAAAAAGAGTAGAACTCAGGGTTCGTTAAATTAAAGAAAAAAGGGACCCGGATAAACCGGGGAAGTAATTTAGCGCCCGAACCGGGATTCGAACCCGGGTCGGAGCCTCGACAGGGCTCCATGATAGGCCTCTACACTATTCGGACACTTGCGGATTAAGTCTTGCTCATTTCGCTTGTGAGCACCCCTAAGAGGCACCCATTGCATATAAAGCTTTCCATGATTTGGAAGTCCCGCCTCCCAGACTCGAACCGGGGACATCGCGGTGCCTGCGCGTTATGTGATCATGTCACATGAATCAAACTACAGCCGCGCACTCTACCAACTGAGTTAAAGCGGGTCAATCAAATCATGCACCAGCGCTGCATTGCTGCGCCATGCAACTCCAAAATACGCATAATCGTACTTATCTCTTTCGCCAGAGAGGCATATTTGTTCAAAAAACAGGACTTACAGTACGGAAAAGCAGTGGATCTGAAAAAAAGAATGTTCAGCATCCCAAAACGGGATGCCGGATAAATTAAGAATATATCGCGTCTCTAGAAGGTGTTTAGCTCGCCTTTGATGACCATATCTGTGATCTTGGTGATATTGCCAAGCCAGTCATCAATGACAGATTCGGTCTCAGCCCTGACGGATGCGAAGTTTGCACCATCTGCAGGAATGATCTGCGCGCTGGCAACAAGAGGCTGGTCTATTGGCTGACCTATCTGTGAAAGCAGTCTGATGTAGACATCCTGCACCTCATCCACCTGCTTGACAACATCCCTTGCCATCTGGGTAGAGAGCAGGTTGTATATCTTGCCTATGTGGTTGATCGGGTTCTTACCACTGGTTGCTTCCATGCTCATTGGTCTGCTTGGGGTAATAAGACCATTACAGCGGTTTCCACGGCCTACTGAACCATCGTCACCCATCTCTGCAGAAGTACCTGTGACAGTCAGGAAAACAGAGTCACACTTGTCTGCAGCGTTGATGCGGGTAACTACACTCCTGTCGGTGCGCTTCAATGCGAGATCTGTAACATAGTCAGCCATCTCTTCCTTGATGTTCATGTAGTGGTCGAGGTCATCCACGTACCTGCCTACCATACCACAGCATATTGTAAGGGAAATGTCTTCGCCGTCCCTCAGACCCATTACCTTGATGTCAGTTCCAATTCCAGGAATGGACTTCTTCAGGTCGGTGATGAGCATCCTTTCGGATTCCAGGACTATCTGCTCAAGTTCTGAGAACGGAGCGTGACCCACACCAAAGGAGGTGTCGTTAGCCACTGGCAACTGGTCCCTGTTGAAAACATCCCTGAGATCGGATGAACCGGTACCGAGCTTACAGTCAACTATCATGTCGCTTTCAAGGTCAAGATCTACAATGGTAGTTCTCAGGTATTCCCTGGCTGCCTTGAGGGCAACTGCCTCAGCGGGGATCTCCACACCTTCGAATTCCTTTGTAGCCCTTCCCACAAGAAGAGTATAGATAGGCTGCATTACCTCTCCGCCACCAAACTGCGGATTGGAACGACCTGCTACTATCTGAGTCTCGTCAGTATTGTGATGGAGTACAACACCGCATTTCTTTATGTATTCTGCACATAATGCACGGCTGACTGCCTCGGCCAGACCGTCTGCGATACTGTCAGGGTGCCCTACGCCCTTTCTCTCCACAAGCTCTATCTGCTGTTTTTCTACGGGCGTTTCCATAAGGTGCTCTACTTTGATATTGCGTATCATTTGCCATCCTCATACAGATTAATAGTATTGTGAACGATTAGAGAGAATACATAATTAAAACCATAATCAGGTATCCTTCTCTATACCAACTGGTCATTCCATATTTAATATTTACCATTAGGTTCCATTACCTGTGGTAATAATTAACACTGACACAAATTAGGGAACTTACTATATGGCAGCGTGAAATCTATATGTTATAAATGTCTTTGAAAAAACGTTCAATTGACAATTTAATCTATTCAGAAGGCTTTCCAATGATACGTATCGCAATACCCAATAAAGGACGTTTACATGACCCAACGGTCAGTCTGCTCAAAGAAGCAGGCATCCCTGTACTACAAGGAGGTACAAGGAAACTATTTGCAAAAACCACCGACCCTGAGATCACATACCTCTTTGCACGCGCTGCAGACATACCTGAATACGTACAGGACGGAGCAGCCGATGTTGGCATCACCGGAATGGATCTCATATCCGAAACCGATTCCGACGTAGATGTAATGCTTGACCTTAACTTCGGTGGATCCAGTCTGGTGCTTGCAGTCCCCGAGGATTCCACCATTGCATCCTCAAGCGAACTTGAAGGCATGCGTGTTGCCACAGAATTCCCCAACATCACAAGAAAGTATTTCGAGAACCAGGGAATCAACATTGATATCGTAAAGGTCAGCGGCGCCTGTGAAATGACACCGCACGTAGGTATTGCAGATGCCATAGTGGACATATCAAGCTCAGGCACAACCCTTGTCACCAACCACCTGAAAATGATAGAGAAGGTATTCACATCCTCAGTTTACCTCATTGCCAACAAAAATAGCAGGGAGAACAGTGACAAGATAGGACAGATCCAGACAGCTGTGGAGAGTGTCCTGCGCGCCAAGGGAAAACGCTACCTTATGATGAACGTACCCGCAGATTCCCTGGAAACGGTCAAGGAAGTATTGCCAGGTCTTGCAGGGCCAACTGTCATGAAGGTCGAATCCGATGAATCCATACTGGCAGTACACGCAGTCATTGATTCTGATAATATATTCGCCACAGTGGACAAACTCAAGGGAGCAGGTGCCAAAGACATACTGGTAGTGCCCATAGAAAGAATGATGCCTTGAGGTAACATGAGCTTTGAAGTGATTCCCGCAGTGGATATGAGAAACGGCAAGTGCGTTCAGCTCGTGCAGGGAGTACCCGGCAGCGAAATGATATCACTTGATGACCCCGTGGCAGTTGCAAAGGACTGGGTAGCACAGGGTGCAAAGACACTGCACCTTATAGACCTCGATGGTGCAATTGAGGGTACAAGGCAGAACGCACCCATCATAGAGAACATAGTATCCGAATGCAAGCCCATGGGAATGAAGATACAGGTTGGCGGCGGTATTCGCTCCTATGAGGATGCAGCAAGCCTTCTGGAACTAGGTGTGGACAGAGTGATAATCAGTACCGCAGCCATCAACAACCCCCAGCTTGTGAAAGAACTTGCAGATTCCTTTGGATCCGAACATGTCAATGTTGCCCTTGATTCCAAGAACGGGAAGGTCTCCATCGAAGGCTGGAAAAAGCAATCAGACCATACTGCTGTTGAAATGGGCATCAAGTTCGAAGAGCTTGGAGCAGGCAGCCTGCTTTTCACCAATATAGATACTGAGGGACTCATGCAGGGAGTCAATACCAGACCTACGCAAGAGCTCGTGGATTCCGTAAGCATTCCGGTGATCGCATCAGGCGGAGTCACAAGCCTTGAAGACCTTATCACCATAAGGGAAACAGGTGCCACTGCAGTAGTTGTGGGAAGTGCCCTGTACACAGGCAAGTTCACACTGACAGAAGCGATAAATACCATCAGCGAAGATTTATAAAATATAATAATAAGGTGCATGCCATGAGAGAAGCAAGTATTTCACGAAAGACCAGCGAGACGGACATCCAGATGAAATTGAATCTAGACGGCACTGGTTCATCAAATATAGACACAGGCATTGGTTTTTTGGACCACATGCTCACTGCATTCTCAAGGCATGGCAATTTTGACCTTGTTGTCAACGCCACAGGCGATCTCATTGTAGATGACCACCACCTCATAGAGGACACAGGTATCGTACTGGGACAGGCAATCTCAGAAGCCCTTGGTGACAAGGCAGGTATTGCCAGGTTCGGGGAAGCCCGCATACCCATGGACGAGGCACTGGCAGATGTGGCACTTGATCTGGGAGGACGCAGCTATCTTGTACTGGAAGCTGAATTCAAAGCAGCAAAAGTAGGGGAGTT
This sequence comes from Methanolobus sp. ZRKC3, assembly GCF_045291275.1. Classification (GTDB taxonomy): domain Archaea; phylum Halobacteriota; class Methanosarcinia; order Methanosarcinales; family Methanosarcinaceae; genus Methanolobus. The sequence continues at coordinate 1,991,032 of NZ_CP146982.1, forward strand.
CAGCACCCAGATGGTAAAACACTTCTTCGAATCAGTTATCCAGAATGCTAAGATCAACATGCATGCACATGTCTATGGCGACAACGACCACCACAAGATAGAGGCACTTTTCAAGGCTTTTGCATACGCAATGAAAAGGGCAACTGTCGTAGAAGGAACTGAGGTCAAAAGCACTAAAGGTTCACTGTAACCTTTAGAACTTACTCTTTAACCTGTCATAGAAAGCCTGTTCTGCACCATCTGTTTTTCTTGAAAGTCTCTCAACTATCAATTCGGGAGTGCTCCTTGCAATATAATTGTAGCGAGGGCTGCGATCAACCACAAGGTTGAGGTCCGCATCAAGACCACTGGCCTCTATACCATCTACCCTGATATCACGATCCGTACTTTCAAGTATCAGTTCAGAAAGATGGGATACGAATACCGCCATACTGTTCTCGTTCTCAGAAAGTACCTCAAGAATCCCTGCAATGATCTTTGCAGATGCCCCTGGTTCTGTTATAGATTCAAGCTCATCCACCAGAACCATCTTACTGGAATCATCGGCAACTATAGAGAACTCCTTTAGAGTAGTCTCAAAAGCACCGGCATCCAGAGTCCCCTTGGATTTGGCAAAATAATAGAATCCATCGGTAAGGGATACCTGCAAAGTGCTTGCAGGGACAGGGAAACCCATGTGAGCAAGAATAACGGACTGGGCAAGCAGTTCAAGCATTGAGGTCTTACCTCCGGAATTCACACCGCTGAGCAGCACAACACGGGAATCATCATCCGGGCTGAAACTGTTATTTCCAATGGAATAATTGATGGGGACAACAGCTCCGTGCCTGGAAAGTAGGAACAGGTTCCTCCCATCCTCAAAACCAAGACCTGTATCATCCAACAGTTCAGGCATCACCAGTCCGTAAACACGGGCAAAACAACCTATACTGAAACCCACATCAAACTCAAGCACCGACCTGACCATGTTCCGGGCAGTATCAAGATATGAAAAAAGCAAACGCGCAATCTCACGTTTATGTTCCACCTGGTTCCTGGAAACCTGCTGTATGACATACTGTCTGAAAGAAGATACCATTTCAGGATTCACTTCCAGAGGATGTGCGATCTCCTCGGGGAAAAAAGAATCTATTAACAGGGATTCCTTCCTCACCAATCCCAATCCAGTACAGAGTTTATCGCTGCACTCCTTTACCACAGAATGATAACTTGAGTGAAGCGTCCTGCCCAGCAACTCCTTGAGCTCAACAGAACCCTTCATGACCTTCAACATATCCTGGCCGTTGAGGGTCAGTTCACTTTTCTTAAGGTATTCATCAAGCTTCAGGTTTGCATCCTTTACTTCATCAGAGACATATTGAGCAAGATTCTCGATGATGAAATTCAGCCTATCCACCTCTTCATCCGTACCCTGCATGATATTGCCATCCTCATCGATTACTGCAAGGGCAGAGGAAAGCACATCTATATCATCATCAGATACGGAGCCCATGAAGTCGATTCCCTTTGAGCGAAGCAGTTTCACGACCTCAATGGCAGAGATTATGCTTTCAAGATTCTTCGAAAAAGAGATTATATCTTTTTCAGGGATTATCTTCCAGTCAGCCACCTTCTCAATATCCGAGAAGAATTCCGGGCTCACATCTTCAGGGAACTCAAATGAGAGATAGGTATCATCAGCCACGATAACATGTGAATAACCCCGGGCAATATCAATGAACTCCGACAACGAACGTACCAGTTGCACATCCAGCAAATTGCCAAAGCGTGACCTGGAATACTCATATGTTTCATGATCCCCGGTTATTATCACACGGTCACGTACCTTCGGGAGATTGTACTTGAAATTGAGCTGCTTTACCTTTTGGAGGAGAGGAATTATCGATGGCTCATCTTCCAGGACCTCTGCAGTATCCATGTAGCTTGACATGGACTCACGCATTTCCCGTATCATTTCCAGCTTGCTTGAAGGATAGGGGAAAAATATGTTCAATTTATCTCTTGCATAATCAGTGTGTGCAAATGTCTTGATGATATCAAGCAGTTTCTCATAGACATCCATTGCCTCCTTGGTCTTCAGAAAATCGGATACATCTACCCCGTCTTTTCTCGACCTCACGTCATGCACAAGGGAAACAGCATAGCGCTGCCCAATACCATCCACCTCGGAGATACTGGCAATATCCCCGCCAACTATAGCTTCAAGCGCCAGCTCCTCTGTTCCAAAATGTTCGACAAAACGCCTTGCCATCTTGCCCCCTATACGTGGGACATCCTCCAGACTTCTGATCTCTGTTGACATAAAAACTCACAACCATTAACCTGTGAAACCATCCAGAGTACAATTGGCAATACCGCGCTCAACCTTATACCGGTCCCTCTTGGACATTTCACTCATTGAGGAAGATACCTTGGGCTGTACTTGCTTAGCGTGCCTTTTATTCCTTCTGTTAGTTATCATCTGGGAATCATAATAGATATCCCAGAGTTCGTCGACTCCCTCACTTTCCCGGGAGGAACTCAGGCTCTCCACAAAAGAAGAGCGTATACTCGTAAAATTATCCATTCCCACATACCGACCATTGCCTATCCAGGCAATATCCCTCTCCACAACCGATACAGGAACATCAGGATTCTTAGCGGAGAGCCACCTGCAGAACATATCCCCGATATGATGAGGAGAATCCACATCCACCGATAGCATACCGTTCACAAAGTCCGGACGTGCGAACATGCATAGCCTTTGATAGGAACGTGTTACATCGCGCATATAATTGTAGTATTTTTTCCCGATGCGGGTTTTACCCGAATACAGCATATCTGCATTGCCCCTGCAGGAACATATGAAATTCACAAGCTCCGCAGGATTGCATTTTGAATGCCTCAGTACAAGGTCGATATACCGCTCCATACCCGGATCCCCCTGGAACATACGGTCCTTCCTTTTCCCGAGGAGTTTTACCGCAAGTTCAGAGCAGTTCACCGAAGGTCTGAATCCAAGAGTCCCCACATCACAGTTCATTCCTGAAAATGAGAGTTTACTCTTAAGCTCAGTCATATCCTTTGCAAACACCAGGCCAGAGCCCGGGTGTTCCAGCAATTCGAAGCATGCCAGAAGCACACCTTCCGCGTTTTCCTTAAAAGCTATTATCATGACCCTGCCCCCAGAAAAGAAGCAAGGTTTGTCTGCCTCCCCCCATTTATCTCAATGAAAGGTCTTGCCCTCTCCATCACAACTCCCATCCTCATAAGTTCCTTTTCAGATAGAAGCGGTCTTGACTGCACTATTCTCTTGGCACCAACCGGACCTATACCCGGCACCAGTAGCAACTCACCCATGCTGGCTGAATTGATATCCACAGGGAAACGCTCAGGATGTGCCTGTGCAAGCAGCATCTTGGGATCCTGGTCATAAAGGAGACCTGAATCATCGTAGATCGCATCGAAGTCAAATGCCTTCAAACCATAGTCCTTAAGCAAAAATGAGGTCTGATACAAGCGTATCTCCCTCCAGTGAGGGGATGCTTCATTGTTTTCAAGAGGCGTGGAAGGCACAGGGTCAAAGCTCATAAAATAAGGACGTCTGAGCTCATACTTATCCATGAACCTATCCACGGTCCTCACTATATCCCTGTCAGGTTCAGACAGTGCTCCGACCACGAACTGGGTGTCATTGGCACCGACAATACGTCCACCATAACCTGCTTCCTTCCTTTTCTTGTTTATGAGGTCCCTTGTCCACTGAAGTCTCTGGAGTACATCTTTATTATAGTCAAAATTCGGACATATCTCGGAATAATTAACAGAATTTGTAGTTTCGGCATTCACACCGAACTTGTTGGCATAGTCAGCGATCTCCTCAAGCAGATACCTGGGAGTTCCTGGCATGACCCGCATATGAATATAGCCTGTAAAACCCTGATTACGCAGTAGTTGAGCAACCTCAAGCTGCTGCTCCGCTGTCTTTTCAGCATCCCCGATGATACCGGAGGAGAGGAACAAGCCCTCTATTGCATTCTTCCGGTAGAACGACCAGGTTATCTTCGCGATCTCCTCCGGAGAAAGAGTCGCCTTGGTGGAATCCCTGCCACACCTGTTAGGACAGTATGTACATTCGCCAGCACACGCATTTGTGAGAAGTGTCTTGTAAAGCTGGATACAGCGCCCATCGGGTCCGAAAGCATGGCACACTGCACTCTGGTTGCAACTGTCATACTTAGTTCCTGCAGAGAGGATCTTCATCCTTTCTGAGAGAGTGAAATGGTGTTCGTTCACAGACTGACCCTTATTCATTACACCTATTTGGATTAATGAATATATATGTGAGAACCAAGCGGAGTGAAAGTATTCAGAAAAGACCAATAAAAAAGAATTAAAGTAAAAATGAAGTGCAGATGAAGATCACTCTTCTTTTACTTTGACCTTAACCTTGAGGAAAGTCACAGGCTGGAGTTTCTTCCACATCACCGTGGAATCCTCATCAAAGGTAAAATCACTCACATTCTTTTCAGAGAAGACACCGTTCACTTCATAGACAAAAAAACCATCTTCGCCATTTGTGGAAACAATATTTTCCTGACCCCTCACATTCCTGACCTCTACAACTGCAGCTTTCTTTAATGCTGCAAGTAAAGTACCACCTTTCTCGACCTCCACGGTCTTTGAAGGTGCAAAAATATCCAGTGCATTGAAGATATTCCTGTTGTGGAGCTGAAGTACATGGGTTTTCCCATAGACCTTCCTGAAGACCAATTCTGCAGCTTCAAGGATATTCGCATGTTTTGCCGCAACTGGAACTGAAATATCCAGAGACCTTGCAAGCTCGGAAATATGCATCTCACCCTCAGTGAGCTTTTCCAGCATCCGCAGGCGAGTTTCGCTCCCGAGAGCACTGAAAAGCTTTAGTCTATCTTGATGTTCAGGGTCATCATTTTCTTTATTATCAGGTGCACTCATAACTATGAATAATAGATTTGAATTCTATAAAAATATTCCTAACACAAAAAATGCAAAATACTACAACGCATTGCTTTCATCACAGGTGATGTAATGCTGACCTCTGGGTACTGATCTTCTGATCTATTGTCTCAAAATCACCAAGCATAAATTCGTGTGTGAGGTAATCAGGAGAGACATATTCCACAATTTTAGAGCAGCCACTGCTCTCAAAGGGAAGATGATTATCTATTTTTGCTACTACATCCATGACTTTTCCGAAACGCTCAGAGAACGGAAGCTCCCGGAAGTTTTCAGGAAGCAACATTGATTCATTCTCCTGCATGAAATCCCCGGAAAGACTATGATGAAAATGGATTCCCTCGAATCTGGACATCATCTCATCAGAATATCTTGAAAGCACCTCAAGAACCACATCTATGGACTCCACCTCATCGGTACATATCATAGTGGCATTCATTAAGTGTCCCACATCCAGCACGAATGCCCAGTTGTCAAAATCAAGCTGCTCGATGAAGTATTCAGTATCCTCCGGATCCAGGAATGTTAAACCAGGCCACCATAGATTCTCAAAGAAAAGCCGTACTGGCGGTTCACCATCCGGATAGATATTTACAGCCTCATTCAGAAAAGCCGCAGTGCTGTCCATAACATCCCTGTCGCTACAGTTAAAATCACGGGTGAACACGTTTTCAAGTTCCACATATGCCACATGGAATACGCCATATGCAGCACCAAGTGAGAGGGCATTATCCAGGGACTGCCGGAAGTTCGAGATGACATCATCCCGGCAGCACCCACCGAAGAGGAACATCTTTTCAAATTCATCCATATCAGAAGAGAAGACCGAATCATCCAGCCATGCCCTGTGACGCCCCATCCAGTAAGGAAGATGCACACCTTCTATGAGATGAGCGGGGATATCAGGAAGAAGAGAATTGTCTACGAAAAGCTCTATGCCATCAAGCTCATGCTTCTTGAGAAAGTCCTTGATGTTCCCCCAGTCCGAATCAAATACTCCCAGATCGGACTCGTAAAGGGACAGGTTCATTAATTCTTTCATCTAACTCCTCATTTTCGGGATTCACTACACTCATCCGTGCTCTGGCAGTTCCCGTTCTTGATCAGCCAGGAGCTTACCCTGAGCCAGTTGTCAAGTATGGAATCCTTCTCATCCAGAAGACTATCGAATGGAACTTCATTTTTGCTCTTCAGCATTTCCGGAAGACCTTTCATAATGGATATTGCCACCTTCCTCCCAGAGGTTTCCGGGATCAAACCCCATGATATCTCATCAAGCAGGTGCAATACCGAACAGGTGCTCCCCACAAGGAAGGGATTGCGGGAGATGTCACGAAGGTCCCTAAAAAAGCGGGACTTGCGGTTCTCCCCCTCTAATCTGGAAGCAACATTCCAATAAGCTGCTTCGTCTATTCCAAAGCGTTCAAGGCGTACCATCATATCCCTCTGGTTTATGGGAGACAGTTCCGACTGGAGTTCCAACGCCTTTTGGGTAGCCTCGATAACTGTCAGACCTATCAACTCCCCCAATTTGGAATGTTTTCCGGAATCCGTAAGATGAACAGAGCTGTTGCGATCTGCAACAATTGCAATCATATCGGTTCCTGAGCCTGTGGCAATACCATTTGAATAGCGACTGGGTGCCATTAATTGCTGCAGGGCTGCAGCCTTTGCCTCACTTGCAGTTACAATTGCCCGGTTCATTGCATAGGCTGGGAGATCTGCACCTATAAGCAGGATGGTATTGATGGTCCCCTGGATGAACATATGGGAGCCATTCTCCTGATAATATGATGCCGGGTCCCCAACCCTGCCGCCATTGACCTCTATGCCCCCCGTAACTATGCCAGTGACTTCAACGCCCCTGAATGAGCGGGTTACTATGGCAACATTCTCCATGCGGGCTGCTGTGAGCAAGCCGCTCGAATATGCAGGATTAAGTCCAAGATCTCGCGAAACTATTTCCAGGTAGGCAGAAACATTGCCCCCCTCGAGATCCTTTGAGCCCTTTACAGCCTTGGACACCTTATGATTGAATATGGCCCTGAGGTCTTCCCTGTAACCTCCATTCACCCAGGATGTTGTGATGGTACTCCTGCCATCTGGCAGTGACACTATGATAGAATCAAGATGTCTGTATACCTTCTCACCGCTGGAGGTCTCCAGCAAAAGCGTGGCATTTTCATCCGGCCCGGAGAAGTATTGTTCAGAACCGTCTTCGGAAATATCCATTTTTTCTGATGTCCCCTTCATGCTATCGCATATCTAAACTTACTATGTTAGGTACTGCTTATAAAGATTGCATTTTAGTTTCACGACAGATACTGGAAGGATATCGAAGCATCAGAAAAGCAAGGACATCTGAAGATGCCAGAAGTCGTTAAAAAGGAATGAAAAGGCCTACTTGTTGTAGACCTTGGCAAAGGCACTGAAATCGATGATATTAACCGACCCGTCATCATTGAAATCCGCCCATGCACTTTCCATGGTTGCTTCGGTATTATAGACCTTGGCAAAGGCACTGAAATCGATTATACCAACCGCCCCATCTCCATCAAAGTCACCTTTGACTGACTCTTCGGATTCTACAGTCCATGTCCACGACCTTGAAACTGATTCCTGTGAATCGGTCACCGACACTTCCACACTGTGAGTACCTGTGGATTGGACGTTTGGCTCATAGGAAGATGAGACTACATCATTTTCAACCCTGACCATGGCACCATCGAGATACCAGGAAACATCAGATGGCAGGTTCATGCCTACACTGAATATCTGGGAAGAGCTGCTCGAACTTACAAGCTCCCCTGAAGGATAGGAATCCTCAAGCACAAGAACAGGAGTTACTGAATTGCTCCAGCCAAAATCCTGCGTGTACATTGCGGTGTTTGGATAAGACAGGTAACCACCCACCCATATGCCGATGCCTATCTCATTATAGTTCGGATTGAGGATATTGGCTCTGTGTCCCGGGGAATTCATGAGACCGTCGTGGGCAATTTGCACACTAGGAGGGTACCTCATTGCAATGTTTTCCCCTGCATATGTCATAACATAGCCGCTGTCCAGTATCCTCTGGGCAAAGCCGGTACCGTCATAGGAGTCATGGGAGAAATAATCCATTTCGATCATTTCCTTGCTGTGCTCACTTGCCACCTCATTGAGCAATGGATTGAACCTGAGGGGGTCAAGACCATTCTGTGACCTTGCATCATTTATAAGATCCAGCATCTGCTGTTCCTCATCCGAGTATTCGTTGGATGCGCTTGAAATTGAAACAAGACACGATAAAAATAAAAATATTAGGATCAAAGAGCGTATATTGAACATTTTTTACCTTCAATTCATTTTTAAGAGAATTGTAGATACTAAAAATAAGACCGTATATATAAATATGGTATTAAAAAAAGAGAGGAGTAAATAAGTCAAGAAAGTGAGACACACTTCCCACCCTGTTCACTCAACTGGCTCTGCCACCGCATGGGGAGAGCTTCCAGGCCTCAACAGCCCCCCTACGTAGACCCTGGCCCAGATATAGGTTATTATCGACCCTATACTGTTACCGATAACCAGCCCCCACCACACACCTACCAAACCGAAGCCGAGGTTGAAGGCAAAGATGAAAGAGAACAAGGGAACTAGTATAATAGCACGCACAATGGTAGCCGTGAGAGAGTAGTTTCCTTTTCCAACCCCCTGGAAGAGCGAGGACGAGAGCATACCCAGGGATACTGTGGGATAGAAGAGGCATATGATCCTCAGGAATGTCACCAGATCCGGGAATATGTGGATAGCACTCTCCGACCTGGTAAACACATATGCTATCTGCGGAGCCAGTATAAAGGTGAACACCGCCACAGCAGACTCAACCAGGAATCCTATCTTTGTGGCATATATGTGAGATGATGATACCTTTTCATATGACCTCTGCCCATAGGCGAAACCTGTCATTGTCACCACAGCCGTGGCAATACCGATAAGCGGTGCGATGGCAATGGTGGCAACACGCCAGCCTACGGTATAGATCGCCACACCATCGGTATCACTTACTGATATTATTATGGCATTCATGAAGAGCATCATCAAAGCCATGGAAACCTGCTGTATGGATGACGGTACACCCACCTTGAAGATATCCCTGAGTATCCCCCTGTCGAAGCTGAAATCCTTGAAATCAAATGATAGGTATGTATCCTTGCGGAAGAAGAGCCAGTTGGACATGAATATCGAGGAGACGGCAAGGGATATCACAGTGGCCCATGCTGCGCCTGCGATACCCATTCCCATCCAGTATATGAGTATGGGATCCAGAATTATGTTCAGAACTGATCCCAGCACCATGGCATACATAGCTCTTTTAGTGTCGCCTTCGCTGCGAAGGATGGCGTTTGCCACGTTGGGGAAGAACAAAAAGAGACTACCAGCGAAGATGACCTTACCGTATGAGGCTGCCATGGCTGCAGTTTCCCCGGCGCCTATTGAAACGAATATGCTCCGGGCAAATATCAAGAGAGGAATCGCGAAAACAAGCACCAGTATGAGCATCAGGATCATGGTATGGACTGCCACATTATCCGCTTCCTGCTTGTTGCCTGCACCGAGCTTACGGGATATGGCAGAACCGCCACCTATCCCAAGCCCATTGGAAAGCGCTATGGCTGCAAAGAAGAAAGGGAAGACAAAGCCCACTGCTGCAAGTGCATCAGAACCCAGGCCGGATACCCAGAAGGTGTCTACCAGATTGTACAGGGTCTGAATTGACATGGCGAACATCATGGGCACTGCCAGTTTGACTATGGCTTTCTTTGGATCCCCCAGCATGGTCTCCATGCCGGAACTTTTCCTATTGCCCGTCTCTTTCATTTCATAACCTTCCGGGCCTCATTCTCAGAGGAAATGTTATCTACAGTCCGCATCAGCATTGATATAAAAGACATAGTTTCCTCCTCTGTGAAACCCCGCAGTAACACATCATTGAGCTGAGAGCTCACATCCTTGATCACAGGTTCCATTGCCCTTCCCTTTTCTGTGAGGCAGACCATGTAGGCACGCCTGTCATCGGGATCTCTTTCCCTGCTGACATAGCCCATTTCTTCAAGTTTGTTCATGGAACGTGTGATGGTGGCCCGGTCATACTTCAGGCAACTTGCAAGCTCTTCCTGCTTTATACCATCGCAATGCAAAAGGCGCATGATAAATGGGAACTGACCGCTCCCGATACCATATGGCTCCAGTTCCTTTGACACATATATCTGTATGGACCTGAAAAGATGAGATGTATATTTTCCGATGGATTCCTGGATAGTATGCCTGTCAATATTGTTTTCTTCAAGATCATTCAAGGGCTTCACCTATTTGTTGCATTCGCAACTGTTGCATATGCAACAAACTATATGAAAGTACCCAACCCTGTCATCTGCAATGATATATCTTCCATGACCATATGACAACGTTATAAAAAGTAAAAGAGAAAAAGAAAATTAAAGTTGCCCGAAAGAGCAACTTTTTCCACATCTATTTATCCAGGTGCACATCCATCTGCGGGAACGGGATCTCGATACCTTCCCTGTTGAATGCATCATATATGCCTGTGGTCAGGTCACCCTTGACAGCCCAGAAATCAGCCGTATTCACCCATGCACGCAACTGCAAATTCACAGATGAATCAGCAAGTTCTGTGTTAACAACAGCAGGGGCAGGGTCTGCCAGTACGAGAGAATGGGCATTCATGAGTTCCAGAGCAACCTTCATTGCACCAGCAATATCGCTACCGTAGCTGATACCTACATCAACACCCACCCTTCTTGTGGGCATACGGGTTGTGTTGATTATGGGACTGCCCCAGACAAGTTTATTGGGCAGTGTGATGAACTGGTTGTCAGGGGTCAGCAGTTCCGTTGCCATGATACCCACGGCTGCTACTGTTCCTGAAAGACCATTGACGGTCACATATTCCCCTTTATCAATAGGTCTCAGTGCTGCGATCCATACACCTGCAGCCATATTGTTCAAAGAGTCCTGCATACCAAAACCAAGGACCAGACCGATAACAGCGGAAAGACCTACGACCACCGAACTGGTATCTACGCCAAGAGTACTTACAACTGCAAGCAGAATAGCCACGTAGAGCAATGCACGCAGGAACCGCGCAAGAAACTCGATGACAAGTTCAGGAAGTTTCGTCTTTTCCAGTCCTTTCCTGAACATGCCTGTCAGGATACCGGCAACAAAAATGCCTGCCACCAAGACTATCAATGCAAATAGCAACTGTGATACAGATATGCTAGTATAGGGTATAGTTTGAGTTAATAGATCTGCTATAATAACCACTCCAAAAACGTCCCAATATTGAGATTTTTGTAAATTAACTTTCAACCCCATATGATATAATGATGATTGAAATATCTGATATCTTAATCACCTATTAATATAATAAGTACATAATAAAATATGCATTTTCAGCTGATCAGCGCAGCAAAAAGAGAATTATTCAGGTCAAACATTAAGCTCGATACAAGTCAGCCATCATGCGGGTAATTCCTCTGATATATGTACTGAAATGAAATACGACAACATTTAAAAGATAAAAATATATACATGAATATAATGGCTGCACGCATACTACTTTTCTTTACAGCTTTATTGCTGTTGTTGACACCTGTAGCCAATGCCTACGACTTTCATGATGAGAACATATGGATATTCCAGGGAGCATATCAGCTGAAGATCGGAGACAGGGCGGAACTGGAAGGATTCACTGTTAAGCTGCATACAATAAATGAAGATGATGCCTCTGCTACCATACTTATCTACCGCAATGGAGTGTTCAAGGAAGCCTACTTTATCGATTCCGGCGCAAACAGCGAGCAGGTATATGAGAACGAGTTGAAGATCAGCGTTGGGGATATCAGCACAGATTCCGTGTCACTGGAAATGCACAAGCAGAAAAATGAGAGGATATGGATAACAAGCAACCCAAAAACATCCCTCAAAACCGGGAATTCCATGGAAGATGACGACTATGTCGTGAAACTGAACGGCCTTGACGAAGAAGGAGCCACTATTTCCATTGAGAAACAGGGCAATATCATTGAGGGTATCTACAAGACGGGAGAATACGAGAAGATACCTGATGAGTTCATGATGCACCTGGTTTACATCAATAAGAACACAGAGGAAGTTTTTATTGAAACGCTCAGACCCGGTAAACCCGAAATAGGGATTAGTGTGCAGACAGATAAAGAAGATTATTACCCTTCAGAAAAAATCGAATACCAATTCAGTCTGAGTAATGACGGTAGCATCCCCCTGCATGGCATGCTACTGAATACAGGCAGCAGTGAGGGAACTGTTAAGGATATGACATTGCAGCATGCATCACTTGACCCCACCAAGGTCAAGAAATTCGTAACCAGTATATCGCCACCCATCAGTCCTGTGGCCAAGAATATCACGATCAACTCAGAGATCAAAGGTTATGATTACAAGGGTAATGAATACTTGAAGACAAGCATCCTTGAAGTCCCAATTAAGCCATACATAGCAATCGAAAAAGATATACAACTGCTGGAAAAGAGTGCATTTGACAAGGAATTCGGAACGGACGAATATTTCCTGATAAGCCTGACAATTAAGAACATGGCTAATTTCCAGACTGCACTAACTGTCGTGGATGAACTGCCAGAATCCTTTATTCCGGACAATATGGAAAAAGCTGAATGGGTCATTCTTATGGAACCCAGTTCTGAAAAGACTATAAAATATTATGTAAAACCAACAAAACCTGGCAATTTCACATTCGTTAATGCCATTGCACAGTGGCAGCATGAAGGTGAGACATATAGCGTGGAAACAGATGCCATTGATGAGAGTTTTCAGATACATGGCTTGAAAGTTACTGCAGAGAAGAACATTGTTTCAAACTACCTGTATCCAGGAGACGAGACAGAGGTCATTATCAGTATCAGAAATACCGGAGACAGACAGGTTGATGTTAGCATGTCCGATGTAATACCCAATGACCTTGAACTTGTCAGCGGGCAGACCAGATGGAAGGGAGAACTTAAGGCAGGCGACTCAAAAGAGATAACATATACCATCATGGCAGTGAAAGTTGGAGAAAGTTACCTGCCTGCTGCATCAGTCGAATTCACAGATGACAATGAAAGACGCGGAACCACAAGTTCAGGAACACCGATACTTTATGTGGATGATGCACCCCTTGTAATCGATTATGAGCAATACGTGGAAGAAGAAGAAGAAGAATATTACCAGAAGAGCGAGGAGATAATATCGACCCCAGAACCTGTTAATTCAGAGATCACAAGGTTTGGAGCAGCTGTATTTATGGTATACTCCTTTGTCGTCCTTTTCTGTGTTATCGCAATAGTACCTGCCACTGCATATTTATATATAAGCAGAAAATATAATAGCACAAGAAGGTGATGAAATAGGAATACTGGCATTTACTGGTACTGCATTGCTTTTTGCGCTTTTCGCTTTTGCCGTGCTTTTCGCCCTGGTGAACATATCATCCAGAATGGCATTGATAATCCTGTTCTTTACGCCCCTCCTTACAGTTCTCATTCTACCGGGAACCAGTATCGATTTCCTGTCATATCGACATTTCCTGCTTGCAAACGGATTAGTGCCTGTCAATAATTTTCACATACTTATGATGGTCTGGTCAACACTCATCGGGATCATACTGTACACTGACTTCCTCACATGGTACCTTGCGAAAGGAAAGAAAGGAAATTCCAGGGATGGGTAAGCAGAGGTTCCATCCATCCAGAATATCATGGAAACAGGTATTGCCATGTTCAAGGACAGACCTTTTAGAATGATTGATTCAAAACCTATTTCATCCTACACACCGAAATAATATATGTGGGATGATAATGGAAGAAACGGATAATGAAATTGCAATCGAACCTTTCAGGCCAAATCCTCTGAAAGCTGCTTTTTACTCAATGATATTCCCTGGCCTGGGGCAGATATACAACGGAGATACAGCCAAAGGCAGCTACTATTTTGTACTTGGCTTCATCCTGGTGGTCTCTGCACATCTGGCAATACCAATCCTTATATACATCGTTTTTTTGTTCTACAACATGCATGATGCATATAAATGTGCAATAGAAAAAAGAAAAATAGAGAATGGGGGATAAGTCCCCGAGTTATGTTTTGTTATCACGGTTGTAAGTTGCACTTTGAAGTTGCGGGATGCCACGCATACCCATGACATTGTAAACCGGTTGGGTCGGAGCGAGCCATACGCTGCCTGTTCCTTCGAATGTCTGCAGGAGACCTTCTCCTGAGGTGAATGCTCCTGTGATTCCTTTTGTTGATCTTTCCACTGTGAAATTTACAGATCCTGATCTTAGCAGGGAAAAGTTTCCATCTACCTGTAGCTTTTCATTGTTGAGCTGGTATTTGAGTACCTCGTTCATGGGCACAGGACTTTCAAGTACACATGTACCTGTTCCGCTTATTTTAGTCTGGAACCATCCCTCACTGCCAAAGAGACCTGCAGATATATTCTTCTGACTTGCCACACCAACTTCAAGGGAATCCTCACAGCAATAGAAAAGACCCTTATCAACTATTATGGAACCTCCATCAAGCTTCACTATAATGTAGTGACTGAAGCTTGGCTCAAGGAATACTTCACCAACTCCTCTGTATCGTGGCTTGAATGTGGATTCATTGGTCAGCTTGTTCTTGATCATTTTCTTCGCAAGCCCACCGACACCACCTATATTTGATTCGCTGGTGACATTGCCCTTGTGGAAATTGAGGGCACCGGCTTCGGTAATTATCCCACCATCTTTAAGGGTCACCTTGACCTGCTTCAGTGACATACCGGATTTCTGAACGTAATATATCTCCTTGGACAAACCAGGATCTTTGCTGCCTTTTAGCTCTTTGTATTCCAGAACTTCTATCTTCAAATTCTCTGTTTCTACAGAATCGAGAACATTTATGTTATCATAAAACTTGCCTTGCAATCTAAAAACTCCATTTATTTGTATATTTAAATATAATATAATCTCACAATTATATATAGTTTATATTGTCCCCATAAGGGATTAGGAGGGGTTAGAATAAAATGGAAGAAAACAAAGATAATATTAATAACATAAATAGGGAGTCAGATCTTGCCATCACTATGCCTACTTGCCTGTAGAATGTTCGAGGATGAAGTTGTCCACCTCATTGAAGAGGACAGGGACAGTCGTATAGTTCTTATTGATAACGGAGAGGACGAAGGGATCAAAAAGAAGCTGGATAGGCTTTCAATCGATTATGATACTGCAGATGCAGGAGAGATTGCAAACTTTTTGAGTGATAATGATGAACTCACACTTGTGGTTTATTTCCTGGAGTTCGCCCTGGATGCTGACCCACATATCCTGAAAGAAGAAGTATATCACAGTGTAGAAGAGATAGCAGGATCCATTGACGGCATCCTTGTCCTCTATGGACTTTGCGGAAATGTGCTGGGTTCCATTGAATATGATTTCAGGGAACTGGATATTCCTGTCAGGATACTCAAGGATAGGGGAGGACATGTGGTGGACGACTGCATCTGTGCATCCTTTGGAAACCAGGCATCGTACATCAATGCCATGAAAGGTGAGAAGCAGGGCGAAGGGACCTACTTCCTGACACCCATGCAGGCTGTGAACTGGAAGGAAATGCTTGTTGCAACCCGCTTGACGCCTGACCCTGATAACGTCGAGATGACAAAAATGGTCTTTGATTATTCAGGATACAAGAATGTGGGAAAGGTCGATACAGGCTTACATTATGAAAAAGAATTTGACAGGACAGTAAATGAGTTTGCCACTACATTCGGATTTAAAATTAGATTATTTGAAGGTTCAACAGAAGTTGTTGACGAATGTTACAACTCGATTAAAAAAGAAATTCTGAAAATAATGATCCTCAACAGTGATCAATAGCAAAAAACAAAAGCGGAAGAGAATTCACTCTTCCTGATCGTGATAGTAATACTCTCCTTTTGCCTTCTGTGCCCTATCCAGTCTGGAATCGGGTTTGTTGACCCTTGGACGGGAAGTATCCTCATCACGCCTGAAGGTGATGTTAAGATTTGCAAGGAACTTATTCATACCATCCTGCATGCTTGATGCCGCATGAGCCTTACCGTAAACAGCAGGTTCACCCTCAAACACTATGAGGCGTTCACTGAGCATATCTATCAGATAGATATCGTGGTCAACCACCATTGCAGTCTTTCTGTTATTTTCCGCAAATCTCTTGATGACCCTGGTAACCATGGAACGCTGTTCCACATCAAGGTGAGCGCTTGGTTCGTCAAGAATATACATGTCCGCATCCTGACAAAGACAGGCTGCGATGGCAACCCTCTGCAATTCCCCACCACTGAGATCAGTGAGCATTCTTTCATAGAGCCTTTCAAGCTGCAGGGGTTTTGCAACCTCGGACTGGAAATAGCTTGTATCGAACTTGCGGGACATACTGCGCAGGAAATACTGCACCTGCAGAGGACTGTCTGCCTTTATATACTGGGGTTTGAAAGCGATCTTGATGTCAAGGTCCAGTTTACCATCATCAGGCTCTATCTCACCTGCAAGCATCCGTACAAATGTGGATTTACCTATACCGTTTGGTCCCACTATACCCAGAACTTCGCCCTGTTTCAAAGAACCTGCTTCAGTTTCAAGGGAAAAAGAATCACCATAGCTCTTGGAGAAACTGCCATAATCAACCAGTGTGTCGATGTCAGTCTCCACTCTTGGAGGATGTACCTCGAACTTGATGGCATCCGGCCTCACACGCACGTTCTCCTCATGCAGATAGCCTTTAAGATACTGATTAATGGCAATACGCACTCCCTTGGGATGAGTTATCACACCATAGGCACCCGGCTCACCGTATGCTATGTGTACAGCATCTGCAAGCATGTCAAGTATAGCGAGGTCGTGCTCAACAACAAGCACAGCCTTGTCCTTTGATAGCTCCTGGATCAACTGTGCAGAATTGATACGCTGGTAGATATCAAGATACGGACTGATCTCATCAAAGAAATAGAAATCTGCATCCCTTGCAGCACATGCAGCAATGGCAACTCTCTGGAGTTCTCCACCACTGAGTTCTGTGATCTTCCTGTCAATTATGTGGGAAAGGTCCAGTCTCTCTACAAGGTCATTCAGAACTCCCCTCTCATCAGTCTTTTCCAGCAGTTCGCTGGTCTTGCCCTTGAAAGCCTTGGGGATGAGGTCAATATACTGAGGTTTCTGTGCTACCTTGATATCGCCTTCCATGACATTCCTGAAATAATCGTGAAGGGCAGTACCTGAATAATGTTCGAGCACCCGTTCCCAATTATCATTATCTCCGCCGAAGTTAGGTGTCAAAGTGCCAGACAGGATCTGTACTGCCGTACTTTTACCAATACCGTTCGGACCCAGAATACCTGTGACCTTGCCAACCTGCGGAATTGGAAGACCATAGAGTGAGAAGCCGTTAGGACCATATCTATGGGTCGGTTCTTTGAGTGCCTCAGGAAGACCAATGATCATTATTGCGTCAAATGGACACTTATGTACACAGATTCCGCACCCGACACAGAGTTCCTCGGATATGAGAGGTTTACCGTCTTCTTCGAAAACAATAGTTTCGTCCCCGGTTCTCACACGTGGACAGTATTTCTCACATTCATGACTACAACGTCTTGGCTGGCATCTGTCTCTATTTAAAATGGCTATTCGCATGTAAAATCCCTGTCACTGAAATAAAGTAAATGGTTTAAAAAGAGATAAGGTCAATTCAGAAGCAGTGTCCATGTCACAAGACAGAAGTCAATGACTATGAACTCAACATAGAACCAGTCCTTTGGGCCAAAATCCTTTGTGTTGATCTTGACAAGCGGGAAAATAAGTCTCATGGCATAATATGAGATTGCTGCAACGATGGTGATTATAGCATACCATTTAACTTCCGGAGCATCACCCACGCCTAACTGCATGAATACTATAAGTCCTGCGATCATACCTATGATAGATGCCACTGCTGTTTTGATAATACCCTCGATATGAGTCTGTTTCTTTTCCTCGGGGGTCTTTGATTTAAAAGCGGATCTATCGGCGCCAGAAACGGAAGGAGTGACTGCTTCTGCAGTTTTTATATCTTTCTGCTTGGAAGAAGTTGATTGCTTCCTATTGGACGGTTTTGACAATTGATCAGATCTCCTGGAATAACTTGGATAATATGGATACTTAAAAACTGAAACTTATATAAATCTTTATCCTAATTCACGGATAACAGGACAAAACTAGATAAACTCATTGCTCAGAACGTTGTTGACCATGTCTATGGAAACTGCATTGAAACCGATCTGCCTCAGGTGACTTGCAAACCTTTCGGGCCGATGGCCTTTCGGATGATAGACCACTGTGAATTCGGGCCTTATATCCTCCACCATTTCAGTCAGCCCCCTGGCATCCAGATGATCACTTATCTGGATCGCAGGATAGCGATAGTCAGACCTCCCGGTCATTACGTATTTGGAAATATGCCAGGGAAGCTTGCCAAGATCCCAGGGAGGGACAACACTTATGGAATCTTCAGATGAATCACCCAGAGACACAAGCTCACCGGCATTGTCAAGCAGCTGTCGGGTCAGGGCCAGGGACTTTTCTTCCATTTCTATCGAGCCTGTGTATCCAAACCCTCTTAGCAGCTCAACTGCCCTCTGGGCTTTACCAAAAGCATAAGCTCCAAAAGCAAGGCAGTTATTATCCTCAAATGCGCTCTTAAAAGCTGTGATATCATCTTCAAAATAACAGCTTGCATCCCCCGGGTCGCCATAATTCGCCTCGGTGATTAGCACATCGCATTTTGGAAGATGGGATGCATCCTTCACATCCCCTGTAACCAGTATGCGGGTACCGACATCATTTACCCAGTAAAATGCAGTGGAACCTACAGTATGATAATTGGGATATGTGTGAACTGTGACACCATTCACATCGATGCTCTCACCAATGCTTACAGTTCTGCCCTTATATTCCCGCTCATGCCTTATCTCAAGTGCAATGGCAGTCTTCTCAGAACATACTGCCCTTTCGGAAAGCATGGCGGATTTGCCATAATGATCCGAATGTGCATGGGTGATCAGGTAGGCATCGGGTTGCTGGTACTTCTGGGGAATCCTTGTAGTATCCACAGAAAAGGTGAGTATTTTCCCCTTATCTGACCTGAATTTTATAGCAAGATGCGGCTTAAAAGAACCCCTGGAGTTCTTTTGCCTGAATACCATTACACCAAGATCGACTAGTTCCTGCAATTTCAATATACCTCTAAGCCTGAATAAGAGTGAATATATTTACGTCTTTTCAAGAAGACTAAAATAAAAAATTAACGGAGAGAAAAGAAAACAATAACAAGATGCTTAAAGCACCTTGTTCAATTCCTCAATGAGGACTGCAGCATTTGTGACACCTGTAAAGCGTTTTGCAATTTCCCCGTCCTTCAGTATAACTAAAGTAGGGACAGCCTGAACTCCATACTGTGATGCAAGTGCCTGGTTCTCATCTACATCGATGACCTTGACTTCGACCTTGTCTCCGAGTTTCGCCTTGACTTCTTCAAGAATAGGTTTCTGCATCTTGCAGGGTCCACACCATGTTGCACTGAAATCCAATAATTCCGGTTTGCTCATGTTATAACACCTTTTAATTTTCTAATAAGGGTATTTATTAAATTGATAGTTGTTAAGATATACTGTTTCGTTGCAGAAATAATAGCCAGTGACATGAAATCCCCCTTCATTCACTGCCATATGCCACGGTGATGCATATCCCATACACAACCATTGTGTACTTTATATAAATAATTTTTGCCCACATGGACCAAACTATAATTTCCTGATCTTAGTAGACATATCCAAAGGACTTGCATAATACGGAGCAGTGGTGATAATAGTATCCACAAGTGCAGCATATTCGGACACTTTCTCAATATCTATGCCACCAATGGCAATTCTGAGTTTAGGGTTAAGTTCACGCAGTTTGGGTACAATGGTCTTCATCTCCCCGGGGCTTTTATGATCCAGCATGATAATGTCCGCCATTGCTGCATATTTGTATGCATCTTCCACTGTATTCGGCTCGATCTCGATCTTCCTCATTGACCTGAGCTGACCAAGCTCTTCGATGACATTGAAATGATTCTGGGTGATCTGCACAGAATCGCTTAAAGATGTGCGATGATGGGCTCCACCACCTATTGTTACAGCTTTCAGCTCATATTTGCGAAAACCAGGATGGGTTTTTCTGGTTGTAGCTATCATGACCTCAGGATTGACCTTCCTTGCAAGCTCAACGGTATAACGCGTCATTGATGCGATCGCACACACCATTGAAAGGAATGTCTGGGAAAATCTCCACAGTTTGAAAAGCATGGGAAGATCGCCCTGTGCCTCAAATATCACATCATTGGGATTGAATTCTTCAC
This sequence comes from Methanolobus sp. ZRKC3, assembly GCF_045291275.1. Taxonomy (GTDB): domain Archaea; phylum Halobacteriota; class Methanosarcinia; order Methanosarcinales; family Methanosarcinaceae; genus Methanolobus. The sequence goes on from NZ_CP146982.1 coordinate 2,011,513, forward strand.
CATTTCTAAATGAGCTCACAACCTCAAGACCCCTGCTCTCATAGAGTTTGCCAAGGTCATCCATGCAAGCTGCAACTCCATGCTCCCTTGTCATGATACGAAGCCTGCCCTTTCCTTCGATACCAAGAAGTTCTGTGGTCTCATCGCCATAAGGACAGTCTTCTGCAAGATAAAGCTCAAAAAGATCGATCATTATTTTTCCACCTGTAGATAATTTATGGGATATTGTTCATAACTCTTTTCATTTTATCCGTAACGAAAAATGAAAAAAGAGGAGGTTATTCCTCCAGTGTGGAAACATCTCCCAGGTCAAGGCCCAGTTCCCTTGCTTTGATAACCCTCCGCATGATCTTTCCACTGCGGGTCTTGGGCAGGGAATCTACAAATTCGATCTCAGAGGGTATTGCTATTGGCCCCAGGTTCATCCTGACGTGATAAACAAGATCAAGTTTCAGTTTATCACTTGCTTTGAAGCCCACACGCAGTATGATGAAGGCCTTTATGGAATCCCCTTTGAGAGGGTCAGGCTTTCCGATAACAGCAGCCTCGGCTACGGACTCATGGGAAACCAGGGCACTTTCCACCTCAGCGCTTCCTATATTGTGCCCTGCAACTATCAGGACATCATCCGAGCGTCCCAGGATCATGATATAACCATCTTCATCCTTTACTGCAAGATCACCGGCGGTATAATAGTTGCCAATGGTGTTCCAGTACTGCCGGTATCTTTCATCATTCTGGTGCACAGTCCTCATCATGGAAGGCCAGGGTTCCTTTATCACAAGGAAACCACCAGTGCCAGGCGGAACAGGTTCTCCATCCTCATCCACAACATCTGCCACCACACCGGGTACCGGACGGCCTGCAAACCCTGGTTTCATGGGTTCACCAACTGCAGTGGTAAGCATGTGCATACCTGTTTCCGTCTGCCACCAGGTATCGACTATGGGGCACTTTTCCTTGCCTATGACACTATAATACCATTCGAATGCTTCAGGATTCAGAGGCTCTCCCACAGAGCCCAGTATCCTCAAAGAACTCAGATTGTATCTATTTGGCCATTCCTCACCGAATTTCATGAACATTCTGATAGCCGTAGGTGCGGTGTAGAAGATAGTTACGTCAAATTCCTCGATGATACGCCACCAGGCACCCGGGTCGGGATAATCGGGAGTTGATTCCGATATCAGTATGGTACCACCCATTGACAGCGGACCATATACAATGTAACTGTGGCCTGTGATCCAGCCGGGGTCGGCGGTACACCACATGACATCATTATCCTTGAGATCGAACATGCACTTGGTAGTATAATAGGTACCCACCATGTATCCACCGCATGTGTGTACTATTCCCTTTGCAGGTCCTGTGGTACCACTAGTGTAGAGTATGAACAATGGGTCTTCGGAATCCATGACCTCAGCCTCACACTCTGACTCTGCAGATTCCATGATCTCATGGAAGTCAACCTCTATCTCGGAGTAAAGTTCCATTGGAGGGGACATCCTGCGCAGAACAACTATCTTTTCCACACTTGAACTGTTCACAACAGCCTCATCCACAATGGCCTTGAGCTCAACACGTTTGCCACGCCTCATACCTGCATCTGCAGTAATGACGATCTTGGCCTGTGCATCACGGATCCTGGAACGAAGGGCATTGGATCCAAAGCCTCCAAAAACAACAGTATGGACAGCACCTATACGGGCACATGCGAGCATAGCGATTATCTGTTCAGGCACAAGAGGCATGTAAATACATACCGTATCTCCTTTTTCCACACCAAGGGATTTCAATCCGTTTGCAAAACGCATAACCTCACGGTACAGCTGGCGATAGGTGAAGATCATCTCCTCCCCGTTATCACCTAACCAGATCATTGCAACTTTATTGCGTCTTCCATCGAATACATGCCTGTCCAGACAATTGTGTGTTATGTTGAGCTTGGCGTTGGTGAACCATTTTGCATAAGGGTGTTCCCATTGCAGTACAGTATCCCATCTTTGGAACCATTCGAGCTCATCTGCGATCATTTCCCAATAAGCAGACGGATATTTCAGGAATTTCTCATAAGTCTGCTCATAGTCGCCAATCCACGAGTTCTCCTTTACGGAAGGATCCGGAAGATAAGTTTTCCCATCCAGTTTTACTTCGAAATTTTCAGACATTCTACCTAAACCTCACCATACCATCACTTTTGGCAAAAAAGTGAATTTTGTAAACTAAGCAGGATAATGTGTGAAGGTCGTGCATCCCTGAGAAAATACCATAGCCAGAGCTATACGACATAACAATATGATCTTGGCACTGATAATCCCAGTGTGCCAATGACTTTGTTCTAACCATCCAAGTCATCAGCTATTATACGGCATGCAGACCAGCTATCCACCATATATCCTACATTATAAATCATGATGGTTCTATAAATCTATTGTGGCCTAAAAAATATACAAAGAAAGAATGGATTACTGAAGACATATACAGGAAAAAAAAGAAAAAAGAAAAAATGTTATGCTGAGAGAGCCATTATAGCCTCTGCAAGATCGCCATTGGCATTTTTCAATGCATCTCTGGCCTGATCCTCAGAAACCCCGGTCTGCTCTGCAACAAGTCTGATATCGTCATCAGGTATCTGAACTTCCCTGGCGACTTCTTCTGGTGTACCGACTATCTGATAGGTATCTACGCCCTGAGCAGTCATTATAGACACATTAGCATCATTGAACACTATATCCCTATCAGGAGTCCTGATGATGACCTGTTCAACATCATTTATATCAGTGATATTGATACCCATTTGTTTCATCATCTGCTTCATTTTTGTAGGGTTCATTCCCCTGCCGCCCATTCCTGGAATCATAAAATCACCTTGTAGCAATATCCGATGTTGATACGTTCATTTATCTAATTAATGACATCCGCCACCACATGAACCACAGGAATCTGCAGCTGCTGATGCGGAATTATCAATAACGAAACCCTTGCCGCTTGGACCGTCAACGTAATCGATGACTGCAGAGGAAAGACCTTCAACATCGTTCTTGTTCATGACGAGCTTGATGCCGCTTACTTCTTCTGTAACATCTTCCTCTTCACTTATTTCGCTGTCAAGGGACATACCATACTGGACACCGCAGCAACTCATGCCTGCTACGAAAAGTCTAAGTGCCTGGTCCTGCTTCTCCTGCTCTTCAAGGAGTGATTTAAGTTCAGTTGCTGCCTTCTCAGTTATTTCTACCATAATTAATTCCTCACTGAATAATATAGGATTTTATTCCTTTTAAAATAATACGATTGTTAATTCGAGTTGACTTAATGAGTCATCCTTTATATGATTTTTTGATATATAATTGTTCGCCTTGTTACGAACCTATGCTGCCATGCCAGCCTATACGAACTCTGCATCATCATCAACCGGATTCTGCAGTACCTCGGCATTGTAGGCATTTATCTCGATCGAACCCCTCGGACCTTTTATCTCCCAGACAGGCACATACACAAGGCCTATGTCCAGCTTGATATCTTCAAGAGCCGGTTTGAACCTCTTGTGCTCTGAGATAATAGCTTCACCCTGGGTATTATCAAAACGCAGGTCCTTTGTGTGTTCATCCACTATACTCTCGATCAATTGCTTTTTAGCTTCTTCCTCGCTGGTGATCGGATGTTTCACCTCATAGACAACATCGGGAATTACAATGCTGTCATGCACATCATCGATCACAAGATGCTCATCGGCCCCGTTAAGAGCATTCAGACAGCCTGATGCTGCACCGGATATATCCACGATCTTGGACTTGTACCTGTATTCGGTACTGAGAGAATAATCATACCTCCAGAATGGTACAAGCTTCAAGATCGAATCTTTATATGTATAGATATGCGGTTTTGCCACCGATATAGCATGCTCCTGTGTGACCCTCACAGGCGCAGCCCTGATATTAAGATTGATACCGCCCGGAGGTTGAACCACTTCAGGAGTAACATCCTGTTCGCCAGCTGGCGCAAATATCTGCGGTTCCGGCTGCATAGGAACTTGAGGCGCAGCTTGCAGAGGAACCTGTTGTACAGCTTCCGGTACAGCTTGCGGAGGCGCCTGTGGAGCTAAATATGGCGTATACTTTCTTTCGGAAATGGTTGACGCAAATGATGATGGCTCTGCAGCTCCACTTGTGCCGGAATTGCCCCCTCCGAATATAGCATGGATGGCTTCCTGTGCGGCCGCATCGGTCTTTGAAACTGCCTTTGGCACCGGTTTACCGAAAAGGTCCAGCTCACTTGCAGAGCCTTCTATGTCTGCGAGTACCGCCTTTCCTATCTGAAGTGCCATATCGTCACGATCCCATACCCTAAGGCCTATATTTTCAGCATCCCTGGTAAGTTTGCTATCAATGCTTCCTGTCACAGCGTAGAGTCCCTGGCCTTCGGTCACCTGATTTGCAAAATTCTTTATTTCCACGATATCGGGGTTGGAAGAGAACTTGATGAAAGTCTTAGAACCATCCCTTTCCGCCACGATATCATGTTTGTAAGAATCTGCTACGTCATAGCCAGCTGATGTGAATATATCCCTCAAAATTCGCACTAAATCCTGTTTCATGAAGATCAGTATCCCTTTTTATGAAAATTTAAAATCGATTTCTATGAATAAAAAGACGAGTAATAGGTTTCTTATCAAATATTGGAGATCCAATACTGTATCAAAGCACCCTTGTTGTGGTTTCCAATTCAATTCCCTTGGTAGATATAATATATGAGATGGTCCTGTTGGGAATGAGCATTCCACGCATTTTCCTTATCATGATGGTACGTTCAAGCTCACTTCCCCTTTCCCTGATCCTAAACTCGATAACACCATCGCATATATGTTTTAAAGTGTTCTCGGTTATCGAATCATGCATTCCACTAGTCATCAATATAAGCTGTATCGCACCTGTGGCTTTGCCAACTGATGAAATAATCTCTATAGCCTCGACCACATTGTTCAGGTCATAGGAACGCAGGAAGTAGGAGATGGAATCAATGACACCACGATATTTCATATTTCTTTCCTGGGTCACTGCGCTCTTCAGCAGATTCATTGAATCGGTTCCCCTTTTAAGGAAATCCTTTGCAGAAAGATCGCTCGTGAAGCCCTTTGGAAGAACATTATAGAAACGGGGAGCATATGCATCAATAAATTCCAGTGAACCGTCCTCGATGTGTTTCCGGACATCCCAGCTCATGTTCCCCATATCCTGGATAACCTCATTTACAGGATGTTCGGATGAGAAATAATAAACATTCTCGTTATTGAGAAGGCCACCATTGACGAATTGTTGTGCGAAAAGGTCCGAATTTGCTCCGGGCTCAGCAAGAGCCAGAATCGTCGATCCAGGTGGAACTCCACCTCCTAGCTGCACATCCAATCCGGATATTCCGGTCGGAACACGAAAACCACCAGTGCCATCAAAGCTGTAATCCATATTTACCCTCAAACAATTAAATAATATTATTAAGTGATATTGCGAATGATATTATTGCAGTATAAATTATATTAATATAGGAGAATAATAGGCTTTTATAGTATAAATCAATTAGTGATTTTTATGATAGACACTAGCGAGCTCAAGTATGACAATGGTCTTATCCAGGCTATTGCACAAGACCGCGAAACCAGGGAAGTGCTCATGAGCGCCTACATGAACAAGGAAGCTCTTGACCTGACCATTGAGACTGGTATCGCACACTACTGGAGCAGAAGCCGCCAGAAGCTCTGGAAGAAGGGAGAGAGCTCAGGCCATATGCAAAAGGTCTTTGAGATCCGCATCGACTGTGACAAGGACTCGCTTTTGCTTATTATAGAACAGGAAGGCGGCGCATGCCACAATGGTTTCAGATCCTGCTTCTACCGCACCATCGAGGGGGATGTTGTGGGTGAGAAGGTCTTTGACCCTGAAGACGTATACTAGTCCGGCTGCCAGCAGCCCATACTTCTTTTTCAGACCATTTTCAGCTCTTTACTACTTCTTTTTTAGTTATTTTTACAGGGCAACTAATTTCTATAAATACAATCCGCCACATATACTTCTTTATGAGAACAGGTATGAGCGAAGGGCTAAGAATAGTGCCGGATACGAGTGCAGTGATAGATGGCATCCTCTCCGAAAAAATTGAGCAGGGGGAATTTGTAGATGCCGAGATACATGTGCCGGAAGCTGTGGTGGCTGAGCTTGAAGCACAGGCCAACCGGGGACTTGAGATCGGGTTAAAGGGACTGGAAGAGCTGAAAAAACTACAGAAGATGGCAGAAGATGGTGAAATATATCTTGATTTTACCGGAGAGAGGCCAAGCTATAATCAGATCAGACTTGCCAGTGATGGAGAAATTGATGCTCTAATACGCGAAAGTGCTATTGAACTGGACGCGACATTTGTTACCGGCGACAAGGTACATTCCCTTGTTGCAAAGGCAAAGGGACTGGATGTGCTGCTGCTCAGGGCAGACCCGGAGAAGTTCGGACCCTTACTGGTGGACCAGTTCTTCGAACCGGACATCATGTCAGTGCACCTGAAGAACAAAGTCCCACCCATGGCTAAAAGAGGCTCTATAGGGGACGTCAAATATGTGAAGATAAGAGATGATCCATGCACTTATGATGAGATCAAAGCAATATCCAATGAGCTGCTCAGCCGGGCACGTTCTGACAGGGATTCTTTTTTTGAGATATCATTTAACGGCGCATCGGTGTTACAGATAAGGGATATGAGAATTGCCATCGCCAATCCCCCATTTTCCGATGACATTGAGATCACAGTGGTGCGACCCATAGCAAGTATGAGATTCGAGGATTATCGCCTCAGTGATGTTCTCAAGGAGCGCATAGGAGCCCAGAGAGGCATACTCATTTCAGGACCACCGGGGTCAGGTAAATCTACCTTCGCCTCAGGTGTTGCAGTCTATTTGAACGACCTGGGATTTGTGGTGAAGACCATGGAATCCCCACGTGACCTCCAGGTGCCCCCTGAGATCACCCAGTACGCACCCCTGGATGGCAGACTGGAGAACACTGCCGATGTGCTGCTGCTGGTCCGCCCTGATTATACCATCTACGACGAGGTTCGTAAGACAGTGGATTTCGAGATATTCGCTGATATGAGACTGGCAGGTGTGGGTATGATCGGAGTGGTACATGCCAACCGCGCAGTTGATGCCATACAGAGACTTATCGGCAGGGTGGAGCTTGGAGTCATTCCGCAGGTAGTGGATACTGTCATTTTCATCGATAAGGGAGAGGTTGCCAAGGTACAGATACTTGAGTTCACTGTAAAGGTGCCTTCAGGCATGACAGAGGCAGACCTTGCAAGACCTGTTATCCTGATCTCCGACCTGGAAACAGGAGCAAGCGAATTCGAGATCTACACCTACGGTGAGCAGATCGTGGTAATGCCAATAGGCGACCAGGCCACTAGAAAACCCTCATGGGACCTTGCCGAGGGCAATGTGAAGAATGTCATCAGTGATTATGCCAAGGGACCCGTTGAGGTTGAGATGACCTCAGACCACAGGGCACTCGTGAAGGTGAAGGAAAAGGACCTCCCTCGTATAATCGGAAAGGGTGGCCGCACAATTGGCGATATCGAAAAGATTCTCGGCATCCACATAGATGTACGTGAGATCGATGAATCCAAGAGCAAACAGGATCCTGACTTTGGCAGCCCGGAACCTAGAAATGCAGGGTATGGCAGGCAGGAATCCGACATCATAGACTTCCGCCCCATCATCGAAAGAACAAAGCGCCATTTGATCCTTAAAGTACCGGAACTTGCAACCCGTGATGTGGAAGTTTACGCTGGTGAAGAGTTCATATTTACAGCAACTGTTAGCAGACATGGTGACATCAAGATAAGAGTAGGCTCAGATGTGGCATATGAAATACTGGGTGCCATGGACGTGGGCAAGCCTGTGATGGTGCGCCTGGATTGAGAACAGAAAAAGACATATGATCCAGAAAACATAGATGCGCAGGAACCATTACCTGCGCATGTTTTCAAGAATGTGTGCTCAGATATTGAGCTATGTGCCGGGCAAATTCATCGAAATCTTCCAGCCTGTCGGTCAAAAAATTATAGAGAATGCTTGTATCTATGTCCTCATATATGTGAACCAGGACATTCCTAAATCCTGCCGCCTGGGAGAAATCCTCAGCAAAGTCCCTAGGGATGATACCTTTTCTTCCAAGTGTCAGGAAAACAGTTCTGTAATCTTCCGGTCTCTCAAAACCTTCTTCGGAAATTATTATTTCTCCGATGTCGATTGCACTTTCAATGGCTAGCTGGAAATTCCTCTCAACCGCACTACGTAATTCATAATTCGTATCCAGCTCATTGCTACCGGAATCCACTGACTTCAGGTAGCTGACACACTTTTGCATGAAATTCAGTTTTCGGAGGATCTTACCTTCAGCAGCCATTCAAGCCAGTCCTTTTTCCATTATTCGTTCCAGAAGTATCTGGTTCATTAGATCTTCATGGTGCTTCCGATCCAGATACCTTGACATTATACGCTGCTCCACATCTATTTTCAGGCCCCTATCCCTTTCAAGTACAAGGACGTTGGGTTTTATTATCTCAAAACTCAAAACCGGAGAAGTGTCGTTGATCACAAGCAGATCGACACTGTTGTTCTTTAGGAAGGTCGTTAGCCGGGATATCAATTCGATACGCCTCTGGAACCTCTCTGTTTTTGATAAAATCTCTGAAAGGTAAATGCCTATATCTATATCACTCTGAGCGTTGGCCCTTCCCTCTGCTACGGAGCCGAAGAGATACACCAATTCCACATCCTGCTCCCCGTGGAAGAATTCTCTAAGAGATGATATAAGAGTGTCTTTATCCGGAGTTGTGGAAGTTGTATTCATGGGTATCGGTAAGGAAATATTTTCTAAATTTTTCTATGTGTCTATAAGTAATAAAGGTTGAGCAAAGTGCTGGCTGCGTCTTTGTAAAATGATGGGTGTTGGTGAGCTAGCTGAATTTAATCTGAAATCATAAGTGACCACAAAAGTGCAGGAGATTTGCGGTCACCCATTCAAGCGTAATGCGGGAAAATCTTGAAAATAGACCTGCACCAGCCTTAAATAACAATCCCACCCCATGAAAGTTCATGGACCTTACATACTGGTATCTCTTCCCTCTGGGAATAATTATCTCCGCCATAGTGATGTCGGCGGGGATATCAGGAGCTAATTTCTGGATACCGGTATACCTTTTCATTCTCAAACTCGACCCCCTGATCAGCTTCTGGCTGGCGCTGCTGACCATGGTCTTCGGATTCGGCAGTGGGGTCACCAGAAACCTCCACCAGCGCACGGTGAACTGGTACCTTGTGAAGAAGTACCTGATACCCACAATCCCCGGTGCCATCATAGGCTCGCTGCTCACAGCCCACCTGGACGCAAATCTACTGGTCATCATCTTCGGAATATTCGTGTTCATCTACGGAGTCTTCCTGCTCTACAACACCATCAGGTCAAAGCAGGAATGCCAGCAGCACAACACCATCTACTGGAAGTTCGGCTTCATGGCAGGATTTCTCAAAGGCCTCATAGCCACAGGACTTGGAAAGATAATAGTCCCCTGCATCTGGGACCACGAGAGGATCAAGAACCCAGCCGAGGTCATAGGCTCAACAGTGCTGATCATCTTCATAGTGGACATAGTGGCAGCCCTGACCCGCATGAACCCCGTCTTCGTGGACGCACTTCTCAACAACTCGGAACAGCTTATCGACATCATGACCTTCGTGGTACCCTCCGTACTCATAGGAGGCCAGCTCGGCCCCATGGCGATCAAGAACGTGAACAAGAAGGCACTGAGGATCTACATTTCACTGATGCTGATACTGGTGAGTTTCTTTATTCTGGGGAATGTGGGGAGTGGCGGGATTTGAGGAAATGCTTATGAGTTCTTATCATAGAGTTCTTTTACCATCTCAGCACAGGCAATAACATCTTTTTTTATTTGACATTCCCAAAATACGAGTACATCCCAACCTTCGAATTTGAGTGCTGCTTCCTTTTTTGCATCCCTTTCTTTGTTCTTCCTGAACTTCTCAGCCCAAAAGTCGGTATGTGATTTAGGTAGAGGCAGGTCACAATAAGGACAGCGGTGCCAGTAGCAACCATGCACAAAAATAGCAATCTTCTTGCCAGGATATGAAATATCAGGTCTGCCAGGAGCCTTTTTCCAATGAAGTCTATAGCCGGGAATCCCAATCTCCCTCAGAGCTTTTCTGAAAACGATTTCTGGTTTGGTGTTCTTCCCAACGTTGGCACTCATTACTCTTGAAGTGGCTTCTGATTCTGGTATTGGGGCACGACCGTCTCTGATGTACATGTTATCATATTATCTCCAATCAATCTATAAAAGAAGATTTGTCAAGACAAAAATCCATTATACTCAAAATAAGATCAACAGATATATATTATAATGATATATTTCTTCGAACATGAAAAATAGGCGATTGACAGTAGCAGATTTCTTCTGTGGAGCCGGAGGTTTCTCTGAAGGATTTAGACAAAATGACTTTGACCTTGTCTTCGCCCTAGATAACTGGCAACCGGCTATCAATACACATCACCTGAATCATCCTAACTGCAATGCCATAAAAATGAACATATTGGAGCTGGATACACCAGAGAAGATTGATGAAATAATTCCTGATGTTGATGTCATTATCGGAAGTCCACCTTGCGTCTCATTCTCAGATTCCAACAAAGCGGGAAAAGCAGATAAGAGCCTTGGTATAAAGTTGATAAAGGCATATCTTAGAATAATAGCATGGAAAAAGAGCAAAGGAAGTCTCAAGTATTGGCTGCTTGAGAACGTTCCCAATACAAAAAACTATGTCAAAGACATCTATACCTGGAAAGAACTTGGACTTCCGGGAAAAGGACCTGATTTACTGGTAGAAAAAAAAGATGTATTGAACGCTGCTAATTATAGTGCACCTCAAAAGAGGAAAAGATTCTTTTGCGGGAATTATCCACTCCCGACACCTACATGCGAGAACGAATTAGAATGGACCACAACAAGACAAGTACTAGAAGCTTTGGGAAATCCCTTCCAGAATGAACACAATGGAACGATAACAGATCCAAACTACGGATTATCAATTCCTGCTAATCTGCTCACTGACCATTTCTATGATACCCGAATTGCGGATTTCGAATGGGAGAATGCTAAGAGACTGAAAGAGGATCATGGTTTTATGGGGAGGATGTCATTTCCCGAAAATATTGATTGTCCAAGCAGAACTGTCGTAGCGACCAGATCCGCATCTACAAGAGAGGCCATGATACTCTACGCTGTCAATGAAAAAGGAAAACATATAGGGTATCGCTTGCCAACCATTCGAGAGATAGCTACTTTCATGTCGTTCCCTATTACCTATCAATTCGAAGCAGGTAACGAAAGTTCAAAATACAGACTTGTCGGTAATGCAGTCTGCCCAAAGTTATCATCGGCCTTTGCAAAAGCGATTCTAATCAACGAAGGAATAAAACCTTCAAAGGAATTCATTCCCTTACCAGATACAAAGCCATCTGTAGATTTGAGAGGAACAAAACGGAAAACAAAGGAACTTTGCAAGAGAAGGTATAATGCAAAATTTGCTAGACACATACCCTATATGAAAATCAAAGGATTCAGGGTGGAATTAAGCAATAAGGATTCAAACTTTGAGAAAGAAGATATAAAATGGTCATGCATCCTTCATCAAGGAAGTGGGAAAGGTGCACTTATGTGCAGACCAGATGACTGCAATCTTGGGAATATAATTCAAGAGATACGAGATTTTCGAGACTTTAAAGACGAGGTTCATGATAATTTCGAAGAGTTTGATATGGATCATACACATCTACAAGAGGCGTATGTAGCCAGATGTGAAAGTGAATACATTACGCCGGAACGTGTACTTGAGAAAATAAGGGAACTTGTAGACAGGCATTTCCCTGATGATGATGTCTTTTTTGACAACTCTGGAAGAATGATTGCAATCGATAGAAATAAAGTTCCTATCAGAGTAATTGCAGGAATGTATGCTTGTCAGTATTTTATAGAATGCCTTGAATGATAACTTTTATCTTTTGAGATGTAGATACATTTTCTTTTTAAATTTTATTTTTACATAAGAAAAATCCTAAGTCTTTGATTACCTCATTGTGCTTTTTTTACTTAATGAAACATTACCGCTAACTATGAGTTTTTTAGGATTTTTAGCCAATTTTTCAAGTACAGCAACGTAGATTAATCAAATCAATAATAGCTACATTTATTCTATATAGATAGAAAATATATTATAATTTGATGGAGTTGTGTTTTCCAAGAATACATTAAAAGAGAAATTTAGCTTAGATTAGTGAAATAAATCACCATATCAGCTATAAATCAATAATTAGAGGAAGGAATAGGATGGAAAAATCACTCAGAATTGAAAAATTGAACGAAATAAAGAAACAAACACCTTACATGACAGGAATTCGCATACGATACAAAGGTGAAATAAAGGAATTCGATGCTTACAAAATACCTTTAGAATATCTAATCTACAATAAATATAATGGCAGGATTGGTAGCTCGGTAAAAAGCTATGAAAAACAATATCATGAAATTGATCCAGAAGACTCTGATCATAAAAAAATAATTGAAAAATTCCTATGGGACTCAAAAAAAGATAGAAACAAGATGACAGAACAAAATCTTGTTGAAAATGGACAGAAAAGACATGGTATTGTAACAGCAGACGGGATAATTATTGATGGTAATAGAAGATCCATGCTTCTTAATAGAATTTATGCAGAAAGAGAAAACTGGCAAAAGAAAGGAACTAACGTTGATAATTGTAAATTTTTCATCTCAGTAATATTGCCTGAAGATGCAGATCCAAAAGAAATTCAAAGATTGGAGACTACTTATCAGATGGGGGAAGACGAGAAACTTGATTATAATCCTGTTGAGAAGTATCTGAAGATTAAAGATTTGCTTGGATATGGTTTTTCATCTTCAGATATAGCAAGCATGATGCTTGAAAATGAGAGGCAAATAAAAGAGTGGATTGAAATAATGAATCTTATGGATCAGTATTTAGAATACCTCCATTATGATGGGATTTATACTCGTCTTGACAAGACCGAAGGACCCTTAGTTGATCTCAATAATTACATAAAAAGATATCAAAATGGGTCACAGTTTGTTGGATGGGACTATGATGAGATGGATCTAAATGAAATGATGCTTTTGAGTTTTGATTACATACGTGCTAGGTATGAAGGCAAAGATTTTAGAACCATAGCAAAACCTAGTAGAAAAGAAAGCATCTTCTGTAAATCAGAAGAATTGTGGAATTCATTTTTAAAAGACCACAAGGAGACGATTCGTGAACTTCCTGAGGAAGCAGTCGAAGAACTAAGAGCAGAACATTCTACTGAGGATATATCGAAGCTGCTTCGCTCAAGAGATGAGGACTGGAAAAAAGAAGTGGCACCAATTCTTAAAGGTAACTTAGACAAAGCAGAAAATAGACTAAAGGATTTGAATGATGCAAACCAACCTTTGGAACTTGCTAAAAAAGCACTCAATGCCTTGGAATCTGTGAACACAGAAATAGAAGAGTTCTTTAAAAGCAAGGAGGTTCTAGATGTTCTTCAACAAATCAATAAATGTTCTCTTGAATATATGAATACAATAAATAATCATAAGCACTGATTACGATGCCAAAAATAACATTGGATTTGGATGAAGAAAATAGTGAATATGTTCTGTCGGGAGATGTCGAGAATGCATTGTCTGATATTTCTGTGAAATCATTCCTTTTTAATTTTCTTCATGCATCTGTAAAAGATGAGAATACAATTAGAGTTCCATTTAAAGAAGATGATAAAGAAAGTGTCCTGAAGAAAATCCATAAGCTTTTGAGCAGGTATGGGCTCTCAGAAGACCATACTCAAAAAATGGATAAGGTAATGGATGACTTTTATCGTGAAGAACAAAACTTTAAGATTTTTGCAAAGAAAGCTGAAGAAATCAAAGCGAACAGATGCGATAAAGACGATTTCAAAAAATTCTCTGACTCCTTAATAAAATACCTGCCAGAAAGGACACTATACCCCCTACAATTATTGTCTGCATATCACTTAGCATTCTCGCAGAACTCATGTAATTTTTCGGTCCCGGGAGCAGGTAAAACAAGTGTCGTTTATGGAGCATATGCTTACCTAAAGAGCCTTCCTGATGATGACCCAAAAAAGGTTGACAAGATACTTGTTGTTGGTCCACTAAGTTCCTTTGGTCCGTGGGAAAATGAATTTGAAGAATGCTTCGGCAGAAATCCATCTTCAAAAAGGTTGCTAGGTACCTTTAGCAGAGAACAAAAAGTGGACTATCTGTATTCAATGGAAACTTCAGAACTAACTTTGATTGGATATCAAGGGTTAATTAATCTTGTTGATGAGGTCGCTGCTTTCCTTCGAATGAATAAGGTCATGGTGGTCCTTGATGAAGCACATAAAATTAAAAATGTAGAGGGCGGCATAATTGCACAATCAGCTCTTGCGCTTTCAAGGTATTGTCGTTCAAGAGTTATCCTTACTGGTACTCCTTTACCCAATGGATTCCAAGATTTACATAATCTATTTAAGTTCATCTGGCCGACTAATGATATAATAGGGTATAACATGAGTCAGCTCAAGAAGATGTCTTCAAATCTTTCTGACAAGAGGATTCCTTCGTTGATAAACAACATTTCTCCTTATTACATAAGGATAAAAAAGACAGATTTGGGAATACCTGCTCCTATAGAACACGAACCAATTAGTGTAAAAATGGGACAAATCCAAAGAGAAATATATGAATTTATAGAGAACAAGTATATTGCATCCCTCCAAGGAGAAACACAGTCACTATCTTTTAGAAATAATATAACTAGAGCAAAGATTGTTCGTTTAATGCAGGCAGCAACTAACCCTGCTTTACTTCAAAAACCTCTTGAAGAGTATTATAGAGAGCAAGGACTTTCTGATAACCTCATGCTCGATGATTCTGAATTTTTGTCAAAGATTTCAAATTATAATCATTTGGAGAAACCAGCAAAGTTTGTTGCAATAAAGGAATGTATAATGCCAATGATTGCAGATGGAAAAAAAGTAGTCATTTGGACTATTTTTGTTCAGAATATTCTTGATCTCATGTCATATCTTAATGAAATTGGAATATCCTCTAAAGCAATATATGGAGAAGTTCCCGTTGACAATGATGAAAATGATGAAAATGCAGATACAAGAGAATCAATAATAAGAGATTTCCATAATCCAGATAGTTCATTCAAAGTACTATTGGCAAATCCATTCTCGGTTTCAGAAAGTATTTCCTTACACAAGGCATGCCACATTGCAATATATCTTGAAAGGAATTTTAATGCAGGTCAGTTTATACAATCAAAGGATCGTATCCATAGATATGGTTTAAAGCCAAACGATGAAACTCACTACTACTACCTTACAAGCGAGCAATCGATTGATGAAACCATACATGATAGACTTATATTTAAAGAGAAACGGATGAATGAGGCAATAGAAAGCCAAGCTATACCTTTATTCTTTAATGTATTGAATGAAGAACTTGCTGATCAGGATATTAGAAAATTGATTGATGACTATGTTGAACGAAATAGCAAATCATAACAATCTCGGATCATTTGATGAGATTGAATATGTAATTCAGAGAATAACTGAAGAAGGAACTAAACAATCAGACCTCGAAAAACATTGTCTAAATAATAAGGATTTCTTTCGCATTCCCACCTCAGGTGTAATCTCATTGCTTGTTGGAATTACATTCATCAATAGACAAGAAGAATCATTATATCTACAAGAGAGTGGAAAAAAGTTCCTCAATTCTACAAATAGAAATGAGTGTCTAATTATTGCAATTGTGGAACTTTTAGCTAATGCAGACAGCTCTGATTTTATATTGGGAGAAAAGGTGAGATACGACACTTACCTTAACAAATATAAAATAGACAGGAATTCAATACCTCTTAAATATTCAGGAATCCGAAATTTACTTTTGAAGCTCGGTTATTTCCACGAGGATAGTATCAACAAATCAATACTTCTGATAGATGATGAATTTTTTAAGCTAACACATGAACCGATTTCAAAGAGTCTTAAGAAAAAAACTATTGAAGATTTAAAGCGAGATTTAGATAGAAAAGCAGAGTATGGGCTTATTGCAGAAGAATTTGTAGTTGCATATGAGCAAAGGAGAATCACAAACAAAGTTGATTCAATCAAAAGAATTTCTGATATAGATACCACGGCAGGATTTGATATTCTATCCTACAACCAAGATTCATCTATGGAATATGACAGATACATTGAAGTTAAATCATATACATCGAAACCAGCATTTTTCATCACGAGAAACGAGTTTAAAGCTGCTAAACGTTTTAGAGGCAAATATTATTTGTATCTTGTAGACAGATTAAAAATTAACATGCCTGATTATGACCCAATGATTATATCTGACCCATATGATTCTCTTTTATCTAAACCAAGTGGATGGAAAAAATCATGTGTCCAGTGTCATTTCATCAAAGATGATTTTTGATTTGAATCCGGGATTTTTCAACTCTGTAGATAAAATATTTTCTACTTTCACCCTCGTTGAATAAATTTTAATTGAGTAGACGTCATAGAGTTTCTAATTAGCTATCCTCAGGCAACTGTTACAATCCATCACCCCAATCCTAATATACACTTCCCAACAATTTACAAACCTGGGAGAATCACATCATGAAAGTCTCAATCATAGGTTCTGGTTATGTTGGCTCGGTTTCTGCGGCTTGTTTTGCGGAGCTTGGGCATGAGGTCATCTGTATAGATATAGATGAGGAAAAGGTAAGGCAGATCAATGCTGGAATTCCGCCCATCTGGGAGGAAGGGCTTGGGGAGCTTATGGAGAAGCATGCCGAGAAGCACCTTATAGCCACATCGGATTACGATTATGCGGTGCAGAACACGGATGTTTCCTTTATCTGCGTGGGTACGCCCTCGGATGAGGACGGGAGTATCGATCTGTCCATAGTGAAGGCTGCCAGTGCCAGTCTTGGCAAGGCGATTGCGAAGAAGGATCACTATCATACCGTGGTGGTGAAGAGTACCGTTGTGCCTGAGACCACTGAGAAGGTGGTACTGCCGATCATCGAGGATTACTCCGGGAAAAAGGCAGGTAAGGACTTCGGTATTGCCATGAACCCTGAGTTTTTGCGAGAGGGCAAGGCAGTCTATGATTTCATGCACCCTGACAAGATAGTGGTGGGTGCCATAGATGAGAGGTCTGGATTTGCCGTGTCCGAACTGTACAGGAAATTGGACTGCGAGGTCACTCATACCAACCCCAGGACAGCGGAGATGATCAAATACGTTAATAATTCCTTCCTGGCCACCAAGATATCCTTCGCCAACGAGGTCGGGAATATCTGCAAACAACTTGACATCGACACCTACGAGGTCATGGACGCCGTGGGCACAGACTTTAGGATCGAGCGTATGTTCCTCAACAGCGGTGCAGGTTTTGGAGGCTCATGCTTCCCCAAGGATGTCAAAGCCCTCATAGGCAAGGCTAAGATAATCGGTTACGAACCCGAACTGCTCAAAGCCGTGGTCAGTGTCAACGACAGGCAGCCCCTGAAGATGGTGGAACTGCTACAGGAGAAGCTAGGTGAGCTTAAAGGCAAACGGGTAGCCGTACTGGGACTTGCGTTCAAGAATGACACCGACGACATAAGGGAATCCCGCTCCATACCCGTGATCGCAGAACTCCTGCGCCTTGAAGCAGACGTTGTTGCCTACGACCCCATGGCTGCTGAGAGCATGCAGAAGGTCTTTGGCGGTATCAAGTACAGCAACAGCGCAGCAGAAGCCCTTAAGGATGCATACGGCTGTCTCGTCATGACCGAGTGGGACGAGTTCAGGGAACTTGACAGCGAATTTGAGAGCATGGCTGACAGGGTCGTCATCGATGGCAGACATATGATAAAATCGAAGGATATTAATACAAAAATTGACTATGATGGAATCTGCTGGTGAGCAGATCCAATGAAAGATGACAAAAAACTAAAAGAGGATACAAACGGCAGGATACACTCTCTGGACCAGGAACAGAGAAGTCTTGGAAAACGCCTGCGTGCAGTGGAAAGAAGGCTTTCCATGGGCGATGTCCCGGAAGGAGAGGGTACCTCCTGCGACCCTGAGCTTGAGGAAGATATCGACAGTATAAAGGAAGATATCC
Organism: Methanolobus sp. ZRKC3; assembly: GCF_045291275.1. Lineage (GTDB taxonomy): Archaea > Halobacteriota > Methanosarcinia > Methanosarcinales > Methanosarcinaceae > Methanolobus. The sequence continues at coordinate 2,029,840 of NZ_CP146982.1, forward strand.
TCACCCTCAGGTCCGAAATGGATGAGCTGAAAGCTAAGAGCGCATCCACACTGATCCTCAATAACGAACTGCAAAACATAGAGCAGGATATCCTGGAGCTGAAGCAGGAAATGGGCAGACTGGAAGAGGAGAAATCCAGGCTGAGCACCCTGCTTGAACAGTCCAACTCCGAAGATAGAGAGCGATCCTCAGCCGAACTGCGAAACAGTATAGAGCAGCTCAACGCACGTCTTGAGAGGTCAGAGAAACGGGACCGCATCAATATAGGTTCTGTGAAGGTACCTGTTGAGCTTTCGGGTATCGTGGGCGCTGCCATCCTGATCCTCACAGGGATGCTCATCACACAGAGCAGGTGGGATATCATAAGGTCAGCCAACTTCTCATTCGGAATAGCATTTGCACTTGCAGCGGCAGTACTCATCAAATTCTATATTGCCAACCGCTCCGAAGGACAGTGAGAAGAAGTAGAGTTCAGGGAGCCGGAGCCTTCCTCACCTTTACCAGAAAATCGTTGCTGTAATCCATATAGCCTTCCTGCATCACTTTTACTGATATGTAAGCCTCATTCTTACCGGGAGGCAGGGAAACATTGTTGAAGCTGAAAACAAACCTGCCCTCCCCGTCTGTAACTCCCCCCACGACCTTATCCCTACAGGGACTCCAGACTATTACATTGGCGCCACCTACAGGCAGATCCCCCTGATCGAATACCTGCAATAACAGTTCAGGAGAGGGGGCGTAGTCCCCATATATAGTGAAACTGCTGTTGTTCACTGTGGCATACATGGCTCCCACTACCATGGGAGTGCTGAGCACAGCGGACATTATGGCACACATGCCCACCATCCCTATTATTGTCATACCACCATGCGTATGGGCAGGCCTATGGCTGCAACCTCATCTGAAAGTAATGGAGTGGATCTCATAAGAACAAATAAAAAAAGGGCTCTGTAGAAAACCTACTTTCCATTTTATTTTAGCATAATAATTTAAAAAGGATTAATCCCCTGAGTATTACTTACCACAAGAAAACACAAGGGGGATGATTGTGTTTTGTCTAATAAGTACTTAAAGTTTGTTGATACAGCACTAGCTGTATCAGGAAACTCACACCTTCAGATCTATAGTTGCAAATATTCTAAAAGAAAATACACACAACATCAGCTACTAACATTGGTTTTGCTGAAAGAATATCTTAATGAAGATTATAGAGATATTGTTGAACTTGTCGAAGTAATGGATAAGGTCAAATCAAGGATTGGACTAAAACAGGTTCCACACTTTACCACTCTTCATAAATTCATTACAAGAATCAAGTCTGTTTATTTTAATGGATTGCTACAACAAACACTAAAACTATTTTATTCTCATGGGGAACAAATAAAGATTACCGCCATTGATTCAAGTGGATTTACTAGTGGTCATTGTAGCTACTATTATTCTTGGCGAACAGGAAAGAAGCGTAGATCATTCCTAAAAACTAGTATTTCTGTTGATACTGGAAAGTTCATTATTACTGGTTTTAAGATATCAGGCAAACCTGTGCATGATGCAAAGCATGCAATGAAATTGCTAAAGCAATGTCATAAAACTCGCAGATCAAAGTACTACGTGATGGACAAAGGTTATGATTCTGAAGAGATACATTCACTAACAAGAGACGAATTTAATTCAATTGCCATGATTCCTCTAAGACAGAGGAAAAGGAAGAAGATCAAAGGTAAATACCGTAGAAAAATGGTATGGGAATTTGACAAAGCATTGTATCATAACAGAAATTTGGTAGAAACGATGTTCTCTGTTTTGAAAAGAAAATATAGTGAAGAGATCAGGGCTAAAAAGTATTGGAATCAAGTGAAAGAGGTCAAATTCAAGATATTAGTACATAACCTTGACAGGTATGTCAAGGTTATTTTTATTATTCAAATGAGGATTTCTACAGAGCCAAAAAAAGATATCAGGACTATGATGTCCTGACAACCATTACAGCATCCGTCTTCTCATAATCATAGAAACCATTGGATGATATTGTCAGGTCCATGGTCCCCTCGTTCTGATTGGATGCAAGGCTTATGGGTGCCCCGTTATTGGAACTGTCAGTGATAAGCACACAGCAACCGTTATCATCGGTTACGTTGGTTGCAACACCACCAAGTCCTCTCAATACCACATTGGCATCCCTCACCGGATATCCGTCAGGGTCCTTTGCTGTAACCTTCACCTCAACTGCAAAAGGAGTCTTTGCAACAGTCGAGTCCACTATTATAGTATTGCCAGGGTTGAGGGTCTGGCCCTGCTGACCCGCCTCATCCACATTCACTGCCATGTTCTTCGTGGGCGGAGGGATTATTGCAATAAGTGCAGCCAGTGCCACCATACCGACCACGAGCATGACCACTATGTTTATTGGAAGCTCGATGGCTGAATCATCATCAAATAATTTATTTAGCATTATCATAAATACCACCACGCTCTAAAAAAATAACTTTCTATATAAATTTTATGTTTTGTATCTATATTTTTATAAAGTTTTGCTGATAATAAATAATCGTTACATTCATGTACCAATACCTTTCTTTAAACTCACATGAAAAAGATAGTCATCATCGATTACGGACTCGGTAACCTCAGGAGTGTCTACAAAGGACTGGAACACGCTGGTGCCGATGTTGTAATATCCAGTGATCCCGTCGAGATACTGGCAGCTGACGGGGTCATCCTGCCCGGGGTTGGTGCTTTCAAGGATGCAATGAAGAATATCGAGAAGCTGCTCGACACCATCCATGAATACGTGGATTCCGGCAAGCCCATGCTTGGCATCTGCCTGGGACAGCAGATCCTCATGACAGATTCTGTGGAGGGAGGACACACAGAAGGACTCGACCTTGTGAAAGGAAAAGTGCTCAGGTTCCCACACTCGGAACTTAAAGTGCCCCACATGGGATGGAATTCCATCACAATCAGCCAGAACCATCCTTTTTTCAAAGACATACCTGACGATACATACGTTTACTTCGTACACTCATACTACGTGGACACAGAAGAGAAGAACACGCTTAGCTCATGTGAATACGGTACAAAATTCGCCGCATCCGTTGTCAACGATGCTGGTAATGTGATAGGTACCCAATTCCACCCTGAAAAGAGCGGGGACATAGGACTGAAAATGCTTGAGAACTTCGTTGCAATGTGTTAAGGACTGATAATAATGGATATAGAAGGCTACGCAAAAAGAGGATTGAGGGCCAATGAGCCGGAGATGGAACTGGAAGACAAGCTCACCTCAAGAATACTGGAAGTTAAGAGAACAAGTCCCGAGCATGCGCGCAAACTCGCACAGGCAACCATAGTGGAAGCAAAGGCAACCCTGGTGCTCAAGGGAGATGTGCTGGAGCCCACCATATCAGGAGTGAGCATGGGAGAGTTCGGTGTCGGTTCAAGGGGCATGGGTGACTTCTATACCCACGAGAAGATAGCGGAGGTCATAGGAAAGACCGATGCTGTTGTGGATACCACACATCTTGATGATTCCGGGGTCGTTAGCACAGGAGATTCCAACGAATATATCATACTCACAGTGGACGGCATGCACTCCAGACTCAGTGACTACTCCTTCCTTGCAGGTTTCCACGTTGCAAGAGCTGCACTTCGGGATGTCTATGTAATGGGTGCAAGACCCGTGGCAATGCTTTCAGACATCCATGTTGCCGATGACGGGGATGTTGCCAAGATCTTCGACCACATTGCCGGAATAACCACGGTTGCAGAACTTTCCAGAATACCACTTATCACAGGAAGCACACTGCGTATCGGCGGAGATATGGTCATAGGAGAGCGCATGACAGGTGCTGTGGGTGCTGTGGGTGCATCATCAGACCTGACATCCCGTATACAGACACAGGTGGGAGATGTCATCCTCATGACAGAAGGCGCAGGTGGAGGAACAATTTCCACCACAGCCCTGTACTATGGTATGCATGACGTAGTGGATGAGACCATAAACATCAAATTCCTCGAGGCATGTGACAAACTCTTAGAATCAGGCCTTACAGAGCACATCCACGCCATGACAGATGTCACAAATGGCGGAATACGCGGGGACGCAAAGGAGATATCAAGGACCGCTGGCGTGAAACTGGTATTTGAGGAAGCCGAGATGAGAAAGCTCGTCAACCCAAGGGTGCTCGAGATGCTGGAATCCCTGGAGATAGACTACCTGGGAGTTTCACTGGATGCCCTGCTCATCATCGCACCTGGAGAAGTGGCTGAGGATATCATGAAAGCCATTCGTACAGCAGATGTTGATATCAGCATCATAGGAAGGGTCGAGGAAGGCACAGGTTCACTCATAAATATAGATGGGGAACTCAGGGACTTTACACCACGCTTCAGGGAATCCGCTTATACCCCTATCAAGAAAATGATAGGTGAGGAAGAGCCACGCGATTTCGAAGAAATGAAACTGGCGATCGACAAGGCCAGCCTTGAAGCAATTGAAAAGAAAAAGAGAGTCATGGAACAAATAAAGAACAGGTGAGATTCAACTCTCACCTTCTTCTATCTCTTCTTTAAGGTGCTCCACTGTCAGCAGCACACCGTCCTTTTCAAGAATACTTACCTTTTCATCTTTTTCCAGTACCTCAGCAGAGCGTGCCTTCCAGTACTGACCTCTGTGAATTACATAGCCATTCTTTTCCGGCTCTATTCTTTCATGTACCCTTGCCGTATCACCAATAAGCTCTCCGAACTTGGGCCTGCTCTTGCGAACCTTTACCACCTTGTATATCACAAATACCAGGAACAATCCGAGAACCACTGTCGGCGCAAGTACCGATATTATTATGGTCTGCTGGAACTCGGCAGGAGTGTAATTTCTTGGGAAGTCCGTTGGTGCAAGCAGTATACTGCCTGCCATGATACAGACCAGCCCTGCAATTCCAAACACGCCAAACCCGGGAGCCTGGAATTCCAGTATCAACAGCCCAATACCCACCAGTATGAGGAAAATAGAGCCTATATTAACATCAAAACCCGTACCAATCAGACCCAGAGAAATGGCAACTACTCCGAATAGTTCAGCACCAAAGCCAGGGTTGGATATTCCCAGAATGATGGCATATACACCCAATAAAAGGAGCAATGAAGATACTATAGGATTGGAGATTACGTTCATAAAGGCAAGCCGCAGGGGAGCCTCATAATTCACTATCTGCGCATCCTTAGTTTCAAGCGCCCTGCCCTTGACCTCCAGGCCATCCATCTGCTCAAGCAGATCAGGAATTGACGGAGAAACATATTCTATCACTTCATACTCAAGGGCGGTATCGGCATCAAGATTAAGGTTCTTTGTAATGAATTCCTCGGCAGCAGTCTGGTTCCTGCCATATTTTTTGGCATTTTCCGTTGCCCTCTTGACCAGGGCATTAACCACCTTGGAGTCCTCAATAGGCTCAACCCCTCCGGCAGAGAGAGTTACAGGCTGAGCTGAGCCTATTATGGTAAAGGGAGCCATTGCTGCAACATCTGTACTGATAAGAATAAGAGTGCCTGCAGACCAGGCTTTCGTACCTTCCGGGTAGACATACCCGATAACTGGCACATCCGTTTGTGCGATCTGCTCAATTATCTTGAGGGTTTCATCAAGTCCCCCGCCCGGGGTGTTCAAAGTGATGACCAGAGCCTCATAATCCTCATTTTCGGCAAAAGCTATGGCATCGGCTACGATATCATCGGCAACCGGAGTTATGGAATCAGATATTTCCAGCACCAGTACCTGCTGATCCGAACCTGCCTGTGCGACTCCTGAAAACAGGAATAATGTCACGAAAAAAAGAATTATGAAGGGGGCACAAGTCCTGTGCCTGTATCCCATGATATCCCCTTCATTATTTGTTTGCAAAAGCTTTCGACATGGCCGCGATCTGCCCAACCTCTGTGGTTGTGGTAACAACGATCATGTTCTTTTCCCGGGCTATCTCTGCAAGGGTCTGCAGTTCCCTGAGCTTGATGGTCACAGGCACTTCCTCGTACAACCTTGCTGCATCCTTCATCTTCTCAGCAGCAATGAACTCACCATCTGCAAGGATGATACGGGCACGCTTTTCACGCTCTGCTTCTGCCTGTTTTGCAATGGCACGCAGCATGGTGTCATCGATGCTGACATCCCTGATGGTCACACTTGTAACCTTGATACCCCAGGGGTCTGTGGAAATGTCCAGCAGTTCCTGGATCTTGAGATTGATCTGATCCCTCTTGGACAGTACATCATCCAGCTCTATCTGCCCGATGACATCCCTTAGCGTGGTCTGGGACAGGGTGGAAGTAGCATATTTGTAGTTCTCCACCTCGTTCACAGCCTTTGATGGCTCTATGACCTGATAATAGACAACAGCATCAACCGACACAGTGACATTATCCTTGGTTATTACAGCCTGTTTCGGCACATCTATGGTAACCACACGCAGGTCAATTTTGACAACCGTATCGATGACAGGGATGATCAAGAACAGACCGGGACCCTTCACACCGCTTAATCTTCCAAGACGGAAGATAACAACACGTTCGTATTCGTTAACTATCTTGATAGCCTTTGATAATATTAAAACAACAATTACGGCTACCGGTATTATAAATTGTTCCAGAACCACATATACCACTCTCCTGATTGAAATGTATTGAATAATAAAAAGAGTGATAAAGTTAAATACACATCGGTGTTTGTTCAAATTCAAAATATAAATAGGAGGTTGGGCCTGATTTTCTTGTTTGAGGGGATGTACATGAATAGCAAAATGTTATCATTTAACTAATAATATTCAGGCCCAACAAATTGTAAAACACATTGATTGTTTATTAATGTGATTGATTTTGATGTTAATAATCTCAAACAATGAAGTCAAAAACAATAGCAATACAATGATATATAAATAATATACATATAAATATGTGATATATTAATACAGCAATTTATGCAAGCAAAGAAATAAATCCTATATATACTATTTATGACACGATACAATGAGTGAAAAATGTGAAAAATGTGACGGACGTGGTTATAATGTCGTCGGCACAAAGAAATGCCCCGAATGTAAAGGGGAAGGTAAATCTAAATCTGTTGACCTTATGAAACTCTCGGAAAAGGAAGTTAGTAATTTCCTGAGAAACGGCTCATCCTGCAGTAAATGCAAAGGGAAAGGCGAACTGGAAATGAGAGATGAATGTATGGCGTGTTCCGGCAAAGGAGCCTTCTACAAGTGCAAGGTATGCGGAGTAGCAGTTGATGGACTTTTCAATGGAGAAGAGGTCTGCCCGTCCTGCGCTAAAAAACAAATTGTCTATAAACTGGATGATTCCTGCGATATCAACGAAATGGATGTCGGTAAACTTTACCACGCCGTCGTCAGGAATATTGCTGATTTTGGTGTTTTCGTTGATCTGAACTCGAACATGACAGGACTTATCCACTCCAGCAACATGAAAGACAAGCTGGAAGTTGGTGAAGCGGTCATTGTCAACCTCAAGGAGATCAAACAAAGAGGAAAAATGGATCTCGTTCCTGTAAAGGTGAAGGAATACGAGACGATAGGACTGGAAAAGAGTCTACCAGTAATACTTACATCGGAACTTCCAAACCATGTGGGAAGGACACTCAAAGTGGAAGGAGAGATCATACAGATCAAGCAAACAGCAGGACCTACCATATTCACAATTGCTGATGAAACAGGACAGGTTTCCTCGGCTGCTTTTGCAAGTGCAGGGGAAAGAGCTTATCCAGAGATAGAATCAGATATGATCGTGTCCGCCATCGGAGAGATAACTTCTCGCAGGGATGGGATCCAACTTGAGATCAAGGGCATGAAACAGTTGAGCGGACCAAGGGAAATAGACATCCGCAAACGTATAGAATCTGCACTTGATAAGAGGGCCGAACCCCACGAGATAGAGTTCATGGTAAAAAGTGAGGTCCTTGAGAAACTCAGGCCTGCCATGAAGGAAGTTGCCAAGGTCATCAGAAAGGCGATCATCACCTCCACACCCATACTGCTACGCCATCATGCGGACGCTGACGGTATGACTGCGGCAGTAGCCATTGAGAGAGCCATACTCCCACTCATAAGGGAAGTGAATGGTTCAGATGGAGAATATCATTTTTACAAACGTGCACCATCAAAGGCACCTTTCTATGAGGTCACTGACGTTGTAAGGGATATCAATTACGCACTTGAGGATGTTGCCCGCCACGGACAGAGGATGCCTCTTGTTGTAAATGTCGATAACGGATCAACACTTGAGGATGTACCTGCCATGAAACAGGCACAGGTATACGGTATTGAAATGGTAGTTGTTGACCACCATCACCCTGACGCGGAAGTGGACCAATACCTGGAAGCACATGTGAATCCTGCCCATGTGGGAGGAGACTTCGGCATGACTGCCGGAATGCTCTGTACTGAAGTGGCACGCATGATCAATCCTGAGGTTGAAGCCGAGATCAAACACCTGCCTGCTGTGGCTGCAGTTGGTGACAGATCAGAAGCAGATGAAGCAAAGGTCTACATCGACATGGTATCTGACCAGTACAGCCTGCAGGATCTGAAAAATATTGCACTTGCCCTTGACTTTGAAGCATACTGGCTGAAATTCAACAGTGGTAAAGGCATCATCGATGACATACTCAACTTCGGAGACACAAAGATCCATAAGAACCTCGTCAAACTGCTCTGCGAGCAGGCAAACGGAATGATAGGTGAGCAGCTAGAAGTATGTATGTCCCATGTGAAATCACAGGAACTACCAAACACAGCCATACTCAATGTGCTGGATGTTGAGAACTATGCTCACAAATTCACGTTCCCGGCACCTGGAAAAACCTCAGGTGAAGTCCACGACAGGATCTGCAGGAAATTCGAAGGCAAACCTATAATCACAATAGGATACGGACCGGACTTTGCAGTCATACGCTCAAAAGGCGTTAAGATGAACATCCCCGTTATGGTAAGAGAACTGCACGACGAGATCAAGGGCGGCGGAGTTAACGGAGGAGGACACCTTGTGGTAGGCAGTATCAAATTCGTAGAAGGAATGCGTAGCGAAGTACTTTCCAAGCTTGTAGAAAAAGTAGGAAGCGTAGATGTAGAATAATACATCTACATCTTTTTTATTTTAACTTATCTTTATTCAGTCCACGCGTACGATGCTTACAAGTGACTGGACAGGAACCTCAGCTATCTCCTCGGACCCGCTCTTGTCAACCAGAACTGCTATGGCAACCGGTTTTGCACCTGCGAGCCTCAGATCGGTCACAACATCGCTTACCGTACGACCAGTGGTTATCACATCATCCACGATCACGCAGCTCTTTCCTTTTATGCTTCCAAAGTTCCTGCTGAAAGCACCTCTGGTATTCTCATCGTCCTCGTGCTCATTGTAAGCATGATAAACAGATAATTCGGAACCCATTTCATCAGCCATCAGGCTTGCAAGTGGAACGCCGCTAAGACCTATGCCCACAACCATTTCAACATCCTGGTCAGTCTTTTCCAGAGTCTCGACCACCATATCACACAGGGCAATGCTGATATGCCTGAGCCTGAAAGAGCTCTTGCCGATACTGCTCCAGTTGACTGAAATATCCTTGGGTGCAGGAGATGCCTCTTCTTTTTTTGAGCGTGTCAGAAGCCATGTTGCCGTCTCCCGGGAAACATTAAGCTCATCTGCGATCTGTCTTGTGACAAGGCCGTTTGCCTGCAATTCCTCAGCTTTCCGGATTAATTTATCAATGTTCTTCATGTGAACCCCGAATTATACAATTACTTTATTTTTCCAATATGTAATCAGAGATGTTATATTTTTCTTTTGCGCCTTTTCTTCAGGGCAGAACCACAAACAGGGCAATCATCACCTGAATCGAATTTCCTGCGGCATCCCGTGCACTGCTTTTCCCATATGATTACGTCACGTATCTTTTTTTGCACCACAGATACAACTTTGATGCCCAACATGCTGGCAACATTCTGCACAGCATAATCATCGGTAAGCAAAATGGAATCATCCTTATACTCGAGAGCCTTGGCCAGTACATCTATGTCGGTTGAGGACAGCTCCTCGCAATCCCTTGATCTGCTGGCAGTGTTCAACACAGTTATCCTGCATGCCTTATCGGGGACTTCAACCCTTACACCCGCTTCAAGAGCCAGATCGAATCTCAAGGAGGCTTCCTTGCTCTTGAGTTCCTCAACAACAGAAACAACAGTTATAGTCTGCCGGGGATCAATTTCCTTTCCCATGATGAAGACCGCTGAATCTGCAATATAGTAAACCATCAGACTGTATTAGCATAGTATCTCTAGTTAAGCCTTTGGAGTTGAAGAGAACAGTACCGCATGTGGCAGTCACTTATAAGTATATGCGGATTAATATATTATCACTATATAGACGCGAGAGTGATTACTTTGAACAGACTATCCACCGGAATAGAGAACCTTGACAAAAGATTAGAGGGAGGATATCCTCAGGGAGAGGCAATCCTTTTTACAGGAGAGGCAGGCACGGGAAAAACCATTTTTGCCCTCCAGCTTCTACATCAGGCATGTAAGGATGGAAAGAAATGCATGATGATAGCCACAGAGGAAACACCGGATAAGATACAGGTACACTCCAGGTTGCTTGGAATGGACCTTGAACCCTACATCAGCAACGGACAGCTCTCAATCGCACGTATGTTCGAGATGAGGGCTGAGAATTCTATCATTATGGACAAGAATGGAAACGTCATGAATTTCCAGGCAGAGGACCTGCAAAACCTTGTAAACCTAGTATCAGATGATGTGGAAGTAATAGTTGTGGACAATCTCGGTACTTTCGCCATGGGTTCTGAGATCAAGCAATTCAAGGATAAGCTGGAAACACTTACCTACACACTTGTTAAACAGAACAGAACCACGATCATAGTCATGGATGAAGCAGCCCATCAAATTACACACAGGATCGCAGAGTATTCCACATATGGAACCTTGAAACTTATGGTCAAGGAGAATCCATATACAGGAAAGATGGAACGCTTCATGTACATCCCCAAGATGCGGGGTACGAACATTTCACTTGACTTTATCAACTATGAAATTACCGAAAATGGAGTCAAACTCTTCCCTTCAAAGAACAAGAATAAATAATAGAGTTGACACTTCCTGAAGTGCAGGTCGGTAACATGGACATCAGTAAAGCTAAAGAGATCATTGTAGAGTTTATCAGGGAAAGGACAGAAGAAGCAGGAGCAAAGGGAGCTGTGATCGGCATCAGCGGAGGGATCGATTCTGCCCTGACAGCATACCTTAGCGTAGAAGCTCTTGGAAAGGAGAATGTGCTTGGGATCCATATGCCTGAACTGAATATTACGCCTGCAGAAGATGTACTCGATGCCACAGAAGTCGCACAGCGTCTTGGAATTGAGTTCAAGACAATTGATGTATCCGGGCCCTTCGAATCATTTCTAAAAGCCATGCCCGATAGCGAGGAATCAATATACCATGCTAACGGGAATCTCAAAGCAAGGATACGCATGTCAATGCTCTATTATTATGCGAACATGATGAACCGGGTCGTCATGGGTACAGGCAACAAGACCGAGATCTTGTTAGGATATTTCACAAAATACGGAGATGGAGGCGTTGACCTTGAGCCCATTGGAGATATTTACAAGACCGAGGTAAGGAAAATGTCACAGCTGATGGGAATACCAGATGAGATCATAGATAAGGCACCATCTGCAAGGCTATGGGCTGACCAGACTGATGAGGAGGAACTTGGAATAACATACCCTCAAGTTGACAGATTCCTGGCACTTTTACTTGAAGGGGAAAGCCCGCAGGTGGCACAGAATACCCTGGGACTGACAGCAGAGCAAAGAGATTCGGTTATCTCAAGGATAAATTCAAATCTCCATAAACAAAAAACAGCTCCGATTCCTGAAATGAGTTCACTCAGGTAAAAGATACTGGATATTACCTTCCAGGAAAAAGAGGGACTTCTGAATCTTCAGATCTGACCAAAGGTTTGGCAAGATGTCGTCTTGCACATGGAGGCACTTCATAGAACCCGGGTTTCAGACCTCTTTCTAATTTTATTAATTCCGGATCTGTAGCACTTGTACCACATTTTTTGCAGCGATATCCCTGACCTGCTCCTGCAGACTTCATCCGTTTGCCACACGATGGGCATTCAGGATTTCTTTTTTCAAAATCTTCAACAATGGAAAGAATATTGATCTTCTCAACATTCAGCGTACCGTCCATGACACTGCCATACACCACTACCCCATCACCGGGCAAAAGATTGCGGATAATTTCCCTGAAGTTCTTGGTGGGTTCAAAGGCTGCGCAGTCAATTGTATCACCAAAAGTATCTTCCAGCACAAAGATAGAATGACCGCCCCGGATGGTCTCTGCTTTGCTCTGCACAGTCCCTTCCAGTATGTATGAATGCATACCCTCGATCTCACTGATACTACTTGCAGACAGCAGGTGCATGTCGGTTCCCTGGTTTGTCTTGAAGATACGTGAACGTTCCACAGACTCCGATATTATCAATTCCGCAGATTCTGACACAGAGGACTTGCTGTTTCCACGTATGCCAAAAAGTACCGGATCGGGAGAATGAGGTACACAGACCACAAGATCATTCACAAAGTCCACAGAGTCCCATGTATTGGGATAGGTCTTCCTGTCAGCCCCATAGACGGATCCTATGTCAACAGAACGGGAACTTCCCCATACATCCTGTTTTCTGTATGCAAGATATTCGTAAGTATGATCCCAACCAGGATTCAGCATTGCCCCACAGGCTGCAAGAGAACCGATAAGGCCACGTCCATTCTTGAAAGTCCGAAACTCCAGACCAAGCTTCGCTGCAAGGTCCTTTGCATCATCTATGGAGATGACATCGGTAACTGCACGCCTGAAGAAAGCACCAAGCTCCTGTTTCACCTGCTCATATTCCCCATCCATGACAAAGGCCACACCCGGGTTTGTAGTGTCACATTCCAGTCTGGAAAATGATGATACCCTGGAAACCACATGCTCAATGACAGCCTGCGGGTCAGCACAGTCAATACATATTGCCACTGATGCATTACCACGGGTCTTATGAGGAATTGTAGGGTTCAATCGGATAAGTAAAGGGTCGGCTAGCAAAGTGCCAAAAGCAGAAAGTTCATCGATTAATAGTGCTGCCAGGTACGTGGTACACATCCCTTCCCGGGAATCGGTATCATCTATTCCTATGATCATTTATTACAACAGGCTCCTTCTCAGGCTACCTGATATGCTTTATAACAGTTAAATTATTCCGCTGAAATTCGAGTTGATTAAAGGTTCAATCAATTACTGCTAAAGGCAATGTTATGTGGATCTTCGTGCCCTTACCCTCTTCACTTTCCGCCCGGATGTTTCCCCCATGGGCTTCGATTATACTCTTACAAAGATGAAGACCGAGTCCATTTCCACCGTATCTGCGAGTCCGGGAACCATCAATCTGGTAAAAACGCTTGAATATATGCGGTAATTCTTCTGGAGAGATACCTATACCACTATCCTCCACGATGATATGTACACTCCCTTCTTCAGGGAAGGCCGAAACTTCGATATTCCCTGTATTAGGGGTGAATTTCAGTGCATTGTCAATAATATGGAAAAATACCTGCTCAATGTAAGTTGGATTACCCCATATCAGAGGTAATGATTCACATATGTTCGTTTTGATCTTAGTAACCCTATCACCCATTATGAGGGTCATGTCATAGAGCAACTTTTCAATGAAATCCTTAATGAAGATCATATCAGTATTGTACTCCACAGTTCCCGAATGAACATTTTGCAGGTAGAGTATGGAATCAATGAGCCTCCCCAAGCGTTGCGAACCCTGTACAATACTGTCCACACCCTTCTTCTGTCCTTCATTCAAAACACCAAGATGCCCTTCTGAAAGCAGATCACTATAACCTTTTATGGATACAAGGGGAGTTTTTAGCTCATGTGTGACGTTTGCAAGGAACTCATCCTTCTGGATATCAAGAGAGGCAAGTTCACGGTTCTTCCCTGTAAGTTCTTCTGCATACGCCTTCAGAGAGGTTTCATCTTGCCGTTTCTTGATAATCTTCCACAGCCCTTCCATCAGTAACGAGATCTGGCGAATATCAGAAGTATCGTAATTTGTCCCCTTGTTTCCGACACCCACGATCGAAACTATCTTATCATCATCAAATATAGGAGCACCAAGATGATTCCTTATTTCCATATGCCCATTAGGATAGCCTTTTTTCAGAGGATTGGGGTCAAGCAGATTGTTTGTTATGATCGGCCTTCCCTGCCTGATGGCCTCCCCCCAGATACCGGTATCCTCTATGACATACTCAGTTTGGTAATTGTCAATATTGCACTTATCTTTGGTACTTTCCGACCATGAGTGCATGGACAGTACAGATTCATCCTCGTTGACAAAACCTATGTATCCAACCTGGCTACCGGTTAGCTCCACGGCTTTTTCAAGTGCAAAATGGATTATTTGGCGGTCAGTGGACTTGACCATATGGTTAAGTTCGACCAGTGCTTCCAGACGCGATTCATCAAGAAGGAGAGCCTTTTCAGCCATTTTGCGCTCTGTGACATCATTCCCGGAAACAAGAACACCAGCAAACTCATCATTTTCGCTAATGGGGGTAACATGATATCTTATTAGTCTTTCTTTTCCACTTTTGGTCAAAGCAGGCAGTTCGACATCATTCAAAGTGTCAATCTCACCTTTCATGAACTGTACGAAATAGTTAAGATAATGATGCCTGTAAGCCTCTGCTGCACATAATTCAAAGGGGTTCTTACCGAACAGTTCAGCCTCCGAATATCCAAGTACCTCACAACCTTTTTTGTTAATAAGGTTCAGGTTCATGGCAGAATCTGTAGCAATGATCATAACATCAGCGATGTCCAGATAGCGCTGAGCAGTTTCTTTTTCCTTTTTCAGGTCATCATATGCTCTTTCACGTGCAGCTATAGCCTTATTTTTTGTCACATCATTGAAAAGTAACTGATTATGGCCATCGTCCAACTTTGAAAAATGTATTTCAATATCCTTTACAGAACCGTCTTTGCACCTTAGTGAACCCTCAATTGGGAAATTTGCCAGCTCATCGGAGTCTGTGTTTTTCACGAGATCATAACAGAATCTGATTAGTTCATTTCCGGCTGATCCATCAGAATAGACGGCTCCCCACCATTTATCAAAAGAAGAGAGATCACTAAGTGCGTATCCAAAAAAATCAGTGAACCTTTTATTGACATAAATGGTATTCAACTGTGAATCCAACAAAGCTACAGCCATTGGCAAATGATCTACAGCGTTTTTAAAATTGATCTCACTTTGTTCGGGCATCGAAACTCATTCCAAAACTTTAATATGCAATCAAGGGAACTATTCAAATAAATATTAACTATTTTGTATATCCCTCTATTTTTAAAAGTATATTAAATATGTTTGTCACTATATTATTATACCAATGGTATCAATTAATGCATACAGCTTCTATTTTTTTACATACAGCCCACCTTAATTTGCAATGCTGTTTATAAACAATGGATACGTTTATATAGATGTGCAAACACAGTTTAGCCCGTAATGACGAAAGAGATTCTGATACATCAGATCATTGATGTATTGAAACGAGCAGAGTTTACCATTTCAAAACGCTGCAATATTAGACCTCGAAGTTTTGATCTTGCTGCCCGTAATTCCGATACTCTTCTTTTTTGTAAGGTTTTGTATAACATCGACGGATTGAACGAAGAGACGGCACGAGAAATGAAGAGCCTTGCCCGTTATCTTGGAGGATCTGCACTATTGATAGGAGCGAAGACCAGAGACCAGATGCTTGAAGACAGTGTAGTGTATATGCGTTATAATATACCTGCCGTGAGTATCCAGACACTTTATGATTATTTTGTAGAAGAAGTTCCGCCCCTTGTATCTGCAGCTCCCGGAGGACTCTATGTCTCCATTGATGGAAACGTCCTTAAAGATGCACGTATGAGAGTGGAAATGTCAATTGGAGCACTGGCAACAGAGTTGGGTGTTTCAAGAAGGACCATCAGCAAATATGAAGATGGTGGGATGGATGCATCCATTGATGTGGTACTCCATATGGAGGAACTGCTTGATGTTGCATTGGCAAAATCAATAGATATACTCCAGTGTTTTGAAAAGAGATCCATGAAAAAAGAAGATCCTGCAGATGATACATTAAAAGAAACATCTCACGATGACGGTGTTTTGAGTATGATGCACTCTCTTGGCTATCAGGTCATGTCAACCAGCCAGGCACCCTTTAAAGCCATATCCAAGGACACATCGGATACATTACTCACAGGCATCAGTAGTTACAGCAGCGCAATGATAAAGCGAGCTGACCTGATGAGCAGCATATCAAGCGTGGCACAGACAAAATCCGTGTTTATCATCGACGGCCAAATCAAATCGGAAACAGTCCTGAACACAGTTCTTATCGAAAAAAGGGAACTCGATCTGTTATCAGGAGCTGAGGAACTTGCTGAGCTCATAGATGAAAGGATCAAAAAGTACAATGTAAATGCATGATCATTTTGATCTTTTGAATTTCCTTTTTATTACCGACGGATGATATTTTCAAAACTGCTCCAAATCCAAAACCCTAATATATAGATATACCTTTAGGATTAGCAATGACCACTAACATCGCAGTACTTGTTTCAGGCAGAGGCTCAAACCTGCAATCCATCATCGATAATATTGAAAATGGCTACATTCAGAATGCTCAAATAACTGTTGTTGTCAGTGATGTATCGGATGCATATGCCCTGGAACGTGCCAGAGAGCATGGCATAACCGATGTTTACATTGACCCCTCTGATTTTGAAAGTAAAAAGGAATATGAACTGGAAGTCCTGGAGATCCTGAAGGACCATGGAGCGGACATGATACTTCTCGCAGGATATATGCGTTTGCTGGGGAAGACCATCATTGAAGCATATAGCAATAGGATAATCAATATCCATCCTGCACTGCTTCCTGCCTTCAAGGGACTGCATGCACAGGAACAGGCATTTGAATACGGAGTGAAGGTCGCCGGATGCACAGTCCATTTTGTGGATGAGGGCATGGATACAGGACCTATAATCATCCAGAAATGTGTACCAGTACTTGATGACGACACTGCTGATTCACTGTCAGCACGTATTCTTGAGCAGGAGCATAAGATATTCCCTGAAGCTGTGAAGCTTTTCACAGAGGGTAAACTTAAAGTGGAAGGCAGGATTGTAGTACACGCATAGATTAACGTTTACATTGGATCATAATTTTAAATAAAAATATTTATTCATACTAATTTAATGGTTGATAATATGTCTCATATTTTAGAAGTTGACCCAGATATTGCAGAGGCACTCAGGCTGGAAGCAAATCGTCAGGACTATAAACTGAATCTTATTGCATCGGAGAACTACACAAGCCGTGCGGTCATGGAAGCGCAGGGCTCTGTCATGACAAACAAATACGCAGAAGGATATTCCGGAAAGCGTTACTACGGTGGTTGTGAATTTGTGGATATTGCAGAAGACCTTGCCATTGAAAGGGCAAAGGAGATCTTCGGTGCTGACCACATAAACGTTCAGCCACACTCAGGCTCCGGCGCCAATATGGCATGCTACTTCTCTGTCCTCAAGCCAGGGGACACCATCATGTCCATGGACCTCACCCACGGCGGACACCTTTCACATGGAAGCCCCGTAAACTTTGCAGGACAGCTCTACAATATCATACCATATGGTGTTGACAAGGAAACCGAGGCACTTGATTACGATGCACTCATGGAAATGGCAAAAGAGAACAAGCCAAAAATGATAGTCTGTGGAGCATCCGCATACTCCAGAACCATCGATTTCAAGAGATTCAGGGAAATCGCAGATGAAGTAGGAGCATACCTCCTGGCTGATATCGCTCACATTGCAGGACTTGTTGCAGCCGGTGCACACCCAAGCCCTGTTCCATACGCTGATTTTGTGACAACAACAACCCACAAGACCCTCAGAGGTCCAAGGGGTGGAATGGTCATGTGCAAGGAAGACTTTGCAAAGGATGTCAATAAGGCAGTATTCCCCGGACTTCAGGGCGGACCCCTCATGCACGTGATAGCTGCAAAGGCAGTTGCATTCAAGGAAGCACTTGGAGATGCGTTCAAACAGGACCAGTTCCAGACAGTTAAGAATGCAAAGGTACTTTCAGATGAACTTGCAAGCAGGGGATTCGATATCGTATCCGGCGGCACTGACAACCACGTGATGCTTATCAACCTGAACAAATTCGATATCACAGGAAAGGAAGCAGAAGCAGGAATGAGCAAATCAGGTATTGTGCTCAACAAGAACACCGTTCCTTTCGAAACAAGAAGCCCATTCATTACAAGTGGCATCAGGATAGGAACTCCTGCACCTTCTACCCGTGGTATGAAGGAAAGCGAGATGAAAGATATAGCAGAATACATTGAGACAGTAATCAATAATCTCAACGATGAAACCGTACTTCATGGAGTAAGCTCAGACGTTGAGCAGCTCTGCAGCAGGTTCCCGGTTTACAGACAATAAGAATATCAAGGTCTGTACAAGAGATACAGAAACATCGGGTGTTTATAATGGCAGAAGAGAACTACGATTCCAGAAGGATTGACGGAAGGGCACTGGCAAAGAAGGTCGAGGCAGAAGTAAAGCAGGGAATTGACAAGCTCAGGGAAGATAAGGGCGTAACCCCAGGTCTTGCCACCATACTTGTTGGAGATGACCCTGCTTCAAAGATGTATGTCCGGATGAAACACAAGGCATGTGAGAGGGTAGGCATTCATGCTGAAGACCAAAATCTGTCTGAGTCCATCAGTCAGGAAGAACTCATGGAAACCATTGCCAAACTCAATGGCAGGGATGACATTCATGGGATCCTGCTCCAGTTACCATTACCAAAACACCTTGATGATAAAGCTGCAATGCTTTCCATAGATCCTGCAAAAGATGCAGACGGATTCCACCCATACAACATGGGAAAACTCCTGATCGGCGAGGAAGGTCTGGTCCCCTGTACACCAAAGGGTGTCATCAGGGCGCTGGAAGAGTACAATGTTGAGATACAGGGCAAGCATGCTGTGATCGTAGGACACAGCAATGTTGTGGGAAAACCCATGGCAGCTATGCTTTTGAACAGGAATGCAACAATTTCTGTATGCCATGTATTCACCGATGACCTGAAAAAGTTCACCCTGGATGCAGATATCCTGGTCGTAGGAACTGGTGTCAAGCACCTGATCAAAGCAGATATGGTCAAGGAAGGTGCCGTGATATTCGATGCGGGCATCTCCGAAGAAGATGGTAAGGTCTATGGAGATGTTGATTTTGATAATGTAATCAAGAAGGCATCACTCATCACCCCGGTACCCGGTGGAGTAGGACCCATGACCATTGCAATACTCATGGAGCATGTACTGACTGCAGCAATGAATGCATGATCAGTCATTTATTTTTTAAATGAGAAGCTTTTTCTATTTTTATCTGAATAATCTTTACTGGTAGAACGATGGTTGTTGACGTTGATATATGCGGCCTTAAGGTAGGCGATGAGCACCCTGTGAGATTGATGGGTGTTATAAACCTGAGCCGCGAATCTTTTTACAAAGGATCTGTGGTCAGTACCGATTCACTTCTGGATGTAGCCCAGAGGATGGTAGATGATGGTGCAAGCATCCTCGATATAGGTGCACGCTCCACCTGGCCCCTTGCAAGTCCTGTTATCAGAGAGGACGAGGAATTGCAACGCCTTATTCCTGCATTGGATATCCTAAAGGACAATGTAGATGCACTCATCTCCGTGGATACGGTATATTCAAATATAGCCGATGAGGGCCTGAAACACGGTGCTGACATCATCAATGATGTTTCCGGATTTACAACGGATGAGAGAATGTTTGATGTTATGAAGGAACATGATTGTCCTGCCGTTGTCATGGCATCTGAAAAAATACCAGGTGACCCCATAGGCATGGATGCAATCATGGGCTCTCTTGCCAGGATCATTGCAAAGGCAGAAGCCAGGGACATTGATACGAATAAACTGATACTCGATCCGGCCATAGGCAAATGGATAGCTGAGAAGGACCCCATTTACGATTTTGAGACCATTGAGCAGTTCGAGAGCTTTAAAGTGTTCGAAAAACCAATCCTTGCAGCTGTTTCACGCAAATCATGCATCGATGCAGTGCTACACAAACCTGCAGATGAGAGGCTCTATGGAAGCCTGGCTGCCACTGCCATTGTGGTGCAGAAGGGAGCACATATAATAAGGACACATGACATCCCCGAAACCAGAGATGTAGTGGAAGTGGCAAGAGCCATGCGAAAGAGGCAGCCCTTCACAAGATCAGGTGATTTCGAGGTGTCCATGATAGACATAATACACCCGGATGATGCCGAGTATTTCATGAAGAGCATAGGTGTCACCGGCACCGGTGCAAAAGTAATGAAAAAGAAGACCGTGAGCAAGGTCATACGCATCAGCAACATCACCACAACCGAGGCCCTGATTATCAAACAGGAGATCCTGGCACGGGGTGGAGATGCAGCCCTTGAACGTGATGCTGTGTCCCACGAGACCGAAAAGACCGATGTCATCGTTTTCGGAACCCTGCTACAACTTGAAAGACTTGCAAAAAAGCTAGTATGTCAGGCACGTAACCTGCCCCACATCGCAGAGATGATAGCAGAAGTACTGCAACAGGAAATGGATGTGGAATACAGGTACAAGAGGGAACTATGATAATCTCGTCCGCAAAGTCCTTTGAAGAGATAATGGAACTGCTAAAGGGCGAAGATGATATTTTCATAGTCGGATGTAATGCCTGTGCTGCAAAACTCCACCTTGGAGGAGAAGAGGATGTACTGCGAATGCACAAGCAGCTTGAGAAAGCAGGAAAGCATGTT
Source organism: Methanolobus sp. ZRKC3 (assembly GCF_045291275.1). Lineage (GTDB taxonomy): Archaea > Halobacteriota > Methanosarcinia > Methanosarcinales > Methanosarcinaceae > Methanolobus. Next base: position 2,050,875 of record NZ_CP146982.1, read on the forward strand.
GTGGGCTGGGTCATACCAAGTGCAGCATGCAGTGTAGCATCCTTTGAATCCCTGGTTGGAAAAAATCCTGCCATAAAAGAGGCTAGATCAATCCTTGTAATGGCATGTGGCAGTGGAGTTTCTGTTGTATCATCTGTTGCAGGTGTTCCGGTCTACCCATCCAACAACACCGAATCCCTTGGCGGAAGGTCACATGGTAAAGTACTTGGAGATCTCTGTGCCATGTGCGGAAGCTGTGGTGTCCACGATTTCGGAGGCATCTGCCCCAAGGGTCAGTGTCCGAAGCAATTGCTAAACGGCCCATGCGGCGGTTCCATGAATGGAAAGTGCGAAGTCGACCCGGAGAAGGATTGTGTCTGGGCACTCATCTACACCAGACTGGAAAAGATTGACAGGCTCGATCTTCTGGAAAAGATATGGGGCTGCGAGGAAACTGTGGACGAATCATGAATACAGGACCACTATTGTTTACCGTTGCTCTCCTCACGATCATATCATTGTATCCCTTTTACCTTAAGAAGTACAAAAGCCACAAATACAAAGGTTTTTGGAAATACATGGGTGACATTAATAGAACGCCTGGAAGAGCTATCCATTACCCGCTTGCATATTTGATTGCTTATTTGATTGTTGACTTAATTTACATAACATATATTCAATAACTAACACTTTTAGATTTTCCAAATTGACTCTTTTTTGAAAATTGCAACTGTGCTTTCCAGTTGGATGATTTGGCCATAAACATTTAATAATTTGAAGATATTTTGATATTGCATAAACTTATTAAAGAAGATACTATGATTGCATGAATTCTGAGTGATGACCAGATAACTGAAAGAGATAGCTGAAATGAATATGCAACCTGAGCTGAAACTGAATATTCGTGTGGACATCCCAAAAGATACTAGCATAGCAAAGATTATTTTACCCACAGGAATAGCAACATTCATATTGCTTATCATGGGTTTTTTCTCCCCTGTTTTTGAGATACTAACATATATTGCATGGTATCTGGGCGTTACAGCAATTATTTCACAGGACCGCACTACCATAGAGATCTTAGCTGATATGATCATCATTCACAGACGCTTTTTCGGACCAGTCATAATAAATAAGAAGGATATAACAAAAATTCATAGCAAACAGAGATCCCATCATAAGTATCGGGGGGTTTGGTACCTTATTATGCTGATTATAGCAGGCTATTTTATTCAAGATGTCTTTTATGGCATTCAAAAATACCAGATGCTGCAAGCTCCATTAGAAGCGTCGATTTATTTAATACTCGCAAAATTCATGAGTTTGTACCTTATCCTTGTACTTTTCTTCAATCTGGAAAGAAGGCTTGAGCACCCCACTTTACTAGCAGTGGAGACAAATAACCTTCATTTTGGATTTTATCCCGATAAACCGGATGAGCTTCAGAAAATATTCACCAATAAAGCACAGGAGAGTTTTTGATTTGCCACAGAAAGATGAGAATACATCTAAGAAAGCTATTCAGAATCAATCCGGCCACATTGAGAAAATGAGTATCCCCATACAAATGATAGACTTACGCTCATTAGCAATGATCATTGGTCTTGTAATCATATGGTTTATCTCATCTTTCATTGATCACCTGTACAGAACTGTCTGGACCTATCTGGGTTTTGCCCTGTTTACTCTTGCAATATTGGTATTGCTTTTTTTGCTGAGCAGCAGGAAAATATCAATCGGTTATGGAAGCTTCCAGATGAATAATCCCATTTTGGGAAAAACGATACTATCAAAGGACAGGATTCAGAAGGTAACTTATATTGACAACAGCAACTACAAGCATAGGAATATCCAATATATCGTAATAGGCATAGCCACTCTGGTAATCTGGGCCATACAAATCTCTAGTATGTATGGATCCATCAGTAAATATGGATTTGAAGATGGAACGAATCTTTTTAGCCAATTTTCATGATACTGGTGTTTGCCTTCCTTTTCTACCGATTTTACAGTTGTTCCAGGTATCAAAAAGCCATCAAGATAGATATTAAACCGGGAGAGATAACACTTTTTCCAGAAAGTGAAGCAAAATATCAGCTTTTAAAAGAGAAACTCAACCTCCTGTGCTGCGATGATTTTAAAAGCCAGACTCGCATATAATCCCCCGATGTCCCGGACCTTCAAAGACAAACTCGAATCCAATGCTTTTCTAATCACTTCAGAGGTCAGCCCACCCAAGGGAACAAGCTTAAACGAAGTTCTTGCAGATGCGGAACTTATCAGGGGCTGGGTTGATGCTCTCAATGTCACGGATAACCAGCGAGCTGTAATGCGCATGAGCCCGCTTGCTGTTAGCAGGGCACTGCTGGATGCAGGACATGAGGTCATCATGCAGCTTACATGCAGGGACAGGAACCGGCTTGCACTGCAATCTGACCTGCTGGGAGCCTATGCAATGGGCATCAGAAATATATGCGTGATGACAGGAGACTACACCACAAAGGGTGACCATCCGAAAGCGAAGCCGGTCTATGATCTGGATTCGGTACAACTGCTGAGAATCGTGCAGAAGATGCAGGAAGGTTATGACCTTGCAGGCAATGCGCTTGAGAATCCGCCTGATTTTGTGGTGGGAGCCGTATCCAATACCGACCCATCCAATCCTATGCAGATGATCAAGTTCAGGAAGAAGGCAACTATGGGACTTGACTTCATACAGACCCAGGCTGTCTATGATACCGAGCAATTCAAAGGATTCATGGATATTGCAGATGAGATACAGATGCCTGTAATAGCTGGAATCATACCACTCAAGTCCGCAAAGATGGCAGATTTCATGAATAATAATGTTCCCGGCATCAATGTTACAACTGATATAATGGAAAGGATGGAAGCTGCTGAGGAGCCCATGGAAGAGGGGCTTGAGATAGCTGCAGAGACCATCGGGGAACTTAAGGGACTCTGTCGCGGAGTACATATCATGCCAATTGGCAAACACACTAACACAGCAAAATTACTGGAAATGGCTGGAATAGGAAAGAATAACCCATGATAAAAACGCAGATAGATCATGCAAGGGAAGGCACCCTCACAGCAGAGATGCAATACGTTGCAAAGGCTGAGGGTCTGGATGAAGAACTCGTACTTGAGAGAGTGAAAGAAGGCAGCCTTGTCATCATGACAAGAAAGGAATGCCCACCTGTTGCAATAGGCAAGGGTGCAAGCACCAAGATAAACGTGAATCTCGGGACGTCCTCTGCATGCATTGACACCGATGACGAGATGGAAAAGGTAAAGGTTGCAGAAAAATGTGGGGCAGCCACCATCACCGACCTGTCCATGGGAGGCGATATATCGGCAATACGCAGGATGGTCTTTGAGAACACAGAACTTCCCATAACCACGGTACCCATCTACCAGACCATTGTTGAGAAGGGAATGGACGGTGCAACTGTGGATGAGCTCATGCATTACATCAAAAAACATATTGATGAGGGTGTAAGTTCCATCCTGCTCCACTGTGTTGAAAGGAAAATGCTTGAGAATCTCAAAGGAACAGGGCGGGTCATGGGTATGGTCTCAAAGGGCGGGTCCTTTACCAGCAGTTTCATGTTGCTAAATGATTGCGAGAACCCCTTCATTGAGAATTTCGATGAGATCATGGACATGTTCAGGGAAAACGATGTTGTGCTTTCCCTTGGAAATACCATGCGGAGCGGATGCGTACACGACCTGAAGGATAATGTCCAAAGCATGGAGATCGAAATCAATGCAATGCTTGCCAGAAGAGCGAATAAGATGGGAGTGCAGGTCATCATCAACGGCATGGGAGGACATATACAGGCAAATGATATCCCCGCCAGTGTCAGATTATACAAGGATAAAGCCGATTTCCCACTCTTTGTTGCAGGACCGCTACCAACAGATATTGCCGTGGGCTACGACCACATTGCAGGAGCCATAGGTGCAAGCATGGCAAGTGGTGCCGGTGCTGACTATCTATGTTATATCACCCCGGCTGAACATCTTTCACTTCCAAACCCGGAACAGGTAAAGGAAGGACTTATTGCTTTTAAGATAGCGGCACACATTGGAGATTCCATGAAATACGGGCTAAGTGACAGAGACCTTGTGCTTGCACAGAAGAGAGCTGAGTTCGACTGGACAGGACAGGCAGAGGTTGCCATCGACCCTGACAGGACGGTGCAGATGTGTCCTGATGAAGGACCATGCTCCATGTGCGGAGATTACTGTGCCATCAAGATCATGAAAGGATACCTCACAGGAGAGGAGTGAATGCAGGCTAAAGCACCTTCTCTTCAGATGTTCGGGATAAGAACAGCTTTGATAAATCCTGGCGACAACATTACAAAGGTAGTTCTTGATGCCATGGAAGAGATTGAACTCACTTTTCAGGACAATGATGTCCTCATCCTTGCAGAGTCACCTGTGGCTACCGCTGAGAACAGACTTGTGGATCTGAATAAAGTAGAAACCAGTGAAAAAGCCAGAGAACTTGCAGAAAAATACAAGCTTGACCCCAGGGAAATGGAACTCATCCTCGCCGAATGTGATGAGATATTCGGAGGAGTTCCCGGTGCAGCACTCACCATCACAAAGGGAACGCTTGCTCCCAACGCAGGTATCGATGCATCCAACGCCCCCAAAGACCACGTTGTCCTGCTTCCCGAGGATGCACAGAGAAGTGCTGCCACAATCCGCAGGGAAATAGAAGAGCAATGCAACTGCCACATAGGAGTGATCGTGGGCGATAGTCGCACCCAACCCTTAAGACTTGGTTGTGTCGGGATAGCCCTTGGCACATCAGGCATCATTCCAGTAGAGGATGCCAGGGGTACACTGGACCTTTTTGGCAAGGAGATGACCATAACCCGCAAAGCCGTTGCCGATAATCTGGTATCTGCAGCACAACTACTCATGGGCGAGGCAGGGGAGAGCGTGCCTGCTGTACTGGTGCGAGGTGCTCCTGTGCAGATCATAGATGAATCCGTGGAAATGCCACTGTTCACACCTCAAGAGTGCATGTATTACAGTAATATAAGAAAGAATTAGAGAATTATAAGGGTTTGAATAGCCCTCATTTTTTACTATGGATATTGTTCCCTTTTGAATCTTTTTCTTGCACCCACATTCGGGGTCAATAGATGCCAACCTTCCATTTTTGTAGTATTTAAGAATTACTTCCACAATACAACCATGACTGTGTAAGTTAATATATATTGATAATAATTATATATTAACTGGCCGTTTGGTTTTTATTCATACTGTTACACACAAAGCACAATTTGCTTGTGAACAGAGAATTTCTTCATGCTAAAGAATATTAATGGGGCTTGAAATGGGAGATACATTACTGGAATCAATTACTTCCATCATAACAATATGTGTGACCTTATACCTCTGGACATATGGTCGGAGGCACAGGGACGTATCCACAAAGGGCTGGACAATTATCTTAGTGGGATTTACTTTAATGACTCTTGGATATACGGTGGACACCTTTGGTGACTTCTGGCCTTTAAGCGTATACGTAGACGATACAGTATTTGAAGATTTATTAGAGAAAATACTTGGAGAGATATTGGCATTGTCACTTTTGGGTCTTGGACTGATTAAGTGGATGCCTGCCCTGGCAAATGTTGATGATCTGAAAAGAGAGAACAATGAACGCAAAAATGCAGAGAAGGAACTCTCCAAGAACAACTCACTGCTTTCCGGACTGCTGAGTTCAATTCCTGATGCAATATCTTTCAAAGATAAGAACGGTACTTACCTTGGCTGCAACCCTGCCTTTGCCAAACTCCTGGGCAATTCTGAGGAAATGATAAAAGGCAAAACTGACAGGGAACTTTTCTCTGGTGAAAGAACAGCTCTGTTCCGGAAGCAGGACCTATGATACGTGTGGAAGTAGCCGACACAGGCATAGGGATATCCAGAGAGGATCAGGAACTCTTGTTCCAGCCTTTCGTACAGATAGAATCTGCCCTGAACCGCAATCATGAAGGAACAGGTTTGGGATTATCCATTGTCAAGAACTATCTGGATATGCACAATGGAAAAATTTGGGTTGAGAGTGAACTTGGAAAAGGATCCACATTCATATTTGAGATACCCATTGAAGCTAATATAAGATCTGAAATGAGTTTTTCCATAAGCAATAACGTAGTGGCAAGTTGATATTCAACTTGCACCATTTCATTATATCGAACTATTTTTGCCAGTAAATACAGTAAATGCTGTTGCAGAGAAAGAATGAGATTTGAAAAAGAATCACTCATTCTCTTCAAGTTCCAGAGACTTCAATACCATGTGATATTCACTTACGGGCATCCTTGAATAGAATGCTCTTTTTATCACTTCACTCATTGAAGGATGAATGTCCATGGCATGCATTATAGGATGAGCAGCCTGGTCCTCTGTGTACATGACAGGAATTATCTCGTGTATCAGTATGGAGGCGTGTGGGCCAATTATGTGAGCACCGAGTATCTTCTGCGTCTCAGACTCAAGGATTATCTTCACAAATTCCTCATCTAGTTCCATTGCAATACCTTTGCCGGTATCATGGAAACGGTAGAATCCAATAATGATGTTCTCTTCACCATACTGTTCTATTGCCTGACGTTCTGTCATACCCACACCAGCAATCTCAGGATAACAGAAAACCGCATGTGGAACCGCATGATAGTCAGGATTTACATCTTCTTTCAGAACTGCATTGTAGTAAACAATAGTTGATTCGTGATTACCCACATGCTTGAAGAGATATTTGCCTATGGCATCCCCAAATGCCCATACATTTTTGCTGGATGTTTCCAGATGCTCATTGACCTTTATCCAGCCGTGTTCATCTGTTTCAATGCCACCAAGCTCCGGCTTGAGAATATCGGAATTTGAGCTTCTGCCTGTGGCAACGAGTATCTCATCAGCCACTACTTCTATTTCCTCATCGTTTGACCGGTTCCTTGCAATTACCTTCTTGCCGCCTTCTGAGGATATCACTTCAAGAACTTCCTGATCAGTGAGGATATCCATGTACTCTGACATCATTTTCTTTGCAAGGGTCGATATCTCAGGCTCCTCGCTTGAAATGAACTGAGGATTCCTTCCGAGTATAGTTACTTTTGAGCCCATGGCAGAGAAGAAATGACCGTATTCAGCAGCAATGTAGCCCCCACCTATTATCACAAGGCTTTTTGGAAGTTTATCCATTGCAAGCACCGTATCACTGGTGAGATAAGCGGCTTCTTCCAGACCCTTTATTGGTGGGATCATGGGTTTTGAACCGGCGCTGAGAAATATCATTTTCGAACTGATGGTCTCCGTACCTACATTGAGAGTGTAAGGTGATACGAATTCAGCCGCTTCATTATAGAAATCGATTCGAGGATTGTGTGAAAGGCTATGCCTTATACCCTCGATATCTTCGGATATGGAAGAGCGCATGTGTTCCATTACTACATTGAAATCTATATCTTCGATCTTGGTAGTTATCCCAAACTTCGAAGCTCTGCCGATATCCCTCACAAGTTCTGCTGGATAGAGAAGGAGTTTTGATGGAATGCAGCCACGGGTCAGACAGATTCCCCCGGGATCATCCTTGTCAATAACAGCAACCTTCATATCCGAGTCTGCTTCCATCATTGAGCCAACGTAGTTCATCCCGGAACCTGAACCAATAACAATAAGACCATATTCTTTCATCTGTGAACCCCACTGTATCATTTTTCTATGAATAATAGATGATATTGAAGTGTTATAACTGTTGTTGGCTTAGAAGAGATAGCCAATGAGATAAGCAAGGGAACCAAATTGCATTATACCCAGTGTCTTTTTCCTCAGGGCCAGGATATTATCCTTTGAACTGTCCAGGATCAACGACCTTGAAACAAGAATATACAGCATCATAGGTATCAGTATCAACAACAGGAAGAGATTATCCTGATAAAGGGCAGGGTCGACCCTGATGAAAAACGGAAGTGAGTCAAGTATCATTACTATTGCATAGAAAAATACAGATGATAAAGCTGCTATTTTCGGAGAGAACTTACCGGCAATTGTCTGTACGCCGAATTTTTGATCCCCCGCTACATCTCTTATGTCTATCATTATTTCAAAAGCCAGGCCAACAATAAAACCCATTATCGCATAGTACAGTATCAAAGGTTCAATGATGGAATCAGATACAATGGTGCCTGCTATTATTGTGGCAAAGAAACTGTAGGCTATGAGGATATTCTTTATCAGGAACAATTTTTTCATGTAATAACTATACAGGAAGAAGACAATTGCATTGAAGCTAAGGAAGATGAAGAAGATGAAATTTAACCTTATGGCCACGACCAAAGATAAAGAAAAACACAGCATTGCCACATGTAAGGCTGTTCTTCTTCCGACATTACCCTGCACAATAGGCCTATCAGTCCTTTTGTTAAATCTGTCTATATCGTGGTCAAAATAGTCATTGATGGAAAATGAGCCCATCCCGAGAAGAACTATCGATATAGATGCAAAAAGATAATCTGTCAGATACCCTGCAAAATCAGCGGATAGAATTCCTGATAGGATGATAGTGAATGCTCCGAAAAGAGAATTCCAGAAACGCGTCAGGGATAAAAATGAAGGAATTGAAATAATGGTTTTCAGCCCCCGTTCAATTTATATTTCATCCACTTTCCCTGAAACCAGTGTCATAAGTTCGTCCAGGGTGTTGCACAAGTTCATTTCATCTGCGCTGATGAAAAGCTCCAGTTTTCCGGCTGTTTCAAGGTAGGCACAGGGCAGGTCATCTTTTATTTCACCATACTTATCAAGGAATTCATCCCTGTGCAGGAAATCAGACTGGTACTTCAATTCCGCGATGAATTGCTTCCAATTGTTCTTCATGCCAGTATTGTCATATGTGAGTCCACACAGACGACAATTATAGGTTGACGGAGAAACAATCTTGTGAATATAGTCTGCAGCCATATTCAGAATACCGCTGTTTGCATTATAGACAAATACTATTTTTTTGGAAATGAAATCGCCCCATGAATCTACCATTATAACACCTTATAAAAAGTTGGATGTTGTGGTATTTATAGATAACCCGGATTCAGCGGCAAAATACATGAAAATTATGAAACCTGACTGAAAATATTAAAATAGTAGTCAATACCAATTTTAAATGCATTCTAAAATTGGAATTGCTTTTTGTGTGGGTGATAAATATGTCTGAAAGAAATAATAAACCGGAGCGTGAGCAGCTTGCCACAAGAATTGGTTTCCTGCTGATATCAGCCGGGTGTGCCATTGGTCTTGGAAATATCTGGAGATTTCCATTCATCACTGGAAAATATGGAGGAGGAGCCTTTGTTGCAGTATACCTTGCATTTCTGCTCTTACTTGGACTTCCAATCCTTGTTATGGAATATTCCATAGGTAGGGCAGGAAGGTTGAATATAGCCGGTTCCATGAAAAAGCTGGAAAAGCCAGGGACTAAATGGCATGTTTTCGGTTATCTTGCTATACTTGGAAATGTTCTGCTGATGATGTTCTATACAACAGTTGCAGGATGGGGGTTTGCTTATATTTACTATACGATCACAGGCAGGTTCAATGGACTGAGTCCTGATGGTATTGATGCATTTTTCGGGGCCTTCCTGCAGAATACACCTGCAATCGTTTTCTGGATGACTGTTGTTGTAGTATTGGGATTCTGGATATGCTCAAAAGGATTGCAGGCAGGCGTTGAAAGGTTTGGAAAAACACTAATGTCTGGCCTTTTTATTATTCTAATAGCACTCGTCATACGCTCAGTCACACTGCCCGGGGCTGCTGCTGGAATTGACTTCTATCTGAGACCGGACTTTTCCATGCTGGATTGGGAAGCTGTTTATGCAGCAATGGGTCAGGCATTTTTCACCCTGAGCATAGGCATTGGAAGTATGGCCATCTTTGGCAGCTATATCGGGAAAGAGAAACGTCTGACAGGAGAATCCATCAATGTTGTAGCACTGGATACGTCAATAGCCTTGCTTGCAGGACTTGTGATATTCCCCGCAGCCTTTGCGTTCGGAGTTGATGCAGGATCCGGACCGGGACTCATCTTTGTCACGTTGCCAAATATATTCAATCAGATGGCAGGCGGACAGATATGGGGATCATTGTTCTTTATTTTCCTTTCCTTTGCAGCCATGACAACTGCAATAGCTGTTTTTGAGAATATCATGGCATTTACCATTGATGAATGGGGATGGGGGAGAAAGAAAGCTGCAACTATCAATTCTGTTGCAATATTCATACTATCCCTGCCCTGTGCCTTGAGTTTCGGTCCCCTAAGCTGGATACAGCCATTTGGACCCGGAACCGGAATACTTGATCTTGAGGACTTCATATTCAGTAACAATATCCTACCCATAGGTGCCCTTTCCTTTGTACTGTTCTGCACCTACAAATTCGGATGGGGATGGGATAAATTCATGGAAGAGGCTAATTTAGGAGAAGGCGTGAAATTCCCAGGTTGGATCAGACCCTATGTGACCTTCGTACTGCCTCTTGTGATAATCATTGTACTGGTGAAGGGATGGATCTAGACCCTGCAAACATTTTAAAAAATAAACAAGGGTCCATGGACCCTTTTTCTAATAAAAGAGAAACACATTCAGTGAATTATTTGCAAGCCATATAGCATCTTTTGAGTATATTAGTATTCAGATAATAGTCATTAGCAGAAGTATCCAATCTAAAATTATCGTAACTCAAAAAATGCATATGACTGGATGTCAATAAAGAAGTAAAACTCAGGCATGCAAATATCAGAAAAAGTTAAGAATAGTAAGTGAGATGGCAGCGATCCAGAGTTCCCGAAGACTCTCATACTTCAGTACAGTAAGGAACGCTGGCGGACTTATCTTCTGTGTTCGGGATGGGTACAGGAATTGCCCCGCCGCTATGGCCGCCAAACTCACTCACAGTGAATTCAATGAAGGTAAAGCCAAGATCCGGATTCGAACCGGAATGGTATCGCTCTGCAGGCGATTGCGTAGCCGCTCCGCCATCTTGGCATAAGATAAGCATCCCTCTGAAGTGAGCATTGTATTTATACTTTACTAAAACAAAGCAGAAGCAGCTTTTCAGTGGTAGAGATGATGAATATCGAGAACAAATAAAAGTAGAACTCAGGCATGTAAATATCAGAAAAAAATAGTTAAGAATAGCAAGTGAGATGGCAGCGATCCAGAGTTCCCGAAGACTCTCATACTTCAGTACAGTAAGGAACGCTGGCGGACTTATCTTCTGTGTTCGGGATGGGTACAGGAATTGCCCCGCCGCTATGGCCGCCAAACTCACTCACGATGAATTTGATGAAAAGGACGTGTATAATAATCATGCATATATCAGATTTCGCCTGGACAAAGCAAGGTAGAGAGGCACGGATGGTTAGTAGCCGTGGACTGAACACCTCGTTGCCTTGGTGCGTACATCCCGACTCTATCAAACCGGTCTTCTACCGGAATCCTTAACGTAGTCTCTTTTTAGGTCAGATTTCGAGCTTAGATGCATTCAGCTCTTATTCCTTAGCGCGTAGCTACTCGGCAATGCCTTGTCAGACAACCGATCGACCAGTGGCGCCGCTACTCTGTTCCTCTCGTACTAAAAGTAGCTTACCCTCAGACCACATACACCTCTAGTAGATAGTAACCGACCTGTCTCACGACGGTCTAAACCCAGCTCACGATCTCCTTTAATAGGCGAACAACCTCACCCTTGGCTGCTGCTGCACAGCCAGGATGGAAAGAACCGACATCGAGGTAGCAAGCTGCCGGGTCGATATGTGCTCTTGCCGGCAACGACTCAATTATCCCCGGGGTAACTTTTCTGTCATTTTTGACTCGCACCAAGCGAGTACAAAAGTTCGCTAGAACCGACTTTCGTCTCGTCATCCACTACTGTGCTGAATAACGTCAGGCTGACTTATGCTCTTGCACTCTTCAGTGGGTTTCCGACCCACTTGAGTCAACCATTGCGCGCCCTTGATATCTTTTCAAGGGCGTCCCGCCCCAGGCAAACTGCCCACCTATCGGGGTCCTCTTCACAGAGTTAGGGTCGTAATTTTGGAAGGGTAGTGTCCCAATGACGACTCCAGTGATGCTGGCGCACCACCTTCGATGTCTCCTACCTACACTGTACATCCAAAATCACAACCCAGCGACAGGCTGCAGTAAAGCTCCACGGGGTCTTCACTTCCCCCTAGAGGTCTCTAGACTCTGCACTAGAATGTAAGCTTCACCGGACTCTGGTTAGGGACAGTAGAGCTCTCATTGATCCATTCATGCAAGTCGCCAATTAAGCGACAAGGTACTACGCTACCTTAAGAGGGTCATAGTTACCCCCGCTGTTTACAGGCCCTTCGTTCCGTTGAAACAGAGTTTCAGGTACCTGCACTGAGCAGGATTCAGAGATCGTACTAGTCCTTACGGATTTGCGATCTCCTATGTTGATATTAGACAGTTAGAGCTCTCTTGTCACTGCGACCTGCTGTCTTCACAGCAGGCACTCCTTCTCCCGAAGTTACGGAGCTAATTTGCCGAATTCCCTTAACCAAATTTTTCCGACACGCCTTAGCCTTTTCAGCTAGGGGCACCTGTGTCAGTTCTCGGTACGGACTCATAACTTCCTTTTCACGGGTTCCCGGGTGAAGCTGACTTTCGCCATAACACATTCCCCCGCTTCTCGCCATTACGGCTCTCCACGGGATTCGGTGCTTAGACGGCGCGACGGCGCCGCTCAGCCTGCCCAAAAACGTCAGTTTTATTGTCATGAGGTACAGGAATATTAACCTGTTTCCCTTTCGGCGTACTCGAATTACGGTACGTCTTAGGACCGACTAACCCTCGGCTGACGATCATTGCCGAGGAAACCTAGCCCCTTCGGCGGATGGGATTCTCACCCATCTATGCTGTTACTATTACCAGGATTTTCGTTTCCGCACGGTCCACAGGACTTCACAGCCCTGCTTCTGCCCGAACGCAACGCCTTCCTACGAGATTACCTTGCGGTACTCCGTGGTATCGGTGGTCGACTTGAGCCCCGTCCATTTTCGGGGCCCCAAACCTCGACTGGTGGGCTGTTACGCACTCTTTAAAGGATAGCTGCTTCTAAGCTAACCTTCCAGCTGTCTAGGGCTTAGGACGCCCTTTAGTATTAACACTTAGTCGACACTGAGGGACCTTAACCACGGGCTGGGTTGTCTCCCTTACGGACTACAAGCTTACCCCAGTAGTCCGGACTCCAACTTTCTTCGACGACGGTGAGTTTGGAGTTTGACAAGCAGCTGAGGGATTTCTCCCCCGGGACCACCAATCAGTGCTCTACTTCACCGACAATCTCCAGTCAGGTCATGCTACGACATGTTTCGGAAGGAACCAGCTGATGCCGGGTTAGATTAGCCTTTCACTCCGAGACGCAGGTCACACGAATGATTTGCAGATCAATACCGCTTGCGGTCCTCCACGTAGCTTTCGCCACGCTTCAACCTGCCCACGCCTAGATCACCCGGCTTCGGGTCGTATCCTAGTGACTCCACGCACTTGTATACGTCGCGCCTCACCTTGCGGTTGCGCGCATGTTGCTTTCGCTTCGGCTTCCTAAGTAAAAAGTTAGCCATCGCCACTTGAATACACTCCCTGGCCCGTTCTTCAAAACGTAAAATATGACACTGGCAGTGATATTCGTACTGCAGCCTCGCGACTGTTTCCTTCATATCAAAGATCCTTTTATGCCATATTGCTCCATCACCTTCAGGTTTCAGGCACTTTTAACCTCCCTTCTTGGGGTACTTTTCAGTTTTCGGTCACCCTACTAGTTCGCTATCGGTCTCAAGAAGTATTTAGTTTTGGAAGTTGGTGCCTCCCAAATTCACGCGAGAATTCCAACTCACGCTACTCAGGTTACATCCCAGATCCTTCAATTCTTGTCTACGTGACTATCACACTCTATGGTCTAACGTTCCAGAAAAGTTTAACTTGAATTGAGTGGGACCTTTAGGAAAAACCTATAACACCACATCTCCCGCGCATTACTGGCGGGATTCAGTTTGAACTGTGCCGTGTTCATTCGCCATTACTAACGGCATCTCTTCGATTTCTTTTCCTGCCCCTACTAAGATGCTTCAATTCGGGGCGTTCCCGATCATTACTGATCAATGCGCAAAACGCATTAGGAAGACCCATTAGGAGATCCCAGGTTCATAGGTTCCATGCACCTACCCTGGGCTTATCGCAGCTTGGCACGTCCCTCTTCAGCCCTTGAGCCGAGCCATCCACCTGAAGGCATAATTACCAGAGTCCACCTCACTTTGTCCAGTGAGCGTCTGATATATGCATGCTTATACACGATCTCATTGCAACCGACGTGGGTACGCCGATCACTTCATCCTTCCCGGGCAAAGTTACTTGCCTGGTGCACTAGTATGGACTTGCTGGGATTCGAACCCAGGGCCTTCGCCTTGCAAAGGCGACGATCTCCCAACTGATCTACAAGCCCCTTAGGACTATTGTTGTCCCAATTTTGGATTTGGCAGTTTTTCGATTTCTGACCGGTAATGGTGACTGACTTTGTGTCAGTCTGCTTAGGAGGTGATCCAGCCGCAGATTCCCCTACGGCTACCTTGTTACGACTTAACCCCCCTTGCGAAATTTAGGTTCGAACACGGCACAAAATCCGTGCCCTCACCCATACCTCACTCGGGTGGTTTGACGGGCGGTGTGTGCAAGGAGCAGGGACGTATTCACCGCGCTATATTGAAACGCGATTACTACGGATTCCAGCTTCATGAGGGCGAGTTGCAGCCCTCAATTCGAACTAAGGGCGGGTTTATGAGATTACCAACCCCTTTCAGGGTAGGAACCCATTGTCCCGACCATTGTAGCCCGCGTGTAGCCCTGGAGATTCGGGGCATACTGACCTACCGTAGCCCGCACCTTCCTCTGGTTTAGCACCAGCGGTCCCCACAGAGTACCCATCATCCCGAAGGACATGCTGGCAACAGTGGGCACGGGTCTCGCTCGTTGCCTGACTTAACAGGATGCTTCACAGTACGAACTGACGACGGCCATGCACCTCCTCTCAGCGATTCAGGTAAGACCTTTAGCCTGACCTACATATTGCTGTCGCCCCAGGTGAGTTTTCCGGCGTTGAGTCCAATTAAACCGCAGGCTCCACCCGTTGTAGTGCTCCCCCGCCAATTCCTTTAAGTTTCAGCCTTGCGGCCGTACTTCCCAGGTGGCTCGCTTCACGGCTTCCCTGCGGCACCTGAAACGGTCGCACCGTCCCAGACACCTAGCGAGCATCGTTTACGGCTGGGACTACCCGGGTATCTAATCCGGTTCGTGCCCCCAGCTTTCGTCCCTCACCGTCGGACCCGTTCTGGTAAGACGCCTTCGCCACTGGTGGTCCCACAGGGATTACAAGATTTCACTCCTACCCCTGTAGTACCTCTTACCTCTCCCGGTCCCAAGTCTGACAGTATCCCCCAGAAGCCTAACAGTTGAGCTGTCAGATTTCCCGGAAGACTGATCAAACCGGCTACGGACCCTTTAGACCCAATAATAGTGGTCACCACTCGGGCCGCCGGTGTTACCGCGGCGGCTGGCACCGGTCTTGCCCGGCCCTTGCTAACACATGCCGTTTAAACATGTGGACAGCCAACATAAATGCTGGCACTCGGTGTCCCCTTATCGCGGTTTCCCGCATTGTAAAGTTTTCGCGCCTGCTGCGCCCCGTAGGGCCTGGATTCATGTCTCAGAATCCATCTCCGGGCTCTTGCTCTCACAACCCGTACCCGTCGTAGGCTAGTAGGTACATTACACCCACTACTACCTGATAGGCCGCAGATCCATCCTAAGGCGTCGGAACTTTTAACCAAAAAGCATTCCAGCATATCTGGTTTATTCGGTATTATCTCCAGTTTCCCGGAGTTATGCCGAACCTTAGGGCAGGTTATCCACGTGTTACTGAGCAGTTCGCCATGTTCACGAAGAACATTTGACTCGCATGGCTTAATCGCACACCGATAGCAGTGACCTCTGGCAGGATCAACCAGAATTGTTGATCACACACAAATTTAAGTCTACTTCACTTGGAAGTCTTTAAAGAATCGATCGGAAAAACTCTAAAGAGTTTATTCACTTTGCACATATAGTTTGGCTAATTCTCTATTGATAGTATATTATACACTACCGGTCAGAATTAACCGAACTGCCAAATCCAACGTCAGACAGGAAATAACTCCTGCCTCCACTTATGATTAGAAGACAATAATAAGTCTCTCGCGCTGTGCGAGGACTCCTACAAGGAACCGATGATATATAAACATTCCGAACCAGCGAGATTCGAAGTGTTTCATCAAAGACCTTGGATGAACGTGATTCATGACAAGAAAAAGCTCCTGTCAACGCGCTGTTTACGCGGAACCCTACTAATACAGCCATTGCATATAAGGCTTCCGAATCAGGAGAGATTAGAAGCGAATATGTGCCGTTAATAGAGAGCTGATATTGAGGGAATCCATTGAACTCCATCAAGCTTTCACAATAAGACTGTATTACGCAAGCAATACCTGCATAGATCAGCTCAGTGAGAGCACCCTCTGAAGGAGAGGAACCTATAAAAAGCTTATGTGGATACTCTGATCTGAATTACAAACTTACAGCAAAAATCCTTTTTGTTAACAGTACTTATTTATATTATTACAGACAAGCCAAAACGATTATCATGAATCCAACTGTACAACTGAGGGATCGCTTTTTACGGCGATGAATCCCTCGTAGGCAAGCACAAGACTATTTTTGACACAACACTGCGCGATGGTGAACAGACACCAGGCGTATCTCTTACAAACGAACAGAAACTCAAGATTGCAAGACAACTTGACAAACTTGGCGTTGATGTTATCGAAGCTGGTTTTCCCATTTCATCAGAGGGTGAAAAGCAAAATGTAAGAGCTATTGCCAACGAAGGGCTCAGTCTTGATGTCTGTGGTCTTGCCCGCGTCCTTCGTAAAGATCTGGACGCCTGCATAGATTGTGATGTCGATATGATACACACATTTGTATCAACATCAGACATACAGAGAATACACACCATCAAAAAGAGCAGGGAAGAAGTAACTGCAATGGCAATTGATGCCATCGAGTACATCAAGGAACACGGCGCAAAATGCATGTTCTCCGCAATGGATGCAACAAGAACTGACCTTGACTACCTTATAGATATCTATAAGGACGTCGAAAAGGCCGGATGTGACATCATCAATGTACCCGACACAGTAGGAATTATGTCACCTTCCGGGATGTACCAGCTCATCAAAAACATCAATAGTGAAGTGAATATCCCTATTGATGTACACTGCCACAATGATTTTGGAATTGCTGTGGGCAACAGTCTTATGGCAACGGAAGCAGGAGCAAGCCAGGTGCAGGTTACAGTAAACGGCATTGGAGAACGCGCTGGTAATGCAAACCTTGCAGAAGTGGTCATGTGCCTGCATTCCATATACGGAGCAAAAACAAACATCAAAACAGAATACCTACTTGAAACATCAAAGATGGTAGAGAACTTCACAGGTGTGCACTTCCCGCCAAATACACCAATTGTAGGCGATAATGCATTTGCCCATGAATCAGGCATCCACACACATGGAGTACTCGAGAAATCCGATACATTCGAGCCAGGTATCATGACTCCTGAAATGGTGGGACACCGCCGTCGCATAGTTATTGGCAAACATGCTGGTAGCCATGCAGTCGAGAAATCCCTGCAGGAGATGGGAATCCAGCCAACTGCGGAGCAGCTGGGAGAGATACTCGTCAAGATAAAGGATATAGCAAACAAGGGCAAGCGCATATGTGATGCTGACCTTTATGCAGTAGCATCCTCTGTGCTTGGCAGGAACCTCGGAAAGGAAACCATCACGCTCAAGGAATTCTCTGTGATGACAGGTAACCTTACAACACCAACTGCAGTCGTCAGGGCTGTTATTGGCGATGAAGAAGTCGTTGCATCGAACTATGGAGTCGGACCCATTGACGCAGCCCTCAAAGCTGTGGAAGACATGATGGGTGGCTACAATAAGATCAAAGTCCGGGATTACAGGCTTGAAGCAATAACCGGCGGAAGCGATGCACTTGCCGAAGTTACCATTTCAGTGGAAGATGAGGAAGGTAGAGTCGTCAATGCACAATCCGCAAGCACAGATATAGCAACAGCATCCGTGGATGCACTCATCACAGCCATCAATATTCTTCTGGAAAAGAAGAAACTCTGGAGTATGCAGTAATATCTTTTAAAAGGGAGGTATACTCCCTTTTTACTGCTACCGGGAAACAGGAAATAAAATTTACAACGGTAAATCCCTTTAAGGGATGCTTTTATACCCTTCTCCACATATCCCCACACCACCAAGAAAAGGTACTATTATGAAATATCAGGTAATCGACTCCCACTGCCATCTGGATTTTCCAAAATTCAATAAGGACCAGGCAGAGGTCATTGAAAGCGCAAGAAAGGCAGGGGTTATCGAGATGATAAATTCAGGAGTGGACTACAAAACAAACACCACGACCCTGGAGCTTTCCAGAAAGTATGACCATGTACATGCAACCCTCGGCCTCAATCCCCATATGGCCCCGGATTCCGATGAAGAGCAGATCAAACAGATACTCAACCAGATAGAGAGGAATATTGACAGGATCGTGGGAATTGGAGAAGCAGGACTGGACCATTACTACTGTAAGAGTGAAGCAGGTCGTGAAAAACAAATAGAGGTATTCAAGCAGGTAATCGATATTGCTGACAACTACGACAAGCCACTGGTGATACATGGAAGAGAAGCCGAGGACATCGCCCTGCAACTTACCAGTCACCTGGATACCGTGGTCTTCCACTGCTATGGGGGTTCCATAGAGACAATGCAGAACATTGTAGATGCAGGTTACTTCGTATCCGTACCCACCCTGGTGTGTTTCTCCGAGCATCACAAGTCCATCGCAAAGCAACTGCCTCTTGAGAATATGCTCATAGAGACTGACAGCCCGTATCTTTCACCCCGCAAGGGAAGGAATGAGCCAGCATTTGTTCTTGATTCAGTGCCGGAAATAGCCAGCCTTAAAGGAATTGATGAATCCGAGGTAGCACAGTCGACACTCCAAAATACCCGCAGAGCATTTGGCCTCTAGATCAATTTTAGCTATCATTTTAACCATATTTTTAACGCGTTTAAACCATAAGGAAGTAAAAAAGCATGCAGGTAAAACAATTCAATGCAGGCCTTTACGATGCCAACTCATATCTTGTCAATGGCAGGGTACTCATAGACACAGGAATTAACACTTCTGCCCTGCTGGCAGAAATAGAAAAGAACATAGGCATCAAGGAACTCGAGCTTATCATACTCACACACTGCCACTTCGATCACAGCGCTGCTGCCTTGGAAATAGCGGAAAAGAGTGGTGCACGGATAGCAATACACAAGGATGATGCGGCTTTGTTGAAGGACAACGACGCAAACGCCTCAAATGCATTTGGGTACAAGAATTTTGATCTTGAACCAGATATGCTGCTTGAAGAAGGAGAAAAGATACCAATTGGCAGTGATGAAATCCTTGAGCTAATACACACACCCGGACACACACCCGGAGGTATCTGCCTTTACGAATCGACTTCAAAGAGTCTCTTTTCAGGAGATACCGTGTTCCCAAATGGCAGTATAGGGCGCACCGATTTTAAAGGTGGCAACCGTTTGATGATCACAGAATCCATCAAGAAGCTCGTACAACTAGACGTCCAAACCCTATATCCGGGACACGGCATGGCAACATCCGACAACGTCAACGAGCAGATAGAACAATCCCTTAAGATGTCCAGAAGCATCCTTTTATAATTAACATGATCAAGATAAAAAACAAGCATCAGAATAAGTCAGAGTTCCTCCCCATGAGCCTCGATGAGGCGAAAATAAATGGCTGGGATGAGTTTGATGTTATAATAGTCACAGGAGATGCATATGTTGACCACCCAGGTTTCGGCTCAAGTATCATAGGCAGAGTACTGGAAAATTCAGGATACAGAGTGGGAGTTATCGCACAGCCCAAATGGGAGAATGCAGATGATTTCAAGAAGCTTGGCAAGCCACGTCTCTTTTTCGCAGTTAGCGGTGGAAACACCGATTCAATGGTAAGCAACTACACCCCATCAAAAAGATTGAGGCATGAAGATGCTTATTCACCGGGCAATAAGGAAGGCATGCGCCCAAACAGGGCAAGCGTTGTCTATTCTAACAAACTGAAGGAAGCGTATCCTGACGTACCTATCATAATCGGCGGAATTGAAGCATCACTGCGTCGCTTTGCCCAGTACGATTACTGGTCTGACAAGGTTCGCCAGTCCATACTTGCAGATGCACCCGCAAATCTGCTGGTCTACGGCATGGGCGAGCTACAGATACTGGAGATTGCCGACAGGCTGAAAAAAGGAACACCTGTTTCGGAAATAACTGACATTGATGGCACATCCTGGAAAATGGAAGTAAAGAAGTGGAAGGAAAACAAGGAAGAGATACTCAAGGAATACATTGAGATATCACCCTACATAGAGGTCTCAAAGGATAAGGCACTCTATGCAAGGGCATTCAGAGATACATATTACGAACAGGACCCCGTACGCGGCAAGGGTATTGTCCAGGTCCATCCAAAAACAGTTGTTGTACAGAACAAACCAATGCGACCCCTGAAACAGGAGGAACTTGATCACGTATATGAGCTTCCTTTCACCAGAAAAGCACATCCTTCCTACAAGGAGAGGATCCCTGCACTGGACATGGTCAGGTTCTCTATCAATACCCACAGAGGATGCTTTGGCTCCTGTTCATTCTGTGCCATAGTGATGCACCAGGGAAGAGTCATAAGAAGCCGCAGTGTCGAATCCATCATGAGAGAAGCAAAACGCTTCAGGAACATGAAGGGATTCAAGGGGACCATCAACGGACTTGGCGGACCTTCTGCCAATATGTATGGCATGGACTGTAAGAACTGGGAAAAGAATG
Source organism: Methanolobus sp. ZRKC3 (assembly GCF_045291275.1). Classification (GTDB taxonomy): domain Archaea; phylum Halobacteriota; class Methanosarcinia; order Methanosarcinales; family Methanosarcinaceae; genus Methanolobus. The sequence goes on from NZ_CP146982.1 coordinate 2,071,960, forward strand.
GCACCTGCAAGGACAAGCTTTGCATTCACCCCAGTGCATGTCCTTCACTGAATACAAGCCATGATAAACTCATTGATCTTATGCAAAGACTCAGGGAGATGCCAGGCATATCAAGGGTATTCGTAGGATACGGCGTACGCTATGATCTTGCACTTCTCGATGAAAAGTATATGGAAGAGCTCTGTGCGCATCACGTAAGCGGACAGCTAAAGGTGGCACCCGAACACTATTCCGACAATGTCACCAAGGTCATGAAAAAGCCCAACAGGGAAACCTTCGAGAAATTCGAGGAGAAATTCAACGAGATCAACAAGAAAGTTGGCAAGGACCAGTACCTTGTGGCATTCCTCATGTCCGGACACCCAGGTTGCACACTTGATGACATGATAGAAAACGCAGAGTACATCCGGGATACGGACAAGTACACAAAACAGGTGCAGGATTTCACACCCACGCCCATGACCACAGCAACCTGTATGTTCCACACAGGCATAGACCCCTTCACAGACAAGGAGATATACGTTGCCACATCCCCCAAGGATAAGAATATACAGCGAGCCCTATTGCATTACAAGGACACAGGCAATCATTCCCTTGTCATGGAAGGACTGAAGCAGGCAGACAGGCTCGATCTTGCAGGTAATACATGGAATTGTTTGACATCAAAGAAAAAGCGTGGAAAGAATGGATGGTGGTAGAACTAATAGTTCTGCCAGACATCAATAAATGATCAATACAAAAAATGGAAGGAGAAAAATATCTCCTTTATTCTTCTTTTTTATCCCATAGACATTTCAAGCAGATCGAGAACGTCTATTACTTTCACTTTCTCGCTGCCACGCTGGAGATTGGTCCGGCAAAGCGGACACACTGTGACCAGATAGTCCACATCTTCAGGGACCTCTTCAACCCTCTTCTTTGAAATTTCAAGAGCCAGGTCCGGATAACCTTTGAGTACTCCGCCACCTGCACCACAACATTTGGATTTCTCACGGATGTTCTCAAGCTCCTCAAGCTCGCATACTGCTTTTATAAGCTCACGAGGAGCATCGAATACACCGCTGCATCTTCCAAGATGGCAGGGGTCGTGATATGCAACCTTAAGGTCCAGTTTCCTCAGGTCCAGCTCCTCGAGACGGTCTGAAAGGAACTGTGACACATGAACCACATTAAGCTCTTCGGGATAATCCTTTTTCAGAGTGGAGTAACAGCCTGCACAGCCTGTGATTATAGTATGTGCACCGACTTCCTTTATTTGCTCAAGGTTCTTTGACATAAGCTCCGAAGGGTCAGAACCTGTACGCAGAAGCGGAGAACTGCAGCACACCTCATCCTTGAGTACGGTCACACCATAATTCTTCAGTATATCGAAGGTTCTCTTTGCAACTTCAGGGAACCTGTATGAACTCAGGCAACCTGCAAAGTAGACATATTCAGCCTTATCCGCAGCATCCTTGCGGGAATCACCCAGCCAGGCCATACGGTCCTTTGGCTCCCCAAGAGGATTGCCCTTTTCAAGTGCATTGATACGTAGCTCTTTCTGGGCCTCTGTCATCTTACCTTGCAGCACAAGCTGGTGTCTGGTCTGCTCCACCACTGTGGTAGGGGAAGCGCCGGAAGGACACATCTCTTTACACATACCACATGTGGTACACGTATTCAGACTGTCAAGTACAGCCTCATCAACTTCAAGACCCTGGGAAATACCGTGTGCAACCAGCATCCTTCCACGAGCACCGGATGACTCCCATCCAAGTACATCAAATACAGGGCACACTGAGCGACATGTTCCGCAGCGCACACATTTGAGAATTGAGCGCATATCTATTTCGTTCATATTATACCCCCATTTTCCCGGGATTCATTATTCCCTTTGGATCAAGTGCTTTCTTAATAGAGACCATCACATCAAGAGCATTACCTACTTCCAATGCCATAAAATCAGACCTTGCACTGCCAACCCCGTGCTCTGCGGTGACTGTACCACCAAGTGAAAGAGCCTCATGATGTATTTTGTCAGCAGCTTTGTGAAGTTTCTCCCAATCGCCATCTTCCAGCACATCGATACACATACCAGTGTGCAAATTTCCATCCCCTATGTGACCATAGGTCATGATAGGCAGATCGAAATCTTTTGAGATCTCACGAACCTTGTGAAGCATTGCAGGAATTTCCTTAATAGGTACACCCACATCCTCACCCACATAAACACGAGTGCGCATTGGATCAAGGCGTGAAATAGCTGCACCAACCATCTTTCTTGCAGCCCATATCTCATCTCTTTCAGCCTTATCGGAAGCCATTTTGACACTTGTTGCCAGTGATTTACACACTTCGCCGATCATTTCAATACCTTCTTTCACGGCATTTTTGGTACCATCAACTTCGAAAAGAAGGATCGCACCTGCCTCGGGTATCCCAATATGAGGAGCATAGGTATTGATAGCCTCGATGATATTCCGGTCAAGGATCTCACATGCGGATGGAACAATTCCTGAAGCTAATGTTTTTACAACAGCCTGTCCTGCAAGTTCAGGATTCTCAAATGATGCAAGAAGCACAGATCGCTCCTTAGGAATTGCAATTACTTTTAGAATTGCCTTTGTGATGACACCAAGAGTGCCCTCAGAACCTACAAAGAGGTCTGTTAATGAATAACCAGATACCGATTTCATCACCTTGGATCCGGTGTTAATTATAGTACCGTCTGCCATTACCACTTCAAGACCGAGTACGTAGCTTCTTGTAGTACCGTATTTGACAGAGCGCATTCCACTCCCATTGTTCCCTATCAGTCCGCCAATGGTGCACATGGCTGAGCTGCCGGGGTCAGGAGGGAAAAAAAAGCCAAAAGGTTCAAGTGCAGTGTTGAGTTTTGCCTGCACAGTACCAGCTTCCACTATTACCTGAAGGTTGTCAAGATCCATTTCCACGATCCTATCCATGGAAGACATGTCAAGCACAATGCCCCCTTCAACCGGAACCGCGCCTCCGGCAAGACCTGTGCCTGCACCCCTGGCTACCACAGGTATCTCTTGATCATAAGCAAGTTTCACTACCGCTGCTACCTGCTCAGTATTTTCCGGACGGATGACATAATCAGGCATCCCCTTTATCTGGGAAGCATCGCATGAATAACAATAAAGTTCAGCAGACGACGTAGATACTCTTTTATTACCCACTATCTCCTGCAATTTACCAAGTATATCAGTTTTTTGCATTAAGTCAGATTTTAAGAGGGATAGGCATATATAAGTATTTTGGCTGATACAAAACATTTACATCTAACCAGTCCTATTAGCCATCAATGACAAGATATTTTGAGGTACAGCAGCGGGACGGAGCGGCAAGGATAGGAAAGCTACTCCTTGAAAAGATCATCCAGACACCTTTTATCCTGGATACCAGGACTTTGAAAGCAAAGGATAGTCCGATAATAGATTCAGGTTCCATATGGGGACTGGGCTCAGCAAAGATAGCCGAAGAGAAGATAGCTGAAATACGCCGTGATGGAGGAGAGAAGAAACTTATCATCCTTCCACACCAGTCATTCCCGCCTGAAGCACCTGATGATGTAGCAATAGCCATTGCAGACAGTCTTGATTTTGATATCGAGGGGGCCATAGGAACTGTCTACAGGCACGGCCAGAATGTCAGGAAAAGTGACATGTATATTATGGAAGGGGCAGGATGTTTTGATAACAATGCTAAAAAGTTCTTCCACAGCCTTCTGGAATTGAAGGGTAATATTTCCCCCGATACCGCTGTTTACACTCCGAATATCTGCACACCTGAAAATATCGCCATGCTTGCATACCTTGGAGTTGATGTCTTTGACAGTACAAAGGCTATTGTTGCTGCACACAATGATATATACCTCACAAGGTCAGGAAGATTCTACCTGGATGCCCTTGCAGAACTGCCCTGCAGATGTGAAGCATGCTCCGGCACAGATCTGGCTGAACTTAGGAAGATGGGGAAGAAGGAACGTGCCCTGATACTCGAGAAACATAATATAAATGAGCTGGAAGGCGAACTTGCAATTGTAAGAGAAAAGATACGTGCAGGAGTCCTGAGGGAATATCTGGAAGGACAATGCAGGGTCAGGCCATGGCTTACCGCACTTCTTAGACTGGCAGACAACGAGTACAGCTATCTGGAAGAGAGAAATCCCATTGTAAGATCTAGCGGAATGACTGCAAACAGTACCGAATCACTAAGCAGGGTAGAGGTTGTGAGATTTGCAGAAAGGGTCATTGAAAGGTACAGCCCCCCTGAAGCGGATGTACTGGTATTGCTGCCATGCTCTGCAAAGAAACCATATTCCATATCCAACTCACACTGGAAATTCATCAATGCAATTGGCAAGAATCGCAGGTATGTACAGGAAATGATAATCACCTCACCTCTTGGAATAGTACCCAGGGAACTGGAGCTGACATACCCGGCAGCACACTACGATACTGCAGTGACCGGATACTGGGATGCGGAAGAGAAGGAATGGGTTGCATCGTGTCTTGAAAAGTACCTCAAAAAGAACGAGTATAAGACCATCATTGCCCACGTTGAGGATGCTTACAAGCAGATATGTGAAATCGTCAGTGACAGACTGGGTGTCGAGATCATCTATACCAGTTCCGGAAATGTAGGCTCTCCGGAATCACTGCGAAACCTGAAAGAAGAGACCGATAAGCACAGCATGGGAAGAAACCGCAATGTTGAGGAAAGGAAGAGAGAGATGCTTCGCGCTGTAGCCGATTATCAGTTTGGCAGTGGCGCCGGGGACATACTTGTTCCTGCGGAAGCGACCATCAAAAGTCCGTTCCCAAAATATCAAAGCTTTACTGGTAAAACACAACTGGCTACGCTTATACCACAATACGGCACTCTCGCAGTAACAATTGAAGGAGTTGAACTCATGCAGGCTTTCGATAAGTACATAGTAACTATCGAGGACTTCGTACCCAAGGGTTCCCTGCTTGCTCCAGGAGTTGTAAAGGCAGACCCCCGCATAAGACCTAACGATGAGGTCTTCGTACAGGGAGAGAATGCCATTTGTGTAGGAAGAGCTGTCATGAGCGGACCCGAAATGCAGGGATCCACAAGGGGAGTTGCAGTAGACCTGCGCCATGTTAAGAAAATTGGAAAATGAAATGATAAGGGGGTTTTAGGCAAATGATAATTCGCAAATTCGAGCCCGAGGACTTTGAAGGAGTGCTGGAGATCGAATCTGTGGCATTTTCAGAACACAACCCCTTTCTCTATATGAATTTCTATGAGATGAATAATGAGGGATTCCTTGTTGCCGAGGAAAAGGGGCATGTTGTGGGATTTGTCGTGGGATATAAGTTGTCCGAGAACGAAGGGAGAATTTTCTCACTTGCAGTCAGGGAAGGTTACCAGGGATATGGCATAGGCACACAGCTCATCAAGGCAATAATAGGTATTTTCCAGGGAATGTTCCTGAAATATAGCAGTCTTGAGGTCAGAGTAAGTAACCTTGGGGCACAGAAACTCTACAACCGTATGAATTTCATCCCGTGCTGGATAGAGCATGGCTACTATTCAGATGGAGAGGACGGAATAATTATGAAAAGACAACTGCTTCCCCTGGAAAATAGCAAGAGTGGTAGTCTGACAAACCTGCAGCCACCACTGGAAAACAGACCTTATTCCAGAAATACTGATTTTATTTAAGTGCTTTTGATAATGTAATTATTTGCACGGTGTGCAAGTTCCTGCATTCTTATGGAAGTACGTTCAAAGCCAGAAAGTTCATCCATGGAAAGAAGGGAAGCAAGATCATTTCCCAGTACGAAAATAGCGTGTTTATGCTCAGCTTTACTTCTATGGATGTGTAAGGGACTTATGGAGAGAGAATTGTAGTCCTGGAAGTTATATTCTGTGCCTAAATTTTCAACATGTTTTTTAATTTGTGCCATTAATGTGTGCAATTGTATTAATTCATCTTTGTGCATACCAACCAACCTAACCTTTGAATGAAATATGTGCAATCCTGCACTGTTCAAAAATTATGAACAGATAATACTTCAATACCTCATAATAAAGGCGTTTCCCCCGGAAACGATTTCCTGTGTTGTGATATATAAATATTTCTAAATAATGTCAACTATTAATCATTACATAAACAGCGTTTACAAAATACTTAGAAAATAATAAAATAGAGTAAAAAATAGTAATTTGGTGCTCATCTAAGAGCACCATTGACTCAAATTACAAATCACTAGCCGTGAATACCTTGACATCCGCGGGCCTTTTGGTGACACTTCCGACCTTTGCACCAATGAGATTTTCTATTCCCTTATCTGCGGCAATATCCAGTATCCGCTGGGTCACAACCCCATCAAACACGACTGTTTTGATCTCATTCTCATAGCCCTTCAGAGTGTTAACCAGATCCCTGACAGGTATCTCATTCACTACTTTGTCACCGTTGTCAAAGAAACGAGCACTGAAAGTACCTATAAGGGCATCTGCATGAGACTTGAATCTGTTTCTCATGGGAGAGGGTTTCTTAGGCTTTGCAGATGTAGCTTTCTTGACAGGCTCCTTGGGCTTTGTCTCAACCCGGGGTGCACGAGGCTGACGTTCCTTAACATCCCTCTTCTGTACCTTTGAAACACTTACTCTCTTAACATCGGAACTGGGAGCACTTACTCTCTTAACCTCAGAGCTTGTAGCACTTACCCTCTTTACATCGGAACTGGGAGCACTTACTCTTTTAATATCGGAAGACCTTCTCTCCTTTCTCTTTGGGAGTCTTGGAACCCTGCTTCCGGATTCGGATTCCCTTGAATCAGCGCTGGCATATTTATCGAGTGCCTGCTCGACAGGTATCTTCTGCCTCAATGACCGGACGATTTCCTTCTGTACGAGGTCCTCTACACTCTTTCCATCCGGTGCACGTGCAATATAATCTATATTTGCCACCTGGATGAGTTCCTTGATAATGAGTTCTCCTCCACGGTCACCGTCTGTGAATGCAGTAACAGTTTCCTTCTTCTTGGTGAACTCTGCAACCTCAGGAGGCACATTGGTACCACCGACACAGATCGTATTCTTGATACCATACCGAAGGAGGTTCAAAACATCAGCTCTGCCCTCTACGACAATGATAGCATCGGAATCATGTATTGCAGGACCACAGGGAATCTTGTTCTTTCCGAAGTACTGCATCTCTTCAATCCTGACGGACTGGCGTACCTGGTCAGCGATCTCCTGGGATTCAGGAAGGTTCGCATCGAACATTCCAGTAAGTATGAATTTTGCCCTTTCGATTATCTGATGCCTCTTGGTTGCTCTGACATCCTCTATCTGGGTAACCTCTATCTTTGCGCTGCATGGACCAACCCTGTCAATGGTCTCAAGTGATGCAGCCAGAATTGATGTCTCCACCCTGTCCAGGCTTGAAGGTATCAGGATCGTTCCCTTAGTCTTTCCGGCTTTTGCGGCGACTACAACTTCGATCCTTCCGATACGCCCTGTTTTCTGAAGATCACGCAGATCAAGGTCAGAACCCAGCAGACCTTCTGTCTGGCCGAAGATCGCACCGACTATGTCGGGACGTTCTATAATACCATCGGCATTGATCTTAGAATGAATTATATACTTAGTAGTATCTGTATTTTGCATTTGAATTCTCCGAGATTTATGATATGTGATATTGCCCCAGGGCCATACCCAAATTCCTATGCAAAATAGTAAAATCAGCTGCAATACATATACTTTTACAAGATATAATGATATTATCAGGTTTAGGAAATACCCTATTGGAAATATACCATGGGCTTTCCAAATTGCAGTATGAAAACTGCATGATTAATGATGAAACTACGCGTTCTACTATCCGATCTGAAATAGATGACCTATGTGCTATCAGTAGTCTGATAACCGACTTTCTTACAGTCGGACAGAGTTAAAGGCAGTTTCGATTTTCCTGTTAATACCTGATAATTTGTCTTGACCTTCCTATGTACCCGTTTGTTTTTGTTGATCGGATACTTTTGAATTGAACATGTATGAATTGTGAATTGTGATTAAACTATATATGCATTAAATGGGAGGCTCACTTTGGAGCTATTATATGTTTGTGAACGCTTTGGAGCACAAGTATAAACCATGAATAATGGTTACAGTTCATTAGAGGAATTCAAACTGTTATAAACTTATGGGTATACAGCCCATTATATATTTTAGACAATGACAATCATTCAAACATTCTAAACATAGATATATTTCTGATAATGTGTGGCCTGAAGCCGCCCCAATGTTTCCGGGAACAGAAACATCAATACAAATAAAGCACTTTCTAGAATTATGAAAAAGAAAGGATCTTTAAAAAAGGAAAAACTCATCATCGTTGGTGCCGGTGCAGTAGGAATGGCAGTTGCCACAAGCGTCAAACGTCATAGCAATTACGACATTACAGTTATTTCCTCAGATACACACACCGCTTACAGCCAATGCGGAATGCCCTTTGTCATCTCCGGGGATATCGAAGATTTCAATTCCCTCATCCTCAGAAAAGCGGATTTCTTCAAGGACATGGGAATCAATGTGAAACTTGACTGCACAGTGGACAGGATAGACATCACTGACCACGAAGTTCACGCCAACGGAGAAGTGTATCATTTTGACAAGGCAGTGATTGCCACGGGCAGCAAAGCATCCATCCCGGAAAAACTGAAGGAAGGAACTGCACTTGAGAATGTTTTCACCCTGCGAACACTCAATGATGCCATTGAAATAGATAAAGCCCTTGAAGGAGCCTCAAATGTATTGATAATTGGCGGAGGTGGTGTCGGAGTAGAACTTGCAGTTGCAACTGCGAAAAGAGGAAAGGACACATTACTGGTCAACAGGGGCAAATCGATATTCTCGCACATAATGGACCCCGACATGGCAGATATTATAAAAGAACACCTTGAATCCCTTGGGATCGGGATAATTACAGGACATGCCCCGCAATCCATTAACGGCAAGGAAAAAGTAGAGTCTGTTAGCATCGAAGGTCAAGAGATACCTGCAGACCTTGTAGTCATTTCAACCGGTGTGGAACCACAAAATCAACTTGCCCGTGATGCAGGTGTCGAAATAGGAATCACAGGTGGAATCATAACAGACAGTAAGCTCCATCCTAAAATGGGAGATAGCTACGTAAGCGATATCTATTGCGGAGGCGAATGCACCCAGGTACAGAATTTAGTCACCGGCAAACCCATGCTCAGTCAGCTTGCAAGCAGCTCAAGAAGGATGGCAGGCGTGATAATCAACAATCTCACTTCCACAGAAACAGAGTTTGAAGCTATTGTGAACCCATGGGTAGCACTTGTGGGAGAACTGCAGGTGGGAACTGTGGGGATCACAAGTAAGGAAGCAAAGGAAAGCGGCATGGAAGTTGTGACGGGTATTGCCACAGGAACAACCCATGCCGAATATTATTCGGGCAGTAGCAAGCTTTTCATAAAACTGATATTCAATGATAGATACCTTGTGGGTGCACAGGTCATAGCAGGAGAAGGCGTGAAGGAAAGAATAGACGGACTTTCACTGGCAATAAAGAAGAGAACTACAGTTGATGAGCTCCTGACCATGGAAACTGCCTACACCCCCCCTATGTCAATGCTCGTTGATCCGCTGACCTTTGCTGCAAAAGGGGCTGCCAAGAAGATGCGCAGAGAAAAAGCATGATAGAGATAGACGGGTCATACGGAGAAGGCGGAGGGCAGGTACTGAGGACTGCATTGTCCCTTGCAGCAATTCTCGGAGAAGACATCATCATTAGCAATATCCGCAAGAACCGACCCAAACCCGGAATCAAACCACAACATCTTGCATCCATAGAAGCAATAGCAAAGATATGTGATGCAGAAGTAGAAGGACTGCATCCGGGCTCTAAACAGATTTCCTTCTCTCCACTGGAAATAAGGGGGGTTGATCTGAATATTGATATTGGCACTGCAGGAAGCATCCCACTTCTAATTCAATGTATCATGCCTGCTGCAATCTATTCTGACACAAGGGTCAAACTCAGTATCAGAGGAGGCACAGATGTTGCATGGTCCCCTTCAGTGGATTATCTCAAGAACGTAACCTTAAAAGCGTTATCAAAAATGGGATACAAGAGCAATATACAAGTTGTTGGCAGAGGCTATTATCCAGTAGGCAACGGGTTGGTGAAGATGGAGATCGAGCCTTCGAAACTTAAGGGACATGATTTTGAAAAAGTGTCAGAGAAGGTTTCAGGCATCTCGCATTGTTCAAACCTGCCAGAGCACGTGGCAGAGAGGCAGGCATCATCTGCGGCCGAGATCTTGCAGGATGCAGGATTTGAATGTGACGTGGAAACCGAGTGTACTGACTATATATCAACAGGTAGCGGAATCACATTATGGTCAGGTCTTGCAGGTTCTGTTTCCCTGGGTAAGAGAGGTCTTCCTGCTGAGAAGGTTGGAGCAAAAGCAGCCATGGATATGCTTGGCAACCTGAAATCAAAAGCTGCAGTTGATGAACACCTTAGCGACCAGTTGATACCGTTTTTGGGACTTGCAGGTGAAGGCTCATTAACAACAGGAAAACTGAGCGGACATTCAAGGACGAACATCTGGCTCACTGAACAATTACTTGATATCAAATTCGATATTGAAAAAATAGAGAAGATGATAAGGATATCTGTGCGATAGATATCTTAAGATCATGCATCTGTTATGCGTATATGGATCGGAGGAATTCCCCTTGCAAGAGCTATATCGCGATTTACCGTAACGATATCAACCCCTTCCTGCTGGGCAGCCTGTGCATCTACCTCGAAGATCACAGGGTTATCCGTATGAACCAAAGCTGCTTGTTTCGCCTTCTCCAGAGACGTACTAAGGTGAACATAGCACTGTCTGACGGGAGTTATTCCGTTATCAAGGATCATGTCAGCTTCTTCCTGGCTCACTCCGTAATATAGGAAAGACAGCTCATTTTCAGGATAATCAGATATCAGATCCACTTCCACTGAATGTCCATAGCGTGCTCTTATGAAGGAATCATCGATCTCGTAGCGCTCTTTCTTATCGGACTTCACAAGAGAGAGCAAGCGTTCCATTGTGCCCCACCTGTAACGTTTCTTCATTGCATCATAGAGAAAATCCAGATCGACCCAGCCCTGGGCATCCATTTCAAGACCAACGTCTTCAGGGAAGTGTCTCAATGCGCCGGAAACAAAGCGTCCAAGCCTTTCTTCACGATCATCGTCCAGCACATAACGTCCTTCATCACTACATTCAGGGCAGACCTCACCTCTGAAGTATCCATGCTCTTTACATTTACGGATCATGATACTTGGAAATACATCTCATAATTAATATAGGTTATCAAGATGGGAGATTTGCGATCATTTGTGGAAGTCTTACGACCTAGAACAAATGATTTATGATTGATAGTACATCTAACTCCCCAGGTATAAATTATGGACGAAATTATTGAGATCTACGAAAAACTTGGCGGTATTATCAGTAAAGACGAATTCATCAAAAAAGTTGATGAGAAGGTCGAACAGATGAGCGGATTGTGTGACACAAGAACAGCTGCAATGCTGGTTGCGCACGACCTTGGAGTAAGCGATACAGGAAGCTCCGTCCAGAAGATAGCAGATATTACCCCGGAAAGCGGTAACGTCGGGTTTATTGCAAAGGTTATGTCTGTTTTCCCTGCAAAGGAATTCAACCGTAATGACGGCACCGTGGGAAGAGTTGCAAATCTTATGGTCGCAGACGAGACCGGCTCCATTCGCCTCACACTTTGGGATGAAAGGGCAGACCTGATCAAAAACTCTGAGATCGAGATCGGACAGGTTTTCCAGATAAGCGGGTATGTCAAAGAAGGATATTCAGGCATAGAAGTGAATGTTGGTAACAACGGCGTACTTTCCCAGATAGATGAGGATATCGAGGCTTCAATTGCTTCTACCAAGATCGGTGAAATAAAAGATGGAATGGGCGATATTAACATCAAGGGTAAGGTTCTGGACATATCTGACGTCAAGACCTTCAACCGCAAAGACGGTACCACCGGAAAGGTTGCAAATATAACCGTAGGTGATGATAGTGGAAAGATCAGAGTGACCTTATGGGATGAAACTACCGAAATGACAACCAAGCTCCAGATAGATGACTCCGTGGAGATAATCAACGGCTATGCCAGAGAGAACAACTTCAGCCAGCAGGTAGAATTACAGGTAGGAAACCGCAGTGTACTCAAAAAGATAGAGGAAGCAGTGGAATTTTCTGAGAGCTTCACATCCATAGCCGATATAATACCCGGGGAATCCTATTCCATCAAGGGTGCTGTTTCAGGACTTGGGGAACTTCGGGAATTCACACGCGATGACGGAACGATCAATATGGTCTCAAACATCTATGTTTCAGATGAAAATGGCAGAATAAGAATTGCACTCTGGGGCGACCATGCACTGCTTGTGGATGAACTTGATATTGATACGCCTATAGAGATTATCGATGCTTTCTCAAAGTCAGGCTTTAATGATGAGATCGAACTTAGTGCAGGAAACAGGACAAAGATAAAAGTTCTATGATCGAGTCTCATTACTGAGACATTTCTCTTTTATCTTTTTTGACTGAATCTGGACGATTTCTTTTAACATCATCTTGTACTTTTTTAAAAATAATCCTAATGAGCCTGTTTTAACAATAATTTACGGCCACGAATATCTATTTATACCATTAGTGGAGAATTTTAATTGTGGACTAAGTGGCCTATTCCTTAAATCCAATAATTTGGAGGAATATCTTATGGTCGTTAATGCAGAGAGGGAGTTTGAAGCCAGTATTTCAGTTGAAGAAATTCAAAATGGAATGTTGGTTAGAGAAATAATGTCAAAGAATGTCTTTGTCATTGATGCTAAAGCTAGCGTTCTTGAAGTTGCAAGGGAGATGATGAAACGCAATGTGGGTAGCATGATAATTACCGATGACGGGGACAGTGTTGGTATCATTACCGAGCGGGATATCATTTTCAAGGCTGTTGTAAATAATGTGCTGCCCGGGAATATGACATGCGGCGACATTATGTCAAGCCCTATCATATCAGTCAGACCATCCATGGGTGTAATAGAAGCTACAGAGCTTATGGTGAGATCCAAGATAAGAAGACTTCCTGTTATGGAAAATAGCTACATAGTCGGGGTCTTGACGGACAGGGACATAATGACAGTTGCTCCCGGTCTTAATACGATCCTGGAAAGTCTGATCGAGTTACATTATGCAGACAATCTGACAGAAGAGAAGGAGATAGAACGCGGTGTATGTCAGCGTTGCGGAAAACTCCGTGAGAGTCTTATCTATCTGAACGGAAGCATGATGTGCGAGGATTGCAGAGAAGAAGAAGGATACTATGACTAGTTTTTCTGGTCAGTTGACGGAAAGAACACTTTAAAGCTGGTGAAATAAATGTCTGCCTCGATATGTGGAAAAAAAAGGAATGTATCGATTTTAAAAGTGATTGAAAATACTTTCAATGGACTTATAGAAAAAAGTGCGTTTTTTGTATCCACAAAAAGCACATATCCAGTAGGCGGGCATTGCGCATTAACTGTGTTCTGAGATTTTATCTCAAATACGGACTCCAGTAAACCTTATTTCAGTACAATTGACTGTCTGGATTGCCGTTGACTGAACAATGGAACATTTTACCAAATGTTTCATCCCAATATGTGACATAAAGAGTCGGTGGTCTATTTGAAAGCACAAAATAAAACTAGTACACTCAATGAGAAGCATCAGGCTGTAAACGTTAAAAATGGAGATATAATGGCGGTGGCAAATGACAGACCAGTCATCATCCCACCTACAACAACTATTATAGATTCAATAAAAACTATGGCAGGAAACAGTTCCAGAAGGCTCATAGTTGCTGATGCAGGTACAAAACGCCTGGAAGCCATCCTCACGTCGACAGATATAATGAGTTTTTTGGGAGGGGAAAATAGTCAGCTTGTTGAAAAGCATTTCAAGGGAAATTTCCTGGCAGCTGCCAATGCAGAAGTACGCAACATAATGCACGAGAATGTTACCTATCTGGACAGACACGCCAGTATAGAGGACGCCATCAAAATTATGATCAAGCAGAATATCGGAGGTGTGCCTATTGTAGATGAGAAGAAGTGCGTATGTGGGATATGCACTGAGAAGGATTTTCTGAGAGTAGTAGCGGAAGTTCCTGCAAACAAATCAGTGGATCAATACATGAGCAAAAGGGTGAAAAAAGCGCCTTCAGATACGACAATTGAAAATGCAGCAAAAATGATGATCGAGAACAGGATCAGACGTCTTCCTGTGATCAAGGATAACATACTCCTTGGGCTGGTAACAGCATCAGACATGGTTGAATATCTTGCCGAAGGACATGCCTTTGAAAACATTGTTACAGGGAATTTCCACGAGGCTTTCAACGTACCGGTAAGCTCTCTGATAAAAAAGGACCTGGTTTGGGCTTCTTCAGATACGGACCTTGGGGAAGCTGCAAAGATAATGAGAAATAATGATGTAAGTTCGCTCCCTGTCATCGATGACGGGGTTCTTTGCGGAATAATTACCGAGAGAGATATCCTGCGTGCGATATCCGAATGAATAGAATGGATAAGAACACTTCAAAAATGGAGGAACAGCATGAATGTTGGAGATATAATGAGTTCACCGGTCTACACGATAGCACCGGAAGAGAACGTAGCACATGCGAGAAAGTTGATGCTTAAACACAAGATAAGTACTCTTGTGGTTGTAGAGAATAAAGATATGGTAGGCATAGTTACAAAGACCGACCTTAGCAAAAGACTTGCACAGGCTGAGCCCATGTGGCGCAGGAGACCTATCGACAAGATCCCTGTAAACATGGTGATGAACGATGCTCCAATAACTATCTATCCAGAAGCTTCAATTGCACAGGCAGGCAATCTCATGCTGGAAAATGATATCAACGCACTTCCTGTCGTTAATAACGCTGTTGTTGGGATAATAACGGGAACAGATATCATGAAATATGTGTCAAAACTCGATATTGACACAAAGATCTCAGAGATGATGACAGAAGACATTGTATTCGTGCACAGGCATCACACCATCAACCATGTTATCCATGAAATGGAACTGAATAAAACTAACAGGGTGATAGTAACAGATGATTCCAATGAGGGTGTCGGAATTATCACGACAAGTAATGTAGCCCTGAACATAATGGCTGACAACGAAGGAAAGCTGCCTTCAAAAAGCATAAAGATGGCCCGCAGGTCAAGTCCTGCAGGAGAAAAGAATTACAGATACGTGAAGGAAGTTCCACTGGTAGCCGAAGATATCATGTCCGAACTCCCCCCAGGCATTGATACTGTTGACCTTGTTGTTGAGGCTGCAAAGACAATGCTTGCTGAGCATACGATAGGTTTGCCTGTCATCAATGGGGATGAGATAGTAGGCATGATCAGTAGGAGAGACATCATCAAAGCAGTTGAATAAATATCGTAATTTAAAATAATAATTCATATAATGAAAACATGGAGAGAAAACAATGGAAGTTAAAGAAATAATGGCAGAGCCGGTAAGCATTGACAAGTCAGACACACTCTCTCATGCACTTGATGTGATGGAAAAGAAAGGAACGAGACGCCTTCTTGTAAAGCACGATAACAAGCTGCTTGGAGTTCTCACCATGAGGAACATAACAAAGGAGCTTGGTACCCGTAAAAAGGGAAACATGCCAGCATCCTCCCTGCATGTTGCAACTGCTGTATCCGAGAACTTTGTAAAGGTACTACCAGACACAAAGACCAATGATGCCATTACGCTCATGAACAAGAATGGCGGAGTTGTGGTAGTCTTTGATAACGACAAGGTACTTGGTTGGGTCACACCCAATGAACTCCTTAAAAACAACAATATTGAAGGATTCGTTGCTGAGATCATGCAAAAAGATCCCATAATTGCAAGTCCAGGTGACCGCGTAATTCATGTCAGACGTCTTATGCTTGACAACAATATTGGAAGGGTACCCGTCATAGAAGATGACAAGCTTGTGGGAATGATAACTGAAAAGGATATTGCAAAAGCCATGCGTGCATTCAGGGATGTGGTCGAAGGCAGCAAGCAGGATTCCCGCATCAAGAATCTCATCGTTGCGGACATTATGAAGATGGGCGTTAAGACCGTATATACCAATACGCCTGCCAGTGATGTTGCAAAGATGATGGTCGAAGAGGACATCGGAGCTATTCCGGTTCTCAATCTTGAGGAAGAGATGGTAGGAATTGTTACAAGGAGAAACATTGTCAATGGGCTTGCACAATGAATAAGAGAGCAGGACCATGAATAATGAGATAAATTTAGATATTGAGCAGGCGGCAGATTTTTTGAAACTGTCGCCCTCCAGATTTTCAGAATTGCTTAAGAAGAGAATAATACAGCAAAACTGGGATGAATACGGAGATATATTCCGTTTTAACAGTCATGTTTCAGATATAGAAGCAGGAAGTGTTCTTTTTGAGAATGATGGCTCTTTTGAACTCATAAGAGGATTTCCAAAGATCAAAAGGGCAATGTTACTCGCACCGGCAATTAAAGCCAATTTCTCCGATATTGAGAATGTTGCAGTTGAAGAGAAGATGAACGGTTACAATGTCAGGGTTGTGGACTACAAAGGAAAACTGATCGCTTTGACAAGAAGCGGGCATGTTTGTCCATATTCAACCGAACGCATACAGAATCTCCTTGAACACCGTTTTTTTGATGAACATCCCGATCTTGTCGTCTACGGAGAAATGGTGGGTCCTGACAATCCTTACGTACAAAAGGATGTATACGATATAGATTCACTGGACTTTTTTGTTTTTGATATAAGAGAAAAAAAGGATGGAAGACCTTTTCCACTTCATGAAAGAAGAGCACTTGTCAGAGAATACGGATTCAGGCAGGCTGAATTTTTCGGAGAATTTAGCATCGCAAAGGCTGCATCAAATATCACCGCGATCATAAAGGAACTGGGTAAAAAGGGGCATGAAGGCGTGATCATAAAAGATCCGAATATGGTATTGCAACCAGTGAAATACACATGTTCCGAAAGTAACTGCGCAGATCTGCGACATGCATTCAGATTCTACAATGAGGCAGGCAGGGACTACATCTTCTCAAGGGTAATAAGAGAGGGATTCCAGTCTGTGGAATGGAATGAAACTGAGGAAGAATTCATGGCTCGATGTCTCCGTCTTGGAGAGAGCATACTCCGTCCCATGGGTAGATCTGTCAGGCAGGTGCAGGATGGTGAGCGCATAGCCGATGATTCCCGCATAAGGGTGAAGGATGAAAAGACCATTGATGCCTTTAAGTCTTATCTCCAAAGACTGGGACTGGATGTTGTTTTCAGTCCTGTACGTAAGATTGGTGACGAATACCTGGTGGATATAAAAAAGATCAACGATAGTACAAGTGACAAGACGCTGGGAATTGTCCAGGGGCAATTATGGTCCTGAAACGACAGAAGACATATATCTTAAAAGATTTATTCGTTAAACCATAATCAAAGGTGCTCATATGACTAAAATAACCATCATTGGAAGTGAAAAAAGTGGGAAGACCACACTTGCCGGAAAGCTGGGCAAGAAAGGCAATGTGAGTGATATCACGATGTACGATTATGCTAAGAACGACAGCATACTCACTACCATTGATGCCACAGGATACCCTGTGTCTGTAAAATCACTTGTCACAGCCCTTAACCTGTCAGATATAGCTATCCTTTGTATACCACCAGAGGGACTTGACCCTCTTTCAGCAGAATGCATAATCGCACTGGATCTGCTAGGGTACAAGCACGGGATCGTAGCTCTCACAAAAGCCGATACATCCTATCCTTTCGCTCTTGAAGAAATGAAGGAAAAGCTCCAGAAGATAACAATCGGAACAGTGCTTGAGAACTGGGAATATCTCCCTATCTCCACAACCTCGTTCGAGGGAATGGAAGAGCTGAAGGAAATGATATCTAACATGGGCAAGGATGTGGATACTGAACAGAGAGAAATGGACGATATGCCCACACGTGTGCTTATCGATCAGTCATTCAATGTTACCGGAATAGGATGTGTGGTGCTTGGAGTTGTTTCTCAGGGAATTCTCAACGCAAAGGATAAGATGCTGGCATATCCTACCAAAAAACCACTGGAGATCCGCTCCATACAGATGCATGATGTGGATGTGAAATCAGCCCCTACCGGATCAAGAGTGGGACTTGCACTTAAGAACATACAGTCCAAGGATGTAGACAGAGGATTTGTGCTTTCCAAAGAAGAGATCGTTGCAACTGACCTTGTCCTTGAATCGACACTCTCCCAGTTGGCAAAACCATTTGCTATCTCGGACATGCTACATATTTATGTAGGACTGCAGTCCTCACCCATGAGGATCGAAAGCATAAGTCTTAACGGTGAGAACGTAGAAAAAGCAGAACCTGGAAAAACATACATTGTACAGTTATCCGGTTCAAAGGAAATATCCTACAGTAAAAATGATAGGTTTGTTCTCACAAACCTTGATGAAAAACAGAGATTCATTGCCTTTGGATACAGCCAGTGAACTATTTTTTAGGAAGCAGATGCGTGGAGCCCCCAAGAAGAGCGGGTCTCCCAACTGCCCTTGGAAGTTCTACGTTTTCCGGCAGTGACACAAGACTTGGCTGCTCTATGGGAGCTGAACAATTACTAGATGTATATGAACTGCTCTTGTAGCCTGACTCTACATTTGAAGCAGGCATCTTCGCAGTTAAGCTCTCTATGGAAATGTCCACTCGCTTGCCATCATCCTTTTCTTCAGCACCCTTGGAAAGACCACTCTTTGTATCCCTATCTTTGCTTCTCGAGCCTTCCTCTTTCCCAAGATTGTATTGCTCACGGACAAAATCCTTCAAACCATACTGAGCAGCAAATTCATCCAGCCTTGAGATATGTTCCTGAACCCATCCAATCTCTGAATGTCGATGGTATCCAACCTCATAGCCAAGATTCCTGGACTCTTCGGAAAGCTTCTGCTTCTCTTCTGCAGAGATACTTTTGATTTTCTCGTCTTTCTTGAATAATGCGACCATGAGGACAACCGTTACTCTATAAATCCTTCTACTTTCAGACCTGCATCCGTGAATGTAACTGAACGCATGTTACAGTCATGTCTTGTACCGCGCATCTTGATGACCTGCACTGCACGGGTCATGGTCTTATCATAAAGGAAATTGTGCATGAAGATGACACCATGTGCAGCAAACTGTTCAGTAGAGTATGCAGTTGGGTCAGTCATCTCAGAAAGAAGGACCGTTGTACAACCTAGATTTTTCAGGTTACGTATGAAACGGGTCATTTCCTTTTCCTGTAAGGAGAAATCACTTGAAGTGAATCTGATAGCAGAAACTGAATCAAGTACAAGACGCTTCACATTATATTCAGAAACGTATGCTGCGACTTCCTTGAAGACCATAGCCGGAGAAGGAGCCTCTGACTCAACAGAACTTCTTCCAATATTGTATTCAGGTGTCACAAACTCACTCAGCTCGCCCATGTACCCATACTCCATTCGGGGTCCCAGATCAGCAAAAAGAAGCTTCTGCGATTTGATAAGTGGAGTTACATTCATTGCGTAGTTGGACATATCATTGATTATGTTCTGGGGACATTCGAGTAATGTCACATAAAGTCCCACTTCCCCCCTGGAAGCGCCTTCTGCCAGAAACTGCACACCAAATGTAGTCTTTCCACTTCCCGGAGGACCACTGAGGACATAGACCCTATCCGCGAGGAAGCCACCCTGAACCAATTCATCAAAGCCCTCTATTCCTGTTGGTATTCTCATAATTCTGCCTCTTATAAATAAACTAATATACTTCTCTTGCATATATATATTGCTTACAGTACTTCAATGTATCGATTATATTTTATAAAATATCCATTAAATTAATACATACAAATGATAGAAAAAAAACATCAGCAATTTCGGATCAAAAGAAAAGATATCTTCTGGTCTGCGAGAAACTTTGGTCTTGCAATCTTTACAGCGTTTGTTTTTAGCATGCTGATGTACTCTGTCATGTTACTGGCCTCACAACCTGCACACGTAGACGAAGCCATTGTATCAACGGCTTCTGCTGCAGTTGCCAAGGTAGAAATTACCGCAGAATACATCAGTCCAATGTGGTCTGTTTTCATCTTCAATTCCATCGCTGTATTCAGTGCGGTCATAGTCACCGCACTGTTCACTTTCATTCACCCCATGATGATAGAGGAGATTAAACTAAGATCAAGGTACCGGACATATGCGTATCTCTCTATTCTCATTGAAAAGACATTGATGCCCGTAAACAGACTACTCCAAAGATCAGTAGCTTTTGCAGACAGGGATTTTGCAGCTATAAATGTAGAAGAAGGAAAAGATACTGATTCCATATGGCAGTACTGTGGCTATGAAAAAGCAGACTACCATAAATTCTCCTACATGTTGCCCTACACAGTACCCGTGATGGTCCTCCTTGCAAACGGTTTTTTAATGGGGATACTGCTGGCATTCTTCACCTTCAACGGAGCAATAACAGGTTTCCAGCTTTTTGGAATGAAAGGCATTGCTGCAGGATCACTCTATAATATAAGCTATTTCTTCATCTCTATAATACCCCATGGTATCATCGAGATCCCGACAATACTCCTGGCTGCAGCACTTGGGTACAGATTTGCTTTCATACAGACCCATGAAGTAAAAAATGAAAAACTCTTCCTCGGGGACAGCATTGAGAGCGCAAAGCAGGATGTAGCACATATCCTCGGGATCACAAAAGAGTACATATCCTCAATATATGTATGGAAGATGATTGCATTGATGATTCTAATGCTATTGATTGCAGCATATATTGAGATGCATTTGACCCTGAGAATAGTGGAAAGCGTAATGGCTATACTAGATAGCCTTGTTGAAAAAGGATTGGCCTGAGATTACAGGCTCTTCTTGAAATCCGATATACCGGCTGCCACATTTCTTAGCAACTGCGATGCTATCTCCTGGGATGGCCAGGAACCAAGCCCACAATCGGGACCTGCATATTTTATGCGCTCACCAAAGATGGAGTGTGCATGTGCCAGTCTCTTTGCTATGACCGCAGGAGTTTCCATTTCATTAATGATCTCAGGGAAATGCTGGGTCTCCTTCCAGACATTGGTATTATACTTTTCATTAAGGACAGCCACCAGATTGAAGATGTCAGTTCTTGCAACTCCCACACGCAGGAAGGAATCTGAGTCTTCGAGAACCTTTTTGTCTATTAGTTCAAGATAGGATGGTGTTGCTGCGGACTCCACACCTATAACGCTGATGTTCTTGGCCTGGCATGCCAGAGTATAGTGCAGGGGAGAATGCAGGTGTATCTCCACATCACAGCCATTCTTGCTTGCTGACTGACACGCCCCGTCCATTGCAGTGATAAGTTCATTATCATCGAACATGACCTGTGGGTTGATGCCTATGCTTGGCTCGTCAATGGAAACTGTCTTTATGTTAAAGCTCTTGGCATTGGAAATTGAGTTCTTGACAAAACGATCAATACTTTCCCCGAAGAGGTTAAGGATATCAACATACTCGGTTCCGCCAAATTCCTTGAGGTAAAGCTCCAGAGGACCTGTGACACATATACGGACATCCAGTTTCTTTCCGTTCTCTTCCAGATACGCTTTTGCAACCGATTCGATAGATTCGAGTTCCATTATGCGTGCAGCGTCCACCTTTACCTTGAAAGGTTCCTCACAGTTCTCGGAATCGCGGATAATTGACAGAAACTGTTCATTCATGTCCTGATATTGGGGATATGTGGGTACTTCCACACCTGCTTCCACTTTATAATTGAATGCATCGTTTATGATCGTGGACAGCTTATCATCATTTTTCCCTTCGGCAAACTTGCCTGCAACCCATTCCTTTGAAACGCCCTCAGGCAGAGGAAAACTACCAATATCATCAAAAATAATTTCAGTCATGGATATTCATAGGATTTGATTTAACTTATAAATTTTGTATCTCAGTTTTGTATCTAAGATGCTTCACTAAAAGGCTCTACTTCTTTACCATTTTAGGAAGGAAGGTTATTTCTCCCTTTTACCTACTACCTGTGACCTTAAATATGCCATACTCATTTGAGAATGGTCAAGGGATCTTGAAGACATGCGGGATATTACTTCATTTACATCCATTTCGTTCTCTTTCTTGATCCCTGAAAGCTCATTGTATTTTGACAATGATGTCATCATTATATTCTGGAATTCCAGGACATCGAATTTCTCTTCATTGGAAAGCGCATCGAAATCATTTTTCAGTGCCTGTAATCTTTCCTTGTTCTTCCCGGTTACTTTAATATCGAAAATAGGGCTATTAAATTCCATCACTACCACCATTTAAGGATAAGAGCGACTTGTTTAAAAGTTTTTCTGCGAATAATTACAAATTATTGATATTTGAACGTAAAAAAAGAAATGGTTACTTCGGAGTGATCCAAAGTAACAAATATGAAATTACTGATCAGATGGCAGGGAAAGCAGGATACCAATATTCTCCATTGCCTCTGCAACCTGCTTAAAAGCAACGAATAATTCCTTTATGCTATCATCCATATCTTCTGCCATTGGTTCAGAGCTGAACCAGATCTCCTTTTCATTATGCCCACGGGTAAGTGATACACATGCAAGCATATCTGCTTTTGTCAGCCAGTAAACCGAATCAAGACCACTTGGAGTTATCCAGGATGGATGCACTGATCTAAGTTCAGCCACAAACTTGTTCCAGTTAAGTGTTGCAGATGCCTCAAGATTCAGTTTAATGATGGCACGATCACCTGTCGTTTCCTTTTCAACTACCTTGAGCAATTTCTGATAATTCTTATCGGATTCATCCACCTTGATCTCTTCCTTCTCAAGTTTCTCTGCCTCAGATGCAAAGAAAGGTGCGAGATTGACAGTGCTTGATGGCTTTGTCATGAAAGATACAGCGAAGAAGGCAAGTCCGCTAAGGAACATTCCTGCAATGACACCATGATGGTCAAGTGCCGGATGGATACCAGAGAGATATGTAGGCGCAAATGGTGGTGTTTTGATTATATCGATTATCGTCAGGCCGATCTGTGTAACAGCACCGACAATGAGTCCTGCAAGAGCACCTTCCTTTGTTGCACGCTTCCAGAAAAGACCTCCCATGAGCGGGAAGAAGTAGGATGCACTGGCAATGAATGTCGCAATGTGGATCGCCTCGATGATACCCTGTATGTAGAATGAGAAAATGGAAGCTGCTAACACTATGACAAGCACACTGATCCTGTTGATAGCCATCATTTCCTTCATGGTTGCATCAGGTTTTATGTATCTCTGGTAGATGTCACGGGAAAGACATGAACCACCTGATGTTGCAAAGGTATCAGCAGAGGACATGGCAGCTGCAGCAAGCCCTACACCAGCCAGAGCCAGTGTGACAGGAGAAAGCATCTGTTCGATGAAAACAAGCAAAGCAGGTTCAGCCTGAGCCATTGCCCCCATACCAATCTCCTGATACAAGGCAGGTATCGCAGGATAGAGGTGGTTCAATCCTATTGCAATTACACTACATGCCACACCGAACACGAGGAATATGAGGAAAGAACCAAGGATCATTCCATTACGTGCAGATCGTGCATCCCTTGCAGCCCAGACCCTCTGCCAAGGGTCCTGTTCAGTTATCCAGCCAGGAATAATTGCAAAGACAAAGATCATCACTGCAGGAATTCCTATGATGAATGGATTCCACCATTCTGATGAGACATTTCCGAAAAGGTCTGATGCACTAATAGAAGCTACATCTGCTGAACCTGCTGTGGCAGCGTTCAGGACTAATACAGCCATTACAAGTGAGAAGGTTGCAAGTAGTATGAACTGTATCATGTCGGTCCATATAACTGCCGAGAAACCTCCCAGTGTAACATAAAGTGAGATCGCCAGAGCTACTATGGCTACTGCGTAGATAGGTGACAGACCAAAGAATATCTCAAGTACCAGTGAAAAACCTATGATATCAGCAACGGCAAAAAGCACCATTACAATTGCAATGATAATGGCAACTGGTCCACGCAGAGCACTGCTGTACCTCTGTTCAAGCAGTTCCGGCTGCGTGATCGCAGGCAGGTGTTTGATCTTGCCCACAAGCAAGGCAATGATCAACAGGGAAAGGATGTTCGGTGCAACGAAGCCCCAGATGGAACCCATTCCAAGTATCATGTAAAAACCAATGACCGCAAGTATACCACCTGCAGTCATCCATGAAGATGCTGCCGACATTCCGATACCCAGTGCCTTGATCTTACGGCCTGCAAGCCAAAAGTCAGTCACTGACTTCTGACGTTTTGTGAAATAAAGTCCGATGCCGATCAGTCCCAGCAAGTAGACCGCCATCAATGACAGGAACATTTGATAATTTTGCATAATAATAACCTCTTTTACAATAGTATGGCTTCTGAACATGAAAAAATGAAAGCCTTTATATAATTGATATAGTTCTATATTTGTTTCATATATAAGGATTTTCAGAAAATAAAGTTTAGTAGAGGACAAATCCAGTTGATTTTGAATATCAAATGCTAATTAAAAGGTTATTTACTCGTTTTTATTACAGCTTTGCAGAAATATCACAAACAAAATTGAATTGATTTGTGAGATGTAGTATTATGATCTGAAATGATCTGAATGCTTTGTCATGGCAACTTGAATACAATTATCCAAAATGATAATATCATTCAGATACTATTCTACCCCATGACCCTTGAACCGGTTCACATCAAAGAGATACATGATATGGTGGAGCGTATCGACACATGCCTAAAAGGAGATGATCTTGACGATGGCACGGATAATGTTTCAAGCATACTGGACATGCTCAAGGAACTCAATTACAACGGGAAAACAGTGCTCAGGTCCATAGGACCGGTAAAGAGGGGCAGGGTAAGTATCGAGAAAATGATACAAGCCGATGACCCATTCGATACGAGTTATTCCTGTGACAGTGGAAGCACCACTGCAAAGACCTTCGATAACGGGCTTTACGTTGATTTCTGCCACTGTGCCATGGCATCCACTCCAACTGACCTGGACATCCATAGCATGAGAACCATAGTTGCAGCTACCTATATTGACAGCAAGAAAATATCTGTTAGCACAGGTGACAAATGGGAATCTTTTGATTCAGGAACTTCACGCAAGAAGATAATAAATATCCAGGCGGGACTTCTCAAAAAGAAAGCAAATGACATGGTGCATGATATTGCCCTTTACCTCTGCGAATCAGAGCACATACTCCAGATGCTTGAGCGTATGGAAGATGATGGCTTTTTCATTATGGACGGCCCCATATATCCAAAGCGTCTGATGTACTGGATGGTTGTGGAGTCAGATGATGTGAAGATTCGCGATGACCCCCATTGTAAGAAGATATTACAGAACTATATTGACATAATGGACCACCATCTCAAAAAGCAGAAGGCTTTGGTGGGATTTGTCAAGAATCCCGAGGATATGCAGGTCATGCAAACCCTGAAAAAACAGGAAATTGATATCGATCTGCCCTGGATGCTGGATGCCCAGTTCTTCAAGAACGCACTGTTCCTGGAGAAGGCAGGGGTCAAAAGAAGGGATGCTAACAAATATATCACTTATACCAACTGGTTCATGCAGCCAAACCAGTTCTATGAGAAGATGCTCAACACTACATACCCACTTTTTGAAGGGATTAAGCACCAATTTCCCGCAGAAGATTACTCACTGACATTCTTCATGGTCTATGTCCCGAAGATGAATGCAATCTTCAAGGTAGAGGCACCCTATGGCCTTGTCAAAAATGACGAAATGAGATGGCAGTTAACGAGAAAGGTACTCTATGACATTGCATTGAACGGGATACCAAAGACCCTTTCAAAGGCAGATTCTGTGGCAAAGATACAGCTATCGGAAAGAAAACAGATAATCAACAGGTTCAGGAATTCCAGAATAGATACATCTTATAACGATATCAGATGGGGCGAAACGGATGAGAGATGAGGACATACTTTCCTTTGCGAACAAGGAAAACGATATCAAGGTAACCGAAGTGTATGCTGAAAGTTCATTGGAAATTGACTACATGGAGCAGTTCGAGGATTTTGAGCCAGAGAATATCAGATCTTCGAATATAGATAATGATGGTGCATTGGGAATCGTCACCACGGGTATAGATCCCCTTGAAATTACTGAATCCGGAGCAAGGATAACCGGATACATAACAACACCCCACCGCCAGAAAGTGAGACTTGGGACCTATGTAATAGTACCCTACGGGGATGAGGACCTCTTTGCCAGGATATGGAAACTCCAGTACCTGCAGGAATACGCAGTGGACGATGCCACAGAGATCCATTCCCGCAGGATGCTGCACTCCAATACCACAGATGAGGTGGACTACAAGTTCCTGGCATACCTTGATCCCATATGCATACTCACCGAACAGGAAACATCAAAGGGCACTGTACTCACAAGAAGAATGGGGGACAGGATCCCACGTCCCAACACACCCATACTGCCTGTTACCGAGAAGATAAAGATACAGACTGGTCTCAATATACCTGAGGAAGGTATATTTTTAGGCCACCTTAGTGTTGGAGGAGAGCTTGTCAAGACCCTTGCGGAGCCTCCCACTGTCCCATATTACCTGAGGAACGATTATTCCATGGGCGACCCCCTGATATTCAGGCATATGCTGGTCTGTGGAAGTACGGGTACTGGAAAGACATTCCTTACCAAGAACATAGTACGCCAGTTCATGAGCGAGGATAACAGGTACAAGCTGCGCGGTTCAGAAGAAAGGAGGAACCCATGCCTTGTGATAATGGACCCGCAGGACGAGTATTCTCAGTTATTCGAGGACAACCCCGAGATAACACCCAATGATGATCTTACTTTCAGGGCTGAGAAGGTGAACTTCGGAGCCTGTGAGAATACCAGGACCTTTGTGGCGAAGATAGATGGTGAAGCCTACACAGGGAGGTCAAGGGCGCAGCAGATAGAGTTCACAATACCCTTTGAGATGGTACGCGAGAATTCATGGCTTATAGCCCCTGTGGGCATGACAGAGCTGCAATACGTGGGTGTTGACCTGCTGCTGGATGACTACTTCAAGAAAAGTGCACCGCATACATACCACGGTTTTGTGGACTTCATTGGGGATGATTTCACAAGGGAACATTATGTGGAAAGTGGCAAGATACACGAATCCTCATACGACGGAATCACGCGCAGAGTGAAGAACCGTGCCCTTGCAAGAGTGTTTGACCAGGCAGCAAAGCCCATCACCGAGATACTGGGGCAGATATTCAAGCCAGGACAGGTCAGCGTATTCCCCACGGAGTATATCACCAATTCAAGAATCCGGGACCTGATCACTCTCACTTTGATGAGTATGATAGTTGATAATAAACTGAGTACCTCAGGAGAGGCAGCGGTGAAGGGTACACCCATCATACTGGGACTTGACGAAGCACACCGCTACCTTGCAAAGGCAGGTGGAGAACACTCAAGGAGGCTCATCTCCAAGTTCGCCGATGCCGCACGTCAGGGAAGAAAGGAAGGTCTTGGGCTCTTTTTGATAACCCAGGACCCCCAGGACATTGATGACACCGTATTCAAGCAGATCAACACGCGCATCATACTCAATCTAAGCAATGATGCGGCAATAAGCACCATGAAGGTGAAAAAAGAGTTCGAGAAGCGCATTCCATACCTGAAAAAGGGGCAGATGATAATCCAGAGTCCCGATAACAGTGATATGGTGGAGATTATTGGACTCTCAAAGTGTGTGGTTAAGCATGTCTGAGACCACCTCAGACAGCTTTTCACCGAAACGTATATATGAGCCTAGGTCGTAGGAAGGCTCGCTCAATCAGCGCGGGCCGGTAGCTTAGCCAGGCAGAGCGACGGACTCTTAATCCGTAGGCCAAGGGTTCAACTCCCTTCCGGCTCGCATCTTACAATCCTTTTTTCTAAGCATCTTAACTACTATTTTATATTGTTATTTTCACTACGATTTTTACATATATATCTGCCATCTTTACATAAGATGTTTCAAAGGTTTTAAATTCCAGATAAGCTTAGTTTATGTGAGTGGAAACTTTAAGTTTTCTAAAAATTCTGGAGTGTGGACAATGAAACATCATTTAGTTGCATCTATATTGATTATTTTATTAATTTCTATGAACTGTGTTTCGGCAGAGTCACATGAAACGACCTATGACTATTATTTTGGCATGTATACCTTGAACCAGGATACCATTGAGAAGTATGGAACTCTCCCTGCTCTTGAAACTGAAGAGCAGAACGAGAACTGGCAATCAAGCCTTATGGACCTCAGTGATGCCACAAAGGACGATATCGCATCCCAGTACATGTATCCCAACGGAGAAGTACTCACAGTTGGCAGCAGTTCAGAAGGGTATCTTGTGGTATTGTTCCAGAATGCCACAGTTGAAAAACAACTCATGGACGAGATATACACATCCATAGACAGCGCTGCTAAAGACATGAACATCCAGGATGTTCCTGTGGAATTTGGCTACGGTCTCTATCTTCCCTACACCTTCAGACAGGGAGTGTCGGAAGAGTACATGAAAAATGGAGAAGACCTGCGCATCCGTGATGTAGAGAATATCGACACTGCTCTGGCAATTTATGGTGAAATGCCCGAGTGGAACGATCTGGACGAATACTACGTCTGGTATAATGAGATACAGGGAGTCACCGACGAAGTTGCAAAATCAGTTTTTGACGAGAACGGGATCTCTCAGAAACAGTGGATAACGTCCCTTGGAATCAGCTTTTCCGGCAAAATGTATGTATCCATTTATAAGGACCTGACCCCCGAAGAAAAAAACTCGGTGATCCTGGAAATATATGAAGTATATGAACAGGAAGCAGAGAAAAAGAACATAAACAATCCTCCGGTAGTTTTCATTGAAGATGATTACATGCTACCGGAAGAAATAGCAGAACTTGAAGCAAGTGATGATGAACAGTTAGTCGATGAGGAAAGCACCGTGGAAACTGAGACCGAGGAAGAGCCAGCTAACGCTGCACCAGGGTTCTCAGCTCTGACACTCATTGGTGCTATCTCACTAATATTGCTATTCAGGTCTGAGTGATAACACTCAGACCATTATCTTTTCAGATAAACAGTTCCCATTTACTTTTTTAAACTGAAACCGACAATCCACTAGTCTTATCTATCTTCGCCCTTATCTTTGTAAAAAGGTGAGAATATGCCAAAAGTGAGTGTTGACATTCCCCAGGAACTTCTGGATGACCTTAACAGGCATGTGGGAGATAACAAGAAATTCGTGACCCAAGCTGATGCAATAAGGACAGCTGTGCGTAAACTGCTGGACCAAGTGGACGACATCGACCGCAGGCACGGCAGGCTCGATGATTAAAATATTCTGTTTTTGTATTTAAAAAAGTAGAAATTTGGGTTTCAGAGACTTTTCAGGTACTCTATACACTGCCTGCCTTCTTCCACACTACCCATTTCGGTAACCATGCGTCCTTTGTAGCCGGAAAGGCCTTCCATGAGTTTTTTCCAGTCTATGGTTCCCTCGCCTATGGGCAGGTGCTCATCACGTTTACCGTGGTTGTCGTGGATATGCATGTGAACTATTTTGCCTTTGCATTTTTTGACGAACTCATCCAGCAGTCCCATGGTGTTGGCGTGTCCTGTATCAAGGGTCATGCCCAGGTTCTTCCTGTCCACCTGCTCGATCATGTCCAGCATCTCATCAGGCTCGCGCCCAAATATCTTGGGGAAATTGGGCATGTTCTCGACGCCTATGGTTATGTCCTGATCAGCTGCAAAATCGCATAGTTCCTGAAGGGACCATATGCATGTGTCCCATGCCTTATCGGGCAGTTTGGCACCGTATGGCGAAAGATATCCCGGATGGATCACTGCCACATTAACAAGGTCTGATGCCTTGTGCAGGTAATGTTTCATCTGGCGCAGCACCTCTCCGTGTATTCCCGGATTCAGGCCTGCAAGGTTCATATCAGAAAAAGGAAGATGCATACTGAGTTTCAGATTTGTCGTGTCCCTGACATCCTCCACCTTTGAGATATTCTCATCAGTAAGGCACTGCGTACCTTCCTGTATGACCTCCCAGCCAGTATATCCAGCATCCTCGATACTGTAGGCCCACTCAAAGGGATCTTCGACAACTGCACGTGATGAAAAACTCAGATTACTTATCTTCATTCTAATACAACCTCAAACTGCGCTCATTTCAATCTCGAAATCAGGCACACCGTCTTCAGTGGGTGGGGTCAGCCATTCAACGAATCTCTCCATCTCCTCAGCAGAATCAGCATCAATGAATACCCTGATAGAACCCAACGCCTCTTTCTGCGCAGGATAATTCAGACGACCCACAGTGGCTACCTGCTTGCTGATAGTGAAGTAGGTGAATTTTCCTTCTTCATCCATTCCCACATTCAATCGGGTGCGGGAAGTGTCTATAATGGTCTCTTCCCTGATCAGGTAGTGCAGGTTTGCGAGTGCGGAAATATCACCCTCTCCCGAGAGCCTTATCACATTACCGAATGGTTCCGCTTCCAGCTCAATATCCGGAAAGATGTTGCTAACAGCCTCACGTACCTTACCCTCATC
This sequence comes from Methanolobus sp. ZRKC3, assembly GCF_045291275.1. Classification (GTDB taxonomy): domain Archaea; phylum Halobacteriota; class Methanosarcinia; order Methanosarcinales; family Methanosarcinaceae; genus Methanolobus. The sequence continues at coordinate 2,102,739 of NZ_CP146982.1, forward strand.
CTCAGTAGGATTTACATCTACAGATATTTGAACCTTTATCATTGTCACTCCACAAGCGCTGTGATCTTCTTTTTGAAATCCTCAAGAGTATCATTATTGGTTATCACCACATCGGCTACTTCCATTGCCTCGCCCATACCCCATCCGAGTTCACGCTCATCCCTGACCTTCAGGGCAGCGATATCCTGCATATCATCGCTTCTCTTACGTGCCATCACACGCTCAAAACGAATTTCCAGAGGGGAATCTATGGAAACCAGTGTGAAATCGTCTCCGAATTCCTGCTTGAAACATTCCACTTCAGCCACACTGCGCACACCATCAATTGCTATGAAGTCATCAGCTGCAGCCCTTATCTTTGGAATACAGCGCTTTGCCACAGCATCCTTACCTTGATTTTCACGCAGGTCGGTTCCAACGCCACCTGTATTTGCATCGGTAGCTTCCAGTCCCCTGCGAAGCACCTCTTCCCTGATGACATCGCCCATGTTGATGACCGTTATACCATGGTCTCCAAGAACTGAAGATGCCTCGGATTTGCCTGAGGCAGGCATACCTACAAAAGCTAAGATCTTTGTCATTGATTAACCTATTGTAATTTGTAAAAAGTATGATTTAATAGTTTTTCCATACATTCTACATATATATTAGTATACCCTCGCATCCTGACATATTAGAGCTAATTACCTGAAGATCACCTGAAAAATTGTAAAGGTATTCAATTTAAAACCTTAACACATATCAGGCATCCAGTCTGGGACTTCCCACACCAGTGATTATCAGCTTTGTCTCCATGGGGGCATGAGTCCAGCCTTCAGGGACAACGCTCTTTTCCTTTATGTTGATCTCAACATGGTCAGCTCTGAGCCCACATTCCAGCATATGCTCAAGGACTAGCTCCCTGCCGGTATTTCTGGCATATTCAAGGGCCTGTGCATGGGTCTCAAAACTTTCCCTTCCAAGGGGAGAGAACACAAGGAAATCCTCATCAGGAGAAATAAGAGAGGCAGGTTTGATCAATATCTCCATCCTATTGATACCCTTTCCAAAGAGAGCACCTGCGGCATTGCCAACATCGGCAAATTCCGGGACCACTACCTTTGCATCGATGAACTTCCCAAGCTCAGAGGCATAAGCCTTGACAGGACCTCCCAGCAGTACCACAGGAATATCCACCTTGAACTTTGTGGCAAACTTTCCGCTCACTATCTTCTGCACCCCTTCTTCCGGAATGCCAGGCAATATGAAGGACATAAGGTCAAAAGCCATGTTATTAGCAACTTTTTCCTTGACCAGATCACAGAACTCGGATTTGCCCATATGGCTTAACCTTGCAAGTTTCTCTGCACCTGCAATGGCTGCTTCCACATCCCACTGTGTGTATTCACCAAGCACATGCAGGGCATCTGTGGGAGTAAAACCTATGGCCTGGACAAGTCTTTTCCTTATCAGGGTATCCAGAACAAGGGGATATGGCGTCCTGTTCAGTCTTGTGCATATATCGTTGAAGGAGAGGGGCTCATCATCGATAACAGAGAGTACTTGCTCCTCGTATTTGTTCAGATCAATGGGCTCATAGCCTGTCCTGACAAAGAACTTGGTGGACTGGACATTCTCATCCATCAGCTTCCTGGAGCGTATTATATTGTATTTTAATTTCTCCAAAAATCCCGGATACTTTACAGATGCAAGGCAGAGTGGAACCACCCTCCTTGGACCTACGAACACCTTCTCGTCCCTTGTCCATACATGACTATCCCCACCCATTGCCGAGGTCTCCATGCGTATGGCTCGAACCCTGGTCTGCCAGCCGCCAACAATAGCCCCTGAGTTGGTAAGTTCAGGTATCCCTTCTGAAATATAGGAAACATCGGTGCTTGTGCCACCTACATCTATAACGAAACATGTGTCAAGACCACTTAGATAGGATGCTCCCACAAGACTTGCAGCAGGACCTGAGAAAATGGACTCTATGGGTTTTTCCAGTGCAGCCTTTATGCCCACAACAGAACCGTCACACTTGAGCATGAGCATACGTGCTTCAACACCTCTTTTTTTGATGTCCTCTATTATAGACTCTATGAAATGATTGGCAATTGGTATAAGCTGGGCGTTGAGAAAAGCAGTCACAGCTCTTTCATAAGCCCCTATATCCTGGGAAAGCTCATGTCCGCAGACAACCGGCAGACCTGTGAGATGCTCCAGAGATTCCTTCACCCTGAGTTCATGTTCCGGATTTCGTATGCTGAAATGTGAGGAGACGGCAAACGCTGCCACATCACCCTTGACCCTCTGTGCAAACTCCTGTATAGCTTCAATATTCAGGGGAACGGTTTCCTCACCGTTGTGGTCATGCCCCCCTTCAGCAAAGAGAACGTGTTTTGTGGGAAGTTCTCTCTCCACACCATGTTCACCTACAAGTATCAGGGCTACTGGTGCACCTGTGCCCTCAAGGACTGTGTTTGTAGCAAGGGTTGTGGATACGGATACAAGTTTCACGTCCTTAAGATAGACCGGGTCAAGACCATCTATTGCATTCTCTATACCGGTGATAGTCTGCGGATAGGTCGTGAGCGCCTTGTTAGAATCAACGATCTTCCTGTCAGAATCTCTCACTATAACGGCATCGGTGTAAGTGCCCCCTGCGTCTATACCCAGACTGTATTGCATCCTTAGAGCCTCCTTTCATATATTAGATTTTGAAATTTAATGATTACTAAATACTGAAGTTTCTGAATTTATTAATTTTTTCATTTAATTCAGACTTTTTTAAGTAAAGTACATGATCTGTAACTTATCTTTGAAAAGGAAACTATGATACTTAGAAAAAGTACTGAAAGCCTGAAATACACAAGCTTTTCAAGCTTATTGAGCACGAAATTATCCCGAACATGATTATTTGAAAAAATATGAGCCTTTACAGGCTCAAAAAAGATACATAGGTTCATACGTTCCAAAAGATCATAGACTTGCTCAGTAAGGTATCTTTATACCTCCAACCTCATCCATCACAATTGCAATACCAGTATAAAGTGATGCCAATCCCAGAATAAGAGTTATTATTCCAGTCAATATACCGAGATTTATTCCAAAGTTAACTGCTGAATTTGCGAAGAATGTAAGATCAAGGAAAACGAAAGTCAATATTATTGATTTTACACCGATCTTAAGGGTTACAATTGTCAGCAGAGTTGCTATGATACCCCAGAAAAGAAGATACCATCCAAGTGATGCAGCAAAGCTTGGATCTGTTTCCACAACAGCTCCAAAAAGCCCCACACTTGTTGTCAATAATATGTATGCGAACGAGAACCACCACAATGCAAATGCAGTGAATGCAGTTGCACCAAAGGTGTCACCCTTCTTCCACAATTGAAGACCTGCGATAAGCTGGGCAAACCCACCAAGTGTGATGGACATTGCTATGACCATGATGGAATCTGAAAAGAATCCCATAGCCATAAGGCCTAAAAAGGTAGCTGCAAAACCAAGACCAAAGAAACCAAGTGGTGCCGGGTTTGCGGTAGTGTCTTTGAAGCACATTTCCTGGAACGAGCATGCCTGATTTGCCGTTCCTTCAGCGATTTCACTAATAGTATCACATCTCCTATAAAACTATAACAATATTTTAATTCAGTTCAAAAACAAGAACTGTTGATCACAATCTATGATTTGAATATGACCCAAAAACCCCTTTTCCCAGATCCCCTTTAATTTGTCCTATATTAAGGAGGTGAAGGCCTTGTGGTAGACCTCTGGCTAATCTAAACGATATTAAGAGTCTATTTCATGTGCAGAAGATTTGGGGGCTAATAAAACCACAGGTATTCCACAAAGCCATCGACACAAATCACTTCCTTTTAAATGGCATTCTAAGATTCGGGGTGACAAATCATATTTCTAAAAAATAAAAAGGAGGAAGGAAGTATTTCCTTCCAAAAGATTCACTGCTTAGAGAGCGTAGTTCTCTGGCAGGAATACCTTTACTTCGTTCTTGTACTTGGTCATGCAGTCGCTCATGAACTTGTCGGAATCGTCTGTGAGTCCAGCAAGTGCAGTCTTTGCAGCTTCCAGTGCACCAATTTCGAATCTTGTCATGGAGAGCTTCTCTGCTGAACTCAGCAAGTCACAGCACTCGACTGCTGCGTTCTTTGCACGGAGGTAGATGTCGTTTCCGTCCTTTACTACAGCCTGACCGATCTTGTATGCGTTGTCGTATGCAAGTATGTAACCCTGTGGGTCTCTGTACTTGTCAGAGAGCACGAGCATGTCCCTGAGGATCTTCTCGTTACCTGTCTGGAGTGCAACATTCATCAGTGCAGTGTCGTAGTTAAGGGACTCTGCCCAGCACTGTACGGTTGTACCACCGAATTCTGAGTGGTATTCGACAGATTCGTTGGACCAGAGGTCACAGCACTGCATTGTAAGGTTACCCATTACATCTGAGTGAGCACATGTGGATGATTTACCTTCCTGGGAGATTGGGACACCAGCAATAGATTTGACTATTGTGTTCTCGTATCCACAGTCTTTACCTGGACCCTGTGCGCCTGCCTCGTATGCTGCGAGTGATCTTGGTGCGGCGATACATCTTGCGATGATCGCGAGGGTGTGTGCAAGGTTCTTGTCAAGCAGACCACCTGCAATAAGCATAGCTGTGTTTGCCTGTGCACAATCTGTGTCACCAGCTGCAACTACGCCCTTCTTCTGAGCAACGCCTGCGATTTCCTGCCAGAGGTAGCTCATGTCCATTGTACCGAGTACACCGATAGCGTAGAGCATACCTGGGATATCGTTTCTGAGAACTGCATAGTCGAATACTTCTTTTCCACCCATTGATTCAACGGATAGAAGGTCAGCACCACCGTCAGCTACTGCTTCGAATGATTCCATAAGTACTGAGAACTTGTCTCCCCTAAGCTGGAGGAAGTCTCTGTCTTCACGGATGTCACCAGGAGTGTGTCTGAGTGCACATTTGATTCCATATTCTTCATGGTATTCTTCCATGATGGTCTTCTGTGCGTGTGCGACCTCTCCTCCCCATGTTGGGTTGTTGGTCATCTGCTGAACGTGTTCTGTCTCAAGAACTACTGCAGGGAATCCTACCTGGACCATTCTGCCCATGATATCCTTTGTGATTCTCTGGTACTCTTTTACGAGCTTTTCCTTGGTCTCTCCAGCTTCTGGTCTTGGTGCATAGTTTACTTCTGCGGTTGTGTAACCTGCTCCGATCTCAAGACCGAGTCCTGCCTTTACTGGTTTCTTAGCACGGCCGAAAACCATCTCATCCGCACTTTCATATGCCATTGTAGTGAATCTGTTAATTGCCATATATCTCACACTCCTCTTAGTGGTGGTGGAACTGCTCTCTGAGCTTTCCAATGTCTTTGTTGCCGCTTAAGATAGCATCAGCGATCTTTGGTGCGTCTGCTGCTTCTTCTCCATATACACCAAGTTCGTAGGTTGTTACGAAGTCCTGGTTAACTGCTCCACCGCCACATGCGAATGGGATCTTGATACCAGCTTCTAGAAGCTTGTCGTTGACTGCCTTGAATGCATACATGGTTGTTGTCATCAATGCTGTACCTGTTACCATCAGTGGGTTGTGTTCTTTGACAGCTGCGATAACTTCGTCAACTGGTACATCCCTACCAAGGTCTACAACATCGTATCCGTTTGCTCTGAGGAGAGCTGCTACGATCGACTTACCGATATCGTGTACGTCACCTTCTGCTACATGGACAACGATTGTGCCTTTTGTCTCAGGTGTTGTACCGGATTTGTCTTTACAGTATTCGATACCATCAAGCATTGCATCTGCGGACATCATGACGTTTGGAAGGAAAATTACACCTTCGTCATAGAGCTGGGTTACAACACCCATACCGACCATAAGTGCATCGTCGATAAGAGCGATTGGGTCCTTACCAGCAGCAATTGCAGCGTCAAGGCCTTCGATAACGTCGTCTTCTTCACCCTCATAGATTGCTTCAGCAATTGGGCGGATCATTTCGTCTGTCGGGTAAAGTTCTGCAGCCGCTTCATCAGGCGTCATTGACTTTTCCATTTTGACATTGTATCTTATTAATATCTCACTGGGATCTATTTCCATGTCCTATACTTCCTTTTATTTTGTTTCTAATAGTTTGGGCTTGGGTTAAGCCCGGATCCAATCTACTTAGCGATCCACGTTAGAACCGCTAACAAAAAGTCTACAATTATCATATATAAATGTATGTACTGACTGATAGATATATATATAGTTAAGCATTGAGACATTAATGTTACTTACATTATTATAGAAATAAAATACGAGCTACTGATACTTATTTTTTGGATTAAAAAACACACATTATGAAAAAATATGACATTCCACAAACCAAAGTACTTATATAATATAATTAATTGTACCGATTTTTTTAGTACTATAAAAAGTATTCGCCGTTAACCAAAATCAGTCTTGTATACATAAAAGCACCTACAGCTATTGATTTATAGAGATAAACAATGGAAATATATCTTAATCCCTGCAACAAAAAGAGAAAACTTTAAATATAAGACTTGTTGAGAAATGAACGATTAAAATGGAAAAAGACAAAAACTAATTTTTAATTAATTTTTTTCTTCATACAGATTATTCTGCATATTTACTTTTAGAATTGCCTAAAATCAATTGAACAGTTTAATTAGAAACAAAAATATTGATTTGAAGGTTAAGGGGATACTCTTAAATACCACATGGATAAAAATCGCACATTTTCATGCGGCAAGTTAAAAATAATAGATAAAAAACTCCACTAAACAGGTAAATACCCGCATCTTCCGACCCGGCCATAAAAAATAGGCTCTGTAGAAATCCTCATTTGAACAATAAAAATAACCTTGACATACCTATCAAGGTTATGTACTAATATCTTGAATTTGACCTCTTTCACTTGATTCCAATACTTTTTAGCCCTGATTTCTTCACTATATTTTCTTTTCAGAACAGAGAACATCGTTTCTACCAGATTTCTGTTATGATACAATGCCTTATCAAATTCCCATACCATTTTTCTACGATACGACCCTTTAATCTTCTTCCTCTTTCTTTGTCTCAAAGGAATCATAGCTATGGCTTCTAGTTGCTCTCTTGCTAGCGAATGTATGTCTTCTGAATCGTAGCCTTTGTCCATGACATAGTAACTTGATTTGCGAGTTTTATGACATTGCTTCAACAATTTTATTGCATGCTTTGAATCATGTACAGGTTTGCCTGATATCTTAAAACCAGTAATAATGAACTTTCCAGTATCAACAGAAATACTAGTTTTCAGGAATGATCTACGCTTCTTTCCTGTTCTCCAGGAATAATAATAGCTACAGTGGCCACTAGTAAATCCACTTGAATCAATAGCTGTAACCTCGATTTTTTCACCATGAGAATAAAAGAGTTTTAGTGTTTGTTGTAGCAATCCACGGAAGTAAACGGATTTGAGTCTTGTAACGAATTTATGAAGTGTGGTAAAGTGTGGAACCTGTTTTAGTCCTATTCTTGCCTTTACATCATCCATTACTTCGATAAGTTCAACAATATCTCTATAATCTTCATTAAGATACTCTTTCAGCAAAACCAATACCAATAACTGGTGTTGTGTATATTTTCTTTTGGAATACTTGCAACTATAGATCTGAAGGTGTGAGTTTCCTGATACAGCTTGCGCTGTATCAACAAACTTTAAGTATTTGTTAGACAAAACACAATCATCCCCTTTGTGTTTTCTTGTGGTAAGTAATACTCAGGGGATTAATCCTTTTTAAATTATTATGCTAAAATAAAATGGGAAGTAGGTTTTCTACAGAGCCAAAAAATAGATAATTTAAAAGTACTTACCCTTCCAGTCCGATCTCAATGTCGGTGGTACTTTCCCCTGAGGTCTTCTATGGTAGCACCATTGAGGATATCCCAGGCTATCTTTGATACATCTGCTGCATCTTCACAGTAAACCCCCAGTTCAAAACGGGACACAAAGTCCTGTTTCACAGCACCTCCACCGCATACAAATGGTATCATAATTCCATTTTCGAGAAGGCGGTCGTTGACCTCCATAAAAGAATACATGGTAGTTGTCATCAATGCAGTACCCGTAATCATTATTGGATCCTCCCTCTTGACGGCACTGATAACCTCACTGACGGGAACATCCCTTCCAAGGTCTATAACATCATACCCATTTGCCATCAGAAGAACTGTGACGATCTTCTTTCCAATATCATGCATATCCCCTTCTGCCACATAGGATACGACCTTGCCTTTGAACTCATGTTGACCACTGCCCCTCTCCTTACAGTACTCTATACCTTCCTTCATGGCATGTGCAGAAATTATGACATCAGGAAGATACAGATCACCATCATCATAGAGTTTAGAAACTATATCCATGCCGACCATAAGAGCATCATCTATCAGGGAAAGGGGATCTTTTTCAGCTTCCAAAGCATCCTGAATTGTCTCAACTACCTCATCCTCGTTTCCTTCGAAAACTGCCTCGATAATTGGACGCAATACCTCATCATCCGGATAAAGCTCAGCAGCCATGTCCTCAGGAGTCATCTCCCTTTCTAATTTTACATTATATCTTGTTAAAATGGTATCAGGGTCTAGATCTATCATGCCTACCTCCCTTCAAATATATTTGAATACAAGGAATTTAATATTTCATTTCCACTTGTTCAACGCATTATTCCAACTTTATATACAACTTATCATAAGTAATACTTATTTAAACGTTTTGAGAGGATGAAACTTTCCTCCTCAAAAAATAAATGTTCTACACGATTTCATTTTTTCATTCATTTTCCATCTTCCTGACAATAACACATTAAGCATCTTTAGAACTTATTTCCCTTGAAAGAGCGACCAAAGCCACCTCACCATTCCATTCAGCTTTGGTGAACTTTGTTTCCACAGGTATTATCTCACCAGCCTGAGACTCAAAAGGTACGGTGGATATCGATGATCTGCCTGATATGATATCCCCAAGTACCGATGCAGCCTCAAGGGCCTTATTAGATGGATACAGCTTCAACATATTTTTTCCCACTATTTCATCTGGAAGATATCCAAGACGGGTGTGAGCAAACTGGTTAGTATGGAGTATGCAGCCATCGCTGTTTATGACGAACAGCAGGTCCTCCAGAGAATTGAAAAGGAGCTGGAGACTGTTCTGATTTTTGTGAACATCCACCTCTTCTTTGATGCGTCCTATGACAGCACCAGCCTGGGAGGATATGGTCTCAAGTGAATTACGCACATTGGCAGGAATATCGTATTCCGTATGAGATGCAAGGAAAAGAACAGCTACGAATTTTTCCTGATACCTGACCGGGATTATCGCCGTAGCTTCCAGACCTTCATACCTCAAATTCACTCTGGGTGTAAGTGCACTGATCTCGTGATAGAGTTTATATAGAGGATAACCTGCCATGAAGAGCCTTGCAGTGATCGAATTAGCATCATAATGCTTTGTACTCTCAACAAAACTGGGTGAGAGACCTTTATGTGCCACAAGGTTAAGCTCACCTGTTAACTCGTCCACAAGGTACAGCGCTCCACAATCGATCTTTTCCACCTGGACAGTGAACTCCAGAAGCTGATTGAATATGTCCTTGATATCTCCGGTGGGGCTGAAGAAGTTCCCAAGATCGGACTCTATACGCATGAAATTATTGATGTTCTTGCGCTCTGTGATATCCACAATGATACCCTGAATGTATTGAACATTACCACTTGGATCCCGCTTTATGACGGACCTCTCATCCACCCATTTCACTTCACCGGATTTTGTAAGGATGCGGTACTCATGGGAAAGCTCCTTCCCTTCTTTATAACTTATGGAGACCTCTTCTCTGACAGTATCCAGGTCCGATGGATGAATGATATCACCATAGAGCAGTTTTCCAGAGGTGAACTCCTCTGCTTCGTATCCAAACTGCGATATATTCTCAGAAACGAAATCCACAGGCCAGTCATTCTCGGGTCTCCAGAAGAAGACAACCGCAGGACTGCTCTTTATTACATCTTCGAGTACCTGCTCCACCGCTATTAAGTCTAAAAGCTGCTTTTCCTTTTGCTTTTGCTTCGTGATATCCCTGATTATAGCCATGCAGGCAGGCCTGCCCTCATGCTCAATAATAGAAGTATTGATCTCCACAGGGATATGTCTTTCATCCTTGGAGAGCAGTTCAGCCTCATATTTACGGCGTTCATTTCGCTGCTTTTCCAGACTTCTTCTGATCTTTTTCGTAACCATATGGATGTATTCCATGGCTATGAAAGACCCAAAGGGCTCTCCTATGGATTCTTCCTTTGTGTAGCCTGTGATCTGGCCGAACTTCAGGTTTGCAAACACAAGGACATCATCCTGCACGACCACAATACCATCATTACCCTTCTCAACAAGGGTGGAATACTTTTTCTCCGAAGCCTTGAGCTCATTTTCAGCTTGCTTACGCTGGGTGATGTCCCTGACGGTCAGCATGACTGCAGGCCTGCCCTCATGCTGGATAAAGGAAAAACTGATCTCTGCAGGGAAGGTGCTATCATTCCCTGATAGAAGCTCCACTTCGTATGGATGCGGGAGTGAACTTTCCTTCTTCAGGACCTGCTGGTATTTTTTAAGTACCACACGCCTGTATTCTACGGGCAACCTGTTCAAAAACGACATTCCCACAGACTTCCCTTTTGCACAGCCTGTGAGATCGGTCAACTTGTGGTTGAGGAACTTGATAACCTCATCCTGGACGATCACGATACCATCACTGCCTTTTTCAACAAGTGTGGAGTATTTTTCCTCGGAAGCCTTAAGCTCATTTTCAGCTTGCTTACGCTGGGTGATGTCCCTGATGGTCATCATTACCGCAGGATTATCTTCGTGGTGGATAAAGGAAAAACTGATCTCTGCAGGGAAGCTGCCACCGTCTTTTTTTAAGAATTCGATCTCATAGCTGCGCCGGATACTCCTGCGGTCCTTCAGAGCCTTGTTGTATTTCTTGGACACCATGCGCCTGTAGTCTATCAGAAGATGGTCCTGAAGTCTTCCTCCGAGCAATTCTTCCTTTGAATATCCTGAGAACTCAGACAACTTGGAGTTCACGAATCTAACGACCTCATCCTGAACGATTATGATGGCGTCATTGCCCTTTTCAACAAGGTTGGAATATTTCTCTTCGGATAATCTTAGCTCCACCTCAGCATGCTTGCGCTGCGTGATATCCTCTATTGCCAGAAGGACCATAGGGTTCTCATCTGAAGAATTTCGCATGCTCTGGGCATTAAGAAGCATTCTCCTATTGCGTAAGCTGTTTTGAGAATGCATAGGCCTACTCTTTGATTGTATGCGATGGGCATTGAGAAGCATTATTCTACGGCCTATATTCTTGAAATCCACCTCGACCTCAAAGTCATCAAAGCCCCTGTTATTTGAAAGTACATCTTGTATAAGGGGTTTGAGCTCAAGAATGTTCCACTGCCCTGAATCCAGTTCATAAAAATAATGGTCTTCAGTCTCCTCTGGAGTCAACTTGAAGAACTGATAGAATGAACGGCTAGCAGATATCACCCGAACTTCGCTATCCAGTATCATCAAAGGTTCCCTTACTGTATTGATGATACCTTCTAAATATTCATTTGCATTTTCAACAGCTATCTGAGCTTCCTTTTTCTCAGTGATATCGAGTATGATCCCATCAAGATGTGTCACCTTGCCCGCAGGATCACGGTTAATTACAGACCTCTCAGCAACCCAATGGACATTTCCCGAACTGTCAAATATCCTGTATTCGAAATTGAAGAAGGGTTTATCCTCATGTTCCTGATATTCCTGAAGCGCAGACCTCAGGCTTTCAATGTCATGGGGATGGATGATGTCAGCATAAAAGATACGACCAGATGTGAAATCCTCAGTAACATAGCCCAGAAGTCTTATGTTATCCGACACGAACTCAACTGGCCAGCTCTCCCCGGGACTTCGAACAAAAGCATATGCTATGCCACTATTATAAATTGATTCAAGATCTCTCTTTGCTAAGGGAAGTTTCACTGCTAAAATGTTTTTGGAAACAATAGTATCCATCTCCTGTACATTAGAAGCATGAGATTTTCATGCCAGGCCCACTCACATTACTTTATTATAATGATATATAGTGGTAACTAGGTTCTGCATATATTGTGAAATATATTAATATGGAGAGATATTAGTCTACTTTGTAGTGTTATTTTGTGCTCTTTAATTGAAATACATTAAATACTATGAAATAATACAGATTAAATGCTAGCTCACATCTGATGCCTATACTTCCTTTGATGATCCAATCTACGAAGAATAGTTTAGATGAGAGCTTTCTCATTCTTATTTTCTACTCTATGGTCTTTTATTCATGATGCTGGATTCCATAGTGCTGGTTTTTCTATAATGTTTTGGCCTTTGATACCATGTTTGAGGAAATTGTCCTCCACACATTCATTCACGATCTTCACTAGCTCGTCCTTTGAAATATTGGAAACTGCCGAGAGTATCTTCAGTTTTGCTTCCTTGTTCATATCAGACTCGATATTCTCTATCTGAGGGGATTCGTAGTAAGCGGTTATGCTTGCCTTAACTATGCCGGAGCTATGCTCCAGGAAGAGCTTGATATGACCCAGAAACTCGGGGTTGAGTTTGAGTACACTGGTCTTGACTGATTCTATGATGTCCTCTGCAAGCGAACTTGCACTCTCGGAGTTTATTTCACCCTGGATCATGAACTCACTGGCATAACTGGCAACCCCGGAACATGCAATGGAATCCACTTCCTCAAGGGTGGGACGGTCTGCCACATCAATGCAGAAGGTGGGGTCTGAAAGCACAGTATCCATGAAATTCCTGAAAGCATCGTCATCCTTTTTTGCCGATAGTTTGAAGACCGTAGCCTTTGGATTGAGCTGCTTCACAGACTCTTCGATAATGGGGAGCTCCAGTGGTTTTACGAGATCTGCCTTGTTTATGACAAGGATCTCAGCATCCTCGATCTGCCTTCTGGAAAAATGCTTCATCTCTTTAATGAGATACTTGAACCGGCTTCCGTCAATGAGAGTGACAAGGGGTGCAAAGGTGAGATCTGGAAGGTCAAGCTTTTCAACCTCTGCCTTTATCATATTCGGGAAAGCTATACCGGTAGGTTCGATCAGAATTACATCGGGATCGTATTCCCTGTGCAGGTTGCTGATGGTATATTTCATATCCATCTTCAAACTGCAGCAGATACAACCATTGGTTATCTCCTTGGTGTTAAAGCCATATTTGGAGATGACATCTCCATCGACTCCAACCTCTCCGATCTCGTTCACAACTATGGCGACCTTATATCCTCGCTCTCCCAGGTATTTTCCAAGACCCAGAACCATTGTGGTCTTACCGCTTCCAAGAAAGCCACCTATCACAAGCACTCTCATTTTTTCACCGTTTTTTATATCATTACTTCAAGATTCGCCCAATCGAATTTATCAGAAGGACATGCATGGATACATTTCTGACAGTTGGCACCGTCACAAAGGTCAGTACTTATACTCACTTTACCTTCGTCATCCATGGTTATCGCATCGTTGGGACAGACCTTGATACATTTGTGGCATACTTCACAGTCCTTGATGACCATGGTAAGATATGTACCAACTCTCTCGATCACATCGAGTCCTTCATCACCCAGAACAGGGATGTCCTTCTCAACAACCTTCTCTATGTTAGGAGTCGAGCTTGGCTCATCGAGGGTTGGGAGTTTCTTCTTCTTGAGATACTTCTTCAGGGCTTTGAAAGGCATGCCTTCACCCCAGTAGGAGAGCTCGAGTATGTATGCCTCCTTGAAAGCGTCATCAGTTGCGAACATCACATGAGTACCCACGATCTCTTTGGCTATCTCCTGAAGTTCCCATAGCCTGTCCTCTGACAGAAGGATCTCTCTTGCAACTATAAGGGAAGTATTGCCGATCTGGAGCACATTCTCCACAGCGTAGGGTATCATCCCTATCTTATGTGCCTTCCTCGCATCCATATATGTGCCGGCTGCACCGGACATATAGGCTATCTTGACATCTTCCGTGCCTATACCTGCTGCATTGCACAGGGTCACATGACCTGCTCTGATGGCACCTATTGCCCTGCCAGCCTCAACAAGGTCCTTTTCAGTGAAATTTATGCCATCCTGAAGATGGATCATTCCATCAGGAGTTTTTATCTTTGGAAGCTGGACAAGTCCCTGCTCAATCCCTGCCTCCATAAGAGCAATGACACCTGTACCTGTGATACCTGTGGCTGTGATTGACTCCTTCTCGATCACATCCCCGTTCTTGGGGTTGACAAGGTCACCTTTTATAACAGTCATTTCCGCATCGAGTACATAGTTTCTCAGGGAGCTGTCCTCGAACTCCAGGTCTGAGATAGCATAGGGTGAAGCTATTGTTCCGTCCTTTATCTGCTGTCCTTCAAGAGCAGGACCGGCAGCGGCTGAACCTGTGTAAATAACATTACCAACCTTAAGAGCCATCTCTGCATTGGTACCATAATCAGTTGCTATTGAGATCTCATCCTTCTCCAGCATACCTGACTTGACTATAAGAGCAAGAGCATCGGCACCAACCTCATGTTTGATGGCAGGAGGGATGATCACCTTGCATTTGAAATCCTCAAGACCTGTTACTTGTTCACTCTCGATGATAGCGGCATTTCTTTCCTGTTCCTCGATGTGCAGGAGCTTTTTCTTTCTCTCTCCAGCATATGCAAGATCATCAATGGCAATTCCCTGGAATATTGAAAGCTGTATAGGGTTTCCGCAGACAGATAATTTCTCAAGATCGGCTGGCTCAACACCAAGTTCTGAGATGATATTCTTTACCGCATTGATGACGAGTCCATGGGCAAGGTCCTGTCCATAGTTTATTGCGAAGTCCAGGTGGTCCATGACATTTGCACCGGGCAGCGGATTTCTCAGAGTGATCACAGTCTTCTTGATATCACCTGTTTCAAGATCGATCTTCTGAGCCCTGAAACCACTTGTACCCAGGTCGATGGCAATTCCCACATTCATATTGATACCCCTTCTAAAATCAAAATTATTTAAATCAAAGAGTCATTTCAAACTAAAGAAGAAAAGGGAGAAGCTCTCCCTTTTCAAATATACACCAATTAAATTTCAAGCGAAGTACTCGTCTCTTGCTTCTACAAGAGCCTTTATGTTCTCTGTAGGTGATTTTGGAGCTATTCCGCATCCTGGAGCCAGTACATCGATTCCATCTCCAAGAGCCTTCTTTGCTGCTTCCTTTACATCAGCAGGTGTTCCGGACAGGATCACAAAAGGACTTGATACGTTACCAACTATAGTTGCTCTGTCACCGACGGTTTCCTTTGCAGCCTTAACATCTGCGACCTTTTCTTCCATGCTGATACCTTCGAACTTACATTCAGCTGCCATTCCAAGAATAGGAGCTATGTTACCACATACGTGAAGAACGGTAAGAGCATCGACACTTTCTGCAAATCTTGTAAGTCTTGGTTTGAGGTACTGATCAAAGGTTGCAGGGCTCATAAGGTCAGGGGAAGCAACAGGGTCAGCAACACTGATCACATCTGCTCCTGCAGCCGCAAGCGCCTGTGCATACTCAATAGCAGCGTCTGTGGCAAAATCAAGCATAGCTTCGAAGTCCTCTGGCTTCTTTATGGACCACTTCATAAACTTCTTTACACTTCCGAGATCAGATGCAAGGGTAACAGGTCCTTCCATACCAGCAATAACAGGGATATCGTCTCCGACCTTCTCTCTGATTATCTTTGTAGCTTCAAGGACAGCAGGTATTCTGCCCTGTCCAAGAAGATTCTCTGGCATCTTGGCATCAGCTGGTCCCTTGGGGTATGGGTGATCTGTTACAGATGGCTGTCTGTCCTTTGTACCCATGTTTATTTCACAACCCATTGCTTCTGCAAGTACGGTCAGGCAGTATGGATATCTTACAGCCTCAAGACCAGCAAGCTCGTGGGCTGCTATTGCTAAAGTTGCCATCTTGTCTGCATCGGTATGTGCCTCTGGCCATTCAGCTCCGGTTGCATCCATAAGTTCTGTTGTACCTGTCTGAGTAACAGAGACTGCTGGTACTTTGTCTACTTCTTCGCCTTTGAGGGCTTTCATAAGTCTTTCCTTAGGGGTTAAGCTGCTCATATTATTATTCTCCATTTATTTTAGATCCCGAAGGATACCGCATAATACTACATAATTGACTATTTTCCAAAGTGGGCTGAGAGCCCGGATCCAATCTACATTTTAAAGGAGTTCACTGAGAATTCCTAGAAATACTTTCATTTAATCATATATAAACATATGTTTTGCATGGTTTTAATATATAAAGTCTTGTATTGCAGTATTAGAAGAGTTTACTGATTCAACTGCAATAAATAAAGTATATTGCATCTGGTTTTGAGAAAATATCAAAATAAATATTAAGACATGCACGAATTTACAAGACAAAATGTTTATATATAATAATATGAAGTCTATCAAAAGAAGATAGTATAAAAAGATTGCGTGACATTGTACAAAAATATAATGGCATCCAGAATACCATGAACGCTCAAGAACCTGTTTTTGAAAAAAATAAATGAAAAAACATGCAAAGTGTATAGTCCACAGTAGAATTCTATAAATAGTAAAATGTTTTTTTTTACTGCTTACTTATAAATGAATGATGGATTAATTATCAGAGAAGCTATTTTGATTATATAAGTGAATATTTTTTTTGAGTTATTTATATCATGGTCTTTTCTCATCTTCAACAAAAATGTATATATTATTATATCTCCTGCAACATCCCAAGCAAAAAAAAGGATAAACATGAGGATCGCAAAATTAAAACTTGAAGGAAATATATTTCTCGCCCCTATGTCCAATGTGACAAACCTGCCATTTCGTCTCATGTGCAGAGAATACGGGGCATCCATGAGCTATACCGAAATGATAAGTTCGGATGCTGTTATCCACGAGAATAAAAAGACCATTAACCGTGGAATAAGCTGTGAAGCCGAGAGGCCTTTTGGGATACAGATATTCGGCAATTCTCCTGATATAATGAGAACTGCTACCCTCAAAATAGAGGAAAGCTACCATCCCGATATAATAGATGTGAATTTTGGCTGTCCTGCAAGACTGCTTACAAAGGAAGGATGTGGCTCTGCCTTATTGCATTCTCCTGATCTCATCTATGACATATTGAAGGAACTTGTGGACAACATTTCAACCCCTGTGACTGCCAAGATACGTGTACTTGAGGATATGGATAAGACCCTGGAGATAGCCAGAATTATCGAGAAGTCCGGAGCTTCTGCAATAACGGTTCATGGAAGGACACGCCAGCAGCAATATTCCGGAAGATCGAATATGGAATATGCGAAAAGGATCAAACGTGAACTTTCTATCCCTGTCATTGCCAACGGAGATATTGTCGATGAGCTTTCGGCTGAGAGCATACTGGAATATACGGAATGTGACGGTATCATGATCGGCAGGGCAGCCATGGGAAATCCTTTCCTTTTAAGGAGGATCTCGCATTATATTAGTACCGGGGAATTGCTGGAGTACAATGAATGCCAGCAAAGAGTTGAAGATTTTAAGGAATATGTAAGGCGACTGGAAGAATATGATCTTATGCACACTGTTAACATGAAGGCTCAGGCACAGTGGTTCACAAGGAGCATTAGTGGTGGCCGCCATACACGGAACATGATTTCCGCCTCAAAAGATGTTGACGAAATAGTCAAACATATCAAAGATATGTGCAACCTAATCGATTGATGCTGTTTTTACATTCTTTTTTTTTATTTTTTATGGGTTAATAATTCTATATCAGACATGATATGATGGTCAAATTACCAAAAGACTAAATAGAATTAATCAATTCTACACCATTAAACATTGCATTTACCAACAGATGACGAAATACAAATGCAGTTGGCATGTTTTCTGATATCTGCTTAAACGCATAACGTCTGCGTAAAAACGTTTTACTTGTTTAACTAACATATATTATTCCAACCGTTACGGAGAATTATAGATGAAAGAAATACGAATACATGGACGAGGTGGACAAGGTTCTGTTACTGCTGCCGAACTACTGGCTGTCGCTGCTTTTGCAGACGGTAAATTTAGCCAGGCTTTCCCTGCTTTTGGAGTGGAAAGAAGGGGTGCACCAGTTCAGGCTTTCACCAGGATGAACGATACTCCAATCAGGCTCAGAAGCCAGATATACGAGCCAGATTATGTGATCGTTCAGGATCCGACATTGCTTGAAGTCGTTGATGTTGCAAGCGGCTTGAAGGATGATGGAATGCTTATCATTAACAGTGATTTCGATGCTGATACATTCGATCTTGACACAAAGGCAAAGATCATGACAGTGAACGCTACAAAGATCGCACTGGACATAATCGGAAGACCAATTGTCAACACTGTATTACTCGGTGCCTTTGCAGGCGCTACCGGTGAGATCAAGCCGGAGTCTATTATGGAAGCTGTCAAGGAAAGATTCCCTGGCAAGATCGGCGAAAGAAATGCTGAAGCTATTATGCAGGCATATGAAATGATGGAGGCTAACAAATGACTATCCTACCTGGTGGAGTCTGTAAAGCAGGTACCACAACTGTCAACAAGACAGGCGGATGGAGAACCTTCAAGCCTGTTTATGACTACGACAAATGCATAAAATGCAAGCTCTGCGAACTGCTCTGTCCTGATGCATCAGTTGACCCAAGAGATGATGGATTCTTCGAGTTCAACTATGAATTCTGTAAGGGCTGCGGTATATGCGCCAACGAATGCCCAAAGGACGCTATCACAATGGTTCTGGAGGAGAAGTAAATGTCACGTGAAATGAATATTGACAAGAGCAAGATGACAGTTGTCGAAGGTTCCTATGCAGTTGCACATTCTGTAAAGGTCTGCAGACCAAATGTCATTTCAGCATACCCCATCACACCACAGACTCATATCGTAGAAGACCTCTCCCAGTTCATGGCAGACGGCGAGATCCCAAACTGTGAATACATCAATGTGGAATCTGAGTTCTCTGCACTTTCAGCACTGGTAGGTTCAGCAGCAGTGGGCGCAAGATGTTATTCAGCAACCACCTCACAGGGTCTTGCGCTTATGCATGAAGTGATGTTCAACATGTCCGGTATGAGATTCCCAGTTGTCATGACAATTGCAAACAGGGCTATCAGCGCACCTATCAACATATGGAACGACCATCAGGATTCCATCTCCCAGAGGGACACAGGATGGTTACAACTCCACGCTGAAGACACACAGGAAATATCCGACATGACCGCACAGGCATACAAGATCTCCGAGGATAAGGACATACTCATGCCATCCATGGTCTGTATGGACGGATTTATCCTTTCACATGTATACGAACCTGTTGTACTCCTTGAGCAGGACATCACAGATGAGTTCCTGCCAGCATACGAACCTGAGCACGTGCTCGATCCTAAGAATCCACTGAGTTTCGGTGCATTCGCAGACCCTAATAGCTACACAGAGTTCAGGTATCTTCAGGAAGAGGCAATGCAGAAGTCCCTCAAGAAGATCGAGGATGTTGCAAACGAGTTCTATGATATGTACGGCAGATACTACGGCGGACTCATTGACGAGTACCAGACCGAAGATGCTGACATCATAATCATGGCAATGGGTTCAATTATCGGAACCATCAAGGATGTAATTGACCACCTCAGGGCAAAGAATGTCAAGGTAGGACTGCTCAAGGTAAGATCCTTCAGACCATTCCCTGCTGACGCTATCAGGAATGTCATAAAGGATGCAAAGGTCGTTGTTGTCCTTGACAAGAACATTTCACTTGGTCTTAATGAAGGAGCACTCTTCACAGAAACCAAATCCGCACTGTACAACAGTGATATCCGTGTACCCACAGTTGGTTACATGATAGGACACGGTGGACGTGACATTAAGATAGATACCATCGAAAAGATCATCGATGAGGCAACAGAGGTCATGAAGACTGGTATCAAGAAAGAGAGCCAGTTTGTCGATGTAAGGGAGGATCTACTATGAAATCATTGCTAGTCCCAGGACACAGAGGATGTGCAGGTTGCTGTGATGCAATGGCTGCAAAGTTCACTTTGATGGCTGCAGGCGAGGACTGTATTGTCGTCAACCCAACCGGATGTCTTGAAGTTATGACAACACCATACCCTGAAACTGCATGGGATGTACCATGGATACACTCACTTTTCGAGAATGCAGCAGCTGTGGGATCAGGTATTGAAGCAGCTTTGAAGGCTCTTGGAAGGAAAAATGAGACAAAGGTTATCGTAATGGGCGGTGACGGTGCAACATTGGATATCGGTATGCGCTCAGTTTCCGGTGCATTTGAAAGAGGCCACGACCTCACCTATGTATGTATCGACAACGAGGCTTACATGAACACCGGTGTACAGAGAAGTGGTGCAACACCATTCAATGCATCAACCACAACCAGCCCTGCAGGAAAGGTTTCCTTTGGTAACGACAGACCAAAGAAGAACATGCCTGCTATCATAGCTGCACATGGCGCACCTTACATTGCAACCACATCCATTGGATACCCAAAGGATATGATCAATAAGGTCAAAAAGGCAACAGAAGTTGAAGGCCCAACCTACATCCACGCACATGCTCCATGTACAACAGGATGGGGATTCGATACTTCCAAGACAGTAGAAGTTGCAAAGATGGCTGTACAAACTGCACTCTGGCCACTCTACGAAATGGAAGATGGAGAAGTTACCAAGGTCAAGAAACTCGGTAAGAAGGTAAAACCTGTTGAGGATTATCTCAAGATGCAGCGCCGTTTCAAGCACCTTTTCACAATGGAAGGTGGCGAGGATAAGATTGCTGAGATCCAGGCAATTGCTGACAAGAACGTAGAAGATTACGGGTTGTAAACCCAAATCTTCTCTTCTTTTTTCCTTTTTTTAGTTTTCATTCTCTTCATTACTTTTTCCGCTTATTATTATTTTTAGTTCCAATGGAAATAATGGGCTTCTGAAAAAGCATAAGAAGTATCAATCCATTTTTTAATCCATGACCACACAAACCCCGATACCAGATAACAGAGAGAACTTTGGGAGTATTTACAAACACCTGCAAGGGGAGTATCCCAATGCAGAACCCATGCTTCATTTCAATAACCCTCTGGAACTGATGGTTGCAACGATCCTCTCAGCCCAGTGTACGGACAGGCAGGTCAACATAGTCACACAGCAATTGTTCCGGAAATACCACTCTGTCGAAGATTACGCCAATGCAGATCTGCATGAGCTTGGTAAGGACATTTACACAACAGGTTTCTATCGCCAGAAAGCAAAGCACATCATAGGGAGTGCACAGATAATCATAAGTGAGTTCGGTGGTAGTGTACCAAGCAGCATGGAAGACCTGCTAAAACTTCCAGGGGTCGGAAGGAAGACAGCCAATATAGTGCTTGCCCGGGGTTTTGATATCATCGAGGGTATTGCAGTGGACACGCACGTAACCCGTTTATCGCAAAGACTTGGTTTCACCAAAAGCAGCGACCCCAAAAAGATAGAACTCGACCTGATGCCTCTTGTGAAAAAAGAAGACCGGGAAAATCTTTCCATGACATTGATACTCCACGGCAGGAATGTGTGCATCGCAAGGAAACCAAAATGTGAGATCTGTGTTGTGAATGAGTGGTGTCCTTCCAGTGAAGTTTAAGATTAGTGATAATTTCTGACACCACACCTGTTCTAACGTTATGTACTTTCCTTCAACCGGACAAATGAAATCCGGAAACTCACTTTTTTGCTGTTCTCGGTAATATTTCCTACAATCAGTATATTAAAAAAGTTTTTTTTAGCAATAAATAAATATGTGCAGTTGAAATAATATATTATTAAGAAAAACAAATTTCAATTAAAAGGAAGGGGTTAAAGAAATGTTATTCATGGACATAATGACGTGGGATAAGAAAGATGATATGGAAATAGGTAAACGCTATGAAAGCTGGGAGTATCCTAAAGGCTACAATGAAATAGCATCATGGAGTGACCTGTCTTCATGCAGGGTTTTTGTGGTGTACGAACTTGAAAATGCGGAAGCTTATGCCAATGCTACATTCCCCTGGAGAGACGTCATAGACTGTGAAACTATCCCTGTGATGAATACCGAGAAGGCCATTGAGATTACTACCAAATTAATGAGCCAGTAAAAGATAGCCTGAAATTGATAAAAGAAACAGGATGATGAGAGAACAGTCTGCATCGCTCTTTTTCACTACTGTTTTTAGGTTTCACAGGGGGGATACTCATGATCGTACTGAGGCCTTTTGCAGAAGAAGATAATGCTGCATTATTGGAAATTGAGAAGTTATGTCCACAGGGTAATGACAAGATAGCTGAGGCTATGGATAAGAGTCCGGATATCACAGCCAGGTACAGGCTGTATGACAACTGGGAAATTTTCGTGGCTGAGGAAGAAAACAGGGTGGCAGGCTGGATTGGATGGACAGTGAAACAGAATGCAGATGGTAAAAAATATGCTTATCTTGCAGAGGTGATCATACATCCGGATTTCCGGAGAAGGGGGATTGCCACTGAACTGATGAACAAGGCTGAAACGGAACTGAAGAGAAAGGGCGTGTCTTATACCTATTGCTACGTATTTGAGGCAAATGATGCTTCAAATGCCATGGTTGTAAAAAATGGCTATCAGAGAGTGGGAGAAGTACAGGTACAGGCTATACCTGTCTACAAGGAAAGAAAACTTGCACCTCAATTTTCTATCAGACCTGCCGGTAGGGATGATATACAGGATATCGTGGACCTCATAAATGGGTACTATGCAGGCAGAACACACTTTTCAGCCTATACGGCGGAGAGCTTTGAAGCACATGTAAAGAATATCCCGGGGTACGACATGGATAATCTCTGGGTAGCATTTTCAGGTGACAGTATCGTGGCATGTGCAGGATTATGGGACATAGCCCCAATAGCCAGAATGTACTACGCCAAAGAACCTGCAACCATGAGGATACTCGGTGTGGTGTTCAACTTCCTGGACCACTTCACCAGTATGCCGATGATCCCTGCGGAAAATGAGCCTTTTGCTACCCAATACATAACAGATCATGCATTCACCCCTGAGGGTACTCAAGCAATGTCAAACCTGATCAGGTATTTGAACAACATCGTGCTGGAATGCCAGGGAAATTTCATCGTAGGTATCCACAGCCCTGATGACCCAATGGTCCAGGTGATGAAGGGATTAAGAACCATGGTGGAAAAATGGAATGTATTTACAAAGTTATTGGACAACGGAACTATAAGTCTCGAGCCATTGTATCTGGATATCAGGGATTTCAGTGCATGAGTATGCTCCATCTTTTGACAGGAGTCCATAGGGTACTGGTCTTCCATAATTTATCATAAACTCTCATAACATCTAATACTTTTTTCAACACTTGCTTAACGTTATATATTGAGCCGCTATTTACGCAGTCATTAGAATAATTTTTGACGCGAGTCAGCTGGCTTCTGTATGAAAATGCAAAATAAAGTTACACAATACTTCAAGGAATCGTTTACGAGCGACTTAAAGGCCGGATTTATCACAGCCATTGTGGCACTGCCACTTGCTATCGCTTTTGCTATTGCATCAGGTGTTGAGCCGCAGATGGGTCTGTACACGGCTATCATTGCTGGTATGCTGGTCTCAGCCACAGGCGGATCGAGATACTCCATTACCGGACCCACCGGGGCAATGACTGTGATCATCCTTTCAACGATACACAGTTTCGGAATTGAGGGGCTGCTCCTTGCGGGCTTCCTTGCAGGTGCTTTCCAGGTACTGTTCGGAGTCCTGAAACTTGGTAAGGTTGTCAAATACATTCCCCTGCCCGTCATATCAGGATTCACCAGCGGTATAGGTGCCATCATCCTTATCGGTCAGATACCCAATGCCCTGGGAATGGTTATCCCCGCAAAGGAACACGTGTGGGAAACCCTCTACGCCATAGTTTCCAACATTGACCTCCTTAACAGCACTGCGATAATGATATGTGCTGCCACCATACTGCTCCTGTTATTCCTTCCGGGAATCCTGGCAAAAATGAGATACTTCGACAGCCTTCCGGCATCCATTGTCGCACTTATACTATCGGTGGTGCTGGTCTTCTTCTATAAGATAGACATACCCATAGTTGGTATCATCCCTGCCGGACTTCCGCAGATACAGATGTTGAACTTCAGTCCAGGATTACTCATGGCAGTCCTGCCGGCAGCCCTTACCATAGCACTATTGGGAACCATTGAATCCCTGCTCTGTGCCGTGGTCTGCGATGCCATGACAAACACCAGACACAACAGTAACAAGGAACTCATCGGACATGGGGTCGCTAACATGGTTCTGCCCTTCTTCTCGGGTATTCCCTGTACAGCAGCCATCGCAAGGAGTGCCGTGAACATCAGGGAAGGTGCAAAGACCCAGATGGCAGGTGTCATCCATGCACTGATATTGCTGGCAATACTGCTGTTTTTGGGACCCGTTGCCAGATTCATCCCCAAGGCATACCTGGCAGGTGTGCTCATCCTGGTATCTCTCAGAATGATAAATATAGAGGAATTCAAGACCATCATGCGCATAAGCAAGATGGACACTGCTGTTCTGCTAACCACATTCATACTCACGGTGCTCACAGACCTTGTGTTCGCAGTGCAGATGGGTATGTTCCTGTCCGTGATATTGCTCTTCATAAGACTGACAAGTTCCACAGATATACAGACCATGGAAAGTTACGACAAGTCAAAGGGTATCAACGCCACCATCTTTGCTGACCCATACCTTGAGAAGAACGTCTCCGTTTACACCATCAACGGACCCTTCTTCTTCGGTGCCATGAACGTCTTTGAGGGCAAGATCAACGAGCACATGAGCATCAGCAAACCTCACATAATACTGCGTATGCGCTATGTACCGTTCATAGATACAACCGGAATTGAAAGGCTGAAGAGTTTCATCTCCGCAAGCAAAAGAATGCACCAGAAGGTCTATCTAACCTCCATACAGCCAGAGGTCATGGGAAAGATAATGAGTGATATCGAATTGAAAGAACTCATGGAAAAGCAGCATGTGCATATTTTTGATAGTACACAGGAAGCACTTGCTCATGTAAAAAAGGAAAGTGAGAGTAAGGAAGTATAGAGAAAAGTGAGGAGAGATGGAGTTGACCCTGCTCTCATCTTTTCATCAGCATTTTGTTCCAGGTCCTTTCTTATCTGAGAAAGAAATCATTCATTATTTTTTATTGAGAGGATTGAGAATAATGTTAATAGATGAGTGGATGTCTCATAAAAAGAATAAGGAGTAAGATCTTACCCATTAGAAAAATTCTGGATTGTTAAAGGCGTATGCACACAGACCACCAATTGCCAGGGTTTCTATCAACGGAATTCCATGGGGGATAGGATTGGTTGCAGCATAGAGAAAAAAACTTGCCAGAATGGCAATAATAAAATTAGCGATTATAATATCTTCGATTTCCATTTTTACACCAGATGAAAACAGATAATTAAGTCAGTTATTCAATTTTCTGTTTCTTTGTTTTTAGTCTAAAATTGCACAAATTATAAAAAGGAAATCCTGTTTTATCTGCATTCACCGACCTTGAGAAAAAGTTTAATAATTCCTGTCTTCATGGATCAAAAAATGAGATTTGCTGAATCATCTCAAAGCTCAACCATCATCCCGTGACCATAGTCATCATTGGGCCTCTTGAAGAATCCGAACTTCTCATAAAATCCTTCTCTGCCTTTAGCCGACATCAGGGTTATGAAAGAGTTTGCTGGAGCATTTTTCTCAAGATAGCTCATTATCCCTTCCATTAATTGGGTACCTATGCCCTGATTCTGGTACTCTGGCAACACGATTGTATCGGCAACAAAATAAACAAGACCATGGTCTCCTATCAAACGAGACATTCCAATAACTGTACTATTTGCTACAGCACAGACACAATATACCGAGTTATCAAGGCCTCGTTCCATCACCTCATTATCAGAAACACTCCATCCAGCAGCTTCCCGCAGGAGTAAGTATTCTTTTAATGAGGGAAGTTTTTCTTCGATGCTATAGTTATTCATGTCTTTCTTTAATCTCCCATGAACAACTGCTTTGCAATAGCCCTCCTCTTCTCCATACCCTCATCCTCGAATTCTTCCACTATTTTTTCCAGGAGATCCGGGATTGGCAGGCTCTGCGGGCACTCATCCAGACATTTACCGCATTGTGTACACTGGGAAGCGAAACCTGTACCTGAATTATTCAGTATGCCGCCAAGTTTTGCCACATACATCATCTTTATCTGCTCCTCGTTGCCGAACATGTGCATATTATTGTACATCTCGAAACAGTGGGGAATCTCAACACCCTGAGGGCATGGCATACAGTATTTGCAAGCTGTACAGTCAATTTTCATAAGCTCGCTGTACTTCTCAGCCACCCTGTCCACAAGTTCCAGCTCCCCATGGGACAATGAATCAGGGAAAGCCTCGCCTGCTATTCTCAGATTCTCCTCTATATGCGCTTCCTCGTTCATCCCTGAAAGCACAACTGTAACCTCGGGACGGTTCCAGACCCAGCGCAGTGCCCACTCTGCAGCACTCCTTTTCAGCTCAGCCTCGTTCCATATCTCCTGTATGGCAGGAGGAACGTTCCTGGCGATATTACCGCCACGCAGAGGCTCCATGATTATTATTCCAAGACCCTTTGATGCTGCATACTCCAAACCTTCAGTGCCAACCTGCCTCTCTGTGTCCAGGAAGTTGTACTGGATCTGGCAGAAATCCCAGTCGTAGGCATCGATCACTTTTTTGAAGTCATCGGTGGTTCCGTGGAATGAGAATCCGGCATTGATGATACGACCATCTACCTTTGCCCTGTCAAGGAAATCCAGAACTCCAAGTTTGTGTATCTTTTCCCAACTACTTCCAATAAGGCTGTGTACAAGATAGTAGTCAATATGGCTCGTGTTGAGTTTTTCAAGCTGGGAATTGAGGAAGCGGTCCATATCCTCATATTCCCTGACCATCCACTGGGGTAATTTGGTGGCAAGTTTCACCTTTTCCCTGTATCCATCTCCAAGCGCCCTGCCAATGAATGGTTCACTCTCTCCCATGTGATACGGCCATGCGGTATCCACGTAGTTCACACCATGGTCTATGGCGTAGCGAACCTGGAATGTAGCTCGCTCCTGATCTATGCTCCCATCATCATTCAGGGGCAGGCGCATGGCTCCGAAACCCAGAATTGATAACTCATCCCCGTTCTTTGGATTTTTCCTGTACAGCATTTCTCTCACCTTTAATTCAAAGCTCTTCTTTCTATTCTTCCAATGAGAATGGGTCTGAACTTTCACTGGGGTGGTACCTGATAGAGATGAACCTTATTATACCCAATACCAGCAGCAGCACTGAAAAGACCAGTAAAATATCAGTCTCGAAATGATGACTGTAAACCAGCACAGTGACCTCACGCATGACTATTAGAATGGTAGCATCGGTCACATAGGTAAGCCTGATCCTCTCATGAACCCGATAATCTGCAAAGGTCTTGAAGAGATCGATAAGGACAAAGATGGTCAGCACACTGTAGACTACCTGACTGGAATCACCCTTTCTCAACAATACGTCTGCTATATTCTGAAAGACATCGAACATCCCTGCTATTATTGCCAGCAGAAGGATGTAGAGGATAACCACCGTTGCAAGGTAGATTACCTTCTTGAATATTTGATCATGTGTTATCATTAACTTCTCCACAGCAACCCATTATGTTATGACCTAATCCTGCAAAACTTTAAAATCCAATTGCAAAGACAGGAATCTTCGATAATGCTGTTCTGCCAGAGAATCAATTACTTCTCATAATTTATAGTTTATCTAAATAAAATATATAGAGCTTAGCTAGAAAAGCAGCCCTGTTAATATCTCAGCAGTGCACCCACCAGATCATCAGGTTCCAGCATATCCTCCTTTTCAATAAACTCGACCTCTGCGCCTGTACGCTGGGCAAGTTCATAGAGCTCCTCCATGAAATCCACCTCTGATGTTGGACCTCCGCAACGCTCGCACTCCTCGGGTGGTCTTGCACTTGGCTGCAGGTTCTGGCATCTTTCACATATCCATCCGGGCAGGGATGAGCCTTTGAGCAAGAGCAGGACATTCACCCTTCCTGATTCAAGGGCATCCCTGACAGTTTTTACACCCTGTACGGCAAGCCCACCCTTCAGGATCTCAGCCCTCAGTTCCTCTGCTCTTCTTTTGGCTCTGGAATGTTCTTCCTCGTACACTATGGCATCTCCAGCCTCCACTATCCTGTCCCTGGGAATATCCATGGATGTGTCAATGATCCCCAGTACCCTCTTGCCTATATCATCGGGAAGCATATCTGCAAGCTGCTGCTTTGCATCCCCGGGACCGGCTATCACAAGACCCTTTGTATCAAGCTGGGCACAGGTATCCCGCATGCTGTCTGCGACCTCTGAAAGGAAGGCTTTTATGGATTCCTTCCTCAGATGGTTGAAACGCATCTGGCTCCAACCACCCTTCTTATGCTTGTTCATTAGATCTGTGGACAGGTGTTTTCTCTCTTCGATATTGTCGGAACGTATGCAAAAGAACCTTGCTTCCCTGGAGTCCACTAGAACCAGACCGTAATCCTCATAATCCGCCCTCAGCCTTGCAAGAGGTAGCAAAAACGGGGATGTGTCCAGGACCATGGACCTCTCAGGCTCCACAGCAAACCTGTACACATGCAAAAAAGATCCTGATGCAGATGCGAAGATAATCCTGCCTCTCTCACCACTGATGGGTTTTCCAAGTATCTGGCTTTGCGCCATTGAAAAGGTCTTTTCGAACTGCTTTCTGGATTCTTTTGGTAGAGCTTTCTTTATGGAAGCCAGTCTCATATCCACAAAGGACTCATTAAGGTGCTCATTCTCCCTGCCTGCCACGGGTAGATAGACCGAGAGATAAACATCCTTCTCATCATATATCCCAGAGAGAGCCTTGATGTCTATATCAGTTACAGGGGTCAGCTTTTCACTCACAGAACTGAGGAAATCTTCTTTAGGTTGCATAAAATATCTATCAATGGCATCTATATAAAGATTAGTTTTTGAAAGAAGTTTAGTGGAAATGTAGAATAGTAATTCCGATAATATATCTTTTAATGCCATCTTCAAAACAAGACAAGAACAGCACTCCCTATGATCCACAGGAGTATGAGAACAACATAGTCAACACTATTCCATATTACTCGTCCATACATCAGGAAATCATAAACCTCGTAAAAGCATTTCCAATTGAAGCAAAGGTCTGGATGGATACGGGCTGTGGCACAGGAAGTCTGGTGAACAGCGCCATGCAGGAATTTCCAAATACTAAATTCCTCTTACTGGACCCCTCGGAAAACATGCTGGAAATTGCAAAGGAAAAAATGCTGTCACAGCCAAAAGGACGGATCGAGTTCCTGGAGCCTTCGCCTACCCAGGAATTCAGCAAAAAACTGGAAGAAAGACCGGATATTATCACCGCCATCCAGTGTCATCACTACCTCAGCCCTGAATACCGGGCTGAAGCCACAAAAGTATGTTTTGAACTGCTGAAAAGCGGAGGGGCTTTCATCACTTTCGAGAACATAAGACCGCTGACCGAAGAAGGAGTGGACATAGGTAAGGAGTATCTGGGTAATTTCCAGCTATCCCGGGGTAAGGATAAGGAAAATGTCAGTAAATACCTGGCACGCTTTGACGTGGAATATTTCCCCCTAACAATAGAGCAGCATCTGCAACTTCTGAGAAATACCGGTTTTAAGGTCGTGGAGATGTTCTGGTACTCCTATATGCAGGCCGGTTTCTACTGTATAAAATGACTTAAAACAGAGTTCACGAACAACATGTTCAGACACTGGATCTTCATAAAGGATTCTGAAATATACTAAAAGAGCTTGCTAAGGCACTAACTTGCCAGGGTTATTTCCTTCTTTCAAAGAACTTAAATGCCATTGCCAATATAAAATGTATGGGGTTATGAAAAGTTGACACTTTTAAAAGTCAAGTGGAACCTGATTATTCTCTGGTGAGAGTGGCTTTGTGGAACAATAAAAAAGAAAATAGGTATAAAGCAATTCTGATGTTAACGCCGTTATTAGATAGCATTACCTGAATACATAAAATAAAACAGTGTCCCGGTTTGATCTAAATGCAGACTGATCACTTTAAGCAGGGAAAATATGGACAATGAATCAGATGCAGAGCTGAAAAAATGCATGGTCTTTAATGCCATAGTTGACAACAAATATCGTTCGGAGATTCCTGACATAGTTGAAATGCTAGTCAACAGCTGCTCTGGCAGGAAATGTTTCGAGCACCTGGATTCCGCAATAATACCTTCCAGAGAATCGCTGATAAGTATCATAGACCTGATCAAAGACATACTTTTTCCCGGTTATTTCGGTGACCAGACCGTTGACAGGAGCAGCCTTCCATATCATATAGGCAACGAGATAGCCCAGCTTTTCGAAGAACTGTCAAAGCAGATAACCAACAGTATAATCCACGACTGTAATCGCTACGAACAAAACTGTGCTGAATGCGTTGACAGGGGTCAGGAAGAGACTATCAGATTCATGAAAAAACTGCCTGACATCCGCTCCCAGCTTGCATCGGATATCATAGCTGCCTATGAAGGGGATCCTGCAGCTAAAAGTCACGATGAGATTATTTTCAGCTACCCGGGGATATTTGCTCTTATGGTCTACCGGGCAGCCCATGAGCTGCACGAACAGGGAATCTCAATACTGCCACGGATAATGAGCGAGCATGCCCACAATCTTGTGGGTATTGATATCCATCCCGGAGCCAGGATAGGAAAAGGACTTTTCATTGACCACGGTACAGGTGTCGTTATCGGGGAAACCTGTGAGATTGGGGACAATGTGAGGATATACCAGGGCGTCACCTTAGGTTCCCTGAGTTTCCCAAAAGATGAGCGTGGAGAGCTCATCCGTGGAGAGAAACGGCATCCAACCATTGAAGATGATGTCATTATCTATTCAAATGCCACGATACTGGGTGGAAGAACGGTTGTAGGAGCACGTTCGGTCATAGGGGGAAATGTCTGGTTGACAAAATCCGTACCACCTGACACAAAAGTTATCATCGAGGAACCACGGCTCATATTTAAGGAGAAGAGATAGCCGGAATTTGATACATATAATACTATCTTGCATTTACTGATTAAAATAAGTGAGAATTAAAGAAAAATATGGGGTTACGTATATGGGGAAGATCTACGAAGACATCACACAGACCGTTGGTAATACACCACTTGTGAAACTGAACAGGATAACTGAGGGTTGCTATGCTAGCATAGCAGGAAAGGTGGAAGCATTCAATCCACTGAGTTCTGTAAAGGACCGTATAGCATTGAACATGATAGAAACGGCTGAGAAAGAAGGATACATAAAAAAGGATACCGTTATCATCGAGCCAACTTCGGGTAATACGGGTATAGGACTTGCTTTTGTATGTGCTTCAAGGGGCTATCGCCTGATCCTTACAATGCCGGATACCATGAGCATCGAGCGAAGAAAGATACTTGGACTTTTAGGCGCTGAGATGATCCTCACACCCGGAAGTAAGGGAATGGTTGGTGCTATCGATGAAGCTGAAAGGCTTGGAAAGGAAACAGCAAATTCCTTTGTCCCCCATCAGTTCATGAACCCTGCAAACCCAGATATCCATCGCCGTACAACAGCCGAAGAGATATGGTCGGATACCGATGGAGCTGTGGACATCCTGGTTGCAGGTGTTGGTACAGGCGGGACCATTACAGGTGTTGCTGAGGTCATCAAAGCCAGAAAACCCGGTTTTAAGGCAATTGCCGTGGAACCGGTGGACTCGCCTGTCCTTTCCGGTGGTAAACCAGGGCCTCATAAAATACAGGGAATCGGAGCAGGATTCATACCTGATACCCTGAACACCGGGATCATAGATGAGGTCATCAAGGTGAGCAATGAAGATTCCTTTGAGACTGCACGCCAGCTTGCAAGAAAAGAGGGTATTCTTGCGGGAATTTCCTGTGGTGCAGCCCTTCACGCTGCTCTGGAAGTGGCTAAACGGAAGGAAAATGAGGGAAAACTCATAGTTGTGATACTACCTGATACCGGGGAAAGATACCTGAGTACGCCACTTGCGGATATTGAACCGGAAACAACATCCATATGAAGATATGCAAAACTGTGGACTATCTGATGCAGTATATTTCCCAAAACGTATATATTGAATCAGATTCCAGATTTATTTAAGGAGATATTCCTGCAAAATATTTGACCGGCAGATGAAAGAAAACTTTGTCTTTGATCTCTTGGGAGTGAAAATGCAGGATATAGAAGAACAGCACAGGGGGTAATTGTGTGGTGCTTATAAGACCCTTTAAAGAAGAAGACAATAAAGTCCTTTTGAATATCGAAAAACTCTGCCCGCGTGGTGATGAAAGACTTGCTATGATGGTTGATCTGGACCCTGATATCACTGCAAGGTATGAACTCTATGATAACTGGGAAATACTGGTGGCTGAGGAAGACGGACAGACAGCGGGATGGATAGGATGGACAGTGAAGAATAACGCAGATGAGAAATACATCTATGTTGCAGAATACATGGTACATCCGGATTTTCGCAAAAAAGGAATAGCTACAGGTCTTATTAAAGAAGTGGAAAAACGTGCAGAGGAGATCAATGCTTCACATATCTATTCCTATGAATATGCCCCAAACGAAGCTTCAAGGAAACTGATGGATAAACTGGGATACATCAGGCAAAAGGAAGTAAGGGTCTGTGAGATGTCAGCCTACAAAAAAGAAGATGTCAATGAGAAATATACTCTTGAGCATGTAGATGAAAAAGACCTGCCGGAAGCTGTGGAACTGCTGAACCGTTACTATGCAGGAAGGACACATTTTACACCTTTCACTGCTGAAAGTTTCAAGGAATATGCCAATAGAATGCTTGGATATGGCCTTGAGAACTTCCTGGTTGCCAAAGAAGGGGAGAAAGTTGTTGCATGCGGTGGTCTCTGGGATAGTGCACTGGTAATGGAAATGGTATACACCAGGGAACCTCTGTTCTGGAAGGTCATGGAAAGGTTGCTTGGGTTGCTCAGGCATGTGAAGAGTCTCCCGATTCACCCAAGAGTAGGGGAGAATTTCATGCTACGTTCCATTGTTGACCATGCCTTTGAACCAGGATACGAGGAAGCAATGGACAGAATATTGGGATTCTGTAATAACATAATGTACGACACAAGATGCAAATTCTTAGGCACATACATCGATCCTGATGATCCTCTGCTTGAATTGATCAAGCACCGTAAGCCAAAGTGTGAGAGCATGCACCTTTATGCCAAACCTATCCAGGGAGAACTTCCTGATTTCAGTTCCCTCTACGTGGACTGCAGGGACCCAATACTTTGAATCCGGAATAACTGAGAGAGTTAATCATAAGAACCCTCCCAACTAAATACAAGCGATGGAACGTGTCATAGTCCATGTTGACATGGATTACTTTTATGCTGCCATAGAAGAGCGGGAGGACCCTTCACTCAAGGGCAAGGCTGTTGTGGTCTGCATGTACTCCAACAGGGGAGAGGAAGGTGGAGCCGTAAGCACCTGTAATTATGTGGCAAGAGATGCGGGAATCCATTCTGCCATGCCATGCAGGAAGGCAAGATCCATCAAGCCAGATGCTGTGTTCCTGCCTGTGCGCAAGGAGTTCTACGAGGAAGTTTCTGAAAGCGTTATGGAAATACTGCATTCCAGTGCCGATAAAGAAGAGGCTTTTGAGAAGGTAAGTATAGATGAGGCTTTTCTTGAGATAACTGAGACCTGTGATGGAGACTTTGATAAAGCCCAGAAACTTGGAATGGAAATAAAGGGGGAAGTGAAAAAAAGTGAGAGGATAACCTGCTCCGTTGGAATTGGTCCCAACAAGCTCATTGCCAAAATGGCATCCTCTTTCAACAAACCGGATGGTATCACAGTTATCAGGCCTGAGAATGTGCAGGAATTCCTGGGAGCCATGCCCATAAAGAAACTCTGGGGTATCGGAAGGGTCACAGAGGAAAAACTGACAGAAATGGGAATTGTGACCATTGCTGATCTTGCAGATCGTGATGTCATGGAACTCATAGATGCTTTCGGCAAGAACAGGGGCACATGGCTGAAACAGTCAGCTTCGGGAATTGATGAAAGCCCTGTAAAAGAAAGGACTTCCAGTGACCAGATAGGACGCATGGCATCCTTGAAGCACGATACCCGTGATGAGAAAATGATCTCTGAGCTCATGGATGAACTTGTGGACAGCGTGATGTCAAAAGCAGTAGCCCGTAATGTTGTTTTTGGAACTGTAACCACAACTGTTATTTTCTCGAATTTCAAAACATCAACAAAGAGCAAGACGCTTACCCATGCGGTTTCTGACAAGGATATACTCAACAGAAATGCAATGGAAATGATGCAGCAGTTCCTCAGGGAAAGTACATTGAATTTCCGACGTATCGGAATCAGGATAGGCAATCTTCAGGAAAGGACAGGGCAGAAGAGTCTGTTTGATTTTTATGGGGTAAATGCATGCCAGCATTAAATAGCGATAATCCAAAGAACAGGCCAAAAACAGAGAGCTGGAAAACGCAACTCTATGATTTGATATTCGGATCGGATACACCTACGGCGAAGAACTTTGATATTTTACTCATTGTCAGCATCCTCATAAGCGTCATTGTGGTCATGCTGGACAGCGTTGCTTCAATAAAAGCAGACCATGGACAGTTGCTATACAACCTTGAATGGTTCTTTACAATAATTTTTACCGTTGAATATCTACTGCGCCTGATCTGTGTGGAAAGCAAGGCTAAATATGCAGGCAGTATTTTCGGGATAGTTGATCTGCTGGCGATAATACCCAGTTACCTGAGCCTTTTTTTGCCAGGGAGCCAGTTCCTGCTAGTCATCAGGATACTGAGAGTATTGAGGATATTCCGTGTACTCAAACTTGTAAAATACGTAAGCGAGGCAGAATTACTGCTTAGAGCCCTGCGTGCCAGCAAGCAGAAGATCACAGTATTTCTCTTCTCTGTACTGACCCTTGTAGTGATACTGGGATCACTCATGTACCTGATAGAAGGAGAGGAAAATGGTTTTACCAGTATACCACGCAGTGTTTACTGGGCTATAGTTACACTGACAACCGTGGGTTTCGGTGACATCGTGCCCCAGACAGCCCTGGGCAGGACACTTGCATCCTTTGTGATGATACTCGGTTATAGTATCATAGCAGTTCCCACCGGCATCGTCACCACAGAGATACAGTCTGCTACCAGGCAGATGAGAACTCGTAGATCCAGACATTGCAGCTGTGGGAACAGTGAAAACGATGGGGATGCGTTGTTCTGCAAGATCTGCGGAAAAGAGTTGTGATGAATGATCCCGGAATACTTGTTTTTATCAATCAGATCCTGTCAATAGCTGATATTACATCTACATAAAATGAAGGTTGGAATTTACCCTTATACCAGGATAATTCTTTTTTATTTATTCAAAGTCCAGCAACATCCACATTTTATTCATTCTGATGCTCGTACGGCACATGCTAACAAATGACATGATATATAACTCATAATTCCCTGAGTTTGTGAGATCATACCATAGGTATAACCATCGGAAAGAAGCAGAGAAAAACAGTCAGTGACTTCTCAGTATCTACGATATCCTGCGTATCTCAGATATTCTGCCTACTCGAAAAGCCATCAGAATCCACTATAATGAGATTGATTCAGAAACAAACTCTTCTGATGGAATGACCGGACAGTAGCTTCAAGTTCATTATTACAAATTTTTTTCAGTCACGCCGTTAAGCAAATATTGATATAGCATAAACAATCCCTATTAATTATATCAAAGGTATTGATTTAATTAATGGCTTTGATTAATTTAACAATATTCGTAGGATTAACAGCGTTCATGGGGACATTGGAATTAGTGGAATTAATGCTAACTTTGACATATTATTAGAAGAGAGCTACTGGTTTCACAGGAATTTTCAGAATAGGTTATTCATAGCAATTCTGAAACAGTTCGCTGGATAAAAGGAGGGATACTATGCCTGCACTGAGTATAATAGCATGTAGAATATTTGAAGATGAGATCATTGATGTGATCGAGAACGATCCTGAGATCGAGGAAGTGATAGTTGTTGAAAATGAGAATTGTTTTGGTCTGGTTCAGAAACTGAATGATACTGGCATACCCTATAAGCTCATGCCTATCGAAAAGATAACGACTATACCTAAAAAAGAAAATAATTTCAATGTTTCTTTAACAGTGAACATTCTTGAACTTGCCTTTCACGGTGAACCCCGAAATCTCAAAGAGTTCGTATACGGTAACGTAAAGAACATGGCAAGTAACTCAGATGGGATTTTTCTGTTCTACGGCCTATGTGGCAATGTCCTCAGAAAACTTGAAAAGGACTTTGAGTCATTCCCATGTCCGGTTTCCATATTAAAAGATGACAACGGAAAGGTAGTTGATGACTGTATCGGGACCCTTGTAGGAGGTCGGAAATCCTTTTTGGATCTTATGTCCAGTTTCAACAGAACAAGCACCCTCCTAATGACCCCAATGTGGGTCCATAACTGGAAAGAGATGTTTAAGCACAGTGGCTTTGTCGAGGACCCTGATGATATAGAGACCACAAAATTCGTGCTGGAAAGCATGGGCTACAAAACAGTTGTCAAGGTCAATAATGGACTGTCATACATAAAGGATTTCGAAAAGAAAGTAGAGGATTTCGCCAAACTGTTTGACTTCAATATAATAGAGATAGAAGGTAATCTCGAAATAACCAGGAATTCCTATAACAGATTCAAGAGCCATGTGATCTCACATACTCAGATTATGGAAAACACAAATATGATGTACAGGGAAGGTGTCACTGCATCCACTATGTAATCTGTGAATCAGCAGTTGAGTTGACTAAACTCATTTCTTTCTGATACTATTTTTACCATTGAAATAGCAAAAGATATGATCCCTTTGGTGTTAGCCATTCCTTACCAGGACAAATACTGAAGAATAAGTGGGCCACAAAATACCCTTTTTCTGAGACCTGAAACAGGTATCCAAAGAGTTTTTATCTTCTGCTATCCCAGTATAAAAGGGGCTAATAATTATTCTTAGTCCGGGAATTGAAAATAGTGGGGTATTAATGTGGATGACGATAGGAGATCATATCACGATTCAGTCCGTACAATGTACAGACGTATAAAAGAAGACGAAATGACAAATATCTGGGACAGATATGAAGCCCAGGGAATGGGGGGAGACCCGGACAGGAGATGTACTTTCTGTCAGGGAGGGATGCGCTGTGACCTTTGTTCCAATGGTCCGTGTCGTGCTAACGCCGAGAAGGATAAAAGAGGAGTCTGCGGCATAACTGCCGACGGGATGGCAATGCGTATGATGCTTCTGCGCAATGTTATGGGAGCTTCGACATACCAGTATCACACCGCTCAGACCATAAGGACTCTCAGGGCAACCGCAAAGGGTGAAACTCCTTTCGAGATACGTGAGGAAGAGAAACTAAGAACCTTTGCCGGCAGACTGGGTGTGGACAACAGTGGTGAATTAAAAGATGTGGCACTTAGACTCTGTGATTTTGTAAATGCTGATTTTAACAGGGAATACGGGCAGCCAAGTGTGATAGTTGAAAAACTTGCCACACAGGAACGTCAGAAATTATGGAAGGAACTTGGTATATTTCCTGGTGGTATCCACGGGGAGATAATGAGGACAACAAGCTCTTCCCTTACCAATGTGGATGGAGATTATGTCAGTCTGGCGTTAAAAGCCATGAGGCTTGGAATTGCCATGGCATACCAGAGCCAGATAGTCAATGAATATTGCCAGGACATAATGTATGGCTTACCCAAACCCCATACAATGCGCGTGGATCTGGGTGTGCTGGATGCCGATTATGTGAATATGTTGCCTAACGGCCATGAGCCCTTCCTTGGATTTGCAATGGTGCAGCTTGCAAGGGAAGAGGAATGGCAGGAAAAGGCAAGGCAAGCAGGGGCAAAAGGACTTCGTATAATCGCCAATATAGAAACCGGACAGGAAATGATCCAGAGATGGGAAATGGATGATGTGCTCTATGGTTTCACAGGAAACTGGATAATGCAGGAAGCTATACTGGCAAGTGGCTGTGTAGATGTCTTCGTGGCGGATATGAACTGTTCCATGCCAATAGACCCTATCTATGCCGAGAAATACAAATTCAAACTCATCCCTGTGAGTGACCTTGTGGCATTTGAGGGAGTTGAGGAGCGTATCGATTACGTACCTGAAAAAGCCATGGAGCAGGCGGCTATGCTCTTGCAGATGGGAATTGACAATTTCAGTGAGCGCAGGGCATCCGTTAAGCCGGTCACAGGCCTGCCAATGAATGAAGCTGTGGTAGGGTTCTCCACTGAAAGTATAGTGGCTGCCCTGGGCGGAAAACTTGACCCGCTTCTGGACGCCATAAAGGATGGAACCTTAAGGGGAGTTGCCGGTCTTGTGTCCTGTACCACATTACGTGATTCAGGGCAGGACAGTCAGAGTATAGCCATTGCAAAGGAATTGATCAAAAGGGATGTACTCGTTCTGTCAATGGGATGCGGTAATGGTGGCATGCAGGTGGGCGGGCTTTGCAGTCCAGAAGCAAAGGAGCTTGCAGGTCCGGGTCTTAAAGCAGTCTGCGAGACACTTAGTATTCCGCCTGTGCTTAGCTATGGAACGTGCACGGATACAGGTCGGCTGGCAGATATGCTTGCCGCTATCTCAGGAGCAATGGGGGATGTACCAATTCCCGATCTTCCAGTAGTTGCAACTGCACCTGAATATATGGAACAGAAAGCAACTATTGATGCGGTATTTGCACTTGCCCTGGGACTTTACACCCATGTCAATCCGGTGCCAACGGTAACAGGTGCGCCACACCTTGTGAAACTGCTTACCGAAGACTGTAAGGATGTAACAGGAGGACTCATGAATGTGGAGACCGACCCTGTGAAGGCAGTGGACATGATGATGGAGCATATTGAGAGTAAGCGCCATAACCTTGGTATATAATACTATATGGGAATCCTTTCTGCTGACTGGGAACCTGTCCGGTTTGTGGAAAGGATTTTCAATATTTATTTAAATATAAACGATATATATAGATTTATGCAAATTTTAGTAACAGATGTAATTGACGCTGCCCTTATAGTAGGCATAGTCACAATTTTTCTTTTTGCTGATATAATAGCAAAGCACCGCCTTAAGATAGGTATCAAAGATATCAGTGCAGACCTTGCCATTGCTGCTTTTGTCATACAGCTGGCATTCATTGCTAACCTGCTCACAAACCGGGAAATAGAGCATCTCAACAGCAATATCATTCTTGCTGTCTGCTTTGCCATATTCTGGATAGTCTGCCTCTGGCTTCCAAGCAGAAAGGATGTACTTGCTGATATGTCCTCATATACCCTGGGTATCTTCGCCCTTGCTATATCCATGATGCATGCCCTGAGCATATCCGGCATTACGGGGATACTGGTGGTCATAGCAGCCTCATTTGTTCTTTCAGTTATCGGCTTCCTTTTCGCAAACAACCTGAAAAATGAGGGCATCAGCGAGAAGTTCTCAGAAATAACAAAGGACCTAACAGTCTACGACATGAACGAGAGTTACAGGAAACTGGATTCAGGAAGAGATACCCTCGATCCCCTGCAGCCTGTTGTGGATATAGTCCGGGGGGCAGTACGCAGATCAGATGATTTTACAGCCATAAAGGGTATCCACTGCCTTGCAGACTTTGCCTCAAAGACCATTATTTCAGGTGGGAACATTTCCCTGATAGTTAAGCACATAAACTCCAACCTGTACAATCTCGCCACACTTGCCGAGGAAGAGAGCAACAGGGACATCATTATGGAAATAGTGGATGCCTTCGGGGTCATTGGCAGCAGTTGTACCAAAAAAGGTATGGAAAACCTCACACTGCAATGCATTGAGAACATTAGCGACTTTTTCGATCTCCACAGAGAGAAGAACTATTTTTCACCCCTTGATAAGCTCACACTCATAAAACAGGCAGGAAGTCCTGCTGATCTCTTCAATTCCCTGAAAAAGAATCCCATATCCACTCCAAGACATAAGGTAGCCATTGCATGTGGGAAGATCGGGAAGAGCGCAGTTGAGCAGGGAATGATAGAACCTGTCGAGAAGATAATAACAGTCCTGAAACTTGTAGCCATGGATGCAGTATCAAAAGAGGATACAGAGACAGTCGAATACGTGAGGGGCGTCCTTCTGGAAATAGCCCTTGTGACCAAGGACAGCAAGTTCGAGCATCTGGAAAAACAGATAATAGAATCCCTCAGGGATATAGGGATCAAGACAGTTCAGGAACATGAAGAGAACAAGAAACATAGTTCCACTGGAAAGATAGTCTCTACCCTGCGGGAAATGGGAGATATATTCGGGGAAATTTCGTACCGGAATGTGACAAATTCCCTGCATGATATCGCAATCGTTGCTGCAAGAAAACACGAGGATGAAAAAGTTGTAGCTGTCATTCCCCATATAGAATACTTCGGGATGCTCTGCGCAGAGAGAAAAATGGATGATGAGGCATCTTCATGCGTAAATGCCATTGCAGAGATAACTGAGGTATCCATAAGGGAAAAGATGAGTAAGGCCACTGTCAGCTCTTCCAAAGCCCTTGCCAGACTCTCAGGAATAGATGAACTAAGTGTTTTTGTCAATGATGCTGTTTTCGAACTCGGAAAATACAGACAGATAGATGAGGATATGTTCACTCTCTTTGAAAAGAACTACAATAAAGCCCATGGGAAATAGGCAGTATTTTCGAAGAGTATATGTATTGTAATTGTATTCTAATATTGCTGTAATGGTGACGTTGACGTAACGGGAAACTATGGCACAGATTATTACAATTTCAATATTAGGCTAAGGGATTATTATGGATATCAATGGAGTAGAAATAGAAGATACTTTTGCAGAAGCGTTTCCGATCAAGATCTCAAGGGTACTTATCACAGCAGCAACAAAGCGCTGGGCAGAGATAGCTGCACTTGAAGCAACCGGATTCGGTACATCTGTTATCATGTGTCCAGCTGAAGCTGGTATCGAGAAGTTCGTAGGTCCTGATGAGACACCTGACGGAAGACCTGGTGTATACATCCAGATCTGCACATTCGGATACGAAGCACTTGAACACCAGCTCCTTGAGAGACTCGGACAGTGTGTACTCACAGCTCCAACAACAGCAGTCTTTAACGGACTTCCTGAAGCTGAGAAACAGTTCAATGTAGGTTTCAAACTCAAGTTCTTCGGTGACGGAATGGAATCCGAAACAGAAGTTGATGGTCGCAAGATGTTCAGCATCCCTATCATGGAAGGCGACTTCTTAGTAGAGGAGAACATCGGCGCTGTAGCAGGTATTGCAGGCGGTAACTTCTTCATCTTCGGTGACAGCCAGATGACAGCACTCACAGCAGCAGAAGTTGCAGTTGAAGCTATTCAGGACATGGAAGGTACAGTAACTCCATTCCCAGGCGGAATCGTTGCCAGTGGTTCAAAGGCAGGATTCAACAACTACAAGTTCATGAAGGCAACTGCAAACGAGAAGTTCTGCCCATCCATCAGGGACAAGGTAGAAGGCACCGAGATCCCAGAAGGCGTAAAGGCAGTTTACGAGCTGGTAATCAATGGTCTTGATGAAGACTCAATACAGGCAGCAATGAAAGCTGGTGTAGAAGCTGCTATTGCAGTTCCTGGTGTCTCAAAGATCACAGCCGGAAACTACGGTGGAAAGCTCGGAAAGTACCAGTTCCACCTCAAGGACCTCATCTGAGGTTCTCACTTATTTCTTTTCTCTTTTTATTCAGAATAGAGTTCCCTTTTTTCCGGAAATATATAGAAGTGCCATAATTAGCGTCAGTGCTCTAAAACCTGGAGCCTTTGAGTCATTATATTCACTTTCAGGGATTTCTACTTCTATCTCTTCATCTTCGACTGGAAAAGACTCATATGAAAAAAGCACCGGTACTTCCTCAACATCATTCTCCTGGGCCTTCTCATCAATCACGCCATAGATCTCAGCCATATAACTTTCATTTACTTCAGAGCCTATAAGAAAATCAACTACAAGATATCCTTGATAATTCAGTCCATAGGAAATGACAGGATCTTCAGGATAAAAATACGGCTCAATATACCTGCTTCTTCCTTTTACAATAGGCACAAGCGAATCCAACCACTCCCTTTTCTCATCTTCCAAAAAGAACTCACGTTCTCTTCCGTAAAGGGTGCTTTCCACTGGTATGTGCTGAGTTTCCATTCTCTCAAGTGCTAGTCGTGCCATGTTTCCCGCATAAACATACTCGTCATCCAATAATTTGGTCAATGAATTTCGCAAGGGCACTCATTTTTAAAAATAGAAAATAGAGATGATCGTGTGTAATATCACACGATCTTTTTATCCAAGACCAAGTGCCATGAGTCCTGCACTCACACCGGTCTGGATCATTTCCTTGGGGTTGATGCCTGTTATTTCCAGCATCACGTAAACTCCAAGGAAGGTACCTATCATACTGCCCAGGTT
This sequence comes from Methanolobus sp. ZRKC3, assembly GCF_045291275.1. Classification (GTDB taxonomy): domain Archaea; phylum Halobacteriota; class Methanosarcinia; order Methanosarcinales; family Methanosarcinaceae; genus Methanolobus. Next base: position 2,145,583 of record NZ_CP146982.1, read on the forward strand.
CGCCAGAGCTGCTACCATCACGACCCTGAAGAGGTTGTTATTCATCATTTCACTGGTACTTTCGACCTCTATCATTCCCTTGAAATCGTCAGTGGTAGGATTACGATATTTTGCTTCGGTAAGTCCTGCAAACCAGCCTGCTGCCATCATTGGATTCAGAGAGGTCAGCCATGCTACGGAAAAGGCTGTGAGTACGGAATATGGATGGCCCTTTGCCAGAATGGCACCTGCAGCGCTTAGCACACCATTGATGATGAACCACCATGCAAAGGCGAGCATCAGGGTTTGCAGAGGAACACCTGACATTATCAGCAATGCAAAGGTTGCAATAGCAAGACCTACAATCGCAAAACCAAACACTTTCATGATACCGAAGCGCTTTTTCTTAGCTGGTGCCTCGTAGTTGTTCTGAGTTGGCAGGCTCTTTGGATTCTCAAGATATCTCTGTATGCCAGCCCTATGCCCTGCACCAATTACAGCAACTATTCTTTTTCCACCGGTACCTGCGGCTCTTATGAGATTTCTTGCCATATAGGCATCCCTCTCATCTATCAGTACCTTTACTGCATTTGGAGCTGTTTCCCTGAACTCGTCCACGAGCACAGAAACGATATCCTGGTTTGTGATGTTCTCCATGTCGATGTCCTTGGTCCCGCCAATACCAAGTACTGCAGCCATAAGACCTGCAAGCATCTTCAATTTCTCCACAAAGCCCATCTTGCTCCAGAAACGCTGCAGTGTGATCTGCACATCCCTGTCTATCAACATAACCTGGGCACCGCTGGCTTCAGCGGCATCAATAGCGGCTATCATCTCAGCACCGGGCTGGATGCCCATCTGATCAGCAAATTTCTTCTGAACATGGGCAAGCAAAAGATGTACTATATAGAAGTAGATCTTGCCTTCTTTCAGAAGCTCCTTCACCGGGATCTCTGAATTCTGTACCTTGCCTTTGATCGCATCGTACCTGGCTTTGCAGAGTTCCACTGCAACTATATCAGGTTCTGTATGCTCAATGGCGGAAACAACTTCCCGGACGCTTTTCTCAGATACATGAGCAGTTCCCACTATCACAATTTCAGAAGGTGGGATCATGGAAGTATCGCCTTGTGGAGAAGCCATGATCTCCTTGACAAGTTCGATCTCCTCGTTTGAAATAGGAGAAACAGCGGTATCTTCAGTCTGGTAAAGAGTCCCGTCGGTACTGCTCATACTGTATTCAGAAAGAGTACCCTGGGAATCATCAAAATTACTGGATCGGGTCAATTTTTGTCCTCTTGTAACTATTCGTTCAACAACATCAACGTCCGCATCAGATCTGTCCTTGAGAGGATTCCGACAAGTTCACCGTCATCGATAACAAGAACTCTTCCGATATTATTGAGGGTCATTACCTTGAATGCTTCAGATGCGACATCCTTGGAGGATACCGAAATAATGTCCCGGGTCATAACATCGGATACAAGAACTGCAAAACGTTCATGTGGAAGGATATTACGTATATCCGTAAACGTCACAATCCCTTTTAAAGAATTGCCCTTCATCACAGGATAGCCCATATGTTTGTTCTCAAACATGAATTTTGAGAGTTCCTCGACACTGATATCATCGGAAACTGATACTACCTTGTCCGACATGATATCCTTTACAGTGTATCTTTCCAGCAGTACGGTAACAGTTGTGGACTTATCTTCTTCGGAAGCTCCTATGTAAACGAAGAAAGCTATCAACAGAAGCCATGGGTTGGCAAGCAGACCAAATATACCCATAATAAAAGCAAACATTTTCCCGAAATATGCAGCGTAATGTGTTGCTTTGATGTAACTCATCCTCTTGGCATACCATGCCCGAAGCAACCTTCCACCATCCATTGGAAATGCAGGTAGGAGATTGAAAGCACCCAGTACTATATTAATAGAACCAAGAATTAAGAACATCCGATATATCAGACCATCAGAGTAACCTGATATTGATGAATCTATTATTGAGTTCATTGCCAGGAGAGCAAAACCAATTATGAAACTCACAAGAGGACCTGCCAGGGCCATCTTGAATTCCTGGGAAGGGTCTCTTGGGATCTCCTCCATGGAAGAAACACCACCGAACAGCAGCAATGTTATGTCCTTGATGGTAACTCCATACTTCTTGGCGAAGTATGAATGACCCAGTTCATGTAACAATATACATGCAAAAAGCAATATTGTTGTCAAAAGGGAAAGAGCATAGTTCATGCCCAAAGAGGGAACGTCAGCAAATCCGAATGGTGCCGGATTTGTGGCAAACACGAGAGCAAAAACAGGAAGGATCAACAGAAATGTGATATGGAGTTTGATAGGTATCCCCATTATGGTCCCGATTTTTAATGATGTTCTCATACTGTTATTTTAGAAGACACTTATATTTAATTTTATGCAAAGTTGAAAAGAAAAAAAACGAAATGAAAAAAATGAATTCCTGAATACTTTCACCATGCTTGGCTCATCGGTATATATGCATGACACATATTACTTTTTAGAACAGGCATGATGAACACAAGTCTTACACGTTTCAAGGCAAGGTGTCATCAGCCTCATCCCCTCAATTTTTTTATTTTGCTAGAATGACATTTAATGTGAATATATAATGCTATTTTGTAAATGAGATCTAATAGAAATAGTATCTAATATATTACTGCAATTCAAGAACTGCTTTTTGCAGGTCTGCCACAAACATGTCAATGGTCTCAAAATCCATATGGGGCATGATAACAAGCCTTAAAGCTGCAGGTTTTTGTGTGATGGAAACCTGCCACTTATACTCTTTTGCTAATTTCGATCTCAATTGAGCAGGATGTGGAACATCGAGAGCTACAACATTCATGACAGGATCAATTACAGGATCAATACCTATCTCTTTCACGCTTTTTACAAGATGATCTGTGAGCTCCATGCACCTGGAAACAACCTGCCTGTAACCTTCCCTACCAAGATGTTGCATCACAGCATAAGTAGCTGCCACTGCAGCTCCGCTACGTGTGCCGGTAAGAGTGTATTGTGTATCGATAGTAAGATAAGGAGTTTCGGCTTTAAGATGGGTCAGATCCTCAACATTTCTAAAGAGCAGGACTCCGGAAGGGATAGTGCTTAAACCCATCTTATGAGGATCAATTGCAATGGAAGTAACTCCTGGAAGGGAAAAATCGAATTCATTATTTTCAGGAAGGAATGGAAGGACAAAACCACCAAAAGCTGCATCTACATGCAAAAAAAGATTTTTTTCAACTGCAAGCTTTGAAATTTCAGCTATTGGATCTACCTGACCGAATTCCGTTGAACCGGCAATAGCTACAAGACCAACTGTATTTTGGTCTATGAGAGATTCCAGAGATTCCATGGAAACTTTTAATTCTTCATCAAGATTGGCTTTTCTTACCTCAATGTTCAGGACATCTGCTATTTTGTCAAAAGAAAAATGAGCTGATTCAGGAACAACAATATTGGGAACTTTTATCCTGTGGGAATTTCGCATTGAACGTATTGCCTGAATATTTGATTCAGTTCCACCTGTTGTAAGATAACCATTGATTGAAGAACAGTGAAGTATGTTTCCCAATGAACGAATTATTTCCTGTTCCATAGAATAAGTTCCCTGGAACAAACCAAAATCACCCATGTTCGATTCCATGAATTGCATATGAGCTTTTGCAGCTATTTTATGAGGATAAGTGCACATGGAACTCAGTACACGATCATATTTCAGATCTTTATCCTTTGCATTGTTAAGAAGAACTAATACTTCCTCTTCGGTCAATCCGGTTTCGTTCATTTGCACACATGAATATTAAAGGATGTTTAAAACCGTTGTGTTTGATCTTTATGTTTCTGGAATGGATTTTTTTTACTTATTCAGCTTTGTGATTTAATAATCTGGAAAAAAGTGTATGAATTTTCCGGAAAAATTTGGAAATTAAGTTTTTTTAGAAAATCTGAAATCATGGCTAACACAGCTACCCCATTGTTTCTACTGGAACATCATTTTCTAATTGATCGCATTGAATTGAAACATACTTTTATATATCAACATGTTCATACATACAACACCATCTTTTTTTCAAATTTTTTAAAAAAGTTGTTTAACATCTTTTTTCATGTTCCAGTTGAAATCATAGGGTCACTGTGGTTTATAAATGCTCCAGTTGAAATAAAGGGGTCTTATTCCACACGAAATCATATTGTTTATATCAAAATTTTCCCAGCTTTGATTATAGTGTTGATGCTAGCGCTTTTTTGAAATCCCCATACTTCTCCACATGAAATGAAGGGGTCTTTACCATAACCATTAATAACCTACACTTCCTTTGTGTCCTGTGGAATGCAAAGATAATTGAATGAAAAACATTCGTTCTTAAAATATCATTTTCAATTGCAGAAAATTACGACTTATCATTATATTGTTTAACTGGTGACACTATATGCAAAGTAAATCATTGGATGGATTATTTCAGGAATTACTGGCGAATGAGCCTATTTTTAAGAACAAGGAAGTTCTAAGACATTCTTACACTCCTGATTCTCTTGTTCACAGGGATGATCAGATCAATAATCTTGCTGCAATTCTTGTTTCTGCTTTGAGGGGTGACACACCATCGAATATAGTAATCTATGGTAAAACCGGTACAGGAAAAACTGCTGTTACTCGTCACGTGGGAATTGAACTTGAAAGAAAAGGTGAATCCCTTGGAACTTCATGTAAGGTAGTATATTTGAATTGTGAAGTGATCGATACTCAGTACCGGCTTCTTGCAAATCTTTCCAGACAGTTTGGTGAAGATGTCCCAATGACTGGATGGCCTACAGACCAGGTTTTTGCAAAATTCAAAGAAGCAATTGATTCTGAAAAACAGATAGTCATTATAATTCTTGATGAAATTGACAAATTGATAAAAAAAGGCGACGATGTCCTTTACAATCTTTCACGTATCAATACGGATCTTCAAAATTCAAAGGTCAGTATGATCGGTGTTTCAAACGACCTGAAATTCACGGAATTCCTTGACCCGAGAGTAAAAAGTTCCCTTGGTGAGGAAGAGATTATTTTTCCGCCTTACGATGCTGATCAGATAAGTGACATTCTCTATGAAAGGGCAAAGATTGCCTACAAAGAAGATGCACTTGATGAAATGGTCATCCCTCTTTGTGCTGCTTTTGCTGCTCAGGAACATGGTGATGCAAGACGCGCACTGGACCTTCTCAGAGTTGCAGGAGAACTTTCTGAACGTGACAATCGTTCTTTTGTTACCGAGCGTGATGTTAAAAATGCTCAGGAAAAAATTGAGATCGACCGTATTGTCGAAGTTGTCAGGACCCTTCCCACACAATCAAAGCTTGCTCTTTACAGCGTCATGCTGCTGCGGAATAATGGCTATAAGAATGTGACAACAGGAGAGGTCTATAATGTCTATCGTCAACTATGTCTTCAGGTTGATATGGATATTCTTACCCAGCGCAGGGTCACAGACCTCATGTCTGAACTGGATATGTTAGGTATTGTCAATGCAGTGGTTGTAAGTAAAGGCAGGTACGGCAGGACAAAAGAAATAGTATTGAGCGTACCTATCACAAGTACCAAAAAAGTCCTCTTTGAGGATTACAGGCTCAAACCCCTCGATGGTTTCAAACCTGTGATGACCACGCAGCTACATCTCTGAAAAAAGCCAAAAAAATGAAAAAGGATCAAAGGCTCGGAAGCATGAGCCTGAGATGTCCCACGTAAGGTATCCTGTATCTTGCAACACCTATGACCCAATCTTCTTTTACAGGGAGCAGATAACTTACCTGGCCTTGCTGATCATAGTATTTGTTTGTGACTACATTATCACCCTTTGTGATATATCCTGCATGTGGGGCCCTGGGTCCACCTTCCCACATTTCGTCACCCTGTTCTACATAGTACATTGCCCTGTGAATTATTGGCGTCACACCATCCTGGCCGTATGGTTTGTACAATATAACATCACCGGACATCTTAAACGAAGTGTAATTTTCTGTTCCCTGCATATTGGTCACAACTTCAGTTCGTTCAATATTCTGAATGAATATAATATCGCCGACATTCATGTGAGGTTCCATACTTCCTGATTCCACTGCAACCATGGGAGTCCATAACCCGAATACTATCTGGGACAGGGTTGCAAATATAAGAACCGCAATTAATACGGATAAAATATCACGTGTCAGTGACACGAAAAAATTCTCGCTTTCCTTGAAATTTTTGTAGGCACCTTTTATATCCATTTTAGATTTCCTGCCTGAAGAGTGTTCGTAAAAAATTTTCAGCGATAATGATATAGTTGCTGGCAATATATCATTAACGGATTAGAAATCCTGTGTTTATTATTTGTAATATTAATACTATCTTGTGTTTGGCTATGAATGAAGTTGATGTTCTGACAGCTTTTATTGAAGAAGGGTATCAGATAAGTCCCGAAGCAGTGGACATGATATGTTCTCAACCCAACCCACGATCCATTGTCAGGCATGTGCTTGAAAATATTGATATGTCTGTTCTTGTGATCGGTTTGGAGCACATAGGTCTTGATGGCCTTGACCCGGGCTTAGATACATCTTTAGTGGCTGAAAAACCGTTGTCGCCGGTTTTGGAAAGTACAAACACGTTCAATAGTACAGTTGATACAACTGGTTTTCAGGATCAAAATGCTAAACCTGTAATTAGTGAGAATCCTGTCTCTATACTTTCTGATATAACAGACAATTCCACATGTGTTGGGGAATATATGGAATTTATCCAGTATTTCCGCAATCGCTACAGTAAACTCAGCGAGATAATTCGCAGCAGGATCAATGCCCGTCCCATTGAAAGCCTGGTACGCAACCGCAGTCCTGGTATGAAAGGAAATGGAGATTTTAGCGAAGTTTCCGTTATCGGAATGATATCGGAAATAAAAAGCACCACTAATGGGCACAAGATAATAGAGATCGAGGATCCCACAGGTATTTTTTCTGTTCTGGTGCGCATGGCTGATAAGGAACTTTTCGAGCAGGCAAGTCATTTTGTACTGGATGAAGTGGTGGGTTTCACCGGAGCTCTCACAAACGACGGGAAACTCATGATAGTCAAGAAGATAATCCTCCCGGACCTGCCCAATATCAGTACAAAAAAGTCCGGCACCTTCGGTAAAGCGGTACTTATCTCGGATGTGCATGTTGGAAGTACGACCTTTCTTGAAGAGCAGTGGGAACGGTTTCTTGATTTTCTCAAGGGGGACACCGATAATGAGGCCCTTGCTTCCATTGCAAAGGAAGTGCGGTATATTGTGGTTGCAGGAGACCTTGTTGACGGGGTAGGTATCTATCCGGGACAGGATGCGGAGTTAAGTATACTGGATATTTATGATCAGTACGAGAGGGCAGCAGAATATTTTGCCGAGATCCCAAAGCATATAAAGATAATAATTTCTCCGGGAAACCACGATGCTGTGCGCCAGGCAGAACCACAACCCAGATTACCGGAACGCATCAGGAAGTATTTTTCTGATAATGTGATCTTCGTGGGAAATCCCGCAATGGTAGACCTGGATGGCGTTAAGATAATGATGTACCATGGGCGTTCAATTGACGATCTGGTGGCTTCTGTTCCAGGTGTTTCGTATCAGGATCCCACAAAGGCCATGGTAGAGATGATGAAATTCCGTCATCTTTCTCCCATGTACGGCAGCCGTGTTTCCATTGCACCGGAAAAGAACGATCATTTCGTACTCAATCAGATACCTGATATATTACATTGCGGTCACGTTCATACAGTGGGTGTGGAATGGTACAAGAATGTCCTGCTAATTAATTCGGGAACCTGGCAGGATCAGACCGAATTCCAAAAAAGAGTAAACGTCGTCCCAACTCCTGCCCAGGTACCGGTTGTGGACCTGGAAAATTTAAGGACGACGATCCTTAGATTCGATGAATGATCAGGTATCATTTCCATTGCAGATAGTGACCTCCTCTGTGCACTGAATCTCCAGTAATCTGTGGTCTATTGTTTTTACAGGACAGATGTAGACACAGCGTTTGCATGCAGCTCCAAGGCAGGCTTGGCTATTGATATTTGCAAACCTCTCTCCGTCTTTTTCGACAATGCTTATAGCATCCTCAGGACACTCTTTTTCACATTTATGACAGAGTATACATTTTTCCACTGGAGCTTCCAGTATTATACCGATATTGTCAACAATATCAAGACCCAGACGACCTACATCATCAATATCCTTCTGGACCCTTTTTTCGATGGTCACTTCGGAATTTGGAAGGTCCTCAGGTAGTACAGGAATTTCTTCAGCCATGAACACTTCATTGTAGTCCTCATGAGGCATTCCTTCAAGCCAGGTAGCAAGCTCACAAACATAGATCTTCTTGAAAGTCTCGCTTGTTGCCATCATAAGATGATCTGCCTTGATCTTTTTTGCGACTTCATTGACCTCTTCAAGTAGTGAACTGTCAATAGCCAGTTTCCGTGCAAGTCCGATGGAAGTGTTCCCAAACTGTATTATACCTTTACAGAAAGCCGGTACAGAACCCAGATGTCTTGCTTTGTTAGCGTTTACATATGTTCCGCTTGCACCGGACATATAGGAATAGCGCAGGTCTTCATATTTCAATCCTGCTTCAACCATAAGTGCTATGTGAGCAGCCTTGATGGCTCCAATGGCTTTGCCTACTTCCTTAATATCGTTATCAACAACTACAATATCATATCCAAGATTTATTTTTCCATTCGGAAGTTCCGGGAGTTTCTCCATTATCCCGCACTTGAGTGCCATGGCAACTGTGGAAATGACACCTGTTCCTGTGATTCCCTTTGGCTTAACCTCTGAATCCTCAATTATCTCCCCGGTCAGAGGTTCCACAAGAGGGCCTTTTACAGAATTCATATTCTCATCGAGGACAGTGAGTCTCCAGTAATCCCTTTCGCTGCTGATATCACTTATTGCCCCGGGTCCAGCGAGCATACCGCAGTTAACACCCTGTCCTTCGATGGCAGGCCCTGCTGCAGCACTTGCAGTGATTATCTTCTCGCCTATCTTCAGTGCCATCTCCGCGTTGGTACCATAATCTGTAACAAGGCATGGCTCTGTCTGGTGAATGAAATCAGTCTCAAGCATCATTGCAAGAGCATCGGCACCAATTTCGTGTTTGATCGCAGGAGGTATGATTATCTCGCAATTGTCCATGTCATAGATGCCCTTGAAGAGCTCATTTGCAGGCAATATCCTGGAATTCCTTTCAACATCGTGAACCCCAAGAGTTTTCTTTTTATTCTCCCCTGCATAAGCAAGATCCCTTATCTCTATGTTCTGGAAAAGTGAGAGTTGGATTGGATTTCCACATACTGCGATACGCTTTATCTTCTCAGGCTCCACATCGAATTCTTCAAGTATCTTCTTTACTGTTTCGATGATAAGACCGTGAGCTACATCACGTCCTGTATTTATGGCAAAATCAAGATGGTCCATGACATTCCCACCAGGGAGCGGGTGCCCCATGGTGACAACTGTCTTGATGGTCTCTTGAGTTTCAAGTTCTATGAGCTGTGATCTAAAACCACTTGTTCCAAGGTCCAGGGCTATGACATACATGAGTTTTTCTCCATTTTTCTATAAAGTATCATGGAGATAGTATATAATGAATTCTCTATCCCTGGCCCTGATTTTTCAGGCTTTTCCTTCTTTTCCGGTAAAGGCTTATCCGGATATGAGGGTCACTTGGTACCCTGTATAGTGAGCAGTGAGTGGTCCATGGTCTGCACAGGACATATGACCACACATCGCTTGCAGCTTGTGCCCAGACATTTCTGACTATCTATTTCTGCAAAGCGATGTCCGTCCTTCTCGACTATTACTACTGCATCCTCTGGACATTCTTTTTCACATTGATGACACAGGGTACATTTCGTCACCGGAGCTTCCAGTATGATGCCTATATCCTTCACTATGTCAAGACCCATGGGTCCCACATCATCAATGTCCTTCTCAACCCTCTTTTCTATGGTTACAGCCTTTGTTTCCTTTGGAAATGGCGGGATGCCGTACATTTCAAGCATCTGATCATACATCTCCTTGGGCATACCATTCTGCCAGGTTGCAAGTTCGCAGAAATAGATATCCTTGAAGGTATCGCTGGTCGCCATCATGAGATGGTCTGCACTTATCTTCTTTGCAATGGCAATGACATCTTCAAGTACCGAACTGTCGATGGCAAGTTTTCGTGCAAGACCGATGGAGGTGTTTCCGAACTGGATTATATTCTGGGAAAAACTCGGTACAGATCCTATCTGCCTTGCCTTTTCAGCATCCACATAGGTACCAGTTGCACCCGACATATAGGAATAGCTCAGATCCTCGTATTTTAGTCCGGATTCCACAATGAGTGTGATGTGTGCAGCTCTTATAGCTCCAATTGCCTTACCCACTTCTTCGACATCCTCGTTTGTGATGACGATATTGTCTCCAAGTATCAGTTTTCCGTTTGGCAGTTCTGGCAGTTTCTGTATCAGTTTATCCTCGAGTGCCATTGCAATGGTGGAGATCACACCTGTACCTGTGATACCCTTTGCTATGGTCTCAGATTCTTCGATGGTCTTACCGCTCACAGGGTCAACAAGTTTTCCTTTGACAGGATTCATCTTTTCGTCAAGGATAGTAAGTCTCCAATACCCATTCTCATTATTCACATCACTAATGGCTCCGGGTCCTGCAAGCATACCACAGGTAACACCCTGTCCTTCGATAGCAGGTCCGGCTGCAGCGCTGGCTGTGATTATCCTGTCCCCTATCTTCAATGCCATCTCCGCATTGGTACCGTAATCAGTTACAAGACAGGGTTCTGTCTGGTGAATGAAATCCGTCTCAAGCATCATTGCAAGGGCATCTGCCCCTATCTCATGTTTGATAGCAGGAGGCACTATTATCTCACAGTTGTCCATGGCGTAGATATCCTTGAAGAGCTCATTTGCAGGGAATATCCTTGCCTCTCTCTTCACATTTTGAACCCCGAGAGCTGCCTGTTTGCTTTCCCCTGCATATGCAAGGTCCCTGATCTCTATGTTCTGGAAAAGTGAGAGCTGAATTGGATTTCCACAGACTGCAATTCGCTTGATCTTTTCAGGTTCCACATCGAACTTTTCAAGGATCTCCTTAACAGTCTCCAGCATAAGCATGTGCGCCACCTCAGTTCCGGTATTGATGGCAAAGTCCAGATGGTCCATCACGTTCCCTCCGGGCAGGGGATGGCCCATTGTTATTACAGTCTTTATGGTTTCCTTTGTTTCAAGGTCTATCAACTGTGATCTAAAACCACTCGTTCCAAGGTCCAGGGATATTACATACATGAATTTGTCCTCCGCTTCTTCTTCATTTCATATAATTGAATACAGCATGGAAGCAACTCCAATCACGAGAGGTTCCATTACAAGATCCACACGGTACTTTTTTCCTATTTCAGGTGGCAGGCCACAGGGTATGCCAGGTGTTGAGACGAGGCAGCGCTCCTCGATCATACCTTCTGTGATGGTATCAGCATTGGGAGTTGCTTCAAAGACCATGGAGAATTTCTTCCTGTCATCGCCACAGTAGGTTTTTATTCCCAGTTCGTTGACAGCTTTTTCAAGGAATTCCTTGTTGGGGTCACATGCATAGACGTTAAATCCATTATTGACCAGATGGCAGGCGCCGGCAAAACCGACTCTGCCCAGGCCTATGACAAGTATATCCTTTGAGCTTGCTTCCTTGAATTTTGAGGCTATCTCGGCATAGATAACGCCTGTGGCCACATGATTGCTCATTATCTTCTCGTTCCTGAGGTTATGAGCTGTGAATATATGGTCGTCTGCCATCATTATTATGTCAGCACCAGCCGAGACGGCTTCATAATAACCCGTGACATCAGGATGCTCGGTGATGAAACCCTTCAGTCCGAAATATTCCACAATATAGAGCAGGGATGAGGTAAAATTGCTGATAACACCGTTGCCTGCCGTTATGGGAATTATTCCTACGGTCTGTGAACCGAGTTTTGTACTGTAGAGTGTTTCGCATATTTCCTTGAGATCGGATCCTGTGACCCTCTTAACTGTCTCATTGCTCATTTCAAGCTGTGTTGATAGGTTCTCCAGATCCTCCGGAGTCAAAAGTGCCATATTTTATTCCCCCTGTTCCTTCTTTAGAAAATGATTAGTAATCATTTCCAGTCCATTCTCTCTTTTCTTTTCAGTCTCTGCCTTTGTGCCGTCCCAGCTGATAAGAGTAAAGACTTCGTGCTCGCCACCTGTGCAGTGGAATATCTCAAGTCCTTCAGAGATATGGAATTGCCTGTAATCGTTTCCATCTGAGAGTACGTGCTCTCCGACTCCCACAAGTCCGTCGTCCATGGCTGCAAGATGCTCGAATATACAGTATCTGTTATCAGGATGCCTGTTTTCTTCCTGAACACCTTCAAGGAAAGCCTCAAGCAACATTTCCAGAAGATTCATGCCACTGGAATGGTAGACCGCTGTGGGTGTCTGGCTTGGGAATCTCGCATCTATCTCAAGCACTTTCAGCCCCTTTTCGCTGTCAATAGCCTCGACATCCATTATTCCATGCAGGTTCAGGTTCTTTGCAAGTTTGTACGATATATCCCTGAACTGCGGGTAGTTGTCCATGGGTGTAACCATATGGCAGTCATAGCCATCGTCCACATGGACCTTTGTCTCCTTGATGACTGCAAAATGCCTGCCATCGCCTATGACTTCCAGTGAGACCACGTCACCTTCCACATATTCCTCAATGAGCGTGGAGGGGTCAAGTCCCTTAAGGCCTGCATCATCGTATATGATGGCTGTTCCGGTACTGCTGCTCTCACACGGAGGTTTGATGAAATAGGGTGGAGAGCTCGGCCTGTCAAGTGGAGTGGGTATCTGGATGGAGTTGAAGTATTCCTTTGAACGGTTCTTGTCCATGCTTATATGATAGGCATCGAAGTCAAAGAGCAGTGGGCATCCAAGTTCATCCTGTATGTTCCTGAGGAAATCAAGGGTAGCCAGATTCTCGTTAACAGGCAGGATACCGCTTACCCTCTTTGAAATTGCAATGAGCTTTTCGGGTTCCACCGTGATGTCAAAACAGTGGAATTCGTCAACGACGTTTCTGCTCAGTGCCTGTGGGTTCCTGTCTATCAGCAGGACTTGCATGCCTGCTTTCTTTGCCAGGTAGTTCGCCTCGAAACCCTGCAGCTTACCACCGATAAGGGCTATGCTCCGCATTGCAGGCCCTCTATTATCCTGTTAAAATCAGCCTGTTCGGCGGGCTCCATACCCATCTCCCCCAGGCGCTTGATAACGCTTTTTGGGTCCCTGTCCCTTTCCTCATGCTTGCGGTCGTAATTGACCACACCTTCAAGGGTGGACTCTGCCGGTATGATGGATGTGACCACATTTGCTCCTGCGTTTAGCCTGAGTACCATGCCATCGATTCCTTCAAGGTCAAGGGATGCGGGTATGAGTCTGTCCGGGAACATGAGCCTGAGTATAGATATTATCTTAAGCTCGGAAACACTGGATTGTGATATTGTATTCTCAAGAGGGGTTCCTTCCTGTGGAACAAAGGTCATGACCCTTACCATGTCAGGCGAGCTTTCCTCCATACCCCGGAGTGAACGTATGGTGGATTCGATGCCATCACCTATGCCTGTGAGTATGCCGTCCTCCACGCCGTAACCTATACTCCTGGCAAAGCTTCTGGCTTTCACACGATCCTGGAAGGATTGTCCCACCCTTAATTTCCTGTAGAGGTCCTGGTCATGGGTTTCCTGGTACAGTGCCAGGAAATTGGCGCCATTTTCGTGCAGTTCCCTGAGAACATCATTATCCATGACCCCTGGTGATATCATTATGGGAAGGCCCATTTCTTCCTTCACTAGTTTCACAAGTTCTACGAATCTTTCAGGATTGTCATGGAAATAGGGGTCCTCGCCCATGGTCAGGTCCACCATGTGGATGTTCTCACCTTTCAGGGCATTGCATATGTTGCGTACTTCCTCTGTATCAAGCCTGTATCTCTCGATATCGTTCGATGTCCTGTAATAACAGAATGAACATTTGTTCTTGCAGTATGTTGAGAAGTAGACGAAACTGTAGAGGAAGACCTTGTTCCCGAAGAAATGGTCCCTTACCTTTCTGGAAACATAGTATAGTTTGTCAAGATCATCCTTTTCGCTGATGGACAGGAGTTCTCTAAGCTCATCATCCGTGAGTCTCAGGCCATTGACAAGTCCTTGTGCAAGCTCATCAAGTTCCTTTTGTGTCATATCTTTTAACATGATCTCACCTCAGAGATTGGTGGTGATCCCGTTGTAGTAGGACTCGGACCTTGCAGCTCTTTTTATGTTCTTGAAATTATGTTTCACCTTGAGAAGTCTCTCAAGTCCGAAACCGGCTCCCATCCAGGGCTTGTCGACACCCCAATCCATATCCATTGGAATTGGTCCCACAACAGCCGATGAAAGTTCCAGGTCCTTGTGCATGACATCGATGGTATCACCATAGACCATACAACTGTCAGAGACTATCTCATATTCGATGCCCAAAAATTCCAGGAAGTCTTCTATAAGGAACTCCAGATTCTCCCTTGTGCAGCGTGAACCCATCTGGCAGAAATTGAGCATGGTAAATTCCTCAAGATGACTGCTGCCATCTGATTCCTTTCTGTAACAGGGTCCTATCTCGAAGATCCTTATGGGATCGGGGAGTACGTTATCGAATTTACGCAAGCAGTTGTAGAGTCCCGGGGCCAGCATGGGGCGAAGGCACATGTTATCATCCACTCTGAAGATCTGCTCTGCCAGTTTCTTATCCTCGCCAACTCCCATCCTTTCCATGTACTCGAAGGGTATCAGTATGGGTGATTTTATCTCCATGAATCCTCTGTCCACGAAGAATTCGGTGATGGTCCTTTCAAGTTTGCCGAGGAGATCTTCTCTGTCATCCTCGTACATCAGTCTCAGGTCCTGTTTCCTCTGTGTAAGAAGTGTGGATTCTATCTCCTTGAAGGAGCGCTTCTCTTTCTTAAAGGAGATCATCTCTCCAGGGCCCAATAGTGACAGTATCCTGTTCTTCTGGCTCTGGGTAAATTCGGTCTTTGAAGATTTTACAGGTTTTGCAGGTTTATTGTTGCCGGTTTTTGTCTTGTTGGGTTTTGCCTGTGCTGCAACAGTTTTAGGTGCAGCCACCGGTTTTTTAGCAACCTCTACCTTAGCGGTGTTTGGAGATGGCTGTGCTGTTTCTGATTGCACCGTGATTGCGGGGCTTTCTTTATTAGTATCATTGAATTGTGCTGAAGGGACCGTCCTGACCTTTACCTTCACTTCGTCCTTAATTGAACCTCTCTTTGAGAATTCCTTGATCTTCTCTTCAGGAGTACGGCATTTTTTGCAGGGTTTTTGGAATTTTCGGTTTCGCAGTAGGCGTGCAGCCCTGCTGGACCTGGAGTTACGTACCTTTATTACCTCTCCACAATCCATAGTTACTCGTATATAATTCTGGGATGTTTCGCAGTTCTTTATCCCATGAAGGCGTCCGTTCCTTGACACCCAAAAACCAGTTTTACTTATCAGTGAGTCCAGTGATTTTTTATCCATGCTAACAGCTCCTCGGATAGAATCTTTTTCTTACCATTTCCTAGAATCCAAGATATTCAAGTATCCAGTTACTTCCGTTGCTTTTGTTGAATGACATAGTATTCCTCTTATTTTTGTGTTTGAGACTTCGATTTCCTAAGTCCTTGATATTTTGATCTTGTTCTGTCTGTTCTGGAAGAATTTTCTTGTTTAATACTTCCAGTTCCAACTATCGTTTGTTTGTCGACATATATATATATTGTCCGCAAAATCGGGTATTTATAATTTCCTATCAACTGCAATAATTTAACTATATATACTTTTCTAATAAGGTGACATATAACATAATTTTATGTTTTTTTTGTTTGGTATGTGAATTATCAGAAGGTATGCTAATTCACAGCATTTTGAAAAGAACCAAAAAAGTACACAAAAAGGTCAGCATAAACTGAAAATGTTTAAAAAATGTTTCCAGAAAAAATCGGAAAACTCCTTAAATTCAATGTTGAAAATAGATCAGTATATCTAAGATGAATCTATTTTCTAAGACAGTTTTCCATCTGATGTTTATATAGTGCTATTTCAATTGCTGTTCTCAAATCGTCTTCTTCGAAAGGCTTCAATATATATCCATAAGGCTCCGTCTGTTTAGCTCTCTTAAGTGTCTCATCATCTGAATGAGCCGTCAGATATACTACCGGTATGCTAAAATTCTCCCGGATAACCTGTGCTGCCTGGATCCCGTCCATATCTCCTTTTAGCCTGATATCCATTATCACAAGATCCGGAAGAAAACCTTCAGCTTTACTAATGGCCTCTTTTCCGGATCTCGCAACGCTGCTGACCTGATACCCAAGTCTTTTCAGTCTTTTCTTAAGCTCCAAAGCAACTACATTTTCATCTTCAACAACCAGTATCTTTGGATTATTCATCTCTACACCTTCTATTTACTTTCTTCAAAATCTATGGAAAACTCTGTCCCATCAATTGAATTTAGTTCAATGGTACCATCTATCTGGTCAACCAGTGTGACCACAAGCTGCAGACCCAGAGACTCAGTATTTCTGTAATCGATCTTTGAAGGCATGCCGATACCATTGTCTCTTATTTTCAGGAAAAAATGATCTTTCAGGACTTTGAGTTCTACATTTATTTCCCCTTCTTTGATTTCAGGGAAAGCGTGTTTTAGTGAGTTTGAAACAAGTTCATTGATTATCATACCAAGTGGAACAGCCGTATCAACATTCAGATAAATATCCTCTATGTCTGAAACAAGCTTGATGTCCTTGCTTTTAATTCCATATGACTTGGAGAGATACTCCAGTAATTTCTCTGTGTAATCAGAAAAGTCAATACTTGACATATCCTTGGATTGGTATAGCTCTTCATGTATCAGGGCCATTGAACGCACACGATTTCGGCTATCCATGAATGCATCTATTATCTCCTGGTCCTCGAAATTCTCAGATGAAAGATAAAGCAGGCTTGATATTACCTGTAAATTATTCTTGATACGATGATGGATCTCTTTTTTGCGTATCTCTTCCATTTTTTCGCGCTCTTCTATCATCTGCGACAGTGTTTCCCTTGTTTTTTCGATTCCATCGGTCAGGATCTTGAATTCACCTTCGCCATGAACCCGGACACTGCGGGAGAAATCATTGTTTTGTATTGCAGTAAGCACTTTATTAGAATCTGCAATAATATTGTTCAGAGATTCTGCAGAATTATCCAGTGTATCTCCCAAGTGCTTGAATTCACCCTTTAGTTCCAGTTTGTTGCGTGTTTCAAGCTCTCCTTTTGAAAGGGCACTTGTAACTCTGATAGATTCGCGGATCGGTGCTATTACAGCATCCAGTATCATATTGAGTCCTATTGGAATTTCTTTGAAGTCTATCTCTACATCGGTTTGAGCTCTTGTATCCAGGTTTCCGTCAACAGCATCCTGAGCGATATTTCTGAAGTTATTGACAATTTCATCTATGGGAGCGGTTATTGATGTTGCTATCAGGTAAGAGACCATACCCATAAAGCAGATAGAGATCATGGATATGACAACCAGTTTATTTCGAAGCTCAGTTACCCCGGCAAACATTTCTTCTTTTGGGACTACAAGCACAAAAGAGTAGTTACCTGTCTTTACAGGTTCGTAGAACATTATGACTTCTTTGCCTGTGGCAGGGTCGGTCGTTTCAACACTTCCACCTTTTCCCTCTTTAATATTATCGGCTGCCGTTGATATTTCAGGTATGCCAAAATCGTAAAGGGTATGTGTTCCCATTCTATCTTTGTATTCAGGATGAGAAACAAGGATACCGGTATTTCCTGTCACGAATGCATATCCGGTGTCAAAAGCTTTGATCTCACCTACCACATCATCTATGTAATCAAGAGATACATCAACGCCGGCAACACCTACGGCTTCATTATCTTTTAAAATGGGTACATCAAAGCTCACCATGAAGATACCCTGATAAAAATAGGGTTCAGTAACAACATTTTCCTTTGTTGTTCTTGGAAGCTGATAGTAATCCTGTTCATCATAATCTACCAGGTGTTCAACTTCTATATGTCCCTGAATAGTGTTCCAGTAGGGTATGAACCTCCCGGTGGAATCATGGGCTGGAGCATTGATATATTCACTGTCCTTTCCATCGAAGGCGTCAGGTTCGTATCCCACATAGACTCCCGTGAGAGAAGGGTATGCTTCAAGAACATTTTTGAGAATGTTGTTTACTTCTTCCCTATCGGCAGTCGTGTACATTTCCATTGATTTTCCAAGAGTTTCCGCAATAGCCATGTTTGCCTTCATGTCCCCGTCGAACTGGTTGGCATAATCCCTTGCCATTTCCACGGATTGAAGATATGCCATCTCTTTTTGTTGTTCGGTAACAGTTGAGGTGCTGACAGCAGTTGAAACGAGAAGTACCAAAAAAACGCCAACGACTATATACATGATCAATTTGGCTTTTATTGTCATCTCATTCTGTTTCATTCATACACACCTTCTCATCTGACCTTTTTCAATTACTGCAGAATTATCTCAGCCTTCAGACCTTGGAATTGAGTTTGACATTTTCTGGTAATGTCTGAACAGCTTTTCTCCCCATTTTAGAGAGCTTTTGGAAAAACTCATTATATCCCGGTGGTCATACATTCCCTGGCTATCGAAAAAACTGGCAGAGAACAAATTATCGGTAACTACAATTGAAGGAGGAAGCGATTCGTTTTCGTATAAGAACAGGTTTATATTTTCTGAATGCTGCATCTTTTCCAGTTCTTCCTGTCTGTCCTCGTGCATTCTTTCAAGTACAGACTCAGTGAGAATAATTGATATTTCAGTTCCATGCTCTGCAAGTTCATTATAAAGCGGTGGATACAATGGATGATAAATCGAAAAAACAGAATGTACATATTTTGAATTAACCAGAGATCTGGTGAATTCTTCAGGGGGTTCGAACATGTCGTTAAGTTCTGGTTCTATAATTGTGGAGTCCTCGAGATCTCCGATCCTGTCCAGCAGATATTGAGGGATCGAATCCAGGTCCCTTTTAACCCAGTAATCCGTATCCTTCCCAAAGAGATCCAAAATACCGTTTATTGGTTTCATGTTCTCTGCTATAAGCTTTCCAATATTGGATAGTTCATAGAATCCGTCAGTATTACAGATAAGTTCCTCTTCCTTCAGCTCCTTGAGCGGAAGTATCAATGAACGCCAGGTGACACCGAATGCCGTCTTCATTTCCTCGGGATCCTTTGGTCCGTCCAGTAACAGTAATAATATCTTCCTTCTTTTTTCAGAAAACCAGATCGTTTCAGTTAGTGATGATTCCATGTATCTGCCCCCTCCCCAAAGGACCTATCTCCTATTCAGCTCCCATTATTTTGTACAGTCTTTTTGAATTAGTCCCGTAATGGTCAAACATTTCATGACACCACTTTAAAGAACTATCATCAAAACTGATTATGTCCCTGTGGTCATACCTTCCCTCCTTATTGAAAAGGCAAATATAACAAAACCAGTCGGTCACTGTTATCATTGGTATTTTCGGACTCTCTTTGCAAAGGAAGACCTTTGTATTCCCCATTTCCATCAATTCATTGAATTGCTCAAGATAATCTTTTTTTATTTTTTGCAAAGTCGACTCTGAAAGAAAAAGTGATATATCTGCTCCTGCTCCTGATGCTTTCAGATAAAGAGAGATGAATGTTGGATGAAGGTATGAAACAAAAGTTATAATGGATTTTGATTTAGGGATGTTATCCACAAACTCCCTGGGAAGTTCAAACATGTGGTTGATATCTGGTTCTATCAGGAAATAATGTCCAAGGTCCCTTATTCTGCTGAAAAGATGTGGGGGTATTGCATCAAAATTCCTGCTGGTCCAGAAGTCTTTGTTCTCTTCAATAATTCTTGATGTATCAAGAAATGGTAACATGTTCTTTACAATCGTTCTCCCCACAATGGTTAAACTGAGCTGCTCTTGTTCCTGTTTTATAAGGTTGTGACTCTTCAGTGTTTTTATCTGGGGCATTATGGACCTGGTAGTCACATTAAGTGACTTTTTTATTTGTTCGAGGTCCCTTTCCCCTTCATTTAATAGTAACAGCAGATTCATTCTTTTTTGAGAAAACCAAACAGTATTTACCAGTGTCGTTTTCATAGTCATCATATTCCGATTTCTGCTGTGATATTCCTATCTTCAGGAATTTTGATTATCAGTCACCCTAAACCCGTTGGTAAAAAATCCCATTTAGCACTATAAATACTTGTTTGTATTGATGATAACTTTCGACCTGATTTTATATTAATCTAATTTACAGGTAAATTCACGTTGTTATGTACAATTCACAAGGCATATGCAAAGTCACATGGCCCGTGAAAATCGCAGATCCTTTTAGAAACCAGCCAGAAACTGAAATTATCATTCCTTTGTTGAAGTAATAATTGGGGAACAATGTATCGTAATTGTTGAAAAATCGGTATAAAGTATGCTATATACTGTCAGATAATTCCTGTATATGTGGGTAGTTATCTAATCGGATAACTCGATTCAGGAAGTTTTTCAAGAGCACTGTGCCGGGTAGTTGCAATGCTGTAAAAAACAACTGTACTATAAAATAAAAAAGGTGGATAAATGGGAAATCAGGAAATTTTGGATAAACTCAGAGATACGATTGTTAATCAGGATATTGCCGGCTGTGCTGTAGCTACACAAGAAGCTCTGGATGCTGGTGTTTCAGCATTTGATGCTATCAACGGCGGACTTTCAGTAGGCATGAAAATAATTGGTGAAAAGTTCGAGGAAGCAGTGATTTTCCTTCCACAGATCATGATGTCTGCAAAGGCCATGAACGCTGCAATGGAGATCCTCACTCCCCTGCTTGCAGAAGAAAAGCCAGGCGAGGGCGTAGGTACTGCAATTACCTTCGTTCAGGAAGGCGACATTCACGATATAGGTCACCGTCTCGTATCAACAATGCTTGGTGCAAACGGCTTTAAGATCGTCGACCTCGGAGTTGACGTATCAAACGACAAGATCCTCGATGAAGTTGTGAAACTCAAGGGTCAGAAGATGGTCCTTGTGGGTTCAGCACTCATGACAACCTCCATGCTTGGTCAGAAAGACACAGTAGAGATGCTCAAAGAAGAAGGTCTCAGAGACGCTGTAAAGATCATGTTCGGTGGAGCACCTGTATCCCAGGGCTGGATCGATGAGATCGGAGCAGATGCAACAGCAGAGAATGCAGCAGATGCATCCCGTGTAGCCCTTGAATTAATGAGCTGAGGAGGAATATAATATGGCATATTCAAGATCAATGAATTGTTTTGAGTTCTATGACCGTGCAAAGAAGGGCGCGAAGATGAGTCAGGATGACTGGGATCTCATGACCATTCCAATGAAAACAATGGAGCTCAAACAGAAGTACGGCCTTGATTTCAAGGACGAATTTGTTCCAACCGACAAGGACATGATGGAAAACCTGTTCAAAGCAGGTTTCGAGATGCTTCTGGAATGTGGTATATACTGTACCGACACCAGCAGGGTTGTAAAATACACAGAGGATGAGATCTGGGATGCTCTCAACAACAACCAGAGAGAGTTTGTCTTAGGAACCGGCAGGGATGCTGTCAATGTCAGGAAGAGAAGTGTAGGTGACAAGAGAAAGCCTATAATCCAGGGTGGTCCAACAGGTTCCCCTATTTCCGAGGACATGTTCATGCCTATCCACATGAGCTACGCACTGGAAAAGGAAGTCAACACCATAGTTAATGGTGTCATGATGACTGTTCGTGGAAAGCCACCAATTCCAAAGAGTCCTTATGAGATACTTGCTGCCAAGACCGAAACAAGGCTTATCAAACAGGCAGCTGCAATGGCCGGAAGGCCTGGCATGGGCATATAGGGACCTGAGACTTCCCTGTCCGCTCAGGGAAATATGGCTTCTGACTGCGCCGGTGGCCAGGTCAGCAGCGACAGTCACGAGGTATCACAGCTCAATGAGCTTAAGATCGACCTTGAGGCAATTTGTGTAATGGCCCATTATCAGGGTAACAGTGATATCATCATGGATGAGCAGATGCCTATCTTTGGTGGCTATGCCGGCGGCATAGAAGAGACTGCTATCGTTGATATCGCAACCCACATCAATGCTTTTGTAATGAGTAACGCAAGCTGGCACCTTGATGGTCCGGTCCACATCCGCTGGGGATCAACAAACACCCGTGAAACCCTCCAGATCGCAGGATGGACATGTGCAACCATCTCAGAGTTCACCGACCTGCTCTCAGGTAACCAGTACTACCCATGTGCAGGACCATGTACCGAGATGTGCCTGCTGGAACTATCCGCACAGTCTATGAACGACACAGCATCCGGCCGTGAGATCCTCTCCGGTGTGGCAGCTGCAAAGGGTGTAGTCCAGGATAAGACCACAGGTATGGAAGCCAGGATGATGGGAGAGGTCGCAAGAGCAACTTCAGGTATGGATATCTCAGAAGTTAACGAGATTCTCCATAAACTCATCCCACTCTACGAGAAAGACTATGCAACAGCACCAGAGGGCAAGAGATTCCAGGAATGTTACGATGTTGCTACCGTAACACCAACCGATGAATACGTCCAGGTCTATGAGGGTGCACGCAAGAAGCTCGAAGAGCTCGGACTGGTTTTCTGATAGATTTTGAAAAACTTGCCAGCGAAGAGTATCGCTGGCATTTTTTATCGAGTGTAATATAACGAATATTCATGTGGGATTGAACAAAAAGGAGGTTTTCCAATGGATGTATATTGGACTGTCATTAACGGAGTAATCTACTTACTAGCCTTTGCATTGATCGGATGGGTCTTACTCGATGCAAGAAAAACATCCAAAAAATTAAAGAGGTGATAACTTGACTGACGGAGTTGAAGAATCACCAGGACTTATCAAAACCCTCAGACCCTATCACGTATGGGCATTGGGAGTGGGTATAGTCCTTGTGGGTGAATTTATGGGGTGGAATTTCACTGTGGCAAAAGGTGGAATTCTGGGTGCCCTACTTGCAATGCTCGTTGCAGGTACGATGTATGTAATAATATCTTTGTGTGCAAGTGAACTGGGATCTGCCACCAAAACGGCAGGAGGACCTTATGACTGGGCACGATTGTTCGTTGGACCAGGTGCGGCGGGGAGCGTAGGTCTTGCTGTATATATGGAGTTCATAGCCCTGGAAGCTGCTGATGCTATCGTTGTTGCCTTTATAGCACAGGAGATCTTCCCTGAACTGCAGGTATTTCCTGTAACGTTATTGGTAATAGCAACACTTACGTTCATTAATTACAGAGGTGTTGTAGCTGCACTAACGCTTAACTTCTTTATGACTGCCATAGCTTTCCTTGCTATCATATTGTTCTTCTTCTCAGGAACATTCGGCGGTGTATTTGAGCTTCATCCGGAGAATCTTTTCCAGGGAGCGATGCCAAATGGAATGATAGGTCTGTTTGCAGCTTTGCAGTTCGGTCCGTGGTTCTTCCTGGGTATAGAAGGGGCAGCCATGTGTGCCGAGGAGTGTAAACATCCTTCAAGAGCAGTGCCTATTGGACAGCAGGCAGGAATGATAACACTTCTTGTGGGAGCTGCCATGACACTCTTTATATGTGCAAGTCTGCTTCCTTCCAATATACCAGCAGAAGGTCTTGGAGTTTCGGTTTATCCGCTATTCGAGGCTGCACAGGCTAGTGGTGTGTATGTACTGGTGGCGCTTTTGGGAATTGGAACTTTGCTGACCTGTCTTTCCAGTGCAAACGGATGTGTCTGTGACTCATCAAGGTCATGGTTTGCTTTGTCAAGGGATCATTTCGTATCCAATTGGTTCGCTTCGGTGCATCCGGGATACCAGACACCTTATAAGGCAGTCATTTTCACAATGCCTATTGCAATAGCCTTCGCGTTCAGTGGTTATCTGGATCAGGTCATTACTTTCTCCATAGTATCCGGGTTGATATGCTATGTTCTGATACCATTCTCTCTGATACGTTTCAGAAAGATGTTCCCAGCACATATTAGCAGGGTACGCCCGTTCGTAAGCCCACTGCAGCCATGGATATCTTACTTTGCAATTGCAATAGCCATCACTATAATGTCCACATTGTTCTGGGGTTACAGATACAATCTTATCTTTGCTCTGATCTTCTATCTGATAGCGTATTTCTACTTCCATAACAAGCACAAGAAACATCAGAAAGAGTTCAGCTGGGAAGAAGAAATGGGTTGGCCAAACCCAAGTCATCATATTGAAAAGGAGTGATATGAATGGAGGGAGTTGACGAAGTTAGATATAGTGGGGAATTCAGAAAGGACACATTTTTGATAACAGGTGCAATAGCACTGTTGATCATTGTGGAGGGTTACGTGGTCTATAATGTATTGTCCCTGGCAGGTCCTGCGGTTTCGCCTGCGATTAGAGGAATATACCTTTTGTTCTTCTTATTGATAGTGGGAATTGAAACCATAGGTTACTGGCAGGTACGCCACTCAATTAAACAACATATGTACGATCTGAAATACTACGATTGAGGTGGGTAACATGGAAAAGGAAATAAAGAAACAAAACTGGATGATGGAGGCATTTGATATTATATTCATATTTGCACTTGCCTTCATCTGCCTGGTGGTACCTACGAGAATACAGGGTTCAGTACTGGTGGGGTGGACAGAGACAGGTGCCATTCAGTTCCTGTGGGATCCTGTGGGCTTTTTCAGCTTACTGGCAGTTATAATTGCATTCTTTGCAATTATTCTGTACCACTCGGTAAGCCACTATAAGTACTAGAGGAGTATGCCAGTGGCAACACTGGCATTTATAATTTTTTAAACGGGAAAGTCTGTTTTTAATGCAGATAATGTATCAGGTGAAATTTATGAAATCGAATATCAGTGTTCAACGAGCAAAAGATAGTCAAGATCTTACTGAAACGGAAAAAAAGCATATTCCTGTCATTGAAGCCCCTGAAGAGGTAACAGCAGGTGAGCCTTTTGAGGTGAAAGTTACAGTTGGAAGCCTTCCCCATGTGATGGAAGATGACCATTACATCCAGTGGATAGAATTGTACATAGATGATGACCTTGTGGGGAAAAAGGAATTAGATTCAACAGAAGAAAAGGCTGAAGCAACTTTTACAGTGGTCGGAACCGAGGATATGATCTCCACACGTGAGATAATGAACTGTAATATCCACGGATTTGGTGTATGTGGTACATGTGGTACCAGATCAGCCATTGTAAACCTTAGAGCCATCGAAAGTTGCAATGTACATGGCTTATGGGGGGATTCAAAGGGAATAGAGATTATCTCCGCAACCGTAAATCCTGGCAAAAAGTGTACTTGGAGCCCGGGTTTCTAATTTTTGAATTTTAATTTACTTCTCCGGGAAAAGTAAATTTTACATTCTTCCTTTTTTACCCGGGATAACTATTTTTGCGTTTTTCTTATTTTTCGATACTTTGCTAACCAATAGGTTACCTGTTTTAATGATAGTGCAGGATTACAACGCCGTTGTAATCATATAAGGATAGATAAACATTCCATCCCTGCTGATAAATTCAAGTGCATTAGACTGATTTCACTGAGATTATGATATATACTTTTTCTTCTTATGTTCTATTGTAACTGATTGCTCTTCAAAAGAGTTCTCAGATACCATCACATCAGTTGCAGGGCTTCCAGGGGCTTGAGTCAAAGATAAAGACCGGGAAACTGCTGGATATCATGATCAACTGTTGTGAGCCTTTCGGGAAATGGGTTAGTAAATAAGTATTCAGTTGCTGTCAGGTCAGGGGGGTCTGGTCTGATAGCAATATGATTCCTATGAACTTCCTATGAATAATGAAAAAACAGATCTTCATTGTTTTTTCCGGAAGTATAAGGGTTTCATATCCTGCTATTAAAAGAAGGTGATTAGAAATGGATTCTAATAAAGAAACGGGAGTAGACTGGCATCATGCAGAACAATGTGCAAAAGTTGTCTGCGAGTCCAGTGAACTGGAAAGGACAATTGATTGGAAACAAGGTCTGGCGATTGCTGTAGGTGTACCTCTGCTCATCTTACCATCAATTGGATACTTTGCAGGTTGGCTTTGGTCGGCTGCTATTATTGTATGGGGTCTTTCCGTATTCCAGGGTTTCATGCAGAACCTGGCTTATGGTGAGCTTGCAACAACTTTTCCGAAGGCTTCCGGTCTTCCCGGGTTTGCGCAGAATGTCTTTAAAACGCCTAATTACAAGGGAAAATATGACAAAAGTAAGCTTATAGGTGGATTCAGTGCATGGAGTTACTGGTTTGCCTGGAATCCCGTGCTTGCTATCTTTGCAATTCTTGTAGGTTTTTACCTGCACAGCTTGTTCCCTGCACTATCAGCTACTTTCAGTCAATATCAGCTTTCATTGGCTGCAGGTATTGTTATATTCGGTGCTCTTATAGTTATTAATTATCGTGGTGTTTCAAGTGGTGCAGTGGTAGGTTATATTCTCGCAGCACTCGCATTTATTCCATTGATCATAATTGCAGTGGTACCATATATAACAGGTGATTTCGTACTTGCAAATATCACCGGTACCTGGCTGCCAACTGATTGGGTATGGGATTTGAACAGTATTCTCATCTTGCTTGGTATTTTTGCAATGGCACAGTGGAGTGCATGTGCGTGGGAAACAGCAGCTATCTATGGTCCTGAGTACAAGAATCCTGGTCGCGATGTACCAAAAGCACTTTTCACCTGTGGTGCTATCTGCCTTCTGGCATTTATAATTGTACAGACCACAGTTACCGGTGTACTGGGTATTGACGGTATCGCCAATGCACCGATCGATCCTATGCTTCCTGTTGCGCAGATAGCTCTTGGTGATATGGGTTCAACTATTGCTATTGTGATGCTTATTGCTGCAATGGTTCTTATCATCCAGACTGCATATCTTGGTTCTGCAAGAGCAATGCATTCTATGGCAGTTGAAGGAAACCTTCCAAGAGTATTTGGTAAAGTAAATTCCCATGGTACTCCTGTACTGGCAATGGTCATTATCGGCGTGTTCAACCTTGCACTCATTTCAATGGGTACTCCAACAGCTATCCTTGCAGCATCCGCTATAGGATATGTCTGTGCAAACGGTATCAGTCTATTTGCATATGTAAAGGCAAAGGCGGACCCACACCTTTCAGGTCTTGACAGGCCTTTCCAAGCACCATCCGGCTGGAAGAACGTTGCGCTTCTGTTCGGTTTGTTCAACCTTCCTCTCTGTCTGATTGGTGTAATCTACCTAAACAGCGTGGAAGGAAGCTGGTTCTCCACTGGTGTGGGAATGATTGTACTGGCTCTGTACATACCTATGTGGTATTATTCACAACATGAGACTCATGTTGCAAGACAGGCAGAAGTAATACAGGATGAAATAAAAGGATCTGGAACCTTGCAGTAAGAGATCCTTACTGCAATATTTTTAATTAATGCATTACCTCCAATTATGCAGAACACTTAAGATCAGACCGCCTGTCAAAGATGATAGGCGGTCAGATCTCTTTTTTAACCATTTCGATCAAGCAATGCTTTCTGCTTTATCTTTAAAATAAGAGAATAGTTCCTTGCTCCACTGAAGCGCATTGCTGTCAAAGCTCATAAGGATAGTATGGTCATATTGTCCCTGTTTATTAAAGAAACAGAGGAACAGGAAACGGTCTGTGCTAACCAGAGTTGCCAGGCCTGTCATCTCGTTTGACACAAACAGTTCGGTATTCTCAAGATCCATGAACTTCCTGAGATCATCTGCGTAGTCTTTTTTCATTCTTTCATGGACAGAACTTGTTGTGACCAGAGAAAAGTCGATCCCCTTTTCAGCAAGGCTTGAGTACAGGGCCGGATATTCAGGATGGAAATAAGCGTTAAAAGCCATAACATAACTGGATTTGGCTATATTTTCGGTAAACTCTTTAGGAAATTCAAAAAGGTAGTTAAGGTCAGGTTCAATGATGATACAGTTGCCAAGTTCACCGAATCTCTTCAATATTGGTTCAGGGATGCCGTTGAGATCACGATTCATCCAATAGCTACTGTTCTCTTCAAAAACCTCTACAGCATTCAAAAGAGGCAGCATGTTCGCCACCAACACTTTCCCCATGTTGGTTAGGATATAATCATCTCCATTCTGGATGACAAGGCCGTGTTCCTTGAGTTTTTTGATCTGGGGAATAAGAGCTGTGGAAGTTACGTTGAGACTTGTTTTAATCTCTTCACGGCTCTTTTCGCCTTCCATAAGGAGAAGCAGAACATTTTTCCGTTTTTCCGAATTGAGGATTATGTCTATTAGTGAACCTTTCATTCATACCAACTGTTCTGATTTGATCATTGTAAAGTCTGGATTTTATTAATATCGTCACTCAAAGAGTTCATATACAGCTATGGAAGGCTTATTTACATACCTTTTTCCATTTTATGTCTGTAAAGTGCTATTTCGATATTGCTACGCAGATCATTTGCTTTGAATGGTTTAACGATATATCCGTAAGGCTCTGTCTTTTTTGCTCTTTCAAGGACTTCATCAT
The DNA here is from genome assembly GCF_045291275.1 of Methanolobus sp. ZRKC3. GTDB lineage: Archaea > Halobacteriota > Methanosarcinia > Methanosarcinales > Methanosarcinaceae > Methanolobus. Next base: position 2,174,297 of record NZ_CP146982.1, read on the forward strand.
CTGAATATGCAGTAAGATAGATCACTGGGATGTCGAAAATTTTACGGATCTCCCCAGCAGTTTGCACCCCATCCATATCCCCTTTCAGTCTGACATCCATTAATATGAGGTCAGGAAAAGTTATCTCTGCCATCTTTATAGCTTCTTCCCCTGTTGCAACTATGGCCGGTACAGTATATCCAAAACTCTTTAGTTTCTTCTTTATATTAAGACCGATGATACCTTCGTCCTCTACAACAAGAATTTTTATATCTTCCATGAGTTCACCTGCATTTTAATCATTCTAAAGTTATCCTGAATTTCGTGCCTTTGCTTCTATCAAGTTCAATGACGCTATCTATCTGGGATGTCAGGGTTGTCACTAATTGTAATCCAAGAGAATCTGTCTCTCTGAAATTGATGTTTTCCGGGAAACCAATACCGTTGTCTCCTACAGTCAGTGTTAATTTCTTATCTTCAAAACTAAGATCAACATATATTTCCCCTTCTTCTCTCTCCTTGAATGCATGTTTGAATGAATTCGAAACAAGTTCATTTACTATCATTCCAAGAGGAATGGCAGTGTCCATGTCAAGGAAAGTGGGGTCGACATCAATTTTAATTTTAATACTCTCTTTATTGATAGCGTAAGAATATGACAGCTCATTAACAAGCTTCATAAGATAATCGGAAAAATCTATGCTTTCCATATCCTGTGATCTGTAAAGTTCCTCATGCACCAGGGCCATGGATATCACACGGTTCTGGCTTTCCCTGAAAGCCTCAATAACCTCTTCGCTTTCGAATTTATCGGATTCAAGATCAAGCAAACTTGAAATGACCTGAAGATTGTTCTTTATACGGTGATGTATCTCTTTTTTACGTATTTCTTCTATCTTTTCACGCTCATCTATCATCCCTGACAGCGTTGCCCTTGTTTTTTCGATCCCCTCGGTCAGTATAAGAAAATCACCTTCTCCATATACCCTTACCTTTCTTGAGAAATCATTTTTCTGTATTGCAGTAAGTACCTGATTCGAGTCTTTTATTATCAGATCAAGTAATTTGGCAAAATTATCCAGTGTGTTTGCAAGGTGCCTGAATTCTCCCTGTACATTTAAGTGAGACCTTTCATCAAGTTCTCCTCTTGCAAGTGCATTTGTAAGCCTTATAGTATCACGGATAGGTGTTATCACTGCATCAAGGATCTCATTGAGTCCCATGGGTATCTCTTTGAAATCAGTTTCAACATTGGTTTCAGCCCTTGAGTCAAGTTTTCCCCTGACGGCATCCTTTGATATACTCTTAAAATCGCTAACTATCTCCTTGATGGGTCTTGTAAAGGAAAATGCTATCAAATAAGAGATACATGCCATGAAAATTATAGATGCAAGGGATATTTTCAGTAATTCATTACTGAGGGTGTTAACACCTGCAAGCATCTCATCTTTTGGAATGACCAGAATAAATGAAAAATTGCCTGTCCTTATGGGCTCGTAGAACATCACTATCATTTCCCCGGTAATGGGGTCGATGGTTTCGATCTGCCCGCTTTTCCCCTCTCCAATCTCATCTGCAACTTTAGAGAAATCCTCATTTTCAAAATCATAAAGTGTTCTTTCCCCGATCCATTCTTTGTTGGTAGGATGCGAGACCAGGATACCAGTATTGCCGGTCATGAAAGCATAGCCGGTTTCAAATGGTTTTACTTCGCTGATCACTTCATCCAGATAATTAAGGGAAACATCCACTCCCACTATTCCTATGAATTCACCATCTTTTATTATCGGGGAAACATGACTCACAATGAAGGTGCCTTCGTAATAATACGGTTCTGTCAATACTTCTTTTTTTGTTGTTTTTGGCAACTGGTAGTAATCCAGTGTCTCATAATTCAGAAGAGGATCAAGTTTGATGGGACCTGTTATCTTGTTCCAGTAAGGGATGAATCTTCCAGTGGAATCATGTCCCGGAGAATTCACATATAGTTCATCCTTGCCATCAAAGGCATCAGGTTCGTAGGCAAGATATGTACCAAGCAGGTGAGGATGCTCCGTCAGCATTTTGTAAAGCATATCGTTAGCTTCTTCCCTGCTCATGGAATCGTAGCTACCGATGCTTAAAGCCATGGTTTCTGCAATGGCACGGTTGGTTTCCATGTCACCATTGAATTCATTGGCATAGTTCCTGGCCATCTCTATGGATTGCTTGTAGGCAAGTTCTTCTTCCTGACCGGTCACTGTGGAAATGGTCATCGCTGTACTTGTTGCAAGCACTATCATGGTTCCCATGATAATGTAAAGTATCAGTTTGAATTTCAGAGATGTATTTTCCCATTTCATATTCAGGCCTGCATTCCAGATGGTCCATTATATCAATTGTTGAATTTTGGTTTAAAATACACGTTTGCTATAATTACAACGGCATTGTAATGTTATAACGAGATTGTAATCAATTTGTGTGGATTGATTATCTGTTTACTCTCTTTTAAAATTCATATGCTGGTAAATCGCACTATATATATTTTATCACCATGTATGAATAAGCTCAATAGTTTATGGAGCACACCAATATCAAAAACAATATCAGGTGGCGTATGTTTCTACATGTGTGTGTTTTTTGTTGAAGTTAGCAAGGGGAAAATACACAAAATACTTATACTAACTATGCATAGTCATTTTTAAGGTTTACAATACTCGTTTCATCATTTCAGGAGGTCCATGTCCATCTGGAGCATGATGGCTAGTTTCATGGAAATTCTGTGCCTTTGAAGCTCCTTTGTTTTTACAAAGGATTCAGGATTTTCGACAAAACCATCTTTTTGCTTTTGGAGATCGGATAATATATGAAAGATATTTTTTCCCGGGTACGAAAGCTGAAAGATACCCATTTACCCGGTTATAAATTCAAAAGGCCAAAAAATGATTTTCGGTCATAGTTCAAAGGAATGATAATTGATGCATTACAGCTTAGGAATCGATGCAGGTGGTACTTACACAGATGCAGTGATAATCAGGGACTTTGATGGCAAGGTAGTAGACACCAATAAATCCCTTACCACATACCCTGACCTTCTTACAGGGATTAGAAATGTGCTTGATGGCCTGGACCCGACCAAACTTGAGAATGTAAAGTTCACTTCTGTTTCCACAACACTGGCAACCAATAGTGTGCTTGAGGATACTGGTTACCCTGTTGCTCTGATACTGATAAATGAGACCGATATTCCCAACAGTTCCAGAATAGAACATTTCGCACGTGTCAATGGAGGACATAACAGCGCAGGAAATGAGGTATGTCCGCTGGATATCGACGCCGTTGAGAGTTTTGTGCTCAGCATGAAGGATAAGGTTCGTGCTTTTGCTGTTTCCTCATATTTCAGCGTCCGAAACCCCGATCATGAACTGAGAACAAAGCAGCTCATAAGTGATCTTACCGGATTACCTGTGGTCTGCAGCCATGACCTATCCCAGGATCTGGGTGCTTATGAGAGAGGTGTGACTGCTTACCTGAATGCCCGTCTTATACCCATAACGAAACATTTTATGGATACTGTCACCGGAGAGATCAGCAGAAGGAACATTGATTCGAGGATCATGATGCTCAAGTGCGATGGCTCTGTTGTCGGGATCCAGGAAGCCCTTATTAAACCCATAGAATCCATATTTTCAGGTCCGGCAGCAAGTCTTGTAGGGGCATCAGATCTGTCGGGGCTTGAAAGCTGTGCCATGATCGATGTGGGAGGTACAAGCACGGATGTTTCCATGATGTATAATGGCCTGCCGGAACTTTCAGATTCAGGAGCCATTGTAGGTGGATGGAGTACAAAGGTGAAGGCTCTGAAGATGGAGACCTCTGCCATGGGCGGGGACAGCCATGTCTGGGTCAAGAACCATAAGATCAATATCGGTCCCCGAAGGGTGATACCACTCTGTCTTGCCTCCACAATATATCCTGAGATCATGATAAAGCTCAAAAAAGGACAGGTCATACTGCCTAACCATCTAGGTGAGAACCTGCAACACACCAAGTTCTTTGTGAGGACAAGTGACAGAGCAACGGATCTCACTCCCAATGAGCAGGAACTCTTTGACAGGATAGGTGACAAACCCCTTACTGTCAGTGAGATATACTGGAATGAGAACCGTTTTCCAAATCCCGCAATTCTGGACCGGTTGATACAGAAGAGACTGATACATGCCATAGGTTTCACACCCACCGATGCCTTGCACGTGTTGGGTGAATATGAGCAATGGGACAGTGAGGCGTCGATAATAGGTGCACGTATACTTGCAGATCTTGCAGGAGAGGATGATTACATTTTTTGTCTGTCCATCAAGAAGAAAGTAGCTCTTAACATGGCTCTTGACCTTGTTTCTTTCCTTCTGGACGGAGTGGATAAACAGGAAATAGAAAAGATACTTGAGGGCGAGTTCTTTGCACGTTTCAAGGTGGACGTACCTGTGGTGCTGCTTGGCGGACCTGTGGTTGCGTATGTCAAAGAGCTCGGGGAACTTATTGATACTGAGATAGTGGTGCCTGAGCATGCCAGTGTCGGAAATGCCGTGGGTGCTGTTGTTGGAAAGGGTGTAAAAAGGCTTGAGGTACTTATAAAGGCAAATTACAGCGAATCCAAATATAACCTGCGTTCCAAGTCTTTTGTTACTTTTTACCCGGGAGGAAGGAGTGAGTTCTCCTCTCATCATGAAGCCCTTGAATTCGGAGAAAGGATAGGTAACCAGTTGATCCTGGAATACATGGCGAATTCGGGACTGGATAAAAATGATGTTAAGATTGATATGAGCAGGAAGGATATTCATGTGCAGGATGCAGGGATACCTCTTGAGACAAGATTGTCTTTCCTGGGAATAGGAGAAGCAATAAGATAATTTCTTGATAAAAGGATGGATAGATATGCAATATAGCCTCGGAATAGATGCAGGCGGAACTTACACAGATGCTGTGATAATCAGGAATTCGGACAGGGAAGTAATTGATTCCAATAAAGCTTTGACCACATATCCTGACCTGTTGACAGGCATCGAGAATGCCATTGATGGTCTGGACAGGGGTTATCTCCCTGATGTTAAGCTGGTTTCTGTTTCCACTACCCTTGCAACTAATACTATACTTGAGAAGACCGGTTATCCTGTGGCCCTGATATTGGTGGGTGAAAACACCTTATCCGATACAATTCCCATCAGTGAGTATACTATCGTCAAGGGCGGACACAATATTAATGGTACGGAAGATGAAAGACTGGATATGGATGCTGTCCGGGAATATGTGGAAAAGGTCCGGGACAGGGTATCTGCTTTTGCAGTATCCTCTTATTTCAGTGTTCGAAATCCTGATCATGAAATCAGGGTGAGGGAGATGATAACCGAGATGACGGGGTTGCCTGTGGTCTGTGGTCATGAACTTTCACAGGACCTGGGTGCTTATGAGAGGGGTGTGACAGCTTACCTCAACGCCCAGCTTATACCCATAGCCAAACAGTTCATAGATGCCATTGTCTCAGATGTTCGAAAAAGGGGCATTGAAGCCAAAGTGATGATGCTCAAGTGCGATGGTTCTATTATTAGTATCGAGGAGGCAATGGAAAAGCCAATAGAATCTGTATTTTCAGGGCCTGCTGCAAGTCTTATGGGTGCATCTTTCCTTGCAAAGACCGATACATGTGCTGTTATCGATGTGGGAGGGACAAGTACGGATGTCTCGCTGAATCACAATGGCTTTCCCGAGCTTGTGGATGAAGGTGCTGTTGTGGGAGGATGGCAAACCAAGGTCAAAGCCATTCGCATGGAAACCTCTGCAATGGGGGGTGACAGCCATGTTTGGGTCAAGAACAGGAAGATCAATGTAGGGCCCAGAAGGGTTATACCCCTTTGTCTGGCTGCTGTAAAGTATTCTGGTTTCATGGAACAGCTAAGGGCAGGCCGCACTCCTTCAAGGGTACAGCTTGAGGAGAACATACAGCCCACGAAGTTCTTTGTAAGGACTGCAAAGGAGAACCCCGGTTTGAGCGGCTATGAGGGGGAAATACTTGCAATGATAGGTGAAGAACCTGTTTCCATCAACGATATCTTTTGGAAACTTGGCAGTCCTATCTCCACAGACCACATAGATGGTCTGATCCAAAAAAGACTTGTTCAGGCTATCGGTTTTACTCCAACGGATGCTTTGCACGTGTTGGATGAATATACTCAGTGGGACCGTGAAGCTTCCATGGAAGGTGCAAGGATTCTCTCAAGGCTCACACCCATGGACGAATATGAGCTTTGCAGAAAGATCAAGGAAGAGGTCTCTATCAACATGGCAATTAACCTCATGGGTTTCATGTTCAGGGATATTGAAAGATCTGAGATAGAGAAGATGCTAAGGGGCAAGTACGTTTCACAGCTTAAGTCCAATGTTCCGGTGGTGTTACTGGGAGGCCCTGTTGCTGCATATGTCGATGAACTTGGCAGTCTTATAGATGCCCGGATCATAGTTCCCAAATATTCCATGGTGGGAAATGCTGTGGGAGCTCTTGTGGGTAAGGGTGTCAAACAGATCGAGATACTGATAAGAGCCTCTTATGAGAAATCCGAGCGATCAATACTGGTCTTTTCCCCTGAAGGAAGGGCTCAACTCACAAACCATGCAGAAGCGGTGGAATATGCTATGAATCTTGGTAAGAAGCTAGTGCTGGAATACATGGCAGACTCGGGTGTAGAATATGATGATATTGATATCGATATTAAACGTCACGATATAACTATGGATGATAGTGGCGGCATGCCTTTTGAGACCAGGCTGGTTTTCCTGGGGGTAGGACTTCCGAAGAATGAGGGCTCTATATCCGGTATATGAATCTAGTGGCAGGTATCCTGTATAAAAGGATATCTATTATTTTTTGCGTATGTTGAAAAAACAGGTTCATAAGGTGGTATGGTTGATAGGATTCAAAAAAAGACGGTAAATTATATATATTGATGACCTACAATAGGTATTATCGCAAAAATATCTGTGTGGAAATCTGATCAGGTTGATCAAATGGACTCTAAATCCGTTCAGCCGGGTTAAATTCCCGGGGTTTCCGCCAATATGTCATTGTGTAAAAATCATAATGATAACCCGTCTTTTTTATGTTTTTTCTCTCTGGTAATGTTGGCTATTTGCACTCTAAATTTGATAATACCGGAACTGCACTATAATTTATTTGAATTACCAATTTCGGAAAATATATATGGTGGTTGTCTTGTATAGCACTAATCTTAATCTGATGATATTTGAGTTTAGAATTAATGCTGGTTTCTGAGTTCAAGAGCGCGATCAAAACGTCTATGGTAAAAACATGTCTGATACCAATTTCATTGAAAAAAAACTGGAAGCTGTATACAACAGCAGCCCTGTCATTTCTTTCATGTGGAGGGCAACGGATAACTGGCCAGTAGAATCCGTATCAAGTAATGTTATACAATTGGGTTACACTCCTGATGATTTCCTTTCCGGTAAACTGGATTATGGGCACATGTTGCATCCTGATGATATTGAGAGGATCAATTTTGAAGTCTCAAAGCTTTTTAAAAATAAGAACGCCTCTTATTTTTCCCTTAATTATAGGATAATCACAAAATCCGGGGACATACGCTGGGTTACTGAAAGATCCTTTATAATACGTGATGGAAATGGCAATATAACTCATTTCAAGGGTATAATCATTGACAACACCGAACTTGAAAAGACTGAGAGGGAGTTGCTGGAGACTGGTAAAAAGTATCAGGTCATTTTTGAGAAATCACCTTTAGGCATAGTATACTTCGATGAGAACGGTATCATCACCCATTGCAATGATAGTTTTTCCAGGATCCTTGAATCTCCAAAAAAGGATATCCTTGGTTTCAATGTCCTAAATTCAATGAAGGACGATAGAATGGCTGACGCCATAGGAATGGTCTTTTTGGGGAAAACAGGCTATTTCGAAGGCGACTATATCTCCTCCATAAGTGGAAAGCGCCTCCTTATCATGGCCAGTTTCACCCCCATCACTTCAGCAGCTGGTGCTCTTATAGGTGGTATCGGTATTCTGGAAGACTTCGGGGAGCGTAAAATGGTGGAGGATGTACTTCGCCTGAATGAATTGCGCCTTAAAGCCCTGCTTGAACTCTACCAGATGCAGGATGCTCTGTTGTATGAGATCGCGGAGTTCACCATAGAAAAGGCGGTGGAACTCACAGGTAGTAAATTTGGTTTCCTTGAATTTTTGAATGAGGATGAGAATGTCCTGGAGGCATACCAATGGCCTCCTCAAATATCAATTATGCGTGGTGACCAGCCTTCTCGCTACCCTGTAAGGGCCACAGGGTTCTGGGGTGAAGCCATAAAGGCCCACAATAAGCCTGTTGTCGAGAACAGGCATTATACTTCTGAGATGCAGTTCGTGACCTATCCTGAATCAGCTGGTCAGCATTTGTTCCGTCATGTAACGATACCTGTCTTTGAGAATGAAGGTCTGGTTGCTGTCTTAAGTGTGGCAAACAAGGAGCAGGACTATAATGAATCCGATGTCCGTCAGTTGACACTGTTCGCTGAGGGCATGTGGAAGCTCGTACAATACAAGAAGACAAGCGACGTAATGCTCGAAGCAATGAAAATGCGCAGGGTGCTCGAATCTGTTATGGGTTCCAGTCCTGCTGTTGTCTTCCTTTGGCGAGCTGAGAAGGACTGGCCGGTGGAATTCGTATCTGAGAACGTATCACAATTCGGTTATAATGTCAATGATTTCATGTCCGGTAAGCTGATCTATGGTGACATAGTCCATCCCTCGGATCTGGAAAGGGTACGTCAGGAGGTCGACAGAGCTTCAAAGGAAGGTTTCTCAGACTTCAGCCAGGAATACCGTATATTAACAAAGTCCGGTGAGGTAAGGTGGATCGATGAGCGGACCATGATCCACTATAATATGAATGGTATCGTGGATTATCTGCAGGGTATAGTTGTGGATGTCACTGAAAGGAAGCAGGCCAACAGTTTCATGCGCCTGGAATGTGACCTTGACAATGTCCTGGGGGCAACGGAGGACCTGCATGAAACATTTGAGAGATTGCTTAGTTTTACACTTGAGACCAAAAGAATAGATAACGGAGCGATCTATCTTGTGGATGAGGTCACAGGTGACATGAACCTTGTCGCACACCGGGGTTTTTCCTCGAATTTTGTGGAGAAGCTATCACATTTCAACAAGAATATGGTTATCTACCGCCTGTTCATGACGGGCTATCCCGTTTACAAGAATTTCTCAGAGCTCAATGCCATGGTTCCGAAAGGTGGCCTTGGCTCTGAGGAGCTTCAGGCTATGGCTTTCATACCTGTGAAATTCGATGATGATATTGTGGCTGCCATGGTATTTGGATCCAGCAATGGCCTGGAGATACCTGCTAACTCACGTAATCTCATAGAGACGATCGCAGGTCAGGTGGGTATTATCATTTCCCGCGTGAAGAAAGATCACGGGTCACATAGAAACAAGAAACATCTGGGCTCGCTGCTGGATGCTCTGGATGAAATTATCTTCATAATGGATATGCAAGGCAAGATATTGCATATCAACCAATCACTACAGGCTAACCTGAACTATTCCGCTAAGGATCTTTATAATAAGGATTTCCTTATACTGTATCCTGAAGGATGGGAAGATGATGTGCTTTCTAACCTTGATGAGATCATGGAAGGAAAATCATTATACTCCGAGATTCCTTTTGTCAGCAAGGAAGGAATTCTAATTCCTGTAAAAACGAAGTTCACCGTAGGTGAATGGGGTGAACAGGGCGTTCTGATAGCCACAGCTTCTGTTGTGGATGATTCCGTGCTGAATCCTCCTATTGTCTCTGATTGAGGATTCCTGAAGAAATCTTTTTTTTGTAATTATCTGATACTATTCTTTTATGTACTTGTTTTTGTATCCGGGGTTTTATTCATTTTAGAAAAGCATCTTGATATAATGGTTACGAAAACTATAAATACTAACATAATCGCTATCGTCCGTATCGTGCCAGTAAATTGAATTTTCAAATAAAATCTGTTAATTCATTCATTTTTGTGCTGCTTGGGTGTTTCGTGCGCAGGCCACAGTGTAATTATATTAATCAAATGTAATTTTGTTTGAAATGTTTTAACTGTGCCGCTTGCCCCTGAAAAGATGGTAATTTTGAATTTAACAGTAATGCTTATATATGTTAATTTTCGCAAAACCAAACCGAAAATTACTTAAGCAAAAACGAACGCAAACCAACTTGTGTTAAAACAAATTAAATTTGTTTGAAAAAAATCGTGCTCTAATGACTTTATTTTATTTTTTTACAAATTTTAAATAGGCATATTTATATACTACAAGAAAAAGCCGCTCAATAGCAAAATATATATACTATATATTGTAGCAAAGCTTATATACTTGGATAATATAGGCTTTTGTAGGAGAAAATGCTCAAGAGCATGTAACCTCCCGGAACATTCGAGCAATGTTGCGAAGGACATTAAATATTCATAAATTGGAGGTCAATAAAATGGCAAACAGACTATTTCCCGGCAGAACCCCATTGGACGGCGTAAGTCTGGAGTTATTCTCAGAGGATGATCTGAGAGCACTTCACTATGCTACAATGGATGTTTTCATGGATACTGGTATCCAGGTATCTGATCCTGCAGCAAGAGCTATCTTCAAAGAAGGTGGCTGTTTAGTAGATGAGAAAACACAGATAGTAAAGATCCCTGAATTTGTTGTGAACAGGGCACTGATGGACTGTCCTTCCAAGTTCAAGCTTTGGGGCCGTGACAAGAAGAACACGGTCAAGATGGAACACAAAGGAAAGGTACACTGGACCTGTTTCGGTACAGGTGTCAAGATGTGCAATTACCAGGCACCTGGTAAATACGTAACTGTTGACTCCACAGAAAAGGATCTCGCAGACACAGCAAAACTTTGTGACTGGGCAGAGAACATCGACTACTATTCACTCGCAGTTTCCGCAAGGGACTGGGCAGGAAAGGGTGCACAGGATGTCCACGAGACCCTCACTCCATTAATGAACACTACAAAGCACTTCCACCACATCGACCCTGTAGGTGAGAACGTTGAATTCTATCAGCAGATAGCTACAGCGTACTATGGCGGAGATGCTGAGGAAGCAGCAAAGAAAGCTCTTTTCTCAACACTTACATGCCCAACAAGTCCACTGGAACTTGGTGACAATACTTGTCAGGTCATCATGAAGGGCGCAAAATTCGGTACACCTATTAACGTACTCAGTATGGCAATGGCTGGCGGTTCATCACCAGTTCACCTTGCAGGTACTCTCGTTACACACAATGCTGAAGTTCTCTCCGGTATCGTACTCGCACAGCTGACACAGCCAGGTGCACCAGTATGGTACGGTAGTTCTACAACAACTTTCGATCTTAAGAAAGGTACTGCACCTGTAGGTTCCCCTGAACTTGGAATGATCAGTGCATCCGTTGCAAAACTTGGACAGTTTTATGGCCTCCCCACCTTCGTGGCTGGTTCGTAGGCTGATGCCAAGATACCTGATGGCCAGGCTGGCCATGAGAAAACAATAACTACAATTCTCCCCGCATTTGCTGGTGCAAACACCCTTTACGGTGCAGGTATGCTTGAACTCGGTATGACATTCTCACTTGAACAGCTTGTCCTTGATAATGATATGATATCAATGACAAAGAAGGCAATGAGCGGAATTCCTGTAAATGAAGAAACCCTGGCAGTTGACGCTATAGCTCAGGTAGGTATCGGTAACAACTTCCTTGCACACAAGACAACCAGAAAGAACATCAATCTTCCATCCAGCCCAATGCTGATTGACAGATTAATGTTTGGTGACTGGGAAGCTGCTGGCTCAAAGGATATCGCAACGGTTGCTCATGAGAAAGTCGTTGACATCATGAAGAACCACGAAGTAGCACCAATAGACGCAGATCTGCTGAAAGATATGAAGGCAGTTGTAGCAAAGGCTGATGAAGTTTTCAAGGCCGGAGCATAATCTAAGGAGGTTAAAAAAATGGCAACTAAAGAAGAAATTATCGCAAACGCAAAAGCAGCTATCTTAGATTTTGATCCAGAACTGGCTGCAGAAATTGCTCAGGAAGCCCTTGATGCAGGAATAAGTCCTGTAGATCTTATTGAGGATGGTTTTACTGCAGCTATGACCGATGTAGGAGCTCAGTTTGAGGCAGGAACTCTTTTCCTTCCACACGTTATTGCAGCATCAGAGGCAATGAGTGCAGGTGTGGAAGTTCTTGGACCTGCATTAGAGAAATTAGGCGGCGGATCCGAAGGCAAGGGTAAGGTAGTCATCGGTACAATTGAAGGTGACATCCACTCCATAGGAAAGGATATCGTTGCAACCATGCTCAAGATAGCTGGTTTCCAGGTATTCGATCTTGGAAGAGACGTACCTATCAAGGACTTTGTCGCAAAGGCAAAGGAAGTAGGTGCTCAGGTAGTCGGTACATCAGCTTTGATGACAACAACAATGGTCAACCAGATCCAGATCGAAGAGCAGCTCAAGGAAGCAGGTATCCGCGATGGCATCAAGACCATGGTCGGTGGCGCACCTGTAACACAGGACTGGGCTGACAATATCGGCGCAGACATCTATGGCGAGAATGCCGGTGATGTTGTAAGCAAGCTCAATGCCCTCTTCTGATCCCAGAAGTGATACAGTGATAAGGATATGGCCTGGCCATATCCTGTTTCTGTTATGTTCGGTGTAAAAAGTTCTTCCTTATAAAAGGTGCTTTTGGGAATGTGGCAGTTATTGCTTCTCCCTTAATATTTTAATGTGCCTTGAAAGAAGATGATGATGATTGTCAGAAGGGTCCATTATGTTTGTTTTAACAAAATCAATTCACTCTTATATTGAATCCCTATTTCCAATAGGATCTGTCCATGACAAGGTTGGCATTGAATCATCTTTTTTGAGTATCCCCTCCCCATCCGGAGATACTTCCGGATACAGTATGAATCTAATATCATTCAAATGGGAACGTGTTCAATAAAGGAGGTATTAATGTGGATTTGCAATCATTAAAGAAACAAGAACATCAAAAAAGAGTGAAGAAGGGTTTCATGTGGGCCCTCTTCTGTGCTATTCTCTGGGGTTTGTGGTATCTCCCTGGTACAGTAGTATGGGTACTTAATCCTTTTGATGAAATGTATGGTGAGATCGCTGCAACAAGTGGTGACGGTGTCTCTTTGATCGTAACAGCTGTACTTATAACGGCATTCAATGCACTTACTGTGATGCTGGCCCTTATGGTCTGGAATGGTACTTTGGGTAAGTTCGGTGAAATGAAGCGAACTATCAAGGAATTCCATCCATGTTCAAAGTGGTTCTTCCTAGCTTCTATATTCGGTGGCCCAATGGCTATATTGGGATCTTTCATTGCCATAGGATTCGTTGGAGGTGCATTTGCGGCTGTGGCAGCTCTCATGTATCCTGTTGTCGGTTCTATCCTCGCCCAAAAATGGTATGGTGAGAAGATATCCAGGCGTGCTTTCGCTGGTATTGCTTTCATCATTCTTGGTGGTCTCACCATTTTCGGTGGCGGTGTCCTCAGCGAGATCGGTAGCGGAAATGTTGCATGGATCGGTTACCTCGGTGGACTCATGGCAGCAGCAGGCTGGGGTATTGAAGGAGCTATTGCAGGTAAGGGTCTTGACATTGCAGAACCTGATGTAGGTCTGACACTGAGGTTCCTTGGTGAGAACATCATCTGGTGGATCATCATAGTTCCTATCCTCGCGATCGTTGGATTCCCAATGGTCAAGTTCGCAGCACTTGCATTTGAGCCACTTACGATTCTGGTCATGGTATTTGCGGGTATCACTTTTGGTTTCTGTTATGTTACCTGGTACAAGTCCTTCCCATTGATAGGGGTTGGCAGAGGTCAGGGAATAGGAAACCTCTACGGTCTCTTCGCAGTGATATTCATCTTCCTCTTCTTCGGAGATGTGCCTTCCTGGACCATCCTGGTCGGTGGCGCTTTCTGTCTGATAGGCAGTTCTGTGATGTTCTCTGAGGAGACAGGCGAGCTTGAAACATTGAGAGGTGATTAAAATGGCTAATCGTCCGATAAAGTTCAGGATACTTGAACTATGTAACGTCGAAGGAGGCAAGTGGAATTACGAGATCGTACAGCAGATACAGAAGGAGTACGGTTTGAAAGGTAATTTCCAGAGAGATTCCATTAATTTCGATATCATTGAGCTGGCTTCAGGAGGTATGCTCAAGGATGTCGAGGTCAAGGTTGATGACACCGGGATGTACAAGAAAGGCTTCCTTCTGCATAAGTATGTCATTACAGATTTCGGAAAAGTAAGGGCAGCAGATGCCTGTTTGGTGTATGTCTAATGGAGGGATTAAATGGTACAAACACAAGTTGCAATGGATGCTTACAATGCTTACTGGGCAAACTCACCTTTGCCCGCTGCAAATGTACTGTGGATGGTAGTGATTCTGATCATTGCCCTACTTGCACTTTGGCAGGCGAGAACCTTCGTCTCTGAGTTCTAAGGAGGAACTTGAAAGGATAAACATCCAGGGTTAAAGCAGAAATTTGGACGGAGGCACATTAGTCTGTACAGGACCCAAGGGCCCTGTATATGATATTGGTGCCTGCGTCATTTCCAATTTATATTCCTGCTTTGCGTTCCAAAATTCAAATAGCACTATACGGGAAAAATATATATACTAGATGCAACAGGTGCCCATGGGTAATGTTTATATACCTGTGCCAAAGGCAACTTATATATGTGTCGTAATGTAATGCTATATTTGTCTCTGGAATTCATTTCACAATGGGGCAGGATTTCAAAAAAAACGATTCGATTATCAAAAATTAATGAGGTGTATAAATGAGCAAAGAAGAAATGTTCAAAGAACTTTCAGATGCCATCGTATCCTGCAAACAGGACGCTGTTTTAGCAGCTGTTGAAAAGGCAAAGAGCGAAGGTATTGCACCTGCTGAGATCATTGAAAAAGGTCTTGCAGCAGGAATGAATGAAGTAGGAATAATGTTCGAAAGAGGTAAGTTATTCCTTCCCCACGTGATGATGGCATCCGGTGCAATGGAAGCTGGTGTCAAGTTGCTTGAAGGCGATATATCAACAGATGCTCCTAGCAAGAAGCTTGGTGTAATAGTGAACGGTACAGTTGAGGGAGATGTCCATGACATCGGTAAATCCATCGTATCCACCATGCTCCAATCCTCAGGTTTCGAGGTCCATGACATTGGCAGAGATGTTCCACTGCAGAACTTCATTGACAAGATCAAGGAAACCAATGCTAATATGGTCGGTATGTCAGCACTCATGACAACAACAATGACAGGCCAGAAACAGATCGTCGAGATGCTCAAGGAACAGGGTCTTCGTGACAAGGTAAAGGTCATGGTCGGTGGCGCACCTGTAACCCAGGCATGGGCTGAGAAGATAGGCGCAGACTGCTATGCAGAAAATGCAAGCGAGGCTGTTGCAAGAGCAAAGGAACTCCTTCTGTAAGGTGATAACAATGACATCAGAATATGCATTGAGAATGGGAGATGGAAAGCGCATCTTCATGACAAAGGATCAGATCCTTGCTGACATGAAAGAAGGTATGGCAGACGCTGCAGATCTTGGAGAGATCCCTGACCTGACCGGTGACGAACTGGACAAGCTTGCAGAGATCATCATGATGCCTTCAAGGATGGTTGGTGTGGAGCCTGGAATGGAAGTTCCTGTAACACACGACATCAGCACCATCAGGATAGATGGTGACCAGGGTAACAGTGGTGTGGGAATTCCTGCCAGCAGACTCGTTGGTATGATGATGCACGAGAGAGCATTTGGTGCTGATACCATGGAACTGGGTCACATCGACTACAGTTACAAACCTGTCAAGCCTATAATCTCACAGGAGCAGCAGGCAATGGAAGTCTGTCAGCAGAACATGATCGTTCCTCTGCTCTACGGTGCAATGCCAAACATGGGTCTTTACTATACACCTGATGGTCCTTTCCCAAATCCTGGCGACCTCATGAAGTCCTTTAAGATCAAGGAAGCACAGGAAGCAATGGAAGGCGCAGCAGAACATCTTACAAGAGATATCGTCTGGATCATGCAGAGAATGATGGCTGCAGGTGCTGATGGTATCAACTTCGATACAATAGGCGCAGCTGGTGACGGTGACATGTTCGCTTCACTGCACGCTATAGAGGCTCTTAGAAAAGAGTTCCCTCACATATACATCGAAACCGGAATGGCAGGAGAACTTATGCTCGGTCTGCATGGTGAGATGGAGTACGATGGTACCGTACTTGCAGGACTCTGGCCACACCAGCAGGCTCCTCTTGCTGCAAAGGCAGGTTCCAATGTATTCGGTCCTGTTGTCAACACTAATACAAGCAAGAGTTTCGCCTGGAACCTTGGAAGAGCTGTTACCTTTATCAAGGCAGCTGTCGGTGCTTCAACCATTCCATGTCATGTGAACATGGGAATGGGTGTAGGCGGTATCCCAATGCTTGAGACTCCAACAATTGATGCTGTATCAAGAGCTAGCAAGGCGATGGTTGAAATTGCTGGCGTGGATGGAATATAGGTAGGGGTCGGCGACCCGATGGGTATGCCGATCACTCACATAATGACTTCCGGAATGAGCGGGATCAGAGCAGCAGGTGACCTTGTTGCAAGGATGGAATTCTCAAAGAGCATGAGAATTGGAGAAGCAAAGGATTACGTCGCAAAGAAGCTCGGCGTTTCCACAATGGACCTCAGTGACGAGTATGTCATGAGGGAGCTGAGGGAAGAACTCGGTATCGGTGTCATAACATCAGTTGCAGGAGCACCTAAGGGTATTGCAGCAAAGATGAACATCGAGAAACTGTTGGATATCAAGATCAACAGTTGTGAGGCTTTCAGAAGGCAGATCGCTTAATTTATGTGGTGGGGAGAGTGCAGGCCTGCAGTGTGGGCCTCTTCTTTTCCCTGCCTAACTTATAGAAAAACATAAATAATATGATATCGGTAACAAGATACCGTTAGCCTATTACTATAACAAAGGAGACATAATATGTCCAATCAGGAAATCTTAGACAAACTCAGAGATACAATTGTAACTCAGGATATTGCCGGCTGTGCTGCAGCCACACAGGAAGCTCTGGATGCTGGGATCTCAGCATTCGATGCTATCAATGACGGTCTTTCCGTAGGTATGAAGATCGTTGGTGAGAAATTTGAAGAAGCAGTAATTTTCCTCCCACAGATCATGATGTCCGCAAAGGCCATGAACGCTGCAATGGAACTCCTCACTCCTTTGCTTGCAGAAGAGAAGCCAGGAGAAGGCGTAGGTACTGCAATCACTTTCGTTCAGGAAGGCGACATTCACGACATAGGCCACCGTCTCGTATCAACAATGCTTGGTGCAAACGGCTTTAAGATCGTCGACCTCGGAGTTGACGTATCAAACGACAAGATCCTCGATGAAGTTGTGAAACTCAAGGGTCAGAAGATGGTCCTTGTGGGTTCAGCACTCATGACAACCTCCATGCTTGGTCAGAAAGACACAGTAGAGATGCTCAAAGAAGAAGGTCTCAGAGACGCTGTAAAGATCATGTTCGGTGGAGCACCTGTATCCCAGGGCTGGATCGATGAGATCGGAGCAGATGCAACAGCAGAGAATGCAGCAGATGCATCCCGTGTAGCCCTTGAATTAATGAGCTGAGGAGGAATATAATATGGCATATTCAAGATCAATGAATTGTTTTGAGTTCTATGACCGTGCAAAGAAGGGCGCGAAGATGAGTCAGGATGACTGGGATCTCATGACCATTCCAATGAAAACAATGGAGCTCAAACAGAAGTACGGCCTTGATTTCAAGGACGAATTTGTTCCAACCGACAAGGACATGATGGAAAACCTGTTCAAAGCAGGTTTCGAGATGCTTCTGGAATGTGGTATCTACTGTACTGACACAAGTCGTATTGTAAAATACACAGAGGACGAGATCTGGGACGCCCTCAACAATGTCCAGAAGGAATTCACACTGGGTACAGGACGAGACGCTGTCAATGTCAAGAAGAGAAGTGTAGGTGACAAGAGAAAGCCTATCACCCAGGGTGGTCCAACAGGTTCCCCTATCTCTGAAGAGATGTTCATGCCTATCCACATGAGCTACGCACTGGAAAAGGAAGTCAACACCATAGTTAATGGTGTCATGATGACTGTTCGTGGAAAGCCACCAATTCCAAAGAGCCCTTATGAGATACTTGCTGCCAAGACCGAAACAAGACTTATCAAACAGGCAGCTGCAATGGCCGGAAGGCCTGGAATGGGCATATAGGGACCTGAGACTTCCCTGTCCGCTCAGGGAAATATGGCTTCTGACTGCGCCGGTGGCCAGGTCAGCAGCGACAGTCACGAGGTATCCCAGCTCAATGAGCTTAAGATTGACCTTGAGGCAATTTGTGTAATGGCCCACTATCAGGGTAACAGTGACATTATCATGGATGAGCAGATGCCTATCTTTGGTGGCTATGCCGGCGGTATAGAAGAGACTGCTATCGTTGATATCGCAACCCACATCAATGCATTTGTAATGAGCAACGCAAGCTGGCACCTTGATGGTCCGGTCCACATCCGCTGGGGATCCACAAACACCCGTGAAACCCTCCAGATAGCAGGATGGACATGTGCAACCATCTCCGAGTTCACTGATATCCTCTCAGGTAACCAGTACTACCCATGTGCAGGACCATGTACCGAGATGTGTCTGCTTGAACTATCCGCCCAGTCCATGACCGACACAGCATCCGGTCGTGAGATCCAATCCGGTGTAGCTGCCGCAAAGGGTGTAGTCCAGGACAAGACCACAGGTATGGAAGCCAGGATGATGGGAGAGGTCGCAAGAGCAACTGCAGGTATGGATATCTCAGAAGTCAATGCTATCCTCCACAAGCTCATTCCACTCTACGAGAAAGACTATGCAACAGCACCAGAGGGCAAGACATTCCAGGAATGTTACGATGTTGCTACCGTAACACCAACTGACGAATATGTCGAGATCTACGCAGGTGCACGCAAGAAGCTCGAAGAGCTCGGACTTGTATTCTAAGATCTGTGCTAAACTGATTTAACACGTCCATACATGCCAGCGGCTTATCAGCCACCGCTGGCAATTTTCCTTTTTTGGCAGTATAGTATAGCTTTTCACCCATTCCTTGACAGCTATTTTAGATCAACAGAAAAGATCGCACTATAATATAGGAACTATATTCAGAAAATATATTTTCAGGTCCATCTAAGTTTTGATGAAGCCGAATGATTCCATGATGCCGTTCTTTAGTTTCTTTCCCGGGAATATCTCATTCCAGATTCGTGAGACTATTTCTATGTTTGAAGAACAGGTTTGAATGTGGAACAAAAATTACGGTCTTATAAAAAAATAAGAATAAGGGCCATTAACGATCAGGTTAAATCGGTTCCCCGGGGAAATGGCCCAGTATCTCATAAAAGACTCTTCTATAGATGGAAAGGTATTCCTCGGTGGGCTCCAGGTCGTATTCGGAGCGTATCCTGTAGCATTTGTCAAAGGGCTTTCCTTTCGGAGGGTTGTTGAGTTTATCTTTATACTTGGAGTAGATCTTTCTAATGAGTATGTTGGCTTCTTCCAGTGTCAGTTGTGCTGCCACCTGTGCGATCTCACCCATGAATCTGGACTCAAGTCCCGATGAGTGGTCGTCAACACCTCCCTTTGCTCCCACGGGTCCCAATAATATATCCCTTCCACATACGGTATCTCCGATGGCCTGGGCAGCTGTCTCATAGAACATCATCTCGGTGCATATGCCTGCAGCGTTCCAGTAATATCTTGCAGTATAATAGTTCATATTCCTGGACACAGCAAGTGATGACAGATTGGAGGCCCACATGATCTCCTTCACTGAAGATGAGCCTGTATCCACATGCACCGCTCCCGAGGCATGTATGCTTGAATGGGCAAGTACTTTTGACTGGAGTGTTTCTGCCACATCGATTATTGCCAGGCCTTCGGGGGAACCGATACAGGGTCCTCCAAACACGGGGACCTGTCCGGAAATGAAGTGGTTTCCGTGTTCCTGGTGATAGATACACTTTGCTAGAGTGTCGTAATCAATCTTCAGGTCATCCATGTAGACTTCCTGGGGGTCGGCAGTTGAGTATAGGTCTTCGGATGATACAAGTACATAAGAGATAGAAAGGGTTGGTGTGCTGGGTCCCATCAATGCAAGCCCCTCTCTTCCTGCGATCTTCGTTGCAAGTCTTTCGTTCCTTGCAGCCTTCAGGACAGCCATCATTTCCAGAGGACTCTTTGGTTTGATGTACTCTCCGCAGAAATTTTTCATGGCACCGCTATAGATTCCCTGCACCACGCTTTCCATGGCAGCGCTCAGGTTAACGTAAAGGAAGTTTTCCTCAGATATACTTCCACCCATGGGTCCGCCAATGATCACAGGAGGAATGGATGACAGGGGGTACCTATGGTTCACTACCACCCTTTCCTTCAGCCTTCCGATAACAAGGGGATTAGTTACATTGAGGGCCTTCAATATGTCTTCTTCGTCTATGTTTATGACCCTCTCGGTGCTCCTGCAGTATATTCCCATAGAATGTAGAAGCTCTATGCCTGCTTCAAAGGTAGCATCCGCCATTTCCAGGTCATTGGGTACGAAGCTCTTTCCATCGTACTTGATACCGTATTTCAGAGCAAGTTGTTCTGATTTTTTAAAAACCTGAAGGTCATGCTGTTTTTCCGTTTTTTTCTCTCCCTCAATTGCATTCTTGAGGTACTTGTACATGTTTTGCATGTTATCCCCCCGGAGATAAGATTATATTTGCTGTCTTTCTTGTATATTGAAATATGTTCTCTTATTATCAATATCTCTTATTGTGTATGTGTTAGAGATGTTTTATTATCTATATATATAGTTTTTGTGAAGTGCGCTATTTTTTAAAAGTTACTTTTTTGCAAACATTCTAAGTATATCTTTTTTTACTATAAAGGGGCAATAGTTCATTATTTTTCTCAACAAATTACTTATAGCATTTAATTTCAGTTCGAATCAGTCGTCTTCAATTTTACTCATATGTATACTAAGTAATTATGATAAGTAACTAAAATAATGAACAAACCTTCTATTAAGTTGTTTGATGGGATCTTTTTTGATTCTAATTTTTTAGTTTTCTATTAAACGGGCACAGATTTTAGTATTTATATTTTGTGCTCAGTCTGTTTTTATTTTATTCACAGGTCATTTTACGATAATGTCAAATTATTTTTATATGAAAAGCTAATTTTGAGTGTGGATTATTTACAAATTACTTGGAAATATCGTGTTCTATCAACTTATTTTGTATTTTATATGTATGTTTTATTATCTGGATCGCAATGTGCGATTTTTCTAGTATTTCAATGTTACGGGACGCTCCATATCTGTTTTACTATATATACGTATCTACACACTGGACACAAAATATATATACTTATGAAATGTCCTTCGCTTATAGATCATTGGAGCTTATATCTATGACTGAATATACACCTAAGGAAAGATTAGCACGTGCATTGACCGGCCAGCCTGTTGACAGGATGCCCGCTATCTCTGTCACGCAGACAGGAACAATAGAACAGATGGAAGCATGTGGTGCCTTTTGGCCAGAGGCCAATGATGATGCAGAAAAGATGGCAACACTTGCCGAAGCAGGTCACACAGTAATCGGATTCGAGGCTGTACGTGTACCCTTTGACATCACTGCAGAAGCTGCGCTCTTCGGTTGTACTATCAAGGAAGGTACAAAGGAACAGCAGCCATCCGTTGTTGGTCATGTGGTAAATAATATTGATGATATTGAGAAGATCAAGGACTATGACATTAGCCAAGGCAGGATCGGTGTAGTTTGTGATGCCATTAAGATCCTTGCAGATAAATACGGTGATGAGCTTCCTATCATGGGTAGTATGATCGGCCCATTCTCACTTGCACAGCACATCAACGGTGATGACTGGTTCATGGCAATCTTCACAGACGAGGCTTTCGGACTCGCACTCATGGAAGTCACCACGGATTTCTGTGTGGACTACGCAAAGAAGATGGTTGAGAACGGTGCCGACACAATGGTCATCATCGATCCAACAGCAAGTGCCCAGCTTATTGGTGCTGCTTTTTACGAGAAGTTCGTAGTACCTTACCACAAGAAGGTCGTGGATGCAATGCACGAGCTTAACGTAGCCACAGTGCTTCACATCTGTGGTGACACCACCAAAGGTCTTGCCATGATGGAATCATGTGGTGTAGATGCGATCAGCATTGATCAGAGTGTGGATATCGCAACTGCTGTGGCTGGTGTTGAAAAGGCGGTAATTGTAGGAAATCTCGATCCTGTTAATGTATTATGGAACAAGACTCCTGAGCTTGTGAAAGAAGAATCACACAAGGCTCTGGATGCAGGTGTAGGCTTACTGGCTCCTGGCTGTGGTATTGTTAGCAAGACTCCTAACGTCAACCTTCAGGCAATGGTGGAGGTGGCAAAGAGTCACAAATACTAATTATTGATTAATCACCCCCGTTAAACAGGAACCTGCTGGATGCCTCCCAGGTTCCTGCCAATAACGGTTTGCGTTCTGCTACTTTTTTTCGTTCCACACATTTATATATACTAAAATTGAACTAGCCCTCAGATGTCCCGCAGAAAACAAAAGGTCACTGAGATCACGGATTTTAAGAGCCTGCTGAAAAAACAGGGTTATAGCCTTGCAGGCAGTCATTCAGCGGTTAAGACCTGTCTCTGGCTTGGCAGGGCCATGAAGAATGAGGGTCAGTGCTATAAAGCCGCTTTTTATGGTATACAATCTCATCGTTGTCTCCAGATGACTCCGACACTCATGTGTAACCAGCGATGTCTGCACTGCTGGAGACCCACAGAGATTGACGTTCCTGCGCCGGAGGAATGGGATTCTCCAGTGGAAATAGTGGGGTCTTGTATACAATCCCAGCGAAAACTCATATCAGGTTTTGGACATTCGGCTCCCAGGGAAATGTGGATGGAAGGAAACGAACCCAAACACGTTGCAATATCACTGTCAGGTGAGCCTACAATGTTCCCGCATCTGCCAGAGCTCATCGAGGAGTTCAAGAGACAGGGTTTCACCACTTTTGTTGTAAGTAACGGCACACTTCCTGCTATGATGGAAAAGATAGATCCTGCCCAGCTTTACATGAGTCTGGATGCACCTGACGAAGAAACATATGAGAAGGTCTGTCTTCCAAAATCTTCACATCTATGGGAAAAGATAAACCGTTCTCTTGAGATCCTCAAGGATAAGGATACAAGGACTGTCATCCGTATAACTCTCATAAAAGATGTGAACATGTTCGATTCTCAGGGTTATGCAGAACTCATAAAAAAAGCACAACCGGATTACATTGAGGTAAAAGCCTATATGCACCTTGGTTTCTCAAGGAACCGCCTTGATCGTGAGGCCATGCCGGGTCATGATGAAGTGCTGGAGTTCTCGCAGGAACTTGCGGATCACCTTGGATATAAGATTGCGGATGATGTGAGAATTAGCAGGGTAGTACTGCTTTCAAAGGATGGTTCTGTGTCTCATCTTGTCTGAATTTCAGCTGATCGAACACAATCTATATTTATATCTATACTTACATAAGCAACATAATCTAATCGAAGATATAGAACATTTCACAATAACTATTCACTTTAATCATGGAGTATTCCTAATATGTCAGAACAATCTGCTCATTCTAAATATGAATTTAAAAGAAAACTTGAGGAGCTGCGTACCAAGAAAGGTCGTGGTACCGAACTGGTATCTCTTTACATACCTCCTGATAAACAGATATTCGATGTTACTTCTCAGCTCAAAGCTGAACATGGTCAGGCTGCCAACATCAAATCAAAGGTAACTCGTGACAATGTTCAGGGTGCATTGAGTTCTTTACTTTCAAGATTGAGATATGCTGAAGTTCCTGAGAATGGCATAGTGTACTTTACAGGTGCTGTGGATGTGGGTGCCAACAAAACAGATATGATGTCCATCGTTGTCGAACCCCCACAGCCGATCATTACTTACAAATATCATTGTGATTCCTCGTTCTATCTTGAACCTCTGGAGATGATGCTCAAGGACGCCAAGACATTCGGTCTTTTGGTAATGGACAGAAGGGAGGCTACTGTGGGTCTGCTTCAGGGAAAGCATATCGAGTCATTCAGGCATATGACTTCAACGGTTCCTGGAAAACAGAGAAAAGGTGGTCAGAGTGCTCACAGGTTCCAGCAGCTTCGACTTATTGCCATCCACGATTTCTATAAGAGGATCGGTGATGCTGCAAGTGAGGTTTTCCTGACAGTAGATCACAAGGATTTTGAAGGTGTCCTTATTGGTGGTCCTTCCCCTACAAAGGAAGAATTTGAATCAGGAGAGTTCTTCCATCACGAGATCCAGAAAAAGATACTGGGACTTTTTGATATTGCATATACTGATGAATCAGGCCTTTCCGAGCTTGTCAACGCTGCCAGCGAAAGACTTGCAGATATCGACCTTATGGTTGAGAAAAAACTAATGCAGCGTTTCCTTGCAGAACTGGTTTCCGATTCCGGAAAGGCAGCTTATGGTGAGGTGCAGGTACGTGATAACCTGAACATCGGTGCTGTTGAGATCTTGCTGATCTCAGAAGGTCTGCGGGCTGAAAGGATCAGTGTCAGTTGTCCAAATGGTGATCATGAAAACAAGCTGACCCGTGCATTCAAACCAGGTGAAAATCCTTTGGCAGCAGGCCAGTGTCCTGTTTGTGGCAGCAACCTTGAGCTGGTCGAAAGGGTTGACATCGTGGATGAACTCTCAGAGCTTGCTGACCAGATGGCTACAGAAGTGGACTTCATATCAACTGACTTTGATGAAGGCTCCCAACTGCTCAATGCATTTGGTGGAATAGTTGCAATCTTGAGATTCAGTACGGGTGTCTGAACGAGGTAGTATCATGTTTCTTGAATTCAAACGACAGGTAAGCTCTGCTCTGGACGAAGCACTCAGTTCCCTTGGACTTGAGTCTGATGATCATGAACTCGGTCCATCACAGCATGCTGATATTGCTTCAAGGGTAGCTTTCAGACTGCCTTCCCAGGCAAAGAAGAGTCCCAAAGACATTGCACAGCAGATAGTCGAAGCGATAAATCTGCCAGAAGACTCTTTTATAGGTGAGATAAAGGCTGTTGGACCATACATCAATATTGATTCAAGCCGTAGCTACATCGACGGAACTGTAAAGGGCATAAGGGAGGAAGGAGCTGCTTTTGGAGGTAACTTCTGCGAGGGGAAGATCCTTCTTGAACATACTTCCGCAAATCCAAACGGACCTTTGCACGTGGGACACATCCGTAATTCCATTATTGGTGACACCCTTGTACGTATACTCAAACACGCAGGATATGATGTTGAGACCCAGTACTACGTCAATGACATGGGAAGACAGATAGCCATTGTTTCATGGGCTCTTACACAGTTCGAGTTTGATACTTCAAAAAAGCCGGACCATGCCATAGCAGATGTCTATATCAAAGCCAATGCTTTGCTTGGGGAGAACCCCGAGAAGGTGGCAGAGATAGACAAGCGTATGCAGCTTGTGGAAAGTGGTGATGAGGAGACCATCAAGAGCTTTGATGAAGCGGTATCCCATGCAGTTACCGGCATCAAGGAAACCCTGCTGCGCATGAATGTTCAGCATGACAGTTTCCCGCATGAATCAAGTTTTATCCGGTCAGGTGCAGTTTCCAGGATAGTTGAGGAGATAAAAGCCACCGGAAGAACAGCAGACGATAACGGTGCCCTTGTGGTCGACCTTTCAGATTACGGTTTTGAAAAGACCCTTGTTATTCAGCGTTCCGATGGTACCTCCCTGTATACCACACGTGACCTTGCATATCATGAGTGGAAGGGTGAGCGCGCTGACAGGATGATAGATGTGCTTGGTTCTGACCACAAACTCATATCAGGACAGCTTAAAGCAACTCTCAATGCAGTTGGAAAGAAGGAACCTGAGATTGTCATATTCGAATTCGTTTCCCTTCCTGAAGGCTCAATGAGTACCCGTCGGGGTAAGTTCATATCAGCCGATGACCTGCTTGGGCAAATTGAAGAGCAGGCATACACAGAAGTCGACAAACGCCGTCCTGAAATGGCCGAGGACTTCAAAAAGGAAGTTGCAAGAACGGTAGGTATCGGTGCAGTAAGATACGATATAGTAAAAGTATCTCCTGAGAAGTCAACGGTATTCAACTGGAAAGAAGCCCTTGATTTCGAGAAGCAGGGTGGACCTTTCATACAGTATTCCTACGCACGTGCATGCAATATACTCAAAAAGGCCGAAGAAGAACTTTCATGGACAGTCGCTCAGGATATCGATCCCTCATTGCTTGTGGAGGACACTGAAGTGGAGCTGATAAAGAAGATGGCATCCTTTGATAGTGTTATCGACATGTCAGCAAGGGAACTCAAGCCCCATACCATTGCCATTTATGCAAGGGAACTTGCAGATGCCTTTAACCAGTTCTACAGGTTCGTACCTGTTATCAGTGCAGAGGAAGAAGATATCAGGGCCAGCAGGCTCGCATTGGTTGACTGTGCAAGGACAGTGCTTGGAAGTGCTCTTAACACGCTTGGACTGGGTGCACCTGAATCAATGTGAGAAAGTGAGTCCTTCTCATTTTCTCATTTTCCATTTTTAATTCTTTTTTTATTTTAGCAGTTTTCTTAGCTGAATGCCTATGTTTTTATATCCTGACTGACACAGTTCTTACAGGGTTTAAAATTTGAAGGGATCGATCATGAAAGAGGAAATGACATCAAAAGAGCGCTTCGTCAATGCTCTTGAAATGGATGAAGTGGACAGGGTACCTTACGGATACCTGTGGTTTGGTGCAGGTGATGCGGTTCTTGATCGCATGGGTGCCAGTATGAAGGATGTTTATTATTCTTCAAAGGGAATTGCAAAGGCACAGATCCTTGCCAGGGAAATGTACCATCACGATAATGTCATGTCTCCCTGGGGATGCCTGCTTGCGGAAGCAGAAGCATTCGGAGCCAGAGTGAATATCAAGGATAACGGCTACCCCACAATGGATGGATACCTGCTTGATTCCGCCAGTGAATATGAGAAGATAGATCCCGATAAATTTGTAAGATCTGAAAGAGTGGGCACTGTACTCGATTCCATCTCTTTGCTAAAAAAAGAGCTCAAGGATGAGGTTTTCATCACTGGTTGCATACTTCCTCCGCTAACATTGGCCTTCCAGCTTCTTGACATGACCGATCTGAGCATGGCAATGCTCACAGAGAAAGAAGATGCTCATGCTCTGCTGGACAATATCACCGAGAGTTGCCTTCTTTATGCTGACAAAATGCTGGAAGCAGGGGCTGATGGAATTCTTTTTGATAACGGTGGAAGCACTGGAGACCTTTTCAGCATAGAGATGGCTGAGGAGTTCATGCTGAAGTACACGAAGAAGGTTTACAGATGTGTACAGGCAAACGGAGGATATGTGATATCTCACAATTGTGCCGTACATGCTTTCCATGAAATGGAGCTGACAATGAGTCCCGATGCCCTGAATTTTTCCTACGGAGAGGTTGATTTCCTGAAAGAGAAATATGGGATAGACTGTGTGAAGACGCATCAAAGATCGGGCTGTGCTCCCAGATATTGCCTAAAGGAACTTGCATATTCGGGTATCTGTCTCATGGGGAACATTGATTCTAACGTATTTGGAAACGGTTCGTTCGCTGACATAGATCATGAGGTCAAAAGCTGTATGGAAGCTGCACCTGAAACCGGTTTCATATTGTCCACAGGTTGTGAGATCCCGCTAAGCACATCACAGGAGAAGATGGATACACTCTGGAATAGCGTAAAGTCTCATTTCTAAGCTTATTTTTCTATCCATTTTTTCCATGCAACAAAGGCTTAAAAGTTTTGATGGCATATTTTATACGGGAGTTTGAAAATATGCCGGAGATAGCCGTTGAGATAGTTCAGTTCAAATTAGCCGAAGGAAAGAATGAAAAAGACATGCTTGCAGTATCAGATGCTATGATGGAAGGTTTATCATCACTGGATGGCTTCCTTGACCGGGAGCTTTTAAAAAATGCTGATGGTGTCTGGATGGATTTTCTGCACTGGGAAAGCATGGAAACAGCTCTTAAGGCCACAGAGGATATCATGAGCCTGCCATTATGTCTTGAATATTTCAGTTTCATAGACCAGGATAACATGCAGATGACCCATTATACCTTAAGCCAGCGATATGAGGTCTGAAATGGATTAACGTATTCAGTTTGCAAATACACTTTAAAAGTTATGCTTCCTGGCACTGTATCATTCTCTCATGTGCGCAGGAGTGAGTTTTTTTTCTAGTAATGTGAATGAAAGCTCTATCAGTATGGCAAGTCCGATCGCAGGAATCGCTCCTATCAGTAATGTTTTTGTGTTGTAGCCTATGAGTCCCTGGAATATTATCTCTCCAAGCCCTCCGCTTCCTATAAAAGCAGTGAGCACAGCAATACTGTTGGCAAGGATGGCTGCGAACTTGATACCCGCGAACATGGCAGGATATGCGTTAGGCAATCTGATATGCCTGTGTATCTGCCACTGGCTAAGCCCAACGCCCTCTGCGTAGTCGATGAGTGCAGGGTCTACGTTGCTAAGGCCGATATAGGTATTCTTAATAATGGGTAGCAGGGCGCGCAGCATTATGGCTATCACGGCAGGGGTGAAACCTATTCCTATGAGAGGTACCATGATGGCAACCACAGCGAAACTTGGAACAGCCTGTACAAGATTTGCAAATCTCATTACCACAAATGCCAGCTTCTTGCTGTAAAGGGACATGAAAGCCAGAGGTATGGAAATTACAATACTTATGAACAAGGTGGTGTAGACCAGCACTATATGTTCCAGGGTTGCCTCAATTAAAGTTTCAATGGCTACCATGTGCCATACCTCTCATGTAGCTTTTTCTCGATCATACCGGCAAAACCGTCAAGTATGACCGCAAGCAGCCCGGTCCATATTCCTGCAACTAGTATGGCATCCTTCTGGTAGAGCTGGATGCCGTTTTGCAATACAGTTCCAAGCCCTCCTGCAGCCACAAGCCCTCCAAGTGTCACAACACCCATGCAGAATACCAGTGCAATCCTGATACCTCCTGCAATAAGTGGCAGGGACATGGGTATCCTGACCTTTAGCAGGGTCTCCCAGGGGGAAAGTCCCAGTGCATGGGCTACGTAGGTATACTCTTCATCAACGCCTTTGAGGCCTGTATAGGTATTTCTTGCAATGGGAAGAATGGAGTAGAGTACCGATGCAGCAATGGTGGGACCGGCACCAAGCCTGAGTATTGGGAGTAATATCACTATCAGTGCAAGGTCCGGTATTGTTTCGACTATATTGAGTAGATTGAGTACTGTATTTGCTATCTTAGGGCGGGAGTATATGATAACACCAACCAGCACTCCTATGATAATGGATAACAGCAGCGCCACACTGAACATCTGCAGGTGCTCTATGGTGCGCATTGTCATCAGGTTCTTGTCCCAGACTTCCGCAATGACCTGTATTAATGTCATTTCCACCCCATCATATAAGTTTCAGCAAGACCTCATCGGAAACAAGGACACCCACTGGCTTTGAAGATTCCATTATAAGGGCCAGGTGCTCTCCGCTCTGCTTCATTTCGGAGAGTGCAAAGGCCACTGAATCCAGAGGTTTGAAGGTCTTCAAGGGCTTTGCCAGCTCAGAGATATTCCTGCTCTCTTCCTTGCATTTCATAAGGTCCATCATACTCAACTGTCCGAGAAGTTCCCCTTCTCTGAATACAAAAGCGTTCTCAATGTTATTTCGTGTCATTTCGTCAGCAGCAGCACAGGCATTCATGGAGGCATCGAGTATGTACTCCTCTCTAAAAGCCGACATGAGGTCCTTTACCTTGAGAGTATCCATATGCTTGAACTTGCGGTCGGTATCAACTATGTGTGCAACCATTTCATTTACAGGATTGAAAATAAGTTCTTCAGGAGTTCCCACCTGTACAAGTTTAGCCTGATCCATTATGGCTATCCTGTCCCCCAATACCAGTGCCTCCTCTATGTCATGTGTGACAAAGACGATTGTCTTGCCGATCTCTTTTTTTACCTTGAGGAATTCCTTCTGGAGCTGTTTGCGAAGTATAGGGTCCAGGGCACCGAAGGGTTCATCCATAAGTAAAAGAGGCGGGTCCATGGCCATTGCCCGTGCAAGTCCCACTCTCTGCTGCTGTCCTCCGCTTAGCTGCCTGGGATAGCGGTCAATGAACATATCAGGTTGAAGGGAAACAAAATCCAGGAGGTGGCGTACCCTTTCCTCTATTTTTTCTTTGTCCCATCCTTCGAGTTTTGGGACAAGGCCTATGTTATCCCCGATGGTCATGTGCGGAAAAAGACCTATATTCTGAATAACATAGCCCATATTACGGCGCAAACGCACCGGGTCCAGATCCTTTGTGTCAAGATCGTTGATGGCAACATTTCCCGAATCCTGCTCGATCATCCGGTTGATCATTCGCAGAGTCGTGGTTTTTCCTGAACCACTGGGACCTATAAGTATGAGCAATTCCCCGCCTTTTATCTCAAGGTCAAGATCCTGAACTGCAAAGCGGGAACCGTACTTCTTTGTTACATTGTTGAACCGGATAGAATCTATCCTGTCAAACAGTTTTTCAGTTTGCATTTTAGGTGATCCTTGTCAGAGGGTCTAAAAATAGAAGAGGGATCTTATCCCTCAATGAGTCCCTCATCAACAAGGAACTGGTATGCGATATCTCTTGGTTCCTTCTGCTCAACATCGAACTGGTAGTTAAGCATCCTCATGGTATCGGTGTCTATTGCACCGTTGAGCTTCTGCATTGCAGCTACTGCATCAGGATTGTTCTCTGCAAATTCCTCGGTGACTATAAGGATAGCATCGTAAGGTGGCAATGCGTTCTTATCATCTTCAAGAACCCTCAGTTCGAATACTTCGTTCCTGGTGTCAGTTGTGTAGGCAGAGATCGCTTCCACATCACCGTTCTTGATAGATTCATACATAATGGTGGGTATGCCCTGTTTGTATTCCTTGAATTCAAAGCCATAGACATCCTTTATGCGTGGGAGTCCATCCTCGCGGGTTGCAAATTCAGGATCTGTACCGATGCTAAGTTCCCCTGCATATTCCTCAAGTTCACTTACGGTGCTAACATCATTTTCAGCTGCCCAGTCTTCCTTGACCGCAATTGCGTATGCATCCTCAAAACCAAGGTTACTGACTATCATTACATTGTCGGTTTCCATCAGGCCTTTCTCAGTTTCATCAAGCACAACCTGTGGATCCCATTCATCAAGTGGTGGTAGTTTGAGTATCTGGCTGTATGCTGTACCTGTATATTCTACATAAGCGTGTACTTCTCCACCTTTCAATGCTTCATAGTTCACGAAGGTACCACCAAGGCCTTGTTTCACATCGGTGTCATACCCTGCATCTTCAAGCACGAGGGCTGTCATATGTGCAAGTATATATGATTCCTGGAAGAGCTTGGAGCCGATAACAACGGTTCCTTTTTCTTCTACATCTGATGTGTCTGTACATCCGCTTACAAGCAGCATCATAATTACAACTAGAGTTGTTAGTATCACTTTTCTCATTGATCTACCCCAAGGTCACTTTATGAAATTGATATATTGTGCAATAACTCCACAATAATAAAGATGAAGTATACTTTTTATAAGTGTATCTGTTCACGGAAAAGAATACACATATATAATTTTGAAATTAGCTGAAAAAAGGTTAATATTTGTAAGTGTGGGAAAGAACTCCTGTTAATGAAAAAGAGCCTTTATATAGGGTGAACTTAAAAAATAAAATTACTTATTGTTGGGGTATGATCGATGGAAGGAAAAAGCGAAGAGACATATGTTAATTCTATTGGAATGGAATTTGTATCAATACCAGCAGGGGAATTCGATATGGGGTCGCTGGAAGACGAGAAGAACTGGTACAGGAACGAGCGTCCACAGCACAGGGTGAAAATCGGTAAAGCCTTTCATATTGGTAAATATGCAGTGAAACAAAAGGAATGGATTGAGATAATGGGTTTTAATCCGTCCAGGTCCAAGGGTGATGATCATCCTGTTGACAAGGTTTCATGGAGTGATGCCCAGGATTTCATTAGCAAGTTAAATGAAAAG
Source organism: Methanolobus sp. ZRKC3 (assembly GCF_045291275.1). GTDB lineage: Archaea > Halobacteriota > Methanosarcinia > Methanosarcinales > Methanosarcinaceae > Methanolobus. The sequence goes on from NZ_CP146982.1 coordinate 2,206,616, forward strand.
GAGGGTACTGACAAATACCGTCTTCCAAGCGAGGCAGAATGGGAATATGCATGCAGGGCCCAGACCAGCACCAGATACTCTTTCGGTGATGATGATGCTGAATTGACCGAACATGCCTGGTATGATGTGGATGAATCCACAGGTTCCTCTTCTTCAGGCCAGAAGAAGCCCAATCCCTGGGGTCTGTACGACATGCATGGAAATCTCTGGGAATGGATGCAGGACAGGTACCATGATAGTTATGAAGGTGCTCCCACAGATGGTAGTGCCTGGGAAGAGGATGATTCCGGCAAGGACATATACGTCCTTCGCGGAGGTGCCTGGTCAACCCGTGCAGAGGGATGTCGCAGTGCAAGTCGCTACTACTATCCGGCAGATGGTCGCAGAAGCAGACGTTCAGGATTCCGTTTGCTCATGGAGATCTGAACTGTTTGAAAGGATAAACTTTTAAACGATACAAAATCAATTATTTATTGCAGCTTGTGGAGTGGTTCAAATGGTAAAAGCTACATGGAATGGGGTATTGCTTGCGGAAAGCGACGAAACGATCATGATCGAAGGAAATCATTATTTCCCACCAGATTCGGTCAATATGGAATATTTTGAGAAAACTGAGACTCATACCACTTGTTTCTGGAAAGGTCTGGCTTATTATTACAATATCGTAGTCAATGGCGAGACGAACAAGGATGCTGCCTGGTACTATCCTGAGCCCAAGGAAGGCTCTCCTGAAAGGGTAGGAAAGGATTTCAGTAACTATGTTGCTTTCTGGAGAGATGTGGAAATTGAGGAATGATCCTCATTTTTAATTTATTTTTAATTTCTTATTTTGTTGATTTTTTACGGATTTCTATAGGTGAAATAAATCTCTATCCCGTTCTCACTCCTAATGGTGAGCAAATCAACTCAAAAGATAATATATGATATAGTAACTGTTCAACAATTACTCATTGCACTGTCAAACAATAAAAGTCCCATACAATGAACATTACAGTGTATACTATTATATATGGCCTGATGTGTAACTTTATAGTTAATCTTCGGAGTTGATTTAAAAATGGTACGAGTTACACGAAAAGTTACTTTGAATGGCACATTACTTGCTAAAAACAACAGAACTATCCTTATAGAAGGAAAGAACTATTTCCCGCCTGAGTCAGTAAATATGGAATATCTGAGAAAAAGTGATACAAAAACAACTGTTTCCGGGATGGGAGAACTCAGTTACTACGACATTGTAATTGACGGTGAAGTAAGCAAGGATGCAGCATGTTATTTTGCCGAGACTGATCCGGAAGCTCTTAAAAAAATCGGAAAGGATTACAAGAATTATATATTATTTATGAAGGATACTAAAGAAGAAGTGAGCATATAAGTTTCTTCTTCTTCTTTACTTATCACAACAGCAGTGATTGGCACTCAGTTTCTCGGTCAGTTTGATATTCTCTGAGTAATCGACCTTTACATCGAGTATCCAGACACCACCCTGTTCAAGGGCTTCCTGCAGTTGGGGTTTGAGATCCTCAGCCTTTTCTATTCTCATACCATTTGCCCCGAAGCTTCTGGCAAGCATTTCAAAATCAGGGTTGTTGAAATCAATTCCTATGGTCTCATTGAACTTCTTCTTCTCGTGCCACTCGATGAGTCCGTATTTCGAATCATTGAAGATAACAATTACCAGATCGCATCCAAGCCGCACGGCAGTTTCCAGCTCCTGTACATTCATCAGGAATCCTCCGTCTCCTGCAACTGCCACTACCTTACGTTCAGGTTTTAAGAAACTGGCAGCTATGGCACCTGGAAGTGCAAAACCCATGGATGCCAGGCCGTTGGATATGAAGACGGTGTTCGCTTCGTATGCAGGGAAAAGCCTTCCAACCCACAGCTTATGAGCACCCACATCGCTTACGAGTATATCCTCCCTGTCAAGACATTCCCTGATATCGTATATGATCTTCTGGGGCTTCATGGGGAAGGACAGGTCATATTTGAAATCCTCAAGTTCTGCCTGCATTCTCTGGCGTACTTTCTTTAATTTATCAGCCATTTCCATCTTAAAATCGCATTGCTGGGTCAGGTGGAAAAGTGCCTGTCTGATATTACCGGTCAGTTGTATGTCAGGTATATATCTCTCATCGATCTCAGGATGCTGGGAATGTATGTGAATGATCTTCTTATCGCCTCCATGGTTCCAGAACCGAGGACTGTATTCCACGTAATCGAATCCCACACATATCACCAGATCAGCCATGTCAAAACCGCACATTATATGGTCGCGGTCCTTGATACCCATGGAACCCAGGTAATGCTCATCGTCTGCTGCGATGGCTCCCTTCCCCATGAAAGTGGTGACAACAGGCAATCCAGTTGATTCCACGAATCTGCGAAGCTCAGAACTTGCACTTTCCCTGAACACGCCATTACCTGCAAGGATTATGGCTGCAGAACTTTCTTCGATCATCTTTGCAGCTTTTTTAAGCTCTCCTTCATCGTAGCGTGTAAGATGTGAACTTCTTGCTTTGGAAAGAGGTTCCTTTTGACTCTCTTCCTGTGCCACGTCCTCGGGTAGTTCGATGTGTACTGCACCGGGTCTGTCCATTGCGATATCAAAGGCCTTGCGTACTATCTCTGGTATGAAGTCCGAGCGTGTTATTTTTGAGTTCCAGCTTGTGAAATTCTTGAAAGTAGCAACTATGTCTATGTACTGGTGTGACTCCTTGTGTGTCTTTTCCAGTCCAGATTGACCTGTAATTGCCACAAGGGGAGATCTGTCAAGCTGGGCATCTGCAACTCCTGTAATCAGGTTTGTGGCACCTGGTCCGAGGGTTGCAAGACAGACCCCTGGTTTGTGGGTCAGCCTTCCGTATACGTCTGCCATGAAAGCCGCGCTCTGCTCGTGTCTTGTAACTATGAATTTGATATTTGACCTGGAAAGTGAGTCCGTAAGGTCTATGGTTTCCTCCCCGGGTACCCCGAATATATATTGTACTCCCTCGTTCTCAAGACACTTTACAAAAAGCTCGCTTGCTTTCATTTTACTCCTCTTTTTTCTTTTAATATACTTTCATGGATTTGGCTGTCATGAATTCCAGCACGCCTATTTTGTACAGCTCTCTTCCAACACCGCTCTTCTTGAACCCACCAAATGGTAGGCGTGGATCGGAAGATACGAAGTTGTTGATGGCGATGATCCCAGATTCTACGTACTTCGTCATTCTCATAGCCCTTTCCCTGTCCTGGCTCCAGATGCTTGCACCCAGACCAAACTCAGTGTTATTTGCTATATCCACTGCTTCATCCTCATTTTTGAAGGTGACTATGGGTGCCACAGGTCCGAAAGTCTCTTCCCGAAGTACAGGTGCACTTTCATTGATGTGATCCAGGACAGTTGGCATGTAGAAGAATCCATCTCCTTCCATCGCACCGCCTTTGACAAGGACATTAGCTCCGACTTTAAGAGTATCATCCACCTGTTTCTGTATGGTCTCTCTTTGCTTTTCGCTCACAAGGGGTCCCATATCGGTAGACATATCCATGGGGTCTCCGACCTTGAGTTTGAGTGTGTTCTCCACAAAGCTTTCAGTGAATTGTTCAGCCACCTCTTCACTCACAATGAAACGCTTGGCTGCGATACAACTCTGTCCAGCATTAAGGAACCTACTGGCAACTGCTGTTTTGGCTGCAGTTTCAACATCTGCATCCTCAAGTACTAGAAAAGGGTCACTTCCTCCAAGTTCCAGGATGAATTTCTTCATATTCCTGCCTGCTGCCTCTGCTACCTTTTCACCTGCAGGACGGCTGCCTGTGAATGACACAGCATTGATATCATCCCTCGAAATAAGTGAGGATGCGGTAGGTCCGTCCACGAGTAATGTCATATAGACGCCCTCAGGCAGTCCTGCCTCGATGAATACGTCCTGGATCTCCAGTGCACACATGGGTACATTACTTGCATGTTTGAGCAGGACTGTGTTCCCTCCTGCAAGAGCTGGTATCCCGAACCTCAGCGCCTGCCAGAAAGGGAAGTTCCATGGCATGATGCTCAGCACGGTACCCAGGGGTTCATAGATATATCCGGATGTTTGCGCATCAGTTTCCACAAATTCCGATGCAATGAATTTCTCGGCATTATCGGCAAAATATTCGCAGGTCCAGGCGCATTTCTCTATTTCCGCAATGGACTCTTTCATGACCTTCCCCATCTCCTGGGTAATGGTGGCAGCAAGTTCTTTTTTCCTGTCCCTGAGAACTTTTGCCACACTTTGCAGGTATACCGCCCTGTCCATGACGCTGATATCTTTCCACTCTTGCAGTGCTTCCTTTGATCTCTTGATCTTTGCATCGATCATCTCGTTGTTATAGAGTTCGAATTCAGCATTTGTCTCTCCGGTAGCAGGATTGACTGATGTTATTTTCCCCATTTAGATCTCCCCATGATATTAAGATAAAGAGGAGTGAATAAGGTTCCCATTCTATACACTCCTCAATTTTACTTGGGACTAATCTGTTATATAATTGGTTATTTCGGGGATTGGCAAGAAGAGGGTATTAGGGCAGTTCCCATGGCTGAGTATTATGTTTTTATGGTATTTGCGGATTCAAATTCCAGTCCAAAGGGAAAACAAATATTTAAATAGAAAAAATTTTGAAATAATAACTATGGGGAGTAAATATCTAAGAGTCCTAATGTACGGTTTCCTGGCATGGCTTATACCTTTTGTAGCTTCGCTATTTTTTTACACAGGGAAGGGAGAATTGACAATTGATATATTTTTATTCAAGTCTATTATGATCGTGGTAGGTTCCATTTCAGCAGCAGTTCTCTTGATATCTTATTTTAAAAGTATCAAGCTGGCCTATCTCAAGGAAGGAATTTTTGTAGGATTCTTCTGGTTCGCTATAAACATACTACTGGATATCTTGGTATTGATCCCAATTTCCGGACTGTCTGTTACGGATTACTTTGCCCAGATAGGACTGAGATATCTGGTCATTCCTGTAATGTGTATCACTGCCGGAAAGGTCCTGGAAGATAAAGATTAGTTGCCTATTCGAGATTTGATCCACAAATAAAATCTTACAAAAATCTTCATCTTCTGAATCAAAAAAAATCACATGGGTAATGTACCCACGAAGATCCGAATTCAATATACCTTCAGCGACTTGATGTTCATGAACTCGTGGAAGCCGATCCTGGAAAGTTCTCTTCCCATTCCGCTTTTCTTCACGCCGCCAAAGGGCATGCAGGCTTCGGGCCTGAAGAAAGCGTTCACTCCCACCATACCCGTTTCAAGTTGAGCTGCCATGGTCGTGGCTTTTTCCTGATCCCTGCTCCATATACTGGCACCAAGCCCGAACTCGGAATCGTTTGCTATCTCAATTGCTTCTTCCTCGGTCTTGAAAGTGATTATGGGTGCCACAGGTCCGAACGTTTCTTCGTGCATAACCTTCATGTCACGTTTCACATCTGCAAGGACAGTGGGCGAATACATGAATCCTTCACCCACAATTTCTCCTCCGGAAACTATTGGGTCAGCACCTTTTGCAATGGCATCTCTGACCTGCTCCCGTATCTCATTCACTTGTTCCTTGCTGACAAGTGGACCAACATCGGTCTCAGGATCCATGGGATCCCCGATCTTAAGATTTTCTGTAAGTTCTGTGAATTTCTCTGTAAAACGATGTGCCACTGATTCGGCAACGATAAAACGTTTTGCTGCAATGCATGTCTGTCCGGTATTTATGAATCTGCTGGGCACTGCAACCTGTGCAGCCTTCTCTACATCGGCATCCTCAAGCACTATGAATGGGTCGCTACCACCCAATTCCAGCACGAATTTCTTCATGTTCCATGCAGCTGCCTGTGCAACCTCTCTGCCTGCATTGTAACCACCTGTAAATGACACAGCAGCAATCTCTTTTCTGGAAATAAGTGAGGATGCTGTCCTGCCATCTATGAGCAATGTCTGAAAAACACCCTCGGGAAATCCTGCATCAAGGAAGAGTTTTTCAATTTCCAGGGCACAGCCAGGTACATAGCTGGAATGTTTGAGCAACATGGTGTTTCCACCTGCAAGTACGTGGGATGCTGCGCTCAGGACCTGCCAGAAGGGAAAGTTCCAGGGTTTGATGGCAAGCACCGTACCCACAGGCTCATAACAGACCATGGAGCTGGATGCATCGGTCTGGAAGTACTCAGGTTCAAGGATCTTATCTACATTGTCCGCAAAATAATCGAAGGTATCAGCACACTTGGCGATCTCAGGTACGGATTGCTTGATGACCTTCCCCATCTCGGTGGTAATGAGTTCTCCATACTCCTGTTTTCTTTCCCGCAGCAGTTTTGAGACGTTTCTTAACAGTTCTGTCCTTTCATGCACATCCGTCTCTTTCCACTCCTTGAAAGCCTCAGTGGATCTTCGGAGTGCGTGGTTGACCTTTTCTTCAGAGTGCAGCTTGAATTCCCTGATAACTTTGCCGCTGGCAGGATTGATGGATGAGATGGTGGTCATGATCGTGGGTCCTTTAAATTTTAAATTTCAAATATGGTAATTGTAATTCCCTTGTCTGATAATTGATTATATCAACTTTATATTTGCTTTTGTTGATTTGAAAGAGAATTGCATAGTGAATTTATCTCTCTTTCCACTATCCAAAGGATATTTGAAAAATCGTGGGATACTTTCTTGTGATGCTGTATGCTATGGACTTGCCTATCCATACCTTTCCCTTTTGCATACGGCGCAATTTACTTAGTTCTCCCAGTATTTGCAGGGTCTTCAGTGCATATTCGTCATTGATATAGCAACTGTCAGGGACCCTGTTGTCGGAGAAGAATATAATGGGTAATCTCAACCTGTCCTGCATATCCTCAGGAATCTTCTCACTGATGGTAACGAGTACTTCCCTGTCAAAAAGATACTCCTCTCCGGATTTTGTTATTGATGCAGGCTTCTCTTCCTTAAGGAGTTGGGCAAGGCTCTTGCGCTGGGCTACTATTCTCTCGTTGATCTTTCCCATCTCCACTCTCATCCATTTGAAAAAGGTAGATTCGGAGTTTATTGAAGGCCTGCCTGACATTTTAGTAGCTTCCTGAATATAGAATATTTAGTTTCTTTTCACTAATGAATCTTTAAGGATAATGATTTAAACTTTGTGAACAAGTAATTAATATGGATGCTCTCAGTCTTTTGAAGGAACACGAAAACGTTGTAAAGGAACGTTTTGGTGTCAAAAAGATTGGAATTTTTGGCTCATTTGCCAGAAAAGAAGCTCATTCTGGTAGTGATGTGGATATTCTTGTTGAATTCGAAGAAGGGAAAAAGACATTTGATAACTTCATGGATCTGAAGTTTTACCTCGAAGACCTTTTTAGCAGAAATGTTGACCTTGTAATTGAAACATCTATCAAACCACAGCTAAGAGCTAATATTATGAGGGATGCAGTTTATGCCTAGGGACCATTCTGTCTTTTTTGAAGATATGTTCGCTGCAATCAACAAAATTCAAAAATATGTGCAGGATTTGTCATTTGAGGATTTTTTGGAAGATGATATGAGAATCGATGCGGTTTTGCGTAATCTTGAAGTAATAGGTGAAGCAGCTGGAAACATCCCTCTTGAAGTCCGAAATTCTTATCCTCATATTCAATGGAAAAAGATTGTAGGATTGAGGAATATCCTGATTCATGAGTATTTTGGAGTCGACTTGGAAATTGTTTGGGATATAATTGAAAGCAATCTTGAAAATCTCAAGAGTGAAATTGGGAAAGCTTTGGAAAAATGAAACGTTAATTTTCCATTTTTAGTTTTAATCATTTCTTGATGTTTATCGACACATCAGGGATAAATCCGCGTCTTTTAACAGGCTAGATATAAATTCTTGAAGTTCGAATGTATAAGCATGGAAGATCTACTCATCACGGCGGAAAAGATACGCAGCATGGAGATAAGGGGTGCCGGAAGAATAGCGGTGGCAGCTTCGCAAGCGCTTCGGGATTATGCCAGAACTCTTAAGGATCTCAATATAGAGGATTTTAACACAAAGGTAGAGGAAGCCGCAAAGGTTCTGGTGGATACCCGTCCCACAGCGGTCTCACTTCCCAATGCAGTGGCTCTTAGTAAAAGGCATAGCGCAGACAATGTGCAGGATGCCATTGAAGAGATCGTAAGCAACTCTGACAGTTTCATCAAGAATGCTACTGAGGCACTGGATAAAATAGGATGGATAGGTGCCCAGCGTATTCGGGACGGTGATGTCATAATGACACACTGTAATTCCCATGCGGCTATTTCCATTATCAAGACAGCCTTTGATCAGGGTAAGGACATCTCGGTGATCGCCACTGAATCCCGACCTCGCAGGCAGGGTTTTATCACCATCAAAGAGCTGAGTGACTATGGTATTCCCACAACACTGATAGTTGATTCTGCTGTTAGATTGACAATGAAGGATGTGGATATCGTTGTAGTAGGAGCCGATTCAATATCGGTGAATGGTGCCCTCATAAACAAGGTTGGTACGTCCCAGCTAGCCCTTGCGGCACAGGAAGCGCGTAAGAATGTCATCGTCGCAGCCGAGACCTATAAGTTCAGCCCCAATACCCTGCTCGGGGAAATGGTTGAGATCGAAGACCGCTCCAGTGACGAAGTGATAGATGCTGAGATCCTTGCCGGACTTCCCAATGTGAAGGTGAAGAACCCGTCATTCGATGTCACTCCTGCCGAATACATAGACCTCATCATCACCGAGGTAGGTGCTATCCCACCTGTAATGGCCTTTACCATAATCAGGGATTACCTGGGATTGAGTCCTATCTGATACAGGAAAGAGATTAACTCTTCTTTTTTTCCTTTTCCCTTTTATCCATATTCTTATCGGACCAGTTCCACCATTTGAGCAGTTCAGGATCGTGGCGCTTGTGGGATGCGTAATAGACAGCTTCCCTGAAACCATAGAGCACGCATCTGTCTATGTGCCTGCCCCTCAGCTCAGTTAATTCAAGATACATCAACTCGGGGTCCTTATTTTTGAGCTGGTGGATGGAATGTATTCCCAGGTCCCATAGCTGTTCAGCTGACTTCTTCCCGAAACCCGGCATTTGCATCAGTTCTTTCAATGCTTTTTCCTTTTCCCTTTTATCCATATTCTTATCGGACCAGTTCCACCATTTGAGCAGTTCAGGATCGTGGCGCTTGTGGGATGCGTAATAGACAGCTTCCCTGAAACCATAGAGCACGCATCTGTCTATGTGCCTGCCCCTCAGCTCAGTTAATTCAAGATACATCAACTCGGGGTCCTTATTTTTGAGCTGGTGGATGGAATGTATTCCCAGGTCCCATAGCTGTTCAGCTGACTTCTTCCCGAAACCCGGCATTTGCATCAGTTCTTTCAATGCTTTTTCCTTCTCCATCTTGTCCACTTGTAATACTCAATTCACTTGAGTAATTTCTTAAAAAGTCTAAAAATATCAAATGATGTTTTGTTGTATACCTTATTATAAACATATTTTTTTGGGCTTCTCACCCAACCATAGCCTCTCGGCATTTTTAATCCGGCTCGGTGTATCACTTGCCGTTTAATACTTGTTCTTGCAGATATTCGTTTTTTCAAACTAGGTTTTCTTATTCCGAATTTCATGCTGATTCACCTTCTGATTTTTTTACAGACTTCTTCATTTCTTACCCAGTGTTGCAATATAGATGGCAAATTCGTCCTCACCATCCACTCCCAGCACGGCATTTAGCTCATCATCGAAGAATGCCCCAATGGCGCAGACCCCGCAGTCGATGGACTGGGTGCTCAGGTAGAGATTCTGGCACACATGCCCTGCATCCAGGTTTATGTATCTGTATCCTCTTTCCCCGTATCTCCACTTCATCCTGTAGATCACTGCTGTCCATATGAACGTGACAGCACTTGTGCCTATGAAGTTCTGGTCCAGACATGCAGCCATTATATTTTCAGCGACAACGGGACCTGTTTTAATCTTAGCCAGTTTGTGCTCGATGGGCAGGAAAAGGTAGAGTCCCTCTTCAAGTCCTTCCACGTTGTTTATGAGCATGTACGTCTCGATGGAATGTCTTGCACCTGCAGAGGGTACATTTCTCAGCGTGGCTGCATTTCCCATTAATTCCCTTACCCCCTGAGTACACCAGAGCAGGTATGACAGCTCCCCGAGCGACAGCGCTTCCTGTGAAAAGTCCCGAAAGCTGGAACGTCCTTCTATGGCTTCTCTCAGGTCTATCTTCCTGACATCCACCTCTGCCGGCTCAGGAAGGTCAATGACCTCTGCTCCACCGGCTCCCTTCTCTAGCGGTGGTTGCGGATAGCCAAGTGACTGGTCCGACCTTTCTGCATACTGGAATTTCGTTTTTTCCATGAATTCTCTGCCAATTTCGTTCAAAATGATAGTCCTCCCATAATACCCCTTTAAGAAAATTCTTCATTCGTGCTTTATACTTCTTGCCCTTATGACGACAAAGGAACCTTTCCCGAAGCCTTCCTCAGGTTTTTCCGTATCTCGTATCATTTTCAGGGGCTTGAAAAGGGTCTGTTTGATAAGCATATCCTCAAATCCGTGTTCTTTCAACATCGACAGGACCTCATCGGTGGTATGAAATCCAATTTTTTTGTAAAAACTGCTCTCTGCTTTCCTTTTGCGGTATTCCTCTCCCAGAGGTCTGTTCCTTTCAACAAAAGCAACTATCAGAAATCCTTCAGGAGCAAGCACACGGTATGTCTCATTCAGTGCTTTTTCAGCATCCATAAAACAGAGACTCGTAACCATCAGTGCAAGTTCCATAGATGAGTTTTTGACAGGAAGTTTTTCAGCAACTCCTTTTATACATTCAACCTTACGTGAATCTGCAATTTTCAGCATTCCTTCAGACGGATCAAGCCCGTAAGTGACACCCAGTTCCGATGCAAACCTGCCTGTGCCAACCCCGATCTCGATACTATTATGGAATATTTTCGATGGCATAAGCTCCCTGATGGCCTCCAGTTCGGATGCATAGACTGCCGGATTCTCGTCGTACCAGATATCGTATTTCTCTGTATGGATATCAAAAGCAGTTCTTTTCATAATGCTCCCATGCCCCTGTAAGATTTTATGAAAGAAACTATAAAAGCCTTGATATCTGTCTGAAATGTATGAAAGTTCGCTGTGAATGGGCCAACGTGAACGAGCTTGAAAAGCAATATCATGATACTGAGTGGGGGAGTCCGGTCCACGATGACAGGAAGCTCTTTGAGTTCCTGATACTGGAAGGTGCACAGGCAGGTTTGAGCTGGGATTCCATTCTGAAAAGAAGGGAAGGTTACAGGAAAGCCTTCGACGATTTTGATTACAAGCTGGTCGCAGCCTACGATGATGCAAAAGTTGAAGAACTGCTGCAGGACACAGGTATCATAAGGAACAGGAGGAAGATCCTGTCTGCAATAAAGAATGCCAGCGCTTTCATTGAAATAAGAGATGAATTCGGCTCTTTTGATAATTACATATGGGGCTTTCTGGAAGATGGGAAAGCGGTCCAGAATTCCTGGAATTCAATGGAAGAGGTGCCTGCAAATACCGAATTATCCGAGAAGATAAGCAAGGACATGAAGAAAAGAGGATTCTCATTTGTGGGTCCTACCATAGTCTATGCCTTCATGCAGGCGGTTGGAATGGTGAACGACCATGAGATTGGATGTTTCAGGTATGAAGAATGCAGGAAGCTGGCTGAAAAATGAGTGGAAAATGAGACTTGATAGTTGATGGTTAGATAAGTGATATTTCTTGTAGTCTGATATCTCATTTTTTCAGATACATGTAAAGGTAGATTCCGATACCAATGAAAAAAGCCAGCAAACAGGCGCTATACATGGTACCTGCTCCCACAAGTCCTAAAAAAGGATTGCTGTTAAGGGGGCAGAGCGGTACTATATCATTGTAGAGGAAGGAATCCAGCAAGACATGACTCCATGTACCGATAAGCGAGCTGGAAACAATTGTCAGTATCGAGTAGTTCTGCTTCAATCCAAGTGTATCTGTAATTCGCTGCAGTATCCCTCTCTGGGAGTACAGTGCAGCGGAAATAAGAAGAGCAATTATTGCAGCAGCTGCAAATGTGTGCATTGGTCCATGCAGGGGCCGGCAGCCTGCAAATATGCAGTAAGCTGCCCTTACATCTATGATAATACTCCCCAGAACTATGGCTGCGAGGTTAACTCTTTTTCCGCCCAGGCCGGAGAAAAAAAGAGCAGGTCCGAGATGAAAAGGGGTGAAGGGCATCCTTCTCAGGTAAGCTGGCCGTAGGGGCTTTCTTCATGGTATCTCAGGAACTCGTCCACAGCCACTGAAGCATCAGCTTCGGAGCCGAAGAGCAGGCTTGAAAGGGATGGCTTGTTCATGTAGATCACTGTGGCATCACCTTCTATACCACCAAGTTCTGCTGCCCTGTCGATGGCATCGTAAAGGTTTCCGAACTCATCAACCAGTCCTAGCTCTTTTGCCTTCCTGCCGGTATATATCCTGCCGTCTGCAAGGTCCTTTACCTCACCGACGCTCATACCCCTGCCCTCTGCAACATCATTGATGAAACTGGTATAGACCTCTACAATGACCTTGTTGGCATATTCCTTCTCATCTTCTGAGAGTCCGCGCCATGGTGCACCCATATCCTTGAACTCTCCGGATTTTGCCACATAGAATTCCACTCCTTCCTCATCGTAAAACTCAGACAGGTTCTGGAAGGTCCAGATGGTACCGATACTTCCGGTCATGGTAGATGGGTTTGCAACTATAAGGTCGGCAGGTGCGGATATATGATAGGCTGCACTGGCTGCCACATCTCCCATGGAAATAACAACTGGCACTCCGTCCTCACTTGCTTTCTTGACCTCGGAATATACTTCTTCCCCGGCAGTGGAAGATCCTCCGGGGCTATTGATGCGCAAGACTATTGCCTTGATGTCCTCGTCGTTCACAGCATCCCTGATATTTTCTGATATTTCCTCGGATGTTGCGTAACCCAGTCCGCCGGGGATGCTACTTGTGAGCAGGGTTCCCTGCACGTAGATGACCGCTACCTTTCCATCTGAGGGATAAAGGTCTCCATTGAATGTCTGGTAAATGAGGACAAAGCTTGCACCAATTATCAGCAAAAGAACGGCTGCAATGGTAATGTACTGTAATTTCCGGCTTTTCCTCTCCGGGACAGGCGTATCATTGTTACGTAGATTTCCGGAAGTGACAGGATCATCTTGCTTTTTGTTATTGTCGTATCCTGCATTCTCAACTACTTTTTTATTTTCAGGGATCACATTTTCTACCTTATCAGTGGCGGCTCCATCCCCGTTATTTTCCTTGATATCAGGAATTGGCTCATCGGCACCATGCTCATTGTTACTCCCATTATCAGGAGCAGGCTCATCCACATCAGCTTCCACAGCGATCTCCTCTTTTTCAGAGTCAATATCTGTTAGATCGATGAATACTTCTTCATCTTCCTCATTTTTTGTTTGGCTATAAGAATAAGGATAAGTATGGTATTCAACTTCATCAGAAGGATCGGCTTTACTATCTGTGTTATCTCCGTTCATCTGCAATTTCCCGTCCTGATTGTAAAATGAGTTAGGGTGTTAAAAAGCTTACTTGTTTTTTAAGCGAAATTTATTTTATAATTGTACGCAATCCAACATCAGATATATTGAGTTAATGGAGAAAACAAATGTCAAACATTCCCTCTGATAAAGCAGTACTTGTCACGTGTGGTCTTCCCTATGCTAATGGGAAAGCCCATGTGGGGCACCTGCGCACCTACATTCCTGCAGACATATTTGTAAGGTCTTTAAAGAAAAATGGCCAGGAAGCCACCTTTGTTTGTGGTTCTGATGCCCACGGCACACCTATTGCGGTGAACGCTGAGGAAATGGGAATCACGCCCGGGGAGCTCATGCAGAAATACCACGTTCACTTTAATGAGGTATTCAAGAAAATGGGCGTCAACTTCGATGCCTATGGTACTACAGATGATGCAGAAAATCAAAACAGGACCCTTGAGATCGTTAACAAGCTCGTGGACAAGGGCTATGTTTACCCCAAGACAATAGAGATCGCCTACTGTCCAGAATGTGACCGTTTCCTGCCTGACAGGTATGTTGAAGGAACATGCCCCAACTGTGGTGAAAAAGCTCGTGGAGATGAATGTGACCAGGGATGCGGCAAACACCTTGAACCAGGAGAACTCCAGCAACCATTGTGTACCATCTGCTCAGGGCCCGCAGAGTACAGACAGCAGGAACATTTCTTCTTCAAGCTTTCAGAGTTCAAGGATTTCCTGCTGGAACACCTTGAGAATCTTGGCGGTACCATCAATGCACGCAACTATGCTCTTGGATGGGTAAAACAGGAACTCACCGACTGGTGTATCACAAGGAACCTTGAATGGGGCATAAAATTCCCGGGACATGATGACCTTGTGGTATATGTCTGGGTGGATGCACCTATTGGATACATGTCCTTTACCGAGCAGTGGGCAGCAGCTACTGGCGGGGACTGGGAGAAGTTCTGGAAGGGAGATAACCCAATAGTTCATTTCATAGGTGGAGATATCATCTACCATCACTGCATTTTCTGGCCTGCAATGCTTAAGGGTGCGGATTACAGCCAGCCTTCAGCGGTTGTGGCATCAGGTATGGTGAAAATTGAGGATAAGACCTTCTCCAAGAGCCGTGGTTATGTGGTATGGGTTGAAGAGGATTACCTTGACCACGGTTTCCATTCTGATCTTTTGAGATACTATCTTGCAAGTTACACCTCCCATACAAAAGAGGTCAATTTCTCATGGAAGATATTCCAGGACAAGATTAACACTGAACTTGTGGGTGTATTCGGTAATTTCCTGTACAGGAACCTGCTTTTCACTTTCAAGAACTTCGGTGAGATCCCTGAAGGGGACATCGATCCCGAGATAATGGATAAGATCAGTTCTACAATAGATGATGTGAGCAAGGCAACTGCTGAATACGAGTTCAAGAAGGCGGTAGATGCTGCAATGGCGTTGGCATCCTACGGCAATTCATATTTCCAGGCAAATGAGCCATGGAAGCTTATCAAGGAAGATAAGGAAGCCTGTGGAAAGGTCATCAAGAACTGTATACAGCTTGCTAAGGCTCTTATATTGCTCTTTGAACCTGTAATTCCAGGCAGTATGGAAGACGCATGGCAGCAGATAGGCATGGAAACAGACGTGCACACAGTTACTTATTCAGAGGCTACAGTTCCTGTTGAGAGTGGAAAAGCCCTGAAAAAGCCAGGCATTCTCTTTGTTAAGGTAGAGGATGATAAGATTGCCGAGATGGATGAGATATCCTCCGGACGTATACAGAAGGCTATTGCTAAGGAAGCAGGCATAGAGGAAGAGGTAAAAATGGAATTCAAGGATGAGATAGAGTACGATGATTTTGCAAAGCTGGACATAAGAGTTGGAAAGATCCTTTCCGCTGAGAAGATCAAAAAGTCCAAGAAACTCCTGCGTCTTCAGGTAGACATAGGTGATGTGGAACCACGTCAGATAGTCGCTGGTCTTGCAGAATATTACCAGCCAGAAGAAATGGTCGGTAAAACAGTGAACGTGCTTGTAAATCTTAAACCTGTAAAACTCTGTGGTGTAGAATCCCAGGGAATGCTTCTGGCAGCAGACAACGATGAGGATGTATCACTGTTGAGCACGGACAAGGATATGGGTCCGGGCGCTATCATTGGATAATATTTTGAAAAAAGTAAGTAAAGCTGGGTCTAAAGATCCAGCAACATTTCCAGGTAAGAGGTTCTAATGGTATCCTCTTGTCTTATTCTCAATTTTTCAAGACAATCGAACAATCTCTTTTTAGATATATCGCTATCCGATTCAGCGACTATCTCCACTTCAACAAATTCCCCGAGTCCTTCCACACTGTCCAAAACGATTGTGATATCATCGTATTTGAATATCTCCCGTGTTTTTGAGACATTACCGGATTCGAAATATCCGAGGGCTAGAAGAATACTGCGTGCATTTGTCCCGTCAACTTCGGTCTCAAATTCCTCTCGGGTCTTGGAAATGGTGTCAAGTTTTTGTCCCTTGTAGGTCAGCACAGACCTGCCATTGACAGACCGTATCCTCAGGGCTTCATCGGTTTGTGCAAAATCCCTGTGAGGGGCGTTGTAATAGGTGTCGCTGTGGTTCTCGACACCTATAAAATCAGCACCCATGCCAGACAGCATCTTTTTGAGATGCTCATGGCTGGCACGGGCTTTAATCTCTATTTCTATCATTATGCAGGAACGAATTTAGTACCGTAGTATATCATACCGTTCTCGCCGTCCTGTCCCAGTTTCCTGAATGTAGGCTTGACCCTCATACCTATCTCCATGTCATCGGCCATGGCTATTATCTGGCTTGTGAGTTGTGGTCCTTCATCGAGCTTGATTATACCAAGTACGTAAGGTGTCTGGCCTTCAAACCCTTCGGCTGCAGTGTGAATGACCGTATAGGTTACGACCTCTCCGCTTCCATTGAATTTGAAATCCTCTATTTCTCCATCACGTCTGCAATCAGGGCACATATCACGTGGTGGATAGAAGTATTCTCCGCACTTTTTGCAGTGTGTACCAACCAGATTGTACCTGGCTACCTGCTGTCTCCAAAATCGTGGTACTGACATTGTGATCACCTGTTCCTTGAGAAAATATGTACAACAGCGGTTGCACCTGAACCTCCCACGTTGTGGGTCATTCCAACCTCTGCTCCGTCAACCTGACGTTTACCTGCTTCTCCACGAAGCTGCTCTACTATTTCAACAGCCTGTTTGACACCTGTAGCGCCAACAGGATGGCCACATGACTTGAGTCCGCCGGAAGTGTTTACTGGTATCCTTCCACCAATTGCGGTTTCTCCTTCCTGTGTGACTCTTCCGCCCTCGCCCTTCTTAGCGAAACCGAGGTCTTCAATGGCACATATTTCTGCAATGGTAAAACAGTCGTGAACTTCAACCATGTCAATGTCCTTCTGACTCATTTTTGCCATCTCATATGCACGTCGACCTGCAGCCACACTTGCATCAAGGGTGGTTATGTCACGGCGGTCATGCAGTGCAATTGTATCACTTGCCTGAGCTGTTGCCTTGACATAGATTGGCGTATCGGTAAATTCATGGGCAATATCAGCAGGTGCGACAATAACTGCAGAAGCACCGTCTGTTATTGGTGAGCAGTCAAAAATGTGTAATGGGTCAGCAACCATGATGGAATTCAGTACTGCATCCACACTAATGGGCTTTCTGTACTGAGCAATAGGATTATGCTGTCCGTTAAAGTGGTTCTTCACAGCAACTTCGGCAAGTTGTTCGCTTGTGGTTCCGTATTTTGTCATGTGAAGCTTGGCTATCATTGCATAAAGTCCGGGGAAAGTCGCCCCCATTATGCCTTCCCATTCCCTGTCAGCTGCTGCTGCAAGAGCGGATGATGCTTTCGGGGATGGTACATCGGTCATCTTTTCAGCGCCAGCTGCAATGGAAATATCATCATATCCAGATGCTACAGCGTAGATTGCCTGTCTTAGAGCCAGACCACCTGATGCACAGGCAGCTTCAACACGTGTTGAAGGTACGTGAAGATTCTTTGCAAGACCTGCGTAATCAGCTATGAGCGCACCAATGTGTTCCTGCTCGACAAACTGACCTCCACTCATGTTCCCAACGAACATGGAATCTATTTTTTCACCGACAACACCGGCATCTTCAACGGCACCGACGCCTGCTTCAACAACTATATCTCTTAAATCGCGGCCCCAGTGTTCTCCATAATTTGTGTTCTTCACACCAATTATTGCTACATCTCTCATCTTCAACACCTCATGCTATCCTTATCTTACCCTTGTGTTTGGCATACATTGCATAATCCGCATAGATCGGGTCTGCAAGTAGCTCTTCAACAGTAGGTGCATTGTTGCGAATTTCTTCTATTCTGTCGGTAACAGTTATACTGAATGAATCTCCACCGGCACCGGAACCGAAAGCGGTTGCAAATATGCGGTCTCCGGGTTCTGTCTGGTCGAGAGTTGCTGCGATTCCCATCATGCACGATCCTGAATATGTGTTACCAAGCCTTGGAACTACAAGTCCGGGCTTTATCTGCTCCTTGGTAAATCCAAGCATTGCAGCGGCACGCATTGGGAACTTACCGTTTGGCTGGTGGAAAACAGCGTAATCGTAATCTTCGGGCTTTGTGTCCAGCTTTTCCATCATTCCCTTGGATGCGCCTAACACATGCTTGAAGTATCCCGGTTCACCTGTAAAACGTCCACCGTGTTCTGGATATGGCATTCCCTCACGTCTCCAGAAGTCAGGTGTATCTGTTGTAAATGAATAAGTGTCCTCGATAATTGCTGCAAGTTCGGATTCCTTGTTTCCGATAACACAGGCAACTCCGCCTGCAGCTGCAGTGTATTCAAGTGCATCTCCAGGTGCACCCTGTGCAACATCAGCACCTATCGCAAGACCAAGGTCTATCATTCCTGAAGAGACCATTCCCATGCATGTCTGGATGGCAGCTGTACCTGCCTTGCATGCGAACTCAAAGTCAGCAGCGGTCAATACAGGGGTAGCTCCCACTGCTTCAGCCACTATTGTACTTGTGGGCTTGACAGCATATGGATGGCTTTCGGAACCGGTGTACACCGCTCCAATTCTCTGTGCATCCAGACCGGCTCTTGAAACTGCTGACCTGGCTGCTTCTACAGCAATGGTCGCAGTGTCTTCATCAACATCAGGTACTGATTTTTCATTAACCTTCAAACCTGCTTTTAAAATATCAGCATCGTCTCCCCATACACGGGCGATGTCTTCTATTTTTATCCTATATCGTGGGATATAGGCGCCATATGAGACTATACCTACAGTCATGTTTACACCTTTTTAATGAGTTGTTATCGGAAATCATTCCATGATATGGTATTCGCTGTATTTTTTCAGCACTTCTACCAATTTATCAAGATCCATTGTTGTTGCAATAAGGGGAATCCTGTCAATTTCAGCCATTTTCTTCGCCATGGGGTCAACTTCACTGCCGCGCAATCCATGTATCACAACTGCTCCTGGCTTGAGGTTTGTGACCCTTATGGCAACCAGGGGTGATTTTCCCGTGCTGACCTTTGTAAAGACCAATGCACGTTCTGTACTCCATCCATAGAGTTTCTGGAACTCATGGGACGATAGTTCAAGGATCGCCTTCTTGCTATCAACGACCGTGAACCCGTACAGTGGTTTTTCAACACCCTTGTTAACCACATCGCCATCTATCAGGCTGGCAAGTTTTGCCACCTGCATTGGAAATGTGTATTCGTACGTAGCGTAAATGGCTTTGGATGTTTTTTCAGTAAAAAGCATCCCCTCATAAGCATGAATTTTCTGTCCACCCCTCTGAGCATCGACCTCAAGAAGGGCCTCTACTATCCTGCTGACGATGAGCGTTCCAGGAGATTTTCTCCTTCCACTTTCGTAATCACTTATGACGGAGGGTGATACGCTCAGGTAGCCGGACAGGTCAGTTTGGGCAATTTCGAAGTTCAATCGCCATTTTTTCAACGCTTCCCCAGGCTTTTCAGACAGGGTTATTTCGCCTGCCATCTTTTCTGCAAGACGCCTGCGAATCATTCCGTGCGATTCGTCTTCATTCATGCTTTATGCTCCTAAAGATAGATTCACATATATATTTAACGAATAGAGATACGTCAATTGACGATTTAATTAATTCCGTATCGGGTGCAAATCATCTGCTTATTTATAGTATGTTCTCTATCCACTATAAAAATATGTTTATTGAAAGGGATAAAATAGGGGTTAAAGTTTCCGAACTAAATACATATCTTTTATGTCCCCGTAAACTGTATTATACATGCCGTGGCCATGAATCTTTTCCAGATGTCTCAATTTCATATCTGGAGCATCTTCTATTGAAAGAGCTCGGTATGAACCTTTCTGAACTGTTGATATCATGTTCGTCAAAAGACGATGCTATAATTTCATATCTCGATCTTATGCTTTCCCAGCTGATCGAAGATCTTCCTCTTATCTATTCCGCTGAACTGGCGGGTGTGGATGTGAAGATGATAGATGAGGCAGCAGCACAGATAAGATCTCACTTTGCTGGAATGGCCGGAAATCTGCAGTCCCTTGTTTCGAATACAACTAATACTTCTTTTGTCTCCCAGCTAAAAAAGGTGGATGCAGGCTCACTTTTCTGTTCCGGAAAACTCGGACTTAGCGGAATTCCACATTTCGTTCTCAATGAGGATGATGTGCAGATACCTCTGATCATTAAAACCGGAAAATATCCTGAAACAGGTGTATGGGCTAATGACCGCTTACATCTAACTGCTCTTGCCATGCTCATGGGAGAAGCTAATTCAACTCCTGTTGGATCAGGTATTGTACTCTATGCAATACATGCTGAACTAAGGCCCGTTACCATACGTTCCAACGAACGCAGACAGGTTCTTAAAGTGCTTGGCAGGGTGCGAAAAATCAAGGAAGGCTCCATGCCTGACAAAAAAACAGGTCCGCTGTGCCAGGGTTGTGCGCATGGGTCCCTGTGCAACGTACGCCCTTCTCTTGCTTCAAAGTTCTTCTGATCCTTTGCTTATTAGCCAACCCACAAACTATTTAATCATTGACTAGTGAGGATGGACAATGGCAAAACCTCTGTATCTTGGTGAATTACTTCTCCACTGGTGTCCCTCATGTAATGTACCCGTGCTTGGAAAGGAATGCTCATGCGGTGAGATGACAAAGCATGTAACAGTCACTCCTCCTGGCGACATCCGCCCTGCATTCAATTATGAGATCGATCTGATAAACCGCCTTTCTGAAGAACAGTTCGGTTTACCTCTCATAAGTGCTGAGCGTGTTGTAGTTCTGAACAAATCTCCATATGATGACCGCATGGAGGAGATAATAGTAGATGGTGAAATTGTTGGAAGTATCCGCTTTGAATTGGAATATCTACGATGGATACTACTATTAAGGATAAATGGCGCCCGTCGTATTTTTGCAAACAGGGACAAGTCTGCCCTGAAAAGTTGGGTTGCTATTGACGAGGGTGCTGAAAAATTCATTCTTTCAGGTTCCAGTGTACTTGCTCCAGGTATAGCTGATGCAGATCCTGATATTGCGGAAATGGATGAGGTTGTGGTGCTCACCCACGATGGCAAGGTACTGGCAACAGGCAGGGCACGCATGACTGGCGCAAAGATGCTTGAAAAGGGTAAGGGCGTTGGAGTTAAAGTGAGATTAAAGGCAATCCCTGAGGATATCACTATACCGCCTGCCGGACAGACATGGGATGATGCGGTCGAGGCAAATTCAAGATACATGGACGATTTTGTAGGGAGGTCTCACAAATTCATTAGTAATGTGGCTTCTTCTGCGAACCGTCCGGCAACTGTTTCCTATTCAGGTGGCAAGGATAGTCTCGCTGTTCTTCATCTTGTCAGTGAGTGTCTTGAAGATTACGAACTTCTGTTTGCAGATACCGGAATCGAGTTCCCTGAAACTTTGGATAACGTAGCACAAGTTGCGCAGATATATGGAAAGCCTCTGCATTCTATTAGTTCAGGGGATGCTTTCTGGGATTCAATTGAGAATTTCGGTCCTCCAAGTGTGGAAGTTCGCTGGTGCTGTAAGGTCTGTAAACTGGGTCCCATTACACAGATCATCGATGACAATTACGATGACGGTTGCCTGACATTTATCGGGCAGAGAAAATATGAATCCGGTGCACGTGCCAAAAGTGAGAGTGTCTGGAAGAACCCATGGGTTGGCAATCAGGTAGCTGCGGCACCTATACAGAACTGGACCGCGATGCATGTCTGGCTTTACATATTCAAGAACAAGCTCCCGTATAATCCAATGTACGAAGAGGGTTACGACCGAATAGGATGCTGGCTCTGCCCGTCATGTTCATTGGCTGATCTGATACGATTAAAGACCACTCATCCTGAAATGGAAAAGCGGCTTACAGATTACCTGCTGTCCTATGCTGAAAAGATGGGACTGTCTGAAGAGTGGGTAGAGCATGGTTTCTGGCGCTGGCAGACTCTCCCTCCGCAGTTGAGGGAGATCGCGAAGAAGAAGGGAATAAACCTCCATCCAAAAAGTGATGCTTCAGGTACTCTTGAGTTCCATGTCACATCCGGCTATCGTCCATGTAAACAGGGTGGTATCTCGGCAGAAGGTGCATTTGACAGCGCAATAGACCTTGAAAAGCTGGAAATAACTGGCATGCTTGAGGCTGTTGAGAAGGTCCTGTACATGGAAGGTGTAGCTTCTTTACTTCAAGATGAGGACAGAGTCCAGGTCTTTGCATCAGGAACTGTCACTGCACGCAGTGATACCGACAAAAAGGCGCGCACTCTTATGAAGAATGTGGAGAACTCTATCCGCAGATCCATGCTTTGCAGTGGTTGTGGGGTATGTGTGGGTAAATGCCCGCAAAAACAGATAAAGCTCAAAAAGGGAGTTGCCATCATTGGCAAAAAGTGCAGCCATTGCGGACTTTGTATTGATGTGTGTCCTGTTGTGAAATTCAATTCATAAACAGGAAATAGTATTTTTTGTATCATGAGGATCGTCATTTTTTGATTCTCTTCCTTCTTTTATTTATTCTGACCAGAACACTTATACACGATACATGCCAATCTAATTCGGTGATTTTTTGGTAAAAAGGGCACTGCTAAGCGTTTCTGACAAAACTGGTATTGTGGATTTTGCTCGTGGACTTGAAAAACTCGATGTAGAGATAATTTCAACGGGCGGCACCGCACGCATTCTTCGTGATGCAGGTGTCAAGGTAATGGATGTTTCAGATGTAACCGGTTTTCCCGAAATGATGGGTGGCAGGGTAAAGACACTTCATCCCCGTATACATGGTGGTATACTCTGTCTCAGAGATGACCACGATCACATGGGAGAAGCTGAAAAAGAAGATGTAGAACTTATTGACCTGGTAGCAGTGAATCTCTATCCTTTTGAGGTAACGGTATCAAATGAAGGTGTACTGCTTGAAGAGGCGATCGAGAATATCGATATTGGTGGTCCTTCTATGCTTCGTTCAGCTGCCAAGAATTATCGCTCAGTTACAGTGATCTGCGACCCGGATGATTATGGTCATATCCTCAAGGAGATCCGTTCGACTGGTGTGGTGTCCAAGGAAACCCGTGAGGGGCTTGCTGTCAAAGCATTCAGACACACGGCTGATTACGATGCTACCATTGACACATATCTTAGCAAGGAATTGCTTGGTGAAGAGGTCATGCGTATGAGCTTCAATAGTGGTGTAGCTCTCAGATATGGTGAGAACTGGCATCAGGAAGCTAAATTCTACAAGGAAGCTGGTGTAACCGGACCTTCACTTTCAAATGCAAGACAACTGCATGGGAAGGAGCTCTCCTATAACAATTATATCGATGCTGACAATGCTCTTCAGACTGTCAAGGAGCTAGGTAATGAAAACCCGGCTGTATCAGTGGTAAAACACAATAACCCCTGCGGACTTGCAACGGGCAATACTCTTTTGCAGGCTCTTAAGGCAGCATGGGATGGCGATCCAATTTCAGCCTATGGCAGTATAATCTGCACAAACACTGTATTCGATCTCGAAGCTGCGGAATTCCTCAATGGCAAGTTCGTGGAGATAATACTGGCACCAGGTTTTGAGCATGATGCTCTTGAATATCTGAGGAATAAGAGTGCAAACCTGCGTCTGCTTGAGCTTCCTGAATTCAATGAACCGTTTGCTGTGGAAGATACTTACAAGTATGTGGTGGGTGGAATATTGAAGCAGTCCAGAAATATCGGTATCTACGATAAATGGGACTGTGTAACTGAGACCTCATACCCTGAAGAGCTGCGTTCTGTTTCGGAATTCAGTCTGCATGCATGCAAGTGTGTCAAGTCCAATGCCGTTACTCTGGCATATGAGTATGAGCAAGGGTGCTACATGATGCTTGCAATGGGAGCAGGGCAGCCTAACAGGGTTGATTCCATAAGAAAACTTGCAGCTACAAAGGCCCGTGAGAACCTTCAGGTCATTTATGACCGTGAAAACCCGGCTGTATCCTTTGACGAGTACTGCAAGGATATCTTTTCAAAATGTGTCATGGCTTCAGATGCTTTCTTCCCATTTGATGACAGCATAATCCATGCAAATGAAAGTGGTATCAAGTACATTCTTTCACCTGGTGGATCCATCAGGGATGATGAAGTTGTAAGCACAGCAAATAAACTGGGCGTATCTTTGATCTTCACCGGAATGAGACACTTCCTCCATTGAAGTGTCCACCTTCTTTTTTTTATTAGCGTGTATTGGTTTTGGAACCCTTTGGCCGTTAATCCCGGGCTCTTCACAAAGTTTTATGTCTACTTTATTTTTTCAGTCTGAAAATACTTATAAATATTGCAGCCTCTTTAAATCTGATAGATGGCTTTTAAGCTAATTAACCTACATATCATGTTATAGATCTGGTGAACTTTGTGAAATCAAGAGGCTTACTGAGCGTACTGACGTTTTCCGAAAAGAGGAAAGGTATTCTTTTCCTGCTTGAAGAAAAACCAAGGACCCTTTCTGAGATAAGGGAACATTTCAACGTTTCTTCACCGGAGATATCTCCTCGGATAAAAGAGATGCAGACATCCAATCTAATAAGGAAGGATGAAAAGAGGTATCACATCACCCCTATGGGCAAAGCCATAGCTAGTCATTATAGGCCACTTCTGGATATTCTGGCAACCATAGAAAAGAACGAGTCCTTCTGGAATGAACATACTGTGGAAGATATTCCTCCGCATTTGCTGGAAGATCTTGCACAGATCAGGGGATGTGAAGTTATTTCAGACAGCATTGAGAATATCTATGAATCGCATAAGATATTCGCGGACAATATTTCAAAATCTAATTACGTCAAAGGCATTTCTCCCATATTCATCCCCACATATCCTGATTTTTTTACAAGCCTTGCAGAGAACCATGTACCTACATCTTTGATCCTGACTGAGAATGTCTTTTTCAAGGTCGCAACCGAACACAGGGGTAAACTGCAGTTCTTTCTGGATTCTCCGAAATCGGAGCTTTATGTCATTAATGATGTGAAGCTTGCATTTGTGGTTACTGATTATTTCTTCTCTCTTTCACTATTTTATGAGAACGGCTCATATGATCCTCGCAGTGATCTGGTTGGCTACGATGAATCTTCGATCAAGTGGGGTGAGGAAATTTTTGAATACTATCGGAGAAGGTCCCGGCGGATAGTTTCTCTTTAAAAAATAGCTGTGTCACATGACACAGCTTGCAATGGTTTTTAGTCCCATGATTGAGCTGGATTCCCCGTCAACCAGAAATAGTCTTTTGGTTTCTTTTTCCATACTCTCAAATTCTATGGGCTTTGTAAAACTTCTGATCGATAATACGCCTGCAATAAAGCTGTAGATAAGTATTATCGGCTCAAAAGCTATTACATTTTTCAGCAGGAAGATGCTCAGAATCAGATGTGCTATTATATGAAGTCCAAAGAGAAGGTTTCTGGTATTCTTTTCTCCAAGGCTTACTGGCAATGTGTTGATACCTGCAAGAGTATCACCTTTAATGTCCTTGAAATCGTATATTGCAGAATTGACGAATAGCTTTGTTCCAAAGAATATGAATACCAGCAGGGTTGCCAGAATACTTGCAGAGTAATATCCTGCAATTCCCGCGATGAAAGATCCCCATGTAATTCCCACTACCAGGTTCTTAATTCCCATGCCGCCTTTAAGTCTCAGTTTGAATCTTCCAAGATCGAGCCCCTTGGTGTACAGGTATCCTGTTATAAGGGGGATGAATGCGATAAGCAGCATGCCACTGGATGCCAGTATAGTTGCACCGATAATAAAGCAAATGAGTGATAACAACAATGCTATTTTGTTTGATGCACCTTTAAGTTCGGACCTGTTCACCGAATCCTCTTCAGCATCCATTGCCCTGTCCAGGGTATAAACTGAATATATTATCAGTCCACCTGCAAAGCAGTGCAAAAATATAGAACTAATATGCAATAGCAGAAAAGCTATGTGTATTCGCAAGGCACCTGATATGGATACCAGAACAGAACTTTTCAAAAGGTTCAGTGTCGCCAGATTCTCTGCGCCAATAAAATCATAATTAAAATTATATCGTTTTACTGGAAAGTTCGTAATGTCAATGGTACTATTTTGACCCATGAGCATAATGGCTCAGGGCAATGTAATATTATTTTTTGAACATAACATTATATCATTGATATAAAGTGATTCTACTAGTATAATTCTAATATTTCAAAAAAAGAGTTTATCGCAGGGCTATGGATTTCATGTAAGGAAATTCTGTCGAAATAATTCTGTCGAAATGGGAAATCCATAGATTAGCACTCTGTGATAAGTATTAGGTATAATATATAGTTTTTCATATTAAGTATTTTTATCCAGTAATTTATTACTCTTCCTGATTCGATCTCTTTGCATAAAGAAGAATGTATCCTCCCATGGCAAAAAAAAGCGGAGCAATAGGAATTGTCTTAAAGGAACTGTTCCAGACTGCCATTGAACTTATGAGGCTCAGGACTGAGCAGGCAATAAATATGGCAGCTATAGTATTTTTTCCAAGTTTAAGCTCGATATCTTCTCTGGACAATTCATAGATTGCCAGGATCAGACAAAGTGCCGCTGCCAGAAACCACGTAATTGTCCTTATTGATGGAAGGAAGCCTCCGTAGGACAGTAGTCCAAGTTGCTTGATCAGGTCAACGAAAATGCTTCCATACTGCATGTCAAAATTTGCATAGAATAGGGAGAATTTGATGCCCCATCCACTTGAGTAATCCCCTGTGTAGTAATAGACTTCCCAGGGCACAAGAAGGCAGATAATGGGTAGTATTTTTCGTAAAAGGCTCATTTCATGTGGTTGGATGTTTATTTCTTTCATATTTTATAATAATATTATTTTATTATATATTATTCTCGCCTGCAAAAGCGCAGCTATATATATCACATACAAGTCTATATATTTCTCATAGAGTAATATTGTAATGAGGGATTTAAATAGAAACCAGAAAAGTTCAGCAAACCGGTGGTTCTACATATATCATTTCTTTACCGAAACCCTGGGCAGATAAGGTCGGGATAAAAACAGGGAGTAGTATCACGTTACATCCACAGCCTGATGGTAAGCTTATCATCGATCCTATTTCGGATTCCGCTCCTTTAAAGAGAAGCCAGATCGATGTAACGGGAAGGATGGGTGATGCTCTTACAAGGGATATCATTGCGGCTTATCTTGCCGGCTCGGATGTAATAGAGATCAAGGCGGACCGTATTCTTGCTGAACAGAAGAAGATCATCAGGGGGATATGTTACAAGCTTATAGGTCCTGAAATTATCGAGGAAACTGCAAAAAAGGTAGTTATTCAGGATCTCCTTAACCCGGATGAGATCTCTATTAAGAAAAGTGTCAGAAGGATGTTCCTTATTTCCAATTCCATGTATGCAGATGCTATAAAGGCTGTGAAGACCCTGGATCTCGACCTTGCCCTTGATGTTGATCAAAGGGATGATGATGTCGACAGGCTATTTCTTTTGATAGCGAAACAATTCCGTTCTGTGTTGCGGGGTGCCCGACTGCCTGATGCCATGGAAACTTCCATAGATGAATATCATGACCTTAGGATGGCAGCTGGTCCGATAGAAAGGATTGCAGACCATGCCCGCAAGATAGCCAAGGCCACATCTTCATTTGATCGGTCCATCCCTGATGGTATCATGGAAATGATCGAAAAAACAAGCAATTTATCACGACAGATATTTGAAGACTCCATAGATTCCCTTTATAATTCGGATGTCGATCTTGCAAATCAGGTTATCGATGGTGTCGCAAAGATGTCCCCGCTGATAAAAAAGCTCAATGAAGCCACTTTGAAGCTTGATTCTCCTGAATCTGTGGTCGCACTTGGTGCCGTGGTGGACAGTATTGACAGAACGGCTGATTATGGTGCAAACATCGCTGAAATAGCTATAAACTCTGCTATGACCAAATCCAATGTTTAATAAAATCTATTATCGCCCTGGCCATATACAATAAGAAATATATGTCAGTGGGTGTTTGTAATAGCAAAATATTCAAATCTGATATCATCCCATGCAACGGAGGGTACGAATGGGCGCAATTAAAAAATTCAAACAGAAATTCTCAAATCTTTTTACAAGATTATTTAAAAAACAGAATGCTCGAATAGGGATATATGGTCCGCCAAACGCTGGTAAGACCACTCTTGCAAACCGCATCATCAGGGACTGGACCGGTGATGCAATGGGTTCTGTATCACACATTGCTCACGAGACCAGGCGTGCAAGACGTAGGGAAGGTGTGACGATAAAGACCGATTCCAGTTCCATCACCCTCGATATCATAGACACTCCGGGACTTGCTACAAAGATCGATTTCCATGAATTCATGGCGCAGGGAATGGATGAGGCTGAGTCAAAAAGACGTGCTAAAGAGGCAACAGAAGGTGTTATCGAATCAGTCAAGTGGCTCGAGAACCTCGATGGTGTCATTCTTGTAATGGACGCTACAGAAGACCCGTTCACTCAGGTCAATGTAACTGTTATTGGAAACATGGAGGCACGTAGCCTTCCTCTATTGATAGTCTCCAACAAGGTCGATCTTCCGGAATCTTCACCATCCACCATAAGGGACGCTTTCCCACAACATCCTATGGTTGCAATATCAGCCCTTGAAGGAAAGAACGTAGATACTCTGTATGAAGAGATCGCAAAGAGGTTTGGGTGATCGTTATGCAGGGTTTCCAAATGGATCTGGTGTCTGAACACAGACTATCATCAATGGCTCCTGTTGAAAAAGTGAGGTTTATCATTGATGAAGTGATGAGCGGCAAGATATTAGTTCTTGAAAAGGGACTGACTCCTGAAGAAGAGGCAAGTCTTATAGAAATGACTATGACGCTTATCGAGCCGGATGGTTTTTCAGGAATTGAGATGGAAAGTTATCCTTCCGAAGTTGATACATCTTTCTTCGGGAAGATACTGAAGAAGAACACACTCAAATCAAGACTTACCGTAATCGGGCCTGCTGACCAGTTAAAGACTCTCAGGAAGGATCGTGATATGATCAGTGCTCTTATTTCTACAAACAAATAATTGTTGTGTGAATCTGAATGAGTTCTAAAGAGAGTAAAGAACCTTTGATCTCTCCCTATCATTCCCTTTCTTCTTTTGAGATGGGGAGAGATGATGTACACGTGACATGTACTTACGGTAAGATATCCATCTGGTTTGGACGCCAGGTTCCTGATGTGGTTGTTGGGGAGGTCCTTCTTGGTATATCGAAAATAGACAAGTCTGCTGTACATGAACTTGAAGTGGTTTGTGATTTTGAGGAGATTACCGATTACGAAAGTAGCGGTTATGTGCTTGTGGCATATGCCAGGGCAGATAAGGGGTATCGTGCTACCTTCCATGTTCCTTTTTACAGCAAGAAAGCACTCTTTCTGCTTGCCGGTTCAATAACCAAAGAGCTTAAGGATAATGATATGATGTTGGACTGCTACTGGACCGGTGATGATTCTGATATCATGAAATTATATGATGAATTCAGTAGCATCCAGGACTGGGATATAAAGAACGTTAATTATAAGGATGATGTGAAAGAGAAGCATCATGATAATCAATTCTCCACTAACACATAAGGGTTTTTTATAATGACTGAAGAAAACATGACTGAATGCAAGCATTTGAAGTCTTCTATATTACTAATGGTCGGGCACCTGGAAAAGGTTGCTCAGGACCTTGATAACGAATCAATTAAAGAGATGCTTGACCATCTCCTAAAAGCAAGGCGTATCTTTGTGATAGGTGCAGGCCGCTCCGGTCTTGTAGGAAGGGCCTTTGCAATGAGGCTCATGCATCTTGGACTTTCCTCCCACGTTGTTGGGGAGACCACCACGCCTGCTGTCAGTGCCAATGATGTGGTTGTTGCAATATCAGGCTCAGGGCAGACACGCTCTGTTTCAGACCTTGGAAAGATCGCAAAGGATATTGGTGCAACACTGATCTCAATAACTTCCAACAAGGATTCAAAGATTGGCAATATGTCCGACACCGTGATCGAACTTCAGGGAAGGTCAAAGGATGATGTAGGGGGCTACGTCGAGCGTCACATGCGTGGTGAATATACATATCTGACTCCACTGGGTACCTCCTTTGAAACATCTGCAAGTGTTTTCCTTGATGCGGTCATTGCAGAACTTATATTCATCACAGGTGCTTCAGAAGCTGACCTGAAGTCAAGACATACGAATATTGAATAAGTAAGAGGATTTTTCATGGCCGATACGAAGTTTGCCCAAAGGGTACTGAACATCGATATTTCCGGTATAAGAAAGATGTTTGAAGCTGCTGGTCCTGATTCTATCAATCTTGGTATCGGCCAGCCTGACTTTGATACTCCGCAACACATCAAGCAGGCAGCTATTGATGCTATTAACGAGGGTTTCACAGGTTACACCATTGGTTCCGGTATCTTAGAACTTCGTGAGGCCCTGAGTTCCAAATTCCAGAGGGAGAACAATTTCACTGTTTCGCCGGATGAGGTAATTGTCACATCCGGTGCTTCCGAGGGGCTGGAGATCGCCATTGCCTCACTTGTAGGTCCGGGCGATGAGGTACTTATTGCGAATCCCGGTTTTGTTTCTTATAACGCACTTGTCGAGATAATGGGTGGCAAAGCGGCATCACTTCCCCTTGGTGATGACCTTACCATAAGGCCCGAGGATGTGGTGGAAAGGATCACGCCCAAAACCAAGGCAATGATCATCAACTCTCCTGCAAATCCCACAGGTGCTGTGCAAAGCAAAGCTGACATGAGGGCATTTGCTCAGATAGCTGACGATCATAATATCACTCTTATATCAGATGAGGTCTACGAGCATTTCATCTATGAGGGCGAGCATGTCAGTCCGGCTCAGTTCTCTGATAATGTAATTACCATTAACGCGGTATCCAAAACATATTCCATGACTGGCTGGAGACTTGGTTATGTTGCTGCCAGTAAAGAATATACTGAGCAGATGATCAAGGTGCACCAGTATGTTCAGGCATGTGCAAACTCAGTTGCCCAGAAGGCAGCGCTTGCAGCTATTAACGGTCCAATGGATCCTGTGGTCGAAATGCGTGAAGAGTTTAGAAAACGCAGGGATGTTCTTGTAGAGGGTCTTAATTCCATTGGTCTGAAATGCGCTCTTCCAAAGGGAGCTTTTTATGCATTTCCTGAAGTCTCCGATTCCGTTGAGATTGCATCCAAACTCGTATCAAATGGAGTTATAGCTGTTCCAGGAACTGCGTTCGGAGCACAGGGCGAAGGTCACATAAGACTTTCCTATGCAACTTCCATGGATAATATCAAAAAAGCTTTAAAAATAATGGAAAAAGTTATTTGAAGATAAACAGATTCAGAGTATTAAATTTCGTCCGAAATTTTCTCTGACTTACTTTTTTCTATCATATCTACTAATGTATCTACAACTTCCTTAAGGCCTTCTCCGGTAGCTGTGGACATCTTCATGTCAACAAAATCAAGTTCCCTGAACTGAGGGAGGTCAGATTTGTTGGCAACTACGAGTATAGGTAGTTCAAATCCCTCTTTTACATCTGCAAGCATGTTCTTCTGGTCTTCTATCTCATAGCCACATGTCTCTGAAGCATCTATGATGAAAAGAACAACTGCATCGAGATTCGTCAATGCACTGATCGCCTGGAGCTCTATATCATTTCTCTCTGACATCGGCCTGTCGAGAAGTCCTGGTGTATCTATTACCTGATACCTGTCCGGACCTATCATGAAATGACCTATGGATACGCCCTTTGTTGTGAAGGGATATGATGCGATCTCTGGTGTTGCACCGGTTGCCATTGAAACAAAACTGGATTTGCCTATATTTGGGTATCCAGCCACTACGATGGTTGGCTCATCATGTACTGAGGGGAGCTCCCTTAGCTTGTTACGGGCATCGTTTAGGAAAACAAGGTCTTTGTTTATGGAACCCATGATCGAGGCCATGCGCCCAAAGAATTGTTTTCTTATAACTACAGGTTCACGTGTTCTTCTTATCATTCCCACATGTTCCCTTGCCATATCGTGTATCTTGGAACTTGCCCAATCTATAGTTCCAAGGGATTTTTTGATGTTGTCTACTCCTACTATCACGTTTGCAAGGTCGTAGTAGAATGGGTGGAGGTCATCAAAATTAGGAAAACGTCTGACTATGTTTGCAAGATTATCCGAAAGGATGTTGCCGGAGGTCAGAATCATTGATTCATGTCCTTGACGTGCAGTCTCTCTACTGGTGACTGTTTTTCCTGCCATTGCGCGGCTAGCTCTTCTAAATGCTTTGTCCAACAGTTCGTCTGATGTAGGAACGGTATTAATCTTCTCAAATATCATAGTCTTTTTACCTGTGTAGGCTCAACCGTCTGAAAGTATAAATTGTTATTCCTTGGGTAATATTAGCTTTATTTGCATTATTTATTAATATCTTTTACTTGAAATACTCACATATTTATATCACTATTGAGTATCTATAACTAGATTTTCATCCATTTAATGGTGATTTTATGGAACTGACTCCCATCCAAAAAGATATTCTTATAGCGTTAATAAACCTTCAGAGAGAAAAATCCCGTGCTGTAAAAGGTGAGGAGATTGCTGAACTTATCAATCGTAATCCCGGTACTGTGCGAAATCAGATGCAATCTCTGAAAGTTCTTGGCCTTGTGGAGGGAGTTCCCGGTCCAAAGGGTGGTTACAAGGCTACTGGTGGTGCATATGAGGCACTTAGTATCACTTCAATGGAACACGAGGCAGTGGTCCCAATTTATCGCAATGATGAATTGATGGAGGGTGCAACAGCAGCAGAGGTAAGTTTTACTACTGTCCGTCATCCGGATCTCTGCCAGGGTATGATCAAAGTGCTGGGGAATATCAAGGGTTTTGAACAGGGTGACAAGGTCCAGATGGGCCCGACACCTGTGAACAAGCTCGTTATTCGCGGTGAGATCGTTGGCCGTGATGATAGTAAGAATACTCTTGTTTTCTCGATAAACGAGATGATATCCCTTCCTAAAAAACCGGTAAGGAATTATGCTCGTATGGATCTCATTTCTATAAATGCCAATGCAAGTATACAGGAAACTGCACGCTTACTCGTGGATCACAGTATTCACGGAGCGCCGGTGAAGGACAATGACGATATTATAGGCATCGTAACCTTTACTGATATCGGGGATGCGGTTGCAAGTGGTAAAATGACTGCAAAGGTCAAGGACATCATGACAAAAGAACTGATCACCGTGGATTCGGAAACGTCTCTTTATGATGCAGTGAAGATCTTTGACAAGCACAACATCGGATTTCTACTGGTTGCCTTTGACGGAAAACCAAGTGGTATCCTTTCAAAGAAGGATATCTTCAGGGAATTAACAGTTTACTAAAAAAAAGTGAAGTTTTCATTTCCTGCGCTTTTTCAGCTCTTCGGAGATTTCCTCCAGGGAGACTCCTGCTGAAACAAACATTACCATCATGTGGAAAAGCAGGTCTGATGCTTCATAGATTATTTCTTCTTTCTTTTCACCCTTCACTGCAAGTATCGTTTCTATGGATTCCTCGCCAACCTTTTCCAGTATCTTGTCGATACCTTTTCTGTGGTTGAGCAGGGAACTGACATAGGATTCCTCAGTGGGGTTATTCTTGCGGTCCAGTATGACCTCGTAGATCTCGTTTAGAATGGAAAGGTCTGCATCTGACATGTTTGATCAAGTGCAAATACAGTCTTATTCTATTTACTCTTGTGGTAAGTTGCCCAGCTTAGGCTAAAAGCAAAGGACTTTCAAAAATAGTATGTAGTGACGTTGGTGTAATCCACGCGCAATATGACGGGCTAGTGTTGGTTTTCCAACGTCTGAATCTACCATATAGATTTTATGATATATCTGTTTTGGTCTTTGGGTGATAAAAAGTAAAAGAAAGATCCTCAGATCTTTCTTGGGTCTGTGATCTCTCCTGTGAGTGCTGATGCTGCTGCGGTTGCAGGTGAGCTCAGGTACACAAAGGATTCCGGACTTCCTTCTCTTCCCTTGAAGTTACGGTTGGATGTTGCAAGTCCTATCTCGCCATCTCCTAGAAGACCAAATGATCCGCCCATACATGGGCCACAACATGGCGCTTCAACAATGGCTCCGGCTTCCATGAACTGCTCGATGTATCCTGCCCTGAGTACCTTCATATACTCTGTTCTTGATGCAGGTATGATAAGCAGCCTTACGTCTTTTGCAACAGGTTCATCGCCCATCATCTTTGCAACAACTTCGATATCCTCGAATCTTCCGTTGGTACATGATCCCACAAAGATCTGGTCTAGCTTTGTACCTTCTACCTCTGTGACAGGTTTGACGTTGTCTACGTTGTGTGGACAGGCTACCTGTGGCGCGAGATCGCTTACATCGTACTCTCTGAAGTCGGAGTAGACTGCGCCTTCGTCGGATTTCCAGTATGGGTCAAATTCGTAATCTGGGATACGCTCTTTCAGGTATTCCTCTGTTACTTTGTCAGCTTCGATGATGCCTGCCTTTCCACCCATTTCTATTGCCATGTTGGAAACGGTCATACGCTCGGATATTGGCATATCTGCTACAGTTGAACCTGCATATTCAGCAGCCTTGTATCTTGCACCTTCTGCGCCGACATCTCCTATCAGGTGGAGGATCAGATCTTTTGAATAGACATTCTTTGGAAGTTTCCCATTGACTTCGAACCTGATCGTCTCAGGAACCTTGAACCAGAGCTTGCCGGATGCGAATACAGCAGCCATATCGGTTGAGCCGACACCGGTTGAGAATGCTCCTAGGGATCCATATGCGCATGTGTGTGAATCAGAACCTACAACGAGGTCACCTGGCTTCACATGTCCCTTTTCTGGCATTACCTGGTGGCAAACCCCTTCATAGACGTCATAGTTGAGTATGTTCTGCTCTTTTGCGAATTTCCTGAGCATGGTGTGGTTCTTTGCAGCATTGAGTGAGTCTGCAGGAACCTGATGATCAAAAACGATGACTATCTTGCTGGGGTCCCAGACCTTTTTCTCTTCCTTGTCTTTCATGATCTCATAGAAACCTTCTACTGCAAGAGGTCCTGTGATGTCATGGGTCATTGCCTTGTCAATGTTTGCCAGTACGAATTCTCCGGCTTTAACCGTCTTTCCGGCAGCCTTTGAAAAAATCTTTTCAGAGATTGTCATTGGTTGGTCAGTATTAGTGGGCATGGTAATCAGTGTTTTAAAATGTTAATGGCTTATAAAGCAATCGATGATTTAAATATCTTTTACTTTTTGTTTGATATTATGCTTTCCTGTGCTATCATGTAGCACATAATTAATGTACCCATTGCCCAGATTCGCCAGGGCTTTATCCAGGGCATCATTACTTCTCTCAAACTCATCGTATTTTTCATAGAGTCTGATGGTATCTTCTATTTCTGCAAGATATCTTATCAATACGTTTTCTGCAAGTTCCCTGCTTTGTTCATGGGAAATCTCCCTTCCCAGTCCCTCGCAGTGGGATGCTTTCATTTCCATGTCTTCCATATAGAATGGATATGTGCTGCATAACATAGGGCGGCTACTGTATATGGTGCAACGGTTCCCTTCGCCTCTCTTCTGGATGAAGCTACAGTCGCCGCTATCCTTCTGACACAATTTCCATCCGAATGTATGGACGCTGCCTTTACTGTCTATACTATCTGATATGTCCTTCAGGTACGCTTCGTCAAATTTCCCATCCTCTCTCTCTTCGATCAAAGGTACAGCAATGTGATCCCGATCAAGGCTTGTGCTGTGCTGTATCTTCTCTATCTCTTCAGGACTGACTATTACAGTATTATCTCCATATTCTCTTCTACAGCACCTGCCGCAGATAAGGCATGTGAATCCGTAATCCCTGATGGCAGCTGCAATTTCCTTTACGTCTATCTTCTTAGCTGCATCGAGCTCCATTTGCAGGTTCCTAATAAGGGCAGCTTTGTATGTTTCACTCATAGTTCCTGTGTCGATAGGCCTGTGTAATATAAAAGGGTTTATTTTCGGGCATCTGCAGGTATGCAGATATAAGAAAAAAGCAAAAGGTGAAGAGGTTATTCTACGGCCTCTTCCACACCAACAGCGCTAAGGAATCGTTTGACAACTGCTTCGTTCACAAGTCTTAAAAGGGTCTGTCTGTCTTTTGCAGCACTGAATACGCCAAGGCTTATCTGCGCTGCTGCTGCGGTTGCATGTCCTCCTCCAGCGTCCTCTCCAAAGGCGCGTTTCATGACATCTCCGAGATTCACACGGATATCATTACTTCTGCCTGATATGAAGATCTGCTCCTCGGTAACTCCGAAGACTATGGAAGTGGATATTCCCTCGAGGTTCAGGAGGTAGTCTGCAGCCTGCGGGAGTGTGTCTCTGTCTCGGATGCTTCCTACATTGGAAAGCAGATAACTACCGATCACCTGTCTGTTGTTGATGGCTTCACCAAGTACATCGAGGGTTTCGATGGACATGGAAGGTCTTTCCAGCTGCTCCAGTACATCATGATCTGAGAGTGGGTACAGATAAGATGCAGCCGAAAGGTCTGCTGAATCTGTATTTCTCTTGAAATCAAGGGTGTCGGTCCTTATCCCATACAGGAGAGCTGTTGCAAGATTGCTGTCGATGTCGATGTTCAATTCCTGCAGGTATTTGGTAAGGATCGTCGCAGAAGCTCCCACATTGGGGCGTATGTCAATGAATTCAGCGTCAATTTCCGAATCTCCTATGGGGTGGTGATCAATTATAACCCCTATTGGTATATCATGCGGCAGTGAATTGTTCGCACCAGGCACAGAGCAGTCCACCATGGCGATCTTGTCATAGGATCTTATATCTATGTCTCCCATCCTGTAGAGGTCGATTCCAAGCAGGTTTACAAAAGCCTTGTTTTCCTGATGCCCAATTTCACCATGGTATACTATGTCCGACTCTACGTCAAAGGACTCCGCAATATATTGTAGTGCAAGGGCGGATGCTATTGCGTCAGGGTCCGGGTTGTTATGGGTGACAATTGCCAGTTTCTTATTTTTGATACTCTCAAACCACTGTGAAAGCTTGTTACCTCTGTGGAGTGCCTCTGCTCTTTCCAGGGATCTTGAAAGGGATTTTGAAACCATTTTAGGGGGCATGACAACAAGGTCTGCACCCATGGCTTCCATCTCCTGCATGTTTATTGCATCAGGGGATCTTGCAACACAGTAAACATCCTTTGACACATTTGTCCTGATGTTTGCCAGGGCAGCCTTGTTGGCTTCGACATCAGAACTGAGTATAAGTATGCCTGCAAGGTTCTTGGTATTCATATTGTCAAGGAGATTCGGATCGCTTGCATCTCCGACAATGGCCTCATAGGCCTCTTCGCGAAGTGTTTCAACCTTTTCCTTGTCCTTATCTACAATGATAAGGTCCTTGCCAAGCTCTCTGAGCTCCTTAGCTAAAGCAAAACCAAAACTCCCGCTTCCAATAATGAGGTAGGTAGGTTTGATTTTAGCTTTATCTGTTGCAGTAATGTCCTTTGCAACTATGCTGATAAGATAACCTCCGTGTATGATTGTAAATATGTTAAAATAATTTTTTGTTTAGGAATAGTATCAATGTATCAATTAGTAAATATAAATGAAAACCAAGTAATAAATAGATAACCAGTAGACAATGTTCACTTTTTCCTGGCGTAATAGTCCTTCATCAATCGATTTTACTCAAGTTTTTAAAAAGGAAAGTTGAAGTGGTAAAAGCGTATATTCAGTAGTTTAAATACCAGTAAAGTAAACCGATGGATACAAGCATACTGCTGTATGCAATTGAGAAGAACACAAACTTGATTGTGTCGATGTTTTTTGGTTGATCAAGTTGCATGCTGCTACTGATATGAAATGTTATATAAATATATATTGTATGTACAGTTTAATAAAAAAAGTGAGGGTAATTTCATCTTTTCAAATGTAAGTGGGCGTAGTAGATCCTCAGATAGTCACTAAGTCTAAGTTCCGATTGGAAATCTCATTTTCATTTTCCCAATCCCATATTGCCAAAGTTTATGTGGCTTTACTTCGATATTATTTATTAGTACTATTTATTGAATCATTTAATCCAAAAATGGGAATAAGTAACCATGGATGCTATCACATCTTCCAGGATGAAAGCCATCGATTCGAATTGTGAATACCTGGGTATGGATCCACTTCAATTGATGGAAAATGCAGGTGCAGGTATTGCACGGGAAGTTCATTCCCGCCTGGATACCGGGAAAGTTCTTTTCATTGCAGGTAGGGGCAACAACGGGGGTGATGCCTTTGTGGCTGCCCGGCATCTTGCTCTGTGCGATGGGTGTGAGGTAAAGGTAGTGCTGCTTGGCCGCTCTTCTCAAATACGCACAAGTGAAGCAATTAGCAACTTCCGGCTGCTCAAACACAGCGGTATCACAGAGGTCATGGAGATCACCGACTCCTTAGAACTGGACAAACTATCGGAATGGAAAGAAACAGACATCATTGTTGACGGGATACTTGGCTCAGGCGTGAAGGGTTCTCCGAGAACGCTGGAGTCCGCTGCCATAGGCCACATAAATGATTCCGGCTCGTTTGTCATATCAATTGATGTCCCTTCAGGTCTTGACGTGGATACAGGCGAAGGTGAGGTCTCTGTAAAGGCCAGTGTGACACTGACTTTTCACAGGCCCAAGAAAGGTCTTCTTTTGCCGAATGCTTCCTCTTTTATAGGTGAATTAAAGGTGATTGGCATAGGTGTCTGCAGGGACGCGGAAGATCTTGTAG
Organism: Methanolobus sp. ZRKC3; assembly: GCF_045291275.1. Taxonomy (GTDB): domain Archaea; phylum Halobacteriota; class Methanosarcinia; order Methanosarcinales; family Methanosarcinaceae; genus Methanolobus. The sequence goes on from NZ_CP146982.1 coordinate 2,245,614, forward strand.
GCCCAGGTGACCTTAATAATCTCAAAAAACGAAGCTATATGGCTCACAAAGGAAATTCCGGAAGGGTGCTGGTCGTGGGTGGTGGTGCATATTATGGTGCTCCTGCACTTGCAGGACTTGCAGCATTGAGGGCAGGTGCTGATATAGTGACACTGGCAGTGCCGGAGGGTATCGCAGCCACGGTGGCTTCCTTTTCTCCTGATCTCATAGTCCATGCACTTTCCGGGAAAAGACTTCATCCGGGTAATGTGTCTGTGGTCTCAGAACTCATAAAATCCCATGATGTCATTATAATGGGCCCGGGGCTGGGGAAGGAGGGGGCTACCAGACAGGCTCTGAAACGCATAGTGCCCATGTGCAAAAAAGCGGTAATAGATGCAGATGCACTTCATGACAGCATCATCTCGGGAAAGCAGGACGCTGAAATAATACTTACCCCTCATTCTGCAGAACTCTCTCGCCTGACCTATGAAAATGTTCCTGAGGATGTCGAGGGGAAAAAGGCATTAGTACTCGAGTTCTCAAAGGGGATGCAGGTCGTTACTCTGTTAAAGGGAAATACGGATATAATTTCCGATGGTGATGGGGTAAAAATCAACTGTACAGGAAATGCAGGCATGACTGTTGGTGGGACTGGTGATGTACTCGCCGGTATTGCCGGAGCTCTCCTTGCGGCAAATAACGCAATGGATGCTGCATCTTGTGCAAGTTTTATAAACGGGGCAGCAGGTGACCTTGCCTTCAAGGAAAAAGGATATGGGCTGCTTGCAACTGATATTATTGAAATGATAAGTACTGTAATGAAACAGGAGTTATGAATATGGAGCGGGGAAACAGGAATATAAGTGTGGATCTAGAACGCAATCGTGTTCGTGTAGTGGTAAGCCATGGTGAGGATGAGGAAATCCTTAAACTGAGTCTTGATGAGGCCAGGGTGCTGGAAGAAAAACTAAATAGCACTATTGAGGATTACCTGCAAAGAAAGAATCTTCGAATAGACTGACGAAGATTTATTACTGGTGATCTATTGACAAAGGAATTCACACACATTGAAGATGACAGGGCAGTCATGGTTGATATCAGCCAGAAAGACATCGTTACCCGAAGGGCAGTTGCCTCCGGAGAGATCGTCCTTAGCAGGGAGACCATTGAAAGGATAAGGTCCGGAACGGTTGAGAAGGGCAATGTCCTCTCAACTGCCAGAGTAGCAGCTATACTTGCTGTGAAGAAGACCCCTGAATTGATACCCATGTGCCACCAGATACCTATCACGAGTGTAGACGTGGACTTTTCCATACTCGAAGACTACATTCGTGCCAGTGTTAAAGTGAGTTCTTTAGGAAGGACTGGTGTGGAAATGGAGGCTTTGACTGGAGTGTCCGTTGCACTTTTAACCGTGTGGGACATGGTCAAGTCAGCTGAAAAGGATGATACTGGAAACTATCCCTCTACCGGTATACGTGATATAAGGGTTCTTGAAAAAGTAAAGGGAACCAAAACTAATGTATGATAATAACATTAGGAACGCATTAATTATGAAAAATGAAAATCTAAAGAGGTACATCGCTTGAAAATCATAGGAGGACCAGCGTCTCAGGCACTCGCATCGCGCGTTGCCAGAGAATTGAACCTAACTCCCACAGTGTGCGATTTCACAAAATTCCCTGACGGTGAACTTTACACACGTATCCTTGATGAGGATGTGGATGAAGTTACTATTATCCAGAGTACGACAACAGATACCGATCTTATGGCATTGCTCCAGCTAATTGATGCATGTGAGGATTCGCCTGTGATCAACGTTGTAATTCCCTACATGGGATACGCCAGACAGGATAAAAAATTCAAGCACGGCGAACCTATTAGCGCAAGAGCTGTTGCAAGGACTATCAATGCTGACAGGGTATTTACTGTAAATATACATGAGGCCAGTGTGCTGGATTACTTTAATGCAGATGCATTCGACCTTAATGCTTCACAGCAGATCGCCTATTACATAAGGTCCCTGGGTCTCAGTAACCCGTTGATAGTTTCTCCTGACAAAGGTGCCATCGACCTTGCTGAAAGGACCGCAAGGGAAATTGGTGTCGATTACGATTATCTTGAGAAGGTTCGCCATTCCGGTGACAGTGTGACTATAAAGACAAAGAATGTTGATGTCAAGGACAGGGATATTGTGATCCTTGATGACATGATAGCCACAGGCGGAACAATGGCAGAATCGATAAAGCTCCTCAAAAGCCAGGGTGCAAAAGATGTGTATCTTGCATGTGTACATCCTGTACTGGCAAGGAATGCTGTGATGAGGCTCTTTAATGCAGGTGTTAAGGACATTATTGCAACAGATACTATTGAGAAATCCCAGAGTTGTATCACTGTTGCGCCCCTGATCGCCAGTACTATCAAAGGATTACAGTGAAATTATCATAAAAAGAGGCATTTGACATGACGCTACCTGATGTTTGTCCCAAGGATGAAGCAGCCCAATGCAAAGGCTCTGAATGCCATCTCTACGTTGTTGACTGGCGTTCAGGCGACGAACAGTGTATCATAGGCTACAGGTTCACCCGGAAGAGTATTTCTGTAATCCCTCCTGCTGAAGACACGTATGCAGAAACAACGCGCCGCAGAGCAGGGCGAAATACCGGCCATGTGATAGCTGACCATCCTTCAAGCGTAGAGCAATTTAAAGCAGAACCGGCAAATTCAGAAGCTGCTGAATCCTTGCAGACCAGGAAGCTTGAAGTATTACGCGAAAAGGTAGTTGTCAATAACAAGGATACAATGGTTTTCGAATCCACGCTGGTCACAGAGGATGTGCCCCGGGAGCAGAAAAAGAGGAAGTCCATTGATGAAGTGATGGACCTTGATCTTCCTGATGGTTATGAGGAGGAATTCTGGAAATAACCTCATTTCAAAATGATTCCGGGGAGGACATACTTCTCAAGGTGTATCACATACTTCTGAAGGAATTGGGTCCACAGTACTGGTGGCCTGCAGAAACAGTTTTTGAAGTTGTGGTGGGCGCAATGCTTACCCAGCAGACAAAATGGACAAATGTTGAGAATGCCATAAGCAAGCTGAAAGAACACGGTTTGCTTGAACCATCATCCCTCTCCCAAAGTGATGTGGTCCTGCTCGAGGAGCTGGTAAGGTGTTGTGGTTTTTATCGGCAGAAGGCTTTCAGGTTAAAGAACATAGCTTCTATTTTCCATGAGCAAGGTATGGAAAAAATATTCTCGATGCCCCTTGATGATCTCCGGCCCTGGATGCTGTCCATAAAAGGGGTGGGGGCTGAAACTGCCGATAGTATCATACTCTATGCTGCCGGAAAACCGAAGTTCGTAATAGATGCATACACCACACGCATAATGAAGTGTCTGGGTGTGGAAGGTGATTATATGGAACTGCAGCGACTCTTTGAAAGCAGTTTACCACGTGATGTTGACCTGTACAAAGAGTACCATGCCCTTATAGTCGAATATTCGAAAGCTTTTTGTGGCAGGAAAAGGTGTGAAGAATGTTCTATTTTACTTTGTCTTGGAGAATCAAAGGTAAATAAAAAATGAATATTGATGTATATGAACAGATATATGCTGCACTGGATGGGGTAGATGACGTTCCGGTGTTATCTGAGCATTTTTTAGAACCCGTAGGGGTAATTGATTCCATTCTTAATCAGAAGGTCGTAGAAAATGTCAAGCGGAGCTTCCCTCGTGTAAAAAACATGGGCAGATCCCTCCTGAAAATGTGGAAAAAGGGTATGACAATTTCAGATATCGCACGGAAGAACAACATTCCTGCAACCCTTATGGTCACTATTCTTCTCAAGGAAATGGAGATCCCTAAAAAATCCTTCCTGAAGAACATAGATGAATACCCTGACAGAAGGCTGAGAACCGAGGTAAATGCAGCCATGGATTCAGATTATTTCTTTTCTCCAAGGGCACATGATCTTCATTTCACCAAGGGGAAAATGGGTGAAAAGATATTGGAAACATGGCTTTTGGATAAGGATGTCTCATTTATGACAGAAGATGATCTCAGGGGGGCAGGCGAGACTAAAACGCCTGATTTCCTGCTGGTTGAACCTCTGGATATCGATGGAACAAAGGTTTCCTGGATAGAGAGCAAGGCGCTTTTCGGGGATACTAAAGAACACCAGTACTATGTGAAAAAACAGTTCAATGATTACGAAGAAAACTACGGTACCGGCATGGTTGTGTACTGGTATGGATTCATTGACAGTATCAGCCTGAACGGGCACCTGATAAAAGACTATAATTTTTTTGGGAAAGATTGGGATATGGTGGATGAGCTACTGAATTATGTTGTTTGCTGGTAGGTCTCATCTTCTGCCTGAATAATAGCTTTTTCAATATCATTGGACACTTTTTTTGTGTATACCTGGAATACCATATCATCTTCATAGATCACGGGATCTTCGTTGGATATCGCATGGTTGCCATAAAATTCGATAAATGGTCCCACTTCGTGTACCACTGGGTCTCTCTGTACTTTCATCTTGAATATATCCATCATGGTGCATATGGATATTTTATCTCCATTACCTGCAATACGAGTCATAATAATAAAATACGACCGAATTATTAATACCTTTCGGTTCGTATCCATGCGAACATTGTTGTGATCATATTTTGTTCATTGGGATAATTTGCAACATCTTTCAGGCGGTTCGCATTCCGGGCAAATGTCTACATGCTGCATGAACTGACAAATATGGTCCAGTACAATTTCAGATGTTGCGTGTTCAAGTATGGATGCTTCCTTTCTGGCAACTTCCTGATCAATACCAAGCACCTCGGAGAGAAAACGCCTGATGACCCTGTGGTTATGTCTCAATTTCATTGCCTGTGTAGTGCCTGCATCTGTTAGCTCCACTCCATAGTATGGGGTGTATTCCACGAGTCCGGCATCTGATAGTTTCTGGATCATTTCAGTTACGCTTGGGGCTGAAACGTTCAATTCGGCGGCTATCTGGCTTGTTCTGGCAGGCGCTTCATTCCTTCTTACAATAAGAAAAATAGTTTCTAAATATTCATCAGTACGTTCAGGATACATTTTTCATCTCCGACATCTCTCAAATAACTCTAGGTAATTATTATATGTGTCTCTTATAAAGTAAATATGCAGTTTTATAATTAAGTATTATTGCTAATTCTCAAACTCATTTTTCATTTTAAGAAAAGGTTATAATGGTAGTAATGATTTAAGATTACAATCTTAAATTGATAATATTACAGAATTAATCTATCCATTTTTACACTGGTGAAAACAATGGCAGAAATCACACATTGGGCAGATGTAGTAGCAGATGAGGTGTTAACAAAAGACAAGAAACACCTTGTTGCAACTGGGATCACCCCTTCAGGTCACATTCATATAGGCAATATGCGCGAAGTCGTAACAGCAGATGCAGCATACAGATCCCTTGTTGATAAGGGTACGGAAGCAGAGTTCATCTATATTGCAGACACATACGATCCACTGAGGAAGGTCTATCCTTTCCTCGATGAAAGTTACGCAGAACATGTTGGAAAACCTCTTTCTGAGATCCCATGCCCATGTGGTGAGCACAAGAACTATTCCGAGCACTTCCTTGAGCCTTTCCTCGAAGCGCTGGACCATCTTGGTATTCACCCGAAGGTATACAGGGCAGACGAGCTCTACAAGGAAGGATTGTATAAAGAAGCCATTAAGCAGGCTCTTGTTAAAAAGGATCAGATCGCAGAGATTCTCCAGAATATCTCAGGAAAGACTCCCGTGGATGGATGGAATCCCTTCAATCCCATATGCAATGAATGTGGCAAGATAAACACCACAACAGTCACGGGTTTTGACATGGACGCTGAAACCGTGGATTATTCCTGTTCCTGCGGTAGTTCCGGAACAGTATCCATGGTAGGGGGCGGAAAGCTCACATGGCGTGTTGACTGGCCTGCAAGATGGAAGGCTCTGGGTGTCACAGTGGAGCCCTATGGTAAGGACCACGCTTCAAGGGGCGGTTCCTATGATACCGGTGTTGCAATAGCAAGAGATATTTTCGACTATGAGGCACCACATCCAATAGTCTATGAGTGGATCATGCTTGGTAAGAAAGGTGCAATGTCCTCCTCAACCGGTGTTGTAGTCTCCATCTCGGATATGCTCAAGGTTGTTCCTCCTGAGGTATTGAGGTATCTTATCATCCGTACAAAACCTGAAAAGCACATCAGATTCGATCCTGCACAGCCCTTGCTCACACTTGTGGACGAGTTCGAACGTCTCCAGGCAAATGAGGATGCAAATTCCTATGATAAGAGGGTCATTGAACTTTCACATGCAGCCGGTCTCTGTCACACTGACATTCCTTTCAAGCACATGACAACCATTTACCAGGTTGCAGGCGGGGATTTCGATAAGATCATGAAGATCGTGGAGAGGGCTGGTTATGATGCACAGAAGGAAAAGTGCATCCGTGAACTTGCAGACAATGTTGGCAACTGGCTTGAGATGTACGCTCCTCCATTTGTAAAGTTCAGTGTCATGGAGGAACTCCCTGTACAGACAGCAAGTCTTTCAGATATGCAAAAGATCTTCCTTGCAGCATTTTCAGACATTATCTCCCAGATGGATGAGATCAGCGGAGAAGATTATCACAATCTCGTATATTCTGCAAAGGAAGCCGGAAGCGAGTTGAACTCTGCCATCGTAACTGCCATGGAACTTGACCCTGCAGAGATGGAGGTCAATCCCAAGGAACTTTTCAAGGCTATCTACACATCAGTCCTTGGACAGCAATCAGGACCAAAGGCAGGCTGGTTCCTTTCATCACTGGAGAAGGATTTCCTTGCCCAGCGCTTCATGGAAGCTTCAAAATACAGGCCATGATATGGAGCATTCGGAAAAGAACAAATCTCATTTTCTTGCCTGGGATGAAGAATACAGGCATGTGACCTGGGGTGGACCCAGGTCGATCTCAATGGTGGAGGAATTCATGTCCTCCTCCTCTTCTTCTCGATTACTGGATGCAGGCTGCGGGAACGGAAGATATTCGCTACCCCTTTCCAGAAAGTATGATGTTGTGGGTATTGATGTCTCGGCAAATGCCATCTCAAAGGCACAGACTTACATCAAAAAAAGTGGTCATGATGCCCTGCTTCTGGTATCAACGATAACCGATCTTCCTTTTTCTGAGAATTCCTTTGACGCTGTGATCTGCTATGGTGTATTGCAACATCTTCTGGAGCACGAACGAAAGCAGACAGTTGATGAGTTTAGAAGGGTTCTCAAACCCGGAGCTTTGCTATTCTTTGAGGCGTTTGGTGTTGAGGATATGAGGTATGGTGGAGAAGAGCTTGAAAAAGATACCTTTGTCAGAAAAGGCGGTATCATCTACCATTATTTCAGTGAAAAGGAGCTAAGGTCGCTGTTCAGTGAATTTGAAACTGTCAAGCTTGAAAATATCAGGGTAGAAAAAAGGTTTAAGGGTGAATTATACACCCGACATCACATAAGGGCTGTTCTTCGCTCTTAGAAAGCGATTCCAAGATAGCTCAACAGTATTATCATGATGGCACCGACAACTCCTGCTATTGCACATATGAGGATAACTATCCAATCGTAGGCGATGTTCAGGTCAAGAACCACATTTCCAATTACGAGCACTATCATGCCCATTATGGTGTTGATCACCATGTTCTTTACGGTTTTCAGTACCTTGTACAGAAGATATGCAGCGATGATAGCTACAACAAGCATTATTATTTCAGTTACCATGGTCACCGCTTTATATTGATTTAATAAGTATTTAAAAATTGCTTAAAAAATCATTTCATTTCATCAAGAAATGTAGTAATCTCTTTTTCAAGCTCTCCAAAATTTCCATGCATTCTGCATTTTAGCAACTTGCTGTCATTACCAAGTATCATGGCAGAAACATTGGCATCGGGTAAATACAGGCAAAGTACAGGCAATCCAAGCTGCAGGGCACTGCATATCTCATAGCCAACTCCCGTTGATGCAGTACTTAGTTCTGCTATCACGCATTTCGCATTTCTGAGAAAATCCATATCACGCTGGTATATCTCCTGCTCGGACATTACAGACTCTGTTTTTTCAAGCTCCGGGTCGGCAACGTGCCAGCTTAATACCTCATGCCCCTCATTTTGCAGGAATTCATGCATCTTCATGTATGTTGGGAGCAAGTCCCTGCCACCGCGTATTGAAGCCGAGAGAAATATCTTCATAGTACTCCTCTGTGGAAATGTCCCCTTGTGTATTCTTTTGAGATGTTCTTGCAATGCAAACGCTTTTTTCCAGTGGCTTCGAAACACTGGTCAACTGCTTCCCTGTATGAGCGCGTGACCTTTTCCACATACGAATGCTTCATCTCTCTTGCATCTATTCTCAATCTTGAAGTTCCTGTTTTCACAAGCTGTTCAACATCTTCCAGCATGCACAGCTCCTTTGAATTAAAAACATGTGTACGGTTTCTGGAATCTGTCTTAAGCAGAAAAGCGAATCCTTTCTCATCCACAAGCTCATGACCCTCAGCAAAGGTAGTTTCCTTTTTCCTTCCTGACTGAAGGCCTGAGATAAGACCATGCTCTGATTCCATTACCTGTAAACTTCCGTGAACTATGCATTCGCTTTTCATATCCTGGCTTATCTCTCTTATCTGGTCTGCGTTCATCTCAGGTGAGAGTACTGCAAGCTCGCTCCCTTTATCGAGGAATACTGCCGCAGTTTCACGGTTGAATACATTGAGTGTGCTGTCTGCAATTGTTCTGATACCCGATTCCAGGCATCTTCTTAATGTGCCATGGTTTGCTGCGATAACCCCTTCAAAACCAGTTTCCTTTGCAGTAAGTATCAGTCTCTCAAATTCATCCATCTCATTATCTTTTACAATGACAGGACTGTGCAGGTATATTGGTACGGTTGATATGTCAGCAGCTTCCTGGATTCCCGTAATTTGTTCCTCAATACCGCTACAGTTTTCCACGTCATAATAAATGATGTCTGCACCGCCTGAAATGGCATTTTGAAGCTTGCCTGTATCGTCTACACTTACTGCGATAAGGGGCTTACATGATTCGGAAATAGCTGTACTCTTCTGATGCAGGTATGGGCTATGCTTGTTTCTTCTCCATTTCTCAACTCTCATTTTTTCAAGAGTTGAAACAGCCTGACTTCTGGCATCATTCATGCTCTTGATGGGGAGGAAAATATTCTCTTCCATTTGAATTTCGATTATTTTTGGCTCAAAAACAGTGTTCCCGAGTTTAGCAAGCTGTTTTTTGATGTCCTCTTTGCCACTTGCTCTTTTTTGTGCAGGTTCAACCATGTAATCGGACACCGCTCTGGCTTCATTTCCGTCCTCATCCAGTATGAGTATCTCAAAATATTCCCCAATCTTTGCCTTTGCTTTAATGGAAACAGATATTTTTCTAAGATTCCCGTGTTTATAGGAAGTCTGTAGGTCTTTCATCAGGGAGCTGTCCTGTGTTCTGTAAACAGCTGTTCCCCTTCCAATTTCCTCTTCAAAGGGAATGGAGATGAGTTCATTTTTACCAGCTAATGTTACAGCTTTTCCCTTCCTGTACATGCGCTGGACAATGGCACCTGCATCCCTGCTGCCCTCAAATCCTATCCCGTCCCCAACTTCCAGTTTATCCAGCAGCTTAAGGTCCAGTCTCCTGTACTTTCGGTCATAGGCTTCAACTTTTCCAAGCAGTATTCCCCGGTTATAGGGTCTTTCCCGGCTCATGAGTTTGTCCCCGGGGTTGCCTTTGAAGTATCCGCTGGTGAATTCCCGGTTGAAAAGTTGTGTGAGTTCTGTTGCTTCGTCCCTTGATACAGAGTATCTATCAGGGTTTTCTATATACCTGTCAATGAGCCTGCGGTATATGCGCACTACACCTGCAACGTATTCCGGGCGCTTCATACGCCCTTCGATCTTGAAAGAATCAATACCTGCCTCTATGAGCTCAGGGAGTATCTTTGAAGTGTTCAGGTCCTTTGGACTTAATAGGAATTTACCAGGGGCCTTTACTTCGTTACCGCTTTTTAGGAGCCTGTACTTTTTCCGGCATGGCTGTGCACAGTGTCCTCGATTGCCGCTCCTGCCACCTATCATACTACTCATGAGGCATTGTCCGGAGTAACAGATACACATGGCACCATGGATGAATGCCTCGATCTCGACACCTGTCTCCTGCCTGATGGCTTTGATCTCATCAATTGCCATTTCCCTGGCAAGCACAACCCTTTCAACATTCATGTCCTGCAGGAAGCGCACAGCTTCGCTATTGTGTAGTGTCATCTGGGTGCTTGCGTGAACCGGCAGCTCAGGCACGAGTTTCCTTGCAAGCGACAGCAGTCCCATATCCTGGACTATGATAGCATCTGTGCCAAGCTCGTCAAGGGTGTACATCAGGTTCACGGCTTTTTCAAGCTCGCTGTCCTTGATGAGAGTATTCAGCGTTACATAGACCTTAACTCCCCTGAGGTGGGCGTAGTCCAGTGCTTCCTTGAAATCTTCAAGAGTAAAATTGCCTGCATAGGCCCTTGCACTGAAATCCTCAACTCCCAGATAGACTGCATCGGCACCATTCTGTACTGCAGCAATGAGTGATTCCATATTCCCGGCAGGGGCAAGAAGTTCTGGTTTAATCATGATATGAACTTTCCAGTATACTCAGGGATGCTATATAAAAATGAAGACCAAAATTAAAACTAAAATAAAAAACAGAAAAGGAAAAAGAAGAAGGACAGGCTTATGCCTGTTTCCTGAATACGAACAAACGCATGATATATACACAGACCACTATTATGAAAATGTTGTACAATGCTTTTATCATGGACACATATTGGTATTCGAACCAGATCCGTATCACGTCGTCCAGGGTGAAGTAAAGTTGTAGTGCCGCTATGACTATCAGCAGCATTGTTGTCAGGAACACTCCCCACCGGAAGTAGTCTTCAGGGTTCTTGTCCACTGCTTTCTCCCGACTTTTTGCATTTTCGACCTTTGGCATGTCCTGTTTATATGTTTCCTTCTCCTCAGTCATTCTTCCCCCTCCTTGCCAGGAATATCGCAAACATTGTGGCTACCAGTGCTGTGAGCAATCCGAATCCGGGAGCTGCCTCATCACCTGCGTATTCTTCCATTGGTGCTTCTTCATAAACCATATCGGTTACGAAATCGTCAGTCCTTATCTGCTTTTTCTCTACCTTCTGTCCCCTGTCTATGGTTCTCTCGGGGTCCAGTTGCACGTAGTCCTCACCTTTCTTGACCACGGTGTCCCCGTCCCATATCACAACTTCAACGACATAGTTGTAATTGTCAGGCACTGTGAGGTTCACATTCTTGATAACGGTGGCTTCGGGTTCTATCTTCCCGGTACTGGTCCACTTCTTATCGGCTATGAGCCTTGCGTCCATCTCCCTGGCCTTCACAAGCATCTTGTAATTGGAACTGGTGTCCGCTCCCTCATTTTTCAGGTAGATGTCGTTCTCTATGACAACTCCTGAATTTGTGACCTTCTTCACGATAAAGTCTATCCCGTCTATCTCTATCCCGACCTCTTCCAGGTCAGTGGCAAGATTGTCAAGGTCATAGAGTGTGACCTGAGAGAATGATTTTCTCTTATCGCCTTCAAAAAGGGTTGCCTCTATCCTGTAGCTTCCCTTTTTCGGAAGCCTTATGGTCTGCTCTATGATGGCGGTGCTGTCCTTATCGATAATGCCTACCTGTTCTTCCTGTGACAGTTCCAGTAATCCTGTGTCCCTGCTGAATGCCTTGAGCATCAGGGTGGTGTTCTCTTTACTGTCGCCACCCATGTTGTCCACATAGCTCGTTATGGAAAAATCAACATAGGAACTCTTGATGTTATCGGCAGAGATCTCCATATCTGTGATCCTGTAATTGCTCTGACTTTCAAAGTCCCTCAGACATCCTCCTGTTGCCATGGAAACTGAGACTATGAGCAATATCAGCAGGAGATCTGTTAAAATTTTACTATACTTCCTCATGAATACACCCATTTAGAGTATCCACTGTTGATATATAATCATTCTGAAAAGTATGAATGGATATGAAAAAATATGCAGTATGTGTGCTAAAAAGTGATCAATCCGTGCAGATGCACGGATTCTTCTCACATCCCGGACACTTGCCCGGATATTTTTCAAGAAAAGCTGCTTCAAGATCAATATCGTAGAGATTTGCAAGAGCGCCTACCCAGGCAAAACAATCTGCAAGCTCTTCCCTTATGTTCTCCCTGTCATCCCTGCGGATGGCTTCTGCCAGCTCGCCAACTTCCTCAACGAGCCAGAGAGTGGTGGCTGCTGCACCTCTCTTCTTGTCATTGTGGGCGTAGAGGTCGAACATGAACTTCTGGAATTCTGCGATTTCCATGTGGACCACTCTAAAGCCTTACAGGTATGTCCTTTTCCTTCAGATGTTCCTTGACATCCCTGACCGTGTACTCTCCAAAGTGGAAAATACTTGCAGCAAGGGCAGCGTCAGCCTTCCCATCAATAAAACCATTGTATATGTCTTCAGGATTGCCTGCTCCACCGGAGGCTATGATGGGTATCTCGAGTTCCTCTGAGAGTTTTCTTGTGATTGGAATATCAAAACCATCGTAGGTACCGTCCCTGGCCATGCTTGTAAGCAGTATTTCCCCGGCACCGAGCTCTTCCACCTTTTTCGCCCATTGCACCGCATCGAGTCCGGTTGGCTCGCGTCCGCCATAGATAACGACCTCATACCATGCAGGGGTACCATCTTCCAGCTCAAGTATGGTCTTATCGGCGTTGTCCTCAACATTGGTATTCCTTCTGCAATCGATGGCAGTAACTATGCACTGGGCGCCGAAGATCTCGGATGCTTCCCTGATAAGCTGGGGATTTTTCACAGCAGCGGTATTGACGGATACCTTGTCAGCACCAGCACGCAGTATCTGGCGTACGTCCTCAATGGAGTTGATCCCGCCTCCAACTGTCAGCGGTATGAATACCTCATCTGCCGTCCTTTCTATGACATCCACCATGGTCCCCCTTCCCTCATGGGATGCGGTAATGTCCAGAAAAACAAGCTCGTCAGCACCCTGTTCATTGTACCTTTTCGCAAGTTCCACAGGGTCCCCGGCTTTCCTCAGATCAACAAATTCAATGCCCTTGACAACCGTTCCCCCGGCTTCGTCAAGCGTTACATCAAGACATGGTATGATTCTTTTTGTGAGCATGTACTGATTATGAAGAATATCTGCTATTAATAGGTTGTTACATTCACCCTCAAACCAACAACACCGCAATAACCCCTGACAGGAAGACTCCATCAAAGGTGCCGGCACCGCCAATACTCACAACAGGTGCCCCTATTTTTGTAATTGCCTTGAGGTTGAGCAGGTCTGCACCTATGAGGGTGCCCATGGTGCCGCTGATGTAGGCCGTTACGAAAAGCAGATTGGGGTCTGCCTGGGCTGCAGATATCAATATGGTGGAGCCCAGTGCTGCTGCCAGTGGGGGGATGAGTGCAGGTGAGACTATCCCCACACCCTTTACAGGACGTGCCACCAGTTTTGTTACGACGGTCACGAATAGGATCGCTGACACACAGTAGGTAAAAGCCTCCGGGAAAATGCTGAGCAGGTAGAGGGAGACCATGGTGGGAATTATAGCTCCGCCCATGTTCACTGCTACAGTTGTCTTTGTCCTGAAGGTCTGCTTGAAGGGCACTCTGTACGAGACCCCGAATACCTTCACATACTTCTGGTTCTCCATGGGTATTTCCGACTCTATGGTCGTAAGGGGTATGTTCACATTGCTTCCAACAAGGGAAATGAACAGCAGGAGGAAAGCATCGCTCCAGGAGAAACCTATCCTTGCAAAAGCAGTGCTAGCAAGCCCAAAGAACAGTATGGTCACACTAAAGGCAAGTATGAGGCCCAGGATGAGCGTGAAGATGAACTGGAAAGGGTTGTAGAATATACGATGTCTCATGGAATTATTATCCTGGCAAGATCACTTTTTGTCATTCTTCCATCACTCTAGGGTGACGCCATCCCTTGAACTGTGGAACTGATCCTTGCTCACGGAGTCATTGGCGAAAAGCTCCGAATCTATCATGATAGGGGCTTCATCCCGCAGGGCAATGGCAATACAATCGCTTGGCCTTGCATCGAATTCCATCCTGACACCATCCTTATTAAGCATCAGCATTGCATAGTATACGCTATCTACCTTCTCATCGATAAGTACGCCCTCGACCTTCACTCCAAGTCGTTTTATCATACTGTCCATAAGATCATGGGTCATTGGGCGTGGCATGGTTTCCTTCTTCATGACCGAATTGATGGAAACAGCTTCCGAATTGCCAATATTTATCGGCAGAAGATTCCCCTCTTCATCCTCCAGCATAACCGCAGGAACTGTTTTCCCCATCATACTGAGCATGTACACGCCTTTCACGGTGATTTCTTTTATGTCTTCAGCAGGGTTCATAATATCGATTTTCTTTTGATGCATTCCTTATGAATTACAATAATAAATTTGGCTGCATCCTTACTTAACATTTTTCATCATTCCAAATCCACCGCCACCTGGAGTCTCAATGACAAAAACATCTCCTGCTTTCATCCTGACCTCTGCCTTTCCTTCAAGTTCAAGCAGTTCTCCGTTTTTCCTGACGGCGTAGTTGTGGCCTGTTTTTCCATCCTCTCCACCTTTCAGGCCGGAAGGTGGAACTTCCCTGTGACTTGAGATGATGGCTGCATTCATGGGTTCATTGAAGCGTATCTTCCTGATGGTTCCGTCCCCTCCCATATACTCACCTTTTCCGCCACTTCCTCTGCGGATGGAGAACTCATCCAGTAACACCGGAAAACGCCACTCAAGCACCTCGGGGTCAGTTATCCTGGAATTGGTCATGTGGGTCTGCACAGCATCACTACCGTGGAACCCGTCAACTGCACCTGATCCCCCGCAGATGGTCTCATAATACTGGAATTCATGGTTGCCGAATGTGAAATTGTTCATGGTTCCCTGTGAACCTGCCATCACTCCCAGGGCTGCCAGCAGTGCATCAACTATGTGTTGTGAGGTCTCGACATTCCCTGCGACCACTGCAGCCGGATAAACAGGATTAAGCATGCTCGCTTCGGGTATTATCAGCTCGATTGGTTTGAGACAGCCCTGGTTAAGCGGTATGTCCTCATGTACCAGGGTCCTGAACACATAGAGCACAGCAGCCTTACAGACTGCAGCCGGCGCATTCAGGTTGCCGGGATGCTGCTCTGAGCTTCCTGTAAAATCGACCATGGCTTTTCGCCTGTCACGATCAATGCTCACTTTTACTTTGATGATACTTCCGTCATCGAAGATCTGCTCGGCTTCTCCATCTTCAAGCAGATGAATGACCTTCCTCACAGCCTCTTCTGCATTATCCTGTACGTGCTGCATGTAAGCGTTCACGGTTTCAAGTGAGAACTGCCTGACAAGTCTATTCAGCTCTTCAGCTCCCTTTTCATTGGCTGCAACCTGTGCCTTCAGGTCAGCTATATTCTGCGGGGGATTGCGTGCCGGATATTTGCCCCGGAGCAACCAGTCTTCAAGCTCTTTTTCACGGAACTGTCCTTCTTCCATGAGTTTGAATCCCCGGGTCAGCAGCCCTTCATCTTCGATATGGGAACTGTTTGGGGGCATTGATCCGGGACTGATCCCTCCTATGTCGGCATGGTGCCCCCTTGCTGCAACGTAGAACACCAGTTCATTCCTGTAAAAAACAGGTGTTACCACGGTAATATCGGGAAGGTGTGTTCCACCGTCAAAGGGGGAATTAAGCATGTACGCATCTCCCTGTTTCATGTCCTCGAATTGCCTGATAACTGACCTCACACTTTCACCCATGGACCCAAGGTGCACAGGAATATGGGGGGCGTTGGCTATCAGGTTTCCATCTCTGTCGAACAAGGCGCATGAAAAGTCAAGTCTTTCCTTGATGTTCACGGAATAGGCTGTGTTCTGGAGCGTGTATCCCATCTGCTCTGCAATTGACATGAAGCGGCTGTTGAATATCTCAAGCATCACAGGGTCAGCATCGGTACCTATTTCTTCAATTTCCACAACTGCATCTTCTCTTGTGAGCAGCATGTTAGCATTTGTTGTGACTGCTGCCTTCCACGCAGGCTCGATGACAACAGTGGTATTATCTTCAATAATTATGGCAGGGCCTGTGATGTCCGCCCCGGGTGCAATACATTTGCGTAGGAATATGGGTGTCCTGTGTATTTTTCCGTAGCTGAAAAGATTTACATGTCCATCAAGAGCGTTCTCTTTTTCCTCAAATTGCGTATCTCCCGTTTCGCAAAGTGTTTCGCCCCTTCCGATCACCTCCACAGAAACGGATTCCACCACATGCTCTTTGCCCTCGACAATGAAGCCGAAACGTTTTTTGTGCTCGGTGTTAAAGGCATTCACTACGGACTCCAGGTCATTCATATCAAGTAACAGCGCTGTGTCCGTCCCCTGATATTTCAGCTGTACCCTGTGAAGGGTGTCCATTCTCTCATCAGGGACACCCTGTAAGCGCATTTCGTCCTTACCAATTGATTCAAGTTTCGAGATATCTGCTTTAAGTCTTGGGATGAGTTCAATGTCAAGGATCTCCTCGACCGCATGCTCTTTGAGTATTCTCTGATCTGCAAGTCCCATTCCATATGCAGAGAGTACACCTGCAAGCGGATGAATGACAATTTTCTTCAGCCCCAGTGAATCAGCCACTCTGCATGCATGCTGAGCTCCGGCTCCTCCGAAGCAGCAGAGAGTATAGTCCTTGATATCGTAACCTCTCTGGATGGATATCTTCTTGATGGCGTTTGCCATGTTCTCCACAGCGATCATCAGGAAACCCTCAGCAACCTGCTCTGGCGTATGAACTTCACCTGTGTATGAACTGACCTCCCTTGCAAGTTCTGTGAATTTCTGCTTTACAACTTCCATGTCAAGGGGCATGTTACCTTCTCTTCCAAAGACGTGGGGGAAGTATGCAGTTTGTATCTTTCCAAGCATAAGATTGCAGTCTGTAACGGTCAGTGGGCCGCCCTTTCTGTAACATGCGGGCCCGGGTTCAGAACCTGCGGAATCCGGTCCCACCCGAAACCTTCCTGAATCGAAATGCAGGACCGAGCCTCCTCCTGCTGCCACGGTGTGGATGTGAAGCATGGGTGAGCGCAGATGCACTCCGGCGATCTCGGTCTCAAAACTCCTTTCGTATTCTCCGCTGTAGTGTGCAACATCCGTGGAGGTGCCTCCCATATCGAATGTTATTATCCTGTCAAATCCTGCCATTTCCGATGTCCTGACAGCTCCGACTATACCGCCAGCTGGTCCGGAAAGTATGCAGTCCTTTCCTCTGAAGTAACGGGCATCTGTAAGTCCGCCGTTTGACTGCATGAACATCAAACTCGTTTCGTCTCCACCTTCCTGTAGGCTGGATGTGACCATATCAACGTATCTTTTCAGTACAGGGGACAGGTATGCATCAACCACGGTGGTCTCCCCACTGCTGACAAATTTCATGAGGGGGCTGACCTCATGGGAAATGGAGATGTGGGTGAAGCCTATTTCCTCTGCAATTGTTTTGAGTTCAAGCTCATGATCCGGATATCGGTAGGCATGCATCAGCACGATGGCAAGTGAGCGTATCCCTGTAGCAAAGACCTTTTCAAGTTCATGGCGTGCCTGTTCAGTATCCAGGGGCATTATCAGTTCACCGTGGGCACCCTGGCGCTGGCTTATCTCGACAACATCTTCATAGAGGAGCTCAGGCAGCCTTATGTCCAGTGCAAATATGTCCGGGCGATTCTGGTAGGCTATGCGCAGTACGTCCCTAAATCCCCGATTGGTCACAAGTACTGTGGGCTCGCCCTTGCGTTCCAGTAAAGCATTTGTTCCTACTGTGGTGCCCATTTTGACAGAAGAGATGATCTCAGTTGGCAGTGATTCTGAATCCCTGATGCCGAGTATCTTTCTGATACCATGCATTGCTGCATCATTGTAATGTTCCGGGTCAACAGAAAGCAGTTTGTGGGTCAGGAGTTCTCCTTCAGGTGTCCTTGCCACGATATCAGTAAAAGTTCCACCACGGTCTATCCAGAATTGCCAGGATGTATTTTTTGAAGCCATTGCCTTTCACATTTTGTATTAAATAAAAATCAGAATGTGTTTTTAGATAAGCTCAGCTCTTCATATAATTTTTCCGCAAAAAAGATTTGGAATTAAGCTTTTAGTTAAACATCGAAGCCATACTTTCCTATCATGGGCACGAATATAACTCCTCCCCATTCTTCCTTGGTGACAGTGCCATCAGCCTTCTTTTTGATAGCAAAGAGCTGCTGGTATGAATCACCTTCGGGAATCACCATCAATCCTCCGGATCTTAGCTGGTCAACCAGAGGTTGCGGGGTATCAGGGGCAGATGCAGTCACACATATCCTGTCAAATGGTGCCTCCTGGGGATATCCGAGGGAACCGTCATCCAGGATTATCTTCACGTTATTATATCCTGCATTCATGAGATTGTTCTGTGCAAAATCAGCCAGCGCTTCTATCCTTTCTATTGAATAGACCATCCCTGTGTTTCCCACAAGACGTGACATCACTGCTGCGTTATATCCTGATCCTGCACCGATCTCAAGTACTTTTTGTCCTTCCTTAAGGTCAAGCAGGTCACACATGATCGCAACCATATGTGGTGCAGATATGGTCTGTGAGTGGCCTATGGGCAAAGGACTATCCACATAAGCTTGATTACGCCTGTTCTCAGGCACAAAAAGGTGCCTTGGGACCTCTCTCATTGCTGAGAGTACTCTTTCGCTGATCCCATGCCTTTTGAGTGACTCAATTAGTAGCGCTCGTTCCTCTTCATACTCCACGCTGTTTTCCCCTCCCCCCATCCTCTTACCTTCACTTCTTCCGCAAAGACCCTCTTGATGAATTTTGCTTCAATAACTGTCCCCTTTCTTGAAACCATGCTTCCATCTCTGATCTTTATCTTGGTGATACGGTACTTTGTCCCCTCCAATGTATCGGTTTCACCAACTGTGAACTCGTATCCGCCAGGAACTCTCTTTTCCAGTGGTCTGGTACTTTTTCCCTGATGTATGGCTACCTTGACAACAACTTCGTCAATAGCTCTTCCCCATATAGTATCAATATCGGTTGCATTTGCGACTTCAGGTCTTCTGTCCCCTGCTTCTATGGAGCTCACGAGTATCGGGTACACATCGTCTGATTTCCCGTCATCGATTATCAGTTCATCATTGATTCTCACAATATCTTCGGAGGTCATGCGGTTCATACAGGTAAAAGACTCATCTCTCTTGCTGATAATAACCTTGACATTAACTACCTTTGGCCTTTCGATGGTCGTGGGGTGCACACTGCCACATTCCTGGCACTCGACCACAGGATTCTGGCCGGACTTCAAAACATCATGCATCACCTCTATTTTAGGTGAGCATGAAGGACATACTACTTCTACTTCATCATTCATGATCTTAATCATCTACCCATTGTCTGGAGCAGGTATATACTTAACTATAATTTGAAATGTTCCATTTTTTCATCTGTTCTGTATTGTGCTCTGGATATCTCATTTGACTTCCTTATTTTCAGTACATGGATAACCTGTGTTAATGTTCGACCCTTGTACCAGAATAATTATTATGCTTAATGGTAGAAATTATATTGTTCACTTTGTATTTCCAGAACGATTACAAATGTGGGAGGATATTGTATGAAAGCAAAATTAGCGAAAAGACTAGTGATAACGGCATTGGTTATCAGTATCATCTTTCTGTCAGGATGTACCGAGGCACCATCCATAGACGAGGACATAGATGCTGAGGGGATCATAGATGATGTGAGTGAGGAAATAATGGGCGATTCAGAAGAAGATGACGAATCCGAACCACTGATAGACCCCGAGGATTTTGTAGGGGTAATTGACAATCCATATTTCCCACTGGCAGTAGGTACTACTTTCATCTATGAAGGTGTGTCTGATGGGGAGGATGTCAGGGTCGAACTGTATGTCACCGACCAGACAAAGGAGATAATGGGTGTGACAACAACAGTTATCCGCGAACGTGAATGGGAAGACGGAGAACTCGTTGAGGACACATTCGACTGGTATGCACAGGATGAGGACGGCAATGTCTGGTACTTTGGTGAGGACACCAAGGAATATGAGGACGGTGAGGTAGTAAGCACTGCAGGCTCCTGGGAGGGCGGCGTGGATGGTGCAGAGCCCGGAATCCTTGTGAAAGGAGATCCTCAAGTAGGGGATATCTATCAACAGGAATACTATGAGGGTGAAGCTGAGGACATGGCAGAGGTGCTCAGCCTGACTGAATCTGTAACTGTGGGATACGGTTCCTTTGACAACTGTCTGCAGACAAGGGAATGGACCCCTCTTGAGCCAGCCGCTGAGGAGAACAAGTACTATGCCATGGATGTCGGCCTGTTACTCGAGGTAGCCACAAAGGGTGGGGAATCCCGGGTAGAGCTTATAGACATAACAACTGAATGAGAGAAGACCTCTGGTCTTCTTTTTCCTATATGCTGGATAATGGATATTGATCTGTTTTAGAGGTGATCCTTTCACATGGAAATGGACAATTTGATCGTGTTGCTCTCGAGCATACTGGCGTTATTTCTCTTTTCTATCTCTCTTCTTGCTTATATTAGGGAGAGGCGAAAAAAACTGATATTGGTCACTGCAGCCTTTTTCGCCTATTTCCTCATGGGATTCCTTGATTCGGCAGAGTCTTTATTTCCTGTAATGGGGGAAAGGGTTGAGATAATGGGCAGTGTGCTCAATTTTGTCGTACTGTTGCTGTTCTTTTTTGCAATGCTGATAAGAGAGTAGGTACTAAATGGAATTCGAACTGGATACCCGAAAAAGGATATTCGAAGCAATACAGGAATTCCCTGGAATTCACCTGCGAGAACTTGAGCGAAAGCTCGGCATAGCAGTGGGTAATCTGCAGTATCACCTTCATTACATGGAAGAACATAATATCATTTCTTCTTTAAGGGAAGAGCAACATGTACGTTATTTTGTTCGGGACCGTATTCTGGACGAATCTGATAAGAACATACTTTCACTTTTAAGAAGAAAGGCATGCAGGCACATTCTGGTACACCTTATGAAGATGCCGGGCATGAACAACAAAGAGCTTGCATCAGCCATCGGACTTTCTCCGTCTACCATTAGCTGGCATCTGAATAAGCTGATAGCTGCTGGTATTCTGGAAAAGAAGAAATGTGGCAGGACCAGTAAATACGAAATCACAGACCCGTCGAAGGTCGCAGGGTTGATGATAAGCTACAAGGGTAGTTTTCTTGATCGTTTACTGGACAATTTCATCGAAGTGTGGGAAATGGATGCTAAAAAGAAATGAATCTGCCTTATTAAAGGTCTATTTCTCACTGGCAGCATGTGCTGCAATGAATTCACGCAACAGCTTGGTACCAAGCAATGCACTTATGCCGTTATCATATTCAGGTGCAATTTCCACAACATCAAAACCAATTGACATTGGTGCGAGGATTCGTATAACTTCCCGTACATCGATATCTGTCAGTCCGAAGGGTTCCGGTGTCCCTAGGCCGGGAGCATAAGATGGGTCCAGTGCATCCATATCCAGGGAGAGGTATATTTGAGTGCAATCAAGGTATTCCAGAGTTTCTGCAATAACTTCCCGGATGCCTATCTCGCGTACATCATCGGATGTGAAGTACTTGACTTTGTTCTCTTTTGCAAATACCCATTCTTCCTTTGGTCCGCTTCTAACCCCTATGGTTACGTAATTGTCCGTAACCTCTTCGAGGATATGCCTTGACACGCACGCATGATTGTTCCTGATGCCGCCGTACTCCTCACGCAGGTCAAAGTGGGCATCCAGTACAACAACCCCGAAGTCATCACCTGCTTTTTCAGCGCATGCTTTT
This sequence comes from Methanolobus sp. ZRKC3, assembly GCF_045291275.1. Classification (GTDB taxonomy): domain Archaea; phylum Halobacteriota; class Methanosarcinia; order Methanosarcinales; family Methanosarcinaceae; genus Methanolobus. The sequence goes on from NZ_CP146982.1 coordinate 2,267,640, forward strand.
ACACAGGGCAGGGTGAGTGAATGTTCTCCTCCCATCATGATCGGTATCTTCCCATCGTTAACTATGGGTTTTACCGCAAAGGAAAGATCTTCAAGGGTCTGGTCTACAGAAGAATAGGGCTCGAGATTTCCTGCATCATGAATTAGCAGGTCCTCAAAATCCACGTCAAAATATTGATTATATGTCTCAAAATTCTCTGAAGCCTTTCGCATGGCATCAGGTGCCCAACGGCTCCCTGAGCGATACGATGATGTTCCATCAAAAGGAACTCCGAAGATAATGTATCTGGCAGATTCGTAATCTGCCAGGGCATCCATCATTTCAGGCTTGTAGAACATAATTTAAGAAAATTAGGAAATGAGATAGGATTATCTCAGATCGAACTTCATCTTACCCATTGCGGTAAGGTAGCTGACTTCTTCTCCTTCCAGGACCCTGTCCTTGTATTGGTCAGGAATGGCGAGCTCAAGTGTTGAAAAGTCTCCCATATCCATGAGCTGGGCAACATTTCCTGAAATGGAAAGTACCTGTGCATTCTTTCTCTCTACGATAGGGACGTATATCTTATCAGAAACAGGACTTACGATTGATCTCTTCTGGTTGTCGAAAAGACCGATAACATCGATTCTTGCTTTTGCTGAACCGTGTTTACCTGGCTTTGATTTTGATATGCTTTTGATTGAACATGGTTCATCATCAACAATGACGTATTTTCCCTCTTTAAGTTCTTTAACTTCGACTTGTACTTTCATTTATAAGTCTCCAAATTGGATGGATTAAATAATTACAATAAATTTGATTATCGTGAGTTATAACTCACATTTTTATATATGAATTTACCTCTTATTTTCCCAATAAGCGGCGAATAATATATAGCTGGCAGTATCACATAAAACTATTTAAATCAAATCGTATGTATATTCGCTTTCACAGGTCATTCTTAATTTATTTCGAGTCCTAGTTCCTGCAATTTTTTGTCAGTGGGATTCCCGTTATTGTCCCATCCTCTGAAATGGTAATAATCCAGCATACTCTTTTCGAATTCAGTTCTTTCCAATCCATCTTCAGCGAAGAACCGCTCGGGTAGCATATCTTCTTCCTTTGAGAATCCGGCTTTGATATTGAAGGCCCTTTCAAGGTTGTAGATGCGTTCGCCACAGCGCAGCAGTTCTTCAGAGGAGTAATTCACTCCAGTGACCGCAGTTATAAGTGCTGCAAGTTCGACTTCTCCGATTGCAAGGGATATGAATGGACAGAGTATAAGAGAATCTATCAGTGCAGCAAGATTCTGGAAATGCTGTACCAGGGCAGCCTTGCCTGCAAAACTCTGCCTGTTAAGGAGTACGGGTTTCCCGATAAGCTCAGGGCCAGCCATGAAGGCACTCAAATGACAGGCTCCGCGATTCGAGGTGGCATATGCAAGTGCCATTCCTAACATTTCCCGTGGGTCGTAGCCTGGTATATCAAGCCCCTTGACAGTCATGCTACTGGATTCTGCCTGCTTTGAGCAAAGGTATGCTTTTGTTCCCCTGGACAGTTCACTATTACCTTCGGCAATATCCTTGAGCAATTTCTGAGGGTCGATACTTTCCATGTCTGGTGAATTCACCTCCATGTATGCGGCAATTGCAGCACCGCATGATATGGGGTCCATACCATAGTCCTGACATATATCGTTCAGGCTGGTAACAAGGTCAAGGTCATCATTGACTATATTGGGCCCGAATGCCCATATTGCATCATATTCCGGAACGGCTTTTCCGTCCATAAATGCTCTTTTACACCCAATGGAGCATGCCTGGCATGGGGTCTGTTGCACATCATAGTTCTTTTTGATAGATTCTCCGGAAAGCCTGTCTGCAGCATCAAAGTTCCTTTTTCTGAAATTGTTGCCTGGAAGTATTCCCATGTGGCTGAGCAGGTTCACAAATACTGGAGTGCCGTATTCTGCAAGTCCTTTCGAGGCAGGAGGATTTGCCACAAGCATTTTGTTAATTTTATCAACTGTCCTGTCAAAAGCTTCGCTATCGGCTATCTCTATTTTATTCGTACCTTTTACCACAAGCGCCTTGAGGTTCTTCGAGCCGGCAACGGCTCCATGCCCTCCTCTTCCGCTGGAGTAGATATGGTCGTTGATCATGCTGGCCATGGGTATCATCTTCTCCCCGGCTCTGCCGATACACAGGACATTTCCCTTTGCCTCAAGCAGGGTTGTGGTCTCTGCGCTGTTCTTTCCCCAGAGGTAGTCAGCAGGGAGTATTTCCACCTCTTCATCGTATATCTGGATGATCACGGGCTCTTCTGCTTTTCCGGTGATTATCAGGGAATCAAATCCCGCAAGCTTAAGTTCAGCCCCGAAGAATCCTCCTACATTGGTATCAAATATCGTTCCTGTCAGGGGTGATATTGTGCTGATACCGAAATGTCCGGACATGGGTGCAGAACTTCCTGTAAGCGGTCCTGTTGAGAATATCAGTATGTTTTCGGGGCTCAATGGGTCGACTGTGGGATCTGCAAGTTTGCTAAGCCACCTGGCTCCCATACCACGTCCGCCTATGAATGAATCCACCTCACTTTTTTCTGTCTTCAGTTCCGTGACCGAGTTGTTGCCAAGGTCTACTATTACCGTCCTTCCTGTCCATCCAAACATATTTTTCCCCAGAACACTTCTCGAAATGATTGACTATATTCTCTATTTATTTACAGAATTTATTATTTAGATGAAGTTGCACCTTCCATCTCCAGCATCTTCTTTTTCAACTCAACCTTTTCTCCGCAGCTCTCTCCGCAAAACCCCCCGATTCCCGATGCTGACACTACACGGTGACATGGTATCACTATTGGGTACGGGTTCTTTGCAAGTGCACCCCCTACAGCCCGGGATGCTCCTTCTTTTCCTATTCTACAGGCAAGTTCGGAGTATGTGCTAGTTTCTCCATATGGTATCTTCCTGACTTCATTGAGCACTTTCTGCTGAAACTCCGTAAGGCTGGAAAGGTCTGGTTCGAAGTAGGAGAGGTCCACCTTCTCTCCACTGAAATATCGCAGTATGTCCTGATAGATAGTTTTCTTGTTCATTTCTTTTTCTCATCGAAGAGCTCTTTTTCCAGTTCTTCCCTTCTTTTTTTGGAGCTCATCCACCCGGCTCCTCTGTATAATATGAGGGCTGATGCAAGTGCTACGCCCAGTATCAGGAACGGCCGCGTAGCCTGGAGTAACAGGGGATTGACATTGTCCCTCTGTTCATAACTTGGGAACATGATGTCTTTTTTATCGTTGCTATGCGCAAGCCCCAGTGCATGTCCAAGTTCATGCCTGGCAAGGTCACGCATTGTGGTGTCACTGTACTGTCTCCAGGCGTATCCCTGGAAATTACCAACCTCTAGGACTATTTCCACCCGCTCATACCTGTTATTACGTTCGTAAGGTCGTGCAAAACCTGCAACCCCGTCCTGTACTCTGGTGTCAGCTTCAAGGTTTTCCACCCACATGATGAGGATGTCTGCGTTATCCTCATCCACTAACTTGAACTCAGGTATGTATTCCAGCTTGTCATTCCCGCCACTGCTCCAGTACTCGAGTGCTTTTTCCACCTGTATCCTGTAAGTGGGGCTGTAATGCTCCGGAACATTCTCATCATCAATATATACGGTGATGGTTTTGTTCTCCCACGGCATGGGGTTGAGTTTTGGATATACGCTCTCCCCTGATGCGAAAAAGAATATCAATAATATCGCAAATGCTATTGCCCAGTTTCTCTTGATCTTCAGCATACTGTTCTAATAGAGTTTACATTGTTTTCTACATATAACTTGTGAGTTCCCAGTAAAATTTCCTATCTAAACGTAAAGATAAATATGTATGAATGCCAAAATGATTCCTTATGGGAAAAGGTGTTGCTGTGGTATTCGATAGTGCTGGAACACTGATGCGGATGTATCGTGTTGCAAAGGAGCATGATACGGGTTCCATTATTGAGGATGTGCAAACCACTCTGCTGGTATCTCAGGCGCCTGGCAGAGCACTGGTGGTCATTCGTTCCTGGTTTGAACAGATCAACAATTGCGATTCAAAAATGCTGCTTCGTGATTTCATAGAGCATTATGGTATCTCTCTTGGCATAAGCTGTGCCAGCAGTCCATTTGAGGTAGAGGAGATCTATTCCATAGTGCAAAAAAGCGATGTAAGAGTGAATGATATTCTTGAGGTAGTTTCCACTGTAAGATGTCACTGCCCTGATATTTCCTTTGTTGCCGCAGGTATTATTGTCGATTCTCAAAAAACGCCTGTTCCTTATGTATTGAGTACGGGAGGCAGGATGTATTCCAATACACCAAGAACCATTGACAGTATCAGGGAAATGGGTGCAGATGTCTATATAGCCTCAGGTGATGACTATCCCGGTCTTGAGCTGATCGCATCTTCTGTGGGCATACCAATGAGCTATGTGTATGGAGTTGCCACGACCCGTGATAAAGAAAGGATAATTCGGGAGCTTAAACAAAGTTACGATTCCGTTGTCATGGTAGGTGATGGTATGAATGATATCCTTGCTTTAAGGGCGGCTGATGTTGGGATAATGACTGTGCAGCAGGGGGATGAAAGACCTTCGGTTCTGCGTGATGCGGCAGACGTGATTATAGATGACATTTTTGATGTGGTGAACATTGTCGCAGGAATTTAGGGTTGGCTAAAAAACAAGATTCGCAATCAATAGGCATTTTTTAAAGTTAACACTGCGAAATTTTATGCGAAATGTTTATGTACTGAGTTCTATAATCCAACTATATCTATTTAAAAAAATCATTGCTATGTTGTCAGCAGTCAAGGGCAGAGTTCTGAGCACTCAGTTTTGTACGCACCACACAAAACCATTAAGTAATTTGGGTTGGGTGTATATAGACTACGAAGTTCAGGAACTCTCATACTAATAGTGGAGGAATCTAAATGGCAGTATTCATCGAGGTCAAAGACCTTACACTTGAATTTGACGGTGTAAAAGTCTTGAAGAACATAAACCTGACTATCAACGAAGGAGAGGTCCTGGGTATCTTAGGAAAGAGCGGCTCAGGAAAGACGGTATTGATGCACGTTCTACGTGGTGTTGAAGAGTATGAGAGCATAAGCGGACAGGTTATTTATCACATTTCACGCTGTGAGAAATGTGGCCAGGTCCAGCCTCCAAGCAAAGCAGGGCAGGAATGCTCTGATTGTGATGGGGAGATTCTTCAGCCTCTTGATGTGGACTTTGCAAGTATCGCTCTGCATGATGCTAAAAGAAGAGATATCACCAGGCGCATTGCCATCATGCTTCAGCGCACTTTCGCTCTTTACGGTGACGACCCTGTGATCACGAATGTAGTTAATTCTCTCACAGAGATCGGTATGAATAACGAGCTTGCTGTAGAACGGGCAGTGGAACTAATTGAACAGGTGGAACTTTCCCATCGCATGATGCATATAGCCCGTGATCTCAGTGGTGGTGAGAAGCAGAGGGTTGTACTTGCCCGTCAGCTTGTCAGGAATCCAATGCTGCTTATTGCTGATGAGCCAACAGGTACTCTTGATCCAAGGACTGCAGATGTGGTTCACGAGGTTATTGCAAAGGCTGTTAAAGATTACAGCATGACAATGATCATTACTTCCCACTGGTCTGAGGTAATAGAGGACCTTGCAGACAAAGCCATCATTCTGGAAGATGGTGCAATAGTCAGTGAGGGTTCTCCCTCGGAAATGGCCGAGAAATTCATGCAGCGTGTCTGCACAATTGAGAAAAAATGCGATGTTGTTGTAGGCGAGCCTCTTATCAAGGTGGAGAACCTTGTCAAAAAATACATCTCAGTAAGCAGGGGTGTGATCTATGCGGTCAATGATGTCTCATTTGATGTAATGGAAGGAGAGATATTCGGACTCGCAGGTACCAGCGGTGCCGGTAAGACCACGACATCGGAAGTCCTTATGGGAATCGTACAGCCAACCAGCGGCGAGGTTCAGGTAAGGGTCGGCGAAGAATGGGTCGATATGAAGAAGCCGGGTCCTGAATGCAGGGGACGTGCTGTAAAATACATGGGTATCCTTCATCAGGAGTATGGCCTGTACAATCACAGGACAATCATTGATAATCTGACTGAATCCATAGGTATAGATCTTCCTTATGAACTGGCAGTCAGAAAGGCTGTCAAAACTCTGGTTTCAACCGGGTTTGCCGAAGAAAAAGCAAAATCTATATTATCAAAGATGTCAGATGAGATTAGTGAAGGTGAAAGGCATAGGGTAGCTCTGGCACAGATATTGATGAAAGAACCTAATATCGTCATTATGGATGAGCCCACAGGTACCATGGACCCTATCACTAAAAAGGAAGTTACAAAATCAATCCTTGAAGCACGTGAAAAGATGGGTGACACTTTCGTTATAGTTTCACATGACATGGATTTCCTCGAAGAGATATGCGATCGTGTGGCTCTCATGAGATTTGGTAAGGTTGTGGCTGTCGGTGAGCCCGAAACTGTTCTTTCCCAGCTTACAGAAAAAGAACGTATGGAAGCGGCTGCAGAGCCGTGATATTTTCGTTATAGTATAGGAGGCGTTTGACACGGGTGCTGAAATAACGGTAGAGATTAATGGACATGAGTTAAAGTTGCCAGAAGGGTCAAGCCTCGAGGACGCGATCAGGGTGTCAGACGCCCCACATAAAAAAGGAACAGCCATTGGAATACTCATTGAAGAAGAGGGTGAGAAAGAACAGGATTCTGCAGAGTACATTGTCAAGACCTCAAAAGGTGAGTTCAGGATAGAACTCCATGAGGATCCCTCCTCTTCCAGAAAAAGATGGCTTTCCCATTTTGAAGATTACAAGGATATTCCTGTGCGCTGGACAAGCAGGGATGCAGTAGCTTTTGGTCCATTTGGGTCGGATATGGTTCAGCAACGTGGTTCCATGGACTTTAAAAGGTTCGAGATCATGTTCGCAGCCGGTGGGGGAGATTCGGCAAAAACGCATCTGATCTTCACAAAGAACAGGCATAGCTCAGAGTACGGTGCACCCGGGGAAGGTACTTTTGCAAGGATCATAAGCGGGAAGCATGTCCTTTTGGATCTTGATAAGAGTGACAGGATACTTGGTATTGAGCCTGTGGTCGAGTGGGAGGAGATTGGTGAACGTATCTGTACTACGGACCTTTCCACAAAGTTGAAAGATGGCTCCAAAGTTTTCACTTATATTAATATAGAGGTGGATCCTGCAGCTCCTGAGGGGGCAGAGCATCTGTTTGCCGTTACACGTGACGGTACTTTTAATGTTGATTTTGTTTCAAGTTCATTTATTTCCGATCACAGGTTCCAGGGAGAACTTGTGCGATATGAGAATTTCGAGTCACGGTCCAAAGGTGCTGTTTTTGTAAGGACCGTTGGCTATGGTGCAGGTAAATTGTTCATCTCCACCGATGACCGTAATTCCACTATCATGCACTCGGTTATCGGGCATGTCGTACAGGGTATAGAACTTGTGAAAATGGCTGAAAGCGGCCAGAAATTAATGGTCCGTTCCGTTCCTGACCCGGTCATGCTCCTTGGAATGAGCAATGTCGAGGCTGAGGCAAAAATGACTGCCATTGGCGTTCAGTTTGTAAGGGATGGATATACCGGGGATGATGCTTACATCATCAAACAGACTCCAGAGACAACCATCGAGATCTTAGGTGCTGCTAAGGTTAGTGTCACAGGTGTGGATCCAGATCTCCTTGTAGACATTGAACTTTATGATGATCTTTCTCCTAAGACGCTTGATTTCTTCAGACATGCCACAGACCTGCAATACAAACCTGTAGGCTCGTTGCCTGTTCTAATGACCTACGAGAACACCTATATCTTCAAAGCTGAAAAAGAAGCTGAAAAGTATAAGGAGATATTCCCTGAGAACTCGCCGGAGAAAAAGGTTCTCGCCGGAGAGATCGGTGTTACGAACCAGGCTGCCAAGAGGGCAGGAATGGTGGGCATAAAGACTTCTGACGATGATATGTTCGGACCGACCGGTGAGAGGCTCGCCAACACTAATATCATTGGACGAATAATTGATATCAATAAACTGGAAAAATTCAAGGATGGAGATATCATGTATATAATTGAGCGCAGCAGGGAGGATGAATAATGCCGGACAATGAAGATGATGTTATCACCAAACTCGTTGTCCTGGGTTCAGACAGTGTCCTGCCAATTGATGCTGCCTTGAAGATATATGAATCCGAAACAGGTATAGTTATCAAGGAAACCTGTTTTGGTACAATGGTCACAGGTCCCAGAAGTGCTGTCAACAAAGTCGTGAAAGAGGTTGTCGCACTCGATAAGAATCATATTTTCGTAAAGGAAAGAGGTTTTCCGCCGGGAGATGACAGACGCTGCCGTGCAAGCCGGGGAGGTGGCGCACGCCCTGGTTATTATTTTATGCAGGAGGAGGCTGGGATGCTTCCTATAATTGGAAAAGCTCTTGATAATTACGATAAGAACGTCTCTCTCAAAGAAGTTAAGCATAAGAAGAAAATGGACGTCGATCAACTGAAGGACATAATTGAATCCACCTTATGAGGCATTACAATGGCAAAAGTTATCATTTACCCCACAAACAGCCTGATACTTTCTGATCTGGTTGAAAGATTCGGGCATAATCCCCTTGCAATGATGGAAAAGATCAAGGAAAAGGTCACAACTGTCAGTGTTGATTCACCTCCCTTGAACATCACGGCGGAGGAGCCGAAAAACGGTTTAAAATACGCAGCTATAGAGGTTCCTGCAGGGGTCAGGGGTCGAATGGCTCTAATAGGTCCCATGATCGATGAGGCAGATGCCGGTATCATTGTAAGTGAATCTCCGCTGGCTTTCGGTTGCATGGGCTGTGCCCGTACCAACGAACTGACCAAGTTCCTGATACGGGATACTGGTATTCCTCTGCTTGAGCTGGAATTCCCGAAATCAGAGGATGAGGGGCAGGAGTTCGTGTACAAGATCGCAGAGTTTCTGAAATCATTGTCCGAAGGGGAGACTGAAGCATGAAGGAAGAATCAGTTGTAAAGGTTGCATTGGTCTCATGTGGTTCGGAATATGCAGGTGTTCACGGGGAACTGGAATCAGTTGCCAGCAGCGTGAATGCCAAGCTAGTATTCCCTGAAGTTGATATTAATATCCTTGATACCATAGGGAAGGATTTTGGTATCGAGGCTGCAAGCCCGGACCTGCGTCTCATGATGGCGCGTGCAAGGTCTGTGGTCGAGGGTATCACAAACGTTGATGGTGTTTTCATCACATCATGTTTCAGGTGTGCAGAAGCAGCTATTGTCAGGAACGAGGTCAGACGTTACATTCACAAGCATTCGGATATTCCTGTTATCAGCTATTCTTTCACAGAGCGTACAACAGCCGCTACGTTGCTGACCCGTATGGAGGCACTTACAACCATAGCAAGGCGCAGGCATCTGCTTGCAAGGGAACATCAGAGTGGCCTGACAGCAGGAATTGACTCGGGTTCCACCACCACAAAAGCCGTGGTTATGAGGGACGACAAGATCATAGGTTCAGGCTGGGTACCCACTATCAAGGTTATTGACAGTGCAACAGAAGCCTACAATAAGGCTCTTGAAGAGGCCGGTGTCAAGGTTGAGGACATTCAGGCAATTGGGACCACTGGCTATGGACGTTTCCTTGTCGGTGAGCACTTCGATGCACAGCTTGTGCAGGAAGAGATAACTGTGAATTCCAAGGGTGCGGTCTATCTTGCCAATGCACAAAAAGGCTCTGCAACTGTCATTGATATTGGTGGTATGGATAACAAGGCCATATCGGTCGAGGATGGGATTCCGGGTATGTTCACCATGGGTGGTATCTGCGCAGGAGCATCCGGACGTTTTCTTGATATGACTTCCAAGAGGCTTGGTGTTGATATCACAGAACTCGGTGCGCTTGCTGTTAAGGGTATGCAGGACAAGGTTGACATGAACAGCTACTGTATTGTTTTCGGTATCCAATCACTGGTAAACTCCCTTGCCAAGGGTTCAACCCCTGAAGATGTTGCAGCTGCAGCATGCCACAGTGTTGTGGAGCAGATATATGAGCAGCAATTACAGGAAGTGGATGTGAAAGAACCTCTCATCCTTGTAGGTGGCTCATCCCTTATTGAGGGTGTGCCAAAGGCACTCAGTGAACTGCTCAGCATAGAGGTAATTGTACCTCCTAACTCTCATCTGATAGGTGCAGTGGGAAGTGCTCTGCTTGCATCGGGATATCTGGAGGAGTAGTTCTCATGGAAGCTCTTGAGACATTCGTCGTAGAATCTCCAATTCTTTCAGAAGCCCAGACTTACAAAAGCATAGTTTCCGATGTGATCTCTGAGCTTGTCCTCGGAGGTGCTATCGGTAGGATAAAGGTTATTGTTACGCCTGAGGATTCCCTCTTTCAGATGGCAATAGTATTAAGGGCGTCACAGCCTCTGGTGAAAATGTCGGATATTGCGGATGTGGATTCAGGTTCTTCTCTGAAGAAGGAAGTCGCGATTTCCATAAATGAGGAGAAATATCTTCCTGAACTTCTTGAAAAACTATGGGCAAGGTACGGACGCGGAAATATCCGGCAACCTGAGAGAAAAACCCTTATAATCAAGACTGATGCCGCCACGGAAGAGGCAATTTCCCTTAAAGAGATGGTAATAGCTGATCCAAAGCGTACTCTGCAGTCAAGACTTGTGGAGATGGCCATCAGAGCGACTCCTGAGGGATTCAGGGTTCGTTATCATTCCATGGCCGAGCACTCTTTTGTCTTTGTAGCAAGTGAGGATACGTTAAAACCTGAATGGATCTCTGAAGCGCATAAGATCCTTGATGAATTGCAGGAGGAGAAATAATGGCTGCAGTGCTTGAACCCTATATTTATGAAGGCGGAATTCACAAGCATACTCTCATCACAGAACTTCTTGAAGACCTCGGAGGTTACCTTATACAGAAGGTGCCTGCAGCAACAGAGGTCACACTTATCATGCTTATTCCAAAGGATGATGTTCATCTTATTGAGGAACTTGGCAAGAAACTGCTTGGGGGGCTCACAAAGGCACCGCTAACAAGTACCGAAATAGCTGTTGTGTCCCCTACCCTCGCATCCCATCATCTGCCTCATTCAGCATGTGATGTTGCCGAGCACCTGCGCAGGGATGGTGCTAATACGAATATGATAGGTCTTGCCAGAGGTATGGGGAGAAGGGTTTCCCTGTCTGCTGATTACGAGAGGAAGCTTATCAATGAACATGATGTGGCGGTATTCTCATTTGGTACATTCAGGGATTGTATCATTAATAAGAAACCCAAACTTTTCGAGGGCATTGAAATACCTATCATTGTTACCGGTGGGCCTGAGCTTGAGACTGAGGAGGTGCCAGGTGCGGATGTATATGTGGGCAATGTAGGAAGGGTGGCTCACCGTCTGCGCAAATCCAACGAAATAAGTGCACTGGATGTAATGAACGAGAAGGTTGGTGAGGTAATTGAGAATATGCGCAGGGATCTTTCCAAGGACCAGCTTGCAGTTCTCCCGCCAAGGGTCATGAAGGAGATACACGAGCAGATCCCTGAAATATGGGATATACTTACTCCAGCTCCCATAACCCTTCAACTGGATGGTTTGAGAGTAAAACTACCATATGATGATTTCCATGAACGGATCGGGAACCTTGAATTCGATGAAGGCCTGAAACTCTCGGAAATCGCAAGTATCACTCCGTCTAAAATGAAAAATTATATATTGATAAAGATTAAACGTGAGTCAGAGGTTGGATTTGCTGTATAATACGTAGTTAGCTATAATATTTCCAGGGTGTATTTATGGAATTTGAAAAAATGAGGGAAATCCTTGATAAGGAACCGGATGAGGCTGTGGATGATCTCATGGAGATCGTAAAAGAACGGTATGGAGAAGTTCCTTATATTGTAAATTTCATGAAAGATATGCCTGAGCTGTTCGTTTCCCGGATGATATATGAGAATACCATCATGCGTGAGTTCAGGAATATGGATCCCAAGACCGTTGAACTCATAGGCATAGCCGTAGCATCAGCATTGCGCTGTGAGCACTGTCTGAAGGCCCACATAAGAGTTGGGCAGAGGATCGGTGTTTCAAAGGAAGAAATGTTCGATGCCATCCTCATAGCATCTACCATATCCAATGCAGCAGTGCTTGCAGAAGGTACACGTTCTCTTGATTCTGAATTAAATGGCATTGTTGAGGGTATGTCTTGCAGTGGTGATGATAATTGCACCATCTGCAACATAAACCCAGATATCCCCGAATAGAGTTAATTCTTTTTTTTTTTGATTAATTTAGTAGAAAGGTGTCCCTGCTATGAGGACAGCTACTACATATCCAAGGATCACTCCGCTGTTCAGGAAAGGCAGGCCTGCCTGTGGCTTTCCTTTCATGACCAGTACGCTAAGTGCAAAGAACCCTACGAGAGTACCTATCATTGCTCCAAGTGCAGGATAGGTGATGAATCCGCCTATCAGTTCCAGGTCATACTTTTGCACCAGGAATACGTTTGCTGATATAACCAGTATTGTTGGCATAATGGCATCTCCCAGGCCCATGAAGAATGCTTCCTTCTCCTTGTCCTCATCCTTGTTGAAGGAGTCTTCTATGAACGAGTATCTCAGGTGTTTGGGTATTACAAAAAGTATTGGTAAGCGCAGGTCCATGACTCCTTCTGCAAGATCGATCATGTGTTTTGTCTTATAAACAGAGATCGCGTCATATACTGCCAGCAGTGCCAGAAGCAGGATGACTGGCAGTATCGAGAGTGATATGCCAAAGATAGCACTGGCTCCTGCGCCTATGATAAGCCCGATGGTGTCGATGACGTACCATTCAGGGAACTTATAGAGCAGGATCGTAAGTGCTGCTGCAACTATGCCTGATATTGCATTGTTTGTAGTTATCGAGATATCTGCAAGTGATAGCAATGCATAGAACACGTAGTACATGGTGGAGCCTACAGCAAGTAATATGGTAAGCTGTATGATCCATTGCATGTTCTTCTTAATAGCCAGCAAAAGCAGACCGGTAAATACCAGAATGACTATGATATAAAATACGCTGTTAGCCGCAGAGTCGGGGTCTTCGAATGCTCTCATATCGTTAGCATTCATTGGCGCCGCCATAAGCAGAGCTGCAATCTGTACCAATACAATAATGCCCGCCATTACGATCATGGGCATATACTCTTTCAAACTTGAATTTTCCGTACTCACTGCCACCCCTCGTGGATATATAGTATTTATATAAAGTATGCAAATATATTAGATGTTAATCCTGTATTTAACAGTATTCCAGTTCTCAATAAAATAAAGTTAAATAATATAAATAGCAAAAAAGCTACATAAATAATGAGGGAACAAGAATGGAAATCAGAGACGTGATATTCTCAATTGTAATGGTAGTATCTTCTTTTGTACTAACATATGAATGGCTTGGAAGATTCAAATCCAGTCCTGCTAATGCCTTGATAATCCTTTCTGCCATGGTTATGGTCGGTGCCCTGGCTGCTATGATCCTTTCTTTGGATATGCGTCTTAGGAAAATGGACAGCATGCTTGATGCAAAGGAACGCTCTTTGAGGATAAGTGTTCAGAGCGTTGAATCCAATCTTGATGGAAGGATCAATGAGGTTCTTACAAGGGTTGACGATGTTGCAGATTCAATTGACAGAACCCGTTACAGATGAGGTTTTTCTGACTTCATTCTGTTTTTAAGGGCATATCTCATGTCCGAAAACCATATTAATATGATAATACCTACTAGAACAATCAATACTTTTCATTCTAATAATTGAGGTGCGTATATGCGCATTAATCTGGAACCGATAGGTATTATAAAAAAAGCCGGGAAATGTTCTGAGATCCTGATCTACTCTGATTTTGAACAACTTGTGAAGAACATGATGTCAAAATTAGGTATGAACGAGAATACGGAGCATGATGTTTTAATTGTCCACAAAAGTAAGGACTCTAATGATATTCATCAGGTACAGGTTACAAAAACTAATTTAATTGACAGGGTAGGAAACATTCTAAAAGTGGGAAAAATAGACGCTGTTGATGATTCGGTTATTGATGTCAGGCTGGACATCAAGGATTCTTCGACAAAGGACATATGATCTTTTCTGATTACAGGTTGTGCTATGGGTACTGATATTGGTGATCTTCTCAGGAGAAAGCCCCTTGAATTATCCGAATTATCGTACAGGGTAATTGCAATAGACGCCTATAATACGCTTTACCAGTTTTTGAGTATTATTCGACAAAGGGATGGTACTCCCTTAAAGGATTCCAATGGTAACGTAACATCCCATCTTTCCGGGATACTTTACAGGATCACAAATCTCATAGAATCCGGGATAAAACCTGTTTTTGTCTTTGATGGGAAACCACCTGACTTGAAATCTTCCACTATTGAAAAGCGTACGGAGACTCGTGATAATGCACGCACTAAATGGGCAGAGGCTAAAGAGCAGGGCCTGGCTGAGGAGGCGTACAAATATGCTCAGGCTTCTTCAAAGGTTGATGCCGAAATAGTTTCCAGCTCAAAGAGGCTGCTTTTTGCAATGGGTATCCCGTTTGTTGACGCCCCATCGGAAGGCGAGGCACAGGCTTCTTACATGGTAAGTAAGGGAGATGCGGATTATATTGGTTCACAGGATTATGATTCCCTGCTTTTCGCAGCTCCAATGGTTGTAAGGAATCTCGCAGTATCAGGCAAACGAAAGCTTCCTAACAAGAACATATATGTGGATGTGAAGCCCGAACTCATCACTCTTCAGGAAACACTTGATGAACTTGAAATAAGTCATGACCAGCTCATTGATATCGCTATTTGCGTGGGGACTGATTATGATGAAGGTCTTGAGGGTATAGGTCCTAAAAAAGCCTTGAAGCTCATAAAGGAGCATGGAAGCATAGAGCAACTCCTGAAGGCTGAAGGCCGGGAAATTGCCAAACTGGATAGCATCAAGTCATTTTTTAAAGATCCGCCGGTTACCGATGATTATGAGCTTAAGTGGGAAAAGCCTGATAAAGAGGCTATCCTGGCTTTTCTGTGTGATGAGCACGATTTCTCCCGCGACAGGGTATCAAAGGCGATAGAACGCCTGAAAGCATCTTCGGGAAGTGGCCAGAAGACGCTTGACCAGTGGTTCTGATAAAGTCCTTATTCCCTTTGCAAAAGTGAAGTGCCTGTCATCTCTTCAGGTTGCTCAATTCCCAATATTTCAAGCATTGTGGGTGCAATGTCGGAGAGTCTTCCTTTCTTCAGGCCGATCCCATCTCCTGCGTTTACAAGGATCGCTTTTACCGTATTGGATGTATGTGCAGTATGTGCTATGCCTGTACTGTAATCCACGATCTTCTCGGCATTGCCGTGGTCCGCTGTTATGATGGCTGCTCCATTCTCCCCTATGATGGTCTCAATGGTCCTACCCACACATTCGTCAACAGTTCCAACAGCTTTTATGGTCGCTTCAAATATTCCTGTATGACCTACCATATCCATATTGGCAAAGTTCAATATGATCACATCATATTTTCCTGACCTTATCTTTTCGACAAGCTCATCGGTGACTTCGTATGCGCTCATTTCCGGTTTAAGGTCATAGGTAGCAACTTTTGGCGAGGGTACAAGACACCTCTCTTCTCCTTCATTCCGGTGCTCGACACCACCATTGAAAAAG
The DNA here is from genome assembly GCF_045291275.1 of Methanolobus sp. ZRKC3. GTDB lineage: Archaea > Halobacteriota > Methanosarcinia > Methanosarcinales > Methanosarcinaceae > Methanolobus. The sequence continues at coordinate 2,283,391 of NZ_CP146982.1, forward strand.
AAGGTAACATGCGCATATTTCTCGGTCTCAGCTATGCGAAGTTGTTTGAGCTTGTTTTTGCTCAATACCTCTCCAAGTGTGTTCTCTATTGATTCAGCTGGAAATGCAATGGGTGCATGCAGTGTTTCATCATATTCTGTCATGCAAACGTAGTACACATCAGGACGAACCTTTCTTTCAAAGCCATCAAAATCATCACTTACAAAAGCATAGGTAAGCTGGCGTGCCCTGTCAGGTCTGAAATTGAAAAAGATCACAGAATCTCCGTCTTTCACATTTCCCACAGCTTTGCCATTCTCATCCAGTATCACCGTGGGTCTGACGAATTCGTCATTCTCACCCTTTGCATAACTCTGGCTTACGGCAGATACGGCATTTTCTGCAAAAATGCCTGTGCCGGATGTAAGTGCATCATATGCAAGTTCTGTTCTTTCCCAGCGCCTGTCCCTGTCCATGGCATAATATCTTCCTGAGACCGATGCTGTCTTTGCAATACCTGTACTGCGACAGTATTCTTCGTGTTCTTCCATATCTTTAAGCGCAGCCTGGGGTGGCACATCCCTGCCGTCAAGGAAAGTGTGGATGAATACGTTTTCAATTCCCTTCTTCTTTGCAAGCTCGATGATGGCTCTCATATGGTCCATATGGCTGTGCACGCCTCCATAGGAAAAGAGTCCCATAAGGTGAAGATCGGATTTATTCTTCTTTACATTCTCAATGGCTTCCAATATCGCCTTGTTTTCTGAGAATGAACCGTCCCTTATCACCTTGTTGATCCTGGTGAGGTCCTGATACACTACTCTGCCTGCTCCGATATTGAGGTGTCCAACTTCGGAGTTCCCCATCTGTCCTTCAGGAAGGCCCACAGCTTCGCCAGAAGCTTCCAAAAGGCAACATGGGTATTCTGCTGCAAGTGTGTCGAGCACAGGAGTGTGGGCAGCCAGTACTGCATTTCCTTCTGTTTCCTGGGTATGGCCCCACCCGTCAAGTATCATGAGTAGTAAAGGTCGTTTGACTTGAGACATGGAAGCAAAATTGTCCTGATGATTCATAAATGCGTTGTTTTTCTGACCTGGGCACAGCATTCAGATAGGATCAGGGGCTAAGCTCGCCTTTTCCATGCGGTTGAGGATCTTGAATTCCTTCAATACCATTATGAGGGTCACCAGGAATGAAAGGCTGTCTGAAAGCGGGAACGCTATCCATACACCCCATAGGTCAAAAAAATGTGGGAGTATAAGTACAAAAGGTATCAGGAACAGAAGCTGTCTGCTCATCGAAAGAATGAACGAAGGTCTGGCTTTTCCAATAGCCTGGTAAAGTGATGCTCCGACTATCTGGAATCCAACAAGAGGTACTGCCATTACCATTATGCGGGTGGCATCGCGACCTGAACTGATGAGTTGCTGGTCAGTGCTGAAAATACTGAAAAGCTGCTCCGGAAATATGAACAGCAGAAGAAAACCAAGGGTGGACATTGCGGTGGTTATGATTATCGAGAGTTTGATGGACTGTTTCACCCTGTCATAGTTTCTGGCGCCGTAATTGTAACCTACAATTGGCTGGAGTCCCTGGATGATGCCAAACATGGGCATGAATGCAAACATGAACAGCCTGTTCACGATTCCGAATATAGCAATTGAAAGGTCTCCTCCGTATATTGCAAGTACGTTGTTCAGTACTATTATCATCAGGCTGCTGGATGCATTTCGCGAGAACGGTCCAAGTCCGATAGCCAGTGTTTCAGTGACTATATCTTTCTTCAGTTTGAGATGTTTTGCATGGACCTGCAACATACTCTTCCCGCTGATGAAATAATACATAAGATAGAGGGTTCCAACCGCCTGTGCCAGTACCGTGGCAATAGCTGCGCCTTTTACTCCCATATCAAAACCAAAGATGAATATGGGGTCCAGTATGATATTCAACCCTGCCGAAACTATCATTGCATACATGGCTACCTTTGCGTTCCCTTCGGACCTTACAATATTGTTCATTGCCATGGCGAAGATGAAAAAGAAGGAGCCGTAGATGATTATACTCAGATAGTCCGTGGCATAGGGCATGATGGTTTCAGTGGTACCAAAGCTCTTCAGGATCGGTACTATGAAAATACTTCCTAATAAGGTGATGATAGTGCTCGATATCAATATCAGTGACAGGACATTGCCCATGGTGGTCTCTGCTTTATTCAGATTATTTTCACCAAGGCTGCGGGATATTATGGACGATGCACCGATGCCAATTGCAAGAGCTATTGCCATTACGATCATCATTATTGGGAATGATACCGCAATTCCTGCAATTCCCTGTATGCTGTTCTCTCCCAGTGCATGTCCCACAAAAATAGTGTCCACAAGATTGTAAAGAGCCTGAACTAGCATTCCGATGGTGGCGGGCGCTGATAATTTGAAAAGTAGTTTTCCGATACTTTCATCGGCCAGTAGTCGACTCCGCTCATGCAATTATCGTGTCCTCTCTCATGGTGGAAAAACAAGATATCTAGTAAACTAAATGAATCTATTTAGCCTTTTCTTAAGCAGAGCTAAGTGTACTCTAGATTAATATCTGCTAAGTTTCACTGGCAGACGACGGCTCTATGAGTTCTTCATATGTGCGAGCATCAGGTTGAAGAGCAGCAAAAGATTACTCTCAAGGAGCAATATGTTGCTGCCGCTCCTATCCTTTTTGTTTGCAAGAAGTATGGTAAATTCCAGATCCCTTTCTGCTTGAAGTCTGATCCTCTCAAACGGGTCCGTTGCTTCTTCTCTCTTGGCGTTAATGGTCCTGAACAGTCCTATGGGGTCAAGATACCTGTTAACCCACAATGACAATTCTTTCTGGTAGCTTGAAGAAAGTGCCATATTCCCAATGCTACTCAACGCATTCTCCCTGTTTTCCTGATAGTATGCAATCCATTCTGGCATATTTCCACCCCTGAAAGTTTACCCGAAATAGAACTATAATATCTGAACACTAATCCCAGTATTTACTTTGTCTCTTTTGCAATATTAAAATTTGTGTCATCTTCATTTATATTTTTCATATTATCGCAAAGTGATAAATTCGCTATTTATTTATGCAAGGTTCAATCAATTATAAATGAGGATGAAAAATCATATCTTATGGCCTTTATCGGCTTGCGGGAGAACATATCTCAAAGGGGTGTTTATGTGACGGATAAAATCGAAAGAACAGAGGATGAGTGGAAAGAGACTCTTACAAAGGATCAGTTCATCGTTCTAAGGCAAAAAGGAACAGAGGCTCCTTTTACTGGAAAGTATTACGAGAATAAAGAAGATGGTACTTATTTGTGCGCGGCATGTGGCCAGGAATTGTTCGGTTCGGATTCGAAATTTGATTCGGGGTCCGGCTGGCCGAGCTTCACAAAGGCAATCCAGGAGGGACGTGTTGTCCGTAAGGATGACAGTAGTCATGGTATGAAGAGGACAGAGATCCTTTGCAGCAGATGTGGCAGCCACCTTGGTCATGTCTTTGATGATGGCCCTGCGCCTACAGGTGAAAGGTTCTGTATGAATTCCATTTCCTTGGATTTCAAGAAAGAGAAATAAAAAAGGATTCAGATCTACTGAAAATAGTTGATAAAAGTGAGGCTTGAAGAAGCCTCAAAATCATTTACATGACATTTACTGTCAAAACCATTTCTGGCTTGTCCTTCACACTGAATGTATATGTGCCGCTTTTTTGGAATGTATGATTAAACATGGTTCCGAATTTCATTTCCTGTTCCTCAAAAAGCTCGTCATCACTGATGAGGTTGTAGAAACCTGTTTCCTTGTAGTTTCTCCATACAATGACATCCCCTTCATTGATCTCAAGCTCTGAAGGTTTCATTACTCCATACCATTCCATCCTTATGCCATATTCCTCTCCTGTTATGGCAGGTGCAGTGTCTGTTTCTTCTTCGATACTTTCTACCGTGTCAGCAGTTTTCTCTGCACACCCGCAAACCATTATCCCTGCAATTATTAAAATTAAGAATATCCATCTTTTATCCATAGTACCACCTTTATACGATTGTAAATTTTCTATGTATGCTTTAATTATTATTCTCTAATTAATAAATGCTTACATTTTTCCAAAAGAGTATCCTTTGATGCAAAACCCTTTAAAAACAGTTGACGAATAGAACACCATGGATATTTTATTGGTCTTTGTAGCTTATCTTCTGGCAGTGAATGTCATTGCCTTTTCAGTCATGGGTATTGATAAGAAAAAAGCTATTAATAAAAAATACAGGATCCCTGAAAAGACACTTTTTGCATGGGCCATTGCCGGTGGAAGTGTGGGTTCCATTGCAGGGATGCAATTTTTCCGCCACAAGACCCGACACATGTCATTTCGGGTTGGTATGCCCCTATATTTGTGGTACAGGCATACCTTTTAGGGGACTATGTACTTTCCCTGATAGTATAGTTTTAGGATAGGGGGCCGGGATCAGAATCCCAGCTTTTCCATTTCCTCAAGTATTACAGGTGTAAAATCGGTAAAGTTCTGGATGCCGCCTGTCCATGCTGCTATCATCATAGCATCTTTGATCTCCTCGGCTGTTGCATCAAATTTCTTCAGTTTCTGAAGTATCTTTACTGCACTCTTTGTCTTCTGGTTGGAGCAAGCTATGGCAAACACAAGCAGATGCTTTTGCTTCTTTGAGATCCCGTTCTCTCTATCTGCCCAAACCGCACTGTAGAATCCTGCTAATCCTGCTGCAAAGTCGTCATCTATCTTTTTTGCGTAACGAATGGACTTTGGCTGTAATCCCTTCACATCTTTAGCGTCCTGTATTTCTTCTGTCATAGTAATCAGATATATTCTAACAGGAAGGGATTTAACATTTTCTTCACACTGCTTCTGGTGCAGAGTTATATAGGACAATTCAAAGCCATGGCTTGGGTGTCAGGGAAAAACAATATTGTAAAAGAGCTAAGGTTAAGGTATTTGATTGGTTGGTATGAGGTGTGTGATTAATAAGTTGGTTGGTTAGTTGGTTTGGTATATTTGAGAATGAAGCACACACCTCTAACACTGTTCACGCCGTGAAACTATAAAAATATAGTAGTTTTGATTCGGCGGTGAAAACGGCATTGATGTTCTATTTATCGCGTATTAATGGAAAAAGAAAGTCCTATCATGCGTAAGCAGGACCTTCTATCTCTTTTGATTGCTTTGTTCTCAGTTTCCCGCTAAGTGCTTCGTAATATTTCATTGTATCAGGCGTCACAGATGGTCCTGTTTCCTGCAGGGATTTCAGAAAATGCTTCATGTAAACCTTTTCAGCTTTGATGTTCTCATGGAGAGTCAATCTACCAGCCTTTTTACAGACCGCTGCAATGTCGGCACCTGTGAACCTGTCAGTATTGTTTACAAGTTCGCTCAGATCCACATCTTCTGCAAGTACCATCTTCTTGGTGTGTACTTCGAATATCTTTAACCTTGTCTGTGCATCAGGAATCGGGACGAGTATCAGTTCATCGAAACGTCCGGGTCTCATCAGGGCTGGATCAATGATGTCAGGACGGTTGGTGGCACCTATCACCACGATACCTCTTAGTTCTTCAAGTCCGTCCATTTCCGAAAGCAATTGGTTGACTATACGTTCAGTTACCTGTGGTTCGCCAACAGCCGACCCCCTCAGGGGTGCAAGTGCATCCAGTTCATCAAGGAAGATGATCGCAGGTGCAACCTGCCGGGCTCTTGTGAAGACCTCAGCTATCCGTTTCTCAGATTCTCCATACCATTTTGAAAGCAGGTCGCTACCCTTGGCAGAAATGAAATTCACGTTTGATTCATGTGCAATGGCTTTTGCCAATAAGGTCTTACCAGTGCCAGGGGGTCCATAGATCAATACCCCCTTTGGGGGTTCTGCTCCTATTCTGCGGAATGATTCCGGATATGTTAGGGGCCACTCAACTGCTTCTTTCAACAGGCATTTGACCTGCTCGAGTCCTCCCACATCCACCCATGAAACGTTTGGGATCTCGATCATTATCTCTCGCATGGCAGATGGTTGTACTACTTTGAGTGCTTCCTCAAAGTCCTTTCTGGTAACCTGCAGCTTATCGATGATCTCCTTGGGTATCTGGGGGGCTTTCAGATCGATCTCAGGAAGTATCTTTCTCAGTGAGCTCATTGCAGCTTCCCGGCAAAGTGCCGCAATATCTGCACCCACAAAACCATACGTTATGTTTGCCAGCTCCCCAAGTTTGAAGTTCTCTTCCAGCGGCATACCGCGGGTGTGTATCTGAAGAATCTCCAGCCTTCCTTCTGTGTCCGGTACTCTCAACTCTATTTCCCTATCAAACCTTCCTGGGCGCCTTAGAGCCAGATCCAGGGCATCAGGACGATTTGTGGCACCTATGACAATGACATTCTTCCTTTCCTTGAGACCGTCCATCAGTGAAAGCAGCTGGGATACTACCCTTCGCTCTACCTCTCCAGTGACCTCTGCCCTTTTTGGGGCGATCGAGTCGATCTCATCAAGGAAGATTATTGCGGGTGAGTTCTTCTCAGCGTCATCGAATATCTGACGCAGGTGCTGTTCGGATTCTCCATAGAACTTTGACATGATCTCAGGGCCGTTCACAGACGTGAAGTAGGCATCTGATTCATTAGCAACAGCCCTTGCCAGCATTGTCTTTCCAGTTCCCGGGGGTCCATGAAGAAGCACACCTTTGGGGGCATCGATACCAAGCCTGTCGAACAGCTCAGGGTGCTTAAGTGGCAGTTCTATCATTTCCCTTATCTTGGTAATGGCAGGCTTGATACCTCCCAGATCCTCATACATCACTGTTGGGATGGCCTGCTCAGGTGGTATCTCTACAGCTTCGGGGAGGAGCTCTATCTCGGTGAGATCAGTTATCTTGACTATGCCGGAAGGGGAGGTTGAGACCACCTGGAGCTTGATCTCCCCCAGTCCAAAAGATGGGCTGAAGATATCTGAGAATATGTCCTCTAACATAAGCCCAGTGCCATAATTCTTTGGTTGTTGCATGCTTGTTGTGGATATGAAGTCCTCCTTGGAAACAGTCCTGTTCTGTAATACAGAGCGGAGGACCTCACCAGGGGCTGTTATCCTCACGCCTTTGTTCATGGGTGATAAGGTCACGTGTTTTGCTTCTTTCCATTCAGCCTTGATCACTTCAACATAGTCTCCAATACTTGTTTTAGCATTTGTCCTTATGAGTCCGTCCATGCGTATGATGTCAAGGCCTGCATCAGAGGGATAAGCAGGTGCTACCAGTGCAGAAGTAGTTCTGTTTCCTGTGATCTGAATCACATCCGCCTCTTTAAGCCCAAGTTTTTCCCAGAACGTTTTATCGATTCTGACTATGCCTCTTCCCACATCTTTCTGCTCTGCCTCCGCAACCTTGAGCTTGATATATTCACCAGTTTCCTCATCTGCCATAAACTAACCCTCTCCCTATTCAGATTATTAGTATCGTATCACTTAACAGAATTTCCAATAGAACAAGTGATTTACATGATCGCTCATTGGACTGAAATTTAAAATCTCCCATATAATGGTTTGAGTTTCACCATATTAAATATTTGGGAAAACACTGTCCTCCTCTCAAGGGTCGAGAAAATCGAAAAAGAGCTAGGTATCACTCAGGAATCAATATCATATGAATCAAAAAATAAAGATAGTCCCGGCCGGATTCGAACCAGCGTCTTCGGCTCCAAAGGCCGGAAGGATTGACCACTACCCTACGGGACTATAATGATTAGCAGAATAAATGCATAATCATACTTATTTCTTATGCAAAAATGAGTATTTCATTTTGCAATGATCAGAGTCAGGATGTCTCCGTCTTTGAGGACATGTTCCAGACCTGCACGCTGGCCGGGGTGCTTGGCGGAGTCGCCCCATATCTGTGAGTACCTGAACTTCCTTCTGAAATCACGGTGCAGATGGTCGCATATATCTCCTACGGTGGTGCCGGTCCTGACGATCATGGGTTCCTCAAGGTCTGCAGCCTCGCCCTGAGGTTTCATGAAGATACGAATGAAATTAAGTGAATCGTAAATTACATCCTTCACAGCTTCCAGATTTTGTTCTTTGTCTGCGGAGATGTATGTGGAGTTGGGGAATTCTTGCTTGCATTTTTTCAGCACGTACTCGTCTGCCATGTCTACCTTGTTTATTATTTCCACAGCAGGTATGTATACGCGGTTTCCCATCACCGCATCGATGAGCTGGTCCACATTGATCTCCTCTCTCAGGAGTATGTGTGCGTTGTGGATCTTGTATTCATTGAGAATTGCCTTGATGAGGTCATCAGACATCTCCTGTACCACCGTACTGCTGATGATAACTCCTCCTCTGTCCTGTCTTTTGATAGTGACGTCGGGAGGGGACTGGTTGAGGCGGATTCCAGCATCGTAGAGTTCCTGTGTCAGTACCTGGTGGTGATAGTTCTGGAAAACATCCAGTATGAAAAGTACAAGGTCGCAGTTCCTCACCACGGCAATGACTTCTTTCCCACGCCCTCTGCCACTGGCTGCACCTTTCACAAGTCCGGGCACATCGAGTATCTGGATGGTTGCGTTATTGTATTCCAGCACACCAGGAATCACATCCAGGGTCGTAAATTCATATGCGCCGACCTCAGAATTTGCTCCAGTTATCTTGTTGAGAAGTGTGGATTTACCGACAGAAGGGAAACCTACCAGCGATACGGTGGCGTCGCCGGACTTCCTGACCGAGTATCCATCTCCGCCAGATTTGCTTGTGGCTTTTTTAATAGCTTCCTCACGCAGTCTTGCAAGTTTTGCTTTCAGCTTACCTATGTGGTGAGATGTCGCCTTATTGTAAGGCGTTTTCTTTATCTCGTCCTCGACTGCCTGTATATCCTCGTGTATGCTCATTTGCACCTACCATAACGTCAATATAAAAAAAGATTTTCCATTTACACTTATTTAAGTGGCTTTAAAAGGGTGATATAATTTCACCTGTTCTCTCATAGGTCCTGATACCACTGGGAAGCCTGTCTGCAAACTCATCAGATCTCAGAGCCTTAAGAAATACCTGTATCTCATCAATCTCCATTAATTCCTTCCTTATCATAAAGTCAAACTCATCCTCAGTAACTGGCAGAAAACCAAGTCCTGCTTCCTCGGCTGCAACGCGGAGTCCAAAACCAAGGTCTGCCTTTTTGCTTTTCACTGAATCACATACTGAGCGGTGTGTCTTTGAGCCTGACTTATATCCCTCTATGCTCTTCACCAGTTCCTTTCTGGAAATTCCCTGCTTCTGTGCAAGTGACTCAAGTTCCCTGTCCAGCAGGGCTCTTGTTCCTGAACCTCTGTTCCTGTTTATCATGCGCAGGTCTGTGATATCATCCATACTGGACACATTGGTATCTGAACGGAATATCAGTCCAACATCTCGCTTGTAGCCTTTGATCAGCACAATATCCTGCAGGTTCATTTTTTTGATTATGGGCAGGTTGTACTCTCCCTCTGCATCAGGCATGTTCACGGCCGCAATGTCTGTGGTCCCTGCGGAAATTGCAGTAAAACCAGAACTGGAACCCATGTTTAATGTCCTGAACACAAGTCCTGTGATGTCCTCCAGCAAGTCCATTCCCGGGCACTGTCCGCCGACAAACATGAGGTCGGGGCTTCTGACATTACCAAACATGGTGACCTCTACCGGCGCACCAGCTTCTATGTATTCAGTCTCTGCACCTATCTCCATGATACCATCGGCATCTGAAAGGGTTGTGATAGCCCCTGATGTCTTGTCTGCTGGGTATGCCTTCCCGCGTACCACTCCTACAGGGAAGAGTTCTTCACGTCCGCCTGAGCGTATCCCTGTTCCCATTAATGCTGTGACCTTTGTCTTAAAGGATGGTGCAATACCCAGGGAGTTGTATATTATGGGTGCAACGAATTCGTTGAATATGCTAAGGGCTGATGTGGGATTTCCTGGCAAACCTATGGTGGGAACACCGTCTATCATTCCTATTACAACGGGTTTTCCGGGCTTGATGGCAATTCCGTGGGTGAGAGTTTCTCCCTTAGCTTCGATTATCTTGTACATGATATCCCCGACACCAGCGGACGTACTGCCGGATGTAAGGACTATGTGGCACTCTTCAATTGCCCGGTTCAGGGCATCTTCCATTAGTTTCTCATTATCCGGGATTATGCCGTATATCTTTGGAACGCCGCCACATTCCTCGATGGCTGCTGCGATGGCATAGGAGTTGGCATCGAATATCTTGCCAATGTTAAGCTCTTTTCCGGGTTCTATCAGTTCGTCACCTGTTGAGAGGATGCCTACCAGTAGTTCCTTGACAGGTACTTCCTGCATACCTATGGATGCAAGCACGCCTATCTCCCTTGAGCCTATGCGTGTGTTCTTCCTGAGCACGCGCTCCCCTTTCATGATGTCGGAACCGGCTTTCATGATGTTCTCACCGATGTAGACCGGCTGGTACATCAACACAGTATCTCCTTCCTGACTGGTCTGCTCCACCATGATCACCGCGTCAGATCCATCGGGGATAGGTGCACCTGTGGATATCTCTATTGCTTCTTCATCATTAACAAAAAACCGGTCCGCACATCCGGCGGGTATGGATCCTATCTTTGTGGTCCTTACCGGCTCGGGTTCACTTGCCTGATAGCTGTCCTTTGCACGTATGGCATATCCGTCTTTAATGGAGCGGTTAAAAGCAGGCACATCAACCCCGGAAAAAAGATCATCTGCCGTGATATGTCCTGTGGACCGTTCGATAGGTAAAACTATGGTACTAGGTTGGATAATTATGTTCCTTACCAATTTTCTGGCATCTTCTACAGAAGTGAGCTCTCTGAATTCCTTGCGTTCCATTATGGTCGCTTAGTTATCGTCAAGATATACTATAAGCGTTTTGTTGAGTTTGAAAACCCTTGAAGCGACATACCACAATCCCATGAGATATATTGCCCATGTAGCCAGAGAAAGTATCTTTAAATTCGGAGTGGAGTCCAGAGCTTCAAAGACGATAACAAGAGTCACGGGCATAAGAAGCAATATTGCCATTATCGAATCGTTCAGGTATTTCACATTCTGCATTAATACTTTGATTTTTTCGCTATCCATTCTTTTACCTCAGCAAGGCAGATACTATCTATTATATCAGCGATAGTATATAATTAAATTTATGGATATGCGGAAATTGGAACAATGAGGGATCTCTCCCTCTAAAAAAAGAAAAATTAAGGATAGATAGGTGTGCCTGTGTTCTGAGTGATGTACTCAAAGGCTTCTACCATCTTCTTTGTAATAGGACCTGGCTTTCCATCGCCTATGTCACGTCCGTCCACCTTGACAAGAGGTGCAGCTTCAGCTGCTGTTCCTGTAACAAATATCTCATCTGCGGTATAGAGGTCGAACATTCCAAGGTTCTCGACAGATATCTCAATGTCCATCTCCTCAAGTAACTCAATGGCAGTTGCCCTTGTGATACCCTTGAGGTTGTTGATGGTTGGCGGTGTGTAGACCTTTCCATTCTTGATGATGAATATGTTATCTCCTGAACCTTCTGCAAGATAGCCATTCTGGTCAAAGAATATGGCTTCATCGCCACCCTTTTCGTTAGCCTCTATCTTTGCGAGGATGTTGTTCAGATAGTTGAGTGACTTGATGTTTGGTGAAAGTGCATCAGCTGCATTTCTTCTGACGGATACCGTTACACCTGTAAGTCCTACCTCATAGAGATCGCCATACATTGCACCCCATTCCTGGGAGATGATAAAGATATTTGGTGTTGGGCATTTTCTTGGGTCCAGTCCAAGATCCCCGACGCCTCTTGATACAATCGGTCTGATGTATGCGTCCCGAAGGTTGTTTTTCCTGAGGGTCTCAAGGATGGCTTCTTCCATCTCATCCCTTGTCAAAGGGATGTTCAGTGCAATTGCCTTTGCAGAGTCATAGAGTCTGTCAACGTGCTCACGTAATTTGAAAACACGTCCGTTGTATGCTCTGACTCCCTCAAATACTCCGTCTCCATAAAGGAATCCATGATCATAGACTGAGGTGGTAGCCTCTGATTTAGGAACAAATTTGCCATTGTAGTAGATCAACAGTTCACTCATCTGTAAAGCCTCATTAATCGGATAATTTCAGTAAAATAATAAGTTGTAGGTTTGATGCTGAACTATTATTTATTTGTATTTGTTATCCCGAATAATGTGGCATGGATTTTACCGGTTCGTACGAAAGGTTTTTATGTGGAAACACCTATTTCGTACTCCAGTCAATTCATAGCGGTCCCGTGGCTTAGCCAGGATATAGCATCGGGCTTCTAACCCGAGGGTCGTGGGTTCGAATCCCTCCGGGATCGCTACATTTTTTTCACGATTGGTCGTTAAGGCTCTTATCTTTGCTCTTATCTTTATATTTTAATCATTCAGTCCTAACATATTCCTTTTAGTATTCTTCTTTTTTTCTTCCTTCTCTTCCTTTTCTCTTTTTACGTGTTCGGTTACTTCCTTTTGCCTATATCTTGCGTTTTCCTCATCCTTCATTGTCCTCTCTCCATCTCTTTTTCAGTTTCCGTGACCTTCAGACTTATCTTCATCACCGAATCAGGGTTGAGCGATATAGAATCTATGCCTTCCCTCACAAGGAACTCGGCAAATTCCGGGAAGTCGCTGGGCGCCTGGCCGCAAAGTCCGCTGTGCTTGCCGTTTCTCTTCGCTCCCTGAATTGCCATGGAAACTATCCTCTTGACCGCCTCATCCCTCTCATCGAAGGACTCTGCAAGGATCTCCGAGTCCCTGTCCACACCAAGGGTCAGCTGGGTCAGGTCATTGGAGCCTATGGAAAAACCGTCGAAGTGCTTGCTGAACTCATCTATGAGCAACACATTGCTTGGTATCTCGCACATCACGTAGACCTGCAGCTCATCCTTTCCCCGCTCAAGGCCGTTCTTCTTCATCTCCGCAAGTACCTTTTCAGCTTCCTCTATGCGCCTGCAGAAAGGTATCATAAGGATGAGATTCTTAAGTCCCATCCCTTCCCTTACATTTTTCATGGCCTTGCACTCGAGTGCGAATCCTTCCCTGTATCTCTCGTCGTAGTAACGTGAGGCGCCCCTGAAGCCCAGCATGGGGTTGTTCTCAGCGAACTCGAAATTTTCTCCCCCAATGAGGCTTGCATATTCGTTGGACTTGAAATCGCTCATGCGCACAACCACAGGTTTGGGATAGAATGATGCCGCAATGGTGGCTACTCCCTGGGAGAGCCTTTCAACGAAAAAATCCTCCTTATTCTCATATCCTGCCGTGACCTTCTCGATCTCATCAAGCACGGCATCGTCCTCTACCTTCTCAGGATGGATGAGTGCCATGGGGTGGACCTTGATGTAGCTTGTAATGATGAACTCAAGCCTTGCAAGCCCTATACCATCGTTGGGGGTCATAGATAATGCAAAGGCTTCCTCTGGATTGCCAAGGTTCATCATTATCTCTGTCCTGGTTTTCTCGATACCCTTGAGATCTATAGTCTCTATGTGGAATGGGAGTATGCCTTCGTAGATCCTGCCGTTGTCTCCCTCTGCGCAACTCACAGTGACTTCCATGCCGGTCTTCAGTATCTCAGTGGCATTCTCGGCACCGACAACTGCGGGGATGCCCAGCTCACGGCTTACAATGGCCGCATGGCATGTCCTGCCACCCTTGTTGGTGATGATGGCTGCTGCCTTCTTCATCACAGGCTCCCAGTCAGGGGTAGTTGTGTCCGCCACCAGTATCTCTCCGGCTTTGAAGGAAGGAAGCATGGACACATCAGCTATCACATGCACTTTACCTGCTGCTATCCTGTCTCCCACACTTCTGCCGTTGACAACAATGTCCGATCTCTCATCAAGGAAATAGGTCTCAAGGACATCTTTCCTCTTCATGGACTGCACTGTTTCCGGTCTTGCCTGCACGATGAATATCTCGTCTGTGTTGCCGTCCTTTGCCCATTCGATGTCCATGGGTACATGCTGCCCCTTTTTTTTGGAATAATGTTCCTCGATGGTGACTGCATACTTTGCCAGCAGGAGTATCTCCTCATCATCGATGCAGAAACGCTTCCTGTCAGCCATGGGCACATCCACATTACGTGTAAGTATACGGGAATCTCCCCTGCCGTATATCATCTTGATGTCCTTGCTGCCGACCATTTTCTTGATTATGGGTCTGTATCCTTCCTTCAGGGTTGGCTTGAAGACGTAGAACTCATCCGGGTTCACAAGTCCCTGCACAATGTTCTCTCCAAGACCGTATGAACCTGTTATGAATACCACATCCTCAAATCCGGTCTCTGTGTCGATGGTGAATATCACTCCGCTGGATGCAAGGTCAGAGCGCACCATCTTCATGACACCTATGGAGAGGCCCACTTTGAAGTGGTCGAATCCGTTGTTGACCCTGTATGATATGGCCCTGTCAGTAAAGAGTGAGGCAAAGCATCTGTTACATGCATCTCTCAGGGAATGGTATCCGTGTATGTTGAGGTAGGTTTCCTGCTGTCCTGCAAACGAGGCATGGGGCAGGTCCTCGGCAGTCGCTGAGCTGCGCACAGCCACGTCAGTATCAGGTCCGTACTGCTCGGATAGTGTGTCATAGGCTTCCTTGATCTCCTCCCAAAGATCATCAGGGATACCCGCATCAAGCACTATTCCCCTCGCCTTTATTCCTCTTTTGGCAAGTTCACCAACATCTGTTATGTCCAGACCTTCCAGGCTTCCTTTTAGCTCCTCGAGCACACCCGCAGTCTCCAGGACATGCCAATATGCCTCTGCAGTTACCGCAAAACCATTTGGTATCTTGATATCCTTGTCTGTAAGCTCCCTGTACATCTCTCCCAGTGAGGCGTTCTTACCTCCCACCAGAGGGATATCCTCTATGCTGATCTCTTCAAACCAGCGGATATACTTGCTGTTTCCCATCATTAACCCCGCCACAAAAATGAATTATTTTTGTTAAGTATAAATATGATTGTCCCGGTGGGTTTTATTCTTTTGGGGCGATGCTATATTTTCAGCGTATGTTCTGCCATGGGCTAATTTTCAATACAAACATCAGGTTTATTTCCACGTAAGACATATTTATCAAAATCTCATGACCGAAGACTCAATTGAAGAACTGCTCAGATGGATCATAAGTGTTGATCGCCGTCTCATATTAATGCAATATATGAAAAAGCATACAATAGCCAAGGCTTCTGAGATAGCTCATGAAACACATAGGTCTACCCAGAACATCAGCCGTGCCCTTAAAGAATTGGAGGAGAGGGGCCTTATTGAATGTATGACCCCTTCAAAGATCACATGGAAAAAATATGTTCTGACCGATATGGGTAAAGCGGTCCTGGAAAAAATGGATGGGACATATCTCTAGTCCATGTCCGTCTTGTTTTACTTCACTTTAAGTTAATTATTTTGGATGTAATGAATATTCAGGCTTCCTGTTCCAGGTTCTTGTAGTCATTGACAAGGTTCACGTTGGCATTGATCACAGATGCTTTGAACTTTGTCAGCTCTGCCGTGATGTCCTCAAGCTCTTCCACATCTTCCTGTCTGGTAATTGCCCGACCGTCAGGTACTACCTTTTCACCAGGCACCTGAACCCCTCGAACCGTGGCGTTGTGGAGCACAAGTGCATCGTCACCTATGCTACAGTCAAATACAACTGCCCCGAATCCAACAAAACATCTCTGGCCAATGGTGCAGGGTCCGTGGACTATACATCCGTGTGCAAGGGATGTATTGCTCTTAACCAGAACCTTTGATTTGGACAAAGCATGGATTATCACGTTATCCTGTACATTACAATTGTTTTCGATAACGATGGATGAACCCGGTTCATCTGCTCTTATGATGGCATTGTGGGCCACGAACACATTATCCCCGATGGTCACGTCCCCTATTATGATGGCAGTTTCAGATATCCACGCTTTTTCGCTGATCTTTGGACGTTGGTTTTCGGGATTTGGAAATAGCATCTTGATTGCCTCCTGTTAGAATATTGGTCTGAATTATAATAAGTGTAATTGATATGAGAAGTTATGAGAAGTTATTTAAAGTTATTGATAACTTTTCTGCACAATTAATATATTCAGACAATGCGAAAAAAGTGAATTATTTTTCAGGATCCGGGCCTGAGCCTATTTAATGGCTGGCAGGCTATCCGGGCTATATGCTATTTTCAGATAGTAGAAAAAGGTAGCAACAGGAATCTTCTATTTTGAAAGACAAATAATTCAAAAAATAACTATCTTGTTCTTTTCTATCCTGACCAGGCATTTATTTCCTGCCTTAATATCCATGTCCTCAAAGAACTGGTTTGCTATCTCAGCCATCAGGAACTTCTTGTGTTCTGCTATCTCAAGGGCCAGGACCTTACTTGCCCCCTTATTCACAATACTCTTTACACTGGCATGAAACGTATTTTCTCCACTTTCACTCTCTTTTGAAACTGGCAGTATGCGCAGGTTCTCGGGTCGGATCCCCCATGCTATTCTTTCTGTTATCTTACTATCTGGTCTATCAGCAACTACCTGCAAGTTCTCGCATTTCAGTGTAAGTATTTCAGATGTTTCATCATCCAATACAACTGTGTCCTCGAAGATATTGGTCACACCCACAAGCTCGGCCACATGCCTGTTCTTAGGGTGGTAGAAGACTTCTTCAGGCGTACCGGTCTGCTGGACCTTTCCATCATGGAAGATCACTATCCTGTCAGCAATGGTGAACGCCTCCACATGGTTGTGGGTGATGAATAATACGGGGATGCCAAGCTCTTTCTGTATCTCCCTTATCTTGTCCCTTAACTTCATGCGCACTACCATGTCCAGTGCTGAAAAAGGCTCGTCCAGTAATAGTATATCGGGCTTTGGCGCAAGGGCGCGGGCCAGTGCCACTCTCTGTTTCTGCCCACCTGACAGTTGTGAGGGGTAACTATCCTCCAGTCCTACTATATGGAGTAGTTCCAGCATTTCCCTTACCCTTTTTTCCTTCTCCTCATCTGCCCATCCTTTCAGCCCGTATGCAATGTTCTTCTTCACATCCATATGCGGGAAGAGGGCATAGTTCTGGAACACATAACCCAGTCTGCGTTCCTGAACGGAGAGGTTAATCCTCTTATGGCAATCGAAATATGTCTTGTCATTGACAATTATCTTACCGCCATTGGGTTCCAGCAGTCCTGAGATGCACTGGAGGGTAGTTGTCTTGCCTGAGCCGGAGCGTCCGAAAAGCACCACCAGCTCGTTACCAGCCTCAAGCTGAGCATCAAGTGTGAAGGTAGCCTCTTTCCCTTTTTTCTTGTCACTCTTTTTTCTGTAGTATCGTTTTCTGATGTCCACTTTAATGCCCATTGCAGCACCTCATATCTTCCATCTGTTGACAAGTTTTGCAGTAATAGCTATTGAAAGCAGTGACATGAATACAAGTATTACTACCAGTAAATTGGCAAGTTCGTTGTTACCTGCCTGAAAAGCTCCGTATATGGAGATCGACATGGTGTTAGTTTTTCCTGGAATATTGCCTGCCACCATTAGTGTGGCACCGAATTCTCCCACAGCCCTTGCAAAGCTCAGGACCAGTCCTGCGAGTATTCCTTTTTTGGCAAGTGGTAATGTTATGAACAGAGCTGTCTCAAGTTCGCTCCTTCCCAGGGTGAATGCAGCATATTCCAGATCCCTGTCCACGGCTTCGATGGCTGCGGTTGTGGTCTTGACCATGAGTGGGAGGGATACCACAAAGGCTGCGATGACCGCTGCCTGCCATGTGAAGAGCAGACTGATGCCAGTGAGCCCAAAAAGCGGTTGGCCGAATACTCCGTTCTTCCCAAGTAGCAGCACTAAGAGATATCCTGTAACGGTGGGTGGCAGTACCAGTGGTAGGGTCACAAGAACGTCTGCAAGCCATTTTCCCCTGAAATCACGTCTTGCAAGTATGTACGATATGGTGATGCCTGCAAATGCCACAACAAGGGTTGATAGTGTGGCTATCTTAAGCGTGATTATGAGGGGAAACCAGATCTGCTCCTGCATTGTTTTTCATTCCATAGGTTTAAGCTACGAATCCATAGGATTCTAATATAGATTTACCTTTTTGTCCTGTAACAAAATCTACAAATTTCTGAGATTCTTCTTTGTATTCTGATGATGCAAGCACGGCGATCGGGTAACTAATATCTGTACTAACAGGGACGGATGCTACAATTTTAATGCTGTCTTTCTCTGCTACTTTTGCGTCAGTCATGAATACAAATCCAGCATCTACTTCCCCTCTTTCCACATATACCAGGGCCTGCTTGACGTTTTCTGCAAGTACTGCCTTATCTTCTAACTCATCCCATATTCCCGATTCAATAAGGGACTGCTTTGAATATGTTCCGGCAGGTGAAATATCAGGGTCACTAATGACAATTAGCTTTACTTCATCGTTTAGCAGGTCTTCTACTTTTGTTATTTTCAGATGACTGTTTTTTGGGACTATCAGAGCCATTGAATTATGGGCGAAGTCCTTTCTCGATCCTTCAAAAATCATTCCCTGTTCAGCAAGCAGGTCCATGTGTTGCTGGGAAGCTGATGCAAAGGCATCAATAGGAGCCCCTGCTTCAATTTGCATGCGTAATGCGCCCGAACTTGCAAGGTTGAGGTTGACACCTATTTCGGGATTATCTTTCTCGAACTGTTCCACGATGTCTTCAAAAGATTCGGTAAGTGTTGATGCAGCAGACACTGTTATTTCTGTAGGTTCTGTCTGCTCAGAAGTTTTGTCTGCACATCCGCTTGCCAGTATCATCACTAACATGAGGGCTGCAATACCCAGGATGAGATTCTTGTTCAGTTTCGTATTGGCACCTTCTTAGTTTGTATATTCCGTTCCTTGGTCAGACCGGAATATTTACTCCACTCGTTATGTTGTATGGAACATAACGGTTATTCTTAACAAATCTGGTATAAATGTTTTTCTAATAGTTACTGGGAGATATGTTCTCTTGAAGGTTCACAGAAAACCAGAATGAAGAAAAAATGAGTTCGCAAATAGCTTGCTTGCAATTCATTGATACAAAAAAAGAAGTAAGGTCTTGCAGTATATGAATACCGCAAGGAATATACGATTATTCTTCAACAACAGTGACTTTCTTCATTACGTCTCTGCCCTTGATCTTATTGACGACATCCATGCCCTCAATTACCTGACCAAAGACAGTGTGCACGCCATCAAGGTGTGGCTGTGGTGAGTGTGTGATGAAGAACTGGCTACCGCCTGTGTTCTTTCCTGCATGTGCCATTGAAAGTGCGCCCTTGCCGTGTTTGCGTGGGTTGTTCTTGGTTTCACAGTTAATTGAGTATCCTGGTCCACCTGTGCCGTCTCCCTTTGGACATCCACCCTGGATCATAAAGTTTGGAATGACCCTGTGGAATGTGAGTCCGTCATAGAATCCTGAGTTTGCGAGTTTCTCAAAGTTTGCTACAGTCTTTGGTGCATCCTTCTCGAATAATTCCAGCACGATCTTTCCTTTATCGGTTTCAAATATAGCCATTTTCATTTATATCACCTGATTATATCTGGCTTAATGCCCAGGATTGATTTAAGCATTTCTCTAAACCTATCAACGTACAGTTGCCTCTGCTATTCTATTAATGTTATGTCCTGTAGCATGGACCATTCATGAGACTGTAGTGGCGAGTTCATTGCTTGTTATGTGAAGATAACTTATCTTTCCGTCATCAAGATCATAATCCAGGGCGAGGGTTGAACCTCCAACGTCCACTTTCTGATACTCTCCACCCAGGAAGAAAGTGATGGGTCCTTCTTGTGTCATGAGTTTCATGTAGTGTTGTGTCAGATTATTTATGGACAGGACATCTCCCTTTGATATGGTCATATTAGGTGTCATGGTGGTGGGACTCACCACATCCCAGGAGTATTCTGGATTATTGCTAGTGTATTCCATCCTGTATGTAGTATTTGTGAAATCCACAGTGGTATTAGCATTCTTACCACTCCCGTCAATTTTCACTACTAGTTTATCGAGTCCTTCCCATGTTTCTTTATATCCGATGGCATCGTCCTGATATGACACTTTTACCCGAAGCATGGCATCTTTCTTGATCTCATAAGTAATTTTTTTTGTTCCCGTACTGGCAGTGAATGTCATTCCTGATGGATTGAAGCTAGAAGCATCAGTTCCCTGGTTTTTCAGGTACATTGCATAATTGAAGATCGGGTTCGAATTGGATTGGTTCACTTTCTTCAAGTTGAATGCTGCAGGTAGACCTATTGTACCCATTTCCGGTATTGCCTCAAGATCGATGATCGCTGTTTGATTTGCGTCATCCACAGTAGCTTTTACTTCTGCCAGTGTTTCTGCATACTTTGCCCAGCCGTCATAATATTCACTCTTGATGAAGACTACTATCCTGTCAACATCAAGA
The DNA here is from genome assembly GCF_045291275.1 of Methanolobus sp. ZRKC3. GTDB lineage: Archaea > Halobacteriota > Methanosarcinia > Methanosarcinales > Methanosarcinaceae > Methanolobus. Next base: position 2,303,846 of record NZ_CP146982.1, read on the forward strand.
GGGTTAGTGAAATTGCTATTTACACTTGTATTTGGAAATAGGAGGGTCGGTGTGTTAGCTGATCTTACATTGATATCGATATCCGTGCTTCCACTAATTGATGTATTCCCGCTGACCTTCATGACAGGTATTGTGAGTGTCTCTCCATTGAAATGGAACTCAGGCGGTGAGATCATAACTGTTCCTCCGCTGGGATATCTGGACCAGACCCCACCTCCCTCATAGGCAATGGTGCGGTCCTCTGATTCATATTTTATTAAGCCCATTTGAGTGGTAAAACTTTCAAAATCAGATTCGTTCTCATAGCTTTTCCATGAGTTCCAACTGTTCATTTGCTGATAGAAGTTGTCATACCAGGAAGAATCCTCGGATAGGAAGATAAAGACCATCTGACTTTCGTTATAGGAATCGTTCGTTCCCTTGACTGTCACACCTCCTTCCATGATGGAAAGTGAAGTAGTCTGGAGGGGTGATTCTCCAAGTGCTGCCTTGCTGGTTCTGGAGTCGAATACTGTGAATGCCTGCTCTATCCTCTGAGCATTGGCCATATTTTCCATATCATTGATCACAGGCATTGTGTAGAGTATCATCAGGGCTATGGACAGCATAGTGATTAAAAGCAGAACCATTATTCCCATAACAGAGGATAATGCACTGTTATTGTCTGCCATTTCCTGTTTCATTTTATGTTCTCCTTTTCAATTATTCTATGGTGACCGTCATAGGTGAGCTGATTATGAAAACGTCGATATTGCCGGAATAGTCCCGGCTTGCATAGATTGTATTATTTGCATGGTCCACAGTTGAGATTGTCATCTTCAGGTTTTCGTTGAGGTACCTTTCCCATGCTTGGTAGTAACTACTTTTCAGGGTAATATTGACCTGCGATACATTCTCATAATTGCGCACTGCTCTTTTTCCACCTTCTGCAGTCACACGTACGAGGCCTGACCCGGAAGTCGATGCTGCTCCAAAGATGTTTACATCAGGTATGACAAGGACATCATTGACAAAAGTAAAACTGGGCTGGGATACCATAACTGCTCTACCTGTATCATATTTTGCCCATACGCCCGTATTCTCATAACATATGCTGTTCTCAAGGTAATGGTTCTCTATCATACTCGTCTGGCTTTCAAAGGAGTTCGCCTCGAAAGCAGGAGGTGTAGCCGAAGCATTCCAAACCTGCATGGTTACGTTGATATCACTCTCACCTGTTACAGAAAGAGACCCTCCGTACATCTTAAGTTCAACTGACTGGGAGGGTGCAGTTCCCTGTATTATCTTGTTCACGTTTGGAGCCAGCACTTTGAAACTCTGTCTGATGTTCTCAGTATGCTGTACGTCCTGCATATGTTGCATCATAGGTACGCCAGCCACGGAAACTATTGTAATTGCAAGTACCATGATGCTCAGAAGGATGGCAAAATCCACCATTTCAGATACAGCTTCATCAGAACTTGTAATTTCTCTTTTCATGCCTGTAATTCCTCTGCATCATTCCATCTTTATGAGTCTGGATGTCGGGTCGTAGTGCATCCTGAACTCACTTGAGCCACTGTACAGTTTAACTGAAGCAACATCCGTGACGGTTGTGCTATAGGGTATCTTGACCCTGGTCGCATCCTTCCCATGTGATTCGAATATAATCTCTCTTGTCTGGTTGGAGAACTCCACTGAATATTGTTGTCCGGCTATTTCATCTGGAAGTGGGGGGCTGTAACAGATGCTCTCTATTTTCCCTCCCAGGTTCTCAGTCAGCTGGACCGTTGTATCGATGTTGGATATCTGCAAGGCGATATCATTTCCATGTATCTCGAACTCATTTCTCATGGTGGTCTGTTCTGCCCCGTCCATCATGCCGTAGAATGAGCTGACCACAACTATCATGGTTATGGCCGTAATTCCGAACGTCATTATGAAACCCACGGATAAAGAGACTGCTCTATTATCATCTACAAATTTTAGGATCATATCTGCCCCTTCGGTAAAGTGATGGGTATTGTCACATTTATTTCCATATTTCCATTCTTGTTCAGTGCCAGCGTGCTATTGATGACATTTATCCTCTCAATTTCGAATGGGTCTGTGTTCACCAGGTCGCCTGATACAAGGAAAGTGCCCATAGCCTGACTTCCATTTATGAATTTGATGCTGTATGTCTGACCTGCGGTCTGATCGTTGAAATGAAAATCAAAGGGCGCTGCATCGGCCCCATTGATCTTATTGTATGTGATATTGATGTCGGTAAATGTATCATTTTTAGAACTCAGTACGGAGCTACTATCGTAAACTGTGAGGTTGATGTTGCCACTTGAATTGAAAAAGCTGACTGACCAGATTGTAGCTGACTGATTATTGACCTCTATCACAAATTTATTTGATTCGTTTCCCAGAGTGGCTGCACTGAGTCTGGATAATAAGAATAAGTCAGTATGGTTGACCCTTTCCACTACCGTCCAGTCATCAGTCCCATCCTTCAGCCCACTCTGGGTGAAATAAGCATCCTGGAAGGTGGCATTGTCCAGCGAGAATATGAATCCTGAAAGTGCATAACTTTTCGCCATCTTCTGTGAATAATTCGATATGTATGCATTGAAAACCGCTTCATCCGCTCCATTCCCGGAATTTGCATAAGCTTTTTCGTATGCTTCGGTTGTGATCTTGACGGTGTTGGAATAATCAAAGACGTTTGTTTCGATACTGGACTCCGAGGCTGTATTGCTTGCATAGATTATGTTATTGAGCATGACTGTCAGGATCACAATGCCTATGCCAATGATGAATCCGGCAATCAATATCATCTGTGCAGAGTCATTTAATTTTCTCATATCGCTCACTCTTCATAATTTTACATTCGCCACAGCGTCAGCCTAACGTCGACCAGATTATAGAAGTCAGTTGAATTGTCCGAGTCCTGAATGCCCATGGTCGAGGCGAAGTCAGCTGGTGCTACCAGATCGGAATCGGAGATGAGCACTCTTTTGGTTATAATGACAGCGTTGTCGGAAGGTTCTCCGCTGTAGATGTAAGGTATGGTCCTTATCATCTCAGTATCATCGAGCCAGCTGAGTTCCACATTATGAGCTATTCCCCTGGGAATGACTACGATTTTCAGCATCTCGCTTGTTGAACTGTTGATGGGAGCTGCCTTTGACCTATTGCTGTAATCATTACCATCCCATGTGTAGGGGTCTCCGTTCCAGCTAGTGATATCTGCCTTCAGGCCGGAAGTCTGCCCATATTGTGAATGGTCAAGAGAATTGAGTATATCCTGTCCCAATGTCTGAAGCTGAGCCTCTATATGTGCATTTGCCGTTGACGATGTGAGTGGTGTCAGGGAGGTGGCCTGTACAGTAAAAATGATGACACCTATAATTATTATCAACGTCATCAATGCTTCCAGGGTATGCAACTGGGCCACAGGGTCCTTATCGAAACCAGTTCGTCTTTTACCCGATCTCATATTACCACACCCTCAAAGATAATGTAGCCAATGATGTATCTCCTGTGTTCTCGTCCCTTAAAAGCACGATCCTTTTTGTCTGGCCTATGTTCCCTGTTGAAGGGAGTACCTTGCCTGAGGAATAAATGGTTGCAGTATTGTTTTCCAGTGTTATGTTAAGATCATGGCGCAGGTATGTTCCATTCAATCCCAGATGATTAACAATGCCCTGGTAGTCGGTATTGAATTCGGTGAAGAAGTTCTCGACCTTTGTACCGTTTAGAAGGTTAGTTGTTCCGGGCTGTTGGGCACTGAGGGTCTGCTCCACAACATTGGTTGATATCTTGTCGGCTATTAATGTGACTTCGTCCGAATTGGACTGAAAAGGTGTGAATAAACCGACAGTGTAGGAGAATACAAAAATGACACTGATGAGGAATATCGAGATCCCTATCAAGTAGTCCATATGCATTTGACCTTTACTATCCATGGTACCATTATTAATAATACTATAATTATATAAAAAGATATTTACAAAAATACAAAATGGGCCTTGTATATCATTATCGCTCTTTTTTCAGCCCAGGGATGCTGTAAGTTCGTTCTTGCTCACATGCAGATAGGTGATACTTCCCGGCATGCCGTCATAGTACAGCGTAATGCTTGAATCATCATAATCCACGGGGTCGGAACCTCCTCCCTTGCCTTTACCGTTTCCTGGATTGTCCAGATTGAACACAACCGAACCATCCGTGGTAATGAGTCTCATGTAGTGCTGGGTAAGGTTGTACAGTGAGGTGACATCTCCATTTTCGTACTCTACATTGGGCAGAGTGCTTATCCAGCTTGTCTCATTCCATGAGAAATCACTGTTCTCATCATACTCCAGATTGAATGTCTGATTCAAAAAGTCCACATCGGAAGCCTGGTCATCCTGTGCTCCACTTACCGGGAATACGTCCAGTCCAGTCCATGTCTCAACACCGCCACCTGGAGCAGCGTCCTCATAAATGACAGTCATTGTCAGCTGGTTGGCTCCACCGTTCTTCGCAAGTGTATATGTAAGTGTCTTCGTGCCCGAGGATGTGCTGATCTGGTAATTGCTTGGGTTAAGTCCGGCAGATGCCCTTGCCTGCAGGTCGAAGGAGAAGTTGTATATGGGTGCAGGATTTGACTGATTGACCGCACCGACCTTAAAAGCCTGTTTCAGTGTATCCTGTCCCATGGCGGGTATGACCTCAAGTTCAATAATTGCAGTCTTGTTCGCATCGTCCGTTTCCGCACTGGTGTATGCAAGGCTGTTAGCATAATCTGCCCAGGCGGTATAGAATTCACTTTGGATGTATATGAGTATTTTATCAGAATTTAGAGGGTTTACTCTGCCTGTACTCGAGTCCGGGTAGAGAACAACGGGCATATTATCCGAGCTGACTGTGATATCCACGCCAGTAGTTCCGCTTGAGACTTGATCACCGCTTATTTTCATTATGGGTAAGGTGAGCGTTTCTCCGTTGTAGTGGAATTCAGGAGGTGAGATCATGACAGACCTCCCATTAGGGTATTTGGACCAGATTCCTCCTCCTTCGTATCCTACTATTCTATCACCCTTGGTATATGTTATACTGCCCATGGATACATTGAATTCTGACATCTCCGGCTGTGCGGAGTAAGCTTCCCAGCTACCCCATTTATATCTCTGGTTCTGGAAACCACTATACCAGACAGCACCGATATCAACATTCAATATCACTATCCGGCTCTCATTATAGGATGCATTGCCTCCGTTTACCTTAATGCTGCCGTCCATGATCGAAAAGCTGGTGGTCTGGCTGGGTGATTCGCCCAGGGCTACTTTACTGGTCCTGGAGTCAAACACAGTGAATGCCTGCTCTACTTTCTGGGAGTTTGCCATATCCTCCATATTGCTCAGGGTTGGCATCCCGTAAAGCAGAATAATGCTTGTGGATGTGATGGTCAGTGCCAGTATTATTAGCATTCCTATTACCGGAGAAACTGCACTTTCTGAGTTTGTAATTCTCTTCATAGTATCATCACACCATTTCTATTCCACTGTTACACTCATAGGAGAGATTGCCAGCAGCACATCTATTCCGGGATCGTAATCCTTGCTGGCAGAAACTGTATTATTAGAAGTATCAACATCTGTAATTTGCATTCCAATGTTCCCGTTAAGGTATCTCTCCCAGCCCTCGTAGTAATCACTTCCAATAGTTACGTTCACCTGGGATACATTTTCGAACCTGTTAATGGACAACTGTCCGCCGTTTGAGACAACTCTGATAAGGCTCGAACCGGAAACGCCATCTAAGCCTGATATCGTGACCATCGGGATAATGAGTGTCCTGTCATCGGAAGCAAACTCTGGCTCCGATATAGCTACAGCCTTTCCCTGTGGATATTTTGTCCATACGGCAGTGTTCTCGTAGCCTATTGAGGTGTCCTTGAACTCATTCTCTATCATCCTCATCTGTCGCTCAACAGAAAGGATCTCATTTGCGGAGATGGATTCATTCCAGACCTGCATACTGACGTTGATATAACTTGTTCCGGAAACTGCAACCTTTCCGCCATACATTTTCAGTTCCACTGATTGGGATGGTGTTTTTCCGTCTGCTATCTTATTCATGTTGAGCTTGAGCACCGAAAACCCCTGTTCCATATTCTCAATGTGTCCCATCTCCTTCATGTGGCTGATCATCGGGTATCCTGCAACTCCTATGATGGCAACAGCCAGGAGCATGACTCCAAGGGTTATGGTAAAATCAAGCACCTCGGTAATGGCATCCTCCCTCCTCAGGAGGTTATTCCTTTTGTTGCTCATCTTGTTTCCCTCAGGATATTTCAATAGTATTTTTGACAGGATCGTACACCATCTGATGCCTGCCTGCCGAACTGTGAAGGGTGCTTGAAATTACGGTCGTATCTTCAGTGGAATAGGGTATCTTTACTCTGGTTTCCTCTCTTTCCTCTGAAATGAAAATAATTTCTTCTGTCTGGTTTGCAAACTCTACGGAGTATATCTCCCCTGCTATTCTGTCAGGGACAGTGAGCTCATATGTGAGGATTCCGAGGGTGGAGCCTGTTTCCTTCGCAGATCCTACCAAAGTATCAATGGCTGCTATCTGAACCGCAATATCATTTCCATGTATCTCGAACTCATCGCGCATTATGGTCTGTTCTGCCTGTCCCATCAGCGAGTAGAATGATGTAAGGATGGTCACAAGTACCAGTACCGTGATAGAAAACGTAAGTATGAAACCTATTGAAAGAGATACTGCATTCTCATCAATTACCAGTCTTTTCATGTACTCCCTCCCGGCAATGGTATTGGCAGTGTCCGGCTAAGGCTCATGCCAGATGAAGATACGGTAAGCGTTGGATTCACCACTCTGTAACGTGTTTGTGTGAATGCCTGGCCGGATGTAAGGTTGCCCGATATGGAGTAGGTTCCGACTGTGTAATTGCCGTTGTTCACTATCATGTAGTAATCATGGCCGGAAGTGCTATCTGAAAATTTGAATGTTGGTACACCACTTCCATCTATCGTGTTGTTGAATATGTCTATTTCTCCGGATGTGCTCTGGTATGTGCCTATGGTCGTCATGTCATCCTCAACGGTGACGTTGACATTTCCGCTTGAGTTGTACATCTCGATCGACCAGAGCAGATCACTGGATGAGACGTCCATTGCCTGGATGCTGAGTCTATTTGCTTCTTCAGCAAGTATGGATGTATTGATGGCCATGGCAAAACTATCTGTTGTATTCACACCGTCTACCAGTTTCCAGTTTCCCTTTCCATCTTCAAGTCCGCTGTGTGTGAAGTAAGCAGGCAGCAAACTGTTGTTTTCCATATGCATCGTAAGCCCGGAGATCCCGTAATTCTCAGATGCCTTGTACAGGTATGTATCAATATTCTCTTCGAACCTGGTATTGTTAAAAGTAGCAAGGCTGCCATTTACAGTGGCATCCTGATAAGCGTTCTCATATGCTTCACGGCTGATCTGGACAATGTTGGATATATCGTATCTTGAAGTGTCAATGCTTGATTCTGAGGCAACATTGCTTGCATAGATCACATTGTTCAGCATGATGGTCAGTACAACTATACCAACACCCACTGCAAAACCCGCGATCAGTAATAATTGTGCAGAATCATCTGTTTTCTTCATTGGCTCACTTCCTTTCCTACATTCTCCACAATGTAAGCCTGACATTGACTATGTTGTAAAAATCAGTACTGTCATCAGCATCTGCTATTCCCGTGGTCGCAAAAAATGCACTGGCATCCCCTACATCAGTATTGGATAGGACAAGCTTTTTTGAGACTATCACTGCGTTGTTCGAGGGGTCGCCGTTGTATATGTATGCTTTTGAACTGGAGATCCCATTGTCATTGACCCAGGCAAGATCAACATTGTGTGCTATACCTCTGGGTATTGCAATGAAACTGAGTATATCCACAAATGAACTATTGTCAAGGGTCTTGTTCTGTGAATCTATGGATTCATACTGGTTCCCGTCCCATACGTATTCCTTTCCATCCCAGTTTATGATGTCTTTCTTGAGGTCTGAATCGTCTCCGTATGGGGAATAGGAAAGTACGTTGAGCATATCCTGACCCATTGCCTGCAGCTGTGCTTCGATGTGTGCATTGGCAGTTGACGATGTCAGAGGTGTAAGGGAAGTTGCCTGGACTGTGAAAACAATTATGCCAACCATTATCAGTGCAGCCATCAGGGCTTCAAGTGTATGCATCTGGGCAAAAGTATCATTTTTGAGTTCATGGATGGTTCTCAGGGTCATTTTACCAAACCCTGAATGATATTATCTGAACTTCATCATTTCCTGATGCACTGTCTTTGGACAGGATTATCCTTTTCGTCTGTCCTATATTGACTCCGGCAGGCATATTCTTCCCGGCAGAATTCATGATCCCGGAATTATTCTGAAGGGTGACGTTAAGGTCATAGCGCATATAGCTCCCATTCATTCCAAGGGAATCTATGGTTCCGTCATAATTTGCATTCAGCTCTGTAAAAAAGTTGGATGTAGCAGTCTTATTTACAAGATTGGGTGTAGCTTCATCTTTCTCACTGATCCATTTTTCCACAACTTTAGTGGAAACTCTGTCCGCTATAAGTGTCACCTCATCGGAGCTTGACTGGAATGGGGTGAATATTCCTGATGTGTAGTTGAATACGAATACAACCGCAAATAAAAATATCGTTATACTAATCAGGTAATCTATGGTTATCTGACCTTTATCATCCATAATTCTTAGTTTAATATATTTGCTCATACTATAAAAATAGAATGAAACTTATCATGAAAACAAATGAATTTCGAGACTAACAGTCACTATTAATTAGAACCCATAATCAGGGGGGTCATCATTTTTGGATGCATAGGCAATTTTAAACCTTCGTAGTACATATGATATCCCCAATGGCTGATGAGATAAGGTTGATTCATACGGGAGATACTCATTTAGGCTATCGCCAGTATCACAGTGAAGTACGCAGACAGGATTTCATGGATGCCTTTGCCACTGTGATCACCGATGCCATAAAAATGCAGGTTGATGCTGTTGTACATGCAGGCGACCTTTTCGATTCAAGGAATCCTACACTGGACGATATACTTGAGACCATGCAACTCTTCTCCAGGCTGAAAGAGGCTGATATTCCTTTACTTGCCATCGTGGGTAATCATGAGAGCAAGCAAAATACGCAGTGGCTCGACCTTTATGAGAACATGGGTCTTGTCACCCGTCTTGCTGCTGTCCCGTACATCCTGAAGGGTGTTGCGATATATGGTATTGATAGTGTATCCAAATCCAAGATCCCGCTTTTCGATTATTCGATATTTGATGACAAGGGCACTGATGCGCATCGCAACATACTTGTCATGCACCAGCTCATGAAACCATTTGCCTTTGGTGAGTGGGATGTGAAAGAGGTCATAGATTCATTACCCTTTGCTGTAGATGCCATACTTCTGGGGGATAACCATAAACATGAGATCGTAAAGGTCGATGATACGTGGGTTACGTATTGTGGCAGTACGGAGCGCAACAGCAGCTCGGAACGTGAACCCCGCTCTTATAACATCATAACTGTCAATGATGCGGACCTGGATATCAGTAAGCGTATCATTCCCACAAGGGAATACCTCTTCATACCTGTTCATATCAGTAAAGATACAGATGGCTATGAGGAAGTATTTTCTGCCATAAAGGAACACAAGGTCGAAGATAAGGTTGTCTTTGTAAACATATCCGGAGACCCTCAGGTAAAGGTAAAGCTGAGTGAGGTAGAGGATTTTCTCCTGTCCCGTAGTGCTCTGGTTCCGGTTATTAAAGATATAAGGATGGGTGATGAATCCTTGCTTGACCCTTCCATGAAAATATCATTTGCAGACCCTGATGATGTGGTGAAGGAAGAGATAAAGAAACTGCGTTTCACGAGTGCTGGCATGATGCTCGACGAGATCATAAGGGATTCACAGATACCAAAGACAAGGGTCGATGAAGAAACTGAACACAGAATTGTGTCCTTGCTTGATGATATGGATTTCTCACAAGATCTCCCGGATGTCCTGATGATATCCGATGCAGAGGGTCACAATACGAATTTATTATCTGCCGAATCTGAAGTGTCAGAACCGGATGCGGACCTGGAATCAGATACTGAGGCTGATACAGGGGTCGATGCAGAGGCGGATACTGAACTTGATTCGGGGGAAGATGCAGATTCAGAAGTTAATGCTGAAAAAACCCTGGATGAAACAGAGCATGTTGAAAGATCTGATTCAGGGGAGCCTACGGTCAAACCACGTCAATACAACCTGGGTGATTATATATGATGCTGAAAAGCTTGAAAGTGGAGAACATAAGGAGCTACCAGAAGCTTGATATCTCCTTTGAGGATGGCATCACTGTAGTTTCAGGTGTGAATGGTAGCGGTAAATCCAGTTTGCTGGAATCATGCTTTACAGGACTTTTCGGGAGCAAGACTCTGGATAAGGACTTTGTGCTTTCCGATATGATACGGAAAGGGGCTACAAAGGCATCAATATTACTTGATTTCAGTCAGGATGGGCATGATTACGAAATAGAGCAGGTTTTCAGGAACGATCCGGAAAAGGGGCGTGCTGCTAATACAAAGTCTCTTCTTAAGCGGGATGGTGAGATCCTATCCGATCAGGCAGGAGCCAGTTATGATCTTGTCAGGTCTCTTTTGAATATGGACGAGGAGGCTTACAAGAACTGTGTCTATATCAGGCAGGGTGAGATCGATGTTCTCATAAACTCCAAGCCAAAGGACAGGCAGAAGATGATAGATGACCTGTTGCAACTGGGTAAGCTGGAGGAATACAGGGAACGTGCATCAAGTGCACGTAAAGGTATTGGGCGGCTTAAGAGAGATACTGGTAATCGCATCAAGGATATGCAGCTTCAGGTAAATGATCTCGAGGCAAGTTCGCCTGTGGACCGGCTTACTTCCCTGAGGACCAGGTCTCTTGAGATCGACCGTGAACTTACATCCCTCAATGAAAAAAGGGACCGTGCGAGGTCTTTGAAAGATGATGCCTTTAAAAGAATAGAGGAATTCAAAGAGCTTGCATCTAAAAAAGATGCACTTCTGTTGCAAAAGAAGGATATCATTGAGAGGAAGGGCAAGGCATTTGCCCAGATCGAATCTCTGGATAAGGATATCAATTCGGCTAAGTCTCTTCTCAACACCCGGAACAAGCAGGCAGAAGAAGTGCGTAGCACTTTGAATGTGGGGGAGCGGGAAATTGAGACCGTAATTGCAGAAATGGATACCAATGAACGTCTGGCACGGGACGGGTTAAGTGAACTCAAGGGTAAAGAAGCAGTTCTTGCGAAGGATTCCCTGAATATTTCGCAGTCCATTCTTGATAACAAAAAGCAGACTGATGCATTGGACAGGTCCCTTCTGCAGAGTCGCAACAAACTCAGTTCAATTCAGTCTGATATTGATAAGTCCACTAAGGCCATCAAAGAACTTGAGGAAAAGAGATCCTCTGTGCTCGAGCATTTGAGATCTCTTGGTTTTTCCGAAGAACAGCTTGATAATATTGATGAAATAGCCGGATTGGTGGCAGATCAGCAACGTATACTGCATGGAAAAGAGAGGGAACTTTCCGTAAAAATCGCGGATATCCGGGAAAGTAGCAAAAGGTCGAAGAACTTGCTGGATATGGGGAAATGTCCCACATGTGGCCAGGAACTTGCAGGCTCTTCTATTGAAGAAAACACTCTTCTGGATGCTGAAAAAGAAAAGACTTTGCAGTCTGAACTATCGGAATTGAAGAAAAAACAGGAAGACGTTGAATTAAAATCTTCAAAACTAAGGGATGTACGCAACAGTAAGACCAATATAGATTCGATCATGGCGGAGCAGAGATCTGCAAAGGATGGTATATCGAATTTTGGTAAACTGCTTGAAGAATACAGCTCTCGTATAAGTGAGGATGAGGTGAAGAAAGATGAATTGCTTTCTCAGATATCATCTATTGAGCAATCCCAAAAGCAGTTGAAGGAGAACTCATTGAAATTGCAGCAGGAGGTGGATTCTGCTACAAAGGAGCATCTGCATTCTCGTAAACGACTTGACGCTGCCAGAGCCCTTAGCATGAATCTGGTCGAGATGGACAAGATCGGCATGAACATCAAACAGCTGGAGGAAAAGATCGTCGGAATCCGGGAAATGATAGTTCTGTTCGATGCCCAGGTCTCAGAAAAGCAGAGTTCTATATTGGAGATATCCGGGAAGATGGGTGATTTCGATATCAACAAGCTGCAGTCATTGGGCAGGGATTACACTACAGCTCTTACAAACATCGATCAGGTGATCGAAAAATACGGTCTTGAAAAAAGCGATGTGTTGAAGAAGGCAGGAATGGTCGAAAAGGAGCTGGAGCATCTTTCAAGATCAAAAGAACTGCTAAAAGCCCTTAACAGGAAATCGGCTTATCTCAATGCGGTCTACTCGGATGCCGAGGAATTGGAGGCTATGTATATGCGCATCAGGGCAGAACTGCGCTCCAGGAATATCGGGGCACTGGATGCCCTTATAAACGAGATATTCTCTTTCATGTATTCCAATAACGCTTATTCTCATATTCGTCTGGACCATGATTATAATCTCACAGTGTTCGGGAAGGACGGCACTCCCCTTGAGCCTAAACTATTGAGTGGTGGTGAGAGGGCTATATTCAATCTGGTACTGAGGTGCGCCATATACCGCCTGCTTTCCATGGGTACATCAGGTACATCCAGGGCATCGGGGCTTCCCCCCTTGATCATGGATGAACCGACTGTGTTTTTAGACAGGGGGCATGTGCAGCAGCTTATAAAGCTGATAGATATGATGAGGGATATTGGCGTGGCTCAGATCCTGCTGGTGTCTCATGATGAATCTCTGATAGATTCTGCAGATCATGTTTTCATGGTTGAGAAGGATACTGTGACAAATAGTTCGCTAATAACTCCTTGTTGACCTAAGCGAGTCAACAAATTATATATTACTTGGGAAACCATAAGACAGCAACCATAAGTTATATTATACTTTTGTTCATATAATAACCCAAGAGCAACATTTGATGAGGGATTGAATGGATTTGCGAGGAATTTCATGAGTAATGAGAACAGGGACTTTGTTATTGAGCGCCTCGAGCGGCAGCTAAAGGAAAGGGAATTGGAGGTCGAAAATATAAAGACAACTCTGCGTGACTCTATTATCAGGGAAATAAGGAGTGACCTCAAAAATGACCTGGATATAAATAATCGTGTCACGAAGGTCGAACAAAAGATCCAGGCGTTGAACAACAATTTGAATGGTGTAATGGATGAACTTCTTGATCAGAAATCCATGATCCGCTCTCTCAGGGAAACCTTGACCATCAGTCTCAATAAGAAGGCACCCGAGGTCCGGGAAGAGCCTGTTCTGGAAAAGGCGGGACCACAGGTATACAGACCGGCACCCACTCCTGTCCCTGAACCAGTACCAGAACCTGTTCCGCAAGCACCTGTACGCAATGATCCTGTCTCTCAAACTCCTGTATTCACTGCCCCTGTCAGGAAATTCGTTCCTCCGGAACCTCCAATTCCTGCAAGCACGGCAGATTCCAATGTATCAGTGAGATCTGCAAATGAGCCTTTATCCAGGCATGCTTCAGGAGATCGTCCTGCAAATGTTAATGTGAATATAAGGGATGTGGCGCAGGCACCTGAACCGGTAGCTCAACCGCGTCCAGAACCCAGGACAGAGTACATCATTGCTGAAAATGATGATGAGCGCAATGCCCGTTTGCAGTCCAGGCAGGTACCTCGTGAATCCCGTGAATCCTGTAATTACATAGTTGCCGAAGAGGATAATCCTGACCGCCGACAGTGTGAAACGGAAAACGAGTCTGTTGAAGCGCGTGATGATGAAGATGCAGTAATCACTGTAACTCGCAGAAAGTAATTCATTCCTTAATCATAATCAGGGGAATCACGTGCATATTAAGGAAATTGAGTTTATAAACTTCAAATCCTTTGGTAAAAAGGTCAAGATCCCTTTCTTTGATGGCTTTACAACTATTTCCGGGCCGAACGGTAGTGGTAAATCCAATATAATAGATGGTATTCTCTTTGTTCTGGGTCTGTCCAGTTCACGTACCCTAAGGGCTGAGAAACTTACTGATCTTATATATAACGGGGAAAGTTCCAAAAGACCTGATTTTGCCCAGGTAACCATAAAATTTGACAATACAGACCGTGAGATGCCAGTTGACAGTGATGAGATCATCATCACACGCAAGATCCGTGAGACTGATTCTGGTTATTATAGTTATTTTTATTTCAATGGCAAGGCAGTGAGTCTTACTGAAGTGCATGCCCATCTTGCAAAGGCCCGTGTAACTCCCGAAGGTTATAATGTAGTGATGCAGGGTGACGTAACCCGTATCATCAACATGACTCCCACCGAGCGCCGCAAGATAATAGATGAGATTGCAGGTGTTGCGGAATTCGATAGTAGAAGGGACCGTGCAATGTCTGAACTTGATATTGTGCGCGAGAGGGTCGAGCGGGTAGATATCATCATTGGTGAGGTCGGACTGCAGCTTGAAAAGCTCAAGAAAGAACGTGATCAGGCAATCAAATATCAGTCCCTTAAAGAAGAGAAGATGAAATTCGAGGGTTTTGTACTTCTTGCAAAGCTCAAGGATGCTAAAACTGAACTTGGTTCGGTTATAGGTGATATTGGTTCCAAGCGTGATATCCTCGAGAAATTTGGTGAGACCCTTGAGGAGAAGCGTATCAAGGTTGAGGAACTTGAAAAGTCTCTCGAAGAGCTAACCACAAAGATCCAGAAGATGGGTGAGGATGAACAGATCCAGATCAAAAAGGATATAGAGGAGACTAGGGGTGAGATATCCCGCTGTGTGGATAGCATAGAGCTTGCCGATAGCGAGATGGAGGATATCGAATCCAGACGGCGCAAAGCCTTTGTCGAGATCGATGATATCAAAGGTAAGCTGGAGGGTCTGGATTCCAGTATCTCGGAAGAATCCGCACGCAAGGATGGTATTCTTGCACAGATGTCTGAGCGCAAGACAGAACGTATGATCCTGCAGAGCAGGATAGCGGATGTGGATGCCAAATTTGCGGAAACAAGGGATGAACTTTCCGGACTGAAATCCAAACTTGAGCTCGTTAAGAATGAGAAGAACGAGCTAATGCGTCATGAAGACCGTTTGCTTGATTCACTCAGGCGCAAATCTGCTGAGGTAAGGGATATAGAAAGTGAGGTTGCCGATGCGAGATCAAAGGTGGAATCTTCTGATAGCGATGTAAAGTCTGTTCAGTACGACATTGAAAAGCTCACCGAGAAGATCGATACATTAACAAAAGACATTGATGACCTCGAACGCAATCGTACCCAGATCAAGTCCGTTGTAAAGGATCTGGAAGATGAATTGCGCACCTATGAGAAAGATTATGCCCGTATCGAAATGCGAGTAAGGGCAGCAGAGGACCATAGCAAGTATTCAAAAGCAGTGGATATGGTCATGAACGAGAAGAAGCATCATGGCCTGCCTGGTATATACGGCACCATTGCAGAACTCGGAAGCGTTGACCAGAAATATTCAACTGCCCTTGGCATAGCTGCCGGTGGAAGGATGCAGGCAGTAGTCGTGGAGAACGATGAGGATGCATCCCGCGCCATATCCTACCTCAAACAGAGGAACGGTGGCAGGGCAACATTCTTACCACTTAATAAAATGGATTCCCGCAGGCCTTACAAGGACCTTTCCGACAGGGAGGGTGTTGTTGGCTATGCAATTGACCTTATTGATTTTGATTATAAATTCGAACCTGCCTTCTGGTATGTTTTCAGGGATACTCTCATCGTGGATACACTTACCAATGCCCGTCGTATGATGGGTGGTCTTCGGATGGTGACCCTTGATGGCGATGTGATCGAGAAGAGCGGTGCAATGGTAGGAGGTTCGAGGCAGCGTTCCAATCTTTCCTTTGCAGCTTCAGAGAAGGATAAGCTGGTAAAACTGGCAGAGAAGATCACCGAGTTTGATTCAAGGCGTGCAACTGCTATCAAGAAGCTTGATCAGATCGAAAGCCATATTTCTCAGGTTAACCGCGAGATACATGAGTGTGACAAGGAAATATCCAAGAAAGAGTTGCATCTCGAGGAAATATCAGGGAGGGGTGACCGCCTTGCGCAGCTTATTGAATCTAAGAACTCCGAGCTCATCCAGATCGAGGAATCCCGCAAGGAACTAAGGGAAGAGATGGAGGGCATAGTTTCCCAGAAAGAAGGGAAGAATGAACTGACGTTATCCATGGAGGGGGAGATATCAGTACTTGAAGAAAAGCTCGAAGGTTCCGAGGTTCCTGAACTCAACAGGCAGGCAGAGCAGCTAGATGCTGAGCTAAGGCATCTGGATGGCAGGGTGCGCGACATTGAATCTGATATCAATGGTTTCAATCTTGAGAGGGATCATGCTCTTTCAAAGATCGAGGAGAGCAGGGAGCTCATCAAGAGCATGGATGAAAAGAAGTCCACTCACAAGCAACGTGTTTCCGAGCTAAAGGTGCGTATAGAGGAACTTGAGCAAACGCTTCTGGACATGCAGCAGCGTGAAAATGAACTCGGGGAGCATCTGAAGGAAATGCAGCAGGAAAGGGTCATTCTGCATGATGAGCATATTTCGATGAAGAAGCAGTTTGATGCAACCCGGCTTAAGTATGATGAATCCAGCAGGCAGATGATGGCACTGGATGCCACAAAGGCAGCACTTGAGGAACAGGTTACTGAGCTTGCTGAAGAGCTACAACGGCGTGGTATTGAGGATAGTGCTGAAGTGCCTAATTACGAAACCGTACGCACAAGGATAGAATCCATTGAAAAGGCAATGGAGAAACTCGAGCCTGTCAATATGCGTGCCATCGATGAATATGATGAAGTGGAGCTGCGTCTGAACGATCTTGTTACAAGAAGGGACACTCTTTCTTCTGAAAGGGAGCAGATCCTTGAGCGTATCAAGCAATATGAAGAGCTCAAAAAAGATACTTTCATGGATACATACAACGGTATCAACGAATCCTTCAAGGAAATATTCAATGAACTTTCCGATGGTACTGGGGAGCTTGTACTTGATAATGCCGATGATCCATTTTCCGGTGGCATGACCTTGAAGGCACAGCCCAAGGAAAAGACATTGCAGCGTCTTGAAGCAATGTCCGGTGGTGAGAAGAGTCTTACAGCTCTGTCATTTGTATTTGCAATTCAGCAGTATAGGCCTGCACCATTCTATGCGTTTGATGAGATCGATATGTTCCTTGACGGTTCAAATGCAGGAAAGGTTGCTCAGCGTGTGAAAAAGGCAGTAGCCAATGCACAGTTTATCGTTGTTTCCCTGAGGAAGCCAATGATAGAGGCCGCTGAGAAGACTATCGGTGTTGCAATGCAGGAAAACAACATCACAAGCATTACGGGAGTGAAATTGCGTTGAACGAGCTCATTGAAGATATGGAAATAGCTGCACCAATGAATACTGTTCCGTTAAATGGTGTGCCATTGCCAGGCATGATAGACATGGACCTTCTGGAAACACTCAGGGGTCTGGGTGTTGATGAATCCCGCTTCGAGCTTTCCGAGGATGTACTGAACGAACCGGTGGAGATCCTCATGAAACTGGCAAAGGATGGCTACATCAACCCGTGGGATATCGACATCGTTGAAGTTACTGATGTTTTCCTTAAGCGCATAGAACATATGCAAATGATGGATCTGCGCATCTCAGGAAGGACCCTTCTTTACGCTTCCATTCTCCTTCGAATGAAATCAACGGGTATTGTTCAGGAAGAGGAACCTGCTGATGAATATGATATGTTCGATGATGATATGGATTTCTATGATGTGGAAGAATATCCTGTACCAAAACTTCCCATTCGTCGCCGTGCCACCCGTCCGGTCACTCTTCAGGAACTCATAGTTGAGCTCAGAAAAGCTGAAAAAGTCGAAACACGAAGAAAGGATCGTAACGTTTACAGGAGACTTGAAGAGAAATCCGCAGTTACTACTGACGAGGTGCTTGGCATTGCCCACGAAGAGGATATTCTGGGGCGTGTAAAAAGTCTTGGTGAGAAGCTGAAGGCTGATTTTATTAACAGCGAATATGTGGTTCTTTCCGATCTTCTGGTAGATGACAGGTCTGAGAACATAATGACATATGTATCACTATTGTTCCTTGCTACGGAAAAGGAAGTATGGCTGGCCCAGAACGAACTGTTCGGTGAATTATACGTATATCCGTCCAATGCTGCCATAAAGGCAGTCTAAAGAGGTGCTGGACCAATGGGAGATAAGGAAACTATTGAAGCAGCACTTTTTGCTGCAGGATGTGCACTTGATGTAGACATTCTTCGCAAGCTTGTCAACAAATCTAAAAAGCAGGTACTTCTCATCATGCATGAATTGCTTGAGGATTACACGAGCCGTGAGAGTGGTATAGAACTACTGGACCTTGGGGAACGTTATGTCATGCAGGTCAAACCTTCATATACAGACCTTGTGCGACCTGTGGCTCCCAAGGAATTGAGTGCTCCCATGCTGCGTACTTTGTCCATGATAGCCTATCATCAGCCACTGATACAGTCAGAGCTTGTTGATATGAGGGGCAATTCCGCTTATGATCACATACGTGAGCTCAAGGAAAGGGGTCTTGTTGAGGCTATTCCGCATGGCAGGACAAAATTGCTTCGCACAACTCCTGTGTTTGCTGATTATTTCGGTCTGGAGTCCAATGATCCTGATCTGGTCAAAAAGAAGATCATTGCCCTCTCCCGTCAGGAAAGCGGTCAGAGTGGTCTGAACAAATGGCTGGGGCGTAGATTTGTGGGTGTCACTCCCATGTATCAATCGCTAATGGATATGTGCGGCATCAGGGATTATAAGGTCATAAATGCCTATGATCCGACCGAGGAAGAACTTGATGAGCTTGAGGATGTCTATAAGCTGGTGATTTCCAGGGGATATGCAGAGCGTGTAGGCAAGTATTATGATGGAGAGATAATTGAGGTGAGTTCAACCACATTCGATGACCTAATAGATGCCATCAAGCAGCTTGAGAATATCTCTGAACCTGATAAGGTGGAGCATGCGCTTGCATCTATTGGTGATATGAAGGAGAGGTACGTTTCAAAGGCTCTTGTTATCAGCAAAAAAGTAAAACCTGCAACAGATATGGTTGCACGTATTGCCAGTGACCTGCGCCTTGGCATATCGGCAGATGGTGTGGTAATAGCTCCTGATTATGGCCAGTCCAGTGAGGGTGTTGATGTGGGTGAGGGTGCGGATATTCTGGTGCCGACCCACAGAAATCTTGACGCTGATCTCATTGACAGGGTTTGCAGTAAGTATGACGCGATAATCGATGGGCTGAAAAAACTTGATAATTGATCTGTCAGTGTATTGATATGCACTGTCTTCTATTTTTATTAAATTCTACGAAATCAATCTATTTTTTTAGGAAGATATATAAATAAGAGGGTATAAGTTTATATACTCAATTGCAGAATATAAGTCCGCTTTAAATACGAGGATTATACCATGTCAGATTACAATATTAAGATTGAAAATGTAGTAGCATCTACCAAGCTTGCAGAAGAGTTCGATCTTACCAAAATCGAGGCTGAATTCGAGGGTGCTGAATATAATAAGCAGAAATTCCCGGGACTTGTATATCGTGTTACAGATCCCAAGGCAGCATTTTTGGTCTTCACGTCTGGAAAAGTGGTATGCACAGGTGCAAAGAACGTTGCTGATGTCCACACAGTCATAGGTAATATGGCTAAGAAGCTCAATGGCATCGGAATCAAGACAATAAAGGATCCTGAGATCACAGTACAGAACATCGTTGCCTCTGCAGATCTCAAGGCTGTACTGAACCTTAATGCAATTGCAATAGGTCTTGGTCTTGAGAACATCGAATATGAACCAGAACAGTTCCCTGGTCTTGTATATCGTATCGATGACCCAAAGGTAGTAGTTCTTATTTTCAGCTCAGGAAAGCTTGTTGTCACAGGCGGAAAATCCCCTGAGAACTGCGAACAGGGTGTCGAGGTAGTAAGGCAGCAACTTGACAGCATGGGCTTACTGTAAACCTCCCCCCCTTTCTTTTATTATTAAATGACAAACGAAAATGTCTGTATCCTGTTACCGACCCTAAATGAAGAGGCAACCATAGGGCAGGTAATCAGGGATTTCAGATCTGAAGGCTTTGACAATATACTGGTCATTGATGGCAATAGCAAGGATCAGACCCGCGAAATTGCAAAGGCTGAGGGTGCCAGAGTAGTTGTTCAGACCGGCAAAGGCAAAGGGCAGGCTATAAAACAGTCTTTTGACCTGATCGAGGAAGATTACATCGTAATGGCAGATGGCGATGGTACTAATCTTGCCAGTGATGTACATACTGTTCTTTCCCCTGTTCTGGAAGGCAAAGCTGACCATGTAATGGGTAACAGGCTTGTTAATTATGAAAAGGGTGCATTTACCCGGCTCAATCTTATCGGAAATAAGGTGATAAACAAGATGTTCGGCCTTGCTTATGGTCTGTGGCTGAATGATATACTTACCGGATATAGGGCATTTAACAAAAAGGCAATAAAGTCTCTGGAGCTTAAAAAGTTAGGATTTGAGATCGAATCCGAGATGACTATCGAAAGCGTCAAGAAAGATCTCAGGATATTGGAAGTCCCTACCACCTATCTTGCAAGGCATTCAGAGGGCGCTACCAAACTTAACCCACTGAAAGATGGTTTTAGAATTGGAGCTACCATTTACAAAATGGCAAAAATACATAATCCCCTGTTCTATTTTGGCATACTCGGGGGAATCTTTATAGCAGCGGGTTTGTTCACTGGTACTTTCGTAGTTGTTCAGTGGTTCCAGGGTGTGACGCGCATACCTATGGCCATACTCACTACTCTTCTGATCCTGGCAGGTTTCCAGATGTTCGTTTTCGGAATCATGAGCGACCTTATGGTTTCCATTCACAGGGAGAATATGCGTTTTCTCAGGAAATTATCTGAAGATAAAGATAAACTCTGATCATTTCATTTTTCAGGTTTTCTCTTTTCAGTCAAAACAAGGTAAAATGTTTTGATAAGATGTCATATTGAATTGATATGTGTTGCATTAATTTTCAGCTTAATTTCTTATATATGTTTTTATGCAGCCGTATGATGCCTTTTTCTTATGTACTATTTCGTATTGTTGGTTTATTTTTCCAGCACATTGTTCACTAATAAAGTTAAGTTGAATTAATCTAAAGTTAGTTTTTTGAAAAATCTTATATATAATTCCGCTTTTGTAAGATACATCAAACATTGAGGAATTAAACATGGCAATTTTACAAGATGCACAAAACGGAAAAATCACTGAAGAAATGAAGATCGTAGCAGCTGATGAGGGTGTAAGCCCAGAGTTCATCATGCGCGGTCTTGCAGCAGGTAGGATCGTTATACCTACTTCCCCATACAGAGACGTTAAACTCTGTGGTATTGGTGAAGGTCTTAGGACAAAGGTAAACGCATCCATCGGTGCATCTTCAGATATCGTTGATGTAGACATGGAAATCCAGAAAGCACAGGCTGCACAGAAAGCAGGTGCAGACACACTCATGGAACTGGGAACTGGTGGCGACTTCCTTGACATCAGAAAGAAGGTGTGTGACGCTATTGACCTTTCCGTAGGCTCAGTACCACTCTACCAGGCATTCATCACAGCTGCAAGAAGAGACGGTTCAATCGTCCACATGACAGAAGATGACCTGTGGAGTGCAACCGAAGAGCAGGCAAAGCTCGGTACTAACTTCATGGCTATCCACACAGGTATCAACCAGGTAACTCTCGACAGACTCAAGTTCCAGGGCAGATTCGGTGGACTTTGCTCCCGTGGCGGTGCTTTCATGAGTACATGGATGCTCCACAACGAGAAGGAAAACCCATTGTTCGAACAGGTAGACTACCTTATTGAGATCCTTAAGGAACACGATGTTACCCTTTCAACAGGTAATGGAATGCGCGCAGGTGCAATCGCCGATGCAACCGACAGGGCACAGGTACAGGAGCTCATCATCAACGCTGAAGTTGCAGAGAAGGCACACCAGGCAGGCGTTCAGGCAATCGTAGAAGGTCCAGGTCACGTACCACTCGATATGGTTGAGACCAACGTCAAGCTCATGAAGGCAATGAGCAACAACAAGCCATTCTACATGCTCGGTCCACTCGTATCAGATATCGGCGCAGGCCGTGACCACATCGTAACAGCTATCGGAGCATCAA
This sequence comes from Methanolobus sp. ZRKC3, assembly GCF_045291275.1. Classification (GTDB taxonomy): domain Archaea; phylum Halobacteriota; class Methanosarcinia; order Methanosarcinales; family Methanosarcinaceae; genus Methanolobus. The sequence goes on from NZ_CP146982.1 coordinate 2,326,200, forward strand.
CTGCTGCAGCAGCAGGTTGTGACTTCCTCTGTTATGTAACACCAGCAGAACACCTTGCACTTCCAAACCTTGAAGATGTAATTGAAGGTGTCCAGACCTCAAAGATTGCAGCACACGTTGGTGACACAATTAAGAACAAGGCAAGTCGTGACGTTGATCTTGCAATGGGCAGAGCACGTGCAAAACTCGACTGGGAAGCACAGTACAAGCTTGCACTCGATCCAGAGCTTGCAAGGTGTGTCAGAGACAGCAGAGCACCAGGTGATGAAGACGCATGCACAATGTGCGGTGACTTCTGTGCTCTTAAGATCGTAAACGAAAGCTACGACCTTTGCAAGTAATGCCTTAGGCATTACTTCTTTATTCCTTTATTTTTACCTCCATCTATTTTTCGTGTCTATATTTTCTTCAATTTTAACTTCCTTTTCTGGCCAATATCTATTTTAGCTCATCAGGCAAATATCAAATTCATGGGCATAGTGACCTTGACGACTGACTTTGGATCTCTCTACCCCGCATCGATGAAAGGAGTGATCTTGAGCATTGATGAGAATGCAAAAATAGTCGATATAAGTCATTCAATTCCGCAGGCAGATATACGTGCAGCTGCTTTCGCTCTTTTCACAGTGGTGGAGTACTTCCCGAAGGGTACGGTACACATAGCTGTTGTGGATCCCGGTGTTGGTACGGACAGAAAAGCAATAGTCATTCATTCGGGTGGGCACTATTTTGTTGGACCTGACAACGGACTGATGATGCCTGCTGCCAGAAAGCTCGGCAAGATAGACGTTTTTGAGATAGGGCATGAAAGCTTGCCAGATGATATATCTGCAACCTTCCATGGTCGGGATGTCTTTGCAAGGGTAGGCGCGCACATTGTAAAAGGGCTGGATGTGCAAAAACTGGCTCATGGAACAGATGATTTTGTAGACCTTGCTTTTCATCATGCGCACGTATCAAATGATGTTGTCAGCGCAGAGGTACTCTACATCGATGATTTTGGAAATATTGTCATAAATGTTCCTGCTGAAGTCATAATGGGCATATCCTCATTTGGTACTACATTCGATCTGGACGGTATGGATGTCCCGTTCATGGACACATACGCCCGGACTGATCCTGGAAGCCTGCTATTTCTTGTAGGAAGTCATGGTTATCTGGAACTCGCAATCAACCAGGGTAATGCTGCACAAATGCTTGGCTTGCACAATGGGGCCCGAATGTCCATTACGCTCCCAATCATTGAAAAAAGTAAGTAGCTGAAATGCTGATGCCTTATTTTCTAATGAAAAGGAGGGTCAGGCATACGATTGCAAAAGCTGATATCAACAGACTGTTCTGCCCTGCACTCTCAGCTTCATCAGGACTTTCTGCGGCAACATCAGGTAAATCTTCCCTAACGTCTCCTATCAGCACTTTTCCGTTATTGATTTCAACCGGCAGGCTTGCACCGGCAGAGTTGCTGACTATCACATTGTTCAGTTCGATCTCAGATATTCCTGCCACATCTCCTGCACTGAACTCTATACTTGCAAAGGTTCCTGGTTCCAGTATTGTTTCCTTCCCCATTATGACTCCATATACATTCGTCACGATCCCCTGCTCATTATCTATATCGCCTTTTGAGAAAATGGTGCTTCCATCTCCCTGCTTTAAAAAAGAACCCTCGGATATTCCAGTCACGCTTATAAGTTCCGGATCATAGGAGAGCTGGAGTTCGGTCCCTGTTATTGCAAGATCAGATGTAATCGTAATCTCCAGGGTGAAAGCTCCGTTTTCATCAATCTGTAGCTTTTCAGGAGAAATGCTGATCACTGTCTCTGCGCTTGCGCCTGTGGCAAGCATGAATAAAGCCATAATTGAAAAAAGGAAAATAAGTGAATATTTCTTGTGTATGTCTTTTGTTTTCATGAAGGTGTGGCTCCATCCTTTTTATAAAAGTATGACGCCACCGTTATTATATTTATCTACTAATACATTTATGAAACTTTCACATCCACTCGTAGTGTTGCAGAACCTCTAGCTTGAAGTCATACATCAAGCTGTTTTCCACATATCCGAAGAAGAGACACTTCTGGCATTCATCCGCCATTTTTTTCCTCTCCTTTCTTGTTCTCTCCCATGCGTTTGCAATACCTTCACTGATATTCCCTATGGGCTTTCTGTGTACTCTGCAGTTCTCAATACTTCCGTCTGCGGCAACCCCCATGACTATCTCATTTCCATGGCAGGTGTAATTTGGTTTCAGGTCTTTCACCATTTGCAGGTATGTGAGGGAATTGATTATGGGGTAGCCTTCCTTTTTCATTTCGATGATCCGATCAACGGTGCTTTTGTATTTTTCAGCGTTCCGTATTCCCATCTCATCCCATACGTTCTTACCAATTCCGCCGAACTCGTACATTGGCTCAAAGGATATCTTCATATCCATCTCCTTTGCCATGTGGATGAGCTCTTCAATATCATCGAGATTTTTCCCGCTGATGACACAGTTCATTAGCAGTGGATTCTTGACCTGCTCCTTTGCCTTGATGATCCCTGGAAGTATCTTCTCAAGATCCACTCCCCTGATATCTTTGTAACTGCTTATGCCATCAACGGATACTGAAAGGTAATCAAGGTCCTCAAGCTCATCTATCCTCTTCTCCAGCAGAAGTCCGTTGGTGATAAGAGAGGTCATCATCCCTATGCTTTTTGCGTGTTTGAGTATAAGGGGCAGGTCTTCCCTTAGCAGAGGCTCGACCGTCCATGCATTATATACAAGTATCCCGAATTCCCTTGCCTCATCAAGCATTTTGAATATCTCTTCAAGTTCCATCTGGGGGCCGCTTTCCTTCCAGTACTCGCAGAAACTGCATTTCATATTGCACTTTGAGTTGATGGCATGGGATAGTACAAATGGCCGTTTTTTAATCTGCATTTGCCACAGGGCTCTGGCAGCAAGAATTGGTGAGAATTTTGTCATTATATTTGCTCAAAATAAGTTTGATTCGAGTATTACTTCTTAACTGATAAATGTTGAGCCTTGATTTTTCTGCGAATGAATTTTTTTGTACTTATATGTGCTGTATTACATTTTTTAAAAATTCTGTTTCGATATGTATATATATTTCTTAATCTGTATGCAATAGTGTTACAAAAGTTTAAATTCATAACACAATCATTGATATGTAATAAAAAAGGAGAAATTCGAATGCACATACCAGATTCATTTATGCCATTAGATCAGGCACTCATTTACTGGGTGATAGCTTTGCCCTTCATCTTCCTGTCTGTCAGGTGGGCAAGGAAAGAGTTAGACGATATGCAAATACCCATTCTGGCTGCACTTGCAGCAGGAATATTCGCAATACAGGCTCTAAATATACCAATAGGTCTGGGTACAAGCGGACACATGGTCGGAGCTGCGCTGGTGGCTATTATTTTTGGAAGTCCCATGGCAGGGGTTCTTGTGCTTACCCTGGTTCTAATTGTTCAGGGTTTTGTTTTCGGAGACGGTGGGATAACCGTGATGGGAGCCAATATCTTAAACATGGGTGTGATCTCTGGCTTTGTCGGATACTATAGTTTCGTGGCTTTGAGAAAGATCAACCTTGGCATCAAGTCAGCTTCCTTTATAGGCGCATGGCTTGGTCTTCTGGTATCAGCGCTTGCCACATCCCTGGAAATGAGCATTGCCGGTACTTTTCCACTGGTTGAAGGTCTTGTTGCCATGGGAACATTCCACTTGATCATAGGACTTGTTGGCGAAGGTCTCATCACTGCAATTGCAATCACTGCAATCCACAGATCAAGACCGGACCTTCTTGAGAATTCCTTTCTGAAACATGAATCTGCGGGGTCATCATCATGAGCGCGAACGCTATCAAGAGCTCAAACATGAAATTCCTTTATGCAGGTATTGCACTGGCTCTATTGATCTCGGTACTTGCTCCGTTCCTTGCATCATCTGATCCCGATGGGCTTGAAAGTGCGGCAGCAGGTGTGATAGAAGAGGCGAGATTTGCAGAGATGGAAGATGCTGCATCTGCTATTGAGTCCCCAATGCCTGATTATGCAATCGAAGGACAGGGTAAGGCCGGTGAAGTGCTGGCCATTGTTGCGGGGACGGCAATAGTTCTTGTACTGAGTCTTGTGCTTGGTAAAATTGTGAAAAAATAAGGGAAACTCTGTTTCTCCTTTCTTTTTTTAACTTTTAGCCGATAGGTCCCCTTTCGTAAGATGGGGGGTGAAAGGCTTACAGACTTCTTCTCGATAGAGAAAACAATGAAGCAAGAAGTCTTGTGCGTAAGTGTGGGATATTTCACAAAGGTAAAAGTATCGTTGTTATGAGGATAGTTGCTGTGAGCAATGAGAAAGCAATATCTGTTATTCTGAGTTTATTCTTGTGGATATAGATGTTTATCCCATCGTTCCCGTACCCTCTGCAAAGCATACTGATATAGGTTCTTTCTCCCTGCTCATAAGAGCGTATAAGAAGCGAACCTATGGTATATCCGATCTGTTCAAGTATCCATTTTCGTGGCGTGCTCTTGTTCCAGATATCAAAGAGCCGTGTTTTTTGTGCTACCCTAATGCGTTTTAGCACTATCCAGAACACAAAAAGGTACCTGACCATCATTGACAGGAGGAGAGTTATCTCCTTTGGTACTCCAAGGCGTCTTGCAGAAGCTACCATATCGTTCATCTTCATGGTGGATGAGAGCAATATGATGGCAGTTATACAGACTATATACTTTGCAAGAAGTGTTAATCCGAAGTATATCCCTTCGTATGTCATTGTAATTCCCAGTGGCAGATAAATTGGGTAAATGGTGAATGTATCAATAAATGGCTGCCTTACGAATGGCTGTATGAGGACCATGGCAAGCCCGAAGGGTAATACCGCAATGAATCTGATAAACAAATAGAGTGGATTCAGTCTTGCCAGCAATATCAACAATATCAGGTATATCTCGATGCTAAAAAGGCGGACAAAATTACTCTCCTCTATGCGAGGAAGGCTGACAGCAAAAACAATTATTGCAATGATGGCAAGTATTTTGACCCTACCATCCAGCCTGTGTACAGGGCTGTTTTTGTAGGATTCCCTCTCGATATCAGTAAGTGTGATCTCCATTTTCAGACCCTATCAGTCATTATATATGCCTATCCTATCAGGCGCAATATCTCATCCCTTGCATCTACAGGGGTGATCTTTATGTCTGTAATAATGCCTTTTTCCATGAGGAGCTCAAATACCTCGGCTATCCTTGGCATTCTGAGATGTGCATTTTCAAGTATTTCATGTTTTTTGAATATCTCTTTTGCAGTACCTTCTGCTTCAACTCTTCCATGGTGGATCACATAGACCCTGTCTGCAAAGAGGGGAACAATATCCACATCATGTGTGGAAAGGATCACCGTAATTCCAAGTTCTCGGTTCATATCCTCTATGACGTGCATGATCTTGCCTGCAGTGAAAGGGTCAAGTCCTGCAGTAGGTTCATCCAACACTACCACTTCAGGCTGCATGGCAAGTATTCCGGCAATGGCAACAAGCTTTTTCTGTCCTCCGCTGAGGTGATGGGGGGAGCGGTCCTCGAAACCTGATAGGTGTACAAGTTCAAGAGATTCTGATACTCTTCTCTTCACTTCCTCTTCAGGGAGTCCCATATTTATAGGCCCGAATGCAACATCCTGCTCCACGGTAGGTGCCAGTATCTGGTCATCTGGATTCTGAAAAACGATCCCGACAGTCTGCCGGACTTGTCTTATATTCTTTTTTGAGACACTCTTACCTTTCACAAGCACCTGTCCACTTGCTGGTTTCAGTATTCCGTTAAGGTGTCTGAAAAGAGTTGATTTCCCTGCCCCATTCGCACCCAGAATGGCTATCTTTTCCCCTGCATATATGCTGAGGCCGATGTTGTCAAGAGCTTTTGTCTTGCTGCTTGCATAGAAATAGGATACATCTTTCAGTTCTATGATCGGGTTATGGGGTGTCATGGAAACCAATTCGTTTTAATTAGCAGGTGTTCAATAATTAGTATAGCTGTTGTTCTACATAAGAATCCTGTTATATATACTTGTTTAGTGTTATCTTTTTCACAGGTTATCTTAATGTTTAAACCTTTCTTTTCATTTTTTAACCATTCAGAATATGTTGCAATATCTGCAATAAAGGGCACAAGAACCTATATCTAGTAACAGGTTAAACAATAAACTGATGTTCAAAAAACTTCGCAGGTATATCACGATTTTCAGGGTATTTTCAAAATATAATCTTTTCACTCTGTTGTACAGCGAAGTTAATCAGTATTATGTTTCCACTCAAAGGAATCCATGTGTTCTGGATGTCAAGAATCGTGATAAAGCAGTGAAGCTTCGAAAAGCCTTCGAAGAACTTGGACCTACATTCATAAAACTTGGGCAGATCTTGAGTAAAAGGCCGGATCTGGTTCCTGCCATTTATGTGGATGAATTGTCAAACCTGCAGGACAATGTCAATCCTCTTGGTTTTGATGAGATGAAGGTAGCTTTTGACGGACTCAGGTGTGTGCTTCCGGGAACTGAGTTCCAGTCAGGTAACTATGATTTTAATGTCCTGGACATATTTGATGAATTCAATGAAGAGCCCATAGCATGTGCTTCCATAGCTCAGGTATATGAAGCAGTGCTCGATGGGAATAAAGTTGCTGTAAAGATAACCCGGCCCAACCTTATAGATGTCATAAATCTTGATCTTGCAATACTGGAAGATCTCAAGTCCATCATTGTCAGGGTATTGGGCTTTGGGAGCAATTTCGACATAGATTCCTTCCTTTTTGAATTCAGGGATCTGCTAAGCAAGGAGATCGATCTTAGTAATGAGGCAAGGAATATCAAGCGTTTCCAGGAGAACTTTGCCGATGTGGATGAGGTGCATGTTCCCAATGTCCATGATGAATACTCCGGCGAAAATGTGCTGATCATGGATTATATGGAAGGAGTGACCATCAGGAAAATACCTGAGTTACCTGCTGAAAAAAAGAAATGGTATGCGAATATCATCAGTACAAGTTACCTGAAACAGGTATATATGGATGGTTTTTATCATGCGGATCCTCATAGTTCAAATATCCTGATACGGGAAGATGGGATAGCCTACATTGATTTTGGAGCTGTGGGAATCATTGACGATGAGCTTCGCAGGAATATGTTGAACCTTTTTTATGGTATTTACAAGAAAAAAATGGACATAGCTTTCGAGTCATTCCTGAAAATCACCGGTCTTAACAAGGAAGATGTGGATGTCCGCCGTTTCAAGATTGATCTTGATGATATAATATCCAAACAGAATTATTCTTCTGGTGAAAGGCAAAGCGATAATTATGCCACACTCGCTCTTAAATACAATCTTTCACTGCCAAGTGAGTTCTCGACCCTTGAAAGGGCACTGATACTCATCGAAGCAAATTGTCTTGAGCTTGATCCGAAGTTCAATCTTCTGGAGAATGCAAAGCCTGTTATCACCAAGGTTTTCATGAAGCGTTATTCTCCATTTGAGGCATTCGAGTATCTCCAGCTTGAAGGTGACCGATATCTGGAAATTATTAAAAATCTGCCACAAGGTGTCAACGATGTCATTGAGGTCATAAGAGGATACAGGATAGAGCGGCTTGAAGAGAAAACCAAGGAAATAAAGCACTATCGTGCAACGGAATCTGCCTTGAAATATGCTTTCCTTGCAGCTATACTGTTGTCATCAGCCTACATGGCAGTTAATGGAAGCGGTTCTTTACCTGCTCTGGGAGTTGCAGGTTTTATCAGTTCAATTTTGCTTTTCGGAATGATATTTGCAAGAAAGATCTAGATATAATTTCTATTTTTTTATTAATTGTAGCTAGTGTTCGGGTATGGATGTGGCATTAGTAATGTAATTGGGACAAATTTTAATACTGCAAAAGTCAAATATTATTTAGATAGATATTGTTGAATTTTAATATCCTTGGTCTGGGGGGCTGAAGATAAAATATAAAAAAGGTAACAATTTTGGATGGCTTCTGGGTGGGAAGCACTATGATTTTTTTGCAACGATACTTGGATTCGGTTCACCCTACTATGAACAGGTTGCATCTGAGCTTCCTCTGAAAAAAGGTATGTCTATCCTTGACCTGGGATGTGGTACAGAGTCTGTGGGTATAGCAATTGCCAGGCAGCTTAAAGGGGAGATTGATATTCATGGTATTGATCTTTCTGCAGTACAACTGGGCTATGCAGCAAAAAAAGCAGGTGGCGAAGGTTTTTCCTTTGATCTTTGCCAGGGTTCAATGGATATGTTGCCTTACGGGGATGCAAGTTTTGATATGGTGGTAACATCGGTAGCTTTTTGTGAAACAAGCGCTGAAGTACGTAAGGGTGCGATAAGCGAAACCGGAAGGGTGTTGAAAAAAGGAGACTTCTTTGCTCTGGTGGATTGTTCACGTCCAAGACTTGCATTCTCCAGTGTAATGATGCTTCCGTTCTTTATGTTCAAAGAAAATGGGGACAGCTGGAATAATCACTATCTGGAAATGTGTGAAGAAAATAATCTGAAATTAGTAAAAGACGTTTATTTGAAATCTTATGTAAGATGTCAAGTATTTGAAAAAATCTGAATTAAGTTAGAATTAGATTAGGATTAAAATAAGATAGGATGCTCGCCTGATGGCGAGCATGATGCAATCTTATCCGAAAAGTGCTCCGAGACCGGCCATTCCGCTCTCTTCCTGCTCTTCTTCTGCTTCTTCCTCAACGACTTCTTCTTCAGCTGCTGCTGCTGGTGCTGCTGCTGCTGCTGGTGCTGCTGCAACTGCTGCTGTTGCCATTGCGTCTTCGATGTCTACATCTTCAAGAGCTGCAACGAGTGCCTTTGCGCGTGCGTCGTTAACTTCTGTGCCTGCTGCCTGAAGTACTGAGACAACTGCTTCTTCTGTAATGTCTTTTCCTGCCTTGTGCAATAAAAGTGCTGCGTATATGTATTCCATGTGTAATCACCTTTTTGTGTTAAAGTAAACTGTGTATAAATTTGTAAATTATTGTTTATCCGAAAAGTGCTCCAAGACCGGCCATTCCGCTCTCTTCTTCCTCTTCTTCTGGCTCTTCTTCCTTCTCTTCAGCTGCTTCTTCTGTGGCTGCTGGCACAGCTGCTGCTGCACTTGCTGCAGCGCCGAGAGCTTCCTTCAGTTCATCATCAACAGCTTCTTCATTGTTACTGGAAGCTGCAGATGCAACTGAAAGCATCTGTGAGTGTGCCTTTCCAAGCAATGCATCCATAATTTCCGGTTCGAGAATTGTAGCATTGATTCCAAGGTTGCGTGATTCTGTTGCGACCTTTGAAATGAGTGTCTTGATGTTCTCTGCGGTTGGGTATGCTGCATATACTGACAGGTTGAATGCCTGCTGAGCTGCAAGTGTGAAGTCTGTGAAGTATTTGTCTTCGTCGATAGCAAGGACTTCTGGTCCAAAGACCGATCCGTCTTCAAGGACTGCTCTCATATCAAGACCTACTACCATTGGGTAGATCTCGAGTCTTGTGAGCATAGCTGCAAGCTTCTGTGAGACTGCTTCTCCTTCCTTTGCAACTACCTTAGTTTCCTTAATGACTACCTTTCCCTTGTCAATAGCTGCTGGGATTCCAGCTCCCTGCATATCACCGAGGATTGGTCCTGGTGGGAAGCTTGTGGGGCCGGCTTCTACAATGATGTCCCTAGGTGCAATTGCGCCTGCTTTGATTGGGGAAGGACTCTTGCTCTTTTCGAGTAACTTATAAAGCTTGAAAGGATTCTGTTCGGTAAACACCAGAGCAGTCTGTACATCGATGAACTCAGCCATCTGTTTGACATCATCATCTGATTCGTCAATTGCTCTTCTGGTAAGTGTATTCCTTGCTACTTTCAAAACAGCTGTACCCTGAAGATCTCTCCTCATTTTCTGGAGCTGTTTTGCAGGAATTCCAGTTATGCCTACTACACCGAACAAAGGGTACTTCTTTATGAGTCCTTTGATTTCCTCAACTTCTTCCTTTTTCCATTGAGGTACATGTTCTGTGTGGTGTGTATCTACCATCACATCACCTTCACGGATTTGCCCATAGTGGTCGTAACATAAATTGATTTTATGTTGTGCTTTCCCTTTTCAAGGGATTGCTCGATCCTAGTTACTACGGTTTCGATATTGTCTGCTAACTTAGCTTCATCCATGTTTCTGCGCCCGATTGGCACGTGGAATGTAAGCTTATCCTTCGACCTGACCTTGATGGAGTTGCTTACACTGTTAATCAGATCAGCAACATTCTTTCCAGGTGGAAGTGGTGTTGGCATCTTTCCTCTTGGACCGAGTACGATACCGAGGGTCTTACCTATCTGTGCCATGTACTGCACTTCGGCAATGAAGAAATCGATTTCGTTAGCGATTGCTTTTGCACGTGTCTTGTCTTCTCCAAGTTCAGTAAGCTCTTCCTCACCAAATACGTACTCAGCACCTGCTTCCTTTGCCTGGAGTCCTACTTCTCCTTTTGCAAAAACAGCAATTTTCAGGCCTTTTCCTAATCCGTGTGGAAGTATGATCTCTTCATCAACACGGTTTTTAGGCTGACTCATATCTAGATTTTTCAAGTTTATTGCAAGATCCATACTCTCTGAGAACTTACGTTCCGGTGAATCTGCTAATAACTTGCTAATATATTCTATTGTACTTTCATCTGCCATTCTTTACCTCCCGTAGTTTGAACAAATGTTCAGGCAGGACCGTTTCGGTCTACTACGGCTGTGTTTAGGGTTTCGGTCTAAAAGACCAAAACTCTGTCGTCTAATGGGCAACCCATTAATTAAGCAATAATCTTAAACGTTTCGGTTAGAGCTGAGGATAAAGCATTTACCATGCTTCATTAGCAAGGATGTCGTCAAATTTGCCCTCATCGAGTGCTTTCTGACATTCCCTTACGTCCATTCCTTCAGCAGTAACTCCCATAGGCACACAGGATCCAAGAACTTCCTTGACTGCTGCCTTTAATGTGTATGACAGTATATCGTCTTTCTTCATCCTTGCGACTTTTGCAGCCTGCTGGACCGTAAGATTGCCGACAGTTACTGTGCCTGCTTCGCCGGACCCTTTCTGGATTCCAAGTTCCTGCAGAATAAGCGCAGATGTTGGTGGTGTACCTACTTCGATTTCGAAGCTCTTATCGTCTGCGACTATTACCTTTACAGGAACTTGCATTCCATTGTAATCCTTTGTCTTTTCGTTAATTTTGTCAATTACGTCTTTGATATTGATTCCAAGCGGACCAAGAGCTGGGCCGAGTGGTGGCCCTGGATTTGCTTTTCCTCCCGGAACCAATGCGTCAACAATATTTACCATTTGAGTATCACCATTGAATTTTAATTATTGATAAATAGGTTCAGGAATTTCCCTCTTCCTCTTTTCTGAGGATTCTTACAGTATCACCACGGATAGTTATAGGTATCGGTACGACAGCATCAAAGAGCTCAACAGTGATCTCTTCGTGACCTTCGTCAACTCTCTTGACACGTGCTTTCTCTCCCTTGAACGGTCCGGATGTCACCTCAATTATGGCACCTTCTGTAATACCGGTGACCGTTGGTTTTGGTGTAAGGAAATGGGATATCTCCTCAATACTTGATTGTCCCTTGACAACAGTTCGTGCATGGGGGACTGTCTGGATTGCCTGTTCGACCTCGCCAGAGTTTGGGGATTCCAAAAGTATGTAACCTTTCAGTTCATCAGGTGCAATGATGGCCCTGATGTCGAAGTGTTCTTTTCTTGCAACCTGTGCGATCATATTTGCGACTGAACGCTCCTGATTTGCAGTTGTTTTCACAACAAATATCAAGGAATCCTCAGCCATGATCACACCCATTGTGGCATCTCTACCAGCAACACAAAAATTATGAAGCCGGCCAATCCGATAGCAAGAATTCCAAGTCCTGCAACCTTTGAGATCATCAGGAATTCTTCTCTCGAAGGCTTCTTCGTCAGTTTAAGTACCCTAAGGTATGTCTTCAGGGTCTGGTTTATGTTACTGTGTAATTTGTTCAGGTCAAATGCTTCTGCCACGTATTTCACAACCGGTTCTGATTGATGAATTTATAGATAATCAATTTTTTGAAATCAGCATATATTGCGGGATTCTCCACAAAATGCTGAATTATAGCGCCATTTAAATAGCGTCTATTATAAAATACCTTTCGATTGAATCGTGCAGTTCGCACGATCCAACCGCAATCAGGTAAAAAGTGTATTTTTCATTTTACAAAGTCAATTCCGTATCTTCTGGTCACGTTTTGTCCTCCACCATGACCATATATCTGTGGGGATTTGACACCTGTCACAACTATCATTGTGCGTACGGTGTTCTCAAGTGTGTCATCAACCTGCGCACCCCAAATGAGCCTTGCATCAGGGTCAATTCTGCTATATACTTCCTGGACGACACTTTCAGCTTCGGCAATTGTCATGTCCGGTCCGCCTACTACATTGACAAGAGCGGATGTTGCACCTGATATATCTACATCAAGTAATGGGCTCCTAAGTGCTTTCTGTACGGATTCCACAGCCTTAGCCTCTCCCTCAGCTTCTCCAAGTCCTATCATTGCGACGCCACCGTTCTGCATGACAGTCCTGACATCAGCAAAGTCAAGGTTTACTAACCCTGGTTTTGTAATAAGTTCTGTAATTCCTTTTACAGCTCTCATTAATACTTCGTCTGATACTTTGAATGCAGCCTGGAGTGGTAATCTTGGGACCACTTCAAGGAGTTTATCGTTTGGCACTACTATTACTGTATCAGCAACATCTCTCAATCTCTCAAGACCTGCCTCAGCATTAGTGCGCCTGACCTGCCCTTCTACTCCAAATGGGAGTGTCACTACTGCAATCGTCAAAGCTCCTGCATCGCGTGCAGCCTCTGCAACTACTGGTGCGGATCCTGTTCCGGTTCCTCCTCCAAGTCCTGCAGTGATAAATACCATGTCACTGCCATTTACAGCAGCAGCAATCTCATCTAAACTTTCAATAGCTGCATCTTCACCGATCTGTGGAAGACTGCCTGCGCCAAGTCCTCTTGTCTTTTTCCTTCCGATCAGTATCTTTCTAGCGGAGTTGATGTTCAGAAGATGCTGTGCATCGGTGTTAAGGGCAACAAGATCAGCGCCTTTAATTCCCTCGTCAATCATTCTCTGTGTACTGTTTGAGCCGCCGCCACCGCAGCCAATTACCTTTATATTGGTAGTTAACTCACTCAGCATTGCTTCCAGTTCTGCATTTATATCGTGTTGTTCAGGAACTGTGGCTGAGCTGCGAAGACGCGTTTCCTGTTCAGACCTTGCCAGTGCCTCTTCTACTATGGATTTCATTCTTTTTCTCCCTCAAATGAAAATCGTATGTTAGATTCCGTATTAAGTTATATCTACTGCATTGGACAATGGAATTGTTTTAATTTTTCGCACATGGACCATTTCTGGCCCGATAGTCCTACCATCAATAACGATCGATTCTTTTCTTGCCAGTTTTCCATACATCGGACCAGGGGGAATTCCCATGTTCCTTGCAAGTTCGGGGCTGAATTGTTCATCGCTTATGTGCAGTATATTATCCTCTGGAATATATTTAATTGCATAATGCTCTTTTAGTATTTTAATGCATTCGTTTGTGATGTCCTGCATCGCAATTTTGATATTATCTGCAAAGCCCATGATGAAGTTTGATATTATTCCATTGTCCTTTTCCAGGTAGATTGGTGCTAAAATATCCAGCATTTTGATTGTGCTATTCTTGTCGCAGGTGATGCACTGTTGCAGTAATTTCTCACTAATAGCCTCTGTAACTATTTCTGGCATGGCAGTCTCATCATGTGGGTGGTTGCTATTCCTCTCCATATCCGCTCTGAATGCATCCGAAATTCGAAATCTTCCATTCGGGCAGAGCTTTTCAGACATGCTGCGTATTTCAAGGAACAATTTCCAGGGAATTCCTTTCATTTCGCGTATTTCATTTTCCCTGAGTAGCAGGTATCCAAGCTCATCAATGATCCGTGTGAATTTCTCTCTCATTTTAGATTGCATGGATTTTCTGTCAAAGTACACAAAGTCTGCATTTGATTTTACAAAGGCCTGTAATACCATATCCTTATCAATGTTCTCAAGTTGGTAATCCGGGAAATTATGGCCAAAAGTAATGTATGTTTCAAGGATGAGCTTTGTCTGCCTGCTGGCATAGTGTCCTCCCCCTATTCCTATCGCAATGGGGGTATCTTCCTCCTTTGCTTCGAGGATTGACCTGGCAACTAACTCTCCTGCCTCGGGATCTGACCATTGTTCTTCTCCGCTACCGATCTCTGCATATACCATTGGCGTTTTCACATCGCTTGGCCCGTGATGTGTTGATTCCATATTTATTTCATACCCACTCCTCTGGTCCAATTCTTTCATATTCATGAGTATGGGGCGCATAATACTTGGTGCGGGGACTGATAATTCTCTATCTCTTCCTCCAAAATCAGCATTATTCGGATTTCCTGTGAAATGGGTGGTGAGTACTGCTCTCCCATCAGCACTTTTATGCTTGGACGCTACGATGATCAAATTAGTATTAAATCCACAACTATCCATCTTTTTGTCTATCTTGTCCTGATAGATGTGGTGCTGGTCTATCTCTATTATGCGATATTTCTCATTTTCGTAGACTGCTGTCAGCTCACTCCAATCAATTGCTTTGATATCGATCGTTTTCCAATCTCTAAGGCTAAGCAGATGTTCCTTGATGTTCTGGCTGGCCCTATCTACTGTGGAGCAAAGTATGGTTATTTTCTCATTATTCATGTCGTGTCACACAGAGGATTTCTCTATGACTAATGTATTTTGCCGTACTGGACATTTTCGTATCCCGGTTCGTGTGGGGTCTTTATTAAGCTTAAAACCCAGTAGTTTATTATCCGCATGACTTCAATACCATTTGAGGTCAACGCAAAAAATCGTGATGTGATAATGTGGGCAGTACAAATGTAGGAAATGTTTCGATAACCTGGCTGGGATATGCAGGTTTCATGATAAAAAGCAATGATCGAGTTATATATATAGATCCTTTCATCCTTCCTGAATCTATATCCGATGATGATCTGGCTGACATTATTCTGATAACTCATGAACATCCTGAGCACTGTTGTCCTGATTCGATCAGGCGGGTCCGGAAATTAGATACCACTACGTTAATTCCTGAAAATATGAGTCTGAAATTCAAGGGTGATGCAAGACGTATACTGGAAGGGGATTTGCTTACTGGTGACCTTGCTATAAAAGGAATAGATATTCAGGTAGTTCCTGCTTTCAACAAGTTTTCACCATATCATTTAGAAGGGGATGGTGTGGGCTATATACTGGAGCTGGGTGGTGTACGGATATACCATGCCGGTGATACGGATTTTATTCCTGAAATTGATCCTGGTGATGGTCCAATAGGTATTGCTCTTCTTCCAATTGGCGGTGTTTCTGTGATGGATGAGGTAAAAGCATCTGAGGCGGCACTTTTATTATCTCCTGCTACTGTAATTCCTATGCATTACAATAATGGTGGCGATCCTGAAAAATTCAGGACACTTGTTAATGAGGGTGATTCTTCTATAGAGGTAATTATTCTATAGGATTTTTTCATAATGAGGTTATCATGGCACAAAACCGCAAGAAAAAAAAGACAATTGCCAAGGATATTGCCCTTGAGCGAATAACTTATCTGTTCTCTGCTGCAGGCGATGCATATCCTCTCGATCCTATGCGAAGTAACCGATATGCTTCCCTGGCGCGAAGAATCGGCATGCGTTATCGTGTGAGTATTCCTTCTGAGCTTAAAAGAAAAATATGCAAGAAATGTAACTCGTTCCTTGTGCCCGGTTCAAACTGCAGGGTTCGGCTGAGTGATGGTTCTATCATTATAACCTGTTTGAACTGTGGGGCTATCAAACGTTATCCATTTTGCAGAAATTGATCTACATTATTAGCGTCAACAGTTGCATTATAATGTAGGTAGCTGCAAATATAATGAGTCCCATGGCTATATACAGGAATATGTTCCTGAAAACTACATCTTTTTCAGATCCTGCTTTGATCCCAAATCCTCCGCAACAACCGCCTTTTCCGCATCCGGTGCAGGCTGAATCTTCTTCTTCAGAATTCTCTGTTGTGTTGTTTAGAACGGGGATGATTGTTTTCTCTGACATTTTCTCGTTGTCTGCCTTGTATTAGATAAAGTTATTTCAAGGTGAAAATTCAGTATAAAAAAGATAGCGACGAGAGGGGGATTCGAACCCCCGAGGCGCAAAGCACCACAGGATTAGCAATCCTGCGCCATACCGGGCTTGGCTATCTCGTCATTTTTCGTGTCTGTCCCTTAACGCAATCCACCTATTTAACGCTTTGGTTATAAGTGACAGGCACACCTCAAGTTGGTGCTTTTCACATCTCCAAATGATCTGCAATCTCTCCTCCACTCCGCAACCCCGCAAGCGACAATTGTCCACGGTTGGTCTGCTCCCTTCCGGGCCTGGACTGGTTCTCGCGGTTAAGGTATAAAAACAAGTTCTCCAACAAGCTCTTATATCAACATTATCCAAGCAGGACGGGGTTTCTCAGTTGAAATTACAGGTTTGAAGATGATCCGAACATCTTCCATCGGTTTCGTCTCCCGCATATCGGCGATTTCGGGTTACAGGTAACGCCGGGCTACCCAGACTAGCCTGTCACCTCTAAATACGCATGACAGGTAATAAAAGTATCCTTCATATTTATTGGAGCGGAATTCTCTATGGTCGTGATTAACTACGATTGTGATAAAATAGTTATAGTTACGCGTCTTTATAATGCTCCAGAGGTAAAATATGGATGAACTAATTGGATTTGTGACTGGTAATAAGAATCGTCGGAAATTGCTTGCTTTATTGGCATCTAGGAATGAACTTAATGGTGACAAGCTTGCAAAGAATATGCGTATAGCCCGCCCTTCGGCTGATAAGGTGCTTGGTGAGCTGCTTGATAGAAAATTAGTCGTCCAGAATGACAATTCTTTCAGCCTGACTGAACTTGGGGCTGCTGTCGAGAAAAGGATGCAGAGCATTTAGCTCCACTTTTTTTTTAAAATAGGGACTACTAGATCAGTGTGTCTGTACGCATTTTGATACCGGCATCGGTGATTGCGTATTCCTTTATAGATCTCTTATGTTTTGTTCCTCTTGACTTGATCACGCACATATATCTGCGGTTTCTTGCCTTGGAGTTGCGGAGCATCACTACTGAATCCACCAGGAATGCAAGATATATCTCTTCATTTCCCGGACAATCCGATGAGCTTGTCTCTGTTGTAAAAAGGGCGGTAATGCTCTTGCTTTTAAGGTAGCTTGCAAGTGAGTAGAGGTAACCTTTCAGTTTCAACTTATCGGGGATCGAAATCTCAAGATTGTTCACTCCATCGTAAAAGACCCTGCTGGCACTCATTGTTTCAATGGCATTCTTTATTCGAATGGAGTGCTCAGCTGGATATATGTTTGCGGGGTTGCTGCATATGAAATGCAAGAGCCCACTTTTCATGAACTCTTCCAAGTCCCATCCCATTCTCTTTGCATCCATGAGCAACTGGTGGGGTGAGTCTTCAAAAGTGACTATTAGTGCAGGTTCTCCTTGTTGGAGGCCGTGGTATATGAACTGGAGTCCAAATATTTTTTTACCTGTGCCGGGCTTTCCCGCGACAAGGGTGCTACTATATTTGAGAATTCCTCCTCCAAGCATTGTATCCAGTCCCGGAATGCCTGCTTCCACCCTGGAATCATCCAGCTTAAAATTATCTTCAGGTTTAAGGTGCGGATATACTGTTAATCCGCCAGGGGCAATATCATAAAGGTATTTGCAAGATGTGATCTCTGATTGTTTTCTCAGGTCAATTCCTCTCATTTTCAGGAATTCAAGATAATGGTCTGTCTTTAAACCATTCTCTCCTCTTGAAAGGTATATGATGCCATCTGAAAGGTGACTTACTACTGATCTATGCAATTCATCTTTAATGAGTTCGCCAACAAGGAATGTAAGCATGCTTCTTTCCTGCAGCATTGAATCCAGCGTATAGAAGAACCTTCTTCTCTCCTGTTCTACAAACCCAAAGCCAAGTGGTGTAATGGGGTCTATAACCAACCTGTCGGGTTTTTTGGTTTCGATCACATTTCCAATGTCTATCAGGGTGGTAAGGGGGTCTTTTTCGGCGAGTTGGCGGTTTATGGGGTATACTTCTAAAGATTCATTATAAAATTCAAGCGTTGAATGGTACATTTTCAGCTTGTCTATCTTCTCTGTGGTTATAGGGATGTATAATGTCTTTTCCCCACGTCCTGTAGCTTCTGACAGCATCTGCAATGACATTATGGTCTTGCCGACACCTGCCGTTCCGGCAAGCAGTATTGTGGAGGGTGACTTAAATCCGCCCAATAATTCATCCAGGCTTTCAATTCCGCAGGAAATTTGGTTTAAATTATCCATTTGTATCGTTTTGGTTTTTGATCAATGTCGCTTATTCGCAAACTTAATATGTTTTTTAATCTACCATACGGGTGATACTATGAATCACCGATGTCCAGTTTGCGAAGGAAAAATGAACAGGTGGAGATATCCTGTTCTTAAAAGGCACGATCAGTTTGGTCGTCCTGTTGTTATCTATAAGTGTGTCGAATGTGGTCATGAGGAATTATATCCGGATGTATGAAAAAATAAGTTCTGATCATGTCAGAACATCGAGTATACTTCTTCATGTGGGTGTATGACAAACCCTGCGGGTGTGATGTCATATGGGTGGATCTTTTTGCTGTGGTCCGATCCTCTCATCTTGTATATTTCCATACTTCTCATGCGCACATTTTCATGGCTCTTATAGTATAGTACAATGGTTCCGTCAGTAACAAAATTCTCGACACCGAACCTGGATGGATTTGATTCATCCACAAGTTCACAGGTCATCATGGATGTAAGTCCGATAACTTCGAGGGTTGTACTCAATTTTAGAAGCTCAATGCGTATTTTTGCAGGTTCCTGCAGGTAGAAACTTACTGATGTAGTAGAATCTACAAGTGAACGCTTGGCATTGATCTCTTCCTGGGTTGCAATTATCTGGTCCATCATCGAACGAATGTCGAAGGGTCTGGCATCCACGTATTTTTCCTGTGATGGAATTCCTATTTTAGTGGAACATGCATCGATGATCACCAACTTGTTCTCTTCTTCAAGGGCTTCCAGGTCCCATCCAAATTTCATTACATTTTCTCTTATTTGTTCCGGCCTTTCCTCAGTGGCTACTATTATACCATTTTCGCCATATTTGGTAATGCCATTGTAGATGAACTGGATTGAAAAGTTTGTTTTTCCTGCTCCTGATGTCCCTGAGACAAGATATGTCCTGTCCCTCAAAAGTCCGCCACCACACAACTCATCAAAACCGGGTATGCCTGTTTTGACCCGGTTTGCCTCGTCTTCCATCGAGATCACTTCAGAAACTGCACCATCGTACATTTGATTATTTCACTCCTTGTACTATTATATTAGTAACTCTTTGTGATTGGTACTATTAATTCAGATTTATTGCATACATTCACGCAAATCTTTATTGTATCGGATATATAAAAATATATTGAGATGATTCTTATAATAATGAGGTGTTTTCCGGATTGCTGCATTAGTCCATTTGGTGATTTTGGTCTAAGTTCGACAATTCGTATATTAAATTTCTGTATTAACGTATTTTTGGGACATTTCATTCCTAAACTTCGACATTCACCGTTAAATGTATCGCTATTTGCCAATGCAATGCGATAATTCTCTCCAATTAGACCACAAAAGATTTAATAGGGCAATCGTTTAATACAATTCTTGTAATCCAATATGACGGGATTAAGAGGGTGATGAAGTTCCCTTCGGCAATAAACGAAAATATCATTTCGTTGATTTGTTCGAAGATCCTTAGAGTGCATTATGCATTTTATCCACTGATTCTCACTCTATTACAAACTATAATTTAACGGAGGAAAATAATGAAAAGATTTACAGCAATCGCATTAGTAGCTCTTGTTGCTCTTGCTGCGTTAGCTATGCCTGTATCTGCAGCAGATTCAGTCGTAATACGCAGTACAATTCTCAACGGCACTGATTTCGGCGATATACTTGATGATTCAACTCAGACTAATGTCGATGGAAACATCGAATTCAACGCATACAACTTTGCAGGTTTCTGGGCAGATCTCGATGATGATCTTGCAAGTGAAACCCTTACAATCATAAACGGCTCAAACGTTGATTTGGATGGAAACACCATAGATGAAAAAGGTCTCTGGTACAATGCAAGCATCGTACAGACTGGCTATGAAGCAAAGTTTGCAAATGAAACAGATGCTAAAGTAAACATAACAGAATTCCCAATCATTGGTCTCTTTGCAGAGCCATACGTATCAGTCGCTAACGATGATGCTGGTGAACTCGTAAAGCTCATCATAGACACCGATGACAAGTACACACTCAGGACCGGTTCAGCACTTGAGCTTCCTGAAGGCTATGCACTTACCGCAAAGCAGATCGATGTAGAAGGTGACAAGGTCTGGATGGAGCTCTCCAAGGACGGAGAATTCGTTGAGGATGAAGTTATCGATGTAACTGCTGGAGAGGCAACCTGGGACTACGATGTAGATGTCGGAGACCAGGATGATGTAATCGTCTTCAGAGTACTCATTAGCGATGTATTCCAGGGTCAGGTAGACAGCCTCGCTGTTATCGAAGGTCTCTGGCTCATTGACTACGAGAACATACTTGAGGTCGAGAGCTCAGACGAGTTCGGCGAGCTTGAGGTTAGTGCTGTAGGCAAGACCATCGAGATGTTCAACTCCGGTACACTCACACTTTCACAGGACAAGACTGTAGACCTCGCAGAAGGCATGTTCTTCCAGACTGCTGACGACGAAAACAACCTTCTTAGATTCTACGTCGCAAAGGAATACACAGAACCTGGTACATACGTAATCAGAGGTAACATTGTTAAAGCCGGTGGCGACTTTACATGGGGCGCATACGAGTTTGCTGCTTTCTGGGCAGACCTTGATGACAACCTTGCTTCCGAGGAACTTAATATTCTGACAGCTATTGATGACACTAACCGTGGCATCCCTGAAAAGGGTCTCTGGTACAATGCAAGCATCGTACAGACTGGCTATGAAGCAAAGTTTGCAAATGAAACAGATGCTAAAGTAAACATAACAGAATTCCCAATCATTGGTCTCTTTGCAGAGCCATACGTATCAGTCGCTAACGATGATGCTGGTGAACTCGTAAAGCTCATCATAGACACCGATGACAAGTACACACTCAGGACCGGTTCAGCACTTGAGCTTCCTGAAGGCTATGCACTTACCGCAAAGCAGATCGATGTAGAAGGTGACAAGGTCTGGATGGAGCTCTCCAAGGACGGAGAATTCGTTGAGGATGAAGTTATCGATGTAACTGCTGGAGACGCAACCTGGGACTACGATGTAGATGTCGGAGACCAGGATGATGTAATTGTCTTCAGAGTACTCATCACCGATGTATTCCAGGGTCAGGTAGACAGCCTCGCTGTTGTCGAAGGTCTCTGGCTCATTGACTACGAGAACATTCTTGAGATCGACAGCTCAGACGAGTTCGGCGAACTTGAGGTTAGTGCTGTAGGCAAGACCATCGAGATGTTCAACTCCGGTACATTGACACTTTCAGATGACAAGACTGTAGACATCGCAGAAGGTATGCAATTCCAGACTGCTGACGACGAAAACAACCTTCTTAGATTCTACCCATTCGTTGAGAGAACAATCGGCGAAGACGCTGTAGAAATAGTCGACGGCGAACCTACTGACGAAGAAATGCCTGTTGACGAAGAAGCTCCTGTAGTTGACGAAGAAGCTCCTGTAGTTGACGAAGAAGCTCCTGTAGTTGACGAAGAAGCTCCTGTAGTTGACGAAGAGGCTCCTGTAGACGAAGAAGGCGAAGAAGAGCCAGCACCTGGCTTTGAAGCAATCTTCGCTGTTGCAGGTCTTCTTGCAGTCGCATACCTTGTCAGAAGAAACTAAAATAAATAAAATCTAGAAGGGATTTTCCCTTCTAATATTCTTTTTTTTGCTTTGTACATTTTTACAATTAATTTATCATCTGGTTTTTGAGGTGAAATAATGATTAAGAAACTTACTTTAGTATCAACTCTGCTGGTTTTAATGCTCGCAGTAAGTGGATGTACTGATTCTCCTGTGGATGGTGAAGACATAGTCCTGCCCGAGGGTTATGAATATCTGGGTAGCCCTCCCATGTCGGTCGAGGATGTGAAAGAAGATTACGTATCCATTGATGGGATCGTAGGTGCCTCTGAATCACTTTACAAGTACTCTGATGTGGACTTATATATCGATATGATCGAACTGGAAAGCAGTGATATTGCAGAAGAATTTATTGTTCAGTATAAAGCTGAGTTCAAACAGATGACTGCTGGTTCACGTTTCACAGAAGTATCCTTTAACGATCATCCTGCCACTGTAATACAAGAGCATGTTACTGTGGGCGCAGAGCAAGTTCCAAGATATACTTATATATGGGCCAATGGTAATTTCGTTTATGTTGTGGGTGGAAACACCGATGACAGTGAAATTCTGAAAGGTCTTGCAGAATCTACCGGATTCTAATCCGGCTTTCTATTTTTTTAATGAAAAACGTTTCAATCGACATGTTTTAATATAACTTTGTCTATCTACAAGCTGCACTGCCCGGGTAGCCTAGTTGGTTGGGGCGCCAGACTCATAGGGAATATTTAACCGTGCGTCCAAATCTCCTGAGACATCTGGAGGTCGCGTGTTCGAGTCACGCTCCGGGCATCAAACTTCTTGTTTAGTGCTTTTTGCCTATTTTTATCTTAACCTTATTTATAATTGTAGCATAAAACTCCGATGTCTTTAGCATCGGGGATGTAAGCGTCTATTACTGCCTCTTGTTCTTGATTCTGATACATATTAATACCATTACAGCGTATATTATACTATGCGGAAATCGTATAAATTCCGTCTGTACCCCACCAAAGAACAGGGAATTATTCTCACAAAAACTTTGGATGTATGTAGATACATCTACAATGAATTCTTAGCAGACAGACGGAATGCATATGAAAGATGCAATCAAGGACTTACTACATTTGACCAGATCAATCAGATCAAGTATCTTGAGTTCAATACGCCAGTGCAATCTCAGGTCAAACAAGATGTCCTCAGGCGACTCGGCAAGTCGTTCGATGCTTTTTTCAGACGGTGTAAATCCGGGGATGTTCCAGGTTATCCACGGTTCAAGGGAAAGGATAGGTACAATAGTTTTACGTATCCTCAATCAGGTTTTGGGATAGAAGGGAATAAACTGAAACTATCCAAGATCGGAAACATCAAAATCAAACAGCATCGGGACATCGAAGGTAAGATAAAAACATGCTCTATCAAAAGAGAACTTGACCGGTGGTATGCAGTGTTTTCTGTTGATTTAGGCGATAATCCTGCAAAAGTTAAGCCGGTTACATCCATAGGCATCGATGTGGGACTTAATTCATGTGTTACTCTGAGCAACGGTGAACAATTCGATTCTCCGGAATATTACCGTAAGTCTGAGAAATCTCTTGCAGTTCAACAGAAAAGCCTGAGCAAGAAGAAGAAAGGTTCCGAGAACCGACTCAAACAAAAAACGAAAGTCGTTAAGGTTCACAGAAAGATACGTAATCAGAGACTCGATTTCAATCATAAATTAAGCCGAATTCTCGTCGATAGATTCGATATGATAGTATTTGAGGACTTGAATATTCAGAACATGGTTAAGAATCATCACCTAGCAAAATCCATATCAGATGTTGCATGGGGTCAACTAATCCAGATGACAGAAAACAAAGCGGAAGAAGCTGGTAAGTATGTCGAATTAGTTAATCCTTACAATACATCACAAAAATGTAGTGGTTGTGGAAGCATTGTCAAAAAAAGTCTATCTGTCAGGGTACATAAGTGTCCTGAATGTGGGCTCGTACTCGATAGAGACATCAACGCAGCAATCAATATTCTAAATCTATGCACCGTAGGGACTACGGATAGAGCCTGTGGAGTCATGAACGTTGGTTCGGGCTATGAAGCAGGAAGCACCTAAATCTTTAGTTTAGGTGTAGTTCACTGCTTCAGTGCTTTGAAAATCATTAAAATCTCTCTCTTGTAACTACTTTTGATTTTTTCAAAGCCTCGCATGCTTTAACAGCAAAGCATATATGCTGACAAATCGCTAAGATAGTTCATGAACTTCCAGATATTGGACGCTGATTATGTCCGAAGTGATGACGGACCTGTCGTTAGGCTCTTTGGCAGGGCTGAAGACGGTAAGAGCGTCTGCTGTTTTGTTCCGGGTTTTGAACCATATTTTTATGTAAATATCACCGGTGATCCTGAATCCGCAGGTGACCTGTTAAAAGACCGTTTTGATGTCATCAAAAAGGTAGAAGTCGTTCCAAAATATGAGCCGGTAGGCTATCAGCTCTCAAAAAAGCCAATGCTTAAAGTGACAACACTGGAGCCTCGAAACGTTCCTGAGATCCGTGATGATGTTAATGCTATACCTGCTGTTAAGGAAATCTATGAAACAGATATTCTTTTCAGGAATCGTTTCCTGATAGACAGGGAACTGCATGGCATGAGCTGGGTATCGGCGGAACCAATATCTGATAATTCATTTGCTGAAGGTCAGAGAATATATTGTGACCGTATCATCACTTCCACTTCACTGAAGGAAATTGATAAAATATCAAATGCCCCGCTTAAGCATCTGGCATTTGACATTGAGTGTTTACCAATAGGCGGTTCGATGCCAACTCCTGATGAGTCTCCTGTGATAATGATCAGTCTCTCATTTTCCCCTGCTTTTGAAGGCCATGAAACCATCGTTCTGGTTTCAAAAGAGGTTGAGGATGTTGACGGGGATGTTGAGGTCTTCGCAAGTGAAGAGCATATGCTGAACCGTTTCTTCGATATCTTCCAAAAGTATGATTCTGATACAGTTTCTGGTTATAATTTAATTGATTTTGACATTCCCTATATTGTCGACAGGGTGAAAAACCTTAATGAAAATGGCTGTAACATAAAACCCTATGTGGGTCGTGATGGCAGGGCGCTTTCATATCGTAAGATCGGCAATCGTACGATGGTATCAATTCCCGGTAGGGTTGTTGTTGACGCACTTCCGCTTATCCGGGCCCAGTACAGTCTAAAACGTTATACGTTGAGAAATGTTGCTAAAGAACTCCTTGACATGGAAAAGCTGGACGTTGCACCTTCTGATATGGAGGAATACTGGAATGATTCCGGCGAAAAGATCCTGAAGTTCATAGATTATGCCCGACGTGACTCGGAGTTGGCACTTGAACTTGTGCTAAAACTGAGGCTTCTTGATAAGTATATTGCAATAGCTCAAGTGAGTGGTTCCTTGTTACAGGAAGTGGTGGATGGCGGTCAGACCTCCATGGTGGACAACCTGTTGCTGCGCGAGTATGGAATAAGGGATCGTGTGATGCATACTAAACCTTCTGATGATCTGGTTGCTTTCAGGAATAAGAGCAGCGAAGGTTTAAAAGGGGGCGAGGTGCTCGATCCTAAGAAGGGTCTGCTTGAAGATGTTGTTATTCTTGACTACAAATCTCTCTATCCCACCATAATGATGGCTCACAACCTCTGCTATACTACTGTTGTGGAAAATGACTGTCCTGAGGTCGATACGATAAGGCCGCCCTCTGGGGGGGAGTTCGTAACTGCCGGGGTTTCAAAGGGTATCATGCCTTCTATCCTTGAAAATCTCCTCAACAGGAGAATTGAGACGAAGGGCCGTATGAAGACAGCTTCAAATGATGATGAATATCGTGTTCTTGATGCCACTCAGCTGGCATTGAAGATACTCTTGAACAGTTTCTATGGTTATTCCGGCTATACTCGCGCAAGACTTTACAGTCTCACACTTGCAAATGCAGTTACAAGCTTTGGCAGGGATAATATTCTCAATACGCGTTCCCTTATCAATGGCACGATCAACAAGGTGATCCTAAAGGATGGCAAGGCCTTTTTCACCGAAGAACTGGGTGCCATATCAGATGACGATAAAGTAGTCTCACTTTCAGTAGTCTATGGTGACACGGACAGTGTTTTTGTGAACTGCAGCTCAAAAAATGATATTTCCCTTGAGGATGCTGAACTTGTGGGTAGTAAGATCGCAGGCATGGTTTCCGATTCTCTCCCTGACCCCATGGAACTTGAATTTGAGTCAATTGCAAAACGTGCTCTCTTTATTGCAAAGAAGCGATATGCTATATGGGTATTCGAGCGCTCGGGCAATGCCTGGGAGGACAAGATAAAGGTCAAGGGCATGGAAACAGTTCGAAGGGACTGGTGTGGCCTGACTTCCAAGACGTTAAACACTATCCTGGAACTTGTATTGAAGAAAGGTGATGTCGATGCAGCTGTCAGTCATGTGCGAAAGGTAGTTGATGGTATCCGGAACATCGATGTTAAAAAAGACGCCGACATAATCGATGACCTCATTATGACGCGTCAGTTCTCCAAAAAAATATCCCGTTATAAGAACAAACAACCTCATCTTACAGTTGTCGAGAAGATTGAGCGCCGGACTGGCTCTCCTCCTCCTATAGGAGATAGGATACCTTTTGTTATTGTTGCCGGCAAGGACCTTTTTGTCAACCGTGCTGAAGACCCGGACTATGTGCGCGAGCATAATGTCCCAATAGATGTGGATTACTACGTCAAGAAGCAGTTACTTCCTCCCGTTGAGCGAATACTTGGTGTATTCGGCGTGGATATTGCAAACCTTGACTATGACTCAAAGCAAAAAGGTTTGTTTGACTTCTCGGAAAAACCAGAAGAAAATCCTGTAAAAAGAATAGAAAAAAGAGAAGCTCCGGAATCGCAGGATTCAAATGGGAGCAAGGCCCAGAGCTCTTTGTTCGATTTCTAATTAAGGTCTACTCTTTCTCCGGATGCCATGTATACAATACTTTCGCAGATATTGCATGCATGGTCTCCCATTCTCTCAAGGTAGCGGAGAACGAACAGTAAGTGAGATGCATTATTGATGGTAGTTTTATCATTTACCATTATTTCTATGAGTTCTCTCTCGGTGTTATAGAACAGTTTGTCTATTTCATCATCTTCCCTGGATACTTCTTTTGCAAGGTCGGGGTCAACGGTCTCAAAGGCATTAATGGCATTTTGGAGCATATTGCTTACAAGTTCTCCCATTCTGGGGATGTCGACAAGGGGCTTTATGTGTTCGCCTTCTATGCGCTTTGCAACATTGGCAATATCCACAGCCATATCAGCCATTCTTTCAATATCGATGGATATTTTCATGCAGGAAGTAACAAGTCTCATATCGCCAGCAGTTGGATTTTGGCGTGCTATTATTTGCTGAATGCATCTTTCAATTGTTCTGTCCATATCATCTATGAGCTGATCACCTTCGATGACCTTGTCTGCAAGCTCAATGTCCAACTCTTTAAGGGCAACTATTGATTCATCTACTGCGCTTTGAGCTTCATTACCCATGGCAATAATCATTTCCTTAAGCAGATCCAAATTGTGCTGGTATCGCGTACGAATCATAAAATCACCCGAATCTTCCTGTGATGTAATCCTCTGTGGACTTTTCCTGTGGATTCTCAAATATCTCTTCGGTTTTTCCAAATTCTACCATGTCTCCCACAAGGAAGAATGCCGTATGGTCTGATATTCTGGCAGCCTGCTGCATGTTATGTGTCACGATAACGATGGTGTAGTCTTTTTTCAATTCCAGTATAAGATCTTCTATCTTGCTGGTTGATATGGGGTCCAGAGCACTGCATGGTTCATCAAAGAGTATAACTTCTGGCTTTACGGCAAGAGTTCTGGCAATACAGAGTCTTTGCTGTTGTCCTCCACTTAAGTCAAGGGCAGAGTTTTGCAGCCTGTCTGAAACCTCATTCCACAATGCTCCTGATCTCAATGCATCTTCCACAATTCCGCTTATATCTCCCTTTTTCGCGCCATGTATGCGGGGCCCATAAGCTACGTTATCATGGATGGACATGGGGAATGGGTTTGGTTTCTGGAATACCATTCCAACTTTTTTCCGAAGGTCTACGACATCTACTTCTTTTGAGTATATGTCCTGTCCTTCTATCTGGATGTCACCTTCAATACGGCATGTGGGGATGAGGTCATTCATTCTGTTAAGGCACCGAAGGAATGTGGATTTGCCGCAACCTGATGGGCCTATAAGAGCTGTGACACTGTTTTTTGGTATATTGATGTTTATGTCATGGAGTGCATGATTGTCTCCATACCAGAGATTAAGATCTTTAA
Source organism: Methanolobus sp. ZRKC3 (assembly GCF_045291275.1). Taxonomy (GTDB): domain Archaea; phylum Halobacteriota; class Methanosarcinia; order Methanosarcinales; family Methanosarcinaceae; genus Methanolobus. The sequence goes on from NZ_CP146982.1 coordinate 2,354,665, forward strand.
CCTCTATCTCTGTTCCATTTTCAAAATCATTTGACATTTTAAGTACCTCTATATACTAAACTTCACCTTTTAGTATGATATCATCTACTGAGTTTCTTCTTGTAGTGATTTCTTAAAGTTACTGCAATTGCATTGACCGAAATGACTATTATAAGCAGTACCAGGGCTGTTCCATATTGCAGGGGTCTTGTTTGGGATATGCTTGTTCCTGATGTGGCAAGTACATACAAATGGTATGGCAATGCCATGAACTGTGAATAAAGTGAGTTTGGAAGTCTTGGCAGGAAATATGCAGCTCCAGTCAGCAGTATGGGTGCTGTCTCTCCTGCAACTCTCCCTATGCTCAAAATAGCACCGGTTATCATGCCTGGTAGTGCTGCAGGAAGTACCACTCTACGTATGGTCTCCCACTTCGTGACCCCAAGTGCCAATGAAGCCTCTCTGTATTCCTTTGGAACTGTGATGAGTGCTTCCTGGCTCGCCCTTATGATTACCGGCAATATCAATAGTGCCAGTGTCAATGCTGCTGAAAGTATGGATGGTCCGAATCCGAGATACTTCACGAATAATGCAAGCCCGAATAATCCGAATACTACTGACGGGGTTCCTGCCAGGTTGTTGATTGCCATTTCAATTGCCCAGGTAGTTTTTCCGGGGCGTGCATACTCGTTCAGATATATGGCTGTAAGTATTCCGAGTGGCATGGCAATTCCCATTGATCCTATGATGAGATATATTGTACCCATTATGGCCGGATATATGCCACCTTCTGTCATTCTGCTTCTTGGCATCTCGGTAATGAACTCAAGGCTTATCGCACTGTAACCATTGGACACTATATAGTACAGTATCACAAGAACAAAAGCCACTACCATTAACACAGCTAACTTTAACATCGTAAAAGCTATTTTCTCATTGAGTTTTGCATTTGAAAACATGGCTATCACAGTTCGAACCTGTATCTCCTTTTAATGTAGTTGGCTACAATGTTGATTATGAATGTAGTTATGAAAAGAACTGATCCTATCGCAAAAAGTGCATGAAAGTGATCGCTTCCCTGCGGGACCTCTCCCATCTCAAGAGCTATTGTTGCAGTCATGGTCCTGACAGGTGCAAATAATCCTGATGGAAATCCTGGGATGATGGCAGAATTGCCTGTGACCATCATGACTGTCATGGTCTCTCCAATGGCACGCCCGATCCCAAGCATTACTGCAGCGGAAATGCCTGAAAGTGCTGCGGGAATCGTCACTTTGTAAATGGTCTGCCACCTCGTGGAGCCAAGTGCAAGTGACCCTTCTTTAATTGATCTTGGTACCGAATTGATAGCATCCTCTGAGATCGATATGATGGTGGGTAATGCCATGATTCCCAGCATGATGGATCCTGTGAGTGCTGTCTGTCCTGTGGGGATTCCGAGTGTTTTTTGTATGGTGGGTACTAGTACGACAAGTCCGAAGAATCCATACACTACTGAGGGTATCCCTGCAAGTATTTCTGTGATTGGTTTTAAGATGCCTGCTATTTTTGGGTCGGCAAGCTCCGATATGTATATTGCTGCTGCTATGCCCAGCGGTACTGAAAAGATTACTGCTCCTACTGTAACTATTATTGATCCAAGGAGCAAAGGCAGTAAGCCGAAATGCACTGGCTCGGATGTGGGGAACCATTTTGTATCGGTCAGGAAACTTATCACTGATATGTGTTGGAAAAGTAATATCCCATCACTGAATAAAAAAATACAAAGCAGGAAAAGGGCTACTACTGCCACTGCTCCGGATAAGAAGAGCAGTGATTCAATTCCCTTTTCCTTTTTATATCGATTAAACATCTGCTCCTCTTATACTAATTTTTACATTGCAGGGAAGTATCCCACATCGGAAACTATGTCCTGTCCGGTTGGGCTGTTCACATAGTCAAAGAATTCCTTTGCAAGTCCCTCTGGCTCTCCGTCGGTGTAGTAGTGGAGTGGTCTTGAGAGTGGGTAGTCGCCTTTCATGATGTTTTCAGGGTTTGCTTCTACAAAGCCTTCTCCTGCGTCAAGTGCAAGTGCAGTGGTGCTGTCATCAAGGTATGCGTATCCGATATATCCGATAGCTCCTGTATTCTGGCTGACTTCCTGTACTATTGCACCGGTGGCTGGCTGTACGAGAGCATCCTGGCGGAATTCTTCATCAAGAAGTACTTCTTCCTGGAAGTATCCGTATGTGCCTGAGCTGCTGTCACGTGTGATGACTGTGATCGTGCGGTCTTCTCCGCCTATATCTGCCCAGTTGCTGATGCTTCCGTCATAGATTCCCTTAAGGTCTTCGAATGATATTTCTGTTACTGGGTTTTCCGGGTTGACAACAACAACTATTCCGTCCCATGCAACTACGTGCTCAAGGGGTGTGATTCCGTTTGCTTCTGCTTTTTCGATCTCAGAGTCCTTGAGCTTTCTTGAAGCCATTGCTATATCGACTTCTCCGTCAATGAGTGCAGCAATTCCAACTCCTGAGCCTCCGCCAATAACGGTGATACTCTTTTCTGGGTTTTCGATCATATACTCTTCAGCTTCTGCCTGGGAAAGTGGAAGTACTGTATCTGAACCTTTGACGATGATGCTCTCGGCTTCTGCTCCATGTTCGCCTGATGTTTCTTTATCCTGGTCTATGCAACCAATGCCTGCAAATACAGACATTAAAACAAGAAATGCAATTGAGCATATGGCAATGCTCTTAATAATTGTTCTGGACATTTTTACTTCACCTAATTACCATGTACGATCATGTATTGTCTATTTAGTGACCTGTTCTCCAACACTGATTCAATACATAAGGTCTGTGCAATTAGAATATATATTTTTAGAAAATATATATTGTCATATGGTGTATATATTTGCATATATAATCTATATATTTATGTTTGCGGGATGCTGGCATGGTTATCTTTCCCATCATAACATGCATATATCCCAATGGAAATAATAGACTGTTATGCCTGATATTTTGATAAAGAATACAAAAGTATTTTACAATAATTATTTGCAGCCTGCTGAGGTGCTAATTGAAGATGGCAAGATAATAAAGATCGCCAAACAAATAGATGTTCAAAGGCTGGACACAACAATCGATGCAAAAGGGGCTCTTACTCTGCCTGCGGGCATTGACGGCCATGTTCATTTCAGGGAGCCTGGAATGACTGGGAAGGAAGACTGGTATACTGGGTCATGTTCTGCAGCAGCAGGTGGTATAACCACAGTCATCGAACATCCCAACACGATACCTGCCACAATCGGCCGAAAATCTTTCAGGGAAAAGCTCAGACTTGCAAACCGTAAGTCTGTAATCGATTTTGCTATTAATGGTGGGGTTACGGATAATATTGAAAAGCTTCCTGAATTGTGGGAACTTGGTGTTGCAGCTTTTGGCGAGATATTCATGGCAGAATCAACAGGTGAGCTAAATATCAGTGAGGATAAGCTAGATGAAGCCATGTCACTGATCACTGAAATGGATGCTTTGGCTTGCATTCACGCGGAAGATGAAAGTATCAGGTTGGAGTGTGAGTCTCACTTGAAGAATGATATGTCGCCTCAGTCACACTCCAAAGCAAGGCCAAACCTGTGTGAGGCATTAGCTGTTGAGAAGGCGGTTGCAATTGCCCGCAAGAATGAAACCAGAACTCATTTTTGCCACATAAGCGCATTTGAGTCTCTTGGATTACTTAGGAAGGAGAAATATATTACACAGGAATCCAATTCTGTTGGTTTTACCTGTGAGGTTGCGCCCCATCATCTCTTCCTTTCAACAAGGGACTGGGGTCGGCTTGGTTCCTTCGGGAGGATGAACCCTCCTTTAAGAGATCGACGCAATGTGAAAATGTTGGTGAATGGATTGAATGATGGGACCATTGATGCTGTGGCATCTGATCATGCGCCACATGCGGAATCTGAAAAGGATGTTGATATAAAAAGCGCTCCCTCTGGTGTGCCGGGTGTTGAAACTTTGTTGCCTCTTATGATGATTGCAGTCAAGAAAAATCTGATCCCAATTGGGCGGATGGTAGAAGTGACTAGTAAGAATCCTGCCCGGATATTTGGTCTGGATTCACATTCGAAAGGTACTTTTGAGGTGGGCTTTGATGCGGATCTTGTGATAATGGACCCTAATAATGTTCAGGTTATTAAAGGGGACAATCTGCATAGTAAGGCAGGATGGACGCCTTATGAGGGTATGGAGGCGATCTTCCCTGAGTATACTCTGGCGCGGGGTGAGGTCGTATGGGATGGTGAAATTATTGCTCCGCGAGGCCGTGGCAACTTCCTTCCTGGGAAAGGCCTTGTTTCTGAATAAACATGTTCATAAAATTAGGTCTGTGTACATGAATCAATAACCTTTTAAATATATAATGCGTAGTTTGTGTACACGGTGGTGTGATGAAAACAAAATTCCCAATTCATACTACATTAAGCGTTGACGCTATAAAGGTACTTGAAAGGTATGAAAAAGAGCTTGGTGCAAAGAATATAGTGCTTGAAAAAGCACTTCTTAACCTTGACAACAGCCGTTTCAAAGCCAAGCTTGACACGCAGAACATTGATCGACTTATCAAGCGTATAGAAACTGGAATTCCTGGCCTAGATGATTTTCTCGAAGGTGGCTATCCCAAAGGATTTGCGATTGTAGTTACTGGTCCTCCTGGCACTGGAAAAACTACATTTTCCATGCAGTTTCTCATGGAGGGTGTTAAGAAAGGAGAGCGCTGCATTTTCTTTTCATTCGAGGAACGTGCGCATCAACTTGTACAACATTTTATGCGCTTTGGCTGGGATGTTGGAAAATATATTGACGATGGATACCTCGAGATATTCGGCATTTCCATGTTGACATCAGAAGAGATGGTGGAAATAATTGATTCTCATAAACCTGATAGGGTTGTTTTTGATTCACTCAATGTTGTCAGTGCTCCTGGTGATTTCAGAACTTCCAGTTCCTGGCGTGGTCTTCATAGGCTTTTGAAAAAGAATATGGTAACCTCTCTGCTTGTTACTGAAAAATCTCACGGGATCGATCTGAAGCAGTTTGATGAGTTTGACTTCCTTGGGGATGGTATTATCTTTCTGGATTTCATACAGACCAACGATATAGATACCACTCCTATGCCTGTTATGTCTATTCAGAAAATGAGGGCTACAAAGGTAGACCACACTCCTCAGCCATTCAGATTCACTAATAGTGGTATTGCAAAATACCGTGCATTGAATCTGCCATCGCAGGTATTGCAGGAAAAGATAGAAAAACGAAGGGCTGAGCGATTGAGTATTTCCTCAGATGAAGTATGATATGAGGCTGGCAAGAAGGGCGGTTGCATAGATCGCCTTAAAGCTTCCTGCACCACCAATATTGATGTATGCACTTCCATTTTTTTCTTTATTGAATGTGATTGCAGATGCTATCACTCCAATCAGGATTCCGCCAATGCCTGCAATAAATGTTATTGTGGCAGCTTCCTGGGGTGTAGTTATGAGTGCGAAGGGGATTGCTATTATTCCTATGTACTCGGGAACTATTATCCCTACTCCGTTCACCATTTCGGAGAGGATCGTTGCGGCTGCTATAATTATTAGCATTACTTCAAGGGCTGTGACAAAGGGATTGGTGAATAAGAGGTAAATAATAGTAATGATGGGGATTATGAATCCTCCCATGTTCACAGTTACCGTTGTATTGAACACTCTCTCTTTTCCCATGTTCAATTCTTTGACCAGTGGGACTGAATATATGTCTTCGATCAAAGGTGCGAATTTGAAGAGTTGTTCGTTCTTCCTTGTTCTTATGTCTGCAATCGGAATTTCTATAAATGAACCGAACAGCATTAAAAAAAGAATAATGATTAGGGGGAAGGGGGTCAATGTACCTATGGATAATTCTCCCTTGTAGCAGAGAGCCGTAATTGGCAATAATATCAATGCAAAGATAGCATATGTTCTTATTTCCGATTTATTCAGGTAGCCTCTCATTTATCCACCGGTACATATATTTCCTTACTCAAATTTAATATTTATCTCTGAATATTTGCGATATCTAGTAGTAATCAAGCTGGGATTGCAGCATTTCCTGTCTCTTCTTTTCAAGGAAACTATATACGCTACCATGCGTTGCACCTTCTATCAGCATCTCGAGAGCTGTTCTGGCAACCTGATTCTGCTCCGGGGTTCCTATTATACTAACAGTTTTCCCGTATACGGATATCTTGACACCTATTAGCCTCTCGCTGATCTCGCGTGTTTTGCCGCCCTTTCCTATGATTCGTCCTTTAAGGCGAAGTAGTTCTTTGGGGGTGCTTGTATATTTGGATATGTCTATTACATCAAGCATGAGGAGGTCATCATCAAGCATATCGATTGTTTTTTCGGGATTAAATCCTCTGGCAATTGCTTTAACTACTTCCTCAGCCCGCATTGCACCTACTGGATCATCTCCCTGGATGATTTCTACAACTCCATTTTCGCTATCAATATCAAGTTCCGCTGTTGACTTGTTTTCGATGAGCTGCTTGACGCTTCCTTTTGGTCCAATGATGGCACCAATTCTGTCTTTAGGAATTTTTATATGTGTCATAGTGATTCTGCCATTTTATGATTGTGAGTTTTGAATCTCATTTCTTTTGATCTCTCTTACATTCGAATATATATTGTTGGAATCTGCTTTGATGCCGTATTTACGGAAAAAGCGCACGATATTCTCTATGTCCCTGATCAGGAATTCCTGTGCTCTGGGATGTTCGAGGGTGACTGATTGCCCCATGTCGATCAATATAGGTTCGATGGTATGTGGATCTATTAATGTGTTGTATTCGCTCAGGTCGCCGTGTACGAGGTTTGCTTTGACGTAGAGCAGTTCGATGTACTTAATTATAGTATCAAACACTTTTTGCGCCTGTTCCTTATCCATGGTAACATCTTTTAGTTGTGGATATGGTTTTTCATCCTTTCCAAGAAATTCCATGACAAGTATATTGCGCTCGGTGACAATGGGCTCTGGTGCTCTGACTCCTGCTTCCTTTGCACGAATGAGGTTTCTTTCTTCCTTTTTTGTCCATGCAAAGATTATGTCACGTTTAGCATGCCTTATGTTTCTGAAACGGGGGTCGCCTAGGATGTATTTTTCCATTGAGTTGAATGTACTGGAACTGATCCTGTATATTTTCACAGCAACATCTGCGCTTTCTCCTTCTGCCAGAAAGACATTTGCCTCTTTTCCAGTGCTTATGGATCCGCCCATGGCTTCTATTATACCTTTGTTGGATAATGTATAGAGTGTTTTGAGGGTGGGCTCGTCAAAAACATTCTCTCTCACTTTGAGTGAGTCACTGTCTTTGCGCAGCATGCGCATTTTATCGACTTTTGTGTCGATAGTCTGCACCTTTTTTACAACTTCTTTTTTCATGATCCTGGCCTATGAGTGCTTTATAACACCTTGTTTACTTTGTAATATATACTTTAGCGTAGTGCGTGCTATGTTTCGTATGTTGTTAAATCTTGTGTACATTTGCTACTGGTTACTATTTGTGTAGCTGGGTGCTATTAATCATTTGTTCTCATATTTGCAGATTTGATAGATTACCGCAAATTGCATAAGGGATTAAAACTAACAGTTATAATCCGAGTGGATCTGTGTCAATTGTCACATATCAGCTCTCTACTAACGGCACATATTCGCTTCTAATCTCTCCTGATTCGGAAGCCTTATATGCAATGGCTGTATTAGTAGGGTTCCGCGTAAACAGCGCGTTGACAGGAGCTTTTTCTTGTCATGAATCACGTTCATCCAAGGTCTTTGATGAAACACTTCGAATCTCGCTGGTTCGGAATGTTTATATATCATCGGTTCCTTGTAGGAGTCCTCGCACAGCGCGAGAGACTTATTATTGTCTTCTAATCATAAGTGGAGGCAGGAGTTATTTCCTGTCTGACGTTGGATTTGGCAGTTCGGTTAATTCTGACCGGTAGTGTATAATATACTATCAATAGAGAATTAGCCAAACTATATGTGCAAAGTGAATAAACTCTTTAGAGTTTTTCCGATCGATTCTTTAAAGACTTCCAAGTGAAGTAGACTTAAATTTGTGTGTGATCAACAATTCTGGTTGATCCTGCCAGAGGTCACTGCTATCGGTGTGCGATTAAGCCATGCGAGTCAAATGTTCTTCGTGAACATGGCGAACTGCTCAGTAACACGTGGATAACCTGCCCTAAGGTTCGGCATAACTCCGGGAAACTGGAGATAATACCGAATAAACCAGATATGCTGGAATGCTTTTTGGTTAAAAGTTCCGACGCCTTAGGATGGATCTGCGGCCTATCAGGTAGTAGTGGGTGTAATGTACCTACTAGCCTACGACGGGTACGGGTTGTGAGAGCAAGAGCCCGGAGATGGATTCTGAGACATGAATCCAGGCCCTACGGGGCGCAGCAGGCGCGAAAACTTTACAATGCGGGAAACCGCGATAAGGGGACACCGAGTGCCAGCATTTATGTTGGCTGTCCACATGTTTAAACGGCATGTGTTAGCAAGGGCCGGGCAAGACCGGTGCCAGCCGCCGCGGTAACACCGGCGGCCCGAGTGGTGACCACTATTATTGGGTCTAAAGGGTCCGTAGCCGGTTTGATCAGTCTTCCGGGAAATCTGACAGCTCAACTGTTAGGCTTCTGGGGGATACTGTCAGACTTGGGACCGGGAGAGGTAAGAGGTACTACAGGGGTAGGAGTGAAATCTTGTAATCCCTGTGGGACCACCAGTGGCGAAGGCGTCTTACCAGAACGGGTCCGACGGTGAGGGACGAAAGCTGGGGGCACGAACCGGATTAGATACCCGGGTAGTCCCAGCCGTAAACGATGCTCGCTAGGTGTCTGGGACGGTGCGACCGTTTCAGGTGCCGCAGGGAAGCCGTGAAGCGAGCCACCTGGGAAGTACGGCCGCAAGGCTGAAACTTAAAGGAATTGGCGGGGGAGCACTACAACGGGTGGAGCCTGCGGTTTAATTGGACTCAACGCCGGAAAACTCACCTGGGGCGACAGCAATATGTAGGTCAGGCTAAAGGTCTTACCTGAATCGCTGAGAGGAGGTGCATGGCCGTCGTCAGTTCGTACTGTGAAGCATCCTGTTAAGTCAGGCAACGAGCGAGACCCGTGCCCACTGTTGCCAGCATGTCCTTCGGGATGATGGGTACTCTGTGGGGACCGCTGGTGCTAAACCAGAGGAAGGTGCGGGCTACGGTAGGTCAGTATGCCCCGAATCTCCAGGGCTACACGCGGGCTACAATGGTCGGGACAATGGGTTCCTACCCTGAAAGGGGTTGGTAATCTCATAAACCCGCCCTTAGTTCGAATTGAGGGCTGCAACTCGCCCTCATGAAGCTGGAATCCGTAGTAATCGCGTTTCAATATAGCGCGGTGAATACGTCCCTGCTCCTTGCACACACCGCCCGTCAAACCACCCGAGTGAGGTATGGGTGAGGGCACGGATTTTGTGCCGTGTTCGAACCTAAATTTCGCAAGGGGGGTTAAGTCGTAACAAGGTAGCCGTAGGGGAATCTGCGGCTGGATCACCTCCTAAGCAGACTGACACAAAGTCAGTCACCATTACCGGTCAGAAATCGAAAAACTGCCAAATCCAAAATTGGGACAACAATAGTCCTAAGGGGCTTGTAGATCAGTTGGGAGATCGTCGCCTTTGCAAGGCGAAGGCCCTGGGTTCGAATCCCAGCAAGTCCATACTAGTGCACCAGGCAAGTAACTTTGCCCGGGAAGGATGAAGTGATCGGCGTACCCACGTCGGTTGCAATGAGATCGTGTATAAGCATGCATATATCAGACGCTCACTGGACAAAGTGAGGTGGACTCTGGTAATTATGCCTTCAGGTGGATGGCTCGGCTCAAGGGCTGAAGAGGGACGTGCCAAGCTGCGATAAGCCCAGGGTAGGTGCATGGAACCTATGAACCTGGGATCTCCTAATGGGTCTTCCTAATGCGTTTTGCGCATTGATCAGTAATGATCGGGAACGCCCCGAATTGAAGCATCTTAGTAGGGGCAGGAAAAGAAATCGAAGAGATGCCGTTAGTAATGGCGAATGAACACGGCACAGTTCAAACTGAATCCCGCCAGTAATGCGCGGGAGATGTGGTGTTATAGGTTTTTCCTAAAGGTCCCACTCAATTCAAGTTAAACTTTTCTGGAACGTTAGACCATAGAGTGTGATAGTCACGTAGACAAGAATTGAAGGATCTGGGATGTAACCTGAGTAGCGTGAGTTGGAATTCTCGCGTGAATTTGGGAGGCACCAACTTCCAAAACTAAATACTTCTTGAGACCGATAGCGAACTAGTAGGGTGACCGAAAACTGAAAAGTACCCCAAGAAGGGAGGTTAAAAGTGCCTGAAACCTGAAGGTGATGGAGCAATATGGCATAAAAGGATCTTTGATATGAAGGAAACAGTCGCGAGGCTGCAGTACGAATATCACTGCCAGTGTCATATTTTACGTTTTGAAGAACGGGCCAGGGAGTGTATTCAAGTGGCGATGGCTAACTTTTTACTTAGGAAGCCGAAGCGAAAGCAACATGCGCGCAACCGCAAGGTGAGGCGCGACGTATACAAGTGCGTGGAGTCACTAGGATACGACCCGAAGCCGGGTGATCTAGGCGTGGGCAGGTTGAAGCGTGGCGAAAGCTACGTGGAGGACCGCAAGCGGTATTGATCTGCAAATCATTCGTGTGACCTGCGTCTCGGAGTGAAAGGCTAATCTAACCCGGCATCAGCTGGTTCCTTCCGAAACATGTCGTAGCATGACCTGACTGGAGATTGTCGGTGAAGTAGAGCACTGATTGGTGGTCCCGGGGGAGAAATCCCTCAGCTGCTTGTCAAACTCCAAACTCACCGTCGTCGAAGAAAGTTGGAGTCCGGACTACTGGGGTAAGCTTGTAGTCCGTAAGGGAGACAACCCAGCCCGTGGTTAAGGTCCCTCAGTGTCGACTAAGTGTTAATACTAAAGGGCGTCCTAAGCCCTAGACAGCTGGAAGGTTAGCTTAGAAGCAGCTATCCTTTAAAGAGTGCGTAACAGCCCACCAGTCGAGGTTTGGGGCCCCGAAAATGGACGGGGCTCAAGTCGACCACCGATACCACGGAGTACCGCAAGGTAATCTCGTAGGAAGGCGTTGCGTTCGGGCAGAAGCAGGGCTGTGAAGTCCTGTGGACCGTGCGGAAACGAAAATCCTGGTAATAGTAACAGCATAGATGGGTGAGAATCCCATCCGCCGAAGGGGCTAGGTTTCCTCGGCAATGATCGTCAGCCGAGGGTTAGTCGGTCCTAAGACGTACCGTAATTCGAGTACGCCGAAAGGGAAACAGGTTAATATTCCTGTACCTCATGACAATAAAACTGACGTTTTTGGGCAGGCTGAGCGGCGCCGTCGCGCCGTCTAAGCACCGAATCCCGTGGAGAGCCGTAATGGCGAGAAGCGGGGGAATGTGTTATGGCGAAAGTCAGCTTCACCCGGGAACCCGTGAAAAGGAAGTTATGAGTCCGTACCGAGAACTGACACAGGTGCCCCTAGCTGAAAAGGCTAAGGCGTGTCGGAAAAATTTGGTTAAGGGAATTCGGCAAATTAGCTCCGTAACTTCGGGAGAAGGAGTGCCTGCTGTGAAGACAGCAGGTCGCAGTGACAAGAGAGCTCTAACTGTCTAATATCAACATAGGAGATCGCAAATCCGTAAGGACTAGTACGATCTCTGAATCCTGCTCAGTGCAGGTACCTGAAACTCTGTTTCAACGGAACGAAGGGCCTGTAAACAGCGGGGGTAACTATGACCCTCTTAAGGTAGCGTAGTACCTTGTCGCTTAATTGGCGACTTGCATGAATGGATCAATGAGAGCTCTACTGTCCCTAACCAGAGTCCGGTGAAGCTTACATTCTAGTGCAGAGTCTAGAGACCTCTAGGGGGAAGTGAAGACCCCGTGGAGCTTTACTGCAGCCTGTCGCTGGGTTGTGATTTTGGATGTACAGTGTAGGTAGGAGACATCGAAGGTGGTGCGCCAGCATCACTGGAGTCGTCATTGGGACACTACCCTTCCAAAATTACGACCCTAACTCTGTGAAGAGGACCCCGATAGGTGGGCAGTTTGCCTGGGGCGGGACGCCCTTGAAAAGATATCAAGGGCGCGCAATGGTTGACTCAAGTGGGTCGGAAACCCACTGAAGAGTGCAAGAGCATAAGTCAGCCTGACGTTATTCAGCACAGTAGTGGATGACGAGACGAAAGTCGGTTCTAGCGAACTTTTGTACTCGCTTGGTGCGAGTCAAAAATGACAGAAAAGTTACCCCGGGGATAATTGAGTCGTTGCCGGCAAGAGCACATATCGACCCGGCAGCTTGCTACCTCGATGTCGGTTCTTTCCATCCTGGCTGTGCAGCAGCAGCCAAGGGTGAGGTTGTTCGCCTATTAAAGGAGATCGTGAGCTGGGTTTAGACCGTCGTGAGACAGGTCGGTTACTATCTACTAGAGGTGTATGTGGTCTGAGGGTAAGCTACTTTTAGTACGAGAGGAACAGAGTAGCGGCGCCACTGGTCGATCGGTTGTCTGACAAGGCATTGCCGAGTAGCTACGCGCTAAGGAATAAGAGCTGAATGCATCTAAGCTCGAAATCTGACCTAAAAAGAGACTACGTTAAGGATTCCGGTAGAAGACCGGTTTGATAGAGTCGGGATGTACGCACCAAGGCAACGAGGTGTTCAGTCCACGGCTACTAACCATCCGTGCCTCTCTACCTTGCTTTGTCCAGGCGAAATCTGATATATGCATGATTATTATACACGTCCTTTTCATCAAATTCATCGTGAGTGAGTTTGGCGGCCATAGCGGCGGGGCAATTCCTGTACCCATCCCGAACACAGAAGATAAGTCCGCCAGCGTTCCTTACTGTACTGAAGTATGAGAGTCTTCGGGAACTCTGGATCGCTGCCATCTCACTTGCTATTCTTAACTATTTTTTTCTGATATTTACATGCCTGAGTTCTACTTTTATTTGTTCTCGATATTCATCATCTCTACCACTGAAAAGCTGCTTCTGCTTTGTTTTAGTAAAGTATAAATACAATGCTCACTTCAGAGGGATGCTTATCTTATGCCAAGATGGCGGAGCGGCTACGCAATCGCCTGCAGAGCGATACCATTCCGGTTCGAATCCGGATCTTGGCTTTACCTTCATTGAATTCACTGTGAGTGAGTTTGGCGGCCATAGCGGCGGGGCAATTCCTGTACCCATCCCGAACACAGAAGATAAGTCCGCCAGCGTTCCTTACTGTACTGAAGTATGAGAGTCTTCGGGAACTCTGGATCGCTGCCATCTCACTTACTATTCTTAACTTTTTTCTGATATTTTGCATGCTTGAGTTTTACTTCTTTTACTTCAAACCCATATATTAACAACAATATTTTAGTCATAAAGCACAGATAAAAAAGAACGTGAATTAGATATTCTGTAAAGTTCTCTATTTCTCAACATTTCTTCCAAGGGCCACATTCACGTCTTTAATCATATCTGCCCTGGTGACGAGTATGACTTCATCTTTTTCATGCATCTTAGGGTCCTTATCTGCAAGGATGAACTCGCTCTTGCGGTAGATTCCAATGAATGAACTATTGTCGGGAAGTTGTATCTCGGACAGCTTCCAGTCCTCAAGTGTCTCATCTACCACAACTCCCATGAATCTGACATCACTGCGTACCAGGTTACTTAGCTGGATGGTGTTTATCCCACGCAGAACGTCGGATATGTATATGGAGGATATGCGTGAAGGGTTGATGATATAGTTGAATCCAAGCTTGTTAGCAATGTCCAGGAACTGATCGTCATCTATTTTCAGTATTACCTTCTCAACCTTAGCATCCCTGGCTATCAGGCCGATGAGTATGTTGTTCTGGTCATTGGTACTACAGGCAACCAATGCATCAGCCTTGCTGATCTCCGCTTTTTCAAGTATGTCCGGTCTTGTACCCTCGGCGTTGATCACTGTACAGTCCAGGTTTTCTGCGAGTTCCTTGGCGATAGCCTCATCCTTTTCGATCAGTATTACCTCTTTGCCCTGATTTATCATACTTCTTGTAAGGTGTATGCCCAGTGAATCTGCACCCACTATAACAATTCTCATAGTTTAGTTCCCCTTCTTCTCCTCTTTATCCTGATCCACGTACTTGGCATGAAAAGTACCATCAATGGTATGATCTCGATCCTTCCGAATAGCATATCTATACACAGCACCATCTTCAGAATAGTGGGCATTCCCACTCCTGTCATTCCTGCTGAAAGCCCTACTGTGCTAAGGGCACTAGATACCTCAAACATTGCATCCCCTGCGCTCACACCATGGAGCATGAAGATGAACGACGAGGCTATCAGTATTACTACATACAATAGCATATATGTTGACAGATTATATATCTCGTCACTTTCAACAATGTGTTTCTCCATTTTGATGGGTGTTATGGCTTCCTTGGGAATCATTAAGCGCAACACCACATTATGAGCTAGCTTGAAAAGCAATATCACTCTGAATATCTTGATACCTCCGGCAGTAGAACCTATGTTCCCTCCCATCCACATCATAAAGATAAGCACAGCCTTTGAAGCATCGGATAGCAGGGAAAGGTCGAAAGTGGAAAAGCCTGCGGTGGTAATGGCCGATATTATGTGGAAAAGGTTATCCTTCGGGATATTCATAACCGGGTCGTTGTGGGACAGTGCCAGGGTAAAGAGTAATGTTCCCAGGGCAACAAATAACAGGAAATATCGAAGTTCCAGGTCCTGGAAGAACTTTTTTGGTTTTTTAAGCAGGGTTGGGTAAAGGATGAAACTCACGGCTCCAAGAAGGCAGGACAGACTAATGCTGAATGGTATCCAGCTACCTTCAAAAGCTCCAATACTCTCCGGCCTTGTGGAAAATCCCCCGGTGGAAACACAACTGAATGCATGGCATATGGCATCAAAGAAAGACATGCCGCTCAGCATCAGCAAGGTCAGGGATATCAGGGTGATGATCACATAGACTTTGCCAAGTGTGCGTGTAGTGGCGATGACCGTTGGTTTGAATTTCATATCTCCGTAATTCACCTTATATATGCGAAAAGCAGAGGTTCCCGGCCTGATGAGTATGGAGAGTACAACAAGGATTATACCTATGCCACCAACCCATTGGGACCATGAGCGTGCAAAAAAAAAGACTGGTCCAACATCCAAAGGTGCTACACTGAGTCCTGTGGTAGTCACAGCAGAAACACTTTCAAAGAATGCATCTATGAATGTCATCCCTGTTGACATGGACATAGGGATGGCACTTATGAATGCTGATACGGGAAATGCTATGGCTGCAATGATGAGTGCTTCCTTGTTATCCAGGTCATAGTCAGGCATTATATTGTGGATTATGTACCCAATGCCTAAGACTGCAGCTGAAGTAATTCCATAAAAGAAAGCTGCTTCTCCGTCACCTAGTATAATTGCAGCAATCATTGGTACTGCAAGTACGAATGCAAATGCAATGAGAAAATATCCCATGTATTTTACAATGGCTTTTGGATCAACAGGGGAAAGCAGTTCGTACATACATTATAATGTTGACTTTAAGATTATAAATAGTTATGAAGGTTATTCTACCCTTACAACTATTCCCCGAAGCAGGCGTCCTAATATGTCAGAACCAGTGATTATCCTCCTTTCAGGGTCATCCCTGTTCCAGTATAGTATGATATCTTCATCAATTACATCATCCTCTGCATCAATGGGATATACTTTCAAATGATTCATGGCAGTGCCTATTTTTTCTTTAGGGTCTGATACTATCAACGGACGGTGGCAGTACTTGTGTGGCTTGAATTCCCTGTCAACCTGTAATGCTCCTCTCAAAAATCCATCAGAATCAACAGCCATTCTGGGATTATCATTTTCATCTATCAGGATGATCCACTTTTTGCCAGAAGATGCCATCTTCTTCAGGAATGGGTCCTTGTATTCACTCGAGATATCTGGAAAAACAGGCCACAATCCTCTGAACGGAATCTGTATGATGCTACGTGTATCCAGAACCGATCCTTCTTTTTTAATGTTCAGGTCATCGATTGCCAGGAAATTCAAGGCACCCATGGCTTCAAGGTGGTCAATATCTGATATGGATGAATCCATATGTTTTTCTATCATTATACGAAAAGCCCTTTCCTTATAGAACTGCACCTTCTCCTTCCCCAGCCACCAATCCAGAAGGATAGCAGAAGGCTTGGCAACAGGAAAGAGAATTATCTGATAGAATGTAACAAGCGGGGTAAGGTATGCACCCATTTTCAGAGCATTGCGTGAAAAATATGCCTGTGGCATAATCTCTCCAAAGCAGGTAATTGCAATGGTCGAAAACACAAAAGCTGTAGCTCCTGCCATAACTGTGTCTGTAAGAAGTGTCAATAATACGTTTATTCCTACGTTTCCCCAGAGGAGAGTTGCAAGCAGATAATTGGAATCCTTACGCATTTTGAGAACTTTCAATGCATGGGGATTCTTTACCTCAGCTTCTATCTCAAGCCGAAGGGGTGTCAGGCCAAAAAGCCCGATGGTCAAACCAGAGAAAATCGCGGACTGTGCAAGACACATTACAATGAATACCCATGTGACTACAGCCATGAGTCCCTATCCTTAACAAATAAATTATCCAATTGAAACATAGCATATTACCTTTTTCAAAATACTGAACATAACTTCAACATAATAAACATTTCTTAATCCTGTCCATTCCACTTATTTATCTATATGGCAGTGGAAGTTTAAATATACCTTTACTCTTATCTACCCCAATATGTCATCACAATTTGATATCATTCATAAGGATGCAGCAGGTCGTATAGGTAAGCTGACAACCCCACACGGAGTGGTTGAAACGCCTACTGTCATGCCTGTTATCAATCCGAACATCCAGACTATAAAACCATCTGAGATGAGGGATTTTGGGGCACAGATGCTCATCACTAATTCATATATCATCTATCGTAAGGAAGAATTGCGGGAAAAAGCATTAAAAGATGGTCTGCATGCTCTTCTTGACTTTGATGGACCTATCATGACCGATTCCGGTTCATTCCAATTATCTGTTTATGGCGATGTCGAAGTTACTAACGAGGAAATCATAGATTTCCAACAAAAGATAGGAACAGATGTTGGCGTACCTCTGGATATCCCCACCCCTCCCGATGTTACTCGCGAGCGGGCAGAGGAAGAGCTTGAAATAACCATCCAGCGTCTCAAAGTGGCAAGAGAACTTGTTAAAGACGGTATGTTACTTGCTGGTCCGGTGCAGGGATCCACATTTAAAGACCTGAGGGAGGAATGTGCAAGAACCCTGTCTGAGATGGAGTTCGACGTTTATCCATTCGGTGCTGTTGTTCCGTTAATGGAATCATATCGCTACTCCGATCTTGTAGATGTCATAGCATCTGCCAAGAAAGGACTTAATCCTGCGGCACCTGTTCATTTATTTGGTGCAGGCCATCCAATGATGTTCGCACTTGCCGTAGCTCTGGGCTGTGATCTTTTTGACTCAGCTGCCTATGCTCTGTATGCTAAGGACAGACGCTACATCACATCTCGGGGAACCTATCATGTTGATAATCTGAAATACCTGCCATGTTCCTGTCCTATCTGCCTGTCCCATACAGCAGAAGAACTCAAAAAAGCTCATAATTGTACTGAATTACTGGCAAAACATAATCTTTATGTCACCTTTGAAGAGGTGCGTGAAGTCAAACAGGCTATATTGGAAGGCAATCTGTTGGAACTTGTGGAGCAGCGTTGTCGTTCACATCCTCGTATGCTTGATGCACTTAAGAAGTTGTACACTTATTCCGAATGGCTGGAGGAGTGCGATCCTGCGTCAAAATCAACATTCTTCTATTGCGGACCTGAATCTGCCAGGCGTCCGGAAGTATTACGCTTTGCCAGACAGGTGGAAAACTTTACAATACAGGGTTCTGCACTGATCCGTGCAAATCCGACAAAACATGATAATGAATATGACAACGTATTGATATTCAAACCTCCATTTGGATCATATCCTCAGGAATTGGCAGAGGTTTATCCCTTAAATGCAGAAGTGGTTAAAACACCGGACACTGAGTCCCTTGAAGTTTCATATCTTAATACCATCAAACTTGCAAAACTGAATCCTGATGCACAGTTTACCTTCATGCTACAGGGAAGATTTGAGCATCCTCTTCTTGAAGAACTTGAAGCGCTTGCAAATGTAGAGGTAATTCTGGCACACAATTACTAACTTGCCAGAATTTGTTACTACCCTAATACTAATATATAATACAAGGAATTATGAGCTAGAACTTACAGGTGATAAACTTGGTATCTACTTCTGACTCAAAGACAAGAAATCCCTATATCGAATTACTCAGGCCTGAGATCGCGGACATGGACTTTGCCCTCCCAGCTGCCAGTGCCTTGCTGGCAAGCTACCTGGCAACAGGTGCATTGCCTGAACTGATGCTTTTGATAATAGCAGTTATAGGAGGCTATGCTGCTATCACCAGTTCCTATGTCTATAATGACTGCTGTGATGTCGATATTGATCAGATCAACCTTCCAAACCGACCCCTTGTGGCAGAAAAAGTCTCAAGGGACCATGCCCTGAAATACTCTTTGTTCCTCTTCATAGTGGCAGGTGTAGCAGCTTATTATTTGAATCCTGAGTCTTTTGTAATACTCGTCATCGCTGTTGCGACCATTAGCATCTATTCGGCTGTGGCAAAGAGACTCACTTTCCTGAGTTTTGTGCCGGTAGGTATTGCCTATGGTCTTGTACCTATCGGTATCTGGCTGGCATTCGATCCTGCTGGCATTCTCAAAACCCCGGATTATGGTTCGATCCTGCCTCTTCCTGCAATATTCCTGGGACTGATGATGTGCTTTACTGACTGGGGTTTTACACTTTCAGGTGTTGCCCGTGATGTGGAAGGCGATCGTGCCAGGGGTGCACCAACTTTCCCTGTGACATTTGGGGTTCCCAATACAGCAAAGTTTGTGACTCTTATGTGGTTTGTTGGAGTAATTGCCTCACTTGCCATTGGCTGGACTGCAAAGATAGGCCCTATCTACTTTGCCGGTGCTCTTCTTGCAGGCGGCTGGATGCTGGTGCAATCGTTTGATTTCATAAAGAACCCCACTCCTGAAAGAGGTGGAATGCTTTTCCTTCAGGGTTCAAGGTACAGGGGTATAATGTTTGGCTCCCTGATACTGGATGTAATACTATCTATTTTCCTTGGATCATATGCAGGATTACTATGGTGATCCTGGAGGCTATATCATGGATGCGGATATCATAATCATAGGAGCTTCCCCTGCCGGTATGATGGCAGCCCGGAATGCTTCCCGTAAAGGTTGCAGTGTGATCGTCATTGACAAAAAGGAAGCTGTAGGCACTCCTACTCATCCTGCAAACACTTTTTTTAAGGGTATGTTTGACAGAGCCGGAGAAACAGTCGACCAGAGTTATGTCATCAAGACTCTCAAAGGTGCACATATCATAGCTCCCTCGGGCAGGAATGTTGCATTCGAAGGCGAAGCTTATTTCCTTGATCGTAAAAAGTTCGATGAATTCTATGCGCAACAGGTCATTGACACAGGTGTTGAGCTTCACATGGGTGTCGAGGCACTAAATGTACTGAGAAATGGTGAGACTTTTGTGGTGAGCACCACAGAAGGTAAAATGAAGTGCAAACTCGTGATAGTATCCGATGGCATCAATTCAAAGATCGCCGGGTTAATGGGGATGAAGCCATTGAAGTATCCTCAGGATATTGCATGGGCACTTGAGGCAGAGGTAGAGGCAGATGGTATTGGTGAGCCTGATATGTTCGAGTACTATGTAGGCAACCATGCTCCTGGCTGGAAATCCACATATTCTCCATGCGGGGGTGATCGTGCCACTCTTGGAATGTATGTGCGCAGGCATGGAAGGGATGTTTCTGGTTTCTTTGATGCATGGGTGGAGAAGTTCAAAAAGCTCAAAGGCATTGATGATCTGAAGTTCATAAGCAAGTCTGTGGGCGGCGACCCCATCGTTGCTATTCCCAACGAGATTATTGCCGACGGTGTCATGCTTACAGGTGGCTCAGCAGGTCAGTCTGGTATTGGCTATGGGATGCATGCCGGTCAGATGTGCGGTGATGTTGCTGCAGATGCAATTGCAAAAGGAAATGTTTCCAAAAAGGCACTATCTGAGTACAGGAAACTCTGGAATGATGCTTACAGGACAGAGTATTACCTGGGAAGGTTTGCACTGGAATCCCTGAGAAAGATGACCGATAAGGAGATCGATGGATTGATGAAGGTCTTTGAAGGTGAGGACCTGAACGTCCTTGGTGGTACTCCTTTCAATCAGGCTGTCCAGATATCAAAGATGATCATAAAGAATAATCCTTCGTCAATTCTTTCATACAGGGCAATACTCAGGAATAAATAGGGGACCATGAAAAGCAAGTACTACTTTTACAAGAACCCTGTGTTCAAGGTATATGCTCAGATCGAGGACAATAAGGTCAGGATGAATACCTCTGGTATTGCCTCATCTTTTATGGACTCATTTGTTTCTGACATGATGGGTATTTTTGAAGGTACGAAGCCTGCAAAAGTGGAAAATGACAGGCTTATCTATTCCACATGGATGCCTCCAATACCTGGAAAGACCTTTAATCGCCTGGTTTCAAGCCAGATGCGTGCAATGCGTGGCAAGTATGTGCCTGAGCAGCTTACGATCTCCATAACAGAGGATTGCCCAAACAAATGCCTGCACTGTGCCCTGCCTGATACCAAGAACAAGGCAAAACTTTCCTCTGATACTGTAAAGGACATCATTGACCAGGCACAGGACATGGGTACATCTCTTATAATATTTGATGGGGGAGAGCCTCTTGTTTATGATGGCCTTGAAGAACTTGTGACATATGTTGACCAGTCAAAGGCGATACCTGCATTGTTCACTTCAGGGGTAGGACTTACAAAAGAGCGTGCTGAAAGCCTGAAAGAAGCTGGTCTGTTTATGCTCAGTATAAGTCTTGATAGCGCAAATGAAGAAGGTCATGACTATATGAGAGGACGTCCTGGCGTGTTCAAGGAAGCGATATCTGCCATACGCAATGGTCTGGACGCCGGCATTCTTGTAAATATATATGTAGTGATATCTCCTCGCAACATTGATGAACTGGATGATTTCTATTCTCTTGCAATTGAGATGGGTGTGCACGAGATATCCTTTTTCGAAATAGTTCCCACTGGACGCTGGCTGGAGCATGGAAATGAGGTGCTTTCAGAGGATGACCATCGTAAATTTGATGAGTTCATTGAAAGAACCAGTGATATGGAAGGTCCCAGAATCTTCCCGATACCTCATATAGTGAAGCATTTTGGCTGCTTTGCAGGCAGGAAATGGCTGCATATAACGCCTGAGGGGAATGTATTCCCTTGTTCCTGTATGCCGCTGTCATATGGTAATATCCATGACACTTCTCTCTCATCAATATGGAAGAAGATATACAAGGATCCTGTTTTCACAGCTGGTCCCTGTCTTATGCGGGATGAATCTTTCCGCAGATCCCGATTGGATCTTGTGGAATAAGCCTTAGGCTTAAATCTATTTTTTTTATTGAATTGAAAAAAAAGAGTAATTATGGGTGATGAATCACCCATATTGCTGATGTCTTTATTTAAGCAGTCCGGATCTCTGAAGAGCCATAAGGTTCTCCATAGTAAGTTTTCCACCTGACTTGAAATTGTCGAAAATATCCTCTGCATCCTTGCGAGCATCTGCTCTTGCAGCTTCCTTCTTGCCATCGACATCGCCTTTCTTGATCTTGCGGATCTCTTTGTCAATGTCGCGAATCTCCTTCTGGCCAGCAATGAAAAGCTTGTGCTGTTCATCTGCGCTTTCCTGGAATTTAACAAATTCCTTGTGTGCCGCATCGGATTCTGCGCGAACTTTATCAGCCTCTTTGAAAGTGGTTATCATCTTGTCATGATTTTCCTGTGCTTTCTGGGCATATTCTGAAAGTGTAGTGTGATGTACTGAAGCCTCATCTCTGATTTCCTGTGCATCTGCTAGTAGTTCCTTGAGTTCATCGTTACCCTCAAGCTGGTCTTTCTTAGCAGCATACAATTTCTGGAGCTCAGTGATCTTGTTTACAAGTTCTCTTTCTTTGCTTGTTGTAAGGACTTCTGTCTGCTGGGTGAATTCTAACCTGTCTACTTCCTTGCGTATGTCCTTCATAGAAGGGCCGCCAAGGTTGCTGTCGCCACGGATTAGATCGATCTTAGCAAAGATCTCGTTAGCTCTTGCATTGACCTCATCACGGAGTACTTTATACTCTTTGACTTTCTCGTTATTTTCATCACGAAGTTTCTTATATTCCTGTGCTTCGTTGATAAGGTCCTTTGTGTTCTTGTTCAGCTCGTTACGCTTTGCAGCAAGTGTGCTAGCTTCTGAATTGAGTTCGTTACGCTTCACTTTATATTCTTCAGACTGATTCTTGAGTACAGTCTTCTTGTCGTTCAGTTCTTTCAACATATCCTTATTGTCCTCCCGATCCAGCAAAAAAGCTGGCATTTCATGCATTTCTAATGCACGATTCTGGCTTTACGGGTCCAGTGACTCGATCACTGGAATTACTGCTTCAAGGTCCTTTATTGTAACCACAATATCGGCGTGTTCATGTAGAATTGGTTTTGAATTAAATGCTATTGCGTATTTTGCTACTTTGAAGATGCAAATATCATTAGCTCCATCACCTACTACAATACATTCCTCAGGTTTGGTATTATATTTACGGGAAATATCTTCCAGAACGAATTCTTTTGAACCCTGGTCTGTAAGCGGTCCAGTTACCTCTCCTGTAAGGTGTCCTTTGTCGGCTATAAGCACATTGGCTACTACATGATCAATTCCCAGTACTTCTCCCACGCGCTCAGCAGCCATGGTGAATCCACCGGAGATCATTGCGGTCTTATAACCTCGAGATCTTAAATGTCTGATCAGTTCTTTTGCACCGGGCATAAAAGGCATTTTGTCGAGTGCTTCATGGGCTTTGTCAACTGAAAGGCCTTTGAGCAATTTCACTCTTTCAAAAAGTGCCTCTGAGAAATCGAGTTTGCCATGCATTGCCAGCTCGGTAATTCTGGAGACTTCGTCTCCAACTCCTGCTGCAACTGCCAGTTCGTCTATGGTTTCAGCATCAATAAGAGTGCTGTCCATATCAAAAACTATTAACTTAACCTTCTCATCAAAATTGTCGCTGCAATTCACTTAATCAAACCTAGATTTTGAATCTCGTTGTGAAACAGTATTTAAGTGCCGAGATTGGTTTGAAATGAGTCACATTGCTTTTAAGTTTTTCGGGTAAATCGCGCATTGCAAATCTTTTCTGTCTGTTGTTTTTACGTTGGTGTGGGTAGCAATCGTCATGGTGGAGGCAGTAATCTCTGAATGGAGCTTAAAATAGTCTAATGGGTCTGATTTTTGAAGGAAGCTGTATGCTTTCTCCTCTGTTCTGTGATTATACTCATATTAACTCTTATGTGGCCTATATCATTCCAAAAACAATATATGCTACACTGCCCATTGCACTAGTGTGATTTTATATGGCAAAGATTGGATTTATTAAGTTAGGCAACCTTGGTATGAGCCAAGTAATCGATTTGGTACAGGACGAGATCGCAGCAAGAGAAGGAATCAGCATACGCTCTTTCGGAACCGGTCCTAAGATGGGCAAGGACGAAGCAGCTGCAACAGAAGAACTCAAGAAGTTCGATGCAGATTTCTACGTTATGATCAGCCCAAATTCAAGTGCACCTGGTCCAACCGCAGCACGTGAGATATACAAGGATGTTCCATGTATCGTAATCTCAGACGGTCCAACAAAGAAGGATGACCGTGCAGCACTTGAAGAAGCAGGATTCGGTTACATTATCATGACCGTTGACCCACTCATCGGCGCAAAGAGGGAGTTCCTCGACCCTGTAGAGATGGCTTCATTCAACGCAGACGCAATGAAGGTACTCTCAACCTGTGGTGTTGTAAGACTCCTTCAGGAAGAACTCGACAAAGTTGCAGCAATGGTTGATGAAGGTAAGGAACTTGAACTTCCGCATATCCTTGCAAAGCCAGAGAAGTGCATTGCAAGAGCAGGCTTCAACAATCCATACGCAAAGGCAAAGGGTCTGGCAGCACTTCACATGGCTGACATGGTTGCAAAGATCAACTTCCCAGCATGCTTCATGATGAAAGAGATCGAGCAGGTAACACTTACAACAGCAGCTGGCCACGAAATGATGCGCGCAGCAGCACAGCTTGCAATTGAAGCAAGAGAGATAGAGAAGGCAAACGACTCTGTATTCAGGCAGCCTCACTCCAAGAGTGGCAACCTGTTGTCCAAGACCGCTCTCTACGCAAAACCAGAGTAAAAAAAATCAAAGGAAAGTACCTCTAAGGTACTTCTTTTCTTATTTTTATGGAACCATTAACTGTTTTTGTCATTGGCGTAGGTTCATACGCAATTCTAGTAGCGCTAACTTTTATTTTATTCAAGGCTGCAATGAGTGCTGCAAAGGAAGCATCTCAAAGTTGTGAATCAAACGAGGGTGATGTTCTTGAGGCTGAGCCTGGAGACGACTCGCTAAAAAAGTGAATGGTGAACCGTTATAATATTGAGGGTTCACGCTCAATCTGTTTATTGTTCTTCTTTTGCTCTTGGCATTGCTATGATCTCTCTTATCTGAATATTGAAGAAATCAAAGGAATGTGCTGGTCTGACCACGGCTGCCACATCTGCTCCCCAGCGTGTCCCGCCAATGGCAATGATCTCTGTTTCCTTTGAAACAGGAATATGTCCGGAATCTGCAGCCATCATGGTACATTCGATTGCAACCTTGAATCCTTTTCCAAACATGGTGCGCAGTGTGTCTGATATGACATCTGCCCGGCTGGCTCCGCCAATGCGCTTTGAAATGGCACGTTCAACACCTGAGAACATGTGTGACTGTGTGGTCATAATAACTCCCATTTCCTTGAGTTTCTCGAGCTTATCTTCGTCAACTTCCCACTTCCCACCTTCTTTCAGACCATATTGGTGGGTAATGGCAATGAGTTTTACATTCTGACCCTTGAACGCCTCTGCAGCTTTTAATGCGGTCTCACCACTTGTACTGGCAAGAACAACATATTCTATTCCCAGCTCTTCTGCCCTCTTTGCAGCGAGTTTCAGTACATTTTCGCTATTTTCTGGTCCGACATTATCGAGGTATGTTATTGATTTTTCCATTCGATCACCTGTATTTTGAATAAATTAATGTATGACACGTATAAATTTAAGTTGTTTTCTGTCTGAAATGAACGATGCTCTTATCTATGTCTTAATACAAATATATCTTTATCAGGGAGTTTAGTTAGTTGTATTAAAAGGTGATTATTTTGGCAGATACAGATTTCGATGACAATAATGTAAAAATAGCCACAAGTGAGGTAAAATCTAAGAATCCAGTTCTTGTGGAAGGTTTTCCAGGTATCGGACTAGTGGGTAACATTGCAAGTCAGCAGATTATTGATGAGCTTAAAATGGAATATATAGGTTCTATCGACTCAAGGCATTTCCCGCCTATTGCTGTACTTTATGAAGGCCTCATAAACATGCCTGTGAGAATCTATGAAAGCGAAGAACACAACATGGTGATCATAGTATCTGATATTCCTATTAATCCGGTCGTTGCATATGATGTGAGTAAGGCGCTTTTGGAATGGGCTGAATCCATCAATGTAAA
The DNA here is from genome assembly GCF_045291275.1 of Methanolobus sp. ZRKC3. Classification (GTDB taxonomy): domain Archaea; phylum Halobacteriota; class Methanosarcinia; order Methanosarcinales; family Methanosarcinaceae; genus Methanolobus. The sequence continues at coordinate 2,380,551 of NZ_CP146982.1, forward strand.
AGAGGTAGTTTCACTTGCTGGAATTGCCACGATGAGCGATGAGAACAAAGTATTCGGCGCCGCAACAAATAATGAAATGCTTGATAAGATAAAGGACAAAGTGGAACTTTTCCAGATGGGTACGATATCCGGTATCTCCGGTAGTATCATGGCTGAGTGTCTTGTCCGTGGCATACCTGCTATCGGCCTTCTTGGTTCAACAATGAGCCAGAACCCGGATCCCAGGGCAGCATCCGTTGTGATCGATGTTCTCAACCAGCTCTATGATCTTGGTGTTGATACTGAGACTCTCCTGGATCAGGCGGAGAAGATCGAGATCGAGATGCAAAGGCTTGCAGAGGATGTCAGGACTACCGAACAGCCTACGGGTACTAGGAAAGAGTTCCCTATGTATGGGTGATCAAATGGAATATGTTGCACTTACCGGAATGTCTGAGCGCGTGATATCCGAGCTCAAGCATCGCAGGCTTCTTACCATCGAGATAAGGAGTCCGCATAATTTCTTTGCAGCTTTAAATCTTAATGTAGGCGACCTTCTTCTATTGACTCATACAAGTCCCGAGGATGTAACCGGCGGTACCACTGGTGTTGTGGCAAAACTATCCAAACATCAGGTTATCACGCAGAGGACTGTTCAAAGTAACGAGCTATATTATGAAGAGCGTGAAACCACATCCCTGCGCATTCAGCTTGACCCCAGGTGCATTGCAAGGGTGAGAAAAGTAATTAACAATAAGATCGGTGAGCGGACCGTAGTGGATGCAGACGAGATCCCATTATATAATGCCCACTAAGCATTCAATCAAATGTATTTGGGGTGCTCTCAACCCCCTTCTCTATTTTTTCCACCAGATCATGGCTTATCCCAAAAGGCATTTCCACATTTGAATAATAACTGTGCTTCCTTGATCCTTTGCATCCGTAGGAAAGTCCGATTCCACTTTTTAGTGGCAATGCCGTACAATCTCCGCAGACTGACGCCGCTCCTATGGTACTGACCTTAAGCCCTTCTCCAAAGTGAAATGCATATGCCTGTATAATACGCATTACAGCTTCAGCTTTAAGATAAAGTAAAAGAATATCGTAATTCCCTGTATTCTGTGAAAGTGGCTCGATTCGGATGGATCTATACTCTTTTTCAACTCTGGGAAGGGAAGATGCCGCCCTTTCAGCTACCGACCTGTCTGCATATCTTCCTGAGCGCAGGTAATAATCCGCAGGGCTTTGTTCACTAACTCCAAGAACATAATCCCCTGCGCTACATCGTTGCTTTCCTATCAGGAAGGTTTCTCCCTGGCTGGCCTTTTGCACTATCTCACAGTACAGCAGCTCGGAGTCCTGTCCGCATTCATTTCCAAATGTGATGCATACGGGTTCTCCACTATCCATGAGTGCTTTGATCTTGGGTATGTCAGCCAGTTTTACGCCTCCCGGTGTGTTTAACATATCGATATGAGGTGGTATATTCTCCGGTTTATTCGATCTTTGCCTTAACTGTGGTGAAGACAGGTCCTCTGATGTCTATTTTCTTATTGTTGCCTGTGATATAGCGCTGTGCCAGGGGCTCAAGGCGTATATTGATCTCGGATGGTACTTTTACTATCCTGACTCTGGTCTCAACTTCAGTTTCACCATTTTCAATAGCCTTTTCAATATCACTTGCAGCCTGGGCTGCAAAGGCATCAAGGAATCTGAATCCTGCCATGGCGGAGTGGTTCTCAAAGACCTTTTTCCATTTCTTGTTATGGGGTACTCCGAGTATATCATTTTCAAATACAGCCACTTCGTTAAAGACCGCAGGTCCGCAGAGTTTGGTTTCTTCCTCCGGTTCCACCACAGATACTTCCACATTCTTCCCGTTGATCTCTCCCTTCCATGCAGGGAATTCGCAGGGACTTGGGGTAGATCCGTGTTCCTCACACACAGCAACAATGGCATCGATGATTTCCCTGCCCTGTGGCGTTTCGGGTACATTTTCCATATACAGCATTCTTGCAAGCTCGTCATCGCTCATTTCCCACTCGGAATACTGTGCCATCTGTGGATATGCAAGTCCTCTAAGGTCCATTGCGTTGTGGAGTATCATTGCAAGTCTCTCCACACCAAGTCCAAGGTTCATGACGGGGCATGATATGTTATACTGGGCAAGAGCGGTGGGTGAATAGATTCCAAAGGTTGCAACTTCAACCCATCCGTCAGAGTACTTTGTGTTTGAACCCACAAGTTTTGGATGGTATGCGAATACCTCTATCTGAGTGTCAGGTACGTAGTACTTGCTGCGTTTCTCATCAGGTCTGAACATGAATTTCTCAAAGCCGAACTGTGATAAGAGTCCCTGTGCTACAGCTTTTCCATGGTCTACAGTAACATCCTCATCCATCATCACACATGATGCGGAATAGTATGTCATGAGCCTTGCAGCATCTTCGTCCTGCTCTCTCCTGAAACAGCGGTCAATGGAGAACAGGTTAAAAGGAGGATTTGCGCGCTCTGTGAGGGATGCAAGACTCAAGAACCATCCTGATGTCATATGGCTTCTCAGTGTCTTTCTTGTGGATTGTGGTACAAGTTCCTTGAACTCAGGGAATACCTGGTCTATCATTTCTACCACAAGTGCATCTGAAATCTCTATTGCTGCGGATATTTCCGGAACAAGGTCATCTCCCTCTATCTCTCCCTTTTTGTAGGAGTGCAGGATCTTTCTGATGGTCTCTATAGCCTCATCATCAATATCTCCCAATATGGACTTGATGGTGGCGATGCGCTCATCGGATATTCCCACATTTGGTCGTGGCAGGCCTGCAAGGTAGTAGCATCTGTCAAGTACTGCAAGTGACTCGTGCCCGAATTGTTTGTGAACCTCTCTCTCATCAACAATGAGTGGGTTCATCATTTCCTCAAAGCCCATGCGCATGTATGCTTCACGGAGTTTTGATATTGTGTCATATATGGGGTGGGGTTTTCCATATTTCAAGGGCATGTGAGGATACTGTTTGTTGATGTCTGGCTTTTTAATTAACTGTGTTCCATTGTTCCATGCAGCATCAAAATCCTCTTCTGCTTGCTTTTTAATATCATCAGGGTTAAATTTCATGAATAATCCTCGGTTAGTAATTTAGTAATTTAGTAATGTTGAATTCAACTTAGCTTCTGCTCGAACTCTCTCATGGATCTCTCCAGTTTCTGCTGTCTCACGGCAGTTGTGAGGTCTCCTCGTGTCCTTTCTATCAATGAGCGTGTGGAATCTGCCTTATGCCTGAGCCCACGTATCATGGCATCTGGAAAATCGAACATCATAAGGCATGTATGGATACTTTCCATGGCATCCAGATATTTTTCGCCTTTCTCTGGCATGTCCTTTCTGATAAGGTCCAGTATATGCCTTCTCAGTTCCCCACTAACATCTCCCAGTCCGTTCAGGTATGCTGAGTGCTCAACGCTGAGTTCTTCAGGCTCGGGGATGCTGTCAATATCCGCACCATTGTGAAGGAGTATGTATACGACAGTACATTCTACGAATTCCTGCTGGGCTTGTTCTACAAAACCAGAATGGTATATGTCGGGAAATCCTTCAAGCAGTAAATTCATTTTTTCAAGCTGTTCCCTGGAGCTTTTGATCAGCAGGGATGCATTATCAAATTCTCCTTTGTGAATACTGAACATGGCGGTTCTACATTCACGTACAACATCTCGTGAAGTGACAAGAGCAGATTCCCTTGCCCTGTCTTTCATTTTGAAATCGTTCCTGATCCTGTCGGAGATTTCACTTATCATCTTAATCCTGTAGTTCATTTGCAGCTTAATATAAACATGTTTGCAGGGATGCTCCTATGCGGAAAAAGACAGTGAGAATCAAAAATTAGATGAATTTGAGCTTAGGATGAAGCCCAAACAAAAAGATAATTAAAAAAATATTGGCTTGAAATTATTCATCCACTGGGATGGTTTCAAGCTGGCTTGCAACATCCCATATAAGGGTTCTTGTGTGAACAGGGATGTTTGGGTCGTTGCTGATATCCTCAAGTATGGATATGCTGGTTGATGTTCTCAGGAAAAGTGGTTCGTCTTCTTTGCGAAGGGTGTCAAGTACTTCATTTGCAGAACGTCTGATGTTTCTTGGAACTGAATTATCATTTGCTATGTATTCCAATTTCTGCTTGCATTCTCCAATGACTTGTTCAAAATCTGACATATATATCACCTTGATAAATTTTAGAATAAAAATAAGTGTTACTTAAGTTAGTTCTAAATAGTTATATTATATAAAAAGACTTTCATTCGTATATATTTTGTGTAACTAAAGAGGAAATGCAATGGCTAAGATAGAAGACGATAAAGTACAAAAGATCTCAAATATGCTGGAAATCGGTGCTACAATGCTTGCTCAGCACTGCACTATCTGCGGGGCACCTATGTTTAGGTATCAGGGGAGGGTTCTCTGTCCCGTATGTGAGGGCGTATCTGATCCACGTGACAATTATCAACAGGCTGCACAACCTGTATCCCGGGCAGCACCAGAAAGATCGGTAACAAACAAAACAGTTTCATCAGGGGCGCAGACATCGCCGGAAGATATGAAGGTGGAGGGTGCAGCCGATGATTTCCTTTCCAAAATGGATGCTGTAAGATCAGTTCCCCTGGGTGAGGATGTGTCCCCTCTTTCCACTGAGCTGGAATCCCTGCTGATGGCAAAAATGGTTTCCATTGCACGCTCCATGCAGGATGAGCGCGATGCAAGGATCATCACTGACTACATGGGCCTGATAGAGCGTGGAATTTCAATAGTCGGAATGCTTAGAAAACCCATGTAATTCCAAAGGGTATATTTACCCTTTTCAATTTTTATATTCGCTGCCGACTATCTCTCTGATCTTTGCGGCAGTTTTTGGTCCTATGTTCTTGACTTTGATGAGTTTTTCATAATCTGCTTTCATTACATTCTCCACAGACCCGAAGTGTTTCAGGAGATTGTGGGCGGCAGTTGGTCCTATGTCGGAGATGGCAGAAACCACATATTCCTGTTGTTGAGGCAGCATTTTAGATGATTTTCTACCATGCAGACTCACCTCTCTTTTCTCATCCACCTGCTCTCTCTTTGCGATCTGTTTTATGAGTACAGCAGTATCCTCTGCATCGCGTGTGTAGAATACAGCCACTCTAAAATCAAGGGCAATGGCTGACAGGGCACCGTGTATTGCATTGGGGCTGATGCCTCTGCTGTTGAACAGGCTCTCTCCTTCCAGTATGAGCACAGGTTTTTCGTAGGTCTTTGAAAGATCTGATATCTGCTCGAAAAGTTTATGCTCTATCAGGGAGCTCACAAAGTCCTCCGAACTCTTCCTTTCAACAGCAATGCGGTCACTCAACACATAGTCACCGACCTCAAGCGTGTTCAACGTGATGTCCACACCTGCCCTTTCCAGTTGTCGGGCCACGGAGCTTCTGACTTCTCTCTGGTCTACTATGACTCGTATTTTCCCCTGATTTTCCCCATCATTATATTCTGACAGGGTGGCCTGATCCTTGTCCTTGCAGATATCGGCTGAATATTCCTGGTCCATGCGGGCAGGCATCCTTTTCTGGAGTTCACGCATATTGCTCTGCATCTTCTTTTCCCTGGATTGGCTGCTCCAGTAGTATCCCTCATCCCTTGTTCCTTTGGTGACCAGTACAACTACACGTCCTTCGTGCTTCCTTCCTGTTCTGCCCTTACGCTGTATACTTCTGATCTCCGATGGTATGGGTTCGTAGAACAGTACGAGGTCTGTGGAGGGGATGTCCAGTCCTTCCTCAGCAACCGATGTCGCCACAAGTACGTTGTATTCTCCTGCCTTGAACTTTTCAATTATCTCGACCTGTTGCTTCTGTGTGAGGCCCTTGTCCTTATATTTCGAAGCTTGGCCTACAAATCTCACAGGCCTGACCTGCTCGATCTCATCGAGGGTATTGGTTATCATCTCGGCAGTATCCCGGTAGTTGGCAAAAACAATAACTCTGGATTCCGGATTATTTTCTACCTGCTCCAGCACTATATCCTTGACGTACTCGACCTTTGGATGCTCGCAGTCACAGTTCTTGAGGCGATGGGATGCCTGTTTCATGTACAGGTCCTCTGCAAGTCTTTTTGATGCCTTGCTACCGCTCTTGGAATATGCCTCGTTCTCAAGCCTTTCCATGTACATACGCAGGGAATCGAGTCCCTGGGTCTCGGCTATCTCGATGGCATGGTTCACCTTGAGTATTTCTGCAAGAATGGAAATTGCACTGTAAACGGATGATTCTGGGTTGCCCCTGAGCTCTCCCTGGAGTCGCTGCTGTAATCCCAGCAGGTCCTTCTTCGAAACGTATTTTTGCTTGTGTATGGGGTAGCCGCATTCAGTGAGCTTTTTGTACCTGTCATCAAGCACCTTCTGGAGCAGGTCCCTGATCTCTTTCATCTCGGTGGGCAATTCGATACTTTTCCATTCTATCTCTTTTTTGTGTATGTGGGGTGCTACGTCGCTGTCGGACTCGGTCTTGACGGCAATAGCTTCAATATGGAGTGCCTGGCATACCTCGGCTATCTTCTCATCCGAACTTCCCGGACTTGCAGTAATTGCAAGGCAAAGCGGGTTTCTTGCAGCCTCAAAGTATTTCTCGGCTATGTATGTGTAGGCGTAATTGCCCGTAGCCCGGTGTGCCTCGTCAAAAGTGATATGTGTGACATCCTCGAGACTGATGCGTTTTGTCAGTATATCGTTCTCTATGACCTGGGGTGTAGATACGATAACTTTTCCTCTGTCCCAGAGGTCAGAGCGCTTTGAAGGGTTGATGCTGCCTGTGAAGGTAAGTATTTCCTCCTCGGGTAATTCGAGCACCTTCCGTAAAAAAGAGGCGTGTTGTTCTACCAATGGCTTGGTAGGTGAAAGTATCAATACCTTCCCCCCGGCCTTTTCCAGTCTTGAAGCAATCACCAGAAGAGCTACAATGGTCTTCCCAAGTCCGGTGGGTAGTACTACTAATGTGGATGTTGCAAGCGCCTTACCTGCCAGGTCCAGCTGGTAAAGCCTTTGCTCTACAGTATCTGTTTTTACCAGGGGGTGTGTGATGTATGTTGCCATGGTTCCAAGTTTAAAGTTTTTCCATTATATGGCCTTCAAACTTTTAAACCTGTGGCAAGCGGAGTGAAAGTATTAGAGAGCCTCTCCTGCAGTCTCAAAGTCCTTATCCATGTACATAAGGTCGTAGAGTACATCCTGTATACCGCTGATAGGTGCACGCACCTGCTTCATGCTGTCACGTTCGCGTATGGTCACTGTATTATCATCTACTGTGTCATAATCTATGGTGACTGAATATGGTGTGCCTATCTCGTCGTTCCTTCTGTAACGGCGTCCGATGGTTCCTGAGTCATCATAGGATACAAGCAACCCTTTGGCTCGAAGCCGGTTTTCAATTGACCTCGCATGCTTGATGAGTTCCTCTCTGCTAAGGAGTGGAAGAATGGCTACCTGCACCGGAGCAACTTCATTCTGCAGTTTCAGAACAATTCTTGCGTCTTCCTCTTCATCATCCTCGCCCTTGCCAAGCTTTTCTTCCTCAAATGCATGTTCCATTACGCTGTAGAATATCCTGTCAATTCCATATGATGGTTCTATCACATGCGGGACAATGGTTTCGCCACTTATCTTTGTAGTCTCTTCTGCAAAAGCAACGATGTCTCCGGGAACGGTAAACTCCTCTGAACCTATTGTGACTTTGATCTCATCCTTTTCCAGCTCTTCCTGTGTCAATTCCTTCAGTGCATCGGCAACTGCTTTTGCCTTGCCCTTGAAGAGCGGTCCGAGTTTGCCCATATTGGGTTTGACCACAAATTGTGTGAGCATCTTCGGTTCATCGTATTCCCTGTAAATGGCAAGTTCTGTCTTGCTCACCGCGGCATGTGCACACAGATCATAGTCTGTCCTGTCTGCGATCCCAACGATCTCGACCCATCCAAACCTGTCAGTATCGACCTCCGCATCCCAGCAATCAATGGCGTAGTGCGCCATCTCATCCTTGCGGTGCTGTCTGAATCTGAGTTTGTCCCCTGATATTCCCACTCTCTGGAGGAAATGGTTGGTGAGCCCTATCTGATATGCAAGGAATTCGTGGGCAATAATGCCTTTTTCCAAAGCTTGCGCAAGACTGAGCTTTTCAACAAGTCCGGTGTCTTGTCCTGCATCGGAGTAGAGATTGATCAAGGTGTTTGCAAATCTCTCAATATTAGGGTGTTTCTTGTCATTCGGGTCAATGAATATCTCAGCTTCAGCCTGTGTGAACTCACGAAGTCTGATGACTCCCTGTCTTGGAGATATCTCATTTCTGTATGATTTTCCTATCTGGGTCGCACCGAAGGGAAGTTTTTCGCGATAGAAGCGGGCAAGCCTCAGGAAATCAACAAACATTCCCTGTGCGGTTTCGGGACGCATGTATCCCTGTCTTCCACTTCCCGGCCCTATCTGGGTCTTGAACATAAGATTAAACTCATATGCCTCCCCCAGCTCTCCCTCGCACTCGGGACAGCAGACTGCGTGCTCTTTGATGGCTGCATCCAGTTCTTCATTGCTCATTGTTTCCGCAGAAGGTACCAGTTTGTCAATGAGGTGGTCAGCACGGAATGCTCCTTTACATTCCTTGCATTCACACAGAGGGTCTGAGAATCCTCCAACATGGCCGGACGCCACAAAAATATCTTCGATACCTACTGTGGGGGTCTCGATCTCCATGTAGCCTTCGTTGACCACATATAGTTCTCTCCATATCTGCTCAATTCTACGTTTAAGGGTACTTCCAAGGGGGCCATAATCATAAAACCCTGCTGTACCTCCATAAAGTTCGAATGAGTTCCATAAGAATCCCCGGCGTTTTGCCATTTCGATGACTTGCTCATATTTATCCATAAGATTCCTCACAAATGCTAATTGTTCACGTTGATAGATAGAACCTCGATATTTCCATTACATTTAATTGTATCGAGGCATGCATGGATGTGTCCAATGCATGTTTGTCATGCTCATGTCCACATTTTGAAAAAACACTGTCATACTGTTTATAAGCATGTTCATACATCGTAAGTTCTGAGCAAGGTCAGTAGTACAATCATATCATATCGTACCACCACACTTTATATGATTCATTGGTCATTTCAACAACTGACCTTGCTTTTCTTTTAACCCCTATTTTTATGGTAGTTACACTGGATAATTTTATTTTTGTAATCCTGTTGTGAAATACGGCACCATCTATTGTACACAAGTTATTTGGAATTTAGAAAAAGACTTATGCCTTTCATGCAGGCATAAGTGATGTAAAATAAGTATTTAGTGCTATCAGGATTCCATTGCTTCGTCCGCTGTCATGCCATGGTGCACGATCTTTGAGATGCGCGAGACGAGTTTTGTGGGGTCCTCGGACTGGAATACATTCCTGCCAATGGCAACTCCCTTCCCTCCTGCCTGGAGTGAATCGTATACCATCTGAAGAAGTTGCTTTTCGGTATCCATCTGTGGTCCGCCGGCAATAACAACTGGTACAGGGCATCCCTCTACTACTTCTCTGAATGATTCTATGTCTCCGGTGTAGCTTGTCTTGACGATATCTGCACCAAGCTCAGCACCAATTCTTGCTGCATGCTTCACATATTCCACATCATGCTCTGAGGTTACCTTTGCACCCCTTGGATATGTCATGGCAAGCAGTGGCATTCCCCACTCGTCACAGAGACGTGCAACGTATCCAAGATCCTGAAGCATCTCCGCTTCATCCTCAGCACCTACATTTATGTGGACGGAAACTGCATCTGCTCCCACTTTGATTGCTTCTTCTACGGTGGTTACGAGTACTTTGTGGTTTGGATCTGGTCCAAGGGAGGTGGATGCTGAGAGGTGGATGATAAGTCCAATATCCTGTCCGTATCCTCTGTGTCCGTGCTTTGGAAGTCCCATGTGTCCCAGAACAGCGTTCGCTCCTCCATCTGCGATCTTGTTAACGGTAGTTGGCATGTCGATGATACCTTTAATAGGTCCTGCACCGACTCCATGGTCCATTGGTATGATGATTGCATTACCCGTATTACGATCGAATATCCGTTCCATCCTGACAGATTTGCCTATTTCACTCATGGAAGCCTAATAGATTTAATTATTCATATTCTTTGTGTGTTAGAGATTCTCATTTTGATATCTGCCACAATAGCCTTCACTGACTTCGCTGTGAAGTTCGTAGAACACAAGCTGGAGTAAGCGTGCACCTTTCTTCAGTTTGAAACCATGAGGATTGTATACTACGAGCATGGATTCGCTCCTGCCCCTGTACCCTGAGTCCCATACAGCGGATTCCACGGTAACTCCGCACCTGAGCAGACTGGACCTTGGTCTTGCAATTGCGGCAAGGTCAAGTGGAATGTTCACTATTTCGTTGAATGTCACTTTGTAGGTTCCCGGTTCAAGGGAAGCCCATCCCTCATCATCGAACTCGATCAATTTGCTTGTGGGGATCTCCCTTTCGCTGTTGTCAAAATCAACTGCTCCGGCGGATTCAAGTGATTCGATACCCTTGAGTGTGAGCTCAACGCTGTTGGGCTGTAGCTGGGTATTTGTATCGATTGTGTTCTCAATGAGTGGTGGATTGCACTCGATTCTCTTTTTCAGTTCATCCCTTGATAGCATGGTCATGGGAACCACCTTATCTGTGATTTGATATTAGAATTACGACTGCCAATCCAATTAGATAATACTCATAAGTTTTCATATTTGTTCGTATTCTGATTTTGTTTTAAGTGTCGGGGGATGCCTTTTTCTAATAGGGTTTCATACAGTCATGGACGGTTCTCGACAAACCGCACAAAAACATTTACAAGTTAACTAAAACTTGTGATTAAAAAAAGGTGACAAAAAATGGCAGAAGATCCAAAAGAATTACTTTTCAGTTTTACAGGAGACCTCGGAGCATTCGGTGCAGGAAATGATGTACAGGCTGCACAGGCAGGCGTAATCATGGACTTGCTTGGCAAGACCATATACGAGGGTTCCATTGTTGATGCAAAAACAAAGGAGCTTGTTGCAGTGGGTGTTTCAGTATATTCACGCTGTCCTTACTGCATTGCATTACATTCATTCGGTGCTCTTGAAGCAGGTGCTTCAAAGGAAGAGATCCTTCAGGCAAGCATGGTTGCATCAGCTCTCGGTGGCGGACCTGCAATAGCTTATTCTGTAACATTATTAAAGGACTGCATCGAAACATTCCAGGGAGGATCCTTCACAGAAGACGACAGGATGGAAATCCTCAGGCGTCTTGGAATGGCTTAAATATATCATGTACTACCCCATTTTTGCAATGGGGTTCCTCTCTTTTTTCTTTCACATTTAATTTCCCTGGTAATTGTTGCTGTTTGTCTCTCCTGGATCAAGTACATCGATTTTTCTTCAAACAGACTTAATATTATCATGTGAGAGGCACTCGATTATTTTTTTCAGCTTATCCCTTATAGCATGGTCATAGCTCTTTCTTCTTTATGCTCAAATATTGCTATTTTGCTTCGGTTCTTGTTATTAAACAAACGATTATAATTATTTAAGATTATAATTGTAAGCAAAAAGGTTATATCGCTAACTGTGTAATATAATGTGATGGATTTAGGGAAAGTTTGCCATCGGGCGTATGGAATTTTAGTATTCCATAAAACTCTGAAAGTGGAAATATCTAATTTAAAAAAAATAAAATAGTATAATTTGGAGAAGTGATTGATTTGAAAAGTGCTAACTTAATAAAAAATGATGAAAGGCCTGAAATCTTATTCAGTGTGGGTGTGGATGAAAATGGAAAAGCATGTGCAGAAGACTATGTTTTGGTATTTCCTAAACATGCCAGTGCGAATCTTCCTCGGTATAAAAAAGGCCATGAGATCGAAAGAGGAGAAAGTAAAGCGAAATTCCGTTTCATGGTTAAAGAGTAAGGTTTTCTGAGAGGATATTTTTAATTTTATAATTATTCCGGGATCTGGGGAGGTCCCGGCATTTTACAGGAACTCATTTATAAGTCTTCAGTTCTTCCTCATCCATGATGCTCGTGTTCTGGAAGACTCAAGTATCCGGGAACACTTTTTCCTCTTTTCTCAGCAAGCATGTTAATGGTTTCAAGGATTTTTCCGCATTTAGATTCGATAATTTTTTATTATCTACAATTTTATTATCTTCACTAACAATTTCCGTTTCCGTGAATTTCAATCCATTAACAGGAATTTCAAAACTAAAAGTGCTGCCAATACCCGGTTCGCTGGTAACCCAAACATTTCCACCATGCATCTCAACAAATTTTTTGATCAGAACGAGTCCAAGACCTGTACCTCCATTCTGCCGAGTAGATGATGATTCTAACTGGGTAAAAGGCTGGAATAGTTTTCCGATGTTTTCTTTTGAGATGCCGATTCCTGTATCTTCAACAAGGACCACGACACTGTCAGTTTTGCATTCTGTCCTCACAATGATGCTCCCACCCTCTGGGGTGAATTTGATGGCATTACTTATCAGATTATAAAGTATCTGTTTGAACTTTCCCCTATCAGCATTGATCTGAATATCCAATGGCTTTATAGCTGTGGTCAGTTTCAAATTCTTTTTTGATGCCATGTGAGCAATTATCGAAGTCACTTCATGGAGCGCAGAATAAACAAAAAAATCCTCGTAATGAAGATTCATTTTACCTGCTTCCATCTTTGAAATATCAAGAATGTCATTTATGATATTCAACAAATGTTTTCCAGCATGAGATACATTTTGCACATGCCTTTTCTGTTCTTTATTGAGAATCCCATAAGTTTCTTCAAGCATCAGATCCGAAAAACCTATGATGGCATTGAGTGGAGTCCTCAATTCATGGCTCATATTTGCCAGAAATTCACTTTTTGCTTTGTTGGCAGCTTCTGCATTCATCTTGGCATTAAGAAGCATCTTTTCTGCCTTTTTACGTTCGGCGATGTCCCTGGAGATTACAAGAATTGCCTTATTTCCATCATATTCCAAAAGACTCGCACTCATTTCAATAGGCAATGATGAACCATCTTTCTTACTACGTACAACTTCAAAGATGGCATGTTCGTTTTTGCATATTTCAGCCACCCTTTCATGAAAGCTGGCTGTATAATAAGAGGTGTAAGTGTCTTGAATCTTCATTTCAAGCATTTCATCATGTGTATATCCTAATTGTTGATGTGCAACTTTATTCACCTCTAAAAAATGCCCCTCCAGGTCCAACAAGTAGATGGCATCATTGGAATTATCAAACACTTTCTTAAACTTCTCTTCAGATCCTTGCAACGCTTTTTCAGCAGCCTTTTTCTCTGAAATGTTAACTACGATTCCCTGATAGCGATAATTAGCACCTTTTTTTTCAGATCCTATCAATGATCGTTCATTGACCCAATGTACCTGTCCACGACTATCCAGTATCCTGTACTCTTTAGTAAACTCATTACTTCCTTCTTCTATGCATCTTTGTAGTTCCGTATAATATTCTACAAGGTCACCGGGATGTATGATATCTTCATAGAGTATTCTGTTTAGTATGAAGTCATCTATCGAGTAACCGAACTGGGAAATGTTCTCGGAAACGAACTTCACAGGATGGAATCCTTCATGTTCCCAGAGAAATGCAACAGCAGGACTGTTTCGATAAACGGATTTGACCTCTTTTTCTTTTTTCATCATTTCCGGGGAATAGCGTAGATGGGTCCTGTATTTACTACTTAAGAGATCTTTTAGGTGCATCCATTTTCCATCTCTTTTCAGGATGAAATTTTCCCTTTGGTCCATCATATCAAAAATCTCATCTGCTGAAAATGAGTCGATGGGGCAGGTACACAAAATCCTGGCCTCTTTGTTGTAAATGAAACACTCTATGGATTCTCTGTAACTATTGAGGTATTGCAAGATTGGTTCTTTGATATCATGCATATTAACATTGAACCTCACACCTGAAAAACCATTTAAGACTGCATATTCCTGTTTAAATTCCAGAATATCTTTGATATTTCTAGTATTCGTTTCACCTTCAGGAAATATTGATGGATCCATTGGAATGAATTCAAGCTGCAAGGACTGAATATACGGATTAACATTCATTCCTTTTTCATGGAACATTAACTTTATTTTTTCAATATCTACTGTTTCCGGCATGAACAAGATACATAATTCGTTATTTTCAAGTCCTGATATGAAATAATCTACCAGGAAATCAGTCAGTTCGATATTGTTTCTATAAATAAGAGTAAAATAATTATCAGAAAGAGTGTCTGCAACAGGAATATCTATTTTTATTGTTTTCTCAGGTGTGAACATACGGCCACCTCTTTATTCATAACATGATGCTGCAACCACACAAAGTTAAAAGATGCAATCAAATCAAGTTATATTTACTTAATGTCAATTTAAGTTGTCTGTATGTACTTTTGAAGTATATAAACTTGCCTAAATTTTCTGATTTTATCCATATGGTAGTATTTTTTAGTTTTATCTCCTGTATTTAGTGCATAGACTTTTCTTGAAACGGCTCTAATATTATCATGTGGTTAGTGCTTAGATTCATCTATTTGGTTATGTAGCGTCAGTAAACGATTCTGATGGCTGCATTATGGATTGTAAGAGCTACTAACAAGTTCAAATTTAAGGGGAGGGGAGTCCATGCTGGAAAAAATGATGGAATATATGATGGGAAGGATGAGCAAAGATGAGAAAGAAGATATCATGGAAAAAATGATGGAGAACTTTCTTGCTGACATGACAGAGGAAGATAAAAAGGATATGATGGAAGGCATGATGTCCGAGATGATGGAAGGGGTTGACATGATGGAAATGATGCCCAAGATGATGCCTAAAATGATGCCAAAGATGATGTCCCAGATGATGGGGGGTGAGCAGGAAGAAAAAACATCCATGATGCCTGAAATGATGATGGGCATGATGCCAAATTGTCTCAATATGATGCTTCCCAAAATCCCTACCGGGGAAAGAACCGCCTTTGTACTGAATATGGTGGGTATATTGGTGGAGCAGGGTTCTTCCGGCATGTTGGAAGAGGACAAAGCTGCCTTTATTTCAAAGGTGATGGAGAAAATAAAGACATGACCTTATCATGATCTCTATTTTTATCCAATTACGCGGGGAGTGAATGAATTTGAAAAGAACAATGGTCTTAACGCTTTTTTTGATTGGAATAGCACTAATGCTTTCCGGGTGTGTGAATATGGTTAGGGAGCCTTATACTGCGCCAGGTTCGGGATACCGGTGGCATGAACCGGGATTCATGTACCCTGAACAATCGGATCAGATGCCGTATGACCGGACAACCTATCCGGGTCTCACTACGGAGTTTTCATCCAATGGGGAAATGATCTATTATACCGGCTTTAATGAAAGTGGCCGTCAAATACCCATCAGGGGTGGTCCTCACTGGCTATACATGCATGGTGGCAGTTGTGTAGGTTGCCATGGTGTAAACGGTATGGGTGGTGTCCCTATCATGATGAGTGCATCTATTCCATCTGATATAAGATATGAGGCTTTAATTTCTGAGGACGAGCACGCAGATGAGCATGAAGATCATCCTCCTTACACCGATGAGAGTATCAAGATAGCCATAAGACAAGGCAAGAATCCATCTGGTGAGGAGCTGGATTATACAATGCCACGCTGGGATATGTCGGATTCCGATATTGAAGACATAATCGGATATCTGAAAACACTTTGATGTTTCAATTTACTGTTGAGCGAAATACAATTTCACTTAATTCTTTTTTGTTTTTATTTTTTTGGCTCTGTAGAAAATCTATCAAAACCACTATATATAAAATGAAAATGGAGAACTTATTCAATAACATGCAGTACTTTGCAAATTATTATAATCTGCGGTTCATGTCCGAATATTGGGTATTTCTACAGAGCCATTTTTTCATAAAAAACAGATACACTAAGATTGAAGAAAAAGGAGAGGACAATGCTTACAATTCTCTCCTTATGACTATGTATCCTATTACCAGCATTGCAGTTGCAATGAGTACACTAAACCCGGGTGTTTCTTCCGAAGTTGGTGCAACAGGTATTGCCTCCTCTTTCACACCATGATCTAGTATGATGGATGTTGTTTGAGCAGCCCACGATTTGTCTTTATCATCATGGCAGGAAAGGCAGGCATATTCCAGTGTAATGTATGGATTTGCATATTCATTTCCACTTTCCTTATCAACATAAATGAATTCAGCATCTACACTGGTATTGATCCTGAATAGATGTGAACTTACATCTGCCATATATGGAGATGTACTAACCGCAGACTTTGCGCTCTTTGGCATATGGCATTCCACACATTCGACTCCAACAACTCCCATTATCGACTCTTCATATATTTCCGCAACTGCTGAATGGCAATCATCACAATGTGTAGTTATCCCCAATTTTTCTATCTGGTTGGTAGCTCCCACATGAACAGGTTTGTGTGGGTCATGACAAACAACACAGTTTAAAGTGGACATATTGCCGGATGCCAGTAACTCCTGGTACTCCTCATGATGTTGTGCAAATGCTCCACTTGCAGGGATCTTGTCATCCTCAGCTCCACGCCTGTGGCACTGCCCACAGAATGAAGCACTTCCATCCACATTGATTGCAACACCTCCAATACCCTTCTGTTCTACATGTTCGCTACCGGGTCCATGGCATGCTTCACATTGGATTCCCCTGAACTCCCATGAGCCATCAATTCCGGGCAGATCCTCCGTTCTTTCATCATAAGATGCACCTGTAGTATGACATTTCTGACAGTCATATTCCAGCAGCTCTCCTGCATGATAATCTACCCATTCATCGGTCTCAAGATTATACTGGTTCGAACCATTGATCTCCAGATTCTCTCCGGTTTTTGTGATGATATATCCCTCGTTGTTCATGTACCGGGATTTCCACCCCCATCCGCCGATCACATAAAGGATATCATCTTTTGTGTAACCCTCTGGCATTGGCAGATCAGGCCTGATATCGAGAGCTTCCTCAGATGTCATGATCTTATATTTATGCCCCGATGTTTCCCAGTCTCCATATATTTCCTGATGACATATCTTGCACTCCTCGGCTCCAATATATGTGGCTCCCTCAACAGGCATCACCACCGGTGTTTTCTGGTCACCTATTACGTAGGATTGTGCTGTTGCTGATGTAGAAAAAATAATGCAGATCATAAATACAGCCATAATTACTGATAATGATCTATATTTACTATGTTTCATTTAAGCCCCCACTCAAATTTTATTTTCAATATTCTATTATCTCTCATTATTTTTGGAATTGTAGGTCAGAGAGCAAAGTTAACATGATTTCATTATAGTCCAGTTAGGATATATGATATGATGGATCAGAACTACAATAAATAATGCTAAACAAGCAAGTACATAAATAACACTAACAATTCTCCTTTTTCTTGTATCAAGTATAATTAGTTGATATACTTTCACGATTGAATTTCGATGTAGATGTTTGACTTAAATTTAAAATCCCCATAATGAATTTATGGTGAAGCTATAAATCAGTTTCACTATTTTGTCCTAAACACCTGGATTTACAATGTTCTGAAGTTACCTTCTCCGGATTTTTCTATAATAGGTTTATTTGATACTGGAAGAGGTCTCTTGGAGCCACCACATGATCTATCAATCAGCTTCCAAGAAGCACAGGATCTCGTTTGCATATTCTTCAGGGAGGTACTGTTCTCCTAAATGTCCCGCACCTTCAAATTGTATTAGTTGTGCATCAGGGACAAGTTCTGCAAATTTGACGGATAGTTCTGGAGGCGTGAGTACATCCCCGCTGGCTGTGAGAAGCAGGACCTTGTTTTGAATTTCAGGCAGGTGTTCGTAAGTACCATTCCATTCCAGATTTCCCTGTGCATAGTTTCTCAGCACTGGTTCTGTATCAGGATCGAAAGTCCGATATTGAAGTATGTTCTTCAGTTTCTCTGTCTGCGGTACATTGAGACTATAGGTTGTTGATGAAAGGATCAGACGATTCACTTTAGCGGGGTGTGCAAGGGTCAACTCCTGAGCAATCACCGATCCCATGGAGGAGCCGAATATGTGTGCAGAGTCCAGTCCAAGCGCATCCATAAAGCCTGCAGTATCGTCTACAAGCAAAGATATGGAGATGGATTCATTATTGTCTGATGAATATCCCATTCCCCGATTATCAAAGAGTATGACCCTGTAACTTTCGGCTAGCTGCTTTACAAAGGTAGCATTACACATGTCCATTTTTGTGGCAAATGGCATGATTATCAAAAGAGGCTCTCCTGAACCAAATTCCCGGTACCCTATATCAATACCATTAACAGAAGCATATTCCACAGGAGATCCAACGATCGAGAATTCGCTAGTGTCGTAATTTCTGCTTTTTCCGGCTACTTCATCATTGTCAGAGATGAGGTTTATGGGGTATTGTTCGCTCAGGAGTGGAAAAACATCTTCCGGGGATGAATTGATTGAGATTTTTGAAGATCCTTGCAGTATGCTTTCACCATCTGTTCCAATACAGCCAGAAAATGCAAGACTCACGAAAATTAAGGTAAGAATAAGATTCGTTTTTAGTTTCATGAAATTTTAATATTGTTTAATATATAAAAAGAGTACTTTAGGATGTAGTAATTTTAAGAACTCCCGTTTCGACTTATCTTGCTATGCTAATTACCGTGAAGATGAAGAAAAGTAATTATATGGTGAAAATTAGAATGGCAGGCCCACAGAATTTCAAACTCAGACCCAACCTCATTTTAAAATTTAAAAAATGGATACTTTAGTTAAAAGTATCCTCAATCCACCTTTTTTGTGCTTGCAGCGGTCTTGTCAGGATCCACCACAACGTCAATGAGTGCTGGCTTTTTGGAAGCGAATGCTTTTTGCATTACTTCGTCAAGGTCTTTCGGGTCCTCTATCCTGTAACCCTCGCCACCGGAACTACTTGCGAATTGGGCAAAGTCGGGGTTGGGGAAGGATACTCCGAATTCTGGGTAGTTGTCCCTTAGTTCTTCTTTCTTGATGTTCTTGAGCTTGCCATCGTTAAAGACTATGACGTTTATGCCAAGTTCTTCCCTTACTGCGGTGGTGAAGTCAGCCATGAGCATTCCGAATCCTCCATCACCTGTGACACAGATTATCTGCTTGTCGGGATAGTCAAGCTTTGCTGAAAGGGCTGCTGGAAGTGCGAATCCCATGCTTGCGATGTTTGCGGACATGAACGTTCTCTGACCTTCGCACATGAACTTCTTGTAGAACCAGTAGGTATGGTCACCCACATCGATACAGATGATGGCATCCTTATCCGCATGACGTTTGATGGCCTGTACTACATATCCGGGACTTACCGGGATAGAAAGGTCATTGGCATCAGTTTCAAGCTCCTTGAAATGTACCTGCTTCATCTCATTGATGTACTCGAGGAATTCCTGGTTCTCTTCTCTCTCTTCAACAAGGGGTATGAGCCTCTGGAGCACGAGGTCTGCATCACCCACTACACCTGCATCCACATCAAAGGTCTTTCCTATCTTTGTGGGGTCGATGTCTATCTGAACTATCTTTATGCCCGAAGGCACGAGATTTGCCTGTCTGAAACCTGAACCTATGATGACTATCAGGTCGCAGTTCTTGATGGCCTGTGCAGCATGCTTTGAACCTATGGAACCCAGGACTCCCAGACTGAGCCTGTCCGTCTCATAGACCACTCCCTTTGCCCTTGATGTGGTTGCGATGGGAGCCTTCAACTTTTCTGAGAGCTCTTTTAACAGCTCACCGCTCTGCTGGCAACCCCAGCCTGCAAAGAGGGCGACCTTCTCGCAGCTGTTGATGAGGTCTGCTGCCCTTTGAACATCCTTATCCCTGGGTGCAGTCTTGTTGGTGAACACTCTCTTATCTATGGAGTATGCCTTTTCTCCAAGTCTCTCGGAAAGTATGTCCGTGGGTGTGCTGAGCACTGAAGCTCCGGGTTTTTTCAGTGCATACTTTGCCGCCATGGTGACAAGTTTAAGCGCCTGATTCTCTCTGGCAATGGTCTCTGAGAATTCTGTGAACGGTTTGAACAGCTCGATCTGGTCTATTTCCTGGAATGCCTCACTTCCAAGATATACCTCCGGCACCTGTCCGGCAAGTGCTATCACCGGACTCCTGTCGGTGGCAGCATCCATGAGCCCTGTGATGAGATTGGTACAACCTGGGCCTGCAATGGAAATACAGACTCCCAATGTGCCTGTCATCTTGCCGTGTGCCGAAGCCATAAAAGCAGCAGTTTCCTCGTGTCTTGTGAGGATGAAACGCATATTCTCACTTCGCCGGATCGCATCTATGAGCGGAAGATTCGAGTCTCCTGGTATGCCGTAGACATGCG
The DNA here is from genome assembly GCF_045291275.1 of Methanolobus sp. ZRKC3. Taxonomy (GTDB): domain Archaea; phylum Halobacteriota; class Methanosarcinia; order Methanosarcinales; family Methanosarcinaceae; genus Methanolobus. The sequence continues at coordinate 2,400,983 of NZ_CP146982.1, forward strand.
TAACGCCCAGAGCTTCTAGCTGCTCTATGATCTTCTCTGCAACTGTAGTCTTTACGTCCTCTCCTACCCTTGCCCTGCCCTCTGGAGCGAATGCGGATTTCGGCGATCCGCATATAGGGCAGGTATAATCGTCAGGTAATGAGTCAAAATCCTTCCCTTCAGCCTCTTCATCGTAAACCCAGTTACAAACAGAACATCTATATTTCCCCATATCAATATCTCCCAAATAAGTTCAATTTTTCAAATACTCTGAGTTCTTCCCAGTATGTATTCTGCTTCCCCACGAAGCTGCTCGTTCTATAGATCATGATGTAAAACGACACATCAAATACACTTTGTTGGCATAGTTGATAAATTGTTCTTGTGGGTTATATGGAGAGTGACCGCTCTGTATGAAGGTTTCAGTGGCAATTTAGGAGGTGTATGACCTATGCCCATGGGATCCCGTATTCAAGCTCTCCCACATCAGCCCTGTTGCTATAACCTCTCCTTTCCCAGTATCCTCTGTATGGTTCATCTGTGACTTCGATGTGCACCACCCATTTTGCCCACTTGTAGCCGTACTTGTCCTCTGCCACAACCTGCACCGGGAAACCTCTCTCAGGCGGCAGGGTGATGTCGTTGAGCCTGTATGCAAGTATTATGTCGTTATCCACTATGTAATCAAGTTCAAGGGATGTGGAATAGCCGTCCACGCCGTGGAATATGACAGTTCTTGCGCTCTCCTCAGTCCCTGCTTCATCAAGCAATGTTTTCAGGGGGACACCGGTCCATTTCGCATCAAAGCTCCAGCCATCCACGGAATTGAGTCTTACAGCTTTTGATTTATTCGGATACATCAGCAGGTCTTCATAGTTCAGTTCAAGGGAATTATTCACCAGTCCGTCCACCCGGATGATGTAGTCATCCCTGTCTATATACTGGGTGCCCTTGATCATGAAATTGCCCTGCTGGGATATTGGGGTCAGTTCTACCTCATCATATTCCCTTGCTTCACCTTCCATGTATGCAGATTCTTTGATGTCAGGTGGTTCAGAAATAGAGACGCAGCCTGAGCTAATGGTGAATACAAGGATGAACAGAATCAATATAACTTTGATAGGACCTCTCCCCTGATCTATAATGGAATTTTGTTGTTTATGGGAGATATATCTTTTTGGTGAAAATTGGAATTCTTGTCGAAAATATTGAAAGAATCACAAAAGAAGTCTAATGGGGCCACAGAGGGTCAAACTCCGGATCTCCGCCGTGTGAATATGGCGATTGATGCTGAAAATGAGTTATTGAATGACTACTGGATAGAGTACCAGCAATCTTTTAGGGAATGGTTAGCTTATCGAGGAATATGTAATCGAAAAAAAGATTACTGCTCATCTCTAATCATATTTTTTGAATACATAAAGCAAGTAATCCAAAAGAACTAAGCTCATTTTTACTTAAGGATAAAAGCACAACGAGGTTTAAGAAATCTTTTTAATTATCTGGAAGATGAAGGGATTGAGAATCCTTATGGACATGATTTAGACAAGTGGATTTCTACAGAGCCGGAATAAGTATTAATCAAATAACTACACATTTCATTATGGGAGTTTAAAAATGGTTGAAACAACTATAAAGGCAGAGGGTATGTCCTTTAGACATTGACATATGACCGTTATAAAAGCAATATGCAGAGCTGAAGGCATGGAAAAGGCGGAGTCAATCCTTATCTAATTTCTACAGCACAAGATATATCTGTATTTTGCATGGACCGAATCAAACAAGATCATGAATGATGTGAAAGTGTGATAAAGACAGTATTAGAGATTGAAGGAATGACCTGTGCTTCGTGCGCAAGACGGGTTGAAGATGCCTTGAGAAAAACAGAAGGTGTTGTATCTGTAAATGTCAATCTGCCTGCTGAAAAAGCGTTTGTGGAATACGACTCGGATATTACAAATGTGGATACACTGATAAAAGCTGTTCAAGATACAGGATACAGTGCGACTCCTGCAGACAAGATAACAAGGACAATCACTGCCAACATCGGTGATATGACATGTGCAACATGTGCACAAACGGTTGAAAGATCACTTTCTTCGATTCCCGGGGTCAACAAAGCAAATGTCAATTTTGCTGCATCCAAAGCCACAATTTCATACGAACCCTCCGTTACATCCATCGACGATATGAAAGCGGTTGTTGATGATTCAGGCTATACGATGAGCTTTGAAGAAGAAGAGGAGGTTGACCGTGACCAGCTCACGATCAACAAGGCAGCACGCAAGATGTGGATGGCAGGGTCTTTCGCCGGCATAATCATGATCCTCATGATGATTCAGATATTCTATGTGGCCATTCCATATTATTTCATCATTACCTTAATACTGGCTATTCCATCTGTTTTAATAGCGGGGGCTGATACCCACAAGGCAACCTGGAAAGCTCTGAAACACAGAACGGTCAACATGGATACGCTCATAACCATGGGTTCCCTTATCCCCTATATTCTCAGTATGCTTGGCTTCTGGTTCCAGGTGACCACATTTGTAGAAATGGCAGCTGCGATCATGGCACTGCACCTTGTTGGGAGATATCTGGAAACAATGGCAAAAGGCAGGGCATCCCAGGCGATCAAGAAACTGATTGCCCTGGAAGCCAAGAATGCCCGCATCATTGAGAATGGAGTCGAAAAAGAGATCTCAGTTAAAGAGCTTAACATAAATGACATAATGATCATAAAACCCGGCGAGAAAATTCCGACCGATGGTGTTGTGGTTTCCGGCAGCAGTACTGTGGATGAGTCCATGGCAACAGGCGAATCAATGCCAGTTGAAAGAAAAGAAGGAGATGAGGTTATTGGCTCCACTATTAACCAGCATGGCGTCCTGCGTGTAAGCGTCACAAAGCTCGGTAAGGATACTTTCTTGTCCCAGGTCATAACCATGGTAGAGCAGGCACAGGGATCAAAGGTTCCGATCCAGGAGTTTGCTGACAGGGTGACCGGGTATTTCGTACCGACTGTGATCATCATCGCCACAGGTGCCTTTGTCTCATGGATACTATTTTCCAGTTTTCATATCTCGATAGTTGAGTATTTCAATTTCCCATGGAGTAATACAGATGTTCCTCTTTACACCCTTGGGCTCCTTGCCACAACAGCAGTACTCGTCATCTCCTGCCCCTGTGCCCTTGGTCTGGCAACCCCCACAGCCCTGATGGTTGGGAGTGGAAGGGGAGCACAGCGAGGTATTCTCATTCGCAGTGGTGAGGCAATACAGACTATGAAAGATGTAAAGATCATTGCCTTTGATAAGACAGGTACAATTACAAAAGGCCAACCTCAGGTAACTGATGTACTGGTTTCTGATGGCTCGTCATCAGAGGAAGTATTGTCCTATACAGCAAGCCTGGAATCAGTTTCAGAGCACCCTCTGGCATCTGCCATAATCAAGAAAGCAGAAGAGAGCGGGGCGAGTACTCATGAAGTTAAGGATTTTGAATCTGTAACAGGTAAAGGTGTGAAGGGCCTTATTGATGGTCATGAGATCATCGTGGGAAACCGCAAGATCCTCTCCATGTTCAGTGTGGATTATCAGGAATTTGAGGAGAAAATAGGCGACCTTGAAGCTGCTGCCAAGACAGTTGTATTGGTGGCAATGGATGGGAAAGTGATTGGAGCCATTGCAATTGCAGATACTATCAAGGAAGATTCCATTCAGGCGATCCGGGAGATCGAAAGAATGGGCATAAAAACTGCAATGATCACCGGCGACAACAGGAAGACAGCAGAAGCAGTGGCAAAGATGATTGGGATCAGTTATGTGATATCCGATGTCCTGCCTGGGGGGAAAGTTGATGAGATCAAAAAGTTGCAATCCGAATATGATATAGTTGCAATGGTAGGGGATGGGATCAATGATGCCCCAGCACTCAAACAGGCAAATGTGGGCATTGCCATAGGTACGGGTACTGATATAGCAATTGAATCTTCTGATATCACACTGGTGAGGGGAGATATCAAGTCAGTTATTTCTGCTATCAAATTATCAAAGGCAACTTTCCGTAAGATCAAAGAGAATTATTTCTGGGCTTGGATCTATAATGCGGTAGCTATACCTGCAGCTTTCTTTGGATTGCTTCATCCCATGATAGGAGCTGGTGCAATGGCACTGAGTTCACTGACTGTTGTGCTTAATTCATTGAGACTCAGACACACAAACATTGATCCTGATCCCGAAAAGTGATCATTGTCGAAGATTACGGATGCTTCGATGCGTTTCATTGAATGTATAAAACCCGTATCAAAACTATACACATTATCTACGTAGGTTGCCACAATCTTATGCCGCACTCATAGGGGATAATGCACACGTTTTTGAGACAGAATACAACGGCAAACCTTTATTTTTAGTCTCTTTAGATGAAGATATAGATGAAAATTTAGTTGTGCAACCTGCTGCACAAGCAACCCTTGAATCAAGGTTTGAAGCAGTAGAAAAACAGCTATCTCTCTTACAAAAATCACTATCAGAAGAATCGCAAAATAAGTCTAATGGGCCCGCGGAGAGTCGAACTCCGGACCTCCGCCGTGTGAAGGTTTCAGTAGCAAGCAACCGTTTTTTGCATGCATATGGTATGAATGATTGTCAAAGTATGCAGTGTCAGGAATTATTTCCAGACCTACAATCATTTTGGCAATCCCATAGTGTGGAATTCAAGGAATGGTTGAAGCATAGGGATGTTTCTGAGCAAACAAAAAAAGGTTATATCAATGCATTAGTGAAATTCTTCCAAACTAATACCATTTGCAAACCAAATGAATTCAGGAAACTTGACCTAAAAGATAAGGAATCTCGTGGATTGCGCAATCTATTCAACTATTGTGAAGACGAAGAAATTGATGATGTATGTGGATTCAGTGTAGACAAATGGAGGCGCTTCATAAAGATAAGAAAGTCAGGCGTAACAGAAGTCTATATAACTGACGAAGAGGTACAGAAAGCTCATGCGTCCTGCCCAGAAGATGTAAAGATAGTATTCAAACTATTGGTGAGTTCAGGAAGTCGTCTGAGTCATTTATATCAGATGCTTCAGAGCTTTGATGAAAACAAAGTTGTAACTGATGGAGAAATTGCTCATTATCCTACCTCCGAGTTTTCATCAGGAAACAAACGAACCTTCCAGATATTTTTTCCAACTGCATACATCTCTGAAATAAAATCGTTCCATTCTTCAGATCATTACAAAACATTAACGAAGAAGCTGCAAGCAGGAAGGGTTTCTGCTAAAACGATTCGTAAGTGGCATCTGAATGTTATGATTAAGGAAGGAGTCACTGAGAGCCTAGCTGACTTTATACAAGGCCGTGCACCTGCAACTGTTGGAAGTGCTCATTATCTAAATAAAGTGGAACAGGCTAAGAATGAGTACAGGAGGATCCTGAGGAAGTTTTCGATATGATTCATGTGTGATGTTCACAGTTTCCAAAGATTGAACACTTGGTACAGTTGGAACACTTCTCATGTATGCAGAATAGTGCATGGTATTCAGAAGTGTAATGTACTATCATCAAAAAATGATAACAAAATAAAGGTAAAAGCCGTACCATGCATTCTAACTTACTGTATGCTTAGCAGTTCACAAAAATATCAAAGCATTCTAACGCAAATCTATGGGGAAATACCATGGCAAACAAGAAAAAAATTAGATTAGTTCCGTATGATATGGTATCACCCGGTTTTGAGGCGATATACACGGGTAAGAAGTCTTTATATGAAGGCGAAAAAGAAGACATAATCACAACTATTACTTCGGATAATGTGGGTAATGAGGTAATAAGATGGCCGGTTTTTTCCTGGACGTTTCCTGGTCAAGAAAAGGACTGGGATAAGGAAATTAAACACATCAATAACATACAGAGTAAATTAGGAACTCTGGATGACAGCACTCGCCAGATTCGCGCTCATATCGCGAGCCTTGTACCATGTGATAGTGGATTCCCGGTTACCGTTGATGAATTGTTGAACGCCATCGGCCGGGGAAAACTGGATGAACCCTCATTTCACAACGGCTGCTGGTGTCCCGGCATGTGGTGGGAGCAGAGAACTACTCAGCCGTTTCATATGGAAAGCATGAGGATAATACACACCGTATTGACGGGTTATCTTGCGGCCGAGGGCAAGGAGGAGTTTGTCAAGAGATACCCTCATGCTGAGGGTTTTATCAATCGTACGTACGAATGGCTTGGGCCGGTGGATAAATTGACGGACGTCCAGAAGCTGATGATGAAACGGATGCTTCTTACTATTGATTTCTTTACCAGGAACAGCTATACAATGTTCTTTCCATCGTCGGACGAGATCGAACAACAGATGGCCGAAGGCAAGGACCTTTTTGAGGACGGTGGACGTGGGGCTTCTCTCGATGCAGAGGTATCGAAGAAGGCAGGCCTACCGAAGATTCATCCTTGGTGGGCCGAAAAGTTCAAAAAAAACCTTGAGAAGCTTGACGATCCTCAGAAAAGAGAGTTGTACAAGACTTGTGCCCACATCGCATCAGGAGTGTACACTTTATCTGATTGTCATCACAACACATTTCGCTACATCGAAGGCTGGATTCACGGAATTGGAACCGGCAAGTTGGGCATACAGACCCGGAAGGTCGGAACGGAAAAGGAAAGACTTGGGCATCTTTTATTTGGTTATGTGTTAGGACTTGATAAGTGGCTAGCTGGGATACCGATGCAGTTGTTACTGCTTGATTTGGGACACATCGACCTTGGGTTTGATCCAAAGAACGAGATTCTGCGAGTGTACGCGTATCTTGATGGAGAAAGAACGCCGGTGAAAGAGTGGCTGGCTGCTTGCTTGTGGCACAACCTTATGTACAGCCTCATAGACGCCAATTACCCTGCTGGTCTCGTTCGCCACAAACACTTGCTAGAAGGCGCTGGGAAAGCCGGCATCAGTCTGCGTGAGTGGATGGATTCTGTTCTGGGAAATAATTCGTAAAATAAAAAAGTCAGGTGTAACAGAAGGCGTTGCAGACTTTATTCAGGGTAGAGCAGCAACCACGGTTGGAAGTGCTCATTACTTGAACAAAGTGCATCAGGCCACTCTGCAATATGCTAGAGTGCTGGATAAGTTTCCGATATGAATCAAATTTTATTTATGTGACTGATAGCTAATCATATCGAGAACATTTGGGACAGTTGGAACACTTCATATCTATACAGTGTGATGCATGATAGTGAGTAGTACAATGTATTATTATCAAAACATGATATAAATATAAAGGTAGATGTGTACCATGCATTCTACTTTACTGTGCATCTAGCAAGTGTTCCCTGTGTGCCATCTGTTCCATTTTAATAATTGTCGTATTACTGACTGTGTAGCTGGCTTCATTCAAGGACGAGTGCCCACAACTGTTGACAGTACACGTTTGGTCAACGTATAGGCTCTACCGTTACATTATATGCCTTGGTGCCAACTTTGATAATCAGAAGTATGGCAGAATTGCCTTCGATGAGTGGTTTTATGATTGAGTACAATTTGTAACAATATATTTCATCATGATTTTTTTGAGGTGGTCACAATTTTCCTTAGATCCTTTAAAAGAAGCATTAGCATCGGAATTAAACGAAACACGTAAATTCATTCTTGATTTTTCATTAGCTTCTATAAAATCATATTCTATCTTTTCCATAGCCCAAAAAGCAACATTATTTTTTAAGGAGCACATAAAAAAGTCAGGTAACTTTATAAAATTGTTTGATACCATCACGAAACTTTCTGAAAATAAGTTGATATCTTCATACACTCTTTCTCCATCCGCATTTATATATTCATCTATGAAAATATCTTCTATTTTTTCACTACACACATTTTGATAAAAATTGTAAATCTCTTCTATCTTTTCTTGGAGAATTACTCCTATTCCTATCTTTTCAAAATATTCTAAAAAATCCTTATGTTGGCTAAATTCTACATTTTCACTCATATGGAATCCTCCTCTATAGGTTTTAATAAATTCAAAATATCACTATCCTCAGCTGCAAATTCATTTCCACTTTGAAAAGATAATTTATTTTTTCGATTCCTTATATCCATAATCATTCCTTCCATATAGTGAAGTATGTGACCTACATAATTTGCAGCAAATTCATCACTTTTATAGTTCCATTTCCATGAATCTGATTGTTTTCCACTACTTATTCTTTTATCTTCATAGTACGTATGTAATAATTTACGTATAACTTCTTGTAACTGAGTTGTTATTTGAATTTCAATAAAAACATCTATTTTTTTTGTATCCCAGTCATATTTTGGAATTTCAAATGTTTGTTTTATATCAATATGCGCTGCATAATATCCTTCATCCTTTGCTTCAAAAGAGATTTCACATGGCAACCCATTTTCTTTACAAACAGACTTTATTATGCTAATCAAAAACTCAATACCATCTAGGTATTTCACAACAAATAATGTTCTAACAATATCGCCTGTTTTTTCATACCAATTGTCGGGAAGCATCCATCCCTTCTCTGGTTCATTAGGCCAATTATTATTATTTACAACATTTTTTCTAAAAGTTTTTAATATGAATGATTCATAGGTTTTTTCATTTAATTCCGGAACAAAATTGGGACTAAAAAGTTTATACCCATTTGTTTTCAGGTTGTACTTCTCATCATAATCTTTTAAATTTTGACATAATTCAGTCCACAATTCGGAATCCTTGAAACCATCACTGATTATTCCTCTTACAGAATTGTAATGATTTTCAGTTCTATTTGATATAGCTATACCAAATTTTGTTTTGAGCCATTTTTTGTATTCTTCAATATTTAATGGTTTATCTTCTATAATATCATACGAGGATTTCAACGTTGCAGATATCTTTGGCTCTTTATTTTGTGATTTCAGTTCTTCTAATTCGGCACAAACCAGATTATACTTTTCACAAAGTTCATTATAGTCCTCATTAAGAACATTGTCACTATCAGATTCCGACAAGTTTGGTTTTTCTATAATCATAAAAGATTACCATATCCCCATTTAGTGATGTTCTATAAAAACATGTAATCAGTTATTTTTAAGATATATATAACTATTTTTTGAAATCTTCAGATTTTGATTTAAGTGCTGAATATTCTCACCATCCTATAAATCACTCTCAAATATTAAAAGAACAATTGTTTCTCAAGTTAACTTTTTACTGATGTTTTTTGAGATTTTTTATTATATTCGTTGATTGTTTTCTCAAATTAACTCTTGTTGAAAAAACTGGTTTACTTGATTGAAATGATACTCTATTTATTTTTTGTTTCTTTGCGATTAAACTATGAATTATGACAAAAGCCGATACTAAAAGTAGAATTGTTCCAACGGTTACTTATAATGAATCTAACATGTGAAGTCAAACTACTCTTATTCTAGATTAAAAAGGAACACATGGAACAGTTAGAACACTTCATATCTATACAGTACAATGCATGATACAATGTATTTTTATTAAAACATGATATTTATATAAAGGTAGAAGCGTACCATGCATTCTACCTCATTGTACTCCTGGCAAGTGTTCCATGCGTACCATCTGTTCCATTCAGTTCATACTTGCTGCATACCTCTTTGATCTTAACACTTCGGGGCAGTCTGGATTTTTATCATCCGACTCTTCATCCGTGTAATAGTATCGTTGAATAATTTCACGCCAGACATTTTCATCCGGTACAACATACAGGCGTGTTTTCTTAGACTTCTCTTGCAGTCTCACGGTCTTTTGTTCAGTTGTCATGCCTATGCTTGCTAAGGTTTGGGATGCCGTTTTAGCAGTTGTTCCATGACCTTTTGCAACCATTGAAGGCGTGACAGCCAAAATTCCATCATCCGTGGAATATTGAGCAAAATCAAGGTGTGGTTCATCTTCACCTTTTGCAAGGGAATAAACGTAATTGAACATCGCTCCTTCCCATGATTTTGACCGCAAATCCTTGAGTTCATCCTGGCGCCGGCCTATATAGTTCCTGAACCTTTCTTCCCCATCCGGCAGCAGTTGAAGCGTTAATGATAGTGGGATAGTTAGCTGTTTCAATCGCCCTTCGATTTCCATATCTCTGCAATCTATGAGGTTGTTGGGGTCAACACGATTCCAGTTCCGCAGCACAAAACGAGTGATGGTGCCCCTAATATTTTCTACACATTCGTTGTATTCAGGTGGCAGATTTGACGGGATGTCCTTTCTTGTAGTTTCCCTCGGAGCAAATGATAGCAAACGCCCCTCTGTAGCATTATCCTGGAAAGGGTTCCGCATCGCAATGACCTTGGGGCAGAATGGATCGAAGAATTCCTGCTCTTGATGGTTGGCTTTGTTAGTTTTAATGAACAGGCGCCCTTCCTCGAAACCGAGATTGAGATATTTTATTATCGTACTCTCAGCGCCGCCATTAAAATCCGCTTCATCTATCTTTAGTGTTCCATTCCATTTCTCCTTGAATCTCATGATTCCGCTTGAAGTACTTGCTCCTTCAGCAGTTATTGGATAGAAGCAAAGGTCAGAGATAACCTTCAGAAATCGGGACTTTCCTTTGCCTGTATCACCAATGAAGCGCAAGTATGGGGTCGTGTTAAGCTTCTTGTAGAACCATGTGAACAAGATATAATGGATGAACATTTCCATATCAAGATCAGGGGCATCAATGTACCTCTTCATATGATTGTGGATTAAGTCACACAATTCATCCGTTTCTATATCCGGTGCTTCATCAATGAACTCCCTTATCGGTACTCCAACAATTGGCACAAGAGCGCCATTATGGGATGGAAGAGATTGAGGATAGATATCTTGTCCATCTTTCTGAATGCTAGGTGCATAGGATATTTGGCTGCTTTCCATGTATGCGAACTCGGGCCAGCCGGCTTTATCCATGACACTCAGATAGATTCTATCTTCAGTGATTACAAAAGACCTGTTAATTGTCTCTAAATTGGTTTTAACAGGTTCTGGATCACTTTCCTCAGGTTCAATTGAGGCTTCTTCTTCCTTCGCTTTTCTGTGCTTTTCAATTGCAATTATTGCTGTATTTCTCATATCCTCCTGAGGAATTGATTCCTCGTTTTCGTTATGGAAATCAAAGAGTTTTCCAGCATTTTTAAATTCATTCATATTTCTTCCTTGGACATCGTGATTTTAATGTCCTATTTTTTCAAAAGCAAAGCTCATGCATTTTAAGAGTATTATCCAAAACCACCCCTGTAGAAATGATTTAGCACATCTGAACGGAGGGGGCTGAACAAAAATTCAATCCGCAGAGATGCTTTTGATTATTGCCCCAAATTGTTTGAGGACTTTTTGTTCGTAAATGATTCTATACTTACTGCATTTTAGTTATGCAGGGTTTCAAAAAGATGGTCGGCGACCGAATATTCGACAACCACGAAAACGCCGCGCAAAGAATGAGGAGAAACACGCGGGCAGCAAAAAACTCCTCATCCTATACGTGTAAGGTGTTTGTTATATTAAGTTATCTGCTAACAAAAAGGTATCATTAGGCACTAAGTCGCTGTTAACACCTGCAGTACATTTGCTACGAAAGTTATATATCGTAATAATCATATTTTTTAAGTTGTACAACCATTATTTGTACTATCATATAGAGGTGATTGATAATGAAACCTATAGGTGTATTCAAAATTACAAAACACAAGGCAAAGCCAAATATTGCCTATCCAATGGTCCGGTTGCCATCATCTTATGCCGCACTTATAGGGGATAATGCACACGTTTTTGAGATAGAATACAATGGGAAACCCTTGTTTTTAATCTCTTTAGATGAAGATGTGGATGAAAATCTAGTTGTACAACCTGCTGCACAAGCAACCCTTGAATCAAGGTTTGAAGCAGTAGAAAAACAGCTATCTCTCTTACAAAAATCAATATCAGAAGAAGAGAAAGTTGAAGATGGGCCCGCGGAGAGTCGAACTCCGGACCTCCGCCGTGTGAAGGCGACGTCATAACCAGCTAGACCACAGGCCCATGTATTAACTACAATAGGACTTCACATCTATATAATTATCGAATGTAACTGCCTGTTCAGTTTCAAAAATTAAGAATAAATATCTATTTTCAGATGCTGGCTGCAGCATAGGCTATCACTGCGTAACGTGCCAGTTTGCCAATAATCACGTATACTGAGAATATCTTGAAATTGAGTTTAAGGATTCCACCAAAAACAGTAATGGCATCACCCACGACAGGTACCCAGGTGAACAAAAGGGCGTATGATCCGTATCTTTTGAACCAATCGTCTGCCCTGCCAAGGTTCTTCTTCGAGATGGAGAGGTATTTCTCGATGATATCGATACGTCCCTTAAGGCCGATATAGTAACTGGTACAGGCACCAAGATAATTGCCTATCGTTGCCACTGAAACCACTAACATGAAATTGAAATCCGACCTGATAAGCAGTATGACAAGAGCTTCCGAACCCAGTGGAAGTACTGTGGATGCCAGAAAGCTTGTAATGAAAAGGCTGATGTATCCGTAATCTGCAATATTTGCAGCTAGCTGTTCTAACATTTCTTCTCCTTCATTCAATATCGTTTAAGATATTATTGGTAATTCCCTGTTCATCTATAAGATTACATCCTTATGGTGGTGTTTTCTTTTTAGTACCATATTTAAAAATTTGTTGAAAAGCAAGGTTATTATATAATCTATCTATATATTAGTTCACAGACTCATTCTATTTATCCATGTATTGAAAGATACTATTGGTACTATCCATGAACGAACAGCACAGGTTTAAGTTACTTATTGTGGATGATGAGCCACTCAATGTACGGCTGCTTCAAACCCAGCTAATGCAGGAATATGATACTGTGGGTGCTTTTAGTGGTATCGAAGCAATTGAGTTACTGTCTTCGGAAAAACCTGACCTTGTTCTTTTGGATGTGATGATGCCTGAGATGGATGGATATGAGGTATGCAGAAGAATAAAATCATCCGAAGAAACAAATTTCATTCCGGTGGTGATCGTAACTGCACTTACTTCAAAAAGCGGTATGCTTGAGGGCATAGAAGCAGGGGCCGATGATTTTCTTATCAAGCCGCTTGACAAGACTGAGGTTACCCTGAGAGTAAGGAACCTACTGCGGAACAAGCAACTGCATGATAATCTCCTGGCTGAAAGTGAAAGGGCAAAAAAATACCTTGATATTGCAGGTAACATGATTCTCATAGTTGACCGCGATCGTAAGGTAGTTGTTGCCAATGCTCAATGTTGCCAGATACTGGGCTACAAAGAGGATGAATTGATAGGAAAAGATTGGTTCAATATGGCTATTTATCCTGATGAAAAAAATGAGACCATATCTACCTTCAACAGAATTATCTCCGGTGAACACGAACAATTCAGAAATTATGAAAATGATATTGTATCAAAGAATGGAATTAAGCACCGGATACTATGGAATAATTCCTACCTGACCGATGACTCGGGTAAAATATTACAAGTAATCAGTTCAGGTACTGATATTACTGAGAAACGTCTTGCTGAAGATAAATTAAAAGAATCCGAAGAGAGATTCCGTCTGATAGCTGAAAACACTACAGATGTCATCTGGACAATGAGTAAGGAATGTACTTTTTTCTACGTCAGTCCCTCTGTCCAGAAACTAAGGGGTTACACTCATGAAGAAGTCTGTGCACGACATTACCTGAAATATTTCCGCCTGAAAGTCTCATGAACATAAGCAGTAGGGTAAAAAGGTTTTTTGATGACTTCGAAAAAGGTATTTTTGATGGCCGTAAAGAAATATTTGAGATTGAGCAATATCATAGGGATGGTCATGCTGTATGGCCAGAAGCTGTTGCAAACGCAGTTTTTGATGAAAGCGGCAAATTCAAATTTTTCTTAGGAGTTACTCGTGAAATAACTGAGAGGAAAGAGGCGGAAGAATCAATTAGGCAATATGCTGATGAGCTTTCAAAAGCAAATGAATCCCTTGAGATCCTTGATAAGATGAAAGATGAATTCATCTCCAATCTGAGCCATGAACTTAAAACTCCCCTTATATCCATCAAAGGTTACAGTGAACTCGTCCACGATGAGGTGCTGGGTACACTAAATGATGCACAAAAAATGCCATGAGAATAGTGCTCGAAAAATATGATCATTTAAGTTTCCTGCTGGATTCGCTTATCTATCTCAGTATCGTGAAATCCGGAAGGGTGAATTACAGGTTTGACCCTATTCAGGTTGAAGACAGTTTGAGAAAAGTATCCGAATATTTCTCATTCAAGGCAGGCGATAGGGGCATATCCATCAAAAAGGAAGTTGAAGATAAGCTGCCTCTGATAATGGGTGATGTGGAATATATTCCATTCATTTTCAGGTCGCTGATAGATAATGCCATTAAGTTCAGTCCTGATGGCGGCAACATATACATCTCTGTCTTTGAGGACCAGGGTGATGTTCATATTTCTATCAAGGATGAAGGCATTGGAATTCCCATGAAGGAATTATCTCATATATTTGATCGTTTTTACCAGATCGACGGCTCCAATTCGAGAAGATATGGGGGTAATGGTCTTGGATTGTATGTTAGTAAGTCCATAGTTGAGATTCACGGTGGAAATATCTGGATAGAAAGTGAGGAAGGCAGGGGTACCACAGTTCACGTGATCTTCCCTGGCTACATACCTGAATGAGTTTGATATAATTCCTGTTTTACTCTTATCGAAAAATCTCTTTATGGTATCAAGGCCATATTGCATCTGATGTCTGTAGAAATCATTGTTTCCCGATTGAAAAAGTTGTATCCCAATGGATATTTTCACATAAACAGAGACCCTTTCTATCTTCTGATATCCACGGTCCTTTCCCAGCGCACCCGTGATGAAGTAACCATTCCCACAAGCCAGAAGCTTTTTTCAGTGTTCAGCACCCCACAGGAAATGGCAGAGGCAAGTGCCGGGGAAATTCAGGAATTGATCAAAGAGGTGGGTTTTTACAGGGTAAAAGCCCAGCGCATAATCGACATATCTCACATGATCCTCATGGACTACGGGGGAATAGTTCCTGACACCATGGAAGAGCTTCTTAAACTGCCGGGAGTTGGCCGCAAAACGGCTAATTGCGTGCTGGGTTATGCATATGACCAGGATGTCATAGCTGTGGATACCCATGTTCACAGGATATCCAATCGCATGGGTCTTGTTAACACTTCAACCCCTGATGAAACTGAACTAGAACTTGAGAAGATAGTGCCCAGGGATGCCTGGAAGGAAATAAACGGGCTCATGGTACTGTTCGGCAAGCAAATATGTCGTCCTACATCTCCAAAATGTGATGTCTGTATTATGAATGATATCTGTCCCAAGATAATCTAGTTCTTAATAAACTAAAAAAGGGAGTTTTGACAAACTATTTATCTATACATACTATATAAAGCACAAATCTTGTATTTTGTGCCGTAACTATAATATAAAAATTGCCAGTTTAGCACGAGTACTGATTGATTTGATAAATAAATTGATCTAATTAATAAATTAACATTTATCTAGTATATATGTAGGTGAACCATGTTACTAATCGGAGAAGCATTAATAGGCGAGGCACCAGAACTCGCACACATCGACCTTATGATCGGAGAGAAAAACGGTCCAGTAGGTCAGGCATTCGCAAACGGTCTTACACAGTTATCAGCAGGTCACACACCTCTGCTTTCAGTGATCCGTCCAAACCTTCCAGCAAAGCCAGCTACACTTATCGTCCCTAAGGTCACAGTAAAGAACATGGACCAGGCTGCTCAGATATTCGGTCCTGCACAGGCTGCAGTGTCCAAAGCTGTTGCAGATGCTCTTGAAGAAGGCGCATTTGGCGATATGGATATTGAAGACATAGTTGTTGTTGCAAGCGTCTTCATCCACCCTGAAGCAACTGACTACAACAAGATCTACAGATACAACTACGGAGCTGCAAAATTGGCTGTAAAACGCGCAGTAGATGGTTTCCCTAACGTTGACACCGTACTCGCAGAGAAAGACAGAATGGGTCACGCAATCATGGGATTCAAGGTATCCAGACTCTGGAACCCACCATACCTTCAGGTTGCACTTGACAATCCAAACCTTCCTGTTATTCTTGACATCGTCAAGCAGATTCCAAAGAGCGACCACGTTATCCTTGAAGCTGGTACACCTCTTATCAAACGCTATGGCGTTGACGTTATCTCCAAGCTCAGAGAGATCCGCCCTGACGCATTCATAGTTGCTGATCTTAAGACACTCGACACAGGTAACCTCGAGGCACGTATGGTGGCAGATGCAACAGCAGACGCAATTGTTGTTTCCGCACTTGCTCCAATAGCAACTCTTAACAAGGTAATTGAAGAGGCACACAAGACAGGTATCTATGCTGTAATGGACACACTCAACTGTGATGATCCTATAGCTGTACTTGAGCAACTCGATGTTTACCCGGATGTAGTTGAACTCCACCGTGCAATTGATATCGAAGGTACTGCACACGCATGGGGCAGCATAGAAGGTATCAAGGCACTCTCACCAAAGATCCTGGTGGCAGTTGCTGGTGGTGTACGTATCGACACAATGCCGGATGCACTCAGCGCAGGTGCAGACGTTCTTGTAGTTGGCAGAGCAATCACCAACGCTAAGGATGTAAGACAGGTTGCAGAGAAGTTCATTGAAGGTCTCAACAACCCGGAAATTGATCAGTTCAGAGTAATGACTGATTTCTAAACGTGCGGCAAACGTGTGTAATCCACACGTTTACCTTTTTCTTTTCAGTTTCTTTTTGTCCTTTGCCTTTTTTTTGCCTTTTATATTTATAGTTGAAGTTACATCTATACTTCTACATTCATTACACGTATAGTGATATTCATATTGGAGTGATAGAATTTGAGTTCTACATTGATAGTCCTGAACCTCAAGACATATCTTGAAGGTACAGGCGAAGGCGCCGTAAAGGTTGCACAGGCATGTATGGAAGTTGCAGATGATTCAGGGATCGAAATTGGTGTCGCACCTCAGTTCTGTGACATCTATCGTGTTGCATCACAGGTAGACCTCCCGGTCTATGCACAGAGTCTTGACCCTGTGGGTGCGGGCAGCTTTACAGGACATGCATTCGGACAATGTGTTAAAGATGCAGGAGCCGTTGGCACTCTTATCAACCACTCTGAATGTCGTCTCACACTTGCAAACATCGATGCATCAATTACAACAGCAAAAGCTCTTGACATTAAAACTATAGTCTGCACGAACAACGTTGCAACCTCAGCAGCTGCAGCAGCACTCGGCCCTGACTATGTAGCTGTGGAACCACCTGAACTTATCGGCTCGGGCATTCCTGTTTCAAAGGCAGACCCTGGAGTGGTTACCGGTTCAGTTGAAGCAGTGAAAAGGATAAACCCGGCAGTGCAGGTTCTCTGTGGTGCAGGAATCTCAAAAGGAGAAGACCTTGCAGCAGCTCTGGAACTTGGTTCTGTGGGTGTTTTGCTGGCGTCAGGAATTGTAAAAGCAGCAGACCCAAAAGCTGCACTTGAAGACCTTGTAAGTAAGGTTTGATATCCTTAAAGTAAAAAGGTACGTCATGTACCTGATTTATGTTTTTTTTGGTCTTAATTCAAAATATACGGATCTTAGCCTCTTATCTGGCATCCAATGCCTGTTAAAAGAGTCTCGACCTCATGCCGGATATTTTCAGGCTCATGATCACCAAGGATCTTCAGGCGGAAAGTGACGCTCATTCTATCGCTATCTTCCAGCCCTGCGTATGTATCGATAATTTCTACATCAACTATATTTTCGTTGCACTGGATGATTCCTTTGATTATTTCAGGGTCCGAACCATTGGGTACAAATGCTGATACGTCTCTTAGATGATGCTCGAGATCTGTAGTCTTCCATGCGTGCATCTCTTCTTCTGAAAGCAATCGAATGTTCTCTATCTTAAGAGTAACTTTCTTGCTACCTGTGTCCAGTATCACATTTCGTGGACTGACTCTTTCCACAATCCCTGCATGTACGGTATCGGAGTAGATGTGTCTCATGGCTCTTTCTTCTCCGATGGATGCCAGTAGCTGGTCAAATTCGGATATCTTGGAATTGATGAGCTTGTCAGAACGGCGTAGTGCAGCGGCAGTATCTCCAAAATGAGTCGCAGCATCTCTCATTTTGGTAATGAATCCTTCAACGTCGTGCTCTTCTACGATTCTTGACATGTCACTACATTCCTGCATGAATGCCTTATGGACTTTGAGAACTTCGGGATTCTCCATCTGGATGAATGCATAGAGGTACGGATTCTGGCCCAGTATTCTGCCAACGAAATCCACCATGATATCATAGACCGGGCTCATGAACCGTCGTGATTCACTGACGCTGAAATCAAGCCTGTTAAAAGTAGTGCCAATGGTAATGTAGGCAAAGTGTGTAAGTCCCTGGACCACGGAAACGAAATGGTCATGTTCCCGAGGGCTGATTATCTCTATGTGTGCTCCACTGGATTCGAAGAGTTCCCGCATTACGGGTAACCATTTCTCCGATCTTCCCTCGATGGGTGTGAGTATGAAGGTCTGTCCGTGAAGACTGGGTATGGATGGTCCGAACATGGGGTGTGTTCCCAGTATTCCCACGCCCTGCGGTGCATATTTCAACATCGCTTCTGTGGGTCCGACCTTCAGTGATGTGAGGTCCATTAACAGGCTGTCGTTTTTCATTTTAGGTGCAGTGTCTGCAATGACCCTTTCCGTGATATCGATGGGTACTGTGATAATAACTATATCACTTTCTGAAATGGAAGTATCGAGATCGTGGGCAAATTCCACTCCCAGGTGCTCGGCAATCTCTACTTTGCCGCTGCTGCCCCAGACGGTAACCTCGTAATCATTTTCCTTGAAGAAACGGGAGAACCATTGTCCCATTTCCCCGGTACCGCCGATGATCAGCACTTTCAAAGCTTAAGTCCCTCCAATACTGCCTTTTTCATCACATCAACAGGTGGCTCCACGCCGGTCCATATCCTGAAAGCTTCAGCTCCCTGGTAAACAAGCATCATCACACCGGTGATTGTTTTTGCGCCAGCCTTTTTTGCTTCTCTTAGCAAACGGGTTTCAAGAGGGTTGTACACAATGTCGAAAACTGTCAGGTTCGGATGCATGTCCTCTGCCGTTGCTATGCTTGTATCGATATTAGGATGCATTCCCAGGGTTGTACAGTTGATGAGTATATCTGATCCTGCTATCAGTTCTTTGAGATCATCAAGCCCGCATCCCCTGGCATTTCCAAATGAACTCACTTCCGTGGCAAGTTCCACTGCCTTTTCTTCGGTCCGGTTGGCTATTGTAATATTGGCTCCGTCCTTTGCAAACTGGAATGCTATTGCTCTGGAGGCGCCGCCTGCACCTACAATGAGAACATTAGATCCTGATATTGTAACTCCTTCTTCCTCAATACAGCGTTTGGCACCTATGCCGTCGGTGTTGTAGCCTTTCATTCCGTCCTTGAAGTCTATGGTATTAATTGCTCCAATGGCTGCTGCAAGGGGGTCGGCATCTACTATTTTTAATGCTTCCTGCTTGAGGGGTACTGTGAGATTCACTCCTCCAAAACCCATGGCCTGCGCCCTGAGTAAAGTGTCCTTCAGTCTTGCTGGTTTCACTCTGTATGCATGGTACGTGCAATCCATTCCCAGTTCCTTAAATGCAGCATTATGCATATTTGGTGACAGGGAATGCTCTATCGGGTCACCATAAACCGCAAAAATAGTTCTCAAAAGAGTATCTCCAGAGCTGACTTAAGTTCATGGATCTTTATCTGTCCGGGTGCTACGGCTTTGGCTATTGCTCCATATGTGAGGAGTGAGCCATAACATGGTGCTACTATGCGGCTGTGTTTTCCGATATCACCCATTGCGATGGTGCATATGGGTTTTTCCATGTCGGCGGTTGCCTGCAGCAGATCAAGAACATCCTGTCTGGTGTGGGCCATAACTGCCAGTTTGGCAATATCTGCACCTGCTTCATGTGCCCTCTCGAGTATGCTCTTCATTTCCGTAACGGACGGAGTAGCATCAAAATCGTGGGCTGAGACTATAATAGTAACATCGGCTGCTTTTGCTGCTTCTATGACTTTGCTGCGCTGGTCTGCATCTGCACTCAGCTCAATGTCCACGGCTTCAACAAAAGGCAGGATATCTATCAATAATGCAATTCTTTCATCCTCGCTGCCTTCCCACTTGCCACCGTCAGATTGTAACCTATTGGTTGCAATACACGGGAGCTTTGTGTTCACTTTTATCCTTTCAATGGTCTTCCTGGCTTCATCAAGGTCTGAAAAATTGAGAAGGTCAAGTCTCAATTCCAGCAGGTTCGCGCCAAGCCAGTTTGCAGCTTTAGCACTCTCAGCAGGATCGTCGTCTATCACTGAAACGATGGCGGGCTTCTCAGCAAGATCAAAGTTCCCTATCTTTACCATAAAGATACCTGCCTATTGTTCTATGATGGTTTCCTCGATCATCATTCCGAAATGACGTCCTACGTCCTCAGAATAGACCAGTATCTCATCGCCTGGTTTAAGTTCGGCCACTGATATGGGTTGCTTATCCTTTGTTACAAGCTTGATAGTTTCCGCATTCTGTAAGACGTTCTTGATGATCTTGCCGTTAAGGTCTGCTTCCACCAGTATGAGCGGTCTCCTTTCGATCTTGACCCTGCCTACAACTCCTGCTCTTTGCACACCACTTGCATTTACGATGGTAACTTCATCACCTGATTTGAGTTCTGACAGGTAACGTGTGTTTTCGCCAACTCTTACATATGCGTGAACTGCGCCAGCATTGACTCTGAAAGGTCGGGCTGCTACGTATGGACTTTCCTCTGATTCTGAGTGTACAAGGAACATGCCATTTGACTGTGAACCCACAAGCATTCCTTCGCCTTTTGTCATCAGGTTACAGGTATCGACACAAACACGGTCACCCATTCCCACAGCCTCTACCTTTGTAACAACAGCAGCTTGTAACTGGAGGCTCTGTGTGCCTGCACTTTCCACAACTGCTACTGTCTTTTTGATCTGGCTGAGGTCATCGGTGTCAAGTAGAACACCATCTGTTCCGTGTTCCATTGTCTCGAAGGCAAGCCTTGCTTCTTCTGAATCTTTGACGCCGGATATGAGTTTCACGTCTTTTTTCTGTAATCCTGTAATGAGGTTCTCAAGAGGAATGATCTGCCAGTCAGTACCGATAGTTATGAGGTAATCACAAACATTGCCCATCTCTGCTGCAAATTTCTCGTATTCTTTGTTGTGAATGACCACGTAACCTGCTACCTTGAATCCCTTTTCCTTGAGATTTAAGGCAGTGGTAATATCCAGTGAACCTGCGTAATCAGGGGGTAATGGTTTTGTGCCATCTCCTTCTCCTCCCTTTCCAATAACAATGACGTCAGCACCGTCTACTTTCTTGTTGGAAAAGGCTGCAACGTTTACATTACCGAGTTCTTTGACCTTCTTCACTTCATCAGCATTGACAAGTATATGGTCAACACCTGATTCCATCCCGGTTGTTATGATGGCTTTACGCTCATCCCAGCTTCCTTCGTCAGCTTTGATCCAGATTATTTTATTGTTCATGAGGGCACGTCCACAGGCACTGGTCTATTATATCACTTGAGCATTTCCAGTGCTTCTTCTACAGTTTTACTGTGATGCACTATCTCTGTTATCGCTTTTGTAATTTTGGTTGGGCTCTCATGCTGGAATACATTTCTTCCGATAGCAACACCCCTTGCGCCGCCTTCCATTGCACCCTTGATCATATGGAGGAACTCTTCATCGGTGTTTGTCTTTGGACCGCCTGCAATTACTATAGGTACAGGACATCCATTCACAACATCCTTGAATGAGTCAGGGTCACCTGTGTAAACGGTTTTAACAACGTCAGCACCAAGTTCTGCCCCTATTCTTGCAGCATGTGCAACGAGTTGCGGGTCATGTGGGTTGGTTACCTTCTTTCCTCTTGGGTACATCATTGCAAGCAGTGGCATTCCCCAGTAGTTGCACTGTTCAGCCACAGCTCCGAGTTGCTGTAACTGGTCAGCTTCGGTTTCAGAACCTACGTTCACATGAATTGAAACAGCATCAGCTCCCATTTTCACTACCTCTTCCACGCTGCAGACCTGTACCTTATTATTTGGGTCCGGGCCAAGTATTGTGGATGCGCTGATGTGGACAATAAGGCCTACATCATGTCCGTATCCTCTGTGGCCGTGTTTTACTATGCCTTTCTGCATAAGTATGGCATCTGCTCCACCATCGGCTACTTTATTAATGGAATCTGCGACATCGATCAGTCCTTTGATAGGTCCGTCTGATATTCCATGGTCCATGGGTATAAGCACTATGTTTCTACTGTCTCTATGCATAATTCTTTCAATTCGGATGCTCTTTCCAATATCAGTCATTTGTATTCCTTCCGATGGTTTGTGTTTTTATCGGGCAATACGTAATATCATGCCCGTGCTAGTGTGTGACATAGTAGCATAGTAATATATTTAAAGATTTTGCTAACGACCTGATAAAAATAGAAATAGGAGGTTTAAATATCTTTCAGAAAAGTTCCGATCTCTATTCCATTGTTGCCAATGTCGTAATTGATTAGATGCTTCTCATGGCTACTGCCATGCATTTTTAGAATAGAAAGAGATTTTTTGATCTCCTTGTCAATCTCCAAATTCCTGAGCAACAGCAGGTTGTCAACTATGGCTGATATGGGTATTTCAGAGAGGAGTATGTCACTTCCTGCAGCCATATTACCCTTTATCAAAACAGAAGTAACTCCTTTGTTCTTAAAAAGCCTTATCAGGTTGGATATATGTCCTTTTTTATCATTGATGTTGTCCACAACGATATCAAATGCAGAAATATCATCAATGAGAACTCTCTTAGCTTCCATTCTTTCAATATTTTCCTTTAGTTCAAAGGCATGCTTGCAGGAATTGATCTCAGAAGGAGGCGTATGGATTATTTTCACAAGTTCCTTTTCTTCCAGCTCTTCAAGGTTCAGTCCGAAATTTGAAGCATAGTACCTTAGTTCTCCTGGAGTTTCCTCAAAACTGTTGATGATTCCCACTTCTCCATTAAGGGCACCTTCAATTATGAACTGCAGTCCAAACAGGGTCTTGCCAGTACCTGTGTTGCCTGCGATAAGGGTTGAAGAGCGTTCTAGCAAACCGCCTCCCATATGCTCATCGAGTCCGGATATACCCACCTTGATCCTTTTCATGTCCCAATCAGGTTCAAGCACATCTGGCTCGATCCTTGGATATATGCTCATGCCTGAGGTTGATATCTCAAAAGCATGTTCTCCTTCGATATAGCTGGCAGTACCGAATTTTACAACTCTTATGCAACGCTTGCTTTTCCTGTGGCCTATATGCTGGGACAGGTGCACTACGCCATCGACAATGTCCGTGATCACCGATCTGCAGAGTTGTTCTGTTGACATGGTCCCTGTTAGGTATACAATGGCGTTCCATTCGCCTATGGCTGAGTTGAGCGAATACATGAACCTTCTTCTTTCTGCCTCAGGGAAGCCGAAGCCTATGGGTGTGACCGGATCGATCACAATATGGCTGGGTTTTAGGGAAGTTACCATGTTACTAAGTTCAACAAGAATGGTCAGTGGGTCCCTTTCAACTGAACTGATGTTGAAAGTGCGGATGTTCACCTTCTCATCAAAGAAATCATAGCTGGAAAGAACTCTCCGCATCATATCCTCTGATTTTGAAGTTACGCCGACATAGAGAACTGTTTCTCCCTCTCGGGCAGCAGAGCAAAGGGCCTGCACTCCAAGTGTGGTTCTCCCGGTGCCGGGGTTGCCTGCTATAAGCATGGTGAATGGTGGCTTTATGCCTCCTCCTAGTATTTCATCCAGTCCTGGTATACCCGTTGACTCAATCTCCAAAGTACTCCCTCTTTAAAATTGTCGGTAACTAAAGTAATTATATTTAGTTTTATATGAAAGTTCCTCTTCCCAACATAGTTTTGAGCTTGATTTTACTTAACGTTATTTATCAAGTACAGAGTATGAAAATGTCTTATAGGAAAAATAACAATATCAATGCATAGTATTAATACAATGATTTGAAATAAGGACAACAGATATGAATACATTGAAAATTCTTGTTATCAATAATTACGGACAGTTCTGCCATCTTATCCATCGTGCAGTGCGTGATCTGGACATGGACACAAAGGTAATCCCAAACACAACTTCCATAGAGGACATTCTTGCTGAGAAGCCGGATGGTATTGTTTTAAGTGGTGGCCCTTCCATGGAACGTGTAGGACTATGCCAGGAATATGTGGAAAAGCTGGATATTCCTATTCTAGGCATATGTCTTGGGCATCAGCTCATCGCAAAGACTTTCGGAGGAGAGGTTGGTTCAGGTGTGTCTGGTGGCTATGCTGACATAAATGTTGAGATCATCGAAGAGGACGACATCCTTAAAGGGCTTGGTCCAAGCACCTCGGTCTGGGCATCACATGCAGACGAAGTACTTACAATGCCTGAAGGTTTCATACAGCTTGCAAGATCAGATATATGTGAGATCGAGGCTATGAAACATCCTGAAAAGCCAATATATGGTGTGCAGTGGCATCCAGAGGTTGCACACACCGATAAAGGGGAAGAGTTGTTGATGAATTTCTTTGAGGTATGTGAGAATTATTAAGTCTCACATTCCCATTTTCTTCATCATTTTCTGCATATTGAATTTACCGCCACGCATTCCTTTCATGGCGCTCTGCATCATCTTATGATATTTGAGCAGTTCCCTGACATCATCGGCGCTGCATCCTGCTCCTCTTGCAATTCTCTTAATACGTGAACTGCCAATAAGGCGCGGGTTCAGCATTTCTTCTTCGGTCATGGAGTCCATTACAACCCTGTAACGACCCAGTTTATCTCCGGTGACCTGATACGCATCTTCGGGTATCTTGGCCCCAAGTCCTCCGAGCGGAAGCATCTGCATGATCTGCTTCATTGGCCCGAGTTTATTGATGCTCTCAAGCTGTTTGTACATGTCCTTGAGGGTGAATCTGCCTCTCATCATGGCTTCCATATCAAGGTCTTCTTCTCCGAGGGCTTCCTCTGCCTTCTCTATGAGACTCTTGATATCACCCATTCCAAGAAGTCTGGAAATGAATCTGTCCGGTTCAAACCTTTCAAGGTCTTCAGGTGTTTCTCCAACACCGATAAAAGCTATTGATGAATTGGTTTCGGATACGGCTGAAAGTGCTCCACCACCTTTTGCAGTACCATCAAGTTTGGATATTATTACGCCGGAAATTCCTATGGAATCGTTGAACGTACGTGCCTGCTCGCTTGCCTGCTGGCCAATGGCACCATCGAGTACCAGTAATTTGTAATCCGGCTTTGCAACATCATGGATATTCTCCATCTCCACTATGAGGTCCCCTTCAAGGGAGTGGCGACCTGCGGTATCCACGATAAGCACATCATGTTTTTGCAATTCCTTGAGTCCTCTCACAACTATGCCCACTGCATCAGGGTTGCCTTCCTCTCCATAGAAAGCCACATTGAGTTTGGTACAAAGCGTTTTAAGCTGCTGATATGCACCGGGGCGGAACGTATCCGCACAAACCACTGCAGGGCGCAAACCTTTACGCTGGAAATAGCGTGCAAGCTTTGATGTGGTGGTGGTCTTACCGCTTCCCTGCAAACCTATCATCATGATGGTCTGAGGTTTTAACGGAATATCAGTACTTTTTCCAATTATGTTGATGAGTTCCTGGTAAACAATCCTTATGATATGTTCCCTGGGGCTCATGCCTGATGGGACTTCTTCTTTGAGAGCACGCTCTTTTATGTGCTGTGACATTTCCATGACGAGCTTGACGTTCACGTCTGACTGAAGCAATGCTCTCTGGATGTCCTTGACAACTTCGTTTACAGTTCGCTCATCGATACGTCCTGATTTTACCAGTTTTTTAAGGGCATCCTGTAAAGAATTCCCGAGTTTGTCCATTACCATTTAAGGATCATCCTGTAAGTTCTACTATTTATTTGTTCTAATAAATGGGTAGTTCATATTTAACCCTAGTGGGATTGTGATTTTTTTGCAGATATATGTTATCTTCTCAAGTGCAAAAATATTCATGGCAAGTTTTGTGTCCCTGCACCTCTCAGGGCGTTACATCAACAAAAAAGAAAAAGAAAAAGAATATAGATATATGGTTTCTTACTCTTGTTTTGACTTCTCCGCGACCCTTCCTATCCAGATGGTAAATATAACTGCAAGAATAGTTACGAATATCGCATACGCCCATATACCCCAGGATGCAAGGAAATAAAGTGCTCTTACCTCTGCGAATAACGACTTGATCGCATCGTTCCATGCCAGGGCTGCTACCTACCCAAATGCTGCACTTATAAGCGCGGCTAATTTGTCAACCACTTCTCCTTTCAGAGCCTGTTTTCTCTGGATGCCGCCATCGTCCTGATTCTCATGATATCAGAACAACAGCTAACATTGCAGAGATGATCCCTATCCATTGTCTATATGTAAGCCGTTCCCTGAGGAATATCCATGCCAGGAGGACAGTTGCTGCAGGATATAGTGAGCTTAACACCGCTGCTATGTCTATTCTTCCTGCCTGGGCTGCCAGGGTATAGAATACATTTCCTCCGGAATCACAAATTCCTGCCAGGATGATGAGCGGGAGGTGCTTCATTTCGGGCATTTGCATGCCACCTTTGTAAACCCCTGCCAGAAGGAACATTGAAATGGAAGCGACCCTGGCTCCGACAAGAGGCCATAATATGCCAGTTCCGTTTAGCTGATCTATGAGTATCATGAAGAATCCAAAACCAAATCCTGCAATCAAGGGTAGTTTCAGGCGGCTGAGATGTATTGCACTATCGCTGTCCTCTCTTGATATCAACCAGACTCCGATAAGCGCAAAGAAGAAACCAAGTATCTGAATGCTGGCGGGAATTCCTTCCGACATCATTCCAAAAACGACGGGTACAAGTGCACTGGATACAGCGGTCACAGGGGCAACAACTCCCATTTTTTCGATGGAAAGTGCATGGTACAGTGCAAGTATACCAATCCCTCCTGAGATTCCGGCTGCAGCACCCCACATGATATTCTCGATGGATGGGGTATTTTCTCCCAGGGTCAATGCGACCAGTGACAGGATCAGAAGCCCGATAATTTGTGCAATAGTGGCAACACTTAGCACCTCATGCTTTTTTGTTGCAACCCCTCCACTAAAATCACCTGCACCCCAGAATGCTGCAGATATCAGTCCGAATATAACAACAGATAGTTCCATATGATTCCTCTTTGCAACATCGGGCTGGAAATAACTCTATGGTCGGGGTGTTTAAAAAGTATTAAAAAAGTGTTAAAATTAGTAGCGGGGGATGGATTCGAACCATCGGTCTACGGGTTATGAGCCCGTCGGGATCTCCTGGCTACCCCACCCCGCTTCTATGTATTTAGGTTGAGGTACTTCCCTAGTACGATGCCATTGCATATAAAGCAGTCTGAATGTAATATTGGATAATTGAATCTGATCCATCCTTGTAATGTCCGGCTGGAAATAACTCTATGATCTGGATTGTTAAAAATGCATTAAGAAATGCTAAAATTAGTAGCGGGGGATGGATTCGAACCATCGGTCTACGGGTTATGAGCCCGTCGGGATCTCCTGGCTACCCCACCCCGCTTCTTTGTATCCAGGTTGGGTAGTTCCCTGGTACATTGCGATTGAATATAAATCAGTCTGAATGTAATATTAGATAGCTGCATCTGATTATCTTTGTAATATCAGATTGGCAATATATCTGTAATTTGAGTTGTTAAATAACATTAAGAAATGCTAAAATTAGTAGCGGGGGATGGATTCGAACCATCGGTCTACGGGTTATGAGCCCGTCGGGATCTCCTGGCTACCCCACCCCGCTTCTATGTGTTTAGGTTGAGGTACTTCCCTACAACATTGCCATTGCAGATAAAGGTTGCGCAATCCGCTATGCAAAAAGATATATGTCATATTTATATAAATACACTCAAATTTGGAGAGAGTTAAATGGCCTTACCTGATAAATTCAAATGTGTTGTTACAAATTGGGATTATATCTACGATCTTTGCAGAGAAGTCGCGAATGAAGTAAAAGCTTCAGGCTACGAACCTGACATGATAATCGCGCTTGCCCGAGGTGGCTGGTTTGCAGGTCGTGTGCTCTGTGATTTTCTGGGTCTTGATGACCTTACCAGCCTTAAGGTCGAACATTATATAGGAACCGCACTCACAGGCGATGAGCCATTGATCAAATATCCACTTGCTGATAATGCTGTGGAAGGAAAGAACGTACTGATAGTCGATGACATTACAGATACCGGCAAGAGTATGGAGTATTCAAAGGAGTATGTGTCAAAGCAGAATCCTAAGGAAATTCGTACAGCAACGCTTCAGTATCTGGATTGTTCAACATTTGACCCTGATTACTGCGGAGAGCGCCTTGAGGAATGGGCATGGGTGGTCTTCCCATGGAATTTCATAGAGGACATGTCAAATCTTATTGCAACTATGATGGCTAAGGGTGATCAGGTAATGTGGGATGCTGCTGCCATAAAGCATGGTCTTTATATGTATCACTCGCTGGATTCCTTTGCTTTTGAGATCGCACAGCCTGGGAGGATCACCGAGGTCATGGAAGAGATGCATCGCAGAGAACTTGTAACGTCCGTAAAAGAAGAAGGAAAGCAGTACTGGATGCTTGTATAAGGTAAATCTGAGGAATTCTATGAACGAAAAAGCTGATATTGCAATAATTGGTGGCAGCGGAATATACGACGCGAGTATTCTGGACAATGTACGCGAGGTTGACATTGACACACCCTTTGGCAAACCCTCGGATTCCATCACCATTGGTGAATATGGTGACAGGACTGTGTGTTTCCTTCCACGTCACGGAAAAGGGCACAGAATCTCTCCCTCTGAGCTTAATTCAAGGGCAAATATATTCGCACTGAAAAAGCTAGGCGTCAAGCGTATCATCGCAGCATCTGCTGTGGGAAGTCTGAAAGAGGAACTGGCTCCCCTGGACATTGTCATTCCTGATCAGATATACGACCGCACAAAGTCAAGACCAAGCACATTCTTTGAAGATGGTATTGTCGTGCACATGGGATTTGCCGACCCATTCTGTCCCGAGGCATCAAGTTCCATAGTCGATATTGCAAAGTCCAAGGGTTACAACGTCAAGGAGGGTGGCACGTATGTCTGCATGGAAGGTCCGCAGTTCTCAACACGTGCTGAATCCCGGGTGTACAAGGCACTTGGTTTTGATATCATAGGTATGACTGCTATCCCTGAGGCAAAACTTGCAAGGGAGGCTGAGATATGCTATACCATGATAGCGACTGTGACAGATTACGATGTATGGCATGAGGAAGATGTCACCATAGAGAAAGTCATTGAGAATGCAATGAAGAACGAGGCTGCAGTGAAGGATATAATCGTGGATTGTATCGAAAAACTAAGTCTGGACAGAGGTTGCATGTGTAAGGATGCCCTTGCCGGTGCCATTACCACAGCTGCGGATATGATACCATATGAGAAGAAAAGAATGCTTGAACCTCTCATTGGCAGGCATCTTTGAAATTGATGGCCTGCCACATTTTGCAGGCTATCGCAAGTGTTTTAAAATATCATGGCTCTTATTTAAACCGGTGAACTATGCCTCATAAGTGCACAAGATGTGAATCAATCTTTATAGACGGTGCTTCTGTTATCCTGACAGGTTGTCCCAATTGCGGCTGGAACAAATTCCTTTATGTGAAAGACGAGGAGCTTGAGAATGCCCAAGAGATGGAATCAGATTCAGTTGAAGGGCCAAAAGGGCATATCATTGATGAGAGTTCACAACATTCAGAAGAGTCTGAGAATGAGTCCGCTCCTGCAGAGAAGTTCATCCGTGAGATTGATGAGCTAATAGGTGCGGATAAGGAAGAGCGCAGTGTCACCGAAGAAGATGAGGAGCGTGTGGAATCGGTCCGCATACTTGGCCCTGGTTCCTATGAACTGAATCTTGACTCCCTACTCGACCGAAAGGAAATCGTCATGGCTATAAAAGAGGATGGTACTTACGCATTGCACCTGGGTTCGGTCTTCAATAAGAATAGTGGTAAAAAGAAGAAAAAATGAATATTCTCCATGGTTCGACAATGGATAAGACTCAGAAAAAACGATTCTTTGAAGTTGACCTTTTACGTGGTATCGCCATCGTCATGATGGTCTTATTCCATATTTTCTTTGATCTGGATTATTTTGGCATAGCTCAATTTGATATGCATTCCGGCCCGATGCTTGTCATGGGCAGAAGCTCAGCCACCATGTTCATTTTTCTAGTAGGCGTTTCCCTGACCCTCAGTTATTCCCGCTCACAATTATCCTCGCCAGCAAAGCAGAATATGTTCTTTAAATTTGCAAAAAGAGGTGCAGGTGTATTCTCATGGGGTCTTCTGATAACCCTGATAACCGCCACAGTGCTGGAAGAAGGCACAGTCTATTTTGGTATACTGCACCTGATCGGAGTCTCGATTATCCTTTCCTATCCCTTCCTGAAATATCGTGCCGAGGCTCTTGTAACCGGATTCATAGTAATACTTCTGGGCATAGTCGTGACCGAGATTGTAATCGAATCCCCCTTACTTCTATGGCTCGGGATAATGCCATACGGCTTCTACACCCTTGACTACTTCCCCCTCTTCCCCTGGTTTGGGGTCGTACTTCTGGGCATCTTCACAGGCAACAGCCTCTACGTGGATTACCAGCGGCAGTTTGCCATATTCGATTTCAGTGAGAATCTGGCTGTGAGGTCTCTTGGCTATCTGGGAAGAAGGTCGCTGTTCATCTATCTGGTACACCAGCCAATCATTGTAGGGGTATTGCTTTTGTTTTCCTCTTTGAATTAAGGGTATTTTGGCAATTATTTTAGCCAAAAACACTATAGACTTTTTACAGAGCCTGTTTTCTAAAAAATGGATTTAAAATAACTTTAAGAGAAAACAAAGCGCCCTAAACAGAAATAATTTAATCGAACTGTAAAACGATATATGCATGTAAGTCCAATGATTATTGGGGTTATAAACAATGGTATACGTACTTATCAAACACACAGTCGAAGATTTCTCTAAATGGAAACCCGGATTTGACGCTCATGCTTCTGTAAGAAAAGAGAGCGGTTGCAAAGGCGGAATGCTTTTCCGCACTTCAGAAGATCCTAATGGCGTCGTAGTCATTTTCGAGTGGGATACTATCGAGAACGCACGCAAGTTCATAGAATCTCCCGAATTAAAAAAGAAAATGGAAGAAGTGGGCGTAATCAGCAAACCTGACATATTCTTCCTGGACAAGCTGGAAGACATAGCATTCTGATTGCGAGAATATTATTCTTTTATTTTTTTCTAAAACCGGGATTTTTTCAATAAAGCTTCTACTACAAAATAAGTTCTTATTAATGTCATAAACTATTTCTATTTCTTTATTCTAAATGTTAACATATGGCAAAGTGGACAGAAGATGAACAGATAATAGTCCTATACTATTATTTGATTAAGGGTGCAAAAGGTTCTAAGGAAAACAAACATGTTCAAAAAATGGCAGATGTGATCTCGACTCATTCCATTAATTCTATTGCCATGAAAATAGGAAACTATGTTCACCTTAATCCAGAAGAAGAAGGCGGATTAGTTCATACATCTGAGCTTGATAGAAAGATTTGGGACAAATATTCAGGGAATCTTGGGGAACTTGAGCTTAAGGGAAAGGAATTTCTTGTTAAAATCGGCAATCAAAAAGAAGATGAAGGTACTTTCTGTATGGATCCTACTGGATCGGAAAGTGAATCCCTTCCTGAAGGTTCAAAGACAAAGATATTTGTGAACAGATATGAAAGAAATCCAGGTGCAAGAAGGAAATGCATTGATTACTATGGTGCTAACTGCCAGATATGTGGCTTTGATTTTGGTGAGGTGTATGGAGAAATTGGGGCAGGATTCATAGAGGTTCATCACAAAATACCGATATCAGAGATTGGGGTTAACTATGAAGTAAATCCTCTAGATGATCTTGTCCCTGTTTGTTCTAATTGCCATTCAATGATTCATCGAAAAAGAAATCAAACAGTGGAAATTGAAGAAATGAAGAATATGTTAAAATTGTGATTATGTTTTTTACTCAAGAGAATTGATAGCATGAATAAATATGGGGAAGCGGCGTTAAAAGCTGTTGAATTGTTTGAATCAGGTATAAATATGGATCCTAGGGATGCCTGGGAACTAATCGCCAATGATATCTTTGCGGATAGTCCATCTTGCCGACGAAAAGGATGTCCTAAAAGTGCTTTCCTTGGGCTGTGTGAGGAAGGGTTGGTAAGAGGTATACCCAAAGGATCCTACACGAGATCTCAAAAGAATAAAGGATATGCATTGAAAGCAATTGAGTTACTAAAAGAAAACCCAAACCTTTCATCAAACCCAAATAAACTTTGGAAAATGATAATTTCTGAACCTAAAGCACATAATAGCCAGATGGATGTGGTAGTTGCTCTATGGGCAAATGGTCTAATTGAAATCTAAGGATTAATAAGCAAAAATCTATCAAATTCTATTGAATAGCAAATATCTCAGCAACACAGGAGAACTTCCATATGCTCAGAATCGCAGTAACAGGAAACCCGGGCGTAGGCAAATCAACCGTAGTAACAAAGGCTGTGGAAAAACTCAATCTGAAAGCCTGTGGCATCAGGGCTGCGGAGATTCGTGTGGACGGGATTCGTCAGGGCTTTTCCATAGAGGATATAGATACCGGCAGGAAGGGTGTACTGAGTCATGTCAAAGGCACAGGCCCGAAGCTCGGGAAGTATCATGTGAACCTTGAGGACCTTGACGGGATTGGTGCCGGGGCTCTCAGGGATGCCATTGCCTGTGACCTTGTGGTGATAGACGAGGTGGGGCCAATGGAACTTAAGTCTGAGAACTTCGTGCGGGCTGTGGAAGCGGTGCTGGATTCGGACAGGCCGGTACTTGCTGTGCTGCACAGGTCGAGCAGGCATCCGCTGGCGCAGAGGATGAGAAGGGAGTTCGAGGTACTGGTGGTTGATGAGGGTAACCGAGACGAGTTGCCGGAGAGGATAGCTGAGAGATTCCGGTGAAGTTGCTTGGATATTTTGTTCTTGTCCTTTAAATTTTAGCTCCATTATGCTTTGCTAATTGATGGCCTATTCTTCATCTCAATAGAGATCAGTGCTTTATTTGCGTAGCGTCTAAGACGCATATCTTCTTCAGATCGAGCTTGATATAGTGATTCCATTGCTCTCTCATCTCCTGCAAATCCCAAAGCTTGCGCTGCTGCTCTTCTAATTTCGATATCCTTAGTTTTATTGTCCAATATCTGAATCAGGCAATTGACGGGCTTTTCCCCTCCAATATTGCCAAGGGCGTAAACAGCTCTGATCTGTACACTTTTATCGTCATCACTCAGTAACTGTATGAGTGGTTCCACTGCTCTTTGATCGCCAATATTGCCAAGACCCTCTGCTGCATCCTTTCGAAGATTTTCACTTTCATCGTTTAATAGTAATATGAGCGGTTCCACTGCTTTTTCATTTCCTGTGCTTCCAAGGGCAAGTGCTGCACCTCTTTTTATATTCTTATCTTCGTTTTCCAATGCCAGGATGAGCGGTTCTAATGCAGTTTCTCCCATTTTTGCAAGTGATTCAGATACAATTCTTCTAAATTCCGGATTGTTGTCGTTCAACGCTTGGATAAGAGGTTCTATTGCTCTTGGATCTTTAATATTTCCAAGTGCCTGTGCTGCAGCCTTTCTAACATTATCATTCTCGTCATTCAACAACTGTATGAGGGGTTCTACCGCTCTTTCATCTCCAATATCACCAAGAGAGTCGGATGCAGCCTTTCTGGTCAGCTCATTCTCATCCCCCAGTACCTGTATTAAAGGTTCAACTGCTGGCTCTCCCATGTTAGCAAGAGCCTGTGAAGCATCCCTTCGAACTTCCCAGATATCGTCATTGAGCATTTGGATAAGTGGTTCCACTGCCTTTTCATCCCCTATATCACTAAGAGCCAGGGCGGCATGCCTTCTTATGAACGGATTTTCATCATCCAATACTTCAATAAGAGGATCCGCTGCCCTTGCATCCCCAATTTTAGCAAGAGAGTCCACCGCATCAATTTTAATGGTCTCATCATCCAGCATCTGGATAAGTGACTCTACTGCCCTTTCATCTCCAGTATCGGCGAGAGAATACGCTGCAAATCTTCGAATATTCTTATTTTCATTTTCATCCGTCATCACTTGAATAAGGGGCTCTACCGCCGTTCCTTCAATTCCGCCAAGAGCTCTTGCTGCACTTTCCCGCACATGCTCATTATCACTTTTATCATTCATTACCTGAACAAGTGGTTCTATCGCCCTCTCATCTCCAATTTTGCCAAGGGCAGTTGCTGCAATCCTTCGAATATCCTCGTTTTCATTTTTATCCTTCAACACTTGAATGAGGGGTTCTACTGCTCTCTCATCTTCGATCGTGCCAAGAATTTCTATTGCACCGGCTTTAGCGGATGGATTTCTATTTTTGTTCAGTATTACCTGAACAAGTGGTTCCACTGCCACATCGCCGGCTTTAATAAGGGCGGATGCTGCGGACATCCGAAGTTCCGGATTCTCATTTTCATCCGCTAATACCCTGATCAGAAAATCTACTGCTCTTTCATCTTCCGTCAAACCGAGAGCATATACTGCATACCTTCGAAAATCCGTGTCCTCGTTTTCATTCCTCGCTACTCGAATAAGGGGTTGAACTGCCGGCTCTCCAATTTCACCAAGGGCTTTTGTTGCGTTCATTCGAACACTGTCATTCTCATCTCCCAGAGTCTGGATTAGCTGATCAATTTCCGGATCTTCATTGGTACCGAGACAACCAGCACATAGGCCTATTATCAATGCAATGATCAAAAAAACAGATGTTAATTTAGTCACCTTTACAATCATATCGAAAGTCACTTCCAACTATATGGAAAATATTACTCAACACATTAAATATTTGACTACAATATTAAATTGAAGCTGAATGTATGTGTTGTAATGAAAAACAGAATTTGTAAAAAAGTGTAAAACTATTCATCACAATAGATCTTCAGGTCTGGGCTGATGGCTATCATACCTTTTACAGCCCCGCATGACCTGTAAATAAATGAATAATGCAGATTTTGAAATATCTGCTCGGTCACATATCCGGTATTTTCATCACTTCTGATTCTTGATGAAGGTCCCGTTATTGTACTCATCGAAGGCTATCTTCAACTCTTCCTGCGTGTTCATGACTATGGGTCCGTACCATGCGACTGGCTCTCCTATGGGCTTGCCGGTAATTAGCAGGAACCTTAACGTTTCGTCTCCGGCTGTCACAACTATTTTCTCTCCGTCATCGAACATCACAAGATTTTCTTTGCTAGTGGATGAGTCCGTTTCAAGGTCGAAGAATCCCTCACCTTCTATCACGTAAGCCAGTACTGTGCATCCTGATTCTGTGGGGTACTCGAAGGTCTGCTTTGCCGGAACCGTGATGTCCAGATACTCGGGGTTTGTGACAATGTCTCTTACAGGTCCCTTCACTCCGTTGACCTCTCCGCATATTATCTTTATCCGGATGCCATTATCCATGCTGACCTCTGGGATATCGGCACTCTTCACTTCCCTGTAGCGTGGGTCCATCATCTTGTGGGATGCAGGCAGGTTCGCCCATAGCTGGAAGCCCCAGAGATTACCGTTCTCATCTCCCTTGGGCATCTCCTGGTGGACTATCCCGCTGCCTGCGGTCATCCATTGCACGTCACCCGGGTTGATGGTGCCCTTGTTGCCCATGCTATCACCGTGTTCAACATCGCCCTCAAGCACATAGGTGATTGTCTCTATTCCCCTGTGCGGGTGCCATGGGAATCCCATGATGTATTTTTCCGGATCATCCGAGTGGAAGTCATCCAGTAGTAAAAAAGGATCAAGTTGTGGTACATGATGGAATCCGAAGGACCTTTTCAGGTGTACTCCGGCTCCCTCAATGGTCGGCATGCTCTTCAGTATCTTTCTGACTTTTCTTATCCCAGTCATGTCTTTCCCCAGTAAGACACTGGCAGCAAGCCTATTAAATTAATTGTCTTTCTCAGTCGTTGCACGCTTTCATGAACGAGTACTCGGTCATGCAGTCAAGGAATACGGGGTCCACTTCGATGAGCACTGTCTGGAACATGAGCACGTGTATCATCTCTTCCTTTGCAATGTCGAGGAGCATGGTCTTCATATCCTCGTCATCTGTAAGGGATGCCATCTGCTCATAGAAGTTAATTGCATCAAGCTCGGCGATCATTGCCAGTCTCATGATCTCCTTGTCCATGTCTTCTTTACTGACACTCTCAAGGTCAATGGGTAATTCTGATAGCAATCTTCTCACCCCCGGTTTATCTGCCCAGCTCTTCGTCTACTTCCTTTTTGCCGGCTTCCAGCTCTTCCACCTGCTCAGTGTCACGCTCCAGCAGGAGGGTTTGGAATTCACCTACGTGGGTCTTCTCTTCCTTTGCGACATCAAGAAGTACCCTTTTGACCTCCGGGTTATCCGTCAGCTCAGCCATTTGCTCGTAAAGGCTCACGGCATCAAGCTCTGCAATAATACCTGCTCTCAGGATCTCCTTGTCGATATCCTTCTTGTTCACTTTACTAAGATCAATGGGTATTTTCGATAACATATTCAAACTCCTCTGTGTATGTATATTTCCATCAGTCAGGTCCGCTTTCTGTTTAAAAGTGAAAACTCTCTGATGAACAAACTCCCATTATTCATCGTTCGCGTAATTATTTATAATTTCTGCAAAACTATACGACAGTTAGTACATTAAATAGGATTCCTGAATAACAAAAGATGCCGCAATATTTCAAAAAAAGTTTAGTCAGAATCCAGGAAATCACTAAGGGAGGTCTGTCTTTCATCTATCTTTTCAAGTTTGGTAACTCCCACCCCGAGCAACCTGAACTCTCCAGTCCCTATGAACTCTTCCATAAGCTCCAATGATACCTTTTTGATGGTCTGCATCTCAGTTGTGGCAGCAGAAACTGTCTTTGCCCTGGTATATGTCCTGAAGTCCCCGTAGCGTACCTTAATAGTTACTGTTCTGAAGCGGAATCGTTTTTTGATGAGTGGCTTGTGGACATTTTCACAAAGCTGCAAAATGTTTTTCCGGATCATGTCCGGTTCGGAGATATCCCTGTCAAAGGTGTCCTCGGTACTGATGGACTTGACCTCTTCCCGCTCCTTCACCTCACGGCGATCGACCCCATTGGCAAGCTGGTGCATCACAAGTCCGAACTTCCCGAAGCGCGCAATAAGTAACTGTACATCTGCTGTTGCAAGCTGCCCTACGGTTTCCATACCCATTTCCTTGAGTATGGGTTGTGTCTTCTTCCCTATTCCCGGTATCTTTGATATGGGGAGTGGAAACAGGAAATCTTCCACTTCTGCGGGTCTTACTACGGTTAATCCATTGGGTTTATTGAAATCCGAGGCTATCTTTGCTATCACCTTGTTGGGTGCAACTCCTATGGAGCAGGTGAGTCCGTGTTTTCTGAACACTTCATCCTTGATCTTTTCAGCCAGCAGGGTTGCGGATTCATAGTCCTCGATGCCGTCACCTATGTCCAGGTAAGCTTCATCCACGCTGACCTGCTGGAACCTGTCTGGAAAAATGCGCATTAACTGCATTATCTGTCTGGAAGTTTCCTTGTAGAGTTTCATATTCACAGGAAGGTACGCTGCGTCAGGGCAGAGCTTGTAGGCTTTCGATATGGGCATTCCGGAATGGATGCCAAATTCTCTTGCCTCGTATGAGCAGGTACTCACAACACCTCTGCCGCTTCCTTCCTTGGGGTCAGAGCCCACAACCACCGGTAAACCCTTTAATTCCGGTCTTTCCCTGGTCTCAACAGATGAGTAGAAACTGTCCATGTCCACGTGCAGTGTGATCCTGTGCCGCTTTATCTCTGTCATTTGCCTGTTTTTATACTATCAGATATTTCATTAAATAATAGTCTCTTCAATGCTTCCGGGAAATCTGCGAAAGATGCGATCATAGGTGCTTTAACGCAATCCTGAAATAACATTAATGTGCTAACTGCGTGTTCAGGTGCAATGAAATGTATATCTATATAGCAGTAATGGCTTATTTCGTGGTTCTTTTCCTGACCTTGCGCGATATTCGCATATTCAAACGTACGGGTCTTGTCTCTTATCGCAAGGGTGCAATGAAAGGAATTCTTGCATCAACAGTTGTGCTGCTGGGTGTACTCATAACAGCATCAAATCCTGAATTTGGCTTGCTTGTGGTCTTTATCGGGATCTTCATAAACAAGAAGGGCTTCGACCGGGAGAAGGTTTTCATAAATGCCGGTACCATTGACCGCCTTTTGGGAAAGACCGATATCTGATAACGGTATGTGTTTTATTCCTGCAATCCAAAAGGTATAAATGTAAGAGTCATTATTATAAGTCGATACTATTTAGCGTTTATACAATTTCATCATACTAATGGAGAATTATAATGGGAAATATTAGACATAGTAACATTAAGAGAATCTCACTTCGCTTAGTCGAGAACTACGGTAACATATTTACAACAGACTTCGATGCAAACAAGCCTCTTGTGACCAAGTACACTACTATCGAAAGTAAGACTATAAGAAACAGAGTAGCAGGCTACGTAACAAGAAAAATGACCCACAAGCCAAAAGAGTAATCTTTTGAGGGTGTGTCCCATGTTCGAAGGAGTTATACCTGCTCTTGTAACACCATTTACAAAGGGTAACATTATAGATACTGAAAGTTTCAGGGATATTGTATCTTTTGTAGAGGAAGGTGGAGTCTCAGGTGTTCTTGCCTGTGGTACTACTGGCGAGTCTGCCACTCTTTCCATTGCAGAGCACAAAGAGCTAATTGACCTTTCTGTAGATTGTGCAAAAGTACCGGTCGTTGCCGGCACAGGTTCTAATAACACAATTGAAGCAGTCGAGCTTACTAAATATGCGGCTGATGCAGGGGTGGATGGAGCTCTAGTTATATCTCCATATTATAACAAATCGAACAATGCGGGACTCCTGGCTCATTTTAAAACGATTGCAGATTCTGCAGACGTTCCTATCATACTATATAATGTACCTTCCAGAACTGGGCAGAATATTCCTCTGGAGGTCATATCCGAACTTGCGAAAGTAGATAACATCGTTGGTATCAAGGAAGCAAGTGGAAGCGTTGAACAGGTATCCTTCATACTTGAAGAGACCGCAGATGAAGATTTTGTGGTAATTTCAGGTGAGGATGGTCTGACGTTCCCGATAGTTGCTCTTGGTGGATCTGGTGTGATCTCAGTTGTTGCCAATCTGGTTCCTGAAATGATGGTGGAGATGGTTGATGCTACCAGAAATGGTGATATCATGACTGCCCGGGAACTGCATTTTAAGATGGCTTCACTCATAAAGGTCCTGTTCAGCGAAACAAACCCCATACCTGTCAAGCGTGCAGTCGAGCTCATGGGGCTTGGAAGCGGTGACATGAGACTTCCTCTTATGCCAATTAGCGAAGAGAATGAAACTGTTCTTACAGATATACTCCGTAATATGGGGTGCATAGCATGATCAATGTAGCTGTTACCGGTGCATCCGGAAAGATGGGAAAGCTGATCATTGAGAATATCCTTAGATTTGAGGGTATGCAATTATCAGCAGGTTTTGACCTTGTGAACATCGGAAGGGACGTGGGTGAAGTTGCACAGTTGGGCACTCTGAATGTGCCAATTTCTGATGTAAATGATCTGGAATCCGTACTAAAGTCATCGAACACCGATGTACTAATCGATTTTACAATTGCTCCTGCAACGGTTGCCAATGCTCCAAAGATCGCATCCAGTGGTGTTAGCCTTGTCATAGGTACCACCGGACTTACCGATGAGCAAAAGGCAGTGATCGAGAATTCAATGATCGAGAACAATGTGGCAGGTATTATCTCTCCTAATTATTCCGTAGGTGTCAATGTTTTTTTCAACATCTTAAAAGAGGCTGCAAAGTATCTTGGTGAGATGGACATTGAAATAATTGAAGCCCATCATAACCAGAAAAAGGATGCTCCAAGCGGAACTGCCTTAGGGGCAGCCAGTGTCATAAGTGACGCACTTGGTGGAAAAGAATATGTCTATGGCCGCGAAGGGCTTGCGCCAAGAGGTAAGGAGATAGGCATACACGCTGTGCGTGGCGGAGATATAGTTGGTGACCACACTGTGCTTTTTGCAGGTGATGGTGAGAGAATAGAAATAAAACATCAGGCACACTCAAGGCAGGCATTTGCCGGCGGTGCAGTAAAGGCAGCAGCATGGATCGCCGCTGCAAAACCAGGTGTTTATACGATGAAAGATATTTTAGGCCTTTAAGCCTGAAAATATCTCCATACTTTTCTAAAAGAATAATGTGGCCATACGTGGCATAGTTTCTTCTATAAATGTCCACAAGTCAAAATGGTCAGTCATGAAGGTTTGCCATGATTATTATATGTGTGGGCATATAATTTTATTCATTGTAGTAAGCTGTTCCACTGGCTGCTCTACTACCAGACCTCCAATGTCCTATTTTTTCTTTTTTCACTGGTTCTACAGCAGATGCTTTCCGATATCTTCAGAGATGATCCTTCCGCAATAAGCACAGCGAAGCTTCAGGTTCTCTCCATCAACACTGACATTGAACTTGGACGTAATTGGCTCATTGCTGTTTGAGATACAATTGGGATTGATGCACTTGACTATACCCCCGACAAACTCAGGTATATGGACCTTTTTCTTCTGGGACACATTGTAATTACGTATGATGTTTATTGTCGCATTTGGCGCTATCAGTGCGATCCTGTCTACTTCCCTTACCTTCAATTCCCTGTTCTCGATCTTGACAACATCCTTATTCCCATATTTGCCCTGGGAATTGAGCAGTACACTTACAACGCTGTGTGAAGAACTTGGTATGCCAAGTATCTTGAGCACGTTTAGCGCCTGTCCTGATGTGATATGGTCTATCACTGTGCCATTCTCGATCCGGCGAACCCTCAGTTCCTTTTTATCTTTATCGTCGCTCATTCAGTTGCCCCCAGGACCAGTGCCAGCAATGCCATGCGCACCGGTACACCGTAAAATGCCTGTTTGAAGTAACAGGCATGCGGTGTATCATCAACTTCAGGTTTTATTTCGTTCACTCTAGGCAGTGGATGCATAATCTTAAGCCCGGTTTTTACATCTTTAAGGGTGTCGGATGTTATCTTCAATTTGTTCGCAACCTTCTGGTATTCAGCCGGGTCGGGGAACCTCTCCTTCTGTATGCGCGTCATGTAGAGTACATCCATGTCATTGATCGCATCGTCTATGGAGTCGGTCTCAGTTACCTTTGCTCCTCTATTCTTAAGGTCGCTGATTATCTCTTCGGGCATGCGCAGCTCTTTGGGAGATACCAATGTGATGTCTGCTCCGTAAAGGGACAAGGCATAACAGAGTGAGTGGACGGTACGCCCGTATTTCAGATCGCCTGCAAGTGCGATCTTCAGTCCTTCAAGATGGCTTTCCCGCTTTATTGTGTAAAGGTCAAGCAATGTCTGGGTAGGGTGATGCCCTGCACCATCGCCTGCATTCAATACAGGTATGCTTGAAAATTCAGCTGCCAAGTGTGCTGCCCCCTCTTTAGGGTGTCTGAGCACCATTGCATCGGCATAGCCGTCAATGACTCGAATGGTATCGGCAAGTGTTTCCCCTTTTGCTATGGAACTTGCGTCAACAGATCCCAAGTTCAGTATATCTCCGCCAAGCCTTAACATCGCAGTTTCAAAAGACATACGTGTTCTTGTGCTCGGTTCAAAGAAGAGGACTGCAAGTATCTTCCCCTTGAGGAGATCCGAGCTTTCCTTGCCAAGAGCGATCGGTTCCATTTTTTCAGCAGTTTCAAGGATATGGTCGATCATATCCCTGGAAAAAGATGTCATTGAAATGATATGATGGTCCATGAATTTCATCTAATACTAAAGTAAGTCCATCAAATATATGTTTGCTGATACCTCCATCCTGCCAAAGCTGAAAAATGTTATTTCGGACAGATCTTAAGCTTTAATTTATCCCATTCCTGGCTAGTAACATTCTTACAAATATGCTTTTCACTGCTTTTTTTGCCAGTGACCTGTGTAATTTCCTTCAGGTTCATGATAGCACGCATCAAGCCCGCGGTCTCATTGAATATCTTTTTAGCTTCCTCACAGGTCAGGTTTTTTTCCCCAAGGCATTTTTCACATTCCTTCTCTTTTTCATAGAGCAGGCTGATGAACATATCAATACTCTTTAGGTCGTATTCGTCATGTTCGGACTTATTTACGATTTCCCAGACAACTTCATGCAGGTGTACATCATTTCCTTTAAGTTCGATAACACATGGTATCTGTTCTCCCACCCAAAAAAGATGTGAATGCAATCTTTTCATCAGGTTATTCCTTTCCCTTTCAGATAATTTCTTGTTTTCATTCATACTATTCCCCCGGAAATTTCCCTATTTCCTACTATTCATTATGCTTTCATCCAATTAAATTTATAGTTTCTCAGGTATTAGGTAGTACATAAATTATTGAAGGTGATGAAATTAAACCAATCATTCAGGTTGCTCTCGACCTCCTGGAAAGTGACAGATCTGTACAGATAGCCCGCGAATCCGTAGAAGGTGGTGCTGACTGGATCGAGGTAGGCACGCCTCTGATCAAAAGTGAGGGCATGGATGCTATCAGACATATCAGGGAAGCTTTCAGGGACAGGACCATCGTAGCTGATATGAAGATCGCTGACACGGGTGCAATGGAAGTGGAAATGGCTGCAAAGGCTGGCGCTAATATTGTCGTGATACTTGGTAGTGTGGACGATTCCACTGTCCTTGAATCTGTCAGGGCGGCAAAGAAATATGGTGTGAAGATAATGGCTGATCTGATCTCCTCCTCTTCCCCCGTGCCCCGCTCCAGGGAGTTGCAGGAGCTGGGTGTGGACTACATTAATGTGCATGCAGGGATCGACCAGCAGATGATGGGGCAGGATTCACTGTCTATAATGAAAGAGGTTGTCCGGGAAGTTTCCATTCCCGTTGCGGTAGCAGGTGGATTGGATGCAGAGTCATGCGCACAGGCAGTACTGGCTGGTGCCAGTATCGTGATAGTGGGTGGCAATATCACCCGTTCAGCAGATGTAGCTGGATCCGCAAGAGCTATTCGGAGCAGCGTGGATGCCCCCTCTCAAAAGGAAAGTCCTGATAAAAGCATGAATGAAGAGGTGCGTGAACTCCTGATGTCAGTTTCCACTCCCAACATATCGGATGCCATGCATCGCAAGGGTGCCATGCAGGATATCTTTTCCATGATGAAAGGAATGAAAATGGTTGGTACTGCCGTCACTGTCCAGACATTCAAAGGCGACTGGGCAAAAGCGGTCGAGGCCATTGATGTTGCTAAAAAAGGTGATGTTATTGTCATCTATAATGGTAGTAGACATGTGGCTCCGTGGGGAGGTCTTGCCACCTTGAGCTGTATCAACAAGGAAATATCCGGAGTTGTGATAGATGGCGCAGTAAGGGATATTGATGACATTTCCAAAATGGATCTGCCTGTATTTGCCACCTGCAACGTTCCCAATGCCGGGGAGCCAAAGGGTTTTGGCGAGATAAATGCCGAAATAGTCTGCGGTAACCAGACTGTGAAACCCGGGGACTATATAGTGGGCGATGACAATGGCGTTATCGTGGTTCCGCGGGAGCGCGCCTATGAGATAGCAAGGCGTGCGAAAGAAGTTGAAAAAACAGAACAGCGTCTCTTCGAGGAGATAAGGAGGGGCAAGACCTTGTCTGAGATCATGAAGTTGAAGAAATGGGAGAAGCACTGATATGATCGAAATACTCAAAGTGCTGGTATGCATGCCTTTTTTGCTTTATGCCTGCTATGCTGACATAAAGACCCGCAGGGTTGCTAACGAGACCTGGGTTGCTATGTTCGGTGTCGGCTATATTTTCATTGTCACTGATCTAATGAGCCTTGGCTTCCCTTATCTGATCAGGAATCTGTTATCCTTTGCTTTCATATTCATTTTTGTGTACGTACTTTTCCAGCTAGGTGCCTTCGGAGGCGCAGATGCCAAGGTGCTCATGGTAATATCCCTGATAGTCCCCACGTTCCCTGTCATAACTGCCTATGGTAACTCTTTCCCGCTCAATGGGG
This sequence comes from Methanolobus sp. ZRKC3, assembly GCF_045291275.1. GTDB lineage: Archaea > Halobacteriota > Methanosarcinia > Methanosarcinales > Methanosarcinaceae > Methanolobus. Next base: position 2,445,417 of record NZ_CP146982.1, read on the forward strand.
TTCCACCGATCGGGCTTTTCGCATTCAGTGTGTTCGGGAATTCTGTAATTCTCACAGTCATAGTGCCCATAGGTCTGGCTTTGTACAATCTGGTGCATAATCCTCTTGAATCGATTAGAAGACCGCTTTACATGTTGACTGGATATCTTACTCCTATCTCTAAACTTGAAAAAGGCCACTTTCGTATGATTGAATCCTATACTGAAACGGATAAAGGTGTGAAGTTCAGGTTTACGAGATTGGGCACAGAATTGAGCTCCAATGTTATTAACGAACTGAAAGGCTACTTGAATGAGGGCAAAGTGCAGGACAGGGTATGGATCACACCGGGTCTTCCCTTCATGATACCCATTACAGCCGGTTTTATAACCGCAGTTGTTTTTGGTGACCTTATATTCTACATCACCATGAAATTCATGATGATGTGATCTTATTTTTTGAATAAGCTTTAATATCCTTCAATAGATACTATTAATTGGAGGTGGGATTCTTGGACGAGAAAGTTCCGGAAAAGAAGGAAAAGAAAGAAGATGATGATGAGGGTGTGGCAAAGGTATCTCCTATCAGGCCGGGTGATTCCCGGGGACATGCTCGGAGACATCTGCTGGATACCTGTGAGTAAGGGTATGAAGCTTGTATGATCCTATCCTTTTCTTTTTTCGGAAAGGATCTTTGTCAGCAAAGAGCGTATTTCCTCTTCTGAAAACTCATCGTTAAGTTTTGATCTAGCCATTTTTACAATATCATTCTCAAGGTCTTCGATGGTCTTGAGTATGATTTCCTCTTTTTGGCTTTCACTTACTTTAATGGGTATTTTAGTGATCTTTATGCTAGTGGTTTTTTTCTCAGTAACTTTTGTTCTTGTTTTAGGGGGCAGTTTTTCCCGAGCCTCTGTGTCAGTTGATGCCTGGCTCTGCTCTTCGAAATAACCATTTATTTCCTTCAGGAAAATGTCTCCATACTTTTTCAGTTTGTACTCTCCAACTCCTGTGATCTGTAAGAGTGCTGCCTTGTCCCGGGGTCTTTTTGCAGCCATCTGCTTCAGGCTCGTATCTGCAAAGACAATATACGGTGGAACATCCTGCATCTCTGCCATTCTTTTTCGAAGTTCCTTGAGCTTCTGTAATAATTCCTCATCACTTCCGGATGATGATCTTCTCTTCTTAACGGCAGGTGTGGTCCTGCTTTTATTTGCGGAATAATTAGTATCTTCTTCGCAGATGCACTCGTCAGCAATATCAAAGTCCACATTTTTAGTGAGGAGGACTGTGCGCGCACCATTCATCACTTCCCTGCTGGACTTGTTGAGTTTCAGAAGTGGATATCTGGCTCCCTCAACTACAATCACTTTTTGATGAAGCATCTCCTGTGATATCTCCAGCCATCTGGCCTTTGGATATTTGTTACCGGAGCCGTAGGAATTTAGCAGGTTATGCTTTTTGTCCCTTATTTTCTTTGTATTAGCTCCAGTGAGTACATCAATAACATGGGTCATGCCAAATCTCTGCCCCAGCTCATCAATACATTCAATAATGGTCTTGGCATCCTCTGTGCCATCGGCAGTTTCCCTTGGTTGGATGCAGGCATCACATTTTCCGCAGTTATCTTCCTCAGTTTCCTCTCCGAAATAGCTGAGGAGCACCTTCCTCCTGCATGTGGTGCTTTCGCAATAACTAACCATCTCCCGAAGCTGCTTTAGGGCAATATCCCGCTCTTCCTTCTTGTTCTTCTGCTTGATGAAATACTCTATCTTGTACCTGTCTCCCCTGCTGAAGTAGAGTATGCATTCACATTCGAGTCCGTCACGCCCTCCTCTTCCCGTTTCCTGGTAGTAGCTTTCAAGGTTCTTTGGCAGGTCATAGTGTATAACAAAACGGACGTTGGGTTTGTCGATACCCATACCGAATGCAACGGTGGCTACGACAATGTCTACCTTGTCCTTAATGAACATCTCCTGATTCTTTGCTCGCTGGCTGTCGCTGAGGCCTGCATGGTATGGAAGTGCGTTAAATCCGTCCTTTCGCAGTTTCTTCGCTATACTATCAACGGACTTGCGGCTCTGGCAGTAGACTATCCCACTCTCGTCTTTATGCTTTTTCAGGTATCGCAATATCTGGTTATAGGCGTCAGTCTTTGGTTTTACCTGGTAGAGCAGGTTCTTACGGTCAAAGCTTGCAACATAGGTCTTGCACCCTTCCATCTTGAGCTGCTCAAGTGTGTCTTTGCGAACCTTTGGAGTTGCAGTTGCGGTGAGTGCTATAATGGGAACATCCGGAAACCTTCTTTTAAGGATGCTAAGCCTGCGATATTCCGGCCTGAAATCATGCCCCCATTCAGAAACACAGTGGCTCTCATCTATGGCAAAGAGGCCTACATTTATCTTCTTGAGCATCGAAAGAGTATGGGTCATGGTGAGTCTTTCGGGAGCCACATAGAGCATTTTGATACGGTTGCTTTCGATGTCCTGATATATCTTCTGGGATTGTGTGGGGCTTAATGTACTGTTCAGGTATGCAGCATCGACCCCATTTTCCTTCAGGCTGTCCACCTGGTCTTTCATCAGGGATATCAGGGGTGATACGACTACGGTAATCCCATCCATCAAAAGTGCCGGGATCTGATAGCAAATAGACTTTCCGCCGCCAGTTGGCATGAGCACGAAAGTGTCCTTCTTTTCCAGAACATCGTTTATTATATCTTCCTGAAGGGGGCGAAAAGAGGAATATCCAAAGTACTTTTGAAGTGTAGCGTGCATTTTGTACCCGTACGTTTTACCCGGAACTATGATGTTTGCCTATTTAAGAGTCTGGCAAGCGGGGTGTAAGTATTTTTCGTTATGCAGTACGCATTTATCCATTACTTATTTTCAGTTACAATTCTTCTCAGGCGAGCATTAATATGTACGGACTTCCATTTGAGAAATAAATCCTATTTTTGGAGTTCATATTCATGGTAAAAGTAGATAAGTTCATTCCCAAAGCAATCGAAAGGATACAACAGCAGGTTGATGGTAGAGCCATAATCGCACTCTCTGGTGGAGTGGACAGTTCTGTTTGTGCTGTTCTTGCTCACCGTGCTATCGGTGACAGGCTAACACCAATATACATCGATACCGGTCTTATGAGAAAAGGCGAGACCCAGAGGATCAAGGAGATATTCTCCGATATGAACCTTCAGGTAATTGACGCAAAGGATCGTTTCCTGTCTGCTCTTAAGGGTCTTGATGATCCGGAGGAGAAACGAAAGGCAGTCGGTGAGGCCTTTATTCGTGTATTCGAGGATGAAGCGAAGTTACTTGAGGCTGAATACCTGATACAGGGGACCATCTATCCTGACAGGATTGAGTCTGAAGGAGGGATCAAATCACATCACAATGTAGGAGGTCTTCCTTCAGTGATGGATTTCAAGGCAATTGTGGAGCCAATAGATGACCTCTATAAGGATGAGGTTCGTGAAGTTGGCAGGGCACTTGAGCTTCCACACGAGATATCTGAGAGAATGCCTTTCCCTGGTCCTGGTCTATCTGTCAGGATCGTGGGCGAGGTCACAGAAGAGTTGGTTGATGCCGTAAGAGAGGCAAATGCTATTGTGGAAGAGGAACTCGTAGAGCAGTTCAATCCATGGCAGACATTTGCAGCTATCGTTGGCAAAGGTACCGGTGTAAAAGGCGATGTAAGGGTACATGGCTGGATCGTTGCCGTAAGGGCCGTGGGTTCAAGGGATGGTATGACTGCAGAGGCAATGGAGCTTCCATGGGACGTACTCAGAAAGATAGAATCCAGGATCACCGCTGCAATTCCATCAGTTGCCAGAGTTGTTTATGACATCACTCCTAAACCACCAGCTACAATCGAGTTCGAATAAATGTCACTCAATAAAGTAGTCCTTGATATAAGGAACAAGCAGAGGATCAAACCCTCTTCACTGGATTATCCGTGTGCTGTATGGACAGGAGTTGACCTGCTGGATGGTCGGGAGATCGACACCCTTACTCTGATCTTCAAGACATCCGGATGCTGGTGGGGTAAGGCAGGCGGCTGCACCATGTGCGGTTACGTATATGACAGTGCTGCGACTCCTCCATCTGATGATGAATTGTTGTCTCAGTTCAAGAATGCCATGAAAAAGGCATCCGAATTCAATAATTTCATGGTCAAGATATTCACGTCAGGAAGTTTCCTTGATGAAAAGGAGATCCCTCTTGATGTCAGGCACAGTATCCTTTCTTCACTTGAGGATGATGAAAGGGTCTCCAAGGTGATTGTGGAAACCCGGCCTGAGTTCGTTACAAACGAGACAATGTCAGATTGCATGGCAGTCTTAAAGGAAACATCTTTTGAAATAGCCACAGGTCTTGAGACAAGCTCTGATCTTATCCGGAAAAACTCCATCAACAAGGGTTTTACATTCGATGATTTCAAAAAGGCATCAAAGGCTGCAAGGGATAATGCTGTAACAGTAAAGGCGTACCTCATGCTCAAACCTCCTTTCCTGACTGAAAAGGAAGCTTTGGAAGATATGGTGAACTCAGTTCTTGAGGCAGCACCGTACTCTGATATGTTCTCCATAAACCTGTGTAACATACAGAGCGGTACTTTTGTGGAGCGTCTCTGGGAGCGTGGGCAGTACAGGCCTCCATGGCTCTGGAGTATCATAGAGGTTATTAAAAGAGTGAAGGCAGAGAATCCTGATCTGATAATAACTTCCGACCCTGTGGGTGCAGGTTCCAAGCGCGGCCCTCGCAACTGCAGGGAATGCAGCAGGGATGTTGCGGATGCCATCAGGAGATTTTCAGTAACTCAGGATCTTTCCAGTTTTGATCATCTGAACTGTGAATGTAAGGATCTTTGGGAAAATGTGCTGGAATTGGATGAGCACACCTTTGGCTCAGCGATCCTTGATTAAAAAAATGTATGGGGATACTTTAATCCTCATCTTCTTCTTCATAGACCATTGTACCTATTCCTGTATCTGTGAAAAGCTCAAGGAGTATGGAATGGGATACACTGCCGTCTATTATGTGAACTTTATCAACACCACGTTGCACTGAGGCAGCGGCACTTCTCATCTTTGGGATCATCCCTCCGGATATCACTCTTGCATCGATGAGATGCTCAATATCTTCAAAGGTTACCCTGGATATACGTGATGTCTTGTCGCTGGGATTTTTAAGGAGTCCCGGTACATCTGTCATGAGGACAAGTTTTTTTGCCCTGAGGGCTACTGCAATGTCTCCGGCCACAGTATCCGCATTAATATTGAGTCCTTTTCCATTGGCGTCCATGGCAATTGGTGATATCACGGGGATATAGCCTTCCCTTGTAACGATGTTGATAAGGTCAGGATTGATAATTTCCGTGTCGCCTACCCATCCCAGGTCCACCATATGTTCCACATCTTCTATCATGACCTTCTGGGAAGGCTTCTTCTTGGCAAGTATCATCTTCCCGTCCTTTCCTGAGAGTCCGATACCCTTGCCTCCGTGCTTACCTATGAGTGCCACGATCTCTGTACTGATATTACCTACAAGCACCATGCGTGCGATCTCCAGTGTCTCATCATCGGTTATGCGCAGGCCACCGATAAACTCTGGTTCCTTGCCCATGCGCTGCATCTTTTCAGTGATTTCCGGCCCTCCTCCATGGACTATTACCGGATGTATTCCAACAAACCTGAGCAAGACAACATCCTGGATAATATCGTTCATAACTTGTGGGTTGACCATTGCATGTCCGCCCACTTTGATCACCATATATGAATCATAGAATTCCCTGATGTAAGGAAGTGCTTCTATAAGCACATTCTCTCGTTTAAGTGTCATATTATTACCCTTATCCGCCGGATGGCAGAAATACGCATATTGCTTCCGGCATTCTGAATATGCTAGGAATTAACCTTAAACGATTTAAAATTTGTTTTTAAAAAGAGTTAAAAGGAAAAAAGAACCCCTATATGGGCTCGATAAAAAGTAATTATATCTTGTCCAGCTTTTCGATACCTACTTTCTTGACGAAAGGCTTGTTGATCTTATCAGGCATCCAGTCTGGCTTGTTCTTTGGTGCATCGACCATAGCTTTCCAGCCCTTGAACACATGGATCTTCTTTGTTCCACGCTCGCGAAGCATTATATCTTCTGGCTTCTTGATAGTTCCTTTTCCTCTGTTCGCAACCTTCAAAGCAGCCTGTCTTGGCTGCTTTCCTGTAAAGACCCCATGCTCATTTCCTTTTTTGTCTCTTAACACAAAGTTTCTTGTTTCAGACATTATGTCACCTCGTAATCATTATGCGGATTACTTCTGCAACTGTATTTAGTATGTAAGGTATATATATTTTTCTTTTAATGTTGTCTTTTGTTCTTGGTTTGTAATTGTTGTCCTTTTAATATGAATTATGGTTTGATTTAGATAAAAATTGTTTATTATCTATACTGAATTTCGCAGATATTTTTAGCGCTAACATGAGCTTAAACAAATTAACTTGATTTATTCCGAAAAAAGGCTTTTCATGTAAAAAAAAGGAAAACAATACAGCCTATGCATGAAGAGTGCTGTCCATAATCATCAGGATTCATGTATAAGTGGCATGCTCAAAACATAACATTTACATGTAATGAATCCGTTTGACATTCATATTACTTGATATAGCTATGATTATTACATAGTTTCATTTTCAATTTGAGGTCATATAATGGAAGTCCCAGTTGTAAAATTGCCGGATATTCAGGCCAATAAGCCACAAATTCCGATCAATCTAAGCCGCGTAGGCGTCACTAACGTAAAGAAACTTGTTGAGGTAAAACGAAAAGACAAGCGTCCAATTGTCTTGATATCAACATTTGATATTTTCGTAGACCTACCTTCCCACCTCAAAGGTGCAAACCTTTCCAGGAATTTTGAAGCTGTTGATGAAGTGCTTGAAAAAGCTATCAATATGCCTGTTTATGAAATAGAACAGCTTTGCAGTGATGTTGCACAGAGTTTGTTGAAGCGTCACGAGTATGCAAGCCGCGCAGAAGTTATTCTGAAAAGCGAATATGTGGTAAAGAGGGAATCTCCATCCACCAAGATGGAGTGCCAGGAAGTAGTTGAGATATTTGCCGAAGCAATGGCCATGCGTGATGACGTTGAGAACATGGCTGTCAAGAAACTCATTGGCGCAGAGGTCATAGGAATGACAGCATGCCCATGCGCGCAGGAAATAATGAGAGATAACGCAAGAAAAGAGCTCGAAGCTCTTGGTATTGATAATGTCACCGTTGCGGAATTCCTTCACAGGGTCCCAATGGCAACACATAACCAGCGTGGACGCGGTATCATATCCATAGAAGTAGAAGGAAATGACTTCGTATCCCTGGAAAAGATCATCGAGATAATTGAGAACTCCATGAGCTCCAGCGTTGTTGAGCTTCTCAAGCGTTCCGATGAGGCCATGGTGGTCCAAAGGGCTCACCAGAATCCGAAGTTTGTGGAAGACTGTGTACGTACTATGGCTAAGAACATAGTTCTGGGTTTCACCCATCTTTCTGATATGGCAGTCGTCACTATCAAGCAGATAAATGAGGAAAGCATACACAGGCACAATGCTTTTGCCGAAAGAGTAGCAACCCTTGGTGAACTGCGAACTGAGATCGCACAGGAATAGACAGATATTTAACTCTGTCTTTTTCTATTATTGCATAATAGAATAATCGGGGAGTTAATAGTTTGGACGATCCACAGATCATTGAAGCTTTAGATATCAACGGGGATGCAATTGTTCCCGGGACAGTTCTCAGGTATATAAATACCGATACAGTAGGCAGGGCTGTTGATATAAAAGAAGAGGATGGCGGTATATGGGTTCTTTTAGATGCCACGGACTTGTATTACAATGTTGAGGTCCTTGTCATAACCGATCCGTCTGCTCTGAAAGAGAAGAAGGATGAAGAAAAATCAGATTTCAATGCCAGGGAATATGCCAAACGCTTTGAATCTGATGATCTCACTGACGACATTGGTCAGATTACAGGTGGCGGTTAATCCACCTGCATCCTGTTTTTAAATTAATTTAATTATATTATTTTTTCATTTTCTAGTAGTGTAAGTGAGCGGATCCACTCTCCTTTTGGTTCCCTTGAGGTTCCGACTACCAGTCTTTTGATGTCACCTACCGTTTCCACAACTCCGCTGGCCTCTATTGTCTCTCCTGCAAGGGCCTGTCCTGCATATGTGTGAGTATAGGATAACACATGGTCGATCTCATCGTGCTCTATCTCATACACGGAGGGATTATCAAAGGCAAGATCTGCATTTGTGACCTTTGCTTCAATTAGCATGGTTCCGATATCCTCTCCTCTTGGCCTTGGCTTATCTATCTGTTCCCAGTCCCTGACAAAAAGCAGATCGAAATATGTTCCTTCTACCATTCCTCGATTGCCCTTTCTCTTTTCATGGGCTATGAACTCTTCAAATGATATCTCAGGGATACGTTTGTTATATATCCTCTTCCACATTTCCTCATCAATGTCATCGATAGGGCCTTCTTCCGATTTAGCCTTCTTTATTGCATCCCTGGCGGTGAACCAGCTGTTGCCGCACACCACAAAATCAATATCTGATGTTTCATTTTGAAGTCCTGGGAGCAATGACCCTGTAACTCCCATCTTGTCCCGGGGCACTCCTGCCGCGTCAAGCACTTTTACAACGGTTGCCACCCTGCTGTCAGATTCGATCAAACCCTCAATAGCATCGTTTGGTTGCAATATCTTTTTAACCTGGTCTACGGGAACCACATGGACATCCTCAACCCATTCCGGACGTTTCTCTCGCATAAAATCAAAGGCAACATCAAAGTCGTATTTCTTGTAGCGCTTACCGTTGAGTTCCCTTTCTCCATTCTCATCCGGCACGTACCTCAATACACTCCTTATTCCATGTGGGTGAAAATAATCTGCAACTGCAAATATCCAGTCATCCTTGGTTACCAGGAAATCCCTTATCCTTGTTTTTATCATTTGTATCATCCGGGAATGTTACTATCTGTAATTGTGTAATGAAAAGTGCTTTTTTACATAGGAACAGTCTGATTTAACTTTTTTGTTTCAATCAAACGACATAAATATCACGGGCTATATGATTTAGTATGAATTACTTTCATACTTTTTCCGGGTGTGTGTATTGAATTCTCTCGATGAATGGATAAGGGCTATAAGGCGTGATTTCCATCGCAATCCTGAATTGAGCTTTGGGGAGCATCTGACCCAGGAAAAAATAATCAATATTTTAAATGAACTCGGTATCGAGTGCAGAAAAATTGCAGATACCGGTGTGATCGCTGATATACGTGGCAATGCTCCGGGTCACTGCATAGCTATTCGTGCCGATATGGATGCTCTTGCGGCAACCGAGCTTGTAACAGAACGCAATGTGGATTATGTCTCAGAAAATGCAGGTGTGATGCATGCATGCGGGCACGATGCACACATGGCGATAGTTCTCGGTCTGGCACGTTTGCTTCAGGAACAAAAGGATGATCTTTCAGGTATTGTACGGCTTATTTTCCAGCCAGCTGAAGAAGTCCCTCCAGGGGGTGCTATCAAAATAATCGAAGAAGGTGGTCTTAAGGGTGTGGACGCCATCCTTGGAATGCACATATTCGGGGATGTGGATGTTGGGCTTATCAATCTCTGCGAGGGGCCTTTTATGGCAAGCTCCAACCGCTTCACCATTCGTATCTTTGGGAAAGGGGGCCATCATTCAACACCCGCGTACTGCATAGACCCTATTCAGATATCTTCTGATTTCATTCGCTCTCTGCGTACTGAATTGCCTATGAGGGTAGATCCTGATAATTATGTTCTGGGTTTTGGCACCCTGAATTCCGGAGGGCAATTCAACCGCAGTCCTGATGAACTTGTAATGGTGGGCAGTTTCAGGACATTTGATGATGGGGACATTAGCACCATAGAGGCTGTAATGGGTGAAATTCTGGATTCTCTCATGCTGGGATATTCTAAGAAATGTTTTGATGGGCTCCCTTCATACGAGCTTGATATATTGCGGGGTTACCCGGTGCTTGTTAACGATCCTGTTTTCACGCGGGCTGTTTCAGACCTTCTGTGCAATCATTTTGATGACGTTGATGATGAGGCTAAACCTATATTCGGGGCAGAGGACTTTTCCTTTTATCTTCAGAAGGTTCCGGGCACCTACGCAGTCCTGGGGACGAAGAATCCGGCAAAAGGAATAGTTGAGGGCAATCACTCTAACAGTTTTGATGTTGATGAAGACATCCTGTTAAAAGGTACTCGCATGCTTTTCCTCCTGACTATTGATTTTCTTGAAGACCCCAGGCGGTATCTGAAATGATAATAAGGCCTTTCTCACGTGCGGACTCATCACAGGTACGGTCCATGGTGCTCGAAGTGCTCGAGGGCGAGGGCTTCCATTACGACCCGGTGAAGGATTCTGACCTTGAGGATATTGAAGGCTTCTATATTGAAAATGGCGGAGCTTTCTTTGTTGCTGTGGAGGGCAACACCGTTGTGGGTAGCTCTGCTCTGCGAAGAATTGGTGCAGATATATGCGAGATAAAAAGGATATATGTGCGCAAGGATCACAGGTGCAAGGGTATTGGGTCGGCTCTGCTGGCAAAGGCTCTTGATATTGCAAAGCAGCACTGCTTACTTGTCACACTAAAGACTGATGTATCTCTTGAAAATGCTATTAGTCTCTACCTGAAAAATGGTTTTATAATTGTGAAAGAGGAAAACAATACGGTCTATTTTGAAAAACAACTGTGTTAAATCTCTCTCATTAGCGCGGTCTCATCACAATCCGGGAATTTAGAACATTTCAGGCATGCGCTCCATACCTTATGCGGAAGCGTTTGTTTATCAACAATATGGAATCCCAGTTTCTCAAAGAAAGGAACTGCGTATGTAAGCGTGAATACATTTTTCACTCCCAGGTCCTTTGCATCTTCAAGGCATCTTTCCACCAGTTTTGAACCAATGCCCTGTTTTGCATATTCCGGTTTAACTGCCAGTGACATGACCTCTGCAAGCTCTTCCCAGCTAACCTGAAGGGCGCAACAGCCCACGAGCTCACTATCTAGTTCGCATACGTAGAAGCTACGTGTGCATTCATATAGCTCACTGAGAGAACGCGGCAGCATCATCTCTTGCTTGGCGTGATAATTGATAATCTCTCTGATTACAGGGATGTCGTTTACTGTAGCTTTCCTGATAATCAATTCGAAATCTCCTTAGTGGTATAATAGTAAAAAAAGCGAGCGTGAAGGGATTTGAACCCCCGGCTTGCAGCTTAGGAGGCTGCCGCCATATCCTGACTAGGCCACACGCTCACAATGTGTACTCTGGTAACATCATTCAGTATCTTAAACTTATTGGTAGAATGGTTATCCCAATCTTCTGCTGTCTCCTCATTCCCGTCACTTTTTCTTTGTTCTTATCCGAATATTCTGAATACAAACAGCAGATAATATATTGAAACCACTATCATGATGCTTCCTGTAATGACGTTAATCCTCTTCTTGTTATTGACAAGGAATCCTATCACGGATGCACTGGAAGCACCTGAGAGTAGTGAGAATGCCAGTAGTGGGGCTCCCAATCCAAGCCCGAAGAAAAGGAAGTTGAGCATGTTTGTAATGAAACTGGCTGCACCTGAGAGTGAGAGTGTGAAGAATGCTGCAATGAATGCGGGATTGCATGGTATGACTATGGCTCCGAAAAAGAATCCGTAGAGAAACGCATCAATGAAGGGATTGCTGGATGTGGGTGCTTTTCCCGTGGGCAGATATTTCCCAATGTCAATATCGAGAACAAGTATTACTCCTATCACGCCCAGAATGGCAAAAGCAACTGGTGACACTATCCCTATCACCTTTGTCAGGGATACCTTGAGTATGGTGGTAAATACCAGTCCCAGAAGAAGCATGAAGGTTATTACGCCTGCTGTAACGATAAATCCGAAAAGTATCAGAACCTTTCTGTTTTCCTCTCCTGTCTCTTGTGCTTTTGATATCTGGTTAGAGAGATATGCCAAGAATCCTGGATAAAGCGGCAAGACACATACAGCAGTCAATGGTGTAAGTAATCCCAAAATAAATGATTGGAGCACGTTTGCCAGAATACTCATTCAGAACCTCCCAATTCCTCAAGCATTATACTATAGGTATCTCTGTTCTTTACCTATAATATATTTCTGAATGATTCCAGTGTTTTCAATCCTGGTCTTCTTGCAGACTCTTGATCTTTTCAATGAAATCCTGATTATTTGTGGAATTCATGCTTATGCCAAGCATATCCGGTGTGAATCCAAGTGCCAGTCCAAGAAGCTGTGTATAGTGAAGTACCGGTATATTGTATTCGCTGCCCATGATCTCTTTGATCTCCTTCTGTCCGGCATCAAGCTGCATGTGGCAGAAGGGGCATGCATTTACTATACAATCAACACCTGCTTCTTCAATTCTTGATAGCTTGTGGTTTGCCATTTTCAGGGAATCCTCTTTCAGTGCAGAGCGCATTCCGCCTCCGGCACCGCAGCATTCCATCTTATCCGGGTAGTCTACGCTTGTGGCACCCACAGCTTCGACCAGCTCGTCAAAGAAACGAGGTCTTTCGATATCACCCAGGCCTCTGTCCCTTGATGGTTTCAGTAAATGACATCCGTAGTGGACCGCAATCCTGAGTTCCATGGGTTTTTCGACAGCGTTTCTGATCTTTTCCACGCCTTCGTCTTTGAAGAGGTATTCTATAATATGTCGGACCTCTATATTACCCCTGAACTCCTTTCCAATTTTTGACAGATGGGTATTTGTCTGCGCTCTGAGTTCGGGGTCTGTCTTAAGCTTATGATTTGCATCCGAAAGCGAACCGAAACATCCGTTACATATGGTAAGCATATCTCGCTGCATCTTTTCGGAAAGTACGATATTCCTGCTGGCAAGAGCAAGCCAGGTCGGCTCATCAAAGGACCTGAACACGCCAGGTGCGGGACAACACGAAGCTCCTTCGATGTCCGTAAAATCAATATCCAGTTTAGCCAGGCATAACCTTGTGGCAATCTCGATACCCGGGTATCTATTGGGTATCACGCAACCCAGAAAAAGTGATATTCCTGTCATGATGGTATTCCTTTGCTACTTTTTAGTTAGTTTTCAGTCACTGTTTCCAGCAGCTCATCAAAGCCACAGGACTCCAGGAGTGTCTTCACTTCTTCAAGTCCATCAGGATACTTGTGTACTGTTTCCGGTACTTCGTCAAGTCCAAGCTCTGTTCTTTTCTTCCTGTTATTATTATCAATTGGCACAGCATGCCCGTATTCAATAAGCAGTTCGCTGACCTTCCTGTGCTCTTTGAGCATTATGCCTTCGCGGACAGCTATTGTCCTTATCACAAGCACGGAGTCAACTATATCGATGTTCCTTGGGCAGCGCTCCTGGCAGTTGTAGCACGTTGTACACATCCATAGCTGTTCATCTCTGATGACATCAGTTGTTCTGGCTGCATTCCTGATTATCTTCCTTATATTGAGGCTGGTGTGCCTGCCGGAGGGGCAGCTCCCACTGCAAACGCCACATTGCATGCACTTGACAATATCTGCACAATTCTCTTTTAATTCATTCAAAAGTTCCTTTTCGCTGCGTGGCGCACTCAAGTTCATGGCTCCCTTTATTTTTTTAATGAATTGTATGATCCTTGTCAGGATTCAGGTATGTATGCTCTTGATATGCTATTTTTGGCAAGAATGATAAATCTTCCGACAATTTCATTGGAGCCGGTCACCGCATCTTAGGATGTGCGTTTCCTCTATTCCAGTGTTTGAAGTTTTTGTTTCGACATCTAATTTTGTTTTATAATTAATTGATGATGCTTGTTTCATTTTACTTATTCAATATATATTGCTGTTTTAAAAGTAACTTTTATTTACGGATTGGTCATTTCTTACTTGGGGGATTAAGATGACTCTTCAATATACATAATCTTTATATACTATGTAATAGGTAATGGGTTACTTACAACCCTGCGTACTTATAGGAGTAATCAAAATGGTAAAAGCAAATCCAGTAACAAAGGAAGACGTGTTACAGGCTATAGCCGAAAACGATGTCAAGTTTATAAGGACCCAATTCACCGACACTCTTGGTATGATCAAAAGCTGGGCTATCCCTGCTGAAGACCTCGAAGGGGCGTTTGAAGACGGTGTAATGTTTGACGGTTCATCAATTGAAGGATTCACCAGGATCGAAGAATCCGATATGTTCCTCATGCCTGACCCAACAACTTTCAGGCTACTTCCATGGAGACCAAAGGAAGGGGCAGTCGCTCGTATCATTGGTGATGTCGCTAAACCGGACGGCACTCCATTCGATGGTGACCCACGTTATGTGCTCAAGAGAGCAGTTGCTGAAGCAGAAAAAATGGGCTTCACAATGAACATTGGTCCCGAACTTGAGTTCTTCCTTTTCGAACTCGACGACAAAGGCCACCCAACCACAAATCTCACAGACAAGGGCGGATACTTTGATTTCGCACCACTGGATAAGGCTCAGGATGTAAGGAGAGCTATTGATTTCGCTCTTGAAGATATGGGCTTTAAGATTGAAGCTTCACACCACGAAGTTGCCCCATCACAGCATGAGATCAACTTTAGATTCGGTGATGTGTTAACCACATGTGACAATATTGTAACTTTCAAGTACGTTGTAAAGTCCATCGCATATCACATGGGATACTATGCAACCTTCATGCCAAAACCACTCTTTGGTGTAAATGGATCTGGTATGCACTCAAACCAGTCACTCATGTCTGATGGAAAGAATGCATTCTATGATGCAGAAACCCCGGATGGTCTCTCATCAACAGCAAAACATTATATTGCTGGTTTGTTGAAGCACGTACGTGACTTCGCAGCAATCACAAACCCAACTGTAAACTCATACAAGAGACTTGTTCCTGGCTATGAGGCACCTATTTACTGCACATGGTCTGCATCAAACCGCAGTTCCCTTATCAGGATCCCTGCATCAAGAGGTTTGGGTACAAGGGTGGAACTTAGATGCCCAGACCCGTCATGTAATCCATACCTTGCATTCGCAGCTCAGCTCCGTGCTGGTCTTGACGGTATCAAGAACGAGCTCGAAGCACCTGCATCAACCGATGTGAACATCTTTAAGCTCACTGAAGAAGACAGAATTGAAAGAGGTATTGATTCACTCCCAGGCAACCTCAAGGAAGCAATCGACTGCATGACTGACAGTGTATTTGTGAAAGAGGTACTTGGTAACCACGCATTTGAGAACTATCTCGAAGCAAAGAATTCTGAGTGGAATAACTACAAAGCTCAGGTTCACCAGTGGGAACTCGACACATATCTTAGCATATTGTAAGGGAATTTCCCTTACTCTATTAATTTACAATTTATAATTTATTATTAGTTTCCAAATTACAGCATTTATTTTAAAAACGCTGTGCAGCAACGAATAAGAATCATCTTTTAATTGGGGCCTATTCCTTTTTGGATTCTTGCATGGTTGAATCCTTTCAGGCTAAATAGTGTTTAACCCCGACAAATGAATAGGTATAGTGATCAAGATGTGCGGAATAATAGGCGTCATCGATCGGAACATGTCCCTCATGGATGGCTCCCGTATCAGGGAAGCTTTGAGTCTGATGGATGAAAGAGGAAGTGGAGAAGGAGCAGGATACGTAGCCTATGGCATATATCCTGACTATGCAGATTATTATGCTATCCACGTATTTTTTGATAATATGGTTGAACCAAAATCCAGTGTAGATGAAATTCTACAGAAATGGGGTACTATAGTTCACCAGGAAGAGATACCTACTTATGAGCAGGAAAGGCTTAAAAAAGAACATATTCCATGGAGATATTTCTTCAAGCCTGCTGCTGAACTGATGGTAGGAACAACAACCCCGGAAGATGATATTGTAAAACACATAGTGATGAAAGTTAACTCTGAGATCACTGGTGCATTGATATTC
This sequence comes from Methanolobus sp. ZRKC3, assembly GCF_045291275.1. GTDB lineage: Archaea > Halobacteriota > Methanosarcinia > Methanosarcinales > Methanosarcinaceae > Methanolobus. The sequence continues at coordinate 2,461,426 of NZ_CP146982.1, forward strand.
TCATCAGGGATGAATCTGGGTGTTTTCAAGGCATCCGGCTGGCCTGAGGATGTGGCCAACTTTTACAGAATAGAGGACTACAAGGGCTACATCTGGCTTGCACACAACCGTTACCCAACCAATACATCCGGATGGTGGGGAGGAGCGCATCCATTCAATCTTCTTGACTGGTCAGTGGTACACAATGGTGAGATCACCTCTTACGGTACCAACCGTCGCTATGTGGAAAGCCACGGCTACAACTGTACAATGCGGACTGATACTGAAGTTGTCGCTTATCTCTTTGACCTTCTGGGCAGGCAGCATGGCCTTCCTGAGGATATTGTTGTGGAAGCTATGGCGCCACGTTTCTGGGATGAGATCGATGCAATGCCGGAAAAAGAAGAAAAGTTCATGCGTACACTACGCCTGACCTATGGCCCTGCACTCATGAATGGCCCGTTCGCCATTGTGGTAGCTACTAAGAATGGTATCGTTGGCTTCACTGACAGGATCAAGCTCAGACCTTTAGTGATCGGTGAGAATGGCTCCCGTCTATACATATCAAGTGAAGAGGCAGCTATTCGAGTTATGGACCCTGATGTGAAGGAAATATACATGCCAAGGGCTGGAGAACCTGTTATCGGGAGGGTTGTGGAATGAGTCTTGGAAGTGTTCCTCTTAAGTATAAGATAAGCATCGACCGTGATCAGTGTATGGAGTGCATGCGCTGTGTAGACAATTGTTCATATGGTACTTACAGGATAGAGAACGATAAGATCATCATCGACTCCCGGAAGTGTACCGCATGTCATCGCTGTATTTCCATGTGTCCAAGAGATGCTATTTCCCTGCAGGAAAGACCGGTAGATTACCGCAGCCATCCTTTGTGGACCGTTGAGGCACGTGAGGATATAATAAACCAGGCTCGTACCGGAAAGATCGTCCTTGCAGGAATGGGCAATGCCCGCGACTATCCTATTATATTTGACAGACTTGTACTCGATGCATGTCAGGTCACAAATCCAAGTATAGATCCTCTTAGAGAGCCAATGGAGCTCCGCACGTACCTTGGTAAGAAGCCTTCAAAGCTTGAATTCACCAGGGATGATAAGGGTGACATCGAACTTAAAACAGAACTGGCTCCAAATCTCAAACTTGAAACGCCTATAATGATAGGTCACATGAGCTATGGTGCTATCAGTCTTAACGCACAGCTCAGTCTTGCAAAGGCAGTTGCAAAGACCGGAACCTTCATGGGCACTGGTGAGGGTGGAATGCATGAATCTATCTATCCTTATCAGGGCAGCACTATCGTGCAGATAGCATCCGGTAGATTTGGTGTGGATATCAATTATCTCGAGCGTGGAGCTGCAATAGAGATCAAGATAGGACAGGGTGCAAAGCCAGGGATCGGTGGCCACCTTCCAGGGGAGAAAGTTTGCTCCGATGTGTCCTGTACCCGTATGATACCATTGGGTTCAGACGCTATAAGTCCGGCTCCTCATCATGATATTTACAGTATAGAAGACCTTGCTCAGCTTGTGCGCAGTCTCAAGGAAGCTACCGAGTGGAAGAAACCTGTCTTTGTAAAGATCGCAGCGGTTCATAACGTTGCAGCCATTGCAGCAGGTATTGCCCGTTCATCTGCAGACGCAGTTGTTATTGACGGATTCCGCGGTGGTACAGGTGCAGCACCAAAGGTGTTCAGGGACAATGTAGGAATTCCTATTGAAGCCGCAATTGCGGCAGTGGATGAGAAACTCAACGATCAGGGAATCAGGAACCAGGTTTCTGTCATAGCCAGCGGTGGTATCCGTAACAGTGCGGACCTTGCAAAATCCATTGCACTTGGTGCTGATGCAGTTTACATCGGAACTGCTTCACTTATTGCTCTGGGTTGCAGAGTTTGTGGTAATTGCTACCGTGGATTGTGTCCATGGGGAATTGCTACCCAGCGTCCGGATCTTGTTGAACGTATCGACCCTGAAGTGGGTTCTGAACAGGTTGCAAACCTTATCCGTGGATGGACCCTTGAACTAAGCGAGCTCATGGGTGCTGCAGGTATCAATAGTATCGAGAGTCTGAGAGGCAACCGTGACCGTCTTCGTGGCTACATGCTAGACGAAGGCCTGATGGATGTACTCCAGGTAGATTCAGTGGGGGCCTGATAGCATGGAACCATTGATAATTGATGCAAAGGACATGCATTATACTCCATTGAACAAGATGATCCGTGAGGCTGTGGCTTCAGGAGTAAAGGAAATAGTTCTTAATAACGTCCGAGGGCAGCGTTTCATAGGAAACGGCCTGAGAGGTGATGTTAAGATCACTATAAATGGAGTTCCTGGCGGTGACCTCTGTATGTTCATGAGTGGACCTGAGTGTGTTGTTTATGGTAATGCAGACCATGCATCCGGAAACACCATGGATAACGGAACCCTGGTGATACATGGAAGTTCCGGTGATGCCGTAGCGCATAGTATGCGTGGCGGAAAGGTCTTCGTTCGTGACAATATTGGATACAGAGGCGGCATTCATATGAAAGAATATGATGGCAAGCGCCCCATACTTGCCGTGGGCGGCACATCCCATGCCTTCCTTGGTGAATACATGGCTGGTGGCCTTGTGCTCGTACTTGGTATTGGGCATGAGACTGCAATTCAGGACCGTGGTATAGGCAGCGGTATCCATGGCGGAGAGATAGTGATCCGCGGAGATCTCGATGAGAAACTGCTTGGTGTAGGTGCCAAGAAGGTCGAGTTCACAGAAAACGATCTGGAAAGACTGGCTCCTGTGATCAAAGAGTTCTGTGGAAAGTTCGACATCGATCCGACTCCGTTTTTGGACACTAACTATTCACGAATAATTCCTGCAAGCAGTAGACCATTTGCAGGTAAGTACACATGGGAGTGATCACAATGGGTAAAAATTATCTTGATCTTAAAGCAGAGGTCTGGGATACAGGAAAGTGTGCATCATGTGGTGCCTGTGTTGCTGTCTGTCCGGCTGATGCGATCTACTTTGAGACCGGTAAGGATTCTACCAGTCCACTTAACAATGGTTATTGTAAAGACGCAAACGATGGTGTACCATGTGGCGCATGCTACGAGGTATGTCCAAGGCTTGAGCAACTGCCTGCCGAACTTGTAGGTGACTATATAGATATAGTTTCAGCAAGGGCAGAGTTTGCGGTTCCAAAGAAGCAGAGTGGTGGTGCTGTATCCGCATTACTTGCAAACGCACTGGATGAAGGAATGATAGACGCTGTGGTCACGGTTGTCGCAGATCCATGGACCCTGAAACCATCATCATCCGTTATCACTTCCAGTGACGTACTGGTCCATCATGCAGGAAGCAGATACAACTGGTGGGTTCCACTGGTAGCTTCCCTCAAGGAGGCTGTGATCACTCGCAAGTTCGCCAACATTGCAGTTGTAGGTGTGCCATGTGTTGTGCAGGCTATTGAGCAGATGCGTGGGAGCGACCTTGATCTGATCAGGCCTTTCAAGAAGTACATACGCCTTGTAGTTGGTCTGTTCTGTACTGAAACATTTGATTACGAGAAGCTCGTGCAGGAAAAGCTTGTTGAAGAAAGACAGATGAACCCCCTGGACATAGTTAAATTCGATGTCACGGGTAAGCTGGAGATCACAATGAAAGACGGTTCTGTAGCCGTAATTCCACTTAAGGACATAGAGGACTGTGTACGTCCTGGTTGTCACATCTGTACTGATCTGACTGCATTGAACTCTGACATCTCGGCAGGTTCCATAGGAACTCCAGATGGATATACCACCATTATAATCCGCAATTCTGTGGGCAAACAGTTCTTCAACAGCGCTGTTGAGAACGGTAAGCTTGAACTCGGGGATGGGGTGGATATGGTGCCGATAGAGAAGCTATCCGCAAAGAAGCTCAAGAGGATGCCAGAAGAGTAATCAGATATCTAAAAAATCACATTTATGGATACGGTGCCACCACTTCCTCTATATTCCTAACCATGCACCGGCACCGTATCCGGTTTTTTTAGATCAAAGCGGTATTACACCGCGATGAATTGAATTTTATTTAGAAGCACAGGTAAATTTGTCTTCTAATCGATTGTTTAATCGTATATTACTATTTTGCACAAATTCAGCAGGTGATATGTTTTTCCTGTAGTTTAACGTATCAATTCCTTTTCCTCTGTCATTGAGAATGACGGAGTATGCATTGTAACCGAGCTTTTCGTAAAATCTCATGGCTGCCAGATTGCTTGACCATGTACAAAGGTAGATCCGCTTGATACCAATGCTGCAAAGCATCTTTTCGAGTTCTACGCACAAAAGTTTGCTGACCCCGTATTTGCGATAGGCAGGATGACTTGCAAGGAAGTTGATATAGCTATCTGCTTCACTTTTCCATTTATTCGTATAGCCTATAAGTCCTACAAATCCATTCAGTTTATCCGAAGGGTCAGGTATTTTTAGTTGCGCAAGCAGGTAGTTCGAGTTTTGCGTTGCGAGGGTACGCTTGACCCTCGCTGCAATACTCTCGCCTCTTTTGCTTAGAGGTGGATAAAATTCCTCATCCACCATCTCGATGAAATGGCGTACTTCATCGTAGTCTTCCTCTGTAGTTTCCCTGATGACAAGATCCTGTGTCATTTGTTTATATGGTGTTCAGGTAGCGTTTGATCTCCCACTCATGTACTTCTGTGCGGTAGGCATCCCATTCAGCTTTTGCAAGCCTGAAGATATTGTTATGTACATGATGCCCGAGCTTTTCCCTGAGCAGCTCATCCTTTTCTATATATTCAGCACTTTCATTGAGGGTGACGGGCAAAGTTTCAATACCCTTCTCCTTAAGCTGCTGTTCTGTAAGATCGAATATATTGTAATCCACCATATTTCCAGGTTCTTTCTTGTTCCTTATACCATCAAGTCCGGCGGCAAGTGTGGCTGCAAATGTCAGGTATGGGTTACAGGATGGGTCTGGACTGCGCAGTTCAACCCTTGTGCTTTTTCCGCGAGCAGAAGGTATGCGGATAAGGGAACTGCGATTAGCTCCTGACCAGGTAATGTAGACCGGTGCCTCATATCCTGGAATAAGTCTCTTGTAAGAATTGACAAGAGGGTTTGAGATACAGCATATGGCTTTGATGTGATCCAGTACACCGGCAATGAAATGCCTTGCAGTGTCACTGATCTCCATATCTCCTTCAGGGTCATAGAATGCATTCTCCCCATCCTTTGACAGTGAGATGTTTACGTGCATTCCTGATCCACAATCATTTGCAATTGGTTTTGGCATGAATGTGGCATGAAGTCCATGCAACTTGGCAATGGTCCTTGTAACATATTTGAATGTCATTACATTGTCCGCAGTGATCAGCGCATCCCCATATTTGAAGTCTATCTCATGCTGCCCGAATGCAACTTCGTGATGTGATGCCTCTATATCAAAATTGAGCTCCATCAGAGTGAGGACAATATCTCTCCTGATATCTTCTGTAAGGTCGGTGGGTGCAAACTCGAAGTACCTCCCATAGTCATGGGGTTTTGTAGTTGCATTTCCATCCTTCTTCTCGAACAGGAAAAACTCAAGTTCCGGTCCGACATTAAGTTCATAGCCCATTTCCCTGGCTTCAGCCATTATCTTCTTGAGCACATAACGTGGGTCGGCTTCGAAAGGCCTGCCATCCGGAAGGTGGATATCGCAGATCATCCTGGCAACAACACCCTTATCTTTGCCCCATGGAAGGATTGCAAAGGTTGCCAGATCAGGTTTCAGTACCATATCGGATTCATCTATCCTGACCATGCCTTCAATGGAAGATCCGTCAAATGAGATTCCTGTTGTTAGTGCTTTCTCTATCTGTGTGACCGGGATCTCGACATCTTTCACAACGCCCTGTATATCTGTGAACTGTAACCGGATGAATTTCACATTCTGAGTTTCAATAGCTTTGATAACATCTTCTTTGCTGTTGATTATCATTATTATATCGCCTGCTATACTTCCTCTATTCCAGCATAGTCCATGCAAAACCGTTCTGGATAATGTGCTATTGAAATTTCTGTAATTATAATTTATCGGTGAAAAGAGAAAAAGAAAGAATGAAAATAAAAGGAAATAATGGAAATAAAAAGAAATGATGAAAAGAAAAAGGGAAAGGAAAGAAAAAAAATGTATCAAAAGATCAGATGAATTTGATACTCGTATCCTTCATTTTGTTCCTTGCGGATACATTTATTAGTAGAGGTGTAAGTGCCTCAAGCATAGGTGCTGTTTCAAGCGGGCCAATATCAAGAGGTCGCATATTTGGGATATCTCTTATAAGGTCGAATATGACTTCTTTTGATAGCATGGAATTTCCGCAAACTCCTATGTCAAATTCCGGCTCAATTTCCAGGTTTGCCAGTTTCTTTGCAGGCACTGTGTGAAATGCTGCAACAAGATCGACATCTTCAGGCAACATTGCAGCAACATCCTGTGCGGCGCTTCCTGATTCCGGTCTTGAGAAACAGAAGTAATTGGTATTGAATTCTTCACTGTTAATTGGAACTGTTGTATGCTCTGAACCCTGTCTTATGTAGCACATGTTCTTTTCCATGGGCACTACCACACTGACAATGATCTGTTTGTCAAGAACGGGTTTTATGAGCTCCATCAAAGATTCGAGTTGGTTATACCTGATGGCAAGTATGACGACATCAGCATTCTCTGCTGCTGTTTTGTTGTCAGTACCTTCGATATGTGTCGGAAGACCGTGTTCTTTTAATATTCCACTGTATTCAGAAGCTGCAGCTTCTGCCTTCTCTGCACTTCTGGATCCGACTATAACATCATGTTTCTGTCCCCAGCGAAGTGCAAAGCCCCTTCCTATCTGACCTGTCCCTCCAAGTATTGCGATCTTCATGCCTATTCTCCATTTTACGCTTGCTAATTAGTGTTTTACTTAAGAAGTGACACCATTGGTACTATTAATAATGACCGGTAAGCACTATGTTAGTTAGTGTCATGGTATTTAAATAAATCTTTTTTGCTCTATAGATCCGTAATAGCCATAAAAAGAAAAGCCTCATATAAATCTTAGAAACAAGGTCCTAAAAATACAAAAACAGAAAAATAGGATACTTGATCCTATTTATTATTCATATGTAATTGCTGCTAATATGAACAAGAAACATACGTTTTCAGATGACCTCAATTTTCTTTCGCGCAAAAAGATTGCCTGAAGTGATCCCTCCCCATCTTTCCAGGGGCATTTTCTCTCATTTCTTCTCTAATATCTTTGAGCTCTTCAAGGTCTGATGCACCGTTGATATCTTCGATGATTTCTCTAATTTCAGCTATTCTTTCACTGAGAGTTTCTTCTGTAATTTCCTCATTTTCTATCTCATCGATGTTCTCTATCGTATTCTCCAGTCTTACGATCTTCATATCAGCATCATTTAGCATTCTTTCCTTTACAAATTTGAACTCCTCTTCCTCGGTCTCAAATTCAGGTCTTTCCATGCCAGCTTTGCCCATTGTTCCAGGAGCATTTTCTCTCATTGTTTCACAGGTATCTTTGAGCTCTTCAAGGTCTGATACACTGTTGATCTCTTCGATGAATGCTCTGATCTCAGCAATCTCTTCACTGAGAGTCTTTTCTGTAAATACTTCATTTTCTATCTCATCGATGTTCTCTATCGCATTTTCCAACCTTTCGATTCTCATTTCTGCACCACTCAACATCCTTTCCTTTACAAATTCGAACTCCTCTTCCTCGGTCTTAAACTCGGGTCTTTCCATGTCAGCTTTGTTCATTCCATATTCTGCTGCCATTTCATGTCTAGCTCCATGATCTTTTCTGTGTTCCAGTATATTTCCAATTCCTTCTTCGACTACATCTGTCTGCTCAGCAAGTGCACCGGATGGCATTATACTGAACACCATGAGTACAAGTGAAAGACCTGCCAGCACTTTCATTGTTTTAGATTTCATTTTCTATTCTCCATTATTTTTGCTTCACCAGATTGGTACTGGTACGACATTTTCCTGATTCGCTGGCTCAAATATAAGCATACTTAGCAAAAAAGCAATTATTAATGCTTTAAAAAAGAAATAAATGCTTAATTAAAGGTTTAATAACTTTTTAGACTACTTAATGAGTTTAAATTAGAAAATAAGTCTTTGAAATCAATATTTTGTATTTTAGTTATTATTTGGATCAAGGGTGGTCCTATTCCCATCTATGAATATCTCCAAATATCTCCTCTCTTGCTAACTCATTCATAGAAAAAAGTAATATATACTAAAATCTGACATTCTCTGTTCAAATCAACAAAAAAACTATTTTAGATATTATTTTAGAATATTGGGTAATTTAATAGCTTTAAAATCTTTAAAATATCTTCATAAAGCTTCATTAGCAATTAAAATCCAAATAAGCTCTTTAAAATAAGCAAAAATCTTCATATTTTAGAGCTCAGTCATTAAGTATGTTTATATTTGAAAGGACATATGATAGGAAACAATGAAAAAATTACCTCTGATATTGTTGCTATTTCTGCTATCTCTGGTAATAGCTTCAGCTTTAGTTCATCAGGAAGATTCTCGGCCTCATTTTGAGGAAAGAAGGGGAGAGCATGGAATGTATCCATCCCGCCCGCTTTATGATGGTCATAAGATATTTGATAGGCCATTTGGGGCTTTCTTAAGTCCCATCTCCCACATGGATGAGATGATGATTCTTGAAGACAATATCATAAAAGCAGAGTCTATAATACCCCGTCTTGGAGAATTCATTACTCTGCTGGAAGGGGAAGGTAATGATGTTGAAAGAATGGAAGTTCTTCTTCATGAATACAGTTTGCTTGTTAAGGATGCACGACTGTACTTCGAGCTGGCAAATAATTCAGAGAGCCCTATGCCTGAAAACGGATTGCAGATGCCGGATATGACCGAGCAGGAATATCAGGAGCTATCCAGAAAAAGTATAATGCAGTCGAATATGCTTTTGAAGAATATATTTGACGAATTCAAGCCGTATATATCCGGTCGTATTGTACATACCGAAAACAGAAGTTTCATAGCACAAGGCAGCGGTATGGTAATGCTGTCAGGTGCCTTTGATGTTAATGTCTCTGTTCTTAATGGAAAGATGTCCTATATGGATATCAAAAAAGATCACCATCTCAAATTTGAAGATGGAAGAGAACCCCAGGAAATAACTGCTTCAGATCCAAGACAAAAAGTTGTATTCTATGATAATGTCAGTGGTAATGTCACATTTTCAGGCTCAGGTTACAACCTTGCAGTTTTCGGGGATAATATATCATTGTCCTCCAGAGGAACAGGTGGGGTCCAGTTCTTTGGAAAAGGATACTACTACTTCACTGATACTGATGAACCGATACAAAAACAGCTATGGGTTCCCTCTCTATTTGAGAACAATTGATATAGCAGAAACAATTATGGTTATATGAATGAAATTCATACTTTGTATAAGTTGCATTGCCACATTGTTGATGCTGACAGGCATAGCCGGTGCGTCGGAAATTGCAACTGTTCATGGTATCGCTTATGAGTGGAGCACATTTGAGCCCCTAGATAACGCAATAATAGAGGTGAACTCAACTCCTGCACAATCCATTGTGGCAAAATATGGATTATACTCTTTTGAACTTCCAAACGGAAGCTACCTCATCACAGCCAAATATTATCAGGATAATGCGCTCACCTATTATGGGGAAGAGGTAATTACGATAACAGATGAGGGTAATTATGTTCTGGATCTGCTGCTCTTGCCTTCCTATTCAAGCTCTGATTCTACCTTTACCGAATCCGGTGCAGATGTCAATGGGGATGCCCAACAAGCAAGCTCTGTGCCAAACAGCAATAATCTGCTAGCAGGTACTTCGTTAATCGTAATTGTCCTTCTGGTTCTTTTGTTCTATCAGATCCATCACAAGAATGAAAGATTTGAAGCGAGGGTAAAGGCTGTTCACAAGGGAGCTCTCTCTTCAAAATCTGGGATGGAAGTAAAAACAGAAACTTCTGTTCCTGTTACAAGTTCAATATCAACTCCTGCTCCAGTGCCAGCTACTACCCTGGTACCCAAGCCGGAAAATACAGACGTTCCAGCAAAATCGATTTCAGTTCATGAGGTAAAAAACCCTGAAACAGATATTCCTGGATCAGAAGAACCTGAAGATGAGGATTATGATATTCCTGAGGCTGTAGGTGCAGAAATTCCAGAAAAGATTCCAGCACCAAAGCCCTCAGGTCCCGTTCCATCCGACTTGCAGGAGATACTGGACATACTCAGTTCACAGGGCGGACGCATGACCCAGAAAGATATGCGCAAGCGGCTTCATTATTCGGAAGGAAAGGTTAGTCTAATGCTTCTTGACCTTGAGAAGCGGGGCAAGATCCAGAAATTCAAAAAAGGACGTGGCAATGTCCTGTTCCTGGTGGATGAGGAATGATCATTTTTTCTTCAATTACGATTATGTTCTGCAGGTGACTTGTTTTCATGGGACTTTCATCTCTGTTTTTGTAGCAGGGGCATTAATCCATTCTAAATTCGTTTTTTGCACTAATGCACTCTAATTCCACTTAAATAAGTTTTAAACTCTATAATAAGAGCTTGTTCTTCATATGGGTGCTTAAAAAAGCTTCATTGGTCAATTATAATATTTTTGAGCATATTTTCCTGTAAGTATCCTTTTATTAGCAATTGCCAATGGGGAATTGTCCAGCAGATGTCTGCTGGATGTACCACCCCCCAACGTGTAGTACCGTGGCACCTCATCATCTATCAACCATATCGACTATGGTGCCACCACTGTACCAACCCCCCTCAGTAAGAGGCATCTGTTCCTGACATGCAGATGCCTTTTACGGATATATGGAGAATTATTATGATAGACACATGCAAGCAATTCGTTGAATTAAGAACACAGGCCACGATGCTGGAAGATTCCAGATCCTCATCATATGATCTGGTCCGCAAACTGACGCCTGGACATATGGATCGTTTGTTAAGTATATCTCCATCCGGGAAAGGGAATGGGGTCTGAAGTGGTGACCTTATTCGAGGTGAACGTATGAACGTAGATATTAAAGATCCAAAATCCTCTCCTGCTAATCCTCATGATACTTCCCATGATATTTCTTCTCTTATGAAACTGAGTGATGTCTGGAAAATATACCAGATGGGCGAAGTCGAATTTGCTGCCTTAAGGGGAGTCGATCTGGAAATACGCAAGGGCGAATTCATTGTGATACTGGGGCCAAGCGGCAGTGGAAAAAGCACAATGATGAACCTGATAGGATGTCTTGATGTCCCGAGCAAGGGGACGGTCGAATTGAATGATCATGATATTTCCAAAATGGACGAGTCCGATCTAGCTCAGATACGTGGGCAGATGATTGGTTTCATTTTCCAGCAATTCAATCTGATTCCCACACTAAATACAATTGAGAATGTCATGCTTCCCCTGGAATTCCAGGAATCGGATGCAGTGTATTCCAAAAAGCGGGCTGAAACTCTATTGGAAGTTGTGGGTCTTTCCGATAAAATGAACAATTTACCTTCTCAGCTTTCAGGTGGGCAGAGGCAAAGAGTTGCAATTGCCAGAGCCCTTGCTGTGGACCCACCGGTCATCCTGGCGGATGAGCCAACAGGTAATCTTGACAGTAAAACAGGGAGTTTTATCCTGGAATTTCTAAGCGGATTGCACCAAAACGAAGGCAAGACGATAATCATAGTCACACACGACCTTGAACCTGTCAAATATGCTGACAGGGTCATCCACATAAAAGACGGAATGGTCGAAAAAATAGAAAACAAGAATGAACAGGCAAGTTAATGGGAGCCAAAAACATGAAAAAGATAATTATGCTAATGGCAGTAATTGCCTTATCCATCAGTTCTGCATCTGCTGCAATGTATTATGATGCATCCGGTATAGAAGTCGACCTTATGAGTATGAGTCCAAATCCTGCAAGACCGGGAGAATCTGTTGAACTTACCCTCAGTGTCCAGAACACCGGTAATTCTGACCTTGAAGATATCGTGATCCAAATTGAACCTGAATATCCGTTCTCGGCAATTTCAGGAGAATCTCTGAGCAAGAGCATATCGTATCTCAGTGCACGTCAGGAAGATGATGATTCAAGCACTGTGAAATTCAAACTCAAGGTTGATACAGATGTTTCCGATGGCTTTTATGAAATTGATGTGAAGACCTCTATAAGTTCAACGGTAGATGGAAAAAATACAGGTTCAACCACTACCGACACTCTTGATGTCGAGGTCAGGGGCAAGGAGTATGCACAGATCGTAACTATCAGCAAGTCAAGTATCGGCCTTGCAACAGAGGAATCCATAGATTTTGTAGTTACCAACACGGGTAATTCCCCACTGCAGAACATGGAGATCTCATGGAGTGATGCTTCAGGCGTTATCCTTCCTGTATATTCCGGAAATACCAAGTACGTCAGATCCCTGGATGTTGGTGAGTCTGCAACGGTTAGCTATACTGTCATGGCAGACGTAAATGCCGTTCCCGGTCTGTATCAGCTGGATATTACCCTGGAATTCGAGGATTATGATTCCAATGTAGAAGTAATAGAATCCAAGGCAGGACTTTTTGTTGGTGGTGAAACAGATTTCGATGTGAGTTTCTCGGAAAGCAGCTCCGGTGAGGTTTCCCTGACCGTGGCAAATGTCGGGAACAACGAAGCATATTCTGTTAAAGTGAGTATCCCGGAACAGGACAGCTATGGTGTTAGTGGAAGTTCCTCATCCATTGTAGGAAATCTGGATAAAGGTGATTATACCATCACATCCTTTGCCATTGTATCTTCAAACAACGCAATGGCCGAAGACTCTGAAACTGCTAATGAAGATGCCCAGAAAATGCGTACTGCATCCAGAAGGAACGAACTGGAAGTAGTCATCGAATATACGGATTCCACAGGCCAGAGACTATCTGTGGAAAAGAACGTCCCCATAGATCTCATGGGTTCAGAAGATGCTGCTGCGGCAGGAGTCGGAGGCCGGAGCAAAGGAAGTACTTCATCCAGCTCATCTACCTGGATATATGCTGTATTGATAGTTGCGGCAGTTGGAGGGTTCCTTTACTACAGGAAGACAAAGGGTGAGAAGGGTAAGGAACAATGAGATTCAGTACATGCCTGAAACTCGCTGTCAACATTCTCCTGCACAGCAAGATCAGAAGCTGGTTGACAATCATTGGTATTGTCATAGGTGTGGGTTCGGTTGTAAGCATCATGGCATTGGGCGATAGTATGGAGGCCGACATGGCAGATCGTTTTGCTGACATGGATATGACCTTGATAACCATCACTCCTGGATATTCGGGGGCTTCGTCGGCAATGGGGCGAGGTCCGGGCGGCGGTGGCAGTGGTCAGTCCGTTTCAACGGATACCGAACTTACGGATAAGGACCTGATGGCAATAAAACTGGTCGAGAACATAGACCTCCTCTATGGGGAAATATCAGGCAACGAAGAAGTCTATTTTCTGGGGGAAACTGCCACTCTTTCCATAAAAGGTGTGGATTCTCAGGTATGGCAGTATGCCACGTCCTATGAGCTGGAATCGGGGAGGCTTCTGGAGCCTGCTGATAATTACGTTGCAGTCATTGGTTATACCATTGCGAATGAACTCTTTGACCAGTCTGTAGGTGTTAACCAGGTAATCGCCATCAATGGAAAATCTGTACGGGTTGTAGGTATATTTGCTGAAGGTGAGAACGACAGGGGTGTGGTCATGCCCATTGATCCGGCCGCAGATCTCATCGAGGACGCAGAGGATGATGTATTTGACTCAATAGTTGTCAAGGTGGATGAGGTCGAGAACGTGGACGCTGTGGAAGCTGAGATCATCGAAAAGCTCATGATATCCCGTCATGTGAACGAGAAGGACAGGGATTTTAGTACAACAGCTTCCAAATCCATGGCGGACAGCGTATCTGAGATGATGAGCTCAATGACACTTTTCCTCGGAGCCATTGCTGCAGTCTCTCTTGTAGTCGGTGCTGTGGGAATTGCCAACACCATGTTCACATCAGTAATGGAAAAAACCAAGGAGATCGGAACCATGAAAGCAATAGGTGCCAGAAATCGTGATATCCTCACGATATTCATCTTGAACTCTGCTCTGGTGGGATTTGTAGGTGGTGTTCTGGGAATTATCCTGAGCATGGTTCTGTCCTCTCTCTTCCCTCTGCTGGGTCTGCCGATCATGCGTGGTGCCATGGGTAGTGCAGTTTCTCCATATCTTGTGGCTCTGGGACTTTTCATAGCCGTTGGTATCGGAGTTCTTTCCGGTGTAATTCCTGCCTACAATGCATCCCGGATGAAACCTGTGGATGCGCTGAGATATGAGTAAACCCTTGTTCGAAATTCTGCATGATGCAATACATTTGCTTCATGCATGAATTCCTTTGGGCAGCGAGTTCATCCACGACAACTATTTATATTTTTGAACCACTGCTTTATATGGGAGATTTAATGTATGGCGGGAAAATCCTGGTTCTTCGCACTCAGGGAAAGTGACCTTCCTGATGAAAGCATGGAGCTTGTAAGGGTAAAGGGAACGCCTATACTCTTGATCAATAAGAACGGGATGATCTACTCACTCTTTGGTAAATGCAAGCATAAGGGGTGTCGTCTTTCAAAGGGTAGCTTCAGTGATGAGTATACTTTGAAATGTGCCTGTCATGGATGGGAATATGATATAAGGTCCGGTGAATACCTGGGGGATGAGGACGAATCACTGGAAATATATGAGAACAAGGTCGAAGATGGGGAGATATTGGTCCTGCTTTGAGTTCAAACTTAGGGGCATTAGTCTATGGCTTCCTGGATAATAGCTACAAATGAATCGGAATTGAAGGAAGGGGAACCTGCAGACTATGAAATAGGCGGGAAGAACATCTTACTCATAAAAAAAGACGGGGAGATATTTGCCCTCAACAATAATTGTCCACACATGAACTGCCCCTTTACAGGTGGAAAGCTTGAGGATCATACCCTTTTCTGTCCCTGTCATAAATGGGCTTTTGATATCAGGACCGGCGAGTATTTGGTGGCACCCCGGCTTAAGGTAGAGATATATGAAACAAAGGTTGAAGACGGAAAAGTATCAGTCCTTGTATAACAAATTTTAATGATGAGTGTTTACGATGCAGGAAAATTCATGGATATTTGTAATTGATGCGAATGAGCTAGCTGATGGTGAAAAAAAACCAGTCCTTGTGGAAGACAATAAAATACTTCTTATCAAAACGGATGGCGTTTTCTATGCAATGTCAAACAAATGTCCTCATATGGGCTGTCCCCTTTCAAAGGGAGTTCTTGAAGGGTCCGTTATAACATGTTCCTGTCATGACTGGCAGTTCGATGTTAAAAGCGGGCAGTTCCTTACTGCAAAAGAGATAAAGGTGCCTGTGTATGACACAAAGGTTTCTGATAATAAATTATTCGTGAATCTGGAAGGTGCAAATAAATGAAAAAAGTAGTGATATACGCACTAAGTACATGTCCATGGTGTAGGAAAGCAAAAAAGTACTTCAGGGAACTGGAGATTCCGTTTGAATCTACAGATTATGATAAAGCAGATAAAGACACACAGCAGGCTATCAAACAGGACTGCAAAGCACATGGTGAGGAGATGTCCTTCCCATTTGTAAAAATAGACGATGATGTTGTTGTGGGCTATGCCCCTGACAAGTATAAGAAATTGTTGAAATAATGAAGGTGAGTGTGTGGATCCGGAGATACGTAAAGACCAATTGAAGGAAATGTTCCTGCCGCTCGTTGATGCACTGGGTTACAAACTGAGCCTGGATGAGGAGCTGGTGGAATTTCTGTTCGATCAGGAGGTGCAGATAGAAAAGGAAAAGGGGAGTCCTTTCTGTCCCTGCCAGGCTCTCACAGATGAGAGGGAACATGACATGAAACTTGTATGTCCGTGCATACCTTTCCACAGGGAGCATTACGATGCGATGAGGCGTTGCTGGTGTGGTCTTTACGTGCACAAGGACGTTGATGATCCGGATTCGCTTCCACAGATATCTCTGAAGGAATTTGAAGCATCAAAAAAATAGGGAGTGAAGCTAATGAGTGGGGAAAAAGACGTTATACTAAATAATATAAAGACAAGGGCAAGTGTTCGTGAGTATGAGAACCGCCCTTTGAGTGGGGAAGATATAACTGAGATCATCAATGCAGGCATCCATGCGCCTACTGCTTTTGACGCACAGCCATGGTTCTTTGTTGTCGTACAGAACAAGGAAATGATGAAAAGGATGTCTGATCACTGCAAGCCAGATCTTCTGTCACAGCTTGAGGATGCTACCAATGATGCTGCCATACAATACAAGAAAAACCTGGCCACAGATGAGTTCAATATATTTTATGATGCTCCTGTTCTTGTAATAGTGCTTGGAAGCAGTGAAGGTTTTACTACGGAGTATGATTGTTGTCTTTGTGCAGAGAATATGATGCTTGCAGCCCATGCAATGGACATTGGAAGCTGCTGGGTAGGGACAGCCTGTTTCATACAGGATAATCCTGAATTTCTGGATGAGCTCGGGATTCCCAGTGGATATCGGATAATCGCACCTATTGTATTTGGTTATGCAAAAGATAATGTTCCGGCTACTCCAAGGAAAGATCCGGTTGTTGTTTGGGTGAAATAACAGCAGTAAATATTTCTCATGGCTTGGAACAGGATAAGTGAAAATAAATCGTGGTTCACGGAGCTGAGAATAGCCATAGATACGGCTTCAATTTCTGTTTATTTTAAAGTAATATCTATGTATCCTTAACTGTAGTCTCCCCTTTACAGTCCAAAGGATACAGAGATATTAAAATCTGTAATTTATGGAATTCTCGTTTTGATAATTATCTTGGATGGGACAGCTTATATTCATAGAAGAATGGAAACTGTCTGGCCCGGATAATAGAGTCGTTGTTGTTTTTGCTATTAAATTTCAGAATGCCGTCAGCTTATATGTTTCCGAAGGCATATTCGCAATAGCGGGATCCGAGTTTTCGCTAATTCCGGTATTCCCATACATGTCAGGTATGTTCTTCAAACCATACAGGCTCTGCCTTGCATCCTTGAAATAGAACCTTTCCTGCAGGAAATCCTCATCCTTGAGTCTGCCCAGTGCATATCGGATGGTGCGGGGTGGAAGATAACTTTGTTCAGCTATCTCTTTCTGTGTAAGAAGACCGCCGTATTCCAGTACCTTCAGGACAAGTTTTGCAGAAGGCGGAAGTCCTTCAATTGTTTTTCTCAGGCCTTTTTCCTTTGGCTCTGTGATACCCTTCTTTATCTGTACTTTTTCCCTGTAATTTTCAACAAAAACGATCCCTCATTGTTATGCTCCTTTGTATAGATTATGTGGTGGTCGTATCCATAATTTGATATGGTACGGTGTGTTCACAATTGTGACATCACAATCGTGAAGATGGTTTTTATCTATATAATCATGTCGGTAAAATTTGCCCGCATTTTTGTGTCCATAGCAATTTAAGGTGGTATGAATGTTTCAATTATCAATACATTTCATATTGGGATAAGGAATCCGTCCTTTTCTATTCCTGTGTGTATAAACGAATACAATGAAGAATTGCTGGATAGGGCTGAAGAATAAATGAAAAAGAAAAATTCCGATGGATAAGTCACTTACATTCTGACTAATCGTTCTGGAATATAATTATCTGTTCTTTGTTCAGGAAACAAGCCTGATGGCAGTATATGCTATCAGACCTGCTAGTATTGGTGACGTGAGCCACATGAATGCAATACGTCTCACTGTTTTATTCTTCATTGTGGTCATGCCTTTATTAGCACATCCAATACCGATAATGGCTGCCGGTATTATCTGACCAAGTGCCACAGGTATTCCTGCATGGGATGCACCGTGCACAATGATCGCTGCGATCGCTTCAATGAAGACAGCACGAACTGTGCAGAGCTCTGTGATCTCCATTCCCACCGTATCGAGAATTCTCTCTCCTATCAATACCGCTCCAATACCAAGCGTAAGTCCTCCGATAACAGCGCCTGTTGTCGAGTCTATAAGACCTGTTGCTACAAGAGGCCCGACAGCATTGGCAGCATTGTTTGCACCTGCTGAATAGGCGACATAACAACCGGATACCGTAAGGAGTTTTGCAATAATGCTTTTTATCTGTGCTTCAGATTCATGTTCTGAAAGCCAGGTGGCAAGTTTAGGGTGAATATATTTTCCGCAAAGGTAGGCAAGTACGAATGCAAGCACCGGGGTAGTTATCCACCATCCTACTATATGTGAAAGCAGCTGGGTATCGAGTATTCCGTAGAATATACCTATTCCTGCAATTGCTCCTACTGCTGACTGGCTCGATGATATGGGGATCTTTAGTATGTTCCCTATGAAAAGACTAAGGGCAGCTGCAGTTGTTGCAATAATAGCTGCGGTAATTGTTATTGTAATATCCGGGATTATTCCTTCCCCGACCGTCCTGATAACATCTTTACCGCTAAGTACTGCACCAAGCAGGGAAAAAATGGCTATTAATATTACTGCCTCTTTTTTAGTACGAGCTTTTGCACCATATGCTGCTCCCATGGAAGCTGCTGCATTGTTTCCTCCAATATTTATTCCCATAAAGATTGCAGATGTGATTGCAGCCAGCACTATTATCATTTATTAGTAACCCCCTTTACATTGGATATTCCATTTAGCATACAGTTTCTATATTTTCACTCAGTTTTCTCAATTGGAGCAAATATATAGCAAATGAAAGTCAACTTGTTATATAGGGGTGGAGAATGGGGCTAAAATTACCACTAAAAAGAGTGCAACTTTTGCCTTTTTATGTACTTATATATATGAATCTGCGGGAGTTAAGGCGATAACACATGAGTGAAAAGACGATTAGCTATGACAGGCTCAAACAAGGCGGTTTTCTTCGTCAGAGGCAAAAAGAAGATCTTTTTTCAATGCGGCTTCGTATTGTTGGGGGTCAGCTGACTTCAGATCAGCTCCGGGCACTTGCAGATGCTTCTGAGAAGTATGGCAAGGGCGAGGTTCACATAACTGCACGTCAGGGACTTGAGATCTCATATGTTCCCTTTGAAGATGCAGAGGACCTTCTCGATGAGCTTGAAAAAAGAGATATTCGCCAAGGTACATGTGGTCCCAGAGTTCGTGGTGTGGTTTCATGTCAGGGAAATCTGATCTGTCCACGTGGGTTGATCGATGCCGAGAACATTGCAAAAAAAATCGATGAGAAGTACTTTGCCATGGAACTTCCAGGCAAGTTCAAATTTGCAGTCACGGGCTGTCCGTCATCATGTATGAAAGCACAGGAGAATGACCTTGGTGTAATGGGAGGACTTGAGCCAGAATGGGTAGAGGACCTATGTACCTATTGTGGCCTCTGCCAAACAGGATGTCCTGTGGATGCGATCAAGGTCGAGGATGGAGCCCTGCATTATGACAGGGACAAATGTATCCTGTGTGGTCAGTGTCTCTCGATATGCCCCACAGATGCATGGATAAAGTCAAGAGAAGGGTACACGGTCTACGTAGGTGGCAAGGTTGGAAAACATCCAAGATTTGGTGTCAAACTGACTGAACTCGTAGATGAGGAGACTCTGTTCAGGATAATTGAAAGATCAGTGGAGTTCTTCAAAAAGGAAGCAGCTCCGGGAGAACGGTCAGGAGATACTATCCAGCGCGTGGGCTTTGAAGAGTTCAAAGCCTTCGTTCTGGAATAAATTGAGTTTCCAGATAAACAGTACATAGCTGTTATCTGGATCTCATTTCTCCTGGGTGCCGGAATCTCTATAACTTTGCAAAAATTTAATCAAAATAATCGGGTAATGGAACTATGCCAGAAAAGAATCCGGAATTAGCAGAAGAAATAGAACAATTGGCTTTGGACTACAAAGACAGTCCGCCCCATGAAATTCTTGAATATGCCTTGAATAGATTTGATTCAGGTATCTCTATTGCATTCAGTGGTGCTGAGGATGTCGTCCTTATAGATATGGCAACAAAGATCAGGGCAGATGTAAGTGTTTTCTGCCTTGATACTGGGCGCCTGCATCCTGAAACATACAAATTCTTTGATGTAGTGCGAGACCATTACAACATTCCTCTGGAGATATTCTTCGCAAACAGGGAAAAGACAGAGGAAATGGTCCTCAAAAAGGGTATGTTCTCATTCTACAAGGATGGGCATGGTGAATGTTGCGGTGCCAGAAAGGTGGATCCATTAAGACGTTCCCTTAGCAAGAGAGCCGCATGGATAACAGGTCAGCGTAAGGACCAGAGCCCTAACACACGTGCATCCATTCCTGTGGTCGAAGTTGACTCAGCGTTCGGTGATGGTACACTTGTGAAGTTCAATCCTCTGGCGAACTGGACCTCTAAGCAGGTCTGGGATCACATAAGGGAAAACGATGTCCCGTACAATGAACTCCATGAGAAGGGGTATGTCAGTATTGGCTGTGAACCATGTACCAGGCCTGTTCTGCCGGGACAGCATGAACGTGAAGGACGCTGGTGGTGGGAGGAAGCAACCAAAAAAGAATGTGGACTGCATTCAGGAAATGTAAAATCCCAGGTATGACAGTCAAAATATTTATGAAAAACGATCAGTGGGGGACCAAACATGGCTATTACGGAAGAATCTTATAGGCTTTCAAATTTAAAGACACTTGAAGCGGAAAGCATAGGTATTATCAGAGAAGTAGCTGCAGAATTTGAAAATCCGGTTATGTTGTATTCGGTAGGCAAGGACTCGTCGGTGATGGCCCATCTTGCGATTAAGGCCTTTTATCCGAAAAAAGTACCTTTTCCTTTATTGCATGTTGATACCGGATACAAGTTTCCTGAAATGTATGAATTCAGGGATTACTATACAAAGAAGCATAATCTTGACCTGAAGGTTCACAGAAACGAGGAAGCTATTAAGAAAGGGATAAATCCCCTTTCAGTTGGAACGGTCAAATGCTGTGGTGAGCTCAAAACAAAAGCACTTCTTGATGCATTAAAGGAAGGCAGCTATGATGCAGCGTTTGGAGGCGCCCGGAGGGACGAAGAGAAATCAAGGGCAAAGGAAAGGATTTATTCATTCCGCGACAAGCATGGTCAGTGGAATCCGAAGGACCAGAAACCTGAGCTTTGGAACCTCTTTAATTCAAAGATAGATCCCGGGGAATCCATCAGGGTATTCCCGCTCTCAAACTGGACAGAACTTGATATCTGGACATATATTTACCATGAAAATATTGAGATCGTTCCTCTTTACTTCGCAAAAAAAAGACCGGTTATTGAGAAGCATGGCCAGCTGATTCCGGTCTATACGGATGAACACGAGGAAGAGGTCAAGGAAGTAATGTGCCGCTTCAGGACACTGGGATGCCATTACTGTACGGGTGCAGTACGGTCAGAGGCAGATACTTTGCCGAAGATCATTGAGGAGATGATGGTTTCCCGTCATTCCGAGCGTATTACTAGAATAATCGATCACGACCAGGATAGCTCCATGGAGCAAAAGAAGAAGGAGGGATACTTTTGAAGGACTCTGACTCTTTAGTTGAACGAAATCAGAATATTGATCTATTGAGGTTTGCCACTGCAGGAAGTGTGGATGATGGTAAATCAACCCTTATCGGGAGATTATTATACGATTCAAAATCAATATTCGAGGATCAACTGGATCTAATAAAGACATTCTCGAAAACCCATAGGAGCCAGGATATTGATTATTCCCTGGTAACCGATGGCCTTAGATCAGAAAGGGAGCAGGGAATTACAATTGATGTCGCATACAGGTTTTTTTCGACTCCAAAAAGGCGCTTTATTGTTACTGATACTCCCGGGCATGAGCAATATACAAGAAATATGGCTACAGGTGCATCAAATGCATCGCTTGCCCTGATCCTTATTGATGCCAGGAACGGAGTTGTAACGCAGACAAAACGGCACTCATTCATCTCATCTCTTCTTGGTATCCGGAACTTTGTAGTTGCAATCAATAAAATGGATCTTGTTGATTATTCAGAAGAAGTGTTTGAAAATATAGTAAGCGAGTTTAACGCATTTTCTGATA
Organism: Methanolobus sp. ZRKC3; assembly: GCF_045291275.1. Lineage (GTDB taxonomy): Archaea > Halobacteriota > Methanosarcinia > Methanosarcinales > Methanosarcinaceae > Methanolobus. Next base: position 2,483,532 of record NZ_CP146982.1, read on the forward strand.
AGTTATCAGATGAATCAATTTATTATATTCCCATAAGTGCCCTCAAAGGTGACAATGTCATTGAACGAAGCGCCAATATGCCCTGGTACCAGGGATCGACGCTGCTTGATTACCTGGAGAATATAACTGTATCCGGTGGTCGCAACCTGGTCGATTTCAGGTTCCCTGTCCAGTATGTTAACTGGGGAGGCGATGATTTCAGGGGTTATTGTGGCACAATATCTTCAGGCGTTATACACAAAGGAGACAAGGTAAGAGTTCTCCCTTCTGGAAGAACGAGTAAAATTTCAAGGATCGTCACGTATGACGGGGACCTCGATTATGCTTTTGCTCCCATGGCAGTAACTCTTTGCCTTGAGGATGACATTGACATTAGCCGTGGTGATATGATCGCAAAGGTTGATGACCTTCCTGTAATTGCCGGAAGCCTGGAGGCGAATGTAGTATGGATGGATAGCGCTCCCATGGAGATCGGAAAAGATTATTTGATCAAGCATACTACCAGCACGGTGAAAGGAAATTTTGCAGAAGTACTTCATGAGTTTGATCCTGAAGACATCAGCATGAAACCTTTGGATGTTTTGAGCTTAAATGAGATCGGAAAAGTCAAGGTTGAATTGAAAACCCCGATATTTGCCGACATTTATTCCGAGAACAAGATCACAGGTTCATTTATTGTAATTGATCCCCACACCAACCAGACGGCTGCTGCCGGCATGATCTCGAAATACAATCAGGTATCTCCTGACAAAGCATGCAAATCTGTAAAGGCGAAGGTCATTCGTTATCCGGGAGGCAAAAAAGAAGAGGCACAAGCCAATTATGACCGCCTTTCCATGCAGGGTACGCATTGTATCTACGTGGATGATGATCTGCTGCTTGAAACCCTTTGCAAGGGAATACCGGTTGACAGTGAACAATATTCCGATACAATTGAGGATCTGTGCAAGATCGTCACAAGATCAGGTGTGTCTGTGGTTCTGTGCTCTGATCATTTGAGCAGTTGAATCTATTGAGATGGGATGCCTCTGCACTTGATAGGTAGGTGCGGAGTTATTTCCTCTCTATTATGGGCACATTTCCTGTTGCTACGCTGCTGAAAAGGTTATTGCAGAGGTAGCTTTTTCTTTCTTTTTTTTGGAACTCTGAAAGTGATTTATGTGTCTTCCACAGAATCTTCATTTTCTGTGCTGATCGATATATAGCAGTACGCATTGGTACTACCTGATTTTCCTATGTATGGTATGTGGCAACAGTCCGTCGATAACATCAATTGAGGATGAGAATTACCAGGATGGGGGCGGGGTTTGTAGTATTGGATAAAGAAAACAGTAATTTAGGAAGCTGGGATGTGGAAACAACTCTATAATGAGCAGTTTCCGCATCCGGACATGGAATGTCTATTTATGTTTAATATTTATCATCACGCTTCTGCGGGGTGAAACGAATTCTCGCCGAGCGGAACGTAGCTTTCCGGTTCAGCCCACTTCGCTTCTAATCGTGCATCCTCCACTTCGAGAATGGTATTTGTTATCTTGTCAAGCATGATCATTGCACCACGGTATCCGAGGCTGAGTATCCTTTGTGCTCCTACCCTATCGTGTATGGGGAATCCGAACCTGACAAGAGGTATGCCCATTTCCTTTGCAATGTACTTGCCATTGGAGTTTCCTATGAGCATCTGGGGCTTTGCCTTCTTGACAGCATCGTTGAAAGTGTCAAAGTCAACATCCTCAAGTATTGTCACATCACAGTCAGGCTTGACCTGCTTTACTCTCTCCATTGCGTATTCAGCAAATCTGGGGGACTTACTGGAAGCAACGACCAGTATTGGATGCATGCCATTTTCAAGTGCTAATGAGAGCATTCCCAGTACGTTGTTCGGGTCTCCGTAAATGGCTACCTTAGTGCCGTATACATACTTGTGGGAATCCACCATGGCATCTATCAAACGACCTCTTTCCTTCTGGTATGCTTCAGGAATATCGATCCCTGCAATTTTGGACAGTGTAGCCAGCACCCTGTCTGTGTATTCCAGTCCGATAGGAAGTGGCAGGTTCTGAGCTGGGATCTCAAATGTTTGTTCAAGGAAGCTGACTGCTCTATTATCGTTAGTAATGCCCATGCCAATAGTTGCAGCACTGTTTTTCATGTCCGCAATATCAGAATGCTTTGTGCCACCAGGTGTTATCTTCTGGAGTTCTCCTGTCATGGGTGCATCAAATGTTTCGGAAATATCAGGTAGCAATATGTAGGAATTGGAACCCACAGTGTTGGAGAGTATCTGCTTCATCTCACGGGTATCTTCCGGTGAAATGTTCTCTGAAAGCACGATATTCAGCTTGTTATTGAATATGTTCTTCCCAGAGTCATCCATGGTAAATTCCTTGACTATGGCCTCTACTGCCTTTATATAACCACTGTTATGGCTTTCCTCATAACTGGGAGTTGGTACGGGAATTATTATTCGCTCGTTACCAATGCATTCTTCTTCCCGAAACTCTGCAATGATACGTCTGATATCGTCACCAATTGTCTCTGCAAGACAGGTGGTGGAAACACCGATGACCTCTGGGTTGTAACGCAGGATGAGGTTCTTAAGGCCCTTCTTAAGATTCTCGCTTCCGCCGTAAACCGCTCCCTTCTCACTCAGGGAACTTGAACCTATATCAACAGGTTCCCTGAAATGATGAGCTAGATGCAGCCTCATATAAGTACTGCATCCCTGTGAGCCATGCAGTAACATCATTGAGTTTTCGATTCCCTTAAATGCCATTACACTGCCCATTGGCTGGCACATGATGCAGGGGTTTACAGTTGTATAATTTCGCTCAGTCATGCTATTGACTCCTGTACTGCAACAACGTTCACATCATGCATGCTATTTCTCTCCTCTACAATTTCCTTTAATTTTGATCCATCAGAAGTTCCTGCATCATTTGTTTGCCTGATCATGCTGGGCTGGTCATGCTGAACTTCCAGCTTAGATCCGACTACCTTCCATACCGGGCTGTTGATGGTTGTGTCCAGTTCCCTTGCAAAGTTAAGGAATCCGTCATAACCCTCGAATTCGATATCCCTGTCATGGTTAAAGTCACAGAAGGCAACACCCAGCTTGAAGGCAATGAATCTCTCCTTGACACCGGCAACCATGAGGTCAGCCTTCTGTTTCACAAGCAGGTCAGCAAGTTCCAGGGCATTCGCGTCATCCACAATGACAGTTCCGTCCTTCACCTGGTAACTGATCTGCTCATAATCATCTCTCTTTCCGGTTTGTGTACCGATTATCACGACTTCCATCCCAAGTTCACGGAAGCCCTTGATGAGTGTAAGTGCCTTGGCAGCACCGCCCATATAGATGGCTGCCTTCTTTCCCTGAAGACGGTTGCGTATCTTTTCAATCTCAGGCAGTATTCTCTTGGTTTCGGTCTCTATGATATCCTCGGCTATCTGCTTCATTTTCTCGCTGCCGAAGAAATTGGCTGTCTCTCTCAGGGCAATGGACAGATCCTCGATTCCAAAGTAACTTACCTTCTTGAATGGAATTCCGAATTCCTTCTTCATCCACTTGGCAAGATAGGTCATGGAACCTGAACACTGTACCAGGTTGAGTTGAGCACCGTGTACCTTGGAAATACTATCTGTAGTCGAATCTCCAGTCATTGAAGTTATGACCTGTATACCCATCTTTTCAAAGAGGGGCTTAACAAGCCAGACATCCCCTGCAACATTGTAGTCACCCAGGATATTTATCCTGTACTCGGAGGTAATTTCGGGTTCCTTTGTTCCGATAAGTTGCATAAGGGCATTACATGCTGCCTTGTAACCATCGGACTTTGTCCCCTTGAATCCTTCAGACTGTACAGGTAATACAGGAATTCCTGTCCGCTCGCTTGCTTCCTTGCAAATGGCTTCAAGGTCATCTCCTATGATCCCGACAATACAGGTTGAATAGACAAAGATAACCGGGGGGTTGTATAACTCGACAAGCTCATCGATGCTTTTTGAGAGTTTCTTCTCTCCTCCAAATACCACATCGAGTTCCTTCATGTCAGTGGAGAAACTTGTACGAAATGTTTCTTTATCACTTGACAGGCTACCCCTTATGTCCCATGTATAACTGGCACATCCGATAGGACCGTGTACAAGATGAATTGCATCGGTCACGGGGTTAAGTGCCACACGTGCACCGGAGTACACGCATGCCCTCTGGCTCATGGATCCTGCAATGGATGTATTATCGCAGGCAAGCTCAGTGTTGTTCTTTTGCTTGAGGGCAATGTATGGTTGTCTTTCATCCAGCGTGTTGATCACGCCTGTAATGTCTGGCATATTATCACTCCGAAATTAATAATGAGGTCGTTACTGTACGACCTCGAGTTCTTCTTCAGGAACAGTCTTATCCTTGATGTCCAGGAATGTGTTTCCTATCCATTCGACCATTCTTGCAGTTCCTGCATATCCCATTACAGGGAAGTTGTGCAGGTTTGCCCTGTCCATTATCGGGAATCCAACTCTTATAAGTGGGATGTCCTCTGCCAGAGCAATGTACTTTCCATAGGTGTTCCCTATGATCATGTCGACAGGCTCGTTCTTGATTATCTGGTGCAGGGTAAACAGGTCTTCTCCGGTAAGGATCTGTGAGTCAGGATATATTGGATGTACCAGTTCTGACATTTCCCTTTCGAACTTCTTGCTTAGACTACCTGAAAGAATCACTGTTGGCTCCATTCCCATTTCAAGCACCAGGCTTGTGAGACCCTGGATTATGTCCGGATCTCCGAATATGGCTACCTTCTTTCCATTGTAGTGTGCAAAAGCATCCGTCATCATATCAACGACTCTTGCCCTCTCCTGTTCAAGTTCTGGTGGGATCGGTACATTTGCAAGTTGGGCTGCCTTCATGATGAACCTGTCAGTGTAACGTACGCCGATAGGTACAGGTCCTACCTGTGCAGGCATCTTGAACTTGTTCTTGAATGCGTTTGCTGCTGCACCACCAGCCATGCCACACAATGCGATAGTTCCAAGTGAGTTCCCACTGTCTTCCACATCTCCAATGGATGTTCCACCCCTTGCGTAGAGCGATCCGTCACCTGAAAGTCCGGCATCGAACACATCAGTCTGGTCAGGGAACACGATGGCAGGAATATTCATAATGGAAAGAATCCTCTTGATTTCCCGAATGTCTCCCGGATCAACGAAACCTGGTATTATATTGAGCTTGCCATTTGGCTTTGTCTTCTGGGCAAAGGTTGTGACGAATGACTTGACCATGTTGTCGTAGCCGGTTACGTGGGAACCCACATAACTTGGAGTTGATGCAGCACAAAGTTTTATGGAAGGGTCAATAAGTTCTTCCATCTTTACATCTTCAACGATCTGGTTTACATCATCACCAATGGTCTCGGCTACACAGGTTGTGTGGATAGCCACGACTTCAGGCTGGTAGACAGCTTCTATATTGGTAAGTGCCTGCCTTAGGTTGGATGCACCACCAAAAACAGCTGTTCCTTCATAGAAACTGCTGCTTGTACCTGTGGTTGGTTCTCTGTAGTGTCTGGTAAGACACATCCTTAAATATGACAGACATCCCTGTGACCCATGGCTGTGGGGCATACAGTTGTGTATGCCCATTGCAGCATAAACTGCACCTATGGGCTGGCATATCTTGGCGGGATTGATTACCAGTGCATCCCTTTGAACTTCTTCCTTAGGGGTATAATCTAACATTTTCATCATCTCCGTTTTACTCTGCCTTCCATGGGACCTTCATCAAATTCCATGTTGGGTTGTTGACTGACATGTCTATGTCTCTTGCGAAATTCAGCACACCAGAGAATCCGGTGTAACGTCCACTGTAATCATAGGAGTGTATCTGCCTGGATGGGATTCCCATCTTTTGTGCCATGTACTTGTCCTTGATCCCTGAACAGAAGAGGTCCGGCTTGAGTTCCTTTATCAGGAATTCGGTCTCATAGTGATTCAGGTCATCTACAGCTATTGCTCCTTCCTGCATTTCTGGCAGCATTCCTTCGTAGTCCATCAGGCCAAGCTTTTCCTTGAGCTCAATCATGCGTTCCTCGCTGATGGCAGGCTCGAATCCTTCTTCCATCTCAAAGTGAAGATCTTCAAGCATTCCACTTGATGCTTTTTCCTTCATGCCTTCAAGGATCTGTCTGCCTTCATAGTCATCACGGTGGGCAAACTGGTATCCTGCAACAAGCACCTTCATGCCGAGGTCCTCGAAAAGGTTCTGGTAGTGGTGTGACCTTGATCCACCGGAGTAGATGAAGACCTTCTTGCCTTCAAGCTTCCTTCTGTACTTATCAAGTTCTGGCTGGATCTTTGCCATTTCCTCTTCTATTATTTCCTCTGTTCTCTTTGTCATTTCAGGGTCATCAAAGAACTGTGCCATCTTCCTGAGTGACTTCTTTGTGCCTTCTACTCCAACGTAGTTCACCTTCAACCATGGAACTCCGTACTTCTGTTCCATCATGCGGTTGGTGTAGTTCACAGATCTGTGACACAATAGGATGCTAAGCTTTGCCTGGTGTGCCTTTGCAAGACTGTGGAATGATCCGTCTCCTGTAAAACTTGAGACAATGCGGTATCCGATCTTTTCAAAGAGTGGCTTGATCTCCCAGAGGTCACCACCGATGTTGTATTCACCGAAGATGTTTATGTCAAAGGGAGTTGGGTTTTCCAGTTCCTCGGTACCAACCACATGTTCCATGAGAACATTACTTGCGATGTGGTGTCCTGCTGACTGGCTAACACCACGGTATCCTTCACAGCGAAGTCCCATGACCTTGATGCCATGTTCCTTTTCTGCTTCCAGGGCTACTGCCTCGATATCATCACCTATGAGTCCTACCGGGCATGTTGCACAGATGGAGATCCCTCCGGGCTTGAATATCCTTACAGCATCGTCAATAGCTGCCTTGAGCTTCTTTTCGCCACCGAACACAATATCTGTTTCTTTCATGTCAGTTGAGAAACTGTACTGCAGGAAGTTGTCTCCTCCATCCTCTGCCTTACCCATGTTACGCCTGGTTCCCCAGGTGAAATATCCACAGCCAATAGGTCCGTGTGTGATGTGAACCATATCCTTGATAGGTCCCATGACCACACCCTTACCACCGGCATAGGCACAACCACGGTTTGTCATTATACCGGGTATTACCTTGCTGTTGGCTTCGATGTGCTGGTCTGTGGCACAGGAATCCTTGACAACAAAGTGTTGTCTCCTGTCCCTGGCGACCTTTTCCGGATAGATCTTCATCATGTCATCGACGACTTTCTGTGTGGATTCTACCTCTGAGCTCATTGTTCTTCCCTCTCTACAGTGATATCGCCTTCTTCTCCTGTCCTTATCCTGTAGGATTCAGGTATGTCTGTTACGAAGATCTTTCCATCTCCTGCGTGGCCTGTCTGGTTGATGTTGATTATTCTCTGGACTACCTTGTCTGCTGCCTTATCATCGACAACTATGGTGAACAGGCGCTTTGGAATGAAAGGTATACAGTTCTTTTTTGAGACTCCTTCCTGCTCTGGGAGTGGTGGGTCGAATTCATAGCATAATCCCTTTTGCTTTCCTCTGCCCATCACCTTTTCCACGGTGAAAGAAGGGTATCCGCATTCGGAAAGTGCATCAAGTGTCTTTTGCACCTTGTTCATGCGAATGATTGCCGTTATTTCCTTCATTTGAAATCCCCCTTCAGTTTTAAAGTCCGCTTTCGCCGGTACGTATTGTGTAAGCGCTTTCAACAGGGTTGACGAATACCTTTCCGTCTCCATACTTGCCTGTGTGGGCTGAACTCTTGATTATATCCACGACTTTTGACCTGTCCTCGCCTTCAACTACCATCATGATCATTGTCTTTGGAAGTTCGTCAAACTGTACCTCAGCTGTGTGGATACCTCTCTGCTTTCCTCTTCCGAACACATCTGTCTTGGTAAGGGAAACATAGCCTCCCTTCTCAAGTTCTTCAACTATGTCTGATACCTTGTTAGGCCTGACAATTGCACGTATCATATGCATTTTTTCACCTCAGAGTTCTACAATTCCAAATTCTAACATCATTGCTTCCAGGTCATCCATTTCCAGTGGCTTTGGGACAACGAACAGATCATTGTTCTCGATGTTGTTGGCCAGTGTCAGGTATTCCTTTGCCTGTCCACATTCGGGGTCATATTCGATGACTACCTTCTTGTTAATCTCTGCACGCTGGACGATATTGTCTCTTGGTACGAAGTGAATGAGCTTGCTTCCAAGTCTTTCTGCAAATGCTTCGAGAAGCTCGCGTTCTCCATCTACATTTCTGCTGTTACAGATGATGCCACCAAGACGTGCACCGCCCTTTGCGTACTTCTGGATACCCTTGCAGATGTTGTTTGCTGCATAGATCGCCATGAGCTCTCCACTGGCAACGATGTAAATTTCCTGTGCCTTTCCTTCACGGATGGGCATTGCAAAACCTCCACATACCACGTCACCGAGTACGTCATAGAAAACGTAATCCAGGTCTTCTTCGTATGCACCAAGGTTTTCCAGCAGGTTTATTGATGTGATAATTCCTCTTCCTGCACAACCTACGCCAGGTTCAGGTCCTCCTGATTCCACGCACTTGATATCTCCAAATCCTGGCTGGATCAGGTTGTCGAGTTCAACGGATTCGTCGCCTTCGGTTCTTAATGTGTCAAGTACTGTTTTCTGGTTAAGACCTCCAAGGAGCATTCTTGTAGAGTCTGCCTTTGGATCGCATCCTACCAACAGTATATTTTTCCCCATTGTGGAGAGTGCTGCTGTCAAATTCTGTGTTGTTGTTGACTTTCCGATTCCGCCCTTTCCGTATATTGCTACTTGTCGCATGGTCTTTTACCTCTGTACTTTTCTGACTTTTGTATGTTGTACTGTTTTGTGTGTTTGAGCTGCTATGAATTGTATAGTACAACGGAATCCTATGTACTATGTTCCTATATTTAAAGTTATTTAATGCATATATTATGGCAGTTCTACTTTTTTAGGAAAAAACAGTAGCATAAAGAGTTTTAAAAAATAAATTATTTCGAACTTTAAAATTATTGATATTGTCTAAGAACCGCTCAATTCCGTGTAATATGCCCTATTTTTTCGAACCGCCTTATATAGCACTATTCGCAAAACAGTTTAATTTTGAAAGAATGCGGCGAACATTCCAAAGCTTCCTTTTTTCAAAAAATTTCAGCGCTTTTGCATGACGGTAGAGGGCATGGTTCAAAAGGATATTCATGAAACTGAAAAAGATATTTTGATTGTGATGTGGGCTAGTAAAATAAGATTTATGGAAAGATACAAACTCCCAGCTAATCCTTGAAATTCTAAAAAAATGCCTGTGGTTTGCAGGCAGGGAGTTCTTAGTTTACTTGTATGCAAAGCCAGGAGATGATGTATGTAGCTGGCTCACCCCGCTGCAAGCAACAGCAGTGTTCGACTGAATTAATAATTCAATGGAAAAGGGCATATTTTCAAAAAGATTAAGGTTTCCGACAATCTCAAGTCTTTCCTGTATTCTTCGCTAAGAAAACCTGATCGGAAACAACAATTATCATATCATCACCTGGAAATGAGATCTTAATTTTACCAGTAAGGATGAAGTTTATATTGTTCATACAGTTTAGCCAGATCATTGCGATCCAAAGTCCACGCATCTTCATCCAGGCCTTCTGCAGTTTCGAATGCTTCCTTATCAACTTTAAGGATATAATCTCCTAGATTTGCTTTAAGAGCTCCCCAGGGAATGGCAAAGAATTTACAATTCACACCAAGGGTACAATCACAAGCAAATACTACGTATGCGATTCTTCCATACTCAGAGTCAATCATGACTTCTTTTATATTTCCAAGCTCCTCACCTTTTACAGTGAGGATCCTAGCTCCTCTTATTTCAGTTACCGGCACAAAGGTTGTGTCCATTGTAACTTTTATTTCTTCAGATATTCCCATACACCTCAACTCCCAATATATTATTCATTTATTGATATATGCAAAATATGATGCTAATAGCCATTTTAAGAGCAACAGTTTGTCTTTTGATCATCTCAAAACTGAAGACATTTGGCTTCCTACCCTATCAGCCACCCCATCATAAACCATCCCATTAATAATATCAATTCATTAGTAATATACATTCCTTACGAACTTGAGGTCGTGTCCACAGTAACTGATAATGTGAGCAAAAGAATGTCTGTGGCTTATCTCAAAATGCCAGTTTTTCCCAAATTTTCTCCATAGTTTATGCCACAGTTCTTTTTGAACTCAAGCAGCCAGTTCATCTGTTCTTCACAAAAAAAGGAGATGTGATCCCGGAACATAGTTTTAGTGAAATCTAGTGCGATAATTAGGATTCAGACAACCTTCGCAACGTTTTAAATTTCCGGGACACACGGTGGATTAAGTAAAAAGGAAAAAAGAGAATGCACTTAGAGTGCATCTCCGTTTGTTTCACCAGTTCTGATCCTGACGATCTTCTCTACCGGGTAGATGAAGATCTTTCCGTCACCAATGGAACCAGTGGCTGCGGTTTTCTGTATGATGTCTACGACATTGTCAGTATCTTCTTCAGATACTACTATCTCGATCTTGATCTTTGGTAAAAGGTCAACACAGTATTTTCTACCTCTCCACTGCTGCATGACACCTTTCTGCTTTCCTCGTCCCTTTACATCGGTTACTGTCAGACTCTCAAATCCTGCCTCTTCCAGTGCATCCTTGACTTCATGGATTTTTGTTGTCCTTATTATTGCTTCAATCTTTCTCATTTATATCACTCCTTTGCAAGAAGGAACTCTGGGTATGCACTGATTCCGTGCTCAATTACATCAAGTCCTGCTATCTCATGGTCTTCAGGTACACGAACTCCAATTACTGCATCGAGTATCTTGAAGATAATGAATGATGCTCCAAATCCCCATATTATACTAAGTACTGCACCAACTGCCTGTATTGCAAAGAGTTGAGATCCGCCGTAGATAAGTCCTGCTGTTTCTGCTGTGTATGCTGCGTTTGCAAGCATTGAACCTTCACCTGTTCCCAGTGCGAATATACCTACTGCCAGAAGTCCCCAGCTACCTGTGTATCCGTGTACTGCGATAGCACCTACAGGGTCATCGAGCTTGAGTGTGTTTTCATTGAACATTACACCAGCGTATACTATGATACCTCCGATGAGGCCTATTACAAGTGCTGCCCAGTTACTTACTGAACCACAAGGTGCTGTGATAGCTACAAGACCTGCAAGCAGACCGTTTGCTGTAAGGGATGGGTCTGGCTTTCCTGTCTTCATCCAGGTGATCAGCATTACCATGATAGCACCTGCGCCACCTGCGAGGAATGTGTTAACGATCACAAGGTTCATGAATGGGTCATTTGCGTCAAGACTGCTACCACCGTTGAATCCTACCCAACCGAATGCAAGTATAAGGGTACCGAGGAATGCCAGTGGAAGACTGTGACCTGGAATTGCCTGAGCCTTTCCGTTCTTGAACTTACCGATCCTTGGTCCGACTACTAGTACACCTGCAAGAGCCGCGTATCCACCAATTGAGTGAACTACACCAGATCCAGCATAGTCATGGAATCCTGTACCAATTGCATCAACAAGGAAACCACTTGTAAGGAGTCCTGCTCCGCTCCATACCCAGTGACCGTATACAGGGTAGATGAGTGCTACAAGAGCTACTGTGTAAATAAGATATGCCTTGAAATCAGTCCTCTCAGCCATTGCACCGGACACGATTGTTGCACCGGTTGCTGCGAAGACCATCTGGAACCACCAGCTGTTCCATACTGCATTGTCAGCACCGATCAGGAAGAACTGGTCAATACCAATGAGTCCTCCGTAATCAGCACCGTACATGATTCCCCAACCGACTGCCCAGTATACTACGATACCAAGACAGATGGTCATAAAGTTCTTCATGAGAATGTTTGCGGTATTCTTTGTTCTGGTAAGACCGATTTCTACCAGAGAGAAACCTGCATGCATCAGGAACACGATAGCACCTGCGATGATGAGCCATAAGGCTGTGAGTGCGGTTTCTAATGATGCGATTGATTCTGCGTTCTCTTCAACACTTCCTGCGGCTGCAGGAACAATAAATAGCATAAGTATGATGCTCATGAGCAGCAAGGACTGCCAGACCATCTTGTGATTATTTTTGAGTACTGTTCTGTTCATAAGTATACACCTGTTTTCTGCCAATTAGGAAGACGGATTCTATGTGTAGACTTACTATTACTTAAACTTTATGCATAATAGCTATGTACATTTGCATATAAAATACAAAGTTGGCGATAAATGAAGTGATTTATCTACAAAATCTACACATGGCACCCCTGCCAATACCCACATTATAATTATTTATTGGTTAATATGCGAAAAAACTATCCGTATCCATCATTATTTGCAGCATTCTGCCGTGTGACCTGTGACCTTGGGGATGTCCGGACCATTGGATGAGATCACAAAAAGGGTGGATAAAGAAAAAGAATGAGCTTCCGGCTGAACTATTAAAGAAGATGATACTTTATTCATCGGATCAAGATGACCTTGTCTGCGAAAAGAAGTGTTGGATCGGTATCACGCCATAAAGAGTGCAGATGTCACTGGCAAGCAGGCGTACACAATTCTCTTTCGGGAATTTGGCCGGGGATACTTCTCAATTATGAATATTCTAAAAAAGTATAAGGGTCTCTGATAATTCAAAAAGTGTTATTTCAGAGGGGCTTCATCTTGCTGTATTCCATTACAGCAGATACTGGATTTGTTTCCACATTCAGTCCTGTTTCTTCAACAGCAGCAACGGCATTAATTCCCACCATGACCGGGATGCCAACTTTTCCTCTTTCAACAGGTGCGTAGAGTACATCTTCTCCAGGGTTGCCTATGCAGAGGTGTCCGTTAATGTCTACTTTTTTGGCACGTTCGAAGACACTTTCCGCAAGACTGGTTGCTGAAGTAGGTATCTGTCTTACATTTGCAAGCATCTTTCCATTGCCTGTTTCAATGGCGTCAAGTATGGAAGTTGCTTTTCTCCTGAGGAATATCTTTATTGGGTCTATGGATGTCCCGCTGTATGATATGAGGTCAAGAAAACCTTCAGGCTTGTGGTCTTCCATTTGCATTATGCCTCCATATCTGGGCACTACTGGAATACCATTTTTAAGCAGTAATCCATCGAAAGTTATACTGCAAACAGTTGCAATGGCAACTTTTCCTTCAGGCACATAGATATCCTCTTCGGTATCTTCCTCAATTATGCCTACTCTGGGGCTGATGGTTGCTCCGTAATCCATTGCATATTTGATGATGTCGGTGGCACTTTCATAATCATCCTTGTCGATATTGGTTACGTTGACTATGACATTTCCTTTTCCTGTATCGAGGTCATAGTCAGCCCTGTACATTAATTCCTCTATCTTCGTGATGACAAAACCAAGCCTGTCACTTATCAGAGCATCACTGAGCTCTTTTTTGCCACGTTCGGTGATGGTCCGCCCGATATAACCGTGTTTTTCAGTAAATCCTCTTTCATCAAGTATTCGTAAGTGATATCTGACAGCGCGCTCTCCGATGGCATATCCTCGGTTATGCAGTTCATCAGCTATGAGCCGAGCTCCTAATGGCTTATCGTTTTCACCAATAATACGCATAATTTCGACAAGTTTTCTTTCAACATTAGGATCTGTCATTTTTCACACCATAAATTCAATTTTGTTGGTCGAGACCTTTTTAGTATAGCCCATGAATCGTATTTAAGTTGTGCGTTTATTCAATTCATATACGTCCGGTTCTCAGGATGTATACCACAAGCCACATACCAAATAACCCCGCCACTAAGAATCCGCCAACCCCAAGCATTGGCACACCCCATATATGTGGTTCCATGCCTGTCTGGATAACTATGGAGGAGCCAACTATTATGGATGATATTATAAGGCTAAAGGCGAGACGATTGCTGGCTGCATCCAGCTCGGCAACTATGCGGTCAAAACCATGATCATCGAACCTGAGCTTAAGGTATCCTCTCTCAGCGATGTCTAATATGTGGGATATCTTCGTGGGTACACGATGGGCTAATCTCAGCCAGCTGTTCAGGTCCTTGTAAGTTCCATCTGCAATATTCCTGAATTTAAGACGGTTATCTATGGCTCTTCTTGCGAAAGGTTCGGCTATGGTGGTCATGTTTATTCCAGGGTCCATCATCCCTCCAAAGCCCTCGACTGTCATAACTCCCTTTGACAACAAGGCAACATTGGAAGGCACTCTTACCTGATGTTTCCTCAGCATACCTATCATCTCTTCCAGGATGGATGCGGTATTAAGCTGTTTTAGTGATCTGCCATAATACTTGTAGAGCAGGTGGTCGATATCTATCTTCAGGGATTGCATGTCGACACTTTCATCGATGGAGCCTAAATCGCGTAAAAGTTCGATATAGAGGACTGTATCACCTTTTATCACTGCAATGAGCTCATCTATGAGCAGTTTCTTCAGGTCAGATGAAAGGAACCCTGCCATCCCGAAATCCAGCAAGGCTATTTTCCCGTCCTTCATGATGAATACATTTCCAGGGTGCAGGTCCGCATGGAAGAATCCATCCTCATAGACCTGTTTCATGAATGCCTCTGTGACAACGGTGGCAATATGTGCCCTGTCCACACCGAGCCTGTCCACCTCGTCGAAAAGGTTGCTTTTGATACCATCTATGTATTCAAGTGTCAGCACTTTTGTGCTGGTGAGGTCCCAGTAGACCTTAGGGATGTATATATTCGGATCATCGCTGAAATTATGTGCAAAATGTTCGGCGTTCCTGCCCTCCTGCGTATACTCCATCTCTGCATGGATGGAACGCTCGAATTCCTCCACTATCTCGGAAAGTCGGTAGAGTCTTGCCTCAGGTAAATGTTCTTCGGCAAATCCTGCCACACTGTACATGATATCCATATCTGCATCGATGATCTTCCTTATGCCAGGGCGCTGAACCTTCACAACCACCTCTTCTCCGGTATTGAGCCGTGCGCGGTGAACCTGCCCTATGGAAGCAGCGGCAATGGGTACTTCATCAAAGGACATGAAAAGAGTCTCAATGTCTGCATCCAGTTCCTCTTTGATGAGTCTTCTGACATCTTCAAATTCAAATGGCTGAACATCATCCTGGAGTTTTGAGAACTCTCGTGCATATTCAGGCGGGATAAGGTCCTGGCGCATGCTCATGATCTGCCCGAGTTTTATGTAAGTGGGCCCGAGCTCTTCCAATACCATCCTGACCCTTTTTGAATCTGATGTCCTCTCTTCCAGTACTCTGTCCTTTTTAATTCTGGATCTCAGTGGCCGAAATCTCCGGACTCCCAGCCTGTCAACTATGTGGCCGAATTCATATTTTATGAGTGTATCAATGATCTTGCCGTATCTCTTGATCATTGAGTACCTGTGTATCTTGCGCCCCCGCATGCTCCCCCTGAACATCTAAAATTTGTTAGATGTATAGATTTAGGTCTGGTAGCGTTATTAAATTATCGTTTTTCTAAAAAAGAATATGGAAATGTATCGAAAATCTTAAGTAAAGCATATGCAAAATTAATATGGGGTTGGGTTAGCACCCGCTTACAAAGAGTTGCCTTAATGGCATAAGGAGTTGAAACAATATGTTATTTTTTGATATAAGCACATGGGAGCCAAGTGATAGTGAAAAGGTTGTTGAACATTTCAAGCAGTTAAGAGCACCTGCCGGAGTAACTATCGTCAACCAATGGGTCGACCTCAATGGTGGAAGATATTTCATCCTTTACGAGGCTGAAAATGAAGAGGCATACGCAAACTTCAATTTGCCATGGTCCGACATATGCAAGATAGACAGCTCTCCTGTAATGGAATCTGCAAAATTCATAAAATTAATGGTCGAAAAAGGAGTATAATCCTCCTTTTCTTTTATTGCGTTTTTAAGTTACCTGTCTTAAGTTGATCTCTTTCTCAACGTTGCCTATACGGACAACGAATTTGCCAGCCGGCAGTGCATTTGTTTCATAGTTATGATAGAATTCTCCCTGGTTGTCAGACATTATAGCTTCCTTGGCAGTGAAATCTATATCAACTTCGCTTTCCCCTTCTTTTGCAAATCCGTTGATAATGATGTCGTATTTCCCGTGGGGGACATTATTTTCTGCAAACTCAGCAATTCCGTCTTTGGCATCAAATGATCTTTTGAAGTCAACGAACATCTTCACTATGAAATTGAGGTCCTTTACCTGCTGTGACCGGACTTCAAAGCTGTTCCTGCCCTTTGGTATCTGGATCTCATCAAATTTGTATTCGTACATTCCTTCAACGACTGGTACTTCTACTTTGAAAGAAACAACTATGTCTATACTCTTATCAGGTTCTGCTTTTCCCTGTATTGTCAAAACATCTCCTGCCAGCGGATCGGCAGGGAGTATGCTCCATTCACTCACATAGTCATCTGAAACTTTTTCAGTTTTGGCATGTGTAAAAGAATATATGAACTTAAAAAAAGTGAGGAATAGATTATGGCTTTTTATTAAGGCCAAAGGAATCCCTTACCTATGGCCTTTAAAGGTCCGCTTCTTTTTCTTCTTCTTCTTCTTCTTTTTCTTCTTCCTCGGAACCGGTCATCTTGTCGATCTTCCTGTTAAGTTCCTTGATGATATCCTTGAGTTCATGAAGTTCTTCCTTGGTTGCGACATCTGCTTTCTTGAAAGTTTCCTGCACTTTGTTTGTGATTTTGCTTTCAATTTCTTCCTTCTGCTTTTTCTGCTCATCGATGACTTCACGAACGAATTTCTTCCCTTCTTCTTTCTTCAGTTCCCCATCCTCGACGAGATCATCAGTAATTTCCTGTATCTTCTCTTCGGTGAGTGCCCACAATCCTATTCCGAAAAGACCCACTTTCTTCATTATGTCTGTGACTTCTTTCATAATAAACCTCCAATGATTAGTTGTGAGGTGCTAGGATAAAAACCTATTCTCTATGTATCTGTAAAAAAGAGCAAAAAAGAATAAAAAGAGAGGGGTAATGTGCTATAAAAGCATCATTCTGTCAGTTATTCAATGCTACGGTCAAGATATTTTGCATGACTCATCTCAATAAGCTTACCACATACCTCATCCGGCTTACCGTCCATGATTATTTTTGCATTGTCCATTAGGACGGTCCTGTGAGCAACCTCTTTAACAAAGTCCATGTGATGACTTACAAGTACAATTGTAGTGCCAAACTGGGAGTTGACCTTCTTCAGTGAATTGGTCACATCCCTGAGGGTTATGGGGTCCAGATCACCGAAGGGCTCGTCAAGAATGAGTATTTCCGGATATGTTGCCAGTGCAAGGGCAATGTATGCTCTGACATGTTCTCCGCCGCTTATCTGGTATGGGGTCTTGTCGAGAATTTCCATTGGCAGATCAAGTGCATCGAAGATATCTTTTGCATGCTGGTCAACATCGCCCTTTGTTATGAACGGGAAAAGTTTGGAATATATGTCCATTGTAAGGTTCAGTTGTCGCAGTATCTTATCCTTTTCATCCTGTGAGTTGTCAGGAAGGCTGTAGAGTGCATCAAGAGCTTCATCAGAGAGTCCAAGCTCTGCAGCCTTCTTCCTGGCAAATTCCAGGGACCTTTTACCTTTAATACGAAGCCTGAATGCCATTTGTTCCCTTACGGTGGAATGTGGGGATAATGTGAATTCCTGGTGCATGATGCTTATCTTCTTACGAAGGTCCATGCGCTGTTTTGTGAATTCAAGTATGTTGAGCCATTCACCGTCATGCAGGTAGCTGATATCTCCCTGTTTTGGTATCCTCAAACCTTCTATCATTTTAAGCAATGAGGTCTTGCCTGCGCCTGACTGCCCGATAATCGCAGTAATCTCGCCTTTGTTGATGTCCAGTGAAAGGTCTTCGAATTTGAGCACTTCTCCAACCCGTATAAGTGAAAAACGCTTTGACAGGTTCTTTACTCTTATTGCAGGTTCCTTTTCCTTTATGTCGGTCAATGGGATCTGCTTCTCGATATCCTTGAGGAAGTTTTTGAGGACGTCCTCAGTTTCTCCTGTTTCGATGATCTTTCCATCATCCATGTAGGCGACTCTGTCTGAAATGTAGCGATGTACTTCAGGAAGGTGTGAGACCACGATGATCGGTATGTCCAGCTTGCCCTTAATTTCCTTGATCAGATCGAGCATCTCCTGTTTTGTACCCGGTCCTGTCATGGTTACCGGCTCGTCCAGGAGCAGTAGCCTTGGTTTTGCTGCAAGTTGGCGTGCAAGGATAAGTCTTTGCTTCTCTCCACCACTGAGAAGATTGGATGAATGTAATGCTTTGTCCTCAAGACCTACGAGTTTGATGTACTTCTGTGCTTCCTCATGTACCTCTTCGTAATGGAACGAGTCTTCATGGGGAAGGCTTTCATCTCCTTCATGCTGGAAGTTCAATCTGCGTATGAGATTATCGATAGCAGGCCCGTTCCAGAGTGCGAAGTTTCGTTGAAGATGAATAGCAGCTCTGGCTCTATGTTTGCGGAGCTCGTCGTCATCTGATTCGCTTGTGATGATTTCTCCTTCCAGCTTAAATGATCCGCTGTCAAAAGATTCCAGTCCTCGAAGTATCTTAAGAAGTGTGGTTTTTCCACTGCCGCTCTTACCTGTAATTCCAAGTATCTCTCCATTCGCAACACTGAAACTGATGTCGTCCAGAACACGCTTTTTTTCGTCATTGAAGTCATATTCTTTTACGATGTTGGATACCTGTAACATTGTCAAACCTCTGATTAATGGATAGTCAAATTCGATAGGTAAAAAAGAAAGACTGGTATGAATACTTATCTCTTGATGGCTGAGACAAGTTCTTCGATCTTGGCTGTAACGTTTGAGCTCTCCTCGAGCACAGTACCTGTCACTATCATGTCCGCTCCGGCAAGTGCACACTGTTTTGCAGTGTTTCCATCACGTATGCCGCCGCCAACAATAAGCTTGTTATCTCCAAGAGCATGCTTAACAGCACCTATCATCTCAGGCCGTACCGGTTCATCGGCACCGGACCCGGCTTCAAGGTATGTATAATGCATACCGAGGTATTTTCCCGCAAGGGCATATGCAACAGCGATCTCCGGCTTCTTCTTTGGAATCAACTTTGCATCTCCGACCCATCCCACAGTTCCTCCTGGCTCCACTACAAGGTATGCCATGGAAATGGGTTCAATACCACTCTTGTAAACAAGAGGCGCACCCATCATCTGGTTAGTGGTGATGAAACTAATGTCCCTGGAATTTAGCAGACTCATGAAAAAGACCGCGTCTGCATGCCTGCTTACGCCGGATGCGCTTCCGGGGAATAATATAGTTGGCTTATCGCTCCTTTCCTTGATCTGAAGGAGGGTCTGATCAAGCACGACACCTCCGGCTCCAGTGGAACCACCGACCACGATAGCATCTGTTCCACCCAATGTTGCAGCGTGAGCAATCTCTGCTGCTTCTTCGGGGGACTGGGATGCAGGGTCGATAAGTGTCAAGTGAACTGTACCCTCGCGCTCTGCGATGTCGTTCAGGTACTTTTCCACTTGCATCAGAAAGATCAGCCTCTCGTTTCCTTGGATTTCATCCTCAGGCTTTTGTTACCGCATTTTCTGCATCTTGTTGCACGGACTGCATTACGTGCATTACAGCTCATGCATATCTTCTTTATAAGTATCTTTGCTTCTGCTTCTGGAAATCGTCCCATGATTTTTCACCTAATGATTGTAATTTTATAAATAAGAATAATTGTAGGCTGCATACATGCAATTCAAAACATATAATTGTTTTGGCAATTTGCTCATGTGCTGTTTTGAAGCAAAGAATATTTATCAAAATCCATCATCAATAATTAATGATTGTTATGACAGATGAAGAACTGATGAATAAAAGGCAGGAATGGTATGAAAAAGCCAAAAAGGAAGGCAAGCTCAAGGCCAATCCTACCGAGGACCATAAAGCCGGACTGAAGGCACTTCAAAACCCTGTCAGAAGAAGTATACTAAAAAGACTGGGTGAGGGGAACATGAGTTTTGAGGATATCAAAAAGGAGTTCGATCTTGATGATGTTCATGCAAAGTTCGATCTGAGTATGCTGGAAGATACACTGTATATTGAAAAGGACGAAAAAAGCGGTTCAACGGAATACTGCATCACAGTTCGTGGCGAAGCTTTCCTGGCAAATGCAGATTCAAAGCATTAAATAAACTGCCAATTCAAAAAAAGAATAATTAATGGGGATATATGTCCCCATTCAAGCATTTATTTTTGCAAGCACCTTTTCTCTTGCTTCTTTAGCATCGGCACGTCCGCGTGTTTTTTGCATAACCTTTCCTACGATGAAGTTTAGGGATTTTTCCTTTCCTGCAAGGTAGTCCGCAACAGCTTCAGGATTCTCGGCAACGGATTCTTCAACTGCAGTTGCAACTATGTCATCCTCCACCTTAAGCAGTCCCTTAGCCTGAACTATATCCTGCGGCTTTCCTCCTTCATCAAGAATTGCACGGATGATCTCTACACCGCTTTGCTCTGTGGTCTTGTTTCCGGTGACAAGTTCAATTACTTCCACAATATCATCTATTGAGAATGCATCGATTCCAAGATCACGATAGTTGAGTTCGCCTTTGAGTATATCTGCAACCCATACAGCTGCATCCTTCGGGTTGACCCTGGATGCTACTTCTTCATAGAAATCTGCGACCTTGATCTGTGATGTCAGTGCCTTTGCATGCATGTTCGACATCTCGTACTGCTCAAGGAAACGGCTACGCTTTGCATCAGGAAGTTCTGGAAGTGTTTGCGCAACATCAGGAACACGGCCTGCAACTCTCATTGGAACTAAGTCAGGTTCCGGGAAATAGCGGTAGTCATTTTCGGTTTCCTTTGTACGCATGGAAAGGGTAACTCCCCTTGCCTCGTCAAAGTGTCTGGTCTCCAGAGTGATCTCTCCGCCACGGCGGATCTGATTCTTCTGCCTCATTATTTCGTAGAGCAGGGCTCTTTCAGCTCCCTTGAATGATGAGATGTTCTTGACCTCAACACGTTCTCCCATAAAGACGGAAACATTGGCATCAACCCTCATGGCTCCTTCACGGTCACCGTCGAATACGTCAAGGTAATCAAGTATGCTCCTGAGCTTATCCAGATATCTCCTTGCTTCCTTCGGGCTTCTCATGTCAGGCTCACTTACTATCTCGATAAGTGTCATGCCTGAACGGTTGTAGTTGATGAGTGTGCCCTTGGACTTGTCAATACTTCCCATGTGCTGAAGTCTTCCGGGGTCCTCTTCCATGTGGGCACGTGTGATACCTATCTCACGCTCTCCATCCTCGCCCTCGATGACAACCTTTCCTTCTCCTGCTATCGGGAAGTCGTATTGGGTGGTCTGGAATCCCTTTGGAAGGTCAGGATAATAGTAATTCTTTCTGTGGAACTGGGTCTGCTCGACTATGTCACAGCCAAGTGCAAGTCCTATCTTCATTGCATACTCCACAGCTTTCTCATTGATCACTGGCAATGAACCGGGCAGTCCCATGCATACAGGGCATACGTGGGTGTTTGGTTCAGAGTCGTGGTAATCTGTGGAACAGCCACAGAAGAGTTTTGTGTTGAGTTTGTTAAGCTGGACGTGGACTTCAAGTCCTATCCTTACTCCGTCAGGGTTCTCGTAAACCATTATGCCACCTCCGGCGGTTTGTTATTGTGATGGTCGGTATTCTGCTCAAAGCTGTAGGCAGCCCTTATGATGGTATTCTCATCAAATTGATTACCTATTATCTGCAGACCAACTGGTAATCCATCTGCCATTCCGCATGGTACGGATATGGATGGTACACCTGCAAGGTTTATTGGCACTGTGTTCACATCTGCAAGGTACAGTGAAAGGGGATCATCGATCTTCTCGCCGATCTTGAATGCAGGTGCCGGCATGGTAGGTGCCATGAGCACGTCAACATTTGCAAGTGCTCTGTCGAAGTCCTGCTTTACAAGGGTCCTTACCTTCAGAGCCTTCAGGTAATACTTGTCGTGGTAACCTGCTGAAAGTGCATAGGTTCCGAGCAGTACCCTGCGCTTGACCTCGTCCCCAAAGCCTTCTGCCCTGGTCTTTGATGCCATGTCGTGCCAGTTATCTCCATCTACACGGTGACCGTACCTTGTACCGTCAAAACGTGCAAGGTTGGATGAAGCTTCGCTCATGGCAATGATATAGTAAGATGCAAGTGCGTATTTGGTGTGGGGCATTGAGACTTTCTCGTGTGTTGCTCCCATATCCTCGAATTTCTGGATGGCATCCCATACTGACTTCTCCACGCTCTCATCGATGCCCTCTCCGAAGTATTCTTCTGGAATACCTATCTTCATGCCCTCAACATCATCTTTCAAAGCATCCTGATAGTTATTCTCCTGCTTCATTGAAGTGCTGTCCCTGGAATCATGTCCTCCGATAACGTCCATAATGGCTGCAATATCGCTGACATTGGTGGCCAGAGGTCCTATCTGGTCAAGTGAGTTGGCATAGGATACGAGTCCGTATCTTGAAACTGCCCCATATGTTGGTTTCAGACCGACAACACCACAATATGCTGCAGGACACCTGACAGATCCGCCTGTATCTGAGCCCAGAGAAACCGGTGCTTCTCCTGCTGCAACAACAGCGGCACTTCCTCCTGATGAACCGCCCGGAACTCTTTCCTTGTCCCATGGATTGAGGGTTGCTCCGTAGGTGCTGGATTCTGTGGAAGTTCCCATGGCAAATTCATCCATGTTGGCTTTTCCAATCACGATGGCTCCAGCATCTTTTAACTTCTCGATGACGTGTGCGTTATATGGTGGCACATATCCCTGCAGTATCCTTGAACCACAGGTTGTTGAGAGTCCTTTAGTAGAAATGTTATCTTTAATTGCGATTGGAACGCCTGCAAGTACTCCATCATGACCTTCGGAGTCTATCTTGCGAGCTTCATTGATCGCTTCGTCTGAAACAGCTACAAAACCATTGATCTTGCTCTTGTCGATAATATCAAGGTATGAAGCTGTGACCTCTTCTGCAGAGCCAGATTCGATGCTCTGCTTTATCTGGGAAATATTTGTCCATTTTGCCATAAAGCCGCCTCACATTATCTTTGGAACCTTGAAACTGCCTTCCTGCTTGTGCTCGGTGTTTGAGAGCACGTCTTCCTGTGACATGGATGGCTTCACAATATCTTCCCTGAATACGTTCATAACGTCTGCAACATGATAGGTGGGGAGTACATCTTCGGTATCAACCTCATCGAGCTGCCCGAAATATTCCAGTACGGAGTTGAGCTTCTCTGCATACGCATCGGATTCACTCTCAGCGATCTCGATACGTGCGAGCCAGCCTACGTGTCCAACCTCTTCTTTAGTGATCATCGTAAGTTCCTCGAATTTGAAATAGAGTAATATATGTAGATATTTAAGTGTTAGAAAAGAAAACGATTATATTAAAAATGTTGGTTTAAAGAGACTGTTTTTGCATTTCTTCAAACCACTGGAATTCATCAATTTTGAATATTAAGCTTATATGTTCAATCTGTTGAGATCTGCATTTGTAAAATAAGGTAAAAATAGAAGTGGCCTTTCATTATTCTGAAAGTCCACCAAGATCATCAAATTCCATTTCCTCAAGTTCCGCTTTCAAGTTGTCAAGTTCTTCCTGGGATAAAGGAGCAAGCTCATCAGACTCGTTTGAAACCGTATCTTCTACCAGTCCTTCTTCTGGACTGGGGGCCAAATCTGATACATCATCGGATTCAATAATGTCATCAGATGCTGCTTGTTTCTTTCCAGCGCAACCACAGCTCAGGAGAAAGAGGATTATTAAACCTGTTATCAATATTTTTCTGTTCATCTTATTTTCCTCCTGCACGTATCATATTATAAGCCTGATTCAGGTGTCCATGTGAACTTATCAGATTGCCCTTTGCAATTCTCAGATAGTTGTTCCCGTTTGAGAACTTGATAAGCGGAGTTCCTGGCACCACCACCTGTTCATATTCAGCTTCTGCCCTGTCTATATTGTCACGAGCACTTTGCAGTTCGACCTTTGCCATATCGAGTTTTTCAATGATGGCTTCGTTATCATCCATGTCTTCAGCTGCTTCTCTCAGTATAGACTCGAAATGCTCAACTGTATCAGCTTTTTCATCAGCTACATGAACCCACACATTGCCTGAGTTTCTGGCAACATCGGTCAGCAGCTCAAGGTATTTCCCAACCATTTTCAGAGAGGTCAGACCAAGCTCCAGTCTTGTTTCAACAGCATCCACATCTCCTCTCAATTCATCTATCTTCTGGAGATTATTGTCTACATCATCGCTGATGGACTGTTTCAGGTCTTCTGGAATTTGAGGATTTTCTTCTGCTTCCAGACTCTTCCACAAAAGCCAGCTTTCCACTTCATCAAGAGCTGCATTTAATGCATCTTTTCCTGTATCGACCACTGCCTGATCATTTTCAGGTGTCTGATCTGCTGCCCATGCGACCTTTGCCTCACGGTGAATTTCCTGGACTTCAAGACTTTGCTGCTTAGCATCCAGCCAGTCCTGCTTTGCTTCACTGGCAGTGGAAGCTGCCGCAGCAAGCGGTTGCATTAAAAACAGGGCGAGCATCAATGAGATTATAAGCGTTGATCTTTTAATTTTCATATTTCTGCCTATGCGTGTTTATTTATCGATTAATATACTACTGAATTATACTAAATACTATATAGCCTTCCATAGAAAACAAAGAATTGCTTGTGAACAAAGATGAAAGAACTAACAAACACATGGGCTAATATTGAAGGAAAGAACATACCGGCAACCATCAAACTTGACCCCATAATCTATGAATACACTTTTTCCGGATGCAGGATCCTTGATATCGGCTGTAGTGCCGGAAATTGCAGTATCCCCCTGGCATTGCATGGCTTTTCAGTAACCGGAATTGACATCAACTCAGAAGCTCTGAGCATGGCAAAGTCCTCTTCAATATCGCAGAACTGTCCTCAAACCCCATTATTTGCTCAGAGTGACGCCACTCATCTCCCATTCGCTGACAACTCCTTTGACATCGCAGTCATGCAGGCCTTCCTCACCACGATAGTGTCAAAGGAGGACCGCAGCAAGATCATCAAAGAAGCGTGCAGGGTGCTAAAACCTCAAGGCCATCTCTATCTCGCGGATTTCGGCCAGACTTGGTATTCAAAGATCTATCGTGAACGCTACCTTAACGACCTGCCGCTAACAAAGGAGGAGGGTTCCATCATTGCTTACGATGAGGTGACTGGTGAGGTTGCTTATGTCGCTCATCACTTCACTGAGAAGGAACTGGTATTCTTATTAGTGGAGAATGGTTTTGAGGTGGAGTTTTTCAAGCGGGATTATTTTGTGACGAGGACGGGAAATCGGGTGAATGGGTTTGTGGTTGTGGGGAAGAAAATGTGAAAATCTCAATATTTTTATTTTGAGGATGCCATATTGTCAGCTTAAATGAGCTAATAACAAGTTTTTATATCCATTAAAACCAAGTATTTACTGTGGTGAAAGAATGGGATTCCTCTTTAAAAGTAAAGAACAGAAGTTCTGGTCATGGTTTTTGAAGAATGAAGAGCGTTTGCTGAATTTTGAACAGGACCAGGATGTTATATTCAGGGAAATGCATTCTCAATTACAACAGGTTGATCAGGATCTGGTCTTTGAGTTTGGCTCCACTCTTGATAATGGTGGAAGGGAATTTGTTCTAAGTGCCGGTGGAATAGAATCAACATTTCTGGTTGTTGAGGCACTTCACTCCGCTGCTCCGTAACTGGATAAGTGGTCTGTTGTTAAGTTCAGACCAAGGAAAAATCCGTTAAATGACCTGGTTTATATGGGGAAAAAAGTCAAAACAGAAGACGTTTATTACTTATTGCTCGATGACACTTCTCCTGATAAAATAGGAATTATACTGTTCTTAAAGGATTATAATGAAGCAGAATCAAATATCTGGTGGGAGATTGGATTCTTGTTCCTTGACCAGACTTTAGGTGAATATGATGTTGGAACTAAATTAGGTACAATAATAATTGATTCCACAGTGTCTGAGTATTTTGTCGATACAAGTCCACTGGTGGAATTGCCAGATGAGTTTGACAGCTATTTCCAGTGACGATTAAACATCAAACATTGTTCAGTGTTTTTTCACCGTGGTTAAAAATGTGGATAATTGGAATTATTTCCTCCCTTCCCTTTAAAAAAGTATAAACAAAAGTCCCATACTCAGCCGCAGTCCTGTGCAAATCCTCGATTCCTCTATCAAACGTTTCTGTATCTCAAATATTTCCTTTCAGGATTCCTAACAGAAACACAATAATAAGAGCTAAAAAAGTGGCTGCAATTGCCAGAACGAGCCTATCCTCATCCTGTCTGTTCATCTTAATGGGGCTGGAATTCACATAGAGTAAGATCAATGCCGGTAGAGTGAGTGGTATATACAGGAAAAGATACTTGATCTCCTCATAGCTTACCACGCCACTGTATGTAATTGCAATTAAAGCGATAGCCTTCCATCCCGCTGCAAGAAAACATCCTATGATAGTTTTCTTTTTACAGGAAGGAACCCATGAAACAAGTTTGTACCCCACATCGTATTATTTAATACAATTCAAATAAAAGTATGTTGGCAGTACAAATGACTGCCATAAAAATTCAGATATTTTCCCTGCGCTGGAGTGAATACATCTGGATCTTCTTCATCTTTGCAAGATTAAGAGCTCCCTTCATCTCTCTTTCCTCGAGCAGATGTGATTCTATATATCCATTGTCAACTGCTTCGTTGTACAGTTCGTATCCAAGACCTGTACGGGCAATAACCGTGGTCCAGTCCTTTGGAGTTCCGACTCCGCCAAATGATATGTCTGCATTCTCAGAAGCCATATCCGTGCAGAACTTGCATGAACTGCTCCTGTACATGTCCAGTTCATGGAGTGGATAGACCTTAAGCTCTTCAGGGGTCTGGAATTCGAACTGTCCCTTGCGGATCTTCATGGATTCGATATCTTCCAGTTTCAGATCCTTACTTTCTACAAACTCCTTGATTCCCTCGTACTGGAAAGTATCCATGCAGAAAAGTCCCATTTTTACTATATTTGCCCGCATGAAGAGATTCAAAAAGCCATATGGGCTCTTTTGCATCTTGGTAACCGCATCGATATTACAACTTGGCCCCACAAAAGCAATACTTCTCCAGCCCTGTTTGATTGCACTCATAAGTGCGCTTAATGTCATGCTGTGGCTGTACATACTACCTGTTGACTCTAGAAGGTCCGCATATGTCCTTGCGATCATGGGTACAGGTTTCCATGGCTCTTCTTCTGACCTCTTGGTAACTATGGCACAGTCGATAAGCCCCTCTTCCAGAGCATAGGCAAGCATCGAAGTAACGACTCCTCCGTCCTGTCCCTTTATTCCGGAAACTCCTGAGCGCGCTCTGTAGGCATTGCGCATTTTACCAACGAGTCCCTCTTCTGTGGTAATGGTTCGGGGGCACTGGTTATAACATACTCCGCATCCTGTACACTTGGCAACAAGTGTAGGTTGCTCATTTTTGATGGCTATGGATTCACATGTTGCAGAACAGGCACCACAAAGGGTGCAGATACCAGGTTTGATGATATCTTTCCTGAGCTTTCCAAAGGCGATCCTTTCCTTTTCAGGAATTGATCTTCTCATACGTATAACGCTTTTTTCGAGGTGCTCGAACTTGACCTTGCACCAGTCGGAACAGAAATGATATTTTTTGCCACCATAATCGGTTGAGTATGGTGTGTCATCCGGCACGATTTTCTTACATATTGGGTCGATTGGCATTATTTTCTCCCAGGATCGCGGATGTCCTTTTAAGTAATCTCTAATATATAGAACACTGGTATAAAAGAAAATTTGAGACAAATAATCATTAACGATGTTAACACATAAGAAAATCAGTTCTATTGATGTCGTTTTAATTAATGCACAAATTTTCAGAGAATTTCCCTGCTCATTTTCTTCTAATTATTCTTCGTTTCGCATAAGCGATACGGCATTTGCTCAAATTTAGGTCAGTCTAAAAAGGCTTATATATTTTGGAACGTAATGCGCCAGCCATGGCTAAAGAATCACATGACCTTGAGCTTCTCAAAAGCAAGGGTTTCCTTGCTCAGAGGCAGGATGATCATTTTTCCATGCGCCTACATACCGCAGCTGGGAATGTCAGTGCAGATCATTTGAGGGCAATGGCAGATGCCGCGGAAAAGTTTGGTGATGGTTATGTTCACGTAACTTCCAGGCAGGGCTTTGAGATACCCTTTGTCCACCTTGGTGATACGGAACAGGCAAGTGAATACATGACAGATGTTGGTATCGGTCCGGGTGCTTCCGGGAAAAAGGTAAGGGCTGTTGTGGCGTGCCAGGGTAACAGGGTATGCAAGCGGGGACTCATCGATTGCCAGGATGTCTGTGAGAAGATAGATGCCATGTATTTTGCTGACCCTGTTCCATACAAGTTCAAAATAGCAGTTACAGGCTGTCCGGCATCCTGTCTGAAAGTGCAGGAAAATGATTTCGGTATCATGGGTACCATGGAACCACAGTTTTTAGAGGATAACTGCGCCATGTGTGGTCTGTGTGAAGAGGCTTGCAAGGTCGATGCCATCACAATCACAGAAGGAAACCTGTATCTGAACAGGGACAAATGCATACTCTGTGGCGATTGCATCTCAGCCTGCCGCAAGGATGCCATGCAGGTAGCCGATGAAGGCTTTACTATCTTCATAGGTGGCAAGGTGGGAAAAAGACCACGCATCGGTAACAGGGTGCTTAAAACAGTTGATGAAGCTGTAGTTTTTGACGCTCTTGAAAAGACCCTCAACTATTACAGGGAAAATGCCCATGAAGGTGAAAGACTGGGAGATGTTATCGACCGCTGCGGTCTTGAGCACTACGGGGAAACAATAAAGTATTCCCTGCTGAAATAATTCATTTAACAAAACGTGCATCTTTGCGCGCTGGAGTCTTCTGATGAAACCTGAAATCAAAGCAAAGCTTCTTTCTATTGGTTCTGTAGACATGGACCCCGCACTTCTTGACTGGGTGACCATAGCAACAGCCGGTCCCGGAGCAGGAAACCTCGGATTTTTTTTCGAATCAGAGGGACAACGTGCACGTCTTGCCATAAAACAAGCCTCTCCCCTCAAAGCTGAAATGGAGGATGGGGAACTGGTCATAAGGGAAGATGGCAGGGAAATTGCTCGTGGTAGCATAGAGGAAGAATTGATCCACTGTCCGGATCAGGCTTTTATCACCATGTCTGAGAAATGCATATTTGACTGTAAGTTCTGTCCGGTTCCAAAACTCGAAGGCAAAGTAAAGTCAATAGATGAGATGCTCGAAACTGTGGACAAAGCCTATGACTCAGGTAAACTGAATGCTATATCCATCACCTCAGGGGTTGAGATATCTGCCGAGAATGAGGTTGACAGGGCGGAAGAACTTATCCGCAGGCTCAGGGAAAAATACTCTATGCCAATAGGAGTTTCCGTGTATCCTACAAAGGACTCCACCAGAAGGCTAAAAGATGCCGGTGCAGATGAACTCAAGTATAACATCGAGACCATGGACAGGGATGTCTATAGGGAAGTATGTTCTGACCAGGATATTGATGATGTCCTCAAAGCCCTGAAAGAAGGTGTCGAGATATTCGGCAAGAACAAGGTCTGCTCGAATTTCATAATAGGTCTTGGGGAATCCGATGAATCTGCAAAGAGGGGAATTGACGAGTTGGTATCCATGGGTGTTGTTCCCATACTCAGGTCCGCTAACAGACATCCCTTAAGGGAAGGGGAGGTTTTCATAGAGCGCCCGTCTGCAGAAAGGCTGTTAATGCTTAATCGCTACCTGAGGGCCAAACTGGATGAGCAGGGGTTGCGAGCCGATAAGTTCCAGACCATGTGCCTGCCATGTGCAGGATGTGACATCAATCCCCATTTCGACCTGGAATGATATATTTCATTCCATCTTTAACTTTTTTTCAATAACTGCCGGCCATACCGAAGCTGCTACGATCATACTCAGCACAAAGACAAAAGCCATTCCTGCAATGATGTCCACCTGGCTGTAAACCTCGCTTCCCCTTGAGCTGTTGATTGCAATGGAAAGGGCTGCAAAGAGACTGACCAGTGATATGGAGGACGCCAGACTTGCCATTATTGTATATTTAACCATCTTACTGCTGCTATCTTCACTCATGCTTCCCCCTCCATTTAGTTTATCCTGCTCCTCTTCATAAGCAGGGAGTTTGTGGTAACCGATATCGAGCTCATTGCCATGAAGGCAGCTGCGAGTTCGGGGCTAATGACTATTTTACTGATGAATGGATAAAGTATCCCGGCAGCCAGTGGTATTCCAATACTGTTGTATCCGAATGCCCAGAAGAGGTTCTGCTTGATCTTCCTCATTGTCAGTCTGCTCAGCTTGATGGATGCAAGCACGTCACGAAGGTCGTTCTTGATAAGGACTATCTGTGCAGATTCCATTGCAACATCCGTTCCGGCTCCCATGGCGATACCTATATCAGCCTGGGTTAGTGCCGGCGCATCGTTGATACCGTCTCCCACCATTGCAACTATCCTGCCTTCCTTCTGCAACATCTGGATCTGCGAAGCCTTGTCTTCAGGAAGGACCTCTGAGAGGACTTTTTTGATGCCTATGCTGCTTGCAATTGCATTGGCTGTCCTGTGGTTGTCTCCTGTTATCATCACAACCTCAATACCCATGCCGAGTATCTTCTCCACAGCTTCTTTCGAGTTATCTTTAAGGGTATCCGCAACAGCAACAACCCCTATCATCTCACTATCCTTTGCAACTATCATTGCAGTCTTGCCCTGTGTTTCAAGCTTTTCCATGGAGTCGAGCACAGTTGCAATATCAATTTTATTATCTTCCATTAGCTTCCGGGTTCCCAGCAATATCTTGCTGTCACCCACTTTAGCTTCGATCCCATGCCCTGCTATGGACTGGAAACTATCTGTTTTGGTAATCTCAATACTACGTGTTTCCGCAGCTCTGACTATGGCTTCACCAAGGGGATGCTCTGAGCCTTTTTCGGCACTTGCGGCTATGGAAAGCACTTCTTCTTCGCTGTGCTTTGCAGTGGCAAATATGTCCGTAAGTGCAGGTTCACCCTTTGTCAGTGTTCCGGTCTTGTCGAAGACAATGGTATCTATTTTCAATGTCCTCTCAAGAGCTTCACCGCCCTTGATGAGGATGCCGTTCTCAGCACCCTTGCCTGTACCCACCATTATGGCAGCAGGAGTTGCAAGTCCCACGGCACATGGGCATGATATCACAAGCACGGTGATGGAAATAAGCAGTGAGAACAAAAACGGGCTAACTATTCCTGAATGAAATGCCGCATTGAATCTTTCGTAACCAATGAAATACCAGAAGAAGAAAGAGACCAGTGCCAGTACATGTACAATAAGTATGAAATGGCCTGCGACAACATCGGCTATTCTCTGTATAGGTGCTTTTGAGTTCTGCGCATTCTCCACAAGCTCGATGATCCTTGCAAGAGCTGTATCAGCACCCACATTGGTAGCCCTGAACCTCAAGGCTCCGCTTTTGTTGAGTGTAGAGCCAATGACAACATCTTTCAGGTTCTTTTCCACAGGTATGCTCTCGCCGGTTATCATGGATTCATCAACGGCGGAATTGCCCTCTGTTACAATACCATCAACAGCGATCTTCTCTCCGGGTTTGACTGAGACAATATCCCCCACCTTTACATCTTCAACAGGTATATCCTTCTCTTTTCCTCCAACTATCACAGTTGCGGTTTTAGCCTGTAGTCCTATGAGTTTCTTTATGGATTCGGAAGTTTTTCCCTTTGCCCGGGCTTCAAGATATCTTCCAAGAACAATGAATGTAATGAGCATCACAGCGGTATCATAATATGTATCTGTGTATCCCTGTCCGAGGTCGAGATAGCTTGATGCTATACTGATGAGATATGCTGCTCCTGTTCCCGTAGCTATCAGCAGATTCATATCGGTGACTCCGTGCCTGAGTCCAAGGTATGTTCCAACGAAGAACTGTCTTCCGGGGAAGACCATTACAATAGTTGTCAGCAGGAAAAGAACATTTCTGTCTGAAAAGAGATCAGGTACGAATCCAAGCAGATTCGGAAACATGCTACTCATGTTCCCAAGCATAATCGGAATGAGGACTGCTATGGATATTAGCAGGTTGTTCCTTTGTTTTTTAATCTCCAGTTCTCTTTCTTTCCTTCCCCTGTCCTCGGAAGTTTTCCTGTCTGCAGGCAGGGATGCAGTATAACCTATGCCGTCAATGGCGGCTTTCATGTCGGCTATGGTAACAAGAGCTGCATTATACTCGATGTAAGTCTTGCCTGTGGAAATGTTCGCATTTGCGGAGTACACGCCCTTAAGTTTTTTGAGCACCTTCTCCACATTTTGTGAGCATGCGGCACACTTCATGCCTCCTACGTTAAGAGTGATGCTTTCTTTAACGACATTGTAACCAATGGATTCAATAGTCTTTTCAAGTTCATCCTTTTTTACCAGTGCCGGGTCATAGCTGACAGTGGCTTTTTCAGTCGGGAGGCTGACAGAAGCAGATTTCACACCTTCATCTTTTAGAAGCACTTTCTCGATATTCTGTGCGCAGGCTGCGCAATGCATACCGGATACTTTGAATGATATGTTCTCAAGAGAGCCTGGCTCTATATCTTCTTCCTTGTCATCAACAACTATCGTGCATGTCTGTGTGTCATCGTCTGCAGTTTCACAAACTTCTTCCCCAACTTCATAACCAGTATCTGTTACGGCCTGTTTAATTTCTTCAAGGCTTGTAGTTTCAGGGTCAAACTCAATAGTTGCATTTTCTTCTTCAAGGCTGACTTCAACAGAAGATACACCATCTATTGCTGAAATGGCATCTGTCACCCTTTTGTGACAATGCATGCATGTCATGCCGAAGACCTTTATTGTCGTTTTCATGGTGTGGAAAAAAGAGAAAAGGTTGTTCTATCTGCTATTTCGCTTAGTCTACAACATTGTAGCCAGCATCTGTGACAGCATCTTTTATGGCCTTGATGTCAGCGACCTCAGGGTCATAATCAACCACTGCATTCTTATCTTCCAGGCTCACCTTCGCCTGCTGTACTCCTGGTACGGAAGATATTGCTTTCTCAACAGTAGCCCGACAGTGTCCACATGCCATACCTTCTATCTTGATGGTTTCTTCTTTCATTTTAAAACTCCCTAATTTCTATTACTCATCATGATATTAATAGACTTATATAGGATTAACGCCGTTAACACAGGTTTAAAATTAAGTCATTCTTACCATCTGTTCGATCTCACGCTTCCACCTAGGGGCATCATCCACTTCCATTGAATGCTTCTTCATCCCATTTGCAGATTCAAGTACGTTGATACTTTTCTTTTTGAACAACGAGCCATCAATTTCCACACCAACAATATTTTTGATGGATATGTCGTTGCTGTTTCCACTAGTAATGTCAATCCGGGATATTCGCTTGTTTGTGAGGATGGTGATAAGTGAACTCTTCCTTGAAGAAAAAACAAGGTATTCTCCACGTACATATTCTGGTCTGAGGCTTTCCAGAACTTCCATTATTCTACTCATCTTTTTTGAGGAAAGTGAATATACTGTGATAGTTTTCTTTCCAGATATGAGGAAGAAAGTTTTTTGTTCAGGGTGCAATCCGATCACATCCTTTATTTCAATGCGGTGTTCAACCTGCTCTTTTCTGGAGAATATCCCTGCAGTTTCCCGCTTCAAAAAGATGTTCTTATTTGTGATGCTCATGGTGAACCTTTCATTTCCCATGCTCACATTCTCAGTCAGCAGTTTCTCTTCACCTTTTCTCAGGATTGTATCGGCTTCATTCCTGTCCTTCTTTGTTTCTGCAGGTCTGTTTACATGAAAGGTACTTTCTCCTTCTGGCATGTAATGGTTCAGCATTTCCACAAGCAGGCTTCCTTCTATGAGTTTCACGTTATGCTTTGCTGCTTCCTCATACCCGTCCTTTGTAAAAGATGATGTTGTGACAATAATGACTCCATCGACCCTGTCCCGATATTTCAGGCTGCTGTATTCCCTGACCTCTTTGACCCCCACGGGTCCTGAGTAACGCTTTGCCTGAACTATCCATGAATGGGAAAGTCCGAACTTTTCCAGTCTTATTATCAGGTCGATGCCGCCATCTCTGGAATATTGCGTTTCTTCAACAATGTATTCCATTTTCCTGAATAGGTGGGCGAGAAGATTCTCGAAATCCTGTGGTTCGAGCTCCATCA
The DNA here is from genome assembly GCF_045291275.1 of Methanolobus sp. ZRKC3. Lineage (GTDB taxonomy): Archaea > Halobacteriota > Methanosarcinia > Methanosarcinales > Methanosarcinaceae > Methanolobus. The sequence goes on from NZ_CP146982.1 coordinate 2,517,962, forward strand.
GTATTTCAGGTGACCATTTGTTCATTTATTTTCCCACAGAGTAAGAAATACCGCATCCCGGATGGAAATATGTAAAAGACCTGCCTTTTCTTCTTTGCATATCATTCTGACCAAGCATGAAGCGGATTCTTTTGTTATTTATATATTATTAATTCCATTACTAATCTGTATGGTTATGCATGTTTATCCCAAGACCATACAAACATTTAAGTGCGTTTAATAGCTATGGTAGTAACCAACAGTAAAGAATTAGTAATGTTTTACTATAATACTATCAAATTCTAATATCCGAGCATTTAGGTGGGTATATGGACGAAATAGAGCAAATAAGGCAAAAGCGGACGGAATCGCTCAAAAAGAAACTTGAAACGCATAATTATCCTGCCAGCCCCGTAACAGTTACAAACGCTACATTTGACAGTTTGGTTTCGCAGTATCCTCTGTTTCTGATAGATTGCTGGGCAGAGTGGTGTGGTCCATGCAGGATGCTTTCTCCTGTTATTGACGAACTTGCCACCGAGCTTCAGGGAAAGGTGGTTTTCGGTAAACTCAATGTGGACCATAACCGGATGATCTCATCCAGATTTGCTATTTCGAGCATACCTGCAATGCTCATATTCAAGGACGGTAAATTAGTAGACCAGATAACAGGTGCAGTTCCCAGGCAGAACATAATGGGTAAACTCCAGCCGTTAATGTGAGGAATATGAAATGTCATTAAAACCAAGGATCTCTGAAAGTCCTACAGTGCGTTTACTTGATCTTAAATCAAAATCCAAGTCTTATTTTATAGTCGCATCTGTCGAGGTGGGTAATACCACGACCAAGTGCATTCTTACTGCTACCAATATGGACGATGGTAAGACCCGGCTTGTAACAAAGATCGTGAAAATGACAAGGGATGTCCGTGGTCCAAAGCCTGGAGAAGAAGTATTCGGGAGAACATTGAATGGTGTGGAGCTGACAAGACAGTCGGTTTCCGAACTTGTAAGGGATACTCTGCTTGGTGCTGTCAAAGAGGCAAACCTTGACATTGAGACTGACATTCACTTTGTAGTAAGGTCAACAGGTGTGGTTGCCGGGTTCGATAGCCCTGATGAGGTTGGTGAATTTATCAAGGCACTGGCAGACGGTTGTCTGATGGCAGGTGTACCACCGAACCGTATGACCCCTCCAATGTCATTAGGTAATCTACCTGAGAGGTTCCGTAAACACAGTAAACTTGAAAGAGTGATATTTGACGGTGCTGTGGCAAGCGTAATCCCTCCTGTGGGTTCAACAGGTGTCGAGATAGTTGCAAATGAAATGGAAGGTGAACTTGCAACTGCGGGTATCAAGGAAGGTGCCAAGTGGGTGGATGTCGATTTCCGCAACCCCTGTCTCTCAATGGACTTTGGTACCACACTGGATGGCAGGGTAATAAGTCCTGACCTGCCCTATGCAAAGACAATTGGCAACTTCTGTGGTTATGCAGGTGCAATTCCTGATGCTATTATTAAGGGAACAGGAATGGTGGACTCCAAAAAAGGTACAGCCCTTGATGTTTCAGAACACACATCACTGGATTTCCTTACGCAGAAACTAAAGGCAAAGGTCATCAAAGAATATGCTAACAGGATCCTGGAATACATTATCATAGAAAAAGTCCCAAAAGGTCGCAAAAGATACGGCAGTGTCCCGGTGAATCCGGAAGCTGCTGCTGAGATCGGGGTCGTGCTCATCGGTTGTGATGTCGGGAAAAATGGTACTGATATGGACAAGCTTTCAGAGCTTGGTGCCGAGATCTACCAGAAACACAAGATCAAGGTCCTCTTTGCAGTTATCGATGAAGTGATGGCAAGGATTATACAGCGTCTTGTAAAAGTGGGCCAGGATGAGGGAATTGTATTTGATGAGACTGCCATTGGAGTTACCGGAAGGGCAGGTATTACCGGAAATAAACCCAAACTGGTACTCAAATATCTGCATGAACTGGGCATCAACCACAACATCGAAGAGAATGTTGTCTTCGTGGATGACGGTCTTGCACGTGGTGCTGCTGTAATGGCAAGATGCATGAATTCCCTGGGTACTACATTTAACCCACTTGGTGGTCGCAGGCAGGGTAAGTGCATACTTGGACAGCGTATGAAGATGCAAAATAAGTAAAGTTTAAAAATTGGCAGGAAGAACCTGCCAATTTCATAATATAGAATATTAATAGTTATTTAGAGCCTGTTTCTTCTCTGTTGGCGCCTCATTTCTTTTTCAAACTCAATCTCATGCTTTTTTACTGTTCTTTCGTGCTTATTCGCCCTCTTGCCTTTCATTATTTCACCTCATAACTAACTCATGAAATGATAAATTTCCAACTACTCACGCTTTAAAACATTCAAGATAATTCAATAGTGATCTCTTTGCTCAACTCCATTAGCAACTTGGTATTTCTATATTGGAAAAATAAAAATATAAACTTTTTTGTGGTTGAATGGCGGTATTTTTATCGCTATAAATGGTACAATAAAAACTGCAGTAGGGCCATTATTCTGATCTTACATTTCTCAGTGCTTTTTCAACAGCTTTTTTATGCACTTCCCCGGAATCATGTATGCCTCCGGGCTTGCCTCGAACGGCTCTGCATGGGTATTGCTGAATGAGCAATCCTGCCTTTGCAGGCGCATCTTCTATATCTGTTCCTACAAGGCTGTCTGCCATGTGCCATGTACTTCCACAAGGTGCTCCCCGCACCACCTTAACTGCAGATATCTTGCCGCTACTTGTTTTGATTTCCAGTATTGGAGTTGATAGTTTTGAACTGAAATCCGATATCTCCGGTTTTTCTGAAAGTGTGCAACATATTTCCTCAACTTCTATATGCATGCCGTATTTCTTTGCAATTTGTTCAAGCTCTGTCACCGGCGCCTTTGCAGCTCCACCTGGAACTATCATGGACTTAACTCCCATTTTGCCTGCCATGTGTGCGATGGCTACGGTAAGGTCCGGATGCAGTGTATAAGCGATTATTATGTCACATTTGAAAACATTATTATCAATATCCAGCTGCCCTAAAAATTCCTCCGGCTCATCTATAAAGACTGGCAGTTGTTCGGGCACTGAAGTAGAGACGACTTCAAGGTCTGTCTTTGAAAGAATGGTATCTGTAAGCCGATGCCCGTATTTTCCTCTGGTGATAACGCCTATTGTAGTCATGGATAAACCTTTCAGGACTTTTACTGCATATAACATTAATATGCTTTGCCAGACATTTTTATATTAATAAATCAAATAAATAATGAGGTAATATCATGGAAGATCCAGGCTTTGCTACCGTATATTTCAGATGTAATGTTTGTGAATTCACATTTCAGGAAGACCCCAACCGTTTCCCTGTAAAATGTCTGCAATGTGGTTCTGAGGATGTTTATCGTATCTGAAGGGAACAAACACTAAAATACGACCTTATCTTTTTCATAGTTACATGTCAGTAAAGGGAAAACTCATAACTCTGGAAGGAATCGATGGTTCCGGCAAATCCACTATAACAAAGCGTCTGACTTCCAATCCGGATTTCAGTGATTTTGTATTTACGCGTGAACCTACAGGAAGCTGGATAGGCGAAGCTGTGGACCGTGCCATACATTCGGATACTGATAATCTTGCAGAGCTTCTGCTTTTCACCGCAGATCATGCCGAGCATATATCCAAGCTGATACTGCCTTCTCTTGAAAATGGGAAGAATGTCATATCTGACCGCTATTCTGGAAGCCGTTATGCATACCAGGGGATGACACTAAAAGACAGGTTTGAGGATCCCATGCAGTGGATACAGGATATTCATAGTGGCTGGACTCGGAATCCTGACCTGACCATACTTTTTGATATAGACCCGGCAATTGCAGTGCAAAGGTGCGGTGATCGTGGAGATAAGAGCAAATTCGAGAAGATAAGTTTTCTTGAAGGTGTTCGTAAGAACTATCTACGCCTTGCCCGGGAAAATCCGGGAGCATTCAGGATAATCGATACGAATAGAAGCATAGATGAAATAGAGTCTGAAGTAGTTGAATTGATCTCTTCTCTTCTCTGATTTTTGTTTGGCAGAAACATCCTTGATAATTTGCCATTTAATCATCATTTTTTTACAGAGAATAGGCATTTAACAGATTGCGAATAATTGTATATGTATAGTACAACTTCCTGTGGGGATGGGTAGTTGTTTTGGGGCAGGGGTCAATAAAAATGCTGAATTCAACGATAACAGAGAATGCTCCCTTTGGAATATTTGTTGTCGATAAAAACGACAATTTCATTCAGTTCAATAGCGCAATGGAATCCATTTCAGGCTTGAAGGCAAGCGATGTAATAGGGACGAACCTGTTAAAGGATATACCTGATCAAACTCTTGAAGGTGAGGGGAATTTCAAGCAATTATTTCTGAATACAAAATCTTCTCTCAAAAAAACCCATCGCAAAGAGATGCCCATCATAAATCCTGTGGGCGAACTCAGCTATCAAACAATTACTCTTCTACCCCTTATTGCTGACAATGGTAGCTATGATGGCATGATAGTTTATGTGGAAGAGGTGAGTGAGGGTCATAGGCGGGAGGAGAGTCTTCTTGATGAACTCCAGCATGCCAGGGAAATGAATTCCATCTATGCAGATATCCCTGTTATCTTTTTCAGATGGTCTGCTAAAGAGGGATGGCCAGTTGAGTTTGTTTCAGACAACATCTCTCAACTGGGTTATAAAAAAGAGGATTTCATTTCAGGTTCTCTTCAATTCAGGGATATTATGCATCCAGATGATGTCGAAAGGATAAAAGAACATACTAAAAATCTGGAGGCGAGCAACTACAGATATCATTACAACGAATTCCGTATCTTGAACAAGGAATGTAATCCTGTATGGGTGGATGAGATATCTGTGCTTAAGCTGGATGCTGATGGCCTTCCTTCCCACTATGATGGGATGATCATTAATGTTACGGATAGGGTAAAGGCTGAAAGTTCTCTTGCAAAGGAACGTGAATATCTCAACGATATAACTTCCAATCTTGAGATAGGCCTTTGCATAATATCTTCGGAATATCGCACATTGTGGGCAAATGATCACCTGAAGAAGGTATTCGGCGATGTTGAAGGTGAATTATGCTATAAAATCAACAACAAGAAATCAGCCATATGTGACAAAGATGCGGTACAACAGATCCTGGGAACCAGCAAGAATAAAGCAGTCACAGATCAAAGCGGTTTTGATGTCAACGGTAATCTCATATGGTCTCACATAATATCCACTCCTTTGCGTGATGATGAGGGTAATGTGTCATCTGTTATGCAGGTGGTCTTCCCCATAAATGAGATGAAGGCCACAGAAATGGAACTTCGGGAAAACAAGGCACGTCTGGAAAGCGTACTCAAGGCTGCACCTGTGGGGATGGGTGTGGTGTCTGGAGGCCGTGTTTTTGAAGAGGTTAACGACAGGCTCTGCGAAATGCTGGGTTATTCGAAGGAAGAGCTCCTGGGGCAGAGCATAAGAATGATATATCCGAGTGATGAGGTATTTGACTACATAGGCGATGTATATTATTCCCAGATGAGAGAATCCGGTATTGGGGAAATGGATATCCAGGTAGTTACCAAGGACGGCAGGACCCTTGATATTTTCCTTAGCTCCAGCCCAATTCATCCTGAGTTCTTTTCAAGAGGTATAACCTTCACAATGCTCGACATAACGAGCATGAAGGAAGCTGAGAGGGAACTTCAGAAGTATGCATTAGAACTTGAGAAAGCTAACAGATTAAAGGATCTTTTCTCTGACATAATCCACCATGACCTCCTAAGTCCTGCAGGCCTTGTAAAAGGCTATGCTGAGATCCTAGAAGAGATGGAGGATGATGAAAGGAAACTCCATATTCTGAACATGCTAGAGTCAAATAATAACAGGTTGATCGAGCTTATTGAAAGCGCTTCTAAATATGAGAAACTTAAATCCATTGACGAAATAGATTTCCACAAAGCAGATCTGGTGGATATTTTTAAGGATGTTGTGGGTGATCTTACCCCTCTTATCAAGGGTAAGGGGCTAGATATCACAGTCTCTTCAAAAGGTCCATGTGCTTCATGTGTGAATACTCTTGTTAGCGAGGCTTTCTTTAACATTCTTTCCAATGCTATCAAATACAGTCCTGAAAACGAAAAGATAGATATCGATTTTCTCGATGCGGGTGGTTTCTGGAACGTAAAGGTAACAGATCGCGGTGAGGGTGTATCCGATAAAAATAAGGTTTTGATATTCGAGCGCTTTAAACGGGTTGACAAAAAAGGTGTAAAGGGTACAGGCCTTGGCCTTGCCATAGTTAAACGCATCATGGACTTACATGGTGGCGATTATGGGGTAGAGGACAACCCGGAAGGCAGGGGAAGTGTATTCTGGTTGTCACTGAAAAAATGCTGATGCCAATTCCTGTTATAAAAAAAGATTAGAGTCCGTTCTCGTCGGCAAATTTGACAAGAGCTTCCCCAAGGGCACGAACATATTTAGGATTGATGTTGAAACGTCCCTTTTTCTGTCCGCTTCTCTCTTTTGCGATCTCTACATACTCATTTTCGTATCTTTCGCTTGATGCAAGACTAATTGTCAGGAACCAGCCTGCTCCCATCTTGATCTCGCCGTAGCCTTCTCCAACTTCTATTTTATCATCATTATCTGCCATGGTATCACCAATAAATATTATTGTACAAGCTCCAAAGGTATGGATGCATTGTGTAATGCAGTTGCCACAAGAGCACCTTTGATGCCTATCTTCTCCAATGTCTCAATGTCTTCAACATTGCGGACACCGCCGCCAAGGAGTACATTGTGTTCTGAAATAGAAACGATTTTACTTAAGAATTGTGAATCCACACCACTGGCTGTGCCAACTCTGTCAAGGTCCAGGATGATTATGTCCTTTAATTTAAGGTCGTTTAGCATAGTCACGATCTCAATGGGGTCATCTGGCATTGTCGGGTCCTTTGTGAGTATCCTACCGTGTTTCTTGTCAATACTGACGGTAACTCTTCCCGGATACGCGCTTGCAACTTCCCTTATCGTGTCCATGGATGCGGTTTCAGTACCAAGTATCACAGTCTGGACGATCTCCAGAACGTCATCAGCATTTGCAGGCTCCACGATTCCCGGATCAAGCATGGTATTTGCTTTATTTGCTACTGCTGATATGACCTCAAAGTTCTTCTCACGCTTACCGATGTTCTCAAGGATATTGAGGTCTGCAATGTAAACCTCTTTTGGTCTTATGGTTTCGACTATGTCATTAGCATCGGAACTGTTACAAATGCGACTGGTGAAATGGACTGGTTTATACTCACTTCGGTCCCCTCCCTGTGCATGAACAACTGTCCTGTTGAAAATGTCAAGAACGAAGATGATACGAAACATATATAATTGATACATCTGTCATGCTATAAAAAAGAGGTTAGTATCATGAAATTACTCATCAGTCCTATCAATCCGGAAGAGGCTATCGCAGCGCATGAAGGCGGTGCTGACATTGTTGATGTTAAGAATCCTAAAGAAGGTTCACTTGGTGCAAACTTCCCATGGGTCATAAGATCAGTGAAGGAATCCATTAACTCCGAAAAGCCTATCAGTGCAACCATTGGCGATTTTAATTTCAAGCCAGGTACTGCATCCCTTGCAGCTCTTGGTGCTGCGGTTGCAGGTGCAGATTATATCAAGGTTGGCCTGTATGATGTACAGACCGAGGAACAGGCTCTGGAAATGCTTACCAATATCACAAGATCTGTGAAGGATTACAATCCTGATCTTAAGGTAGTTGCATCTGGCTATTCCGATTATGAGCGCATCAATTCCATTAATCCTCATCTGCTTCCTGCCATTGGCGCAAAAGCAGGTGTTGATGTGGTAATGGTAGACACAGGTATCAAGGACGGCCGCTCAACCTTTGAGTTCATGGATGAAGAAGAGCTTACTCGCTTTACGGGTGCAATTCGTGAAGTAGGTCTTGAGTCCGCACTTGCCGGAACTCTCAAGTTCGAAGATCTTCCTGTACTCAAGCGCATCCAGCCTGACATCATAGGTGTTCGTGGAATGGTGTGTGGCGGAGACCGTAATTCCTGCATAAAGGCAGAGCTTGTTGATAAATTGAAGAATGAGATGTAATCCCATTTGATTCTTTTTTTTCTTTTTTCATCGATAAATTGCTTCGTATCTTCCAGATGATTAGCCGTAGCTGTGCTTTTCCAGTCACCATTGAATACTTATTAATTGCAGACGTAGATACTGATACTGAATATAATATCGTTCTGCGGTGATGAGAGTTGACAGAGGAGATTAGCGTTAGTGTTGGCCAGGCATATCCTCGTGATGCGGGCAGGGGTATAGCCAGGCTTGACAAGGACCTGATGGAAAAGATTGCTGTGATCAGTGGTGACATCGTTGAGATAAAGGCTAAGGATGTCTGTTATGCCATTGTATGGCCGGGTTTTCTTGATGACTCGGGAAAAGAGGTCATCAGGATCGACGGAAATCTTAGAAATAATGCAAAAGTGAGCATTGATGATAAGGTAGTTGTGAGGAAGGTTTCGGTGCAGGAGGCTGAACGGATAGTCCTTGCCCCCACAAGAGAAACCACTCTTGTAGGTGGTTCACGTTTCATCCTGCGGATACTGGAAGGCCGTCCCATCGCCAAGGGTCAGAATGTCCGTGTGGAGACCGTAAATAATCCTATATCTTTTGCAGTATTGTCTACCAAGCCACAAGGCCCCGTTATTGTTACACGGAATACGCAAATTCAGTTACGTGAGAATGCCGTTGTTCAGGATGAGGTTACAGGGCAGATCACATATGAGGACATAGGTGGCCTCAAGCGAGAGTTAGGGCTTGTAAGGGAGATGATCGAACTACCTCTGAAGCATCCGGAACTCTTCCAGAAACTGGCTGTTGACCCTCCTAAGGGTGTTTTGCTCTACGGCCCACCCGGAACAGGCAAGACCATGATAGCAAGGGCAGTTGCAAGTGAGAGTGATGCCAATTTTATTTCGGTGAGTGGTCCGGAGATCGTTTCCAAATATTATGGGGAGAGCGAGCAGAAGTTACGTGAGATATTCGAGGAAGCGGAGAAGGACTCTCCTTCGATCATTTTTATTGATGAGGTAGATTCCATAGCTCCCAAGCGTGATGAGGTGGTGGGTGAGATGGAGCGCAGGATAGTTGCCCAGTTGTTGTCCCTGATGGATGGCCTTGCCTCAAGGGGAAGGGTTGTTGTGATAGCTGCTACCAATCGTCCAAATTCCATTGACGAGGCGCTGCGTCGTGGGGGGCGCTTTGACAGGGAGATAGAGGTAGGTATCCCGGATTGTGGTGGCAGGCTGCAGATACTTTATGTTCATACAAGGGGCATGCCTCTTGAAGAAGGTCTTGACCTGCAGGAAATAGCTGATGTGACTCATGGTTTTGTGGGTGCTGACCTGTCATCCTTGTGCAAGGAAGCCGCCATGCACGCTTTGAGGCGCATGCTTCCTGAATTGCATATGGATGATGTTGAGGATGAGATACCTGCGGAGTTCATGGAAAAGCTGGAAGTCACACGCAGGGATTTCGATGATGCCCTGAAGAATATAGAACCATCGGCAATGCGTGAGGTATTCGTGGAAGTGCCCCGGGTGAAATGGGATGAGATAGGTGGTCTTGGAAAGGCAAAACAGGAACTCATTGAAGCCGTGGAGTGGCCTCTCAAATATCCGGAACTCTTTGAGGCTGTGGCTACGAAACCTCCACGGGGCATCATGCTTTTTGGCCCGCCTGGTACTGGAAAGACCATGCTCGTAAAGGCTGTGGCAACGGAGAGCGCTGCGAATTTCATCAGCATCAAGGGACCTGAGCTCTTTAGCCGTTACGTGGGAGAATCTGAGAGGGCGGTACGTGAGACATTCCGTAAGGCCAAACAGGCTGCACCTACGGTTATCTTTTTCGATGAGATTGATTCCATGGCATCTGAGCGTGGTTCCAGTGTGGATGCTCATACCACCGAGCGTGTGGTAAGCCAGATACTTACGGAAATTGACGGTGTGGAGGAGCTTAAGGACGTTGTGATAATAGCAGCTACCAACCGCCCTGATATCGTTGATCCTGCTCTGCTGCGGCCGGGACGTTTTGACAGGCTGATCTATGTGCGACCACCGGACAAGGAAAGCAGAGTGCTGATATTCAACATCCATCTCAAGGATAAGCCCCTGGCTGATGATATAGATGTACAGGAGCTCGCCGAGATGACCGAAGGCTATGTGGGTGCTGATATCGGGTCAATTTGCCGTGAAGCTACAATGCTGGCTCTGCGTGAGATAGTGACTCCGGGCATCGACAGACAGGAAGTCATGAAAAAAGCCGTTGATATCAAGGTTACAATGGAGCAGTTCCATAAGGCAATAAAAAGGGTAAAGCCAACCACATCCCGTACTGCCATGAGTTTTTACGAGCAGGCGGCTGAGGCTTTCGCACGTTACGCGGTCAATGAGGATGAGCGTGTTCCGGATACGGATGAGAGGGCTTATCAGTAATTATTCTGAACCGGAAGTCAATAATGACTGCCGGTCCTGTCTTCTTCTTTCTATGCAGTCTGAATAATCTATTCTCTTACCTATTTGAGTTCCTGATACTTTCAATAAGGTTTTCTTTGCTGAACATTCCTTTCTGCAATACTCCTGAAACAGTGTCCTGAGCTTCATAATTTTCAATACCCATGGAGGTACAGATTATAATGGGTATATCAATGGTCTCCTTTCTATTCTTGAGGGCCTGTATAACATCAAAGCCAGTTACCTCTGGCATCGTGAGGTCAAGAACTATCACGTCTGGATTTTCTTTCAGGGCAAAATCGATGGCATCCTGGCCGCCATAAGCTGGAAGTACCTCAAAATCCTCTCCTTCCAACATTTCTGTGATCAGATCGACAGCATCTTTCTCATCGTCCACCACCAGTACCTTGAGAGGGCTCTTTGGATCATTCTCCTTCAATTTGTCCAGTGTTGCTAGCATTATCTTCTTTTCAACGGGCTTGGTGAAATAATCCACCGCTCCCCACACTATTCCCATCTCTTTGTCATCGGTCATCGACGTGATGATGACTGGGATATCATGAGTTCTTTCTTCATCTCTCAGGTGCTTCAATACTTCCCATCCATCCATCTTAGGCATCATTATGTCCAGGGTTATGGCAAAGGGTTTCATACTGTTTGCAAGCTCAAGTGCTTCTTTTCCACTGGCAACTGATGCCACACGGTATCCTTCATATGCCAGAGTGAATTCCAGCAGTTCTCTGGAATCATCATCGTCCTCCACTACAAGTATTAGTGGTTCATTGCCCGTGGAATTTTCAGGTTCTATTATATGAGGGATAGTCTGAACCGATTCATTATTATCGTTAATCGGTTCCATTTCCATCTCTTCTGCATCATCCGGATTGATATTTTTCTCCAGAGGCAGTTCAAAAGTAAAAGTTGTACCTTTTCCAGGAGCACTTTCGAACCAGATGTTTCCTTTATGCAATTCTAAGAATCTTTTCACGAGGGAAAGGCCAAGTCCTGTTCCTTCATAGTGGCGGTTTGTGGCAGAGTCGATCTGTGTGAAGGGCTGGAACAACTTGCTCTGATTCTCCTCATCTATTCCTATGCCATTATCTTTTACCGTGAAGCATGCCTTATTCCCAAGCATATTTGCAGAGATGTCTATCATCCCACCATCTGGGGTGAACTTGATGGCATTGCTCACAAGATTGAAGAGTATCTGTTTGAACCTGATCTTGTCTGCATGGATATACTTAAGTTTCTGATCTCTGTGAAATTTCACATTGTGTTTTTTCTGATCTGCAAGAGGTGCTATCAGTTGACTGACTTCAGTTATTGTTTCCTCTACTTTGAATACTTCGTAGTCCAGTACCATCTTGCCTGCTTCAATTTTGGAAATGTCCAATACGTTGTTGATCAAAGAAAGCAGGTGATTTCCACTGGTAGATATGTTCCCAAGGAACTTTTTCTGCATGTCGCTGATATCTCCCACACTGCCTCCTATGATCAGGTCAGAGAATCCGATGATGGAATTGAGTGGTGTACGCAGTTCATGACTCATGGTTGCAAGAAAATCACTCTTGGCACGGTTTGAAGACTCGGCAGCAACTTTTGCTTCTATCAGGCCCTGCTCGGCTTCCTTAATCTTCGTCATATCAACAAAACTCTCTATGAGGTACTCTTTTCCAGAAAGATTGGCTGATACTGCTGATTTCAGGATCGGTATCTTTTTGCCAGCTCCATTTATCAACACACGTTCTGATTTATCCACTACCAATCCTTTGTCAGTGATGGGGCAGTTTCCTTTTTCCGCAGTATATACAAATTGATGGCACTGATTTCCGATTATCTTTTCTTTAGGAAGTCCTATCATAGACTCGGCAACGGGGTTTGAATCAACGATCTCATGGGTCTGTTTATCAATTACGAGAACTCCGCTAATGATATTTTTAAGGATGGCATCAATTCTTTCCTTGTGTTCCTGTTCCATCTGTTGGACTCTGACTCTGTCAGTTATGTTATTGGCACAATATACTGCTCCTATGCTACTCTGATTGTGTAACAGTGGTCCTACATGCCATTCGTAGGTCAATCCATTTTTGAGGTTCAGATGGATCTTATCAACGCTTGAATTATTTTGTAAATATTCTATGGTCTCTGTGTTTCCATTATCATTCCTTGAGCTTGAGGCAATATACTCCAGGATCCTTGTGACATCGTTCTGCTCCAACATATCAGTGTTCAGATCCCACATATCGATGAATTTTGAGTTCATGATAACTCTGGAATTCATGTCAACGATCATTATTCCTGTATCCATGGAGTTAAGACTCGATTCCAGTATGTCCAGTGTTTTAATGATAGTTCCTTTTTCTTCCAGGGATCCCAGCATATAGTTGATGTTGTTCGCGAGTCCGTGCAGTTCATCATCACCTTTCATTTGCAGGCGAGAAGAAAGGGATCCGCTCTCAGTGATATATGCAAGTTTCACGTTTAATAGGGACAAAGGTTTCAGCACCGATCTTTCCAGTGATAAAGTGACTATCAATCCATAGACAAATCCCAGTAATAGAAATACAATGAACAGATATTGTTTTGTCTCCTCTCCCTGTTGGTGTATGGATCGGGGTATTTCCGCACTAAGGGTCAGTATAGGTTCTCCATTGATATCTTTGAGCACAGTAGTTCCTAATACTGAACTATCGCTTAGGTAGTCGATAGATATCTCTCCAGTTCCTGAGGCGAGCATGACGGATGAGTCTTTTTGTGGTACAGCATCACTTTGCTCTATCTTCTTTATATCGAGATCAAGGAGGGTCTTTTCTTCTAGCTCTTCAATGAGAGCCTGATCCAGGTATCTGGCCATAATTAAAGTACCTGCTATTGGTTTTTCCCTTGAGTTCCGGGTGATGGGGCAGGATGCAATAAGCAAAGTTCCTTCCGGGGAATCGATAATGCCTGATAAAGTGCTGTATCCATCGGGGTGGGAGAATAATGCTTCTTTAGAAGCTATATGATCAGTTAATGTGGGTGATATTTCCATTTCCTCGTAGCTGTCAAAGTCCGCCCCCATACTATAGTATAGTTGGTTGGAAGCATCATAGTACAACACCATATTTGCTCCCATATTTACCAGGGTTTCAGCATCCAGGTTGGAATCAATGTATCCATCATATTCTCCCAGCATGAAATAATATGTGTCATCCCATGGCGCCCAGTCAGAGTCAACGGCTTCCAGGAAAAGTATCTCTGTATTTAGTGCAGTATTTGCCCTCTGGATATTATCCGAAATCTCCTGTTTTTCCAGTTTATCATAGCTGTTTCCCATGATCTGTTCGGTGGCGCCTATTAGGGATACGAAGAGGATTATGAAGGCAATTCCAAGCATTAACAGTGTTTTACTGCGTATTTTCATTTCTTCCACCTTCATTTAGCAAGAAAATAATTCACTTCATCCATGAATGTTGACACATCTATTGGCTTGGAGATATAGCCGATGCAGCCTGCCTCTATGAAGTGTTTTTCATCTCCTTTCATGGCATGTGCTGTCAGTGCTACAACAGGCACTTCTGTTTGTTTCAGGTCTTCCCTGATCATCTTGAGGACTTCCAGCCCATCTATTCCGGGTAACTGTATGTCCATTAGTATCAGGTCTAAATTTGTGTTCTGTACCCTTTCCAGCGCATCCTGCCCATTGAAAGCCTGTGTAACATCCACTCCGTTGGTCGTAAGTAGGTAGTTAACAAGCTCCATATTCATGGGGTTATCTTCCACAACAAGTATTTTGGTCATATCCATCCCTTTAAGTATAAGTTATTTTTATAAAGTGACATTATATAGTAAGGGTTATATATTTTTCGTTGACGTGGTAAAATACTGAAACAAACCCAGATGATATTTTGCTAATTATGTGACGTGACTACCACCTAATTCAGGGAAAACTACCCAAAAATACTTTAACTCAAACACCCCCATTATTATATATTGTCTAAATTGGGGGTTCACATGCTAAAACAGCGCTTTGTTCTTGATACCACTGCATTGACTGATCTGCAGATGAGGGGGACCGTTGGGGCTGACGGCATATGTGATGGCATGAAGGAGCTTCTGGAGCTTGTGGCTTCAGTGAGGCTTAAGCTTGGGATCAGCTGCTATGTCCCGTTTCCTTCGGTCTATGATGAATTGCATGAATTTGCAAAGAACAACAAATGTGATTCAGAGGTCATCGCCAAGATAGATACCTGGCTTGTGAAAAAAGCTCCTGACAGGTACAACGTGCAGATACCTTCCAAGGTTTTCCATGAGTATGTCTCCCATATGCGTGAGCGCATCAACAAGGGTATGGTCATAGCCGAGGAGACTATCTGGAACGCATCAACCGAATGTCTGCTCACCACCACCAAGGCTGAGGTCAAAAAGGATATCGATGCAGACATTGAAAGACGTGTTATCGGGGGGCATATAGGCAAGTTCAGGAATAAGTATCGTGCAGCACTACGCTACGGCATCCTTGATAGTGCGCCGGACATCGACGTGCTCATCCTTGCAAAGGAACTGGATGCAGCCGTGGTGGCAGGTGATTTCGGTATTCAGAAATGGGCTGAGGAATTGGGAGTAAGATTCGTTCCTGCAAGTACATTTCCTATGATATTGAAGGAATATCTGAAACATTCAGACAAGGTCAATATATCATCTGAAAAAGACAATGAATTAAAGTAGATCTGTTCATCTTCATTGCCGGCGGGGTCCGGTATAGTATCTATTTAGGAGTGCTTTGCGGGGGTAGAGTATGCGAAACATAACAGTAGAAGAATTCAGGTGGTCAGGTGCTGGCAGACAACACCTTGAGATTGTGGAAAGAAAGGGTTTGGGTCATCCTGACAGTATATGCGATACCATCATGGACCGTATCTCTGTAGCCCTTTGTGCAGAGTATCTGGAAAAGTTTGGGGGCATCCTGCATCATAATGTTGACAAGTCCCTGCTTGTAGCCGGACAGACCAGGGGGGCATTTGGTGGTGGCAATGTCATTGATCCTATGTTACTTGTCATAGGTGATCGTGCAACCTTTGAGGCTGAAGGTGTGGAGGTGGATGTCAATAACATTGCCATGGACACTGCAAGTAACTGGTTCGATGAGAACATGCGTTTCGTTGAACCTGAATTCGTGGATTATCAGATCGAGCTGAAGCATGGCTCGGCAGAACTTACGGATATATTCAAGAGGAAGGAAGGGGTACTGGGCTCCAACGATACCTCTGCAGCGGTTGGTTATGCGCCTCTATCGTTTACTGAAAAAGCGGTTCTTGATACTGAGAATTATCTCAATTCCTCTGATTTCAAGACTATGTTTCCCGAATCAGGAGAGGACATTAAGGTTATGGGTGTAAGGAGGGGCAATGGACTGGATCTGACAGTTGCCATGCCTCTGGTTGATCGGTTTGTGGGGGGTGAAGACCAGTATTTCCTGATGAAGGAAGAACTTCTGGATGCAATGGATATTTACCTTCTGGATTATGTGGGAGAAAAGTATAACAACATAGTTCCTTCTGTCTCGCTTAATACTCTTGATATCCCGGGACGTGGCCTTGACGGTGTCTATACCAGCGTGACAGGTAGTTCAGCTGAAGATGCAGACTGTGGTCAGGTGGGACGTGGTAATCGTGTGAATGGTATCATTCCTCTCAACCGTCCCGTAAGCAGTGAAGCTGCAGCAGGTAAGAATCCGGTGAGCCATGTGGGGAAGATATATAACGTGCTCTCCCACAGAATCGCAGAAAAGATATACAGCAGTGTTCCCGATGTTGCAGAGGCATATGTCTGGCTTTTAAGCGACATAGGTGCTCCAATAGATGACCCGAAGGTGGCTGCAGCTCAGGTTGTAATGGAAAAAGGGTCGATAAGTTCAGTGGAGAATGAGGTTATAGAAGTAATGGAATCTGAACTTGAGGACATACAGGAATTCTGTATGCAACTTGCAAGGGGCATGTTCCCAATCTGTTGAATCATGCGCCTGCTATGAATGAAATCAGTGCGAATAGCATTGCGAGCTTGAACATCTTTGATGATCTTGCAGGATCATTCTTGCCGAGTATCTCATACACAGCAACGGCGACGAGTATGTCTGCTATCGCCACGATGAACAGATACCTGATGCTCATCAGCGATTGAAGATATGGCAATGGGCTTACAAGTACCGCTACAATTCCTATCATGGATGCCAGATAAGCAGCTTTTTGTGCCCCTATTAGTATGGGGAGAGTGCGAGCACCATCTATTTTGTCGCCTTCGATATCTTCTATGTCTTTTACTATCTCACGTGCGGTAGTTGCCAGCGTTGCAAGCAGGATCAGTACAAAAACCCCATTTATCCCGCCGTTATCAAAGAACACTGCTCCTCCGAAGAGGAAGGTTGAACCTGTGAGATATCCCACTGCAATGTTGCCAAAAAGCGCAGTGCGTTTCAGTGTACTGGCGTAGTAGATGAGCAACAGTGAATTGATAAATGCAATGGCGACGCAGGCAAAATTTATCGTTGCTGCCAGCAGAGTTCCCATGGCAAACAATGCCAGCGAGAAATAGAGTGCTGTCGACAATCCTATTTTTCCTGAAGGAATGGGTCTTTCAGGTTTATTGATCCTGTCGATATCAACATCGAAATAATCATTAATGGCATTGCCTGCCCCGGTCACAAGGAATACTACAAGAAAAACCAGTAATGATTCTATAAATGGAAGTGATGTGAATTGATCCGGGTTGTTGGATGCCAGTATGTTATATGCTATGAATACACCGATCGTAGCGGCAATACCTGCCATGGCACAATTGCCCGAGCGCATAAGTTTAAGATATGGATTCATGCCTACTCACTAAATTATCTGCTGCGTTTGACTTTCAGCATCCTTTCAAGTGAATGCCTGGCTTTTACCTGTATATCATCGGGAACAGTTATCTTATACTGCATAAATTCCAGGGATTGAAGTAATGTCTGAAGGTTAATTGCCTTCATTTCAGGACAGACTGCAAATTCCGATGCCATGTAAAAGCTCTTGTCAGGATTTTCTTTCCTGAGTCTGTGCATCATTCCATTTTCAGTGGCAATGATGAATTCTGTGCTGTCAGATTCCCTGGCGTAGCTGATCATCCCGGTTGTACTGAATACCTTGTCCGAGATGTCCAGAACTTCCCTGCGACATTCGGGGTGTGCAAGTACTTCTGCATTTGGATGTTCTTTCTTTGCCTTGATGATATCTTCTGGCAATATCTGGTTATGTGTGGGGCAGTAACCTTCCCAGGGGATTATTGTTTTTGTAGTGAAACGGGACACATAGTCTGCCAGGTTCTTGTCTGGTACAAAGAGTATCTCCTGTTCTTCAAGTGAATTTACAACTTCCACTGCATTTGCTGAAGTACAGCAGATGTCACTCTCTGCTTTCACTTCGGCAGTTGAGTTCACGTAACAGACTACGGCAGCATTAGGATACTTTTTCTTCTCCGTGCGTAGTGCGTCCGCAGTAACCATGGATGCCATGGGGCAGCCTGCATATATTTCCGGCAATAATACGGTTTTTTCAGGGCTGAGTATGGCTGCACTTTCTGCCATGAAGTGTACGCCACAGAATACGATCACGTCTGCTTCCTGTTCAATTGCCTGCTGGCTGAGTCCCAGGGAGTCCCCTGTAAAATCAGCAATGTCCTGTATCTCGCCCCTTTCGTAATTATGTGCGAGAATCACAGCATTACGCTTTTTTTTCAGATCATTGATCTTATCGATAATGATTTGCATGTCATCCATAGAATCACTATTACTAATTATTAAGTACTTTATAGTTGCGTGGGATCGATCGTGGAAATGTAATTAAACATTTTCCATAATGATATATTTTTTAAAAAACAGTTTCAGGTTCCTACCTGGAATGGATCTGCTATCTTTTTCAGGGTAGCTATCGCCGATAGTGGCGCAAGGAAACTACTCCTTGGATTTGAAGGGGATGGTATATTCTCAACCTTGGTTGTGAATTCTCCAAAAGCTCCCTTTACGTTTATCTCATGTACATTGCGAGTAAGGTCCGGGTTCGCTACTATCCTTACCTTAGTTTTATCGAAACCTATTCCTGCAATGCTGAGGGTTGCTGCAACATTGACATTTGCAGGGAACAATTTCACAGCCTCGTTTGCAGTTCCTTCATAAAGAACGGTCTTATGACCTATGTTTTCAAGATCAATATTGTTCTCTAGAACATAAGGTGCACCTGTAAATCCTGCAGGTGGTTTCTGCGTTGTGAGGGTTACTGAATATATCTCTTCGACAGACGCAGATTTGAGACCATCGAGTCCGACAATGGCTCCGGATGGGAGGTATACTTTGCAATCGTTTTCCTTTGCGATCTTCCTTATATTATTGTGCAGTTCCTCGTCCGCAAATGCGCCCACACTAAGTATCATGACATCACACTTTTCCTGGAGAGCTGCCGGAATTATCTCATAGACTGCACGCTGGGAAGCACATTCCACGAGAATGTCAACATGTTTTGCCATCTCGCTGGGTTCCATTACTTCAGGCTGGATGTTTTTAACTGACGCTTTCAGTTTTGTAATATGTACGTCGTGCCTGTCGTATATGGAATGTATCTGGGCATCTATAAATCCGTCATCCACTGCCTTGCATATGTTTGTTCCTATGGTTCCACAGCCAACTATTCCGATCTTTAGCATTTTAGACTCCCGGGAATTGTACGATTGCTACTTTAACATTGATATTTGAAGCTACTGTTTATTTATTGATTAAGTAGGTTTTCCTTAATACTTCAAAAGCATATAAATCTCTTGAAATCCAAGTACTGTCTCAGCAAGGTGAAAGGATGTTTATAGGCGATATTGAACGGTTTTTGAAAGAAGACCTTGGTTATAATGATATTTCATGCCATCTTGTTCCTGACAGGGAAACAGATGCCATTATTTTTGCAAAGGCTGACTGCGTTGTTGCAGGTATTGGCATTGCAAGATCATTTTTTGATTATCTTGGCATTAATGCTACTACAGAATATGAGGATGGCTCTGCAATAGGTAAAGGTGATGTTATCTTCAATTTACGGGGCAGCTCAGTTTCTATTCTTCGGGCAGAGCGTCTGGTTCTCAATTTCCTCGGACATCTGAGTGGGATTGCTACATTGACCCGAAAATGCGTGGATATGGTCGGAAAACATTCCAATGCCAGGGTTGCATGCACTAGAAAAACAACTCCGGGTATACGTGAATATGAGAAGATGGCTGTGGTTGCAGGCGGAGGGGATTCCCACAGGTTCAATCTTTCCGATTCTATCATGATAAAGGACAATCACGTAAAGATGATGGGCGTGGAAGCTGCTATAAGGTCTGCAAAGGAAAAGGCAAGCTTCACTCAGAAGATCGAGGTTGAAGTAGAATCTGTGGAAAATGCATTACTGGCAGCAAAATGCGGTGCTGATATAATAATGCTGGACAATATGAGTCCTGACACTATTATAGAAACGGTTTCATCTCTTAAGGGTGCATCCATACCTGAACATATATTGGTCGAGGTGTCAGGTGGCATAGATTCGGACAACCTTGAAGAGTATGCAAAAACCGGGGTAGATGTGATATCAATGGGTTCGCTCATACATAAGTCATCCTGGGTCGATGTGAGCCTTGAATTTTTGGAATAAGTGAGTATACTCATATAAATAGTTCGTTTGCATATAATCATAAGGTTTATATTAAACTCCACATATTGTAGCAACAAAAATAAAACGACATCTTAAAGTCTTCAGAGTCTGATAATACATGTTTTTGTCCAAAAAACTATTAGGTATTGCATTTTGCATGGTATTTTTTTTAGTACTCATGTCTGGCAATGCATCCGCCAGGGTTGAGATCTACAATGGTACCATTACCGAAGGTGATGGCTATCAGATGAACAATTTTGTTATTGATGTCACCGATGTTTTTGTGGAAGCCGAAACTGCATCTTTCTATGTTTACAACAGAGGGAGATTACAGGAGGATTTCCTGCTCAGTGAAGGTGATGCATACGATTTTGATTTTATAGGTGATGCCACTGTGAAGGTAACACTTGTTTCAGTGAAATCTGGCACTTTACCCGTAGCCAAGATCTCTGTTGTTATGTCCAATTATAACATTGCAGACCTTTATGAGAACGATGTTTTAGATGGTGGGCATGACTATGCAACCTATTCAGGTACTCCTGTACTCAAAATAAGAAAGGAAATGGCTGCAAATACCATCGGTGTTGGTGAAACGGTTCGTGTGACCATTACAGCTGAGAACACAGGGGATGACGCGGCAGTCGATGTTATCTTTTCCGATCCTCAGCAGGCCAAGTTCGTATTGGATGAGGATTTCCTTGGTCATCCTGGAAAGAGCACCATTGATGTAGGTGAGTCCAAGACCATCTTCCTCTATAATCTGAAGGCAACTGAAGCGGGCAGTTACAATCTGAATCCTACAACAGCCAGTTTTTCCAATTCTGCAGGTCAGTCTTTCCCGCAGGCTTCTTCCAATTCCCCGATACTCGTTGTTGAGGGCAGTGACCTGTCAAAGGCTGCAATGCTTGAGTTCACGACTGATATTGATGTTTATACTGTAAAGCGGAAAGATGTTCTTCAGGGCACGGTTAATATAAAGAACACAGGTGACTCTTCTGCAACTGCTGTTACTGTGGGGATAATTGTCCCTGACGGTCTGGAATACGTTGATGGTGATGCTTCTATTGAGGTGATCTCAGGTGTTCCTACAATATATCTCGACTCATTTGGCGTACAGCAGGAAAAAGAGGTGAATTTCAGACTCAAGGCTCAGGATGTGGGTGCTTATACGATATCTACTGAAAATTCATACCTGTTCGATGACGGGGTAAATGCCCAGATGCAGAAGGTAAGCTCTGATTTTGTATCGAATACGATCTACGTCGTAGAGGGAAAATACGATTATCTGTTTGAACAGCCATTATATGTGTATCTTATACCTCTGTTAATAATTGGTGCTATATCCGGCTGGCTATTCCACAGGCACAAACAATATAAATTCTGACTGGACTAAACTATTCATTAAATAATCCAATGGCAATCTTTATCAAATTTAAATTATATTATTAATGGGAGGATATCTCTTGCTTAACATACTCATCATCGGAACCGGGCAATGCGGAAATCGCATATTGGATGCGATAAACAGGGAAGCATTTGGTAAAAAGAGCCGCTTTGCCAAGTTCTATTCACAACAGAAATACAAAAGCAATGTACAGACCATTGCCATCAATACTGCCATTAACGATCTCAGGGAAATGAGTTTCACCAAGGCAAAGGACAGGATCCATATACCTCATCTCCACGGAGTAGGGGCTAACAGGAACGTGGGTAAACATGTATTTGAAGATAATAAGACCCACATAATGAGGCAGATCCAGGAAAGAGGCGATTTTGATGTCTGCTTTGTGATAACCTCGGCATCAGGTGGTACAGGTTCTTCATTTAGCCCGATGCTTATAAAAGAGCTTAAGGAAAAGGGTGATTTTCCAGTTTATGCTGTTGTGGTTCTTCCTTTCAGGGAGGAAGGTACCCTTTACCTGCAAAATGCCGCGTTCTGTCTCAGGGATATACGCGAGAGCGGTGCAGATGGTACTATTCTTGCTGACAACCAGTTCCTGAAACAGATGGGTGGAAATGTCGAATCCGCATACAACGGGATCAATGACATGATAGCAAGGCGCCTTTTGTTCCTGCTTGAGGCATTGGATAGTGAAATGATGATGGTCACTGACCTTGGTGACTTTAAGACTGTCATGAGCGGCGGAGCCGGACTTGCAACTATCGGTTTCTTTGAGGCTGAGTCTGAGGTGCCTATTAAAAATGCAATACGTGAGGCTCTTTCACCTTCAGGTCTATTGTTCTCCACTGATGTGTATCAGGAGGCAAGCAGATCCATGATCATTATCAAGGGTGACAAGGAATACCTGAGTATTAATGATATCTCGTCCGAGGTGGAGGCACTTTCGAGTTCAGTAGGTCATGTTTTCAAAGGAATAATTGTGAGGAAAGGTGAACTTCCACAGGTTCTGGTAGTACTTACACTTGAGTCTGCATCAGAGCTTGAGAATCTTTATTCCATAGCAGTTGACGCTATCAATTATGAACGCCAGAAGAAAGAGCGTGTGGAATCCCAAAAGGATGTTGACCGTGCGTTCTCACAGATCGATGGTATGGACCCTTCTTATTGATCAAAAATGTTTTTCTCGTGCTGAATTCACAGCACGATCCTCATCTTTTTTTCTTTATTGATATTTAGCCTGGGCATAATATTTTTACAACTTCTCATATTTGATTTCATTTCTAAAAAAATCAAATACATTGAAATAGTGTAAGTTCAAATTTAATGTAAAACAGGGCGTGCGTATCATGACCAGCGACTCCAATATAATTGCGATAAGAAACCTTTCCAAGATATACGAGGATGGTGTAGAGGTACGTGCACTTGATGATGTGGATCTTGATATTGAAAAAGGTGAATTCCTTTCTATAATCGGTCCTTCCGGGTCTGGAAAAAGTACTCTGTTGCATATGATCGGCATACTGGATACACCTAGCTCGGGAACTATCACCATTGATGGTCGTGTTGTTACTGAAATGTCTGAGAAGGAACGTTCAAAGACCAGAAATGAGATACTGGGCTTTATCTTTCAATACCATCATCTTATGCCTGATTTCTCAGCACTTGAAAATGTTATGATGCCACTTCTGATAAGTGGTATGAGTAAAAAGGATGCAAAGAGGGCAGCTGAAAACTTACTTGGGGAAGTAGGTCTGGCAGACCGTGTGGACCACAAGCCAAATCAGCTATCTGGAGGTCAGGCCCAGAGAGTTGCAATTGCCCGGGCTCTTGTAAACAATCCGAGCATTATCATAGGGGATGAACCCACCGGGAACCTCGATTCCAAATCAAGCGATATGATCTACGAATTGCTTAGAAAACTCAATCGTGACAGACAGCAAACTTTTATTCTTGTGACCCATGATGAGCAGATGGCAAACAAGACAGACCGCATTATCCGGATAATCGATGGTAAGATATCAGGAGATCAATAGTCTGGTGAGATCATGGAATATACAAAAGGGTCAATCGGCAGAGTGTTCACAGTTCGTATGGATCATGGAGATGATATCCTTCATGAACTGGAATATCTGGCTAAACTGGAAAATATACGCTCGGCAATGTTCGTGTTGCTGGGAGCTATAAAAGAGGCCAACCTCGTTGTTGGTCCAAAGGAAAATTTTGTCCCTCCAAATCCTATGTGGGAAAGGGTAAGGGATGTGAATGAGGTAATTGGTGTTGGCAATATATTTTTGGAAGATGGAACTCCGAAGATACACCTTCATTCAGCGGCAGGAAGGGGCAATGAATCTAGAGTGGGTTGTCTGCGTAATGAAAGTGAGGTTTTCATGGTTGTAGAGGTATTTATCATGGAGATCGAAGGCATCAGTGCCACAAGATCATTCGATAAGGATAAAGGATTTGCCCCCATCACTTTCAGTAAAAATCAGTAAAGGGTCATCTGCTCTTTGCACTTAGTTGTTTTAACTGTGCAAGTGCTTCAGATATTTCCTTTTCTTTTTTCAGTGCATCATTTTCAAAAGTCTCAACGATATTTTCAAAAGGTACTACAAGTTTGTAATACTTTAATGGTCTTCCCTTATCGTTGTTCTTCTTTTCGTTGCGCTCTTCTATCCAGTTCCTTTCTCTAAGGGGACGCATCGCGATACTGACTTCCGGCTGACGTAAACCTGATGCCTGCTCTATGTTCTGTGATGTAAGTTCATCTCCGCAAACAAGACATGCAATGCATACAGCTTCGGTTCTTGGTACATCAAGCCCTTGCAGTAAACCTATGATCTCGTACCCTTTTCCTTCCAATAAGTTAGTGCCAGAGGTTTTCATTCAAACACTATAATACTTTTAAGTTTATATAATTTGCGTGAATATAATTAATTAGTTTTACCTGCCTGATAATCTTCCTGCTCGATGCTAGACGGTACTAATATATACAGTAATTGCGAAGTAGGTGTATAATCTATCAGGTGGGTCATATCTTGTACATTAACAATGACAGCAAATACAAAATAGCGAAAATTCACGCACGCGAGATATTGGATTCCAGAGGGAATCCGACAGTAGAGGTGGATGTATACACTTCATGTGGTTTCGGAAGAGCAAGTGTTCCATCCGGTGCTTCAACAGGTTCACACGAGGCTCTTGAGCTGCGCGACAATGAAGATCGCTATGGCGGAAAAGGCGTTCTTGATGCAGTTGATAACGTAAGTACGGTTATCGAAAGTGAACTTATTGGAATGGATGTCAGGAACCAGCGTGAGATCGATGGTATGATGCTCGCCCTTGATGGCACTGACAACAAGATGGAGCTGGGTGCTAATTCTATTCTGGGTGTATCTATGGCAGTGGCAAAAGCAGCTGCAGATTCCCTTAGCGTTCCACTTTACAGGTATCTTGGCGGAGTCAATGCATACACACTCCCTGTCCCTACAATGAATGTACTCAACGGTGGACAACACGCAGGTAATGATCTCTCTATCCAGGAATTCATGATACAGCCAAGGGGTGCTGATACTTACATCGAGGCACTGCGTATGGGTGCTGAGACGTACCATGCTCTTGGTAAGGTGCTTGAATCAAAATACGGTGCTGGTGCTACAAATGTTGGTTACGAAGGTGGCTATGCTCCTTCCATGGAAATGACCACTGACGCACTTGATGTACTTGTGACAGCTATTGAAGAAGCAGGTTACTCAGAATCCGAGATCGCAATTGGTCTGGACTGTGCAGCTTCCGAGTTCTTTGATGGAAAGGAATATTCCATCGATGGTAAAATGTTAAAGCCAGGAGAACTTATCGAATACTATCTCGAGCTTATCGAGACATATCCTATCCTATCCATTGAGGATCCTTTCCATGAGGAATCCTTCGAGGACTTTGCAACTCTTACATCCGAAGCATGGGGTACCATAATTGTAGGAGATGACCTATTCGTTACCAATGTCGAACGTCTTGGAAAAGGTGTGGAAATGGGTGCAGCTAATTCACTTCTGCTCAAGGTAAACCAAATCGGTTCTATCTCAGAAGCTCTTGATGCAGCAAACATGGCAAACCGTAACGGTTACAGCGTTATTGTCAGTCACCGCTCTGCAGAGACTGAAGACACAACCATCGCAGATCTATCAGTTGCAATTGGTGCAGACCTCATTAAGACAGGGGCACCTGCAAGAAGCGAAAGAACTGCAAAATACAACCAGCTCCTCAGAATTGAAGAGGACCTTGGTGAAGCTGCACGTTACATGCAGCTTTAAACCTTTTTTTATTTTCCGATCTTTCTTTTTTAAAATAGCCTTTGTGAGAAGTCTACTCTTCCAGAAGAGGGACTGTCAGGCTTGCCTGTGGAAGAATTACAGCGTACGGTTCTTTACCTTCTTCCTTTATTCGGGAAACTGCTCTGTCAAAAGCCTCCTGCATACTCTTGCAGGGTTCCAGTTTGGACATTCTCAGAGTCTTGTCATCAAGATCTGAAACTGCCAGCATCTCAGCATTGACACCTATCTGTGCCATCTTGGCAGCTTTATGGTATCCCAGCTTATAGCCTTCATCTATCTTGTGCATGACATCTTCGCAAGTCTTTGCGGAGCAAAGCAGATCCAGGAATGCGTCATCACCAACTCCGTCCCTGCATTTTGAAACCAGTATGATGCTTCCCCCTTCTTCCAGCGCCAGCCTTCCGTTCTCAAGCGCTTTCTGTGACTGGTAGAGGTCGATATCCATGGGATATGGGGCAACAGCCACAACGATATTGCCCTTTTTGCTGTACTTTGCACAAAATACCTCATTGGCTTTTTCAACTGCAATATCAAAAGATTCGAAAAGATCTCCTGCAACCATGGCATACAGTCCATGCTCTGCAGTCAGGACAGTCTGTATGGAAAATACGTTCATGTCCTTGAGTACATGCATGGCATCGTCCATATCATCAGCAACGGGATTACCCTTCAAAGCAAGTGCCTTTGCAGCATCCGAAAGAGCATGCTTGTGGTTCATCTCAATTGTTTTGTAGGCTGCAACACCCGGAAGAAATGCCTTCCTTCCTCCTGTATAACCTGCAAAGTAGTGTGGTTCTACACTTCCTATGACTAAGATGTTCTTAATCTCGGTTACCATTTTGTTAAGGTACATCTCGGTTCCGTTACTCGAGACTCCCAGATATTCCATGTCTCCATCCTTGCGTGCATCGTGGACGAATATCTGGTCTTTGAACTCGTCATATATGTCACCAAAAATATACCTGAACTCACTTTCAGTTGGTCCCCTGTGTGCCCCGGTGGCAACTAGGAATTTCACATCACTGTGGTTTTTCAGCAAGTCGTGCATTTCCTTTAGCACTCTTGCAGTGGGAGTCGGCCTTGTGGCATCGTTAACAAGTATGAGCAACCTGTCATTTTTCTTAATGAACTCCTCAAGTGGTTTCATTCCCACGGGCTTGCTCAGAGCATTGACTATTATTTCGGATTCATCCCTGACTTCCACTTTGTTAGGAGCAATTATCTCATGCGGAATATCTACTTCCAGATCAACGTGTTCTTTTCCATAAGGTATCTGTATTATAATTTTAATCACTCCTGTAATTGGATGGATGCTTCCATATTTAGCCAGAAACTTCCGATCTGTAATTATGAACCGGTCCGAATAACCAAATTCTAAATGGGAATTTTTACTTATAGTATTTTGCTTCTTTGATATCCTGTTGTATTGGGTCTCTGGAAAGGCTCTGGTAAGAACCTTATAGTAATATTCCATTTTTAATAAAAAGGTGAGATCTTGTTGGAACCATCACAACTACTCTATTTTCTTGGAGCTTCGGTCGCAATTACGCTTTTACCAGGCCCTGATATAATTTTTGTTCTTATGCAGAGCATATCAAAAGGCAAAATGGCAGGGATGGCTACAGCATCCGGTCTATGTACTGGGCTGCTGTTCCATACCACCGCAGCGGTACTGGGTGTTTCAGCTATAATATACAGGTCAGCACTCGCATTCTCCGCTTTGAAATATGCCGGAGCGATATACTTGCTCTATCTTGCTTACAAAGCCCTGAAAGAAGGTGGGGAGCTGATAGCTTCTGATACTGCGCTGGATACTAATTTATCCCTCCTTTACAAGAGGGGTATTTTCATGAATCTGTTAAACCCGAAAGTATCTCTTTTTTTCTTGCATTCCTTCCGCAGTTCGTTTCACCGGAATCTGTCAATATTCCTCTGCAGATGATATTTCTGGGAATGATGTTCCTGATCCAGGCATTGCTTGTATTTTTCATGGTATCATTATTTGCAGGTTATATTGGTTCCTTTATTATGGGAAAACCCCATGTGGGTACATATGTGAACTGGACAAAAGCCTTCATTTTCTCTATTATAGGGATAGAGCTGGCCCTGTCTCGCAGATAACCCCCCATTCCATTCTTTTTTATTTTGTCCATTCTCTTTTTGACAAATGGAACATAATTATATTAAGTAAATACTTCAAATAGTAATAGAATAGGCTGGGGATAAGCGAATGTATGAACTCCAAATAGCTCTCAGGCATGTCAGTGCACGTAAGAGGCTCACATTCTTTGCTGTTTTTGCGGTAGCTCTGGCTATAGGGGTGATCGTGGTTCTCATGTCAATGATGTCAGGATTTACTGACGAGCTGGTGGAAACCACTATTGAAAGTTCTCCTCATATCGTTGTAAGTTCACAGGATGATGATGAAGAGTTCATTCATTTTCACAGGTACTATTCTCAGCAGATGATCGATAAAGAAGGTGTATCCGCTGTATCTCCCATATTCACAGGGCAGGTAGCTTTACAGTATAAGGACAATGCCAAAGGTGCCAATCTCAATGGTGTCGATCCGGTTGCCGAAGATACAGTTATGAGTGTGTCAGATGACATAGTTTCAGGTAGTTTCTTTGTACTTTCCCGAACTAACAATGGGATAGTAATAGGGGACAAGATCGCTGAAGACCTTGAGGTAGTCGTTGGTGACAATGTGGATGTGATAACGCCCACATCACAGCCAGTATCATTTAAGGTGGTAGGTATATTCAACAGTGGTACGGCCAATGATGAAACACTTGCATATACAAGGTTCGATTCGGTTCTGGATATCTTTGATGAGAATGGAGTTGCAAGTAAGATAAATATCCGTGTTCAGGATCCCTATATGGCAGATGACATAGCAGTTTCCATTGAATCGGAGACAGGTCTTGATTCTGTTAGCTGGATCGAAGCTAACAGTGAAATACTGGAGTTGCTGAATACGCAGGTTGTCATCGTCTGGATATACTATGTTCTTATTTACATGATTGCAGGATTTGGAATTGCAAACACCCTTTTCACTGTGGTGATGGACAAGAAGAGTGAGATCGGTATGCTCATGGCAATGGGTGCATCCAAAAAGAGTATCACGAAAGTTTTCCTGATAGAATCGATGATCCTGGGTACAATGGGTGTACTTCTGGGCTGTATCATTGGTTACTTTGCAACAATCTCCCTTGCTTCTTATGAGATCGATCTTCCAAGCGAGATGTACTTTGGCCTGACAACTCTTCCTCTGAAGGTGAATATCCTAAATTATGTCTATGCTATTGTATTTTCTTTCTTTATTAACATAGTTGCAGGGGTCTATCCTGCAAGAAGGGCTTCTGCATTAGATCCGGTTGAGGCCATAGATACGGCATGATATGTCTGGTATAATTAGTTTATTTATTAGAAAATTAAGTTTGTTCGCATGCATACGAAAAGTATTTATGCAACAACGCCGTTTGTATTATTGCGAACGGGTTTTATTTTAAGTACCTCTCCAGTACACTCCAATGTCACCATACCTGTGCATTCACCCATCCCGTTCGCCTCCTATGTTTCTTTTTTCATTATCTGTTCAATGATGTAGAACTTTTCATACTTTAAATTCTGATTTTCTGAAATGCACGTTTGTTCGTATATGTGCGAAAGTATTTATGTAACAACGCCGTTTGTATTATTGCGAACGGGTTTCGATTTTAAGTACCTCTCCAGTACCTTCCAATGTCACCATACCTGTGCATTCACCCTTCCCGTTCGCATCCCCCTATGTTACTTTTTTCTATTATCCGTATCAATTACATAGTATGAGGACCGTGATCGAAACTCCTAAGTATAGCTTTGCTAAGTACCACAAGGAAGGTTCACAGTTTAAAAAGGAATTCATTTCTCCTGTGCCTGCGATCTTTAACTATGGCTTTGTTGAAGGGTCCTTAAGTGCTGACGGCATGGAATCCGATGTGATCGTTATAGGGCCACGGATGGATCAGGGTACTATTATTGAAAGAGAATATTTTGATGGCATGATAAGATTCATCGATGACTCGCTTGAGGATGACAAAAGAATAGTTTATGTCAGTGGCTTTTTCTCAAAATCTCTTTACTCGCTGTATTTTCATATATACTCTGTATTCAAGTTCTTTTACTATCTGGTCAAAAAAAGACGATTTGCGTTGTGCAGGTTCAAAGGGATAGAAATACATGAAAAATAAGATAGATAATTGTTTTGTGCAAAAGTTTAACATGTGTGTGCAAAAAACAAAAACATTATTATTCTATAACCACTTTAGTTCAATTCGAATTTAGGAACTATACTACTAAGGTTGATTGGATGAGCTCAAAGTTGCTAGACACACTTCTGATGTCAGAAAAACGGAAAAATGTCGCATTGCTCCTTATGGATGGTGCAAAGACCAGCGATGAGATCAAAACTATTCTTGGTCTGAGCTCCAGTTCAGTGATGCCTCAAATAAAGATCATGAAAGAAAGCCATATAATTGTGCAACATGAACACAGTTACGAATTATCACAGATGGGCCGTTTGCTTGTGCATTATATGATGCCTTTGCTTCACATGGCTGATGTACTGGAGATGCATACTGATTAC
Source organism: Methanolobus sp. ZRKC3 (assembly GCF_045291275.1). GTDB lineage: Archaea > Halobacteriota > Methanosarcinia > Methanosarcinales > Methanosarcinaceae > Methanolobus. The sequence continues at coordinate 2,548,567 of NZ_CP146982.1, forward strand.
TGGGCCGAGCACGACATCAGTAAACTTCCTCCTTCCTTTATGCTAAGGTTGTGCGAATTTGGTGAGTGTGATGTGGTCCAGCCGGAACCCGAAGCACCGCACGATCTTCCTGCTGTTATGAAGAAACATATGATGGATTCAGATTCTCTCTACGTGGTATCTTCTTTTTTCCATCCCTTGGTTTTACAGACTTACGAAAAGATGGATAAAAAGGGTGTTAATATCATCCGCATTTCGACAAGATCTGCTTTTAAGAATCTCATCGAAAAATATCAGAAAGAAAGTGGGACTTTTCCGTCTTTTGAAAATGTAAAATTTTACATTTATGAAGATGAATTAGACGTTCCTGTAATGATGCTTACTGATAATTTACTATCTCTTTCACTTTATAACCTTAAAGGAATGTTCGATTACAAAAATGTGATCAGTAGTTCGGAAAGTGCCCTTAAATGGGGTCAGGATTATTTCGATTATTATCTGGAAAGGTCAAAACTCATAGATCCATCCGTACCTCTGGATAAATGATCCGCCAGTAATTCAGCTTGTGGATATGGCCGAGACAGGGTCAAGACTTGCGGCTCTCTGGGCTGGGTAGATCCCTGCTATCAGGTTTAACAGGAAAACAATGGTGATTATTGCCAATACGTCGCCTATTCTTATAACTACGGGTATGGATTCTAATCCATAAACGCCCTCGGGAAGGGGGTAGCTTCCAATGGAAAGTGCGAGCGCCACTCCTGCAAGTGTCCCTAATAGAGCACCTGCAAATCCCAGGATTCCACTTTCAAACATGAATATGGCTCTTATGCTGGACCTTTTTGCCCCCATTGCCATGAGTATTCCTATTTCCTTGATCTTGCTCATAACAACCATATTAAGGGTACTGACAACTCCGAAAGATGCAATGAGCAGGATAAACCCCAATGTGATATTGTTTCCTGCTCTCTCGATGGCTATGGTTCTCAGGATCTCGGGGTTATTCTCTGTCCAGCCAGTAGCATCATATCCTTCACTTTGCAGTATGCCTGCGATTTCCCGATCCCTGTTAAAATCATCAATTCTCAGGGTAATTCCATTGATGACATCCTCGGTATCGAAAAAATCCTGTGCGGTTTCAAGAGATGTATAGGTCAGAGTTTCGTCAAGGGCTGTACCGGTATCATATATCGCAACTACCTTCAACGAAACCGGATTTGCAGTAGGGAACGAGACCTCAACTGTGTCTCCAAGCTCCAGTTCCATATCCTCGGCAAATTTATCCCCTACAATAATGGTATTGTCTGAAAAATCAAGTTCATCATAATTCCCCTTGATCATATCCTTCTTTGTATGGGCAACAGCATCCTCCTCGGAAGGAATTATTCCCTTAATAGCGGCATTCATCGTATTGTCCTTGAATTTGAAGGACGCTTCACCTATGAGGTAAGGTGATGAAGCTACTACTCCGTCAATGCTATTGATCTTGAGGACTATATTTTTGTAAAGATGAATTTCTTCATCCTGTTCCTTTGGTGAAACAACAACATGCGGTAGATTATCCACGGTCTTATCATAGAGTTCTTGTGTGAATCCTGCCATGAATGACTGTGAAACCATGAGGATCATGACAGCTATGCCTATTGCTGCAACAGAAAGAATGGTCTGTCGTTTTCTTGCTTTTATGTGACGTAGTGCAATAAACAATTCGTAACGCATTCATTACTCCGTGCTCACTTTTTTGTCCGTCTATACACAAAGATGGATGCAACGACCATTAATACAGCGTGGATGCTAAGGAAACCAGGACTTTCTTCATCGGCAGTTCCGGTTTCGCCTGTGGCTATCAGGGATGTCGATGCAGATTCAGCTTCAATGATGGTTTCTTTCACATCCAGTATGTCGCCATCGTTTCCTATAATTTCGATGAACAGTTTATAAATGCCCTCGGGTAGCCTTCGCTTCCATATTACCTCTACAGTTTCATCATCACCATTAAGGAGAATGGGTGATTTCCTGGTTGTGGACTCGACAATGTCATTTCCATTATCTGTTTCCTGGGTAACGGTGAACCTGACCGAGCCTGTAAATGGTACCTGTGATATTCCATCGATGGTCGCACTGGCTCCTATCTCATCTTTATATATATCACTGATGAAGACATCATCCTTTGCTGTAAAATCTTTCATTGCGACAATGTAGTTTTCAGAAGGAGAATACATTTTGATCTTTACTCTTCCACTGTACTGTTTTCCATTTGTAAGCAGTGTATTCCAATTCCTGCTTATCTCAAAGGGTTGTGTGTGCAGTGCGATCTTTTCCAAACTATCTGAAAAAATAACATCTGAACCGTCAAGAAGCATATACTCGACATCAACAAGGACTGCTTCCTGTGGTGTCGCCATCACGCTGAAACCTTCGGAGTTAGGCACAAAATCATCAACGGTTATTCTGGGGATTACCTGTCTTCCGTTAACAAAACTGTAGGTATCACTGTCAACTTCACACCCGTCTTTGAGCAATTTGCTTTTAACGATGAATTTTCCATCATCCTTGTTGTCAGTATTCCACTGGAATGCTTTTATGGCATCGGAATTTGCTGATACGGCAGCTATTTTGAAGATCTTTTTTTGAAGATTTTTTCCCCTGTGTTCCAGCTGGACCTCAAGGGTCATGTCCTCGACCTCTTCAGAAGACCTTATGGTTATATCGCAGTTATCGATGTCAGAATAGACATTGGCAATGCTCAGGTCAGCTACGGTTTCCGTACAGTCTGATGCCAGGGTGATCCCTGGAAGAAAAGTCATCAATATAAGGCCGGATAATATGAAGAAGGTCAATTTCATGGTATTGCTCCTGAATATTACTAAATTTATTCTGTATACTATTTATAGCAATCTATGTATGTACCATTCTCAAAAAAGCTTCATTCATATCTAAGTGCATCCAGCGGGTTCATCTGTGAGGCTTTCCATGCAGGATATAATCCACCTATGAGGCTAGTGGCAATTCCGAAAACAATTCCCTCGATTATGTATAATATATTTGATAGTTTCAGCAGATAGCTTGTGTCTTCCACTATGAGTGATATGAGCAGGTAGCTTCCTCCGATTGTCAGCATTCCGCCTATGAGGCTGGCAATGACTCCCAGGAAAAGCGCTTCAAGAAGGAACATCCTGAGAATATCTTTCCTTGATGCACCAACAGCTTTCATTATGCCTATTTCCTTGGTGCGCTCCATGGTTGACATGAGCATGACATTTAGTATACTGACACCGGCAACAAGCAGGGAAATTGACCCAATTCCCATCAGAAAGAGGGAAATAGATCTGAATACATCGTCAAGGCTTTTAGTAATGGTATTGGTGGCAAATACATCGACAAGTACGTCTTTTTTATTGACTCTCTCCTCTATATCTTTCTTCACTACATCAATATCTTCTATGTCTTCCACCTTGATGATCACGGAGTTGTAACCTTCATCAGCATCCGGGTATAATTTATCGTACATCTCGGCGGATGTGAACACTCCGTTGTCCGTACTAATGTCGAATCCAAGTCCCCTTTCCTTAAGTATCCCTACAACCCTGAGTTTGGAGTCTTCGATCTCGATCTTATTCCCGATGGTAAGTTCCATTCTGTCTGCTATGCTTGAGCCTACTACACAATCTGTGGAACCGGATTTGAAGAAACGTCCCTCTTCAAAATCAACGAGAGTTTCAAGTCCTTCCTTTTCTACATCGTAGACAATTGCATATACCTGATAAGTAGTCCCTCCATCTCTGTACTCTAGCAACTCCCCACTGGATTCCACGGGAATAATTTCGTCAATTCCTCCCACCTTTCTGATCTGGTCTACCTGCCTGTCGGTGACAGCATCCTCTCCTGCTGCAGGGGATACTATCAGCTTGTCACCGATATCCGCAAAGGAATCCGTGACGGATAATTTCAGGCTGTTTCCAAGTATTCCCATCGATGATATGGCGATAACGCCGATGATTATCCCGATAGCTGCCAGTACTGTGCGCACAGACTGTCTCTTGAGATTCCTTTTTGCAAGATCTGCATACATATTATTTTGGAGGAATTCAGTAATTTTCATTATACACCTCCCCATCCTGTAATCGGATGCTGGTGTTGGAGTATTCCTCAAGCTTTGGGTCGTGGGTCACAACAATAACAGTTGTACCTGCTTCGTTCAGCTCCCTCAAAAGTTCCATCACACTTTGTCCGGTCTTTGAGTCAAGGTTTCCTGTGGGCTCATCGGCAAGCAATATGGGGGGGTCATTTGCCAGTGCCCTTGCAATTGCAACTCTTTGCTGCTGGCCGCCGGATAATTCATTGGGTTTATGCTGTGCATATTCAGCGGTGAGATTTGCCTTTTCCAGAAGTTGCAGTGCTTTTTTCTGACGCTTTTCAGTATCTATCCCGTTGAATATCATGGGCATTTCAACATTTTCACTGGCCGTAAGTGTGGGTATCAGGTTGAATTGCTGGAAAATGAAGCCAATATTATTTCTTCTGATGGCCGTTAACCCGTCATCATCGAGCTTTGAGATATCTGTACCGTTTATCAATACCTTGCCGCTGGTGGGCAGGTCAAGGCAGCCTATCATATTAAGCATGGTACTTTTACCGGAACCTGATGATCCCATGATCGTAACAAAATCCCCTTTTTCTATGGAGATGTTGACTCCGTTGAGGGCATAGATCTTGTTTTTTCCAAGGGTGTAGACCCTTTTAATATCCTTGAGCTCAATAATGGGATGTGGCATAATGGCACCGCTGTTTATTCCTCGTCTTCATCTTCCGGAATATCGTCAGGATACTGGGCTTCATCTTCCTTTCTTTTTTTCCATGAATATGCTATCAGAGCCGCGATGGCAACTGTAATGACTGCTGCAAAGATCCATGTTGCTGCAGAAGAGTCTTCTTTTTCAGAGTTGCTTCCCACACCACTTTCTGCTATATTTATTTCCTTGGTCATGGATGTGTATGCATTATCGGTGTTCCTGAATTCTATGATCACAGGAATACTGCTGATATCGTCCGAAAGTACCTTTGCTGAGAGGTCGAAGCTGCTAAAATCATCTGCTTCAAGGGTTCCAATAAAATAGCTGGCAAAAGGCTGCACAGGAGTAATATTATCAGATCCCTGTATGGACACGATGACATTCTTAGCATCAGTTACTCCAAAGTTATTCAGGTCTCCTGAAATCGAATATTTATTGCCTGCCCTTTCCGTTTCAATACTGGTGAATATGAGGGGTGACTGGTCGATGATATTTACATTCTTCACTACCTTCTCGGTGCTGTGAAGATTGTCTCCGTTAAAATATGATACTGTAAATTCAATATCGCCTTTTCCTGGGTCACAGTCTATGGTGTTTAACGTGAAAGCTGCAGTGGATTTATTCCCTTCTGTTATGCTTCCTATGAAGAATTCAGACGGGCTGAATTCCATATTGTTACCGCTGGGGCTGACGATAACACTTGTGACCTCATTTGGACGGCGGTTCACGACTTCCACTCCAATTGTGGCTATCTCTTTCATGAGATTGGATGGGACATCGGAAACTATTACCTTAAGGTTTCTGTCATCTATCTTGACGGGTATCCTGTAATTAAGGTCATACATGTTGCTCCCGCCAACAATAGCCAGGTCAAGGAAATGCACGCTATCCGATGCATTATTTGATGCCTTTATATTGAATGTGAGTTCGAGTGAATCTCCCGGGCCCATGAGGCCTACATCAGTATAACTTCTATCCAGTATCTTGATGACGCCATTCCCATCAAGACTTGCACTGGCAATATACGCATTCATATCCAGCGTCTCATCATCCTCTTCAACGTATATCTCGCCGGTTGCCATATTACTGATAGTTACCGTTATTGTTCCGGTATCCCCTGGCATAAAAACCTCTGGTTCTACATCGTAACTCAGACTTACTGTCGGACGGATCTCTGTATCCGCATGTGCAAAAGAAGATGAAGTGACCAGAATCAGCAAGGCCACCATCAGTATTTTCAGATTCATGTTACACAGCTTCATATAACCTTAATATTAGAAGAATTGACTTGCTACATAAAGCACATAGAGCAATATTGGTAATCCAACTACAATAGTTGCATTTTTTACAGATATGTTGCGTGAATATGCTATTGCAAATATCCAGATGTTTGCACTCCACAGCAAAAAGACAATCCCTATGATACTTACAATTTTCATGGATGGGTCTGACTTTATTAATTCCTGCATAAGTTCAGGATTTGAAAAGTCAAGATTGTCAAATAATTGGTTGGTGTAATAAGCAGATATTAATCCACTTACTATTGATGGAATAAATCCGTATGATGTGAACTCAAGTAATCTTTTAAAGTCTCCTTCGCCATTGAAGAACATGGATATCAGGTAGAATAATCCACTGTAAATAATCCACGTAAGAAGAGTTCCTATGATCGCTCCTATTATGCCAGCAACTATTCCTACTGGCGCAAATTTTGCAGCTTCCGGAGGTAACATTTCCATTGTCTTCTGAATTATCAGGACTGAACTTATCACTCCGACCAATGCCAGGACGGCCATTATCATAAGTGGAGTTTTCATTTCCACTTCGTCATTGATTTTATTGTGAAAAAACCCGTTGGGGTTTGTTAATACTTCAAGCATGCATCTTCTCTCCATTTAAAGATTCCAATGTGTATATTCAGACATGTCGATTAATAGTCAAACTCTATAAGTTATTACTATATTTATACTTTCGTGGGTCTGCAGAATACATATGCACAGTTGGATATTGTGTGTGATGTCACTTTCAGATACTTATATTTTCTTTAAAAAGGCTTATATCTACATAGCTTCAAACTTTGTACGGACAGTGGAGAAAAATAATGTCTGATTATCAGAATGATATTGATGATGAATACGTCATCAGATTAGTAAACCTGTGTAAGAGTTATCAGGTAGGGGATATGGAGGTTCCCATCCTGAAGGACATAAATCTATCTGTGAAAAAAGGGGAGTTTGTTGCCATTATGGGACCATCGGGTTCCGGCAAAAGCACCTTGATGAATATGATAGGTTGTCTCGACCGTCCTACCTGCGGACAGGTCATTGTCATGGGAATGGACATAAATGAGCTTTCAGACCTTGAGCTGGCAAGACTTCGGGGATTTGAAATAGGCTTTGTGTTCCAGAATTTCAATCTTGTTCCCAGATTAACTGCAGTACAGAATGTTGCGTTACCTACCTATGCCAATAATAAACCAGGTGTCAATGGCAATAAGAGGGCAAAGGAGTTGCTGGAGATGGTCGGTTTGTCTGATCGTATGAACTACAAACCTTCTGAACTCTCAGGTGGTCAACAGCAGAGGGTTTCCATAGCCAGGGCGTTGGTAAATACTCCTTCCCTGATCCTTGCAGATGAGCCCACAGGTAACCTTGATTCAAAAACAGGTGACGGGATAATGAATATCCTTGCTACCCTTCATAAAAAAGGCAGAACTATAATAATGATAACACATGCCCCGGATCTTGCAGAATTCGCGGATAGGGTCGTTTATCTCAGAGATGGTGAAATTAATGCAAAATGAGGAGAGAATATGTATGAAATGAGTTTCCGTCGAGGAGCTTGTCGGACAATGCTGTGTTTTACAGTGCTCCTTGCTCTACTCTCCATTCCCACATATGCTGCGGATGGGGCTGACCTGAAAATAAGTGTTTTAAGATATGAGCCCGCTCCTGCAGAGATAGGGGAATATGTAAGTGTATGGGTGAAGCTGGAGAACCTGGGGTTTGCCAGGGCAGATGATGTTTCCATACGCATGGTCCCTGAATATCCGTTTTCTCTTGATTCACAAAGCAATGCCATAGAGGATATTGGCATATTGTCTCCTGATAATGCTGCTGTCCATGAGTACCGTCTCTTTGTAGATAGCGGTGCAAGGGAAGGACTTAGCACCTTTGAGGTATGGTACCAGGAAGATGGCAGTGGAACATGGTTTAAAAAAGAGTTTGAGATGAGAGTAGGTTCTGATACCTTCGATAGCAGGGGAACTATTCAGCTTGACGGTACTCCTGTAATTGACCCTGAGGTTTTCATGCCTGGGGATGAAGGGACTATCACATTTGCCCTGAAGAACAGTGCCACCGAATACTCCATAACACTGGACGGTGAGCAGTATGACACCAATGCAAGAATACAATCTGCTTCCCTTGAGAGTCTTGATGAGGTTAAGGTAACAACAGAAAGTTATTACGGTAATGGTGTCCTCGGTCCGGGTGAATCGCTGGACCTTACATATAACATCGAGGTTGGTGAGGATACTCCTGATGGTACTTATTATCTTGATCTGTCCCTTGTGGGAAGTTCCCACGTGTACAATAATAACTGGAGAATCCCACTTAAAGTAGATTCCTCGTCAGTAAGAGTTATCCCCTCAAAGCCATTGGTCCTTGAAAATGGCAAGGGCGTACTTGAGTTCGATGTTGCCAATATCCATCCGAATCTGCTCTCATCGGTAAGTGTGCAACTTGATGCAGAAGGTGTAGAGTTCTCCCCAATTGAATATTTCATAGGTGCAATGGATCCTGATGAGCTTTTCACAATAGAGTTCGATGCAGAGGCAGTCGATGAGGATCAGGATTTTCCTGTGGACCTTGTCATCAGTGCAAATTTCAGGAATGGACTGAATGAACATTCACAAGAGATTGATACACGACAGCTCAGGCATCAATCGCTCGAGGATGATGGTAATTCCGGGATTGTTATTGCTTTTGGATTGCTGATGGTTGCAGGAGTTGCAGCCTATGTTCTATACAAGCGGAAAATGAAAAGGGAAGACTAGGTATTAGAATATGCTGGACCCGTTGCAGGCTGTCAGAATAGCACTTGGCAGCATTGGCAGTGCTAAACTGCGCTCATCCCTTACAACACTTGGAATTGTAATAGGCGTAGCTGCAGTTATCGCAAATGTATCTCTCGGTGCCAGCTTCAATCAGTTCTTCAACGATGAGATCGGGGCTGTGGGGTCAAATTTCATCGTGATATACAGCCAGAATATCAATGTCTTTTTTGACAACGAGCTTGAACTGATTGAGAACACTCCCGGGGTGGTTGGTGTATCTCCAATATATCAGCAAATGGCGAAGGTTACGTATCTGTCAACGTCGCGGCAGATCGATATTCAGGGTGTGAATGAGGATTATTCCGAGGTTGCCAATTTCCAGATGAAGGGGGGTACTTTCCTGACCGATAAGGACCGGTTCGTTGCTGTGCTGGGTGAGGAGGTAGCCGATGAAAAATTCGATAAGAAGATATCTGTCAAGAATCCCATCGAGATAACTTTCAGGCGAGAGGATGGCGGGGTCATTACGCAGAAGTTCATAGTAAAAGGTATAATAAAGGACCCTGGGACCACATTTGCACAGACAGGTGTGGAGCCTGAGATCCGTATTTTCATTCCAATAGATGTAATGAATGAGATACTTGGGGTGGACTCATTTGGTGGTTTCTTTGTTAAGGCGGAAAGTCTTGATGTTGTGACTGCCACTGGGGATGAGATCGACAAACGTCTTGCTCGTAATCTGGGTGTTTCCGGCAGGGATCTCGATAACGATGATGCCAAACCCTATGTCATTTTTGACCAGATTGAGATACTGGAGGAAACCAATCAATTATCAGCGGCTCTCACCACTCTTCTCACATCGGTTGCCCTGATTTCGCTTATAGTCGGTTCTATAGGTATAATGAACATTATGCTGGTAACCGTTGCCGAAAGAACCAAGGAGATAGGATTGATGAAATCCATTGGTTTTAGCAAGAATGATATCCTTACTCTTTTTATAATTGAATCCATGGTAGTCGGGCTCATAGGTGGCGTTGTTGGTACTGCAATGGGTATTGCTGCTGCTCTTGTGGTTAATGATTTCCTTGATCTTCCAAACATCTTCCCAATATCGCAAATAGTAATAGGTTTTGTAGTATCAATATCAGTTGGACTCATTGCAGGGGTATATCCTGCGAATAAGGCAGCAACCATGAATCCTGTGGATGCACTGAGGAAGGAATGAGCTAGTATGATAGATATCAGGCAGGCGTTGGTAATCTCACTTGGAAGCATCGGAAGTGCCAAGATGCGCTCAGCCCTGACCATGCTTGGTATAATCATAGGAGTTGCAGCGGTTGTAGCCAATGTTTCGCTTGGTACGAGTTTCAACCAGTTCTTCACCGATGAACTGGGTAACCTCGGGTCGAATTTCATAATTATATACAGTCAGGATGTCAATATCCTCTATGACAGTGAACTTGAGCTTATAAGGAACACACCCGGGATCGAAGGTGCTTCTGCTTTCAACCAGCAAATGGCTGAGGTCACCTATCTCTCGGGTAAAAGGCAGATAGATATCCAGGGGGTGAGTGCGGATTCTCAGAAAATATCGAACCTGGATGTTGAGGTGGGAAACTTCCTCACTGATAAGGATAAGTTTGTGGCCGTGTTGGGTAAAGATGTTGCCGAGGAGAAATTTGACAAGAGGATAGCCGTAAAGAACTATCTGGATATAACGTTCAGAAGACAGGATGGTACCATTATCACACAGAAGTTTCGGGTAAAAGGCATCCTGATAGGTGAGGATAATTCCTTCGTGCGCGGTGGTCCTGACAGGGACGCCACTATCTATATTCCAATTGCAACCATGAATGATATCCTCAATGTGACTGATTATGTTGGTTTTTCTGCAAATACAGGCAGTTCAGAATCAGTGAGGGAAGTATCTGCAGAAGTTGATAGACGTCTTGCAAGACAACTTGGTGTTTCGGCTCGTGACCTTGATAATGATGATGCTAAACCCTACCGTATCTTCAACCAGGCTGATATAACCGAACAACTGGATGAACTTGCCGATTCCCTGACAATTCTTATCACAATAATAGCTCTTGTAGCTCTTCTTGTGGGATCGATTGGTATCATGAATATCATGCTTGTGACCGTTACTGAGAGAACCCGGGAGATCGGACTGCTAAAGTCTCTTGGTTTTACAAGGTCAGATATATTGACCCTTTTCATGCTGGAATCTGTGATAGTGGGTGTAATTGGTGGTATCCTGGGTACATTGATGGGTTTGCTGGGTTCCTTTTTGGTGGAAACCTATCTTGATATTCCCCGTGTTTTCCCAGTGTATCTTATCTTCGTTGGTGTCTCAATATCATTTGTTGTGGGTTTGGTGGCAGGTATTTATCCTGCAAGCAGGGCTGCCAGACTCGATCCTGTTGAAGCACTGAGACACGAATAGTCCCATTGATCATGTTTTTAATCTATTTTTATGTTCGTGATATCACACCAGCTAGCATCATTTGGAAAACTCGACTATTAATCGAAAGGTTTATGTATCGATATTACATATTCTAACCTGACGATAAATAGTCAAGAAATGCAATGGTGATGTTAAGTGTACGTGGTTGATTGTCATAGGGATGGTAATGTTGTTTCTGATTCTGTAATTGACATACAGAATATAGAAAAGAGTTATTTTTTAGGGGATATGGAAGTTCCAATCCTCCATGGTATTGATCTTTGCGTAGGGAAAGGGGAGTTTGTTGCCATAATGGGTCCATCAGGCTCCGGTAAAAGTACTTTGATGAACCTGATAGGTTGTCTCGATCGACCTACGCGGGGAAATGTCTTGCTCATGGGGAAGGACACAAGGTCCATATCTGATAATGAGCTTGCCGAACTTCGTGGTTTTGAGATCGGTTTTGTTTTTCAGAATTTTAACCTAATATCAAGGTTAAGTGCATACGAGAATGTTCTTCTTCCTACATATTCCAACTCAAAGCCTGACATCGATACTAAAAGCCGGGCACGTGAATTACTCGGGATGGTAGGTCTTGAAGATCGTATGAACCATAAGCCCACTGAACTTTCAGGTGGCCAGAGGCAGAGGGTTGCAATAGCTCGCTCTTTGATCAACGGTCCTTCTCTTATTCTTGCAGATGAACCAACAGGCAACCTTGACTCCAAAACAAGCAATGAGGTCATGGATATTTTTTCATCCCTTCACCGAAAAGGCTGCACTATAGTAATGATCACCCACGACCCTGAAATGGAAAAATATGCCGACAGGGTTGTGCACATCAGGGATGGCTATATAGAAAACAATTAGGGCTGGTAGCATGAAAGGAAAGAACAATCAATTTTATAAATTCAAGAATCTGATCATATGTATTGGGTTAATATTAACCCTGTTTTCTTCACCTGCAGCATCTTCTTCTGCTGCAACTCTGAAAGTGGACGTTATTGAATATGATCCATATCCTGCAGAGATCGGTGAATATGTGGATGTTTATGTAAAGATTGAAAATACGGGTCATGGTCGTGCAGACTCTGTCTCTATTAAGTTAGAGCCAGAATATCCGTTTTCTCTGGACTCTGAGAAAAATGCAGTTGAATATATCGGTATCCTCTCTCCTGAAGATGCAGCTGTACATGAGTATCGCCTTTTTGTAGACAGGGATGCTAAAGTTGGAACTGGATCTATAGATATTTTCTATCAGGCTGATAATGGAGATGCCTGGTTCAAGGAATCCTTTGACCTGAGGGTAGGTTCTAATAATTTTGATAGCAAAGGAACAGTAGAACTTGAAAGCTTTATTTGTGAACCTTCTGTTTTCATGCCAGGGGACCATGGGACCATTACATTTACTTTGAGCAATACTGCAACTAGCAATTATGTGACTGTTGACGGTAAGGAGTATGATACCAATGCAAGAGTACAGTCTGCAACGTTAAAGGGTGACGGGGACATCGAGGTTAAAAATGATGTTTATGCTGGCTCTGGTGTGATAGCTCCAGGGGATTCTGTAACTCTTAGTTATAATGTGGAAATTCCTGATGAACTGAAAGATGATACTTATCATCTCGAGCTGCTCACAGTAGGTAATTCCCATGTGTATAACAGTAACTGGAGAATTCCTGTAAAAGTAGATTCCGCATCTGTTAAAGTCATTCCTTCAAACCCCCTTTCACTGGTAAATGGTGAAGGTACACTTGAATTCGATGTTGCGAACACGCATCCTAATGAACTGACTTCCATTGGTGTGACCTTGAAGTCAGATGAGGTCAAGTTCTCTCCGGAAACTTATTTCATTGGAACCATGGATTCAGATGAACTTTTCACGATCGAGGTCCATGCCCTTACAGAAAGCGAGAATTCCACTGTACCTGTGCAGATAGAAGTCGAATACAGGAATGGGATGAACGAACATGTGATCGTAGTTGCAGATCGTGATGTTGATCTGCTGAAAGATGAAGAAAACAGCAGTACAGGAGCATTGATCACAGGCTTTGGGGCTGTGGCACTGCTATCCATACCTGCAGTTATAATGTTCAGACGCAAGAATAGATAATCTGAAGTGATCAATATGCTCGGACTCAAACATTCCATACGTTTTGCTCTTGGAAGCATAGGGAGTGCAAAATTGCGCTCCTCTCTCACAACACTCGGGATAATTATAGGGGTTGCTGCTGTAATTGCTAACGTTTCATTGGGTGCCAGTTTCAGCGAGTTCTTTGAAGAGGAGATTGGTACAGTGGGTAACAATTTCATCATAATTGAAGGTAAGACTCCACATACTTTTCATGACAGCGAACTTGAGCTTGTGAAAAACACTCCGGGTATTGTGGGTGTGTCACCTTTGAGTCAGGAAACCGGTAGTGTGAGGTACATGTCAGAGCAGCGGCAGATAGTTGTGCAGGGTGTGTCTGAGGATTATGGCCAGGTCGCGAACATCGAGATGGAGTCCGGTACTTTTGTTGATAACAATGATGGCTATGTTGCAGTTCTCGGACATGATGTAGCTTATGAGAAATTTGATCGCAAGATATTCAATAAGAACAGCATCGAGATAACTTTCGTGAAGACAGATGGCAGTACTGTAACTCAGAAGTTCAAGGTAAAAGGTATTGTAAAGAATTCAGAGGCTAAACTTGTTAATAGCGGGATAGAGCCTGATAGCAGGATATTCATTCCTATCTCCACAATGAATGACCTCATGGAAGATGATTATTACTGGGGTTTCTTTGCAGCAGCATCAAGTATGGAATCAATTGACCAGGTTACGGATGAAGTGGATAAAAGACTTGCCAGAGATCTTGGTGTTCCTTTAAGAGATCTCGATGAGGATGACATTAAACCATATTCTCTCATGAATCAGGGCGAGATCCTTGAAGAGATGAGTGAGATATCCGGTGTTCTGGGTTCACTGTTAACCTCTGTTGCGCTGATCTCCCTTGTGGTAGGTTCGATCGGTATAATGAACATAATGCTTGTGACTGTCACGGAAAGGACTAACGAGATCGGAATTATGAAGTCACTGGGCTTTAAGAATTACGAGGTTCTCTCTCTCTTCATTGTTGAATCCATTGTAGTGGGTCTTCTGGGTGGGATATTGGGTACAGTTCTTGGCCTTACGGGTGCTTATCTTGTGAATAATCTCATGGGATTGCCTCATGTTTTCCCTGTATCGCTGATATTTATGGGTATGTTTGTTTCCCTGTTCGTAGGGCTGCTTGCCGGTGTTTATCCTGCAAATAAGGCAGCAAAGATGAATCCCGTTGAAGCACTGAGGCATGAGTAGGGTGGTATTACTGGATGTTTAATTTGTATTCGCAACCCAGTCGATTCATCGAAAGTATTATCTGTGAATAATCCAGATATATCCATACACATTTGAAAATTCTGAAATGGATTATAATTAGGATTGACAGTACTGAGATATTCTTCATTTATCTGGATAATAGGAAATGCACATGTTTGATAACAACAGTTCAATACACAGATTCATAAACGTCGCATTTAAAAGACAGACGTATCTGAACACACTTTACCTGTTGTTCACATTTCCTCTGGGGACTGCATACTTTGTTTTTCTGGTGACTGGCCTGTCCCTTGGTTTTACATTATCCATTGTATGGCTTGGGATTCCAATATTGATCCTTGTTTTTCTGGCATGGTGGGAAATTGCTTCTTTTGAACGACAACTTGCAATATGGTTTTTGGATGTTGAGATATCTCCAATGATCATTGAAGAGGTTCATGGAAAAAGTATACTTGAAAAAGGTATCATGAGACTGAAGAATCCGGTTACTTGGAAGGGTCTGCTTTTTTTGATTATTAAGTTTCCCTTTGGCATCCTTTCCTTAGTTGTAACTGTAGTTTTAATATCTCTGAGCTTGTCATTACTATTTGCTCCACTGGCTTATCTATTAGGAAATGTATCGGGAATAGATGCCATGTGGGAAGCAATTGCAATTTTCGCTTTAGGAATAATTGTAAGTTTCCTATCAATGCATGTGATGAACTTTCTTGCCTATCTGGCAGGGAAGCTTGCTGTGCTGCTGCTTGGTTCCTCTGCAGAAATATCATCAAAGATCCCAAATACTGTGGAATGGGATGTTACAAATCATTGAGATTATTGTAAAAATCAAGAATAAGCTGGGTTTTCTTGTTATCCAGGTTTAGCCTGAACGTGCGGATCTGTTTTCCAAGAGGCTTTTCAATTACAATTCCGCTGTTTATAAGTGGTGTTATCACTCTTGCAACACTGGAATGTGAGAGTCCTGTTTCTTCTGCAATACCCGACAGGTAAGTTGACTCATTCATATGATGAATAAGGTTTTTCAGAACAGTCATCTGGGCGTTTTTTCCAAAAATCTCTTCCAGTGCATCCATTAATATCATAGTCTGATATTCTGTTATGGGTTATAAGAGTTTCTTTAATTTGGATAGCTAACATCATTAATACACAAACTTTTTGATATTTGGAAAGGTTTTAATAGCATTATAATCTCTTATTATTGAAGCTATGGGTAGTGCTATTATGGACAAGGAAAAAATCGACCCCCTGATTCTGGCAGAACTTGAAAAAAATCCGGACCTGACAAATGATGATCTGGCTCGTTTACTCTCTGTAGATGTCGCTGTGATCGAGGAGAGGTTGGAATATTTGTCTGATACACGTAAGAAGATCCTTATAGTTGATGAGGAAGTCGATGCACTTACCGCATTAAAAGTGGCTCTGGAAGCTGATGGCTATAATGTGATCGAGGCACTGGATGGCTTTGAAGGTATCTCCAAGGCAAGATCAGAAAATCCGGATGTGATCCTTCTTGATATCATGATGCCTGGAATGGATGGTTTTGAGGTATGCAGACGCCTGAGATCAGACCCTCAGTTAAGCGATATACCTGTTATTATGCTCACAGCAAAAGGGGAAGTTGACGATAAGGTAGAAGGTCTTGAAACAGGCGCTGATGACTACGTAACTAAACCTTTTAATCTGAAAGAACTAAGGGCACGTATTAAATCTGTTATCAGAAGGAACGAAATATAATCCGTACTAATCATTTTAATTCTTTTTCCAGAACATGTGGGATAAAAAAAATAAATGGAATCTGCTAATTTTTGCAGTAATAGTCTTTCTTCTTATTGGTTCTATCTTTTTTCTCTGGATGAAATCCAACGTTGAAGTAAAGAGCATAGTAGAAAAGCAATATCTTGGTGAGCAGCTGATCCTGACCCAGTATATATCTTCTACCATAGAGGGTATGCTTGATGAAAAAGTACTATTGCTGGAAGTGATCTCAAAAAAGGAATCCGGTGTACCGGATGATTATTTTGTATCAGATTTCAAGACTATATATGAAGTAGCGGAAGTTTATCATGCCCTTGAATTCATTGATGTGAACGGAACTGTGGTATCCGGTTACCCTGAAGCAAGGGTGCCATACGGTTACAATCTTTATGAAACTAATAGGTCGTGGGCAATTGATCATGTCCGGGATACGGGGGATATCTACATCTCTGAACCCACGATGATGCTGGAAGAAATACTTGGCTTTTTTGTTTTTGTTCCTGTATTTGAAGATGGGATCTATCAGGGTTCTATAGTTGGAATCGTTGCTGACCGATATATAGTAGATCAGTTTGATGTATCCGGTAACGATACAAAACTTGCCTATATTATTGATAGTGATGGTTTAGTGCTTTATGACCAATCAGGTTCTTATGACAAAGGCAGGTCTTATTTTGAGTATATTAATGAATCAGAGACAAGCCGTCTTGAGATCGTAGATGAGCAAATGAATGGCCTTGAAGGTAATGGGAAATACCCAAACTCCTATTCAGAAAATGATGGCGAGAATGTTCTCATCTCATATTCTCCAATAAAGTGGTATAATCACCAGTGGTCAATAGCGTTTACAAGCTCTGAGGCTGAAATTGACAGGATAATAGTTTCTGTTTATGTCAAACTCTTCACCGTGGCAGCATTATCTGTGCTGTTCATTCTTTTTGTAAGTTTCCAGGTTTACTTTATGCTGCTACACTGGAATCGTTCTCTTGAAAAAGAGGTTGAAAAGAAAACGCATGAGCTTCAGGCTTCCAATGAATCCCTGGTGGCAGCGAACCTGAAATTGAAAGAACTTGATCGTTTAAAGACAGAATTCGTATCAATGGTCTCCCATGAACTTAAGACACCCCTCACTGCCATGAAAACATCCAGTGAGTTCCTAAGGGAGGATACCTGTGATTCTGTTGTACGGGCGAAGATGCTTGATATTATCATACGTAGTGTCGACAGGCAAACAAGGATGGTGGATGACCTTCTTGATATTTCCAGGATCGAATCCAATAAGATGAAGTACAGTATGGCTGATATCAGCTTGTCAGAGGTAGTAAATCTTTCTATTGAGAACATCTCTGCAATTTCCGGATTAAAAGGCATTGCTATGAGTGTGGATATTCCGGATGACCTGCCGGATGTGCATGGTGATAAGGACAGGCTCATCCAGGTTTTTGTCAATCTGCTGGGCAATGCCATCAAGTTCACCCAGGAAGGTGGAAAGGTATCCATCTTAGCGAAAGAGATCGATGGATATATTGAAGCCAGGGTCAAGGACAATGGTGTGGGAATGGATGAGGGGCAGCTTGAGATGATATTCGATAAATTCTATCAGATCGATAGCACCATGACTCGCAAAGCCGGTGGTAATGGTCTTGGACTTGCGATAACAAAAGGTATAATCGAAGGTCATGGTGGTAATATCGGGGTGGAAAGTGTTCCTGGTAAAGGTAGTGAATTCATAGTAACATTAAAAAAGTTATCAAATTGACAATGCTTGTTATGGGATTGCTGTCAGGGTAAAGAATAAATCATATTCTTATCAGATATCTTTTCCAACTGGGAGGATAAATTTGAAAGTACTTCCCTGTCCCGGTTCACTTTCAACCCATATTGAACCATTCTGCATTTTTAGGAATTCCTTTACTATGGAAAGTCCTAATCCAGTACCTTCAAATTTTCGATCAAGGGAGGAATCTATCTGTGAAAACGGCTGGAACAGTTTACTTTGGTCATCAGGTGAGATTCCTATTCCCGTATCCATGACAGATATTTCAAGATTGTCCTTATCTTTCTCATTGATTGTGACCCTAACTTTCCCCTTCTCATGTGTGAATTTGATGGCGTTGTTGATGAGGTTGTAGAGAATAGTTCTGAACTTATTGGGGTCGGTATAAATGACTTTGTTATCAGCTTCCAGATAAAATTGCAAGTCAATTGTTTTCTTGCTTGCCATTGGTGCCGTAGATGTCTGTATCTCTTTTACCAGTATGGGCAGTGAAACATCTTCCTTTCGGACTTCTATTTTATCTTCCTCAAGATCCGAGAGCTCGATCATGGAGTTTATCAATACCAATAAACGTTCACCACTTTTTTTTATTACGCTGGCAAAACCCTTTTGTTTATCATTCATAGAACCTGCAGCTTCTATGTGGAGCAGATCAGAGTATCCTATAATTAAGTTGAGTGGAGTCCTGAGTTCATGACTGATGTTTGAGATGAATTCTCTCTTTGTGCGCTGTGCATTATCAGATATCAATTTTGCTGTCACCAGCGCTTCATTAGCTTTTTTCCTTTCGGTTATATCCTCGCCCGATGATAAAGTACCGTTTATATTTCCACTTTCATCTTTGAGGATGATATTATGCCAGGCAAATGTTCTTTCTTCTCCATTTTTCGTTTTTATCGGTGTTTCAAAATACTCAACAACATCGATCTGTCCATCCATCAGGCGGGAATGGTCCCTTCTTGCTAGTTCTGTGAATCTTTCGGATATAGCTATATCAAACCAGTTTCTGAAAAGGATCTCTTCCTCCATATATCCAAGAACTTCGCATCCCTTTTTGTTTATAAGACTGATATTCCCCTTCTTGTCAAGTGCCAGGATTATAACTCCAACAATGTCGAGATATCTTTGAGCTTTATCTCTTTCTTCTTTTAGTTTGAATTCTATTTTTTTGAGTTTGGCAATATCGACCATCAACCCGTTTATTCCAGTCACATGTCCATTTTTTATGATTGGGCGGGATGTTGTGTGTACGTAGCTTATGTTCCCATTTTTTTTAATAATTCGGAACATGTAGGGATTATGTACTCCGGATACTGTTAACTGCATATCTTTAAGTAATCCGGGTAGGTCTTCCGGATGCACATATTGTACGAAGGGTGTTCCTAGGACGTCATTTCTTTTGTATCCGGTGATATCCTCAATGGCTAAATTAAGGTATGTGAAAATCCCATCATTATCGACTGTGAAAAGTACGTCGTTGAGATTTTCTACGTGGTCTTCGAAAAACTCCTCGGATAATTCAAGTTTCTTCTTAACCAGATCCAATTCATCGGTAAGTTTTTTGACTCTATCCTCTAGTTCCTTCGTGATTGCGATTCCTCTTTTTTGGTTCAATTAATAATATGTGCAGAAATCCTATATAACTATATTTTTTAAAATTTATATATTTATGCAATGTATATTTTGTTTGTATATACAGTTTATGCCATGTTTGACACAAATTCCTAAAAAATCGGTATTAAGCTCCATAATAAATTCTTGATAGATTCACATTGATAAATTAAGCATTACAAAAAGACAAAACTGTTTATAATTCTATTGTCATTTTGGCTGTTTTAATGCTACTTTGAAAAAGGTTGCAAAAAAATATGAAAAGACGCCGAGGTTGGGATTTGAACCCAAGCACTTCTTCCGAAGAAACCGGTCTCGAGCCGGTCGCGTATGGACTCCAGGGCATTTGCCGTTGGATTAGTCCGCTCTGCCACCTCGGCACTGTTGGTTTTGAAGGTTTTTATGCGTTATATAACTAACGAAGATATTTAAAAGTCAAACAGTGAGCTTTGATTCTTTTTATCAGATTCGGGATATTCTGTTTTCTCATCTGGCATTTCGATCCATCCATACTTTCCTCCTCCTCCGGGATGCAGGATGACTCTCTTTTCCCTGAATGCAATAATTGCATCAACTATTCTTTTGTCCACAAAGCCCATATCCCGCTCATTTGCGTACAGCAGAACTTCCAGTTCAGTTCCAAACTTTTCCAGCAGGCTACTCCATGCTGTCTGGACGCCCTTGGTCGTGATGCTTGCATGCTTTAAGGCCATCATTATAATTTCAGATAGTGGCATTAGGTGGATGTATGGTGGTCGATGATTGGGATGTTTCGGTTCGGACAGGTCTGCAAGTTCATTAATTCTATCCATTACGCCTTTTTTAATTCTGCCACCGCACTCGCTACATTTCCAATTTCTTGATGCACTTTCAGGCAGACTATAGTGGGTGAAGCATTTTATGCATGCGGATTCATTGTATTTCCCTTCCTCGGGGTAGAATCCGACATTCATTGTGACTTTGCAGCCATTTTTCCGAAGAATTGCATTTTTCAATCCTTCAAATGATATCTCATTGATTTCCAGTTGGTTGAATTCCCTGGCGAGCTTGTTGGACCAGGGTGAGTGCGCATCGGAATTAGAGAGGAACGTCAATCTGTGCAGCTCACTTATGCGGTCTGCATAGTGACTGTCCGCGCTAAGGCCCAGCTCAAGAAAAGATACATAATCTGCCATGTCTCCATAACAGCTTTTCAGTGAATCGTGATATGCATACATTGCAGTCCAGGGTGTGAATGCATGACATGGGCCTATCAGGGCATCTACATCCTTTGCAATCTCTGCTATCTGGCATCCGTCCAGACGAACAGTAGGGCGTCCGTCGGCACTAAGGTTGCAGTGCTTTTGCATGATATCTGCCAGCTCTTCAGCCTTTGATATGGATGGCAGGATCAAAAGATGATGTACACGGTTATTGTCCTCAACTTCCGTGGTAATAGAAAAATTAGTCTTTCCGATGAGTATTGTCTCATCATCAATAGCAGCTTTTTTGATATCCTTCAGCCACAGCGGGTGAATACAGTCCCCTGTTGCAACAAGCTCTATACCTTTTTTAGCTGCTTCTTCTGCAATAGTTGGCAGGTCCATTTTATTGGAGCATGCCATTGAATATTTAGAATGCAGATGGAGATCTGCATTAATTTTCATTGGATCACTTCAGCCAATGTACCTTAGATCATCATCTCCGATACTGACTTCGGGAATACCCTGTTGTTGCTGCTCAACTTCTTTGAGTCTTGCAACTATCTTTTCCATTTCCTTCGCGCGCTCTTCGAGAGGTCCTACATCGATTTCGATATCGAATATCTTGCACATTACTCTCAGAAGGGATTGTGCACTTTTTGGATCGACAAGATAGCCGGAAGTTAGTCCCATGAGGCAGGCAGAGTCTATGTTCTTGAATTTGCTCATTCCTAGCAGAAGCCCAGAGGCACCAACAATTCCTCCTCCAGGTTCGTTCGGTTTGAATTCGATCCCAGCTTCTTTTAGTTCTTCCAACATCTCTGAATTATTGACTGCTCCAAGCACCTCATCCGTATGGGTGAGCTGACCTGTGGGGAATCCTCCAAGAGTGTATATACGTTTAACTCCGAGTTCTTCCGCAATGTCAATGTATGCTTCACAAAGCTGGTAATGGCCTTCTCCTGTGGAGCTCTGATGGTCACCAACAAGTATCAGCATATCTGATTTCTCAGTGCTGCAGGTGTACACTTCATTGTTTACAAGTCTGACTTCACTGTTCTCGTCAACAAGAACCTGTGGCGGAAAGTGTTTTGAATAGATCTCGATGATCTTTTCAGCTTTTAGTTCCTCGACCAAATGCTCAGCGACAAGCTTGCCCACATGTCCTACACCAGGAAGTCCCACTATCAATACCGGGTCTCTCAGCTGAACATCAGTTTTGAGTCGAACTATATTTATTTCCTGCATGCTCATTCACCTTTTTTTGCCAATCGGCGATATTTGCCATACGGATCCTTTGGAGAAAATTTAGCAGGTTTTGGATCTGCAGCTGGGGAGCTGCATTTCGGGCATATTGATTCAAGTGTGTACCTGCCACAATTTCCGCACTTGTAGATTTTCATACCCAAAAGAAAATCACGCCTTTACGGTATCGTTATGTCTGTGGAATTCTCCCTTTCCACCAAGCTGCTCGATAGTATCAATAGCAATATCTGCAGCTCTCTTCAATACAGCCTCTGCCTTTTTGTAATCTGGGGCAATAACCTTGATTCTGTATCTGGGAGCACCTGTGTAGCTCATGTCGATCTTTGTCTCTTCCTCTTTCACCTTGCTGGCTGCATCCAGTGCAGTTCGGATAGCTTCTATTCCGTCAGGAAGGTAGCAGGTGAGGTCAACAAAACCCGCAATGTCAACAAAGGGCAGTTTGATATTATTTTGACCGGTCTGGACAAGACTGTCCAAGAGACTGTCTTTCATCTCGATCTCGGTGAAAGCGTCTGCTCCGCTAATAGCTGCTTCTTCAAACGCTGCATAAAGACTTCCAAATTGGTCAAGCAATTGGTGAATGACCGTTTGTAATTCTTCTTCGCCGGTTGCTGTCTCTTCAGATACGAACTGAAGCCACTTTGTTGCTTTCTGCTCGTTCTTCCAATCCTGGATCTTTGCACGTTTCTGGTGCTCATTTACATCTTTAAGAGAAAGGTCGATGTGTCGACGGGAGGAGTCAACATTTAGTACTTTACATACTATTTTTTGACCTTCTCTTACATGGTCTCTAACATACTTGACCCATCCGGCCTTAATTTCGGATATATGGATGAATCCTTCCTTTCCTCCATATTCCTCCAACGTTGTGTAGGCGCCGAAATCCGTAACGTCCTTCACGCTACAAACAACGAAATCTCCGCTTTCAGGCCAATTGTTGTTTTCCATTCTGAATCACTTTATTCAAGTACTTCAAGAATATGTGTTGTTATTGTTGATTTACCGCCGGTTGGTTCTGCAAGTGTCCTTCCGCACACTAAGCAGCTAACCTTCTGGCTTGCGCTTCCAAAAATAACCTGTTCATTTTCACAATCATTGCATTTTACACGCAAGAATCTGCTCTTTGGCTGGTTCATTTAAATCACTCCGAGAATTCGAATTTCTTTGCTCTGAAGCATGGTCTCTGGTGGGACTTGTTGCATACAGTGCACTTGTATTTGAGCCACACTCTCTTTGTAGGCTTATCTCCACCCGGCACCTTTGAGAACTTTCCGCTGTTTCCAATACCAGTCTGGCGTTTCTTCTGTCTCTCAATGTGTGTCAGTGATGACGCTTTTCCCTTCTTTACCTTTTCAGCAACATGTTCTGAGTGCTTTTTGCATGAAGGGCAGTATGTTCTGAATCTCTTTGGAATCTTCATTATCTACACCTTAGATAAATTTGAATTAATTATTAGGAATTATTTGTGCGACGCTGCGCTTTACGAGTCCCTTTGCATTCAGGGCAGGTAATACGACAACATCTTCTGCATGTAATGTGTAACTGCGATTATCCATAGCCTTGAAAGTAGGTAGGTCTTCCAGTATTCGCACAACAACGAATTCTTCATTTATATTACTTTTGGCTATTTGATTCTTTCCGGGAATATCCTGAGTGCTTCCAGTTGCTCTTATTCTTCCGCCAGTACCGCTTTCTTCCATGTCGGTCAGTTGTCTTGAATCCTGTTCTTTCTTCTTTGCGATCCTGGCAGCAGCCTTTGGGTCCATTATAGGTTCCAGAAGTTTCTGGCGGGCGATCTGTATGGTTGAAAGGATGGCTTCATAGACCTTCTTTTCTTCGGGGAGCAGTTTATTCATGTCCTGAATGGCAGATTTACTGGAAAATGAAGTTGTTGTGGCACTGTTGATAACCTTCTTGAAGCGTCTCATAAATATTACTTCAATATCGGTTAACGCATTCTGCAGTTCATCTTCCAGCATTTTCGACTCAATGGACCTGGAATTTCCAATATTATGAATCTCTTCTTCAAGCTCTTTTACATAAACGGCGGCTTCATCAAAGAAACCCGGGGGGAGGGATTTCAGTGAGGAACTACTTTCTTCTCTCAGTATATTCTTAAGCTCAGTTCGATCCATATTCCGCTACGCCCCTGCACATAAGATATACTGCCGCATACTCGGGGACTTCCTGCACGCCTTCCTCGAATATGTGGTCATTTCTTTTCATTTGCACAGCAAATGGTTTTATCACTTTTAATTTTACCGACTTGTCTCCAAAGACCACAGCATCATTAAGTGGCTCGAACGTTTCAAGCTCATCGATACTAAGGGCTGTGACCTTCATTCCGGATTTACCATGCAGGGAGCCTGGTAGACGGATCAGGCGTTTTATGTCAGCAGTTACAGGCTCGTCAACACATGCAGCCATTTCCGCAATTCCCTGATTTACTATGGCTGCAAGCACATTTTTATTGATCTTGGAAAGCCCCTCCATCTTTCCCTGTTTAAGGGCAGTTATCTGTGTCTGGTCTTTGAATAGATCTATCAGTTTTGAGGCAGTCTTCTCGCCTACTCCATCAAATCCTGTCAATATCTCAAGTCCATCTTCCCGTCCTGCAATTGAGGAAAGATACGTTATGAGGTGCCTGTTTATTTTGCCCCCCCATCCTCCATCATCCTCCGATGGGAATACTGCGATCTTGGCCGACTCAGTACCCGCATCGCCAGTGACCTCTTTTTTAGTGAATATGCGGTCAAGGTCGAGTCCCTTTGAGCTGACGTAATCCACAATTTCTCTCCTTTCAGGGCTTCCCAATGAAAGGACCGATGGGTCGGTGATGTGAAAATGGTATCCTCTTCCGCCTGAGAAAACTGCATGTACGTCGCTCTCATCGAATCCAAAGTCATTAAGGAGGAAATCAAGGAGCTTTAAAGTTTCACGCTTCCCTTTTTCCAGCATATCTGCATAGGAATTGATGCTCCCGGGAAGATGGTCGGAGTCAATATCAAAGATGAGGTCCGCCTTGAGCCAGTTCTTTCCATTCATCTTTGGGGCACCAGGATACTCGTAATATGCCACGGAATGATATGCATGCGCAGGTGCGATGCCTCTCATGTAGTCATAGAGTTCTCCCTGGGATCCGAAATCCCTGTGCCTTTTCATGAATGTTTCCTGACCACTGGTGAACTCTATGAATCCCCATTCCCTTGATGTAAATTCAGGTGGCAGTGTTAGTTCTGCCTGTGAATAGTATTCCTGGAACTTCGATACAAGGTAGGCCCGTGTTTTCTCATTCATTGCTAGTTGTTTCTCCGGTGGGATGTGCCTTTGGTTAAGTAGTTGTAATTGAGCTTATTTGTCATAAACCTTATAGTCTCCATCTACGTTATAGTTCTCAAATGAAGCAGGAAATGACAAGCGCTGATGTGGCTGCACTGGTATTTGAGCTGAGTTCAGGTGATACCTCTTTGATAGATGCGAAGATTGGTAAGATCTACCAGCCTGTTCCGGGTGAGCTACGTATGAACCTTTTCATCTTCAATAAGGGAAGGGATAATCTGGTTATCGAGGCAGGCAAACGTGCACACATGAGTGAGCACATACGGCCAAGTCCAAAGATCCCTCATGCATTCCCTATGCTTCTGAGAAAGCATATTATGGCTGGACGTATCACTTTTATCAAGCAATATGATTTTGACAGGATCATAGAGATAGGCGTTGTGCGTGGTGGTATAGATACCATACTCGTTGTGGAGCTCTTCTCTCCGGGGAACATCGTTCTGCTTGATTCTGAGCGTAAGATCATCCTGCCAATGAAGCCGGTAACTTTCAGAGGTAGGAGGATCCGTAGTGGTGAAGTGTATCAGTATCCTGAGGCCCAGATAAGTCCTGTGGATGCCACAGAAGAAGACCTGAAAGCTGCATTATCATCATCTGATTCAAATGTTGTCAGGACCATTGCAAGCAGGTTCAACCTTGGAGGTGTGCTTGCAGAAGAGGTTTGCGCAAGATCCGGTGTTGATAAGAACACTGATGCAAAGTCCCTTATGCCTGATGAGATCTCATCTATTGCATTATCTCTCAAGGATGTGTTCTCTCCTCTACAAAAGAATGAGTTGAGTCCATGTCTTGTTAAAAAAGAGATAAAAGGTCAATTGGAAGCATTCGATGCAATTCCATTTGAACTTGGCATATATTCTGATTATGTAAAAGAGTCATTCCCTTCCTTCAATAAGGCACTTGATGAGTTATTCGGCAAGAAGTCTGCTGAAGAGGTAAAGGAAGTAGTTGAGGCTGTTAAGAAAGAAAAAGTGGATGTTTTCGAACGCCGTTTGCAGAAACAACAGTCAGCCATCAAAAATTTTGGTAAGGATGCAGAGAAACAAACGCAAATAGCCGAGAAGATCTATGCCTACTATGTTGAGGTCGAAGAAATCCTTTCTGTTCTTGAAAATGCAAGAGAAAAGGGCTACTCGTGGGATGAGATAAGATCGATCCTGAAAAAAGCAAAGGAAACAATACCTGCTTCTAAGAAGATAGTCAGCATCGATTCGGCTTCCGGTAAGGTCGTATTTGATCTTGATGGGACATCCGCTGCTATTGATATAAGACTCACGATTCCTCAGAATGCCCAGAATTATTATGATAAGGCCAAAAAACTGACTCGGAAAAGGGAGGGTGCTCTCAGGGCAATTGAGGACACCAAACTTGCCATGAAGAAGAGAGAGAAAAAGCAATCCAAAAGGCGAAAGGTCAGTACGAAAAAGCATTGGTATGACCGCTTCAGATGGTTCGTATCCTCTGATGGTTTCCTTGTGGTCGCTGGAAGGGATGCAGACACCAATGAGGACATTGTCAAGAAGTACATGGAAAAACGTGATGTCGTTTTCCATACTCAGGCACCTGGCGCACCTATTACAGTTATCAAGACGATGGGTAAGGAGGTTCCTGCCCAAACCCTTGAGGAAGCAGCAAAGTTCGTTGTTTCCTATTCAAGTGTCTGGAAGTCAGGTCAATTCAGTGGCGATTGTTACTGGATCAAACCTGAGCAGGTATCCAAGACCCCTGAGTCGGGTGAGTATCTTAGGAAAGGGTCGTTTGTGATCAGGGGCGAACGTAACTATTATCGTGATGTACAGGTTGGGGCTGCAGTTGCCCTTGAGCTTGGTTCTGAGACCCGGGTGATTGGCGGCCCACTTTCTGCAATATCAAAACACGGTCAAAATGTTGTGGAACTGGTTCCCGGAAAGTTCAACCAGAACGATATCGCGAAAAAGATATACAAAATATATGTTGATAAATTGAAGGAGATCAATTTTGTCAAACAGATAGCTTCTCCTGATAAGATAGCAATGGTACTTCCTCCTGGTGAGTCAGACATAAAAGTTTGACTTAACAGAAGGCACGATCAGTAAAAAATGTTAAGGGGTAATCTCATGCGGGTAACAAAAAGATTTTTGAAGGGCAGGGATGGAGAGATATCACTGGTAGCTGAAACCCTTGATGATCTGTGGCATCTTAAGTATATTATTGAGAAGGGCGACCTTATTTTTGCTGTCACCAAGAGAAAGGCTGAAGCTGCAAGTGACAAAATAAGGCCTGAAAAAGTGGAGAAAAAGACTGTCAGGCTTGGAATACGTGTTGATGACATGGAATTTCACAAGTTCTCCAATCGTCTGAGGGTGGGTGGTGTGATAGAGCAGGGGATGGATGTGGGTCATCATCATACTCTTAATGTTGAAGAGAACAGCGTGCTTTCTATAAACAAGACCTGGAAAAAGGACCAGCTTGAGCGCATAGATGAAGCTGAGGCCAGTTCCAAACGCCCTAAAGTTGTTATCGTGGCTGTGGAGGAAGGGGATGCGGATATTGGTCTTGTCAGGCACTATGGTATCGAACTCTATTCTCATATAAGCCAGTCCTCTGGGAAAAGAAGCGAAGGTTCCCTCAGGGAGCATTTTTTCCAGGAGATCCTCGACCAGCTTGTGTATGCTGCATCTGAGTCCGAGGCTATCGTAGTTGCAGGTCCTGGTTTTACCAAGGATGATTTCATGAAACAGTTCAGATCCAAGGAGCCTGAATTTGCTTCAAGAGCGGTTGTCGAGGACACAGCATCCATTGGTATGTCTGGATTCCAGGAAGTCCTGAGGCGAGGTGCTGTTGACCGCATCATGGAGGAATCAAGGATTGCGCGTGAGTCTCGACTGATGGATGAGTTGCTAAAGGAAATTTCTACTGATGGAAAAGTAGCCTATGGTCTTGAAGAAGTGAAAACAGCTCTTGATTATGGTTCCATTGATACTCTTCTGGTGGCTGACGAGATGCTTAGAATAGAAAGGGAAAAGGGTAGTATTGACTCTTTCCTTCAGGCAGTTGAACATTCACAGGGGAAAATAGTCGTTTTCAGTACCTTATTCGAACCTGGCTATAAGCTGCTTGCACTGGGTGGAATAGCAGCACTATTGAGATTCAAGATGTAAATTGCAGGAACCCTGTGTGTTCTGAACCCGGCATCTAGTGAATAGATATCAAATTATCTATTCAATTAACTATTTTTTTATTCTGATGGCAGGTGGCTCTTTCAGTGGACTCGATGTTCATGAGCTCTTTACCATCCATATATATGTGAATAACTCCACCCGTTTCTGACACTGTTACTGCGATAGAGACTGTATCTCTTGTGATGGCAGCGGCTGAAACATGTCTTCCTCCAAGTCCCTTGTCCAGTTCAATGTCTCTTGCATCAACATCAAGATATCTTCCTGCAGATTCCATCCTTCCGTTTTCCGATACTATGAAAACACCGTCAAGCTGTGCAAATTCCTTGATGGATTCCCAGTTATTCCTGTTCAGTACATCTCTTTCCTCATCGGAATGTCCTGAATATGGGTTTAGAATCATCTGGTGTGACCGCAACAGGACCTCTTCCTCATCACCCAAAATAAATGCAGTACCGACTTGCTTTCCTTCACGTCCGGTCTTTGAGATGTCAAAGGCAATTTTCAGAACAGCTCTCATTATATCGGGTCTGATCCTCTCTTCACACTCTTTTAATGATCTGACAAGCTGGTTTTCAGTCAGATCATGGACAATAATAGCATGGGAATCCTTTGTCTCAATGATTCCTACCACAAGTCCTTCCTTTATTTCTCCCGTCATTAGTTCGATGGCAGAAACAGTTTCGATACTTTCAACTTTTCCGCCAGCTTGCTGCATTATCCTATCTGTGATCTCCTTGCACTTATCCTCTTTTCCCTTACTGGTGGCAACAAGGTGGTCGATAACACTTTTAGTTCTCCGGGATGTGTGGTACATAGGAATTTCTGTGTCGAGATTCTCAAAATTATCGTCGCCTGAAACGATAATAGCGATAGCTCCAAGTTCTTCCGCAAGCTTTACTGCGGCATGAGCAACTATCCTGATATTTTCCATTAGGTCCCCTCTTGCAATGTCAGTATTCAAAGTACTATATATTATGTTGTTTTATAATTAAAACTTACTTACTAGCGTCAATAATTTAAGTTTCCAGATTGATGCCTAATTGGTGATACGTTTGTTGAGGGCTTTTATAGCGGTTGACCTTTCAGATGAATTGCGGGATAAAGTTGCAGATATTCAATCAATGTTCAGTGATTTTAAGTTCAAGTTCGTTGATCCGAATATTGTACATATTACTATGAAGTTTCTCGGTGATGTTCATGAGGAGAATATAGATGAAATTGCCAAAGCACTTGACTCGATAGAGTATGATCATTTTGAGGCTAATGTAAAGGGGATAGGTGTATTTCCCAAGCCAAAATATGCCAAAGTGATATGGGTGGGTTGTGAGGGTGGCTTTGAGGGATTGCATGCTCTTATTGAGGATTCATTGACATCTTTTGATATCACTCCGGACATGCATAAATTCAATGCTCATGCCACACTGGCAAGAGTGAAATACCTCCCGAAAAAGCAGAAACAGGATCTTATTGTTTTGCTGGATGAGCTGAAGGAAGTTGACCTGGGAACTATGCAGGTAACCAGTATAAAACTCAAGAAAAGTATATTGACTCCGGAAGGTCCCGTGTACGAGACACTTCACGAAGTTAAGTTAAAATAATGTTTTTCAGATCTCGTTATCAGTTATTTTCATATTGGGAAAATCCACTGGATCGAATTATCCTTTTATCAGGTGTTATTAGAAGACATTCTATGTCTTCAAGTGATTCGATCATCTCCATGCCTTCACCTTCACCCATTACAAAAACAGCAGTTGCAAAAGCATCAGCATCCATTGCAGTTTCTGCGATAACTGTTGCACTGATCAGATTCTGGGATGGGTATCCTGTGCGTGGGTCTGCAATATGTGATACCTTAGCTGCATCGCTGAAATAGCGTTCATAGTTTCCACTGGTTGCCACTGCTCTATCTTTGACGTTGATTATTGTGATGGCATCATCACTCTTATCCGGATTCTGGAGTCCGACCTTCCATGGAGCATCGTTCTCCTTGCTTCCGATGTACCTGCCATCGCCACCTGCATTAACAAAAGCATTCTTCACACCATCATTGATAAGTGACTGGATGGCAAGATCAACTGCATAACCCTTGGCCACTCCTCCGAGTGTGAGCATCATATTCTCTTCAAGTGATATATTTTTGCCATCAATCTGTATTGCGGAATAATTCACAAGCTGGAGCACTTCGTTGATCTCGTCATCGGTAGGGGGCAAATATGTGCCTCCTGGGCTGAACTTGCTTTTCCAGAGGTCTAGTAAAGGGAGGATGGATATGTCAAAAGAACCCTGACTTTTCTGTGAATAGTAGTCTGATCTGGAAATGGCATATATTATGTCTGGATTTGCATTATTTATGTGTCCCTGTTCGTTCAGAATGCTTAACTCACTGCTGTTGTCATAACTGTTCATAAGCTCGTCCACATAATCCATCTTTTCAAAAGCCCTGTTGATCTGATCGTGGGCATCACTTTCATTCGAACTTAGTACTGTTATACTTACTGTTGTGTCCATTATACTCCGTGTGGTGGAGTAAGTTTGCTGTGTTTCTGCAGATTCCCCTATGGATGCATAATTCATCATCATTATCAGTGATAATCCGACAAAGAGCACAATAGCAACAGTTTTATACTTCATGTCTCATGAAATGTGGTAATTGATATTTATGTACCACGGTACATTTATATGAAATTATATTTCAACTTAGGTACATTTATAGGAAACTATATTCCGACTTATTTATGGTTGTATTTATTGGAAGGAAATAATAACATGAGCATTCCCAGCACAGGATCAGGTACGGGAGGTAGTTCAAGCAAGGATAAGTTCCTTGTTGTCGCCCTTCATCAATTAATGGAAGAATACGGTTGGAGAGGTATTGAGAAGCATTTTGGCTCTGTAAAGCATCATATTATTTATATCAGATCGGATTCCCCACTCGATAAGATAGAGCTTAAAGCCAATGTTCTTGGAAATCATATGGATGTGGATTTTTTGGGTGTTACCCCGGAAAAAGGATTTATGGACAAATATCTTGATTTCAATGTCCGTGTCATCCGCAAGTCATTTGAGATAAGCAAATACGTCTCTGAAGACCAGAAGATAATCAATGAGCAGGCTTTGAGGAACACTATTGTTGTTGTCATCAAGCAGCTCGAAGAAGCCGCGGGGGAATAGAGGACAGGTGCGTAATCTATGTCAAAATTAAATGTTACTTTAATAGGAATACTTGTCGTGATGTTTGCGGCAGCGGGTGTATACTCTTACCTGGGTTATAGTGGTAATGAAGTTCTCTCCGCACATTACATGACAGATCAGGAATGGTCTGACAGTTCATGTGGGGGGTGTCACATTGGCACGTATGGCGAGGTTGCTGTTTCTTATCACGTCGAACAGGACCTGAACAAATGGTCAACATTGATCGAACACGGTGTAGATGTTGATAGTATCGATGACGAAACCAAAGTCAGGGAACTGGGTCAGGTACAGCCAGGTGGTGGCTACATGGCTGAGTACGGCGTCGATGTTGATTGTATGATATGCCATGAGCAGAATGGCAGGTATGATTTCCAGGCACGTGCAGAGAGCATTGGGTCCGGAAACTTCGAGGAAGCTAATATGGCTGCAATCGAGGAAGCAAAAGCAGAAGCTCAGAAAGAGGGTATGTATGTTGCAAGCTACATGCTTGATGTGCTGTTGCCACTTCCATTAGTTACCGAAGTACACGATGAAGTGAACGGTGCACCAAGCAAGGCTCTGTGTGGCAGCAATTGTCACCTCAGTGATGTCCCAATGACTGGTGTTACCTGGGCAGAAGAGAATCATGCAGATTACGATGTCCATGCTGAAGTCGACTGTGCAGAATGCCACGAGACCGAAGAGCACCAGATCGGACGCAGAGAGGTCAAGAATGTTCCTGAATCAATGCATGAACTTTTTGCCGGTGAGATAAAAGACTGTGACAGCTCAGGTTGCCACGCAGGTATATCCCACGGCGGATTTGTCGATGGTCACCTTAAAGCAGTAAGCTGTGAGACCTGCCATGTTCCTGCAATTCCCGGAGGGGAAATGCTTGGTGGTTCAACACTTATGGAATTCAGCTGGGCAAACGGTGTGAGGGAAGACGTTACACACGAGGATGATTTCGCTCCTACTGTTGCATGGTCTGAGGGTATCTATTATGACCAGTTACCTGTCAGGGCAGAGAGGGAAGAAGGTTCCTTGCTGCAGCCTTTCAACGTGATCACAGGTATCTGGTGGGACGCAGGAATCAATGCGGATGTAGCTGCAAACCCAGACACAAGTTCAGCGATCGGTAACCCAATAGCTCCTGCAGATGTCAGTGTAGCAGATGGTAACTCAGATGGTGAGGTCACAGAGGAAGAGATGCGTGCATACGATGGTAACTCTGATGGCCAGGCAGATTATCCAAATGCTGTACTCAGGCATGTTGAGATGTATTATCAGGTGAGCCACAACATTGCAGGCTCTGAGGTGGGACTCGCAGATCCTCTCGGATGTGCTGACTGCCACGGTGTAACCTCGACTGTAATTGACTGGACAGCTCTGGGATATGAGGGCGATCCTGCAGCAACAGCATCACCAACGAAAATATCAGTGACCATTCCTGGGCAGAAACCTACTGAGGTCGAAAGGGAGCCCGCATTCTAAGGAGTTGGTTATGGTGGAAAGTAAAAGGTTAAACAAAATTCCGGAAAAGGTAATCATACCTCTCAGGCAGCACAGGGGTGCTGTCTGCGAATCACTTGTCAAGAAAGGAGATGAGGTTCTTATCGGACAGAAGATCGGTGAATCTTCCGAGCATTATTCATCAGCAGTCCATTCCAGTGTCTGCGGTGAGGTACTTGCTGTGGAAGAGTCAGCACATCCTGATGGTAACAAGGTCATGAGTGTTGTCATTCAGCCCAGTGACTCAGAGGAGACGGTTGCTTTCACTCCAGTGAAGAACCCTTCAAAGGATGCATTGCTGAAATTGATCAAGGAAGCTGGTATAGTGGAGCACTACGGTGCTCCAACACATACTGTACTGAAGCCAAGTGACGGAAAGATCGACATCGTGGTAATCAATGCCACAGCTTCAGAATGGATTGGTGGCAAATACAACACTCCAAAGGAATACAGCTCCCAGATGATAGCTGCCTTAAAGCTTCTCATGAAAGCTGCAGGTGCTTCAAAGGGTGCAATAATCGTTGGAAAGGATGATGAAGAGTCCATCGAGGCTTTCGATGGAGTAGAAGTGGATGGCAAAGCATTGAAGGTAGCTCCTCTTCTTGGTAGCCGCCGTCTTGGTCATTACTTCAAGGACCAGAATTCCAATATCGTAGTTGCTTCCCAGAAGCGTATCTATGGCAAGAATATTCTCAACTTCTTCACATATAATGTAACAGGACGCAAGGTTGCACTGGGCAGTGATCCTACAAGTGTTGGTGTTGCTATCTGTGGTGTAAAATCCGCAAAAGCACTTTATGATGCTGTTCATGAAGGCAAGCCATATTACGAGACCGTCATTACCATTGAAGGTGCAGAAGACTGTCCGGAATACATGCTTGTGAAGATCGGAACTCCTTTCAAGGACGTGATCGAATCATGCAACTTTGGTGAGGTCGGAAAGATCATCGCAAACGGTGTACTGACCGGTGTTGCCCAGTATACTGATGAAGTTCCGGTTACCAAGGGAACTACAAAGATCACAGTTCAAAAGCCAGAGGAGATCCTCAGGGATGAATCCGATGTGTGTGTCCACTGTGCACGTTGTGTTGATGCATGTCCTGTCAGCCTGATACCAAGCAGACTTGCTGTTATGGCAGACCAGGGACGCTTCGATGAATGTCGTCAGTTCCATATAGAGAATTGTATTGAATGCGGAAAATGCGCAGCAGTGTGTCCTTCTAAGATACACATATTACAGCTTATCAGATACGCAAAGGATGCTATATGCCTGGCTTACGAAGATCTGCCTTGTAAAGAGTCATCCAATCTGAAACTTGGCTGCTGCGGAGGTGAGTAAATATGTATACAATTTCAGCTCCCCCTCATAAGAAATCAAAATTGAACTTAAAATCACTGAACTGGAGCAAGACCTTTGCTCTGGTCCCAGTTGCTATTGCAGCAATATACCTCTTTGGTGTTCCGGCCCTGGGAATTATTCTTGCATCAATGATAGCAGCTGTAGTTACTGAATTTGGAATACAGACCTTATTCAAACAGAATGTAACGATAAAAGATGGTCATGCTGCACTTACAGGATTAATGCTTGCATTGTTAATTCCTCCTGAAGCTCCATTATGGATACCTATATTTGGTGCTTTCTTTGCTATTACCATCGGTAAACATATATTCGGTGGATCAGGATCCTATGTTTTCAATCCTGTGCTTGTGGCATGGGTGTTTATTAGAAGTGCATGGACCGGACCTATGACTCCTCTTTCCACTCCTCATGTAGCAATGCTCTCTGATCTGATCATCGAGAACGGTGCAGGTCTGCTTGTAGGTGCTTCACCTATAGCATTGATCGGTGGAGTTTACTTGATCTACAAGAGGTATGTCGACTGGAGAATACCTGTAACTTTCTTCCTTTCAGTATTCTTATTCCATCAGGTAATTGCTTTTGTTTCTGAGATAATTCATCTGGTTCAGGAAGGCGTGCTGAATCCATTGATGTATCTTGCAACAATGTTCATTTTCCTGAAGGTTCCCGGGGAACTTTCCTACGCTGCTATAGGTGTCTTATTCTTTGGAATATTATTCCTGGCAACAGATGGACCAACATCTCCTGTAACAAAGAAGGGTCGTTTGATCTATGGTTTAGTATGTGGTCTTCTTGTATCCATTTACGGTTTCTTTGGAAACTATGTGGATGGAACTCTCTACGGAATATTCCTTGGAAACTGTGTGGCATCTTATATTGAAGTTAAAACCATGCCAGCACCATTTGGACATGAATCACGTCTTGAGAAGGTATACACACGTGTAATGGGAATGATACCTTCTGTATTTAAATTCGAGGTGATCACTGATGAGTGAATCCAGTAAAGAAACCATGGATATTATCATTAAAATGGTACTCATTTCAGCCGTTGCAGCTGCACTTCTTGCTGTAACATTCATACCAACAAATGAGCAGTTAAAGGTGAATACTGCCGCTGCTAAAGTATCAATTCTTGCGGAATTGATCCCTGATGCAGCCAACTTTGAAAATGTAGAAGGATCTGCAGTTGATGAAGATGGTAATAGAGAGATCCTTTACTATCGTGCAACTGATGATTCAGGAAATATCATAGGCTATGCATTCTTCAAAGCGCATCCCGGTGCACAAGGTCCCCTTGTAGTTGCTGGTGGTGTGGATGCATCTTTCTCCACTGTAAAGGGAATGAATGTATTGAGCCATGAGGAAACACCTGGTCTTGGTGCAAAGATCATCGATGCAGACTTTAGAGGTCAATTCAACAACATTCCATTAAGTGATCTAAGTCTCTCAAGCGATGGTGGGGCAATTGATTCAATAACCGGTGCTACAATTTCCACAGTGGCTGTTATTGATGCAATGAATGGAAAAATATCAGAAATTCAAGGAGCAGAGGCTTAGGTGATATAAATGAGTCGAAATCCAATAAGTGAAATTATTCGTGGAATTACCAGGGATAATCCTGTTTTCGGATTAGTATTAGGTCTCTGTCCCACACTGGCTGTGACAACATCAGTTGAGAATGCAATTGGAATGTCTGCAGGTACAGCTTTTGTATTGTTCTTTGCAAACATATTTGTCTCAGCTCTTAGAAAGCAGATTCCTTCCACTGTGAGGCTTCCTATATTTATCATTATTATTGCCACATTCGTGTCAATTGTAGATATGGTAATGGAAGCTTTCTTCCCGCCGATGTATGCGGCATTGGGTGTTTTCATCCCATTGATCGTGGTGAACTGTATTATTATCGGACGTGCTGAAGCATATGCGAACAAGAACAACGTGTTCTATTCTGCTATTGATGCAATCGGTTCTTCCATAGGTTTCCTTCTCGTACTATGTCTTATTGGCGGTATCAGAGAACTGCTGGGAACTGGACAAATTGTTACATTTGGATACACATTGATATCCTCTCCTATCAACCCAGCTATGACTACTATGATCTTGCCACCAGGTGCGTTCCTTACAATTGGAATCCTTATGGCAATAGTGAATTACCAGAAGGCTAAGAAAATGGCAAAAGGTGGTTAAAAATGGTAGAAAAAGCATTATTTGCTATCTTTATGGAAGGTGTGTTCATTAAGAACTTCCTGCTCATTCAGTTCCTTGGACTTTGTTCCTTTGTAGGAGTAACCAAGGACGTAAAGAGTGCAGCAGGTATGTCAGGTGCTGTAATTTTCGTTATGGCAATGGCAGCATCCGTATCGTATTTCCTGTACACTTATATTCTCGAACCGGCAAAAATGGAATTCCTTGGCCTGATCAGTTTTATCGTGGTCATTGCAGCACTTGTGCAGCTCGTTGAATTCGTTGTCAGGAAAAATATCCCTGCACTGTACCGTTCACTTGGTATTTACTTACCATTGATCACCACAAATTGTGCTGTTCTTGGTGTTGTGCTTTTGAACGTTCTTTCAGAGTACAACTTCCTACAGAGTCTCACATTTGGTGTTGCAGCAGGTTTCGGATATACTATAGTCATGTTGATGATGGCTGGTATCAGAGAGCGTTCCACTCTTGTGAACATCCCATCATCAGTCAGAGGGCTTCCACAGGCATTCATAATTGCTACGATGCTCTCAATGGCTTTTGTTAATTACTTCTGGGTGATTCCAATATGAGCATAATGAGTACATTCTTGATACAGTCCATGGCCATTCTCGGTGGTCTTGGTCTTACTGTAGGTATAATGCTTATTGTGGCATCAAAGAAATTCAGAGTAGAGGTAAATCCTTTGGTTGAAGAGATCAATGAGATATTACCTGGTGCTAATTGTGGTGCATGTGGTTTTGCCGGATGTGCTGACTTTGCAGAAAAAGTTGTAGATGAGGATGCACCTATCAACGGTTGTCCGGTTGGTGGCTTCGATACTGCAAAAGAAATAGGTAGTCTTATGGGCCAGGACGTTGCCGAAGGCGAGTCTGAATATCCATATGTGAAATGTAATGGTGGCCTTAACTGTGTAGATCGCTTTGACTACGTAGGTTTCGAGGACTGTAAAGCTGTTATGCTTCTGTCAGATGGTGAGAAGGGTTGTAACTATGGTTGCACGGGTCGTGGAACATGTGTACGTGCATGTCCGTTCGATGCTCTTAGCATTGGTGAGGACAACCTTCCTAAGGTGAACAAGAACCTCTGTACCAGTTGTGGACTTTGTATCAGCTCATGTCCAAATGATATCCTTGTATTCGCAAAGGAATCTGAAAAGGTGCATGTACAATGTATGTCAAATGACAAAGGAAAGGCTGTAAAGGCTTCCTGTACCATTGGCTGTATAGGATGTAAGATATGTGAGAAGAACTGTCCTGAGGACGCTGTCACTGTCACCAATTTCCTTGCAGTAATTGATCAGGACAAATGTACTGCATGTGGAATATGTGTGGAGAAGTGTCCACAGAATACCATTGAGATGAGGTAATATCATGACATATAAGACGAAGATTGGTCTGAATGAGAACATAGTGGCTGCATTGTGCTATGTTGGTTTCTGGATAACAGGCATAATTTTCCTGCTCATTGAACAGGAAAACAAGTTTGTCAGATTCCATGCAATGCAATCATTGATCGTATTCCTTCCATTGTCATTGATAATTTTCTTCATAGCATGGGTCCCATATGTAGGATGGGTAATTGCTGACTTCATGGGATTCCCTTCAATGATGATAATGGTCCTCTTTGCTTTCATGGCATACAGGGGAATGAAGTTCAAGATTCCATTTGTCGGGAAATACGCCTACAAACTCATCTACGAGTAAATTTAGGAAATAAGGATAATGTTGTTTTACAACATTTTCCACTCTTATTTTTTTTGAAGTCTTTTTGTTTACGAAAGTTTAAAAAACAACATCTACCTATTATTGCAGAAATGCTATATTTTTCATGCCGGAGGGTTCACTATAAAAGAAGAGATATGGATCGAGAAGTACAGGCCCTTTAAGCTTGATGACGTGGTTGGCCAGAAAGAAGCTGTGGAGCGGTTGAAATCCTATATAAAAACAAGGAATCTGCCACATCTTTTGTTTTCAGGTCCCCCTGGTGTGGGAAAGACTGCAACATCAGTTTCCATTGCCCGTGAAATGTTTGGAGATTCATGGCGCGAGAATTTCACAGAACTTAATGCTTCGGATGAACGTGGAATTGATGTGGTCAGGACGAAGATCAAGAACTTCGCAAAAACAACCCCTATAGGCGGAGCGGACTTCAAGATCATCTTTCTGGATGAAGCGGATGCTCTGACATCCGATGCGCAATCAGCTCTCAGACGTACCATGGAGCGCTATACCAATAACTGCCGTTTCATCCTTTCATGCAATTATTCATCCAAGATAATTGAACCCATACAATCCCGCTGTGCGGTTTATAGATTCAGGGCACTTTCAGATGAAGCGGTAGCCGAACGTGTGGCTTTTGTTGCTAAGAATGAAGGTCTGGATATTGCACAGGATGGTATTGATGCTATCAAGTATGTTGCCCAGGGTGACATGAGAAAGGCAATTAATGCCCTTCAGGCTGCAGCGCTTGTAGCCGATACCATTCATAAGGATGCAATTTACAAGATAACTGCAACCGCTCGTCCTGAACAGGTTCGTGAACTCATCGAAACAGCTCTTTCCGGTAACTTTACAGCTGCAAGGAAACATCTCGACACACTTTTACTGGAACAGGGTTTGTCTGGCGAGGATGTTGTCGGCCAGATATACCGGACGATGTTCGATATTGACATCCCTGATAAATTGATGGTCGAGCTTATAGATGTCATTGGCGAGGTGGATTTCAGGCTTACTGAAGGTTCCAACGAAAGAATACAGCTTGAGTCTCTTCTTGCTCACTTTGCATTATCGGGTAAAAATTAGATGCCTTTCGAAGCACAGGTCCTGGAACTGCTGAGCACTGTTCCCCATTGGCTGGCAACTATCATAATAAGTTCCCTGCCAATACTTGAACTCAGGGGTGCCATACCCATAGCCATTGGTGTATATGGGATGTCTCCTGAGTCTGCTTACTTGTTGGCAGTGCTGGGGAACATATTGCCCGTAATTCCATTGCTTCTGTTCCTTGATCCTGTGTCCACATACTTGAGACGTTACCGGGTCTTTGATAAATTCTTCTCATGGCTGTTCGAACGGACACATCGCAACCATTCTAAACGCTTTGAAAGGTTTGGGATCCTGGCTCTTACTATATTTGTGGCAATTCCCCTGCCTGTTACGGGAGCATGGACGGGATGTGCTGCAGCATTTGTATTTGGTATTAAATTCGGACACGCATTCCTCGCAATCCTGGCTGGTGTTATGATAGCCGGTCTGATAGTCAGTATTCTGACAGTAACGGGTATCAGTGTAATGGATATGCTTCCTAGGATATGATGGTCTGTTCTAATTATCAATTAAAAAATCAAATGAAAAAAGCAATAAAAAAGTAAAATAAAAAGATCTGAGAAACAAATATATGATTATTTGTCCATCATTTCCTTTGCTAGCTTTATATCTTCGGATTTGACGGTTTTCCTTCCTGCATGTTCTGCCAGTTTTATTGCTTCTTTTGAAATCTCAAGTCCGTATTCTTCAAGTATTTCTGTAAGTTCCATGCCTGCTGATTCACTAACTCTCTGA
The DNA here is from genome assembly GCF_045291275.1 of Methanolobus sp. ZRKC3. GTDB lineage: Archaea > Halobacteriota > Methanosarcinia > Methanosarcinales > Methanosarcinaceae > Methanolobus. Next base: position 2,589,104 of record NZ_CP146982.1, read on the forward strand.
GCACCAGCGCTTCTTATTAGTCTCTCAATGGGTGCAAATGGTATGATTGCTATAAATATCCCTCATTCTACTTGATATACTCTATTAAAGCATTATATTAGGTTTAATAAGCAAATAAAGTATATATAATGTTTTATCTGCTATTTTTATAATATCAATTTGGACGAACGATTATTTATTTCCCCAGTATTCATTCCTTTTTCATTTTCTCTTTCACTTTCTCAGCCAGGTCTTTCCCAAGTCTGTTACATTCAAGCAAGTCTTTTTCATTGGGTTTATACTGGATCCTCAGTACCGGATCAATTACTGTTACGCCTGCAGAGCGCAACTTCTCCGCAATTTTGACAGGTGCCTCTCCGCTCCATCCATAAGAACCGAACGCTACACCTATTTTCTCGTCGATACCAAGCTCTACGAGTTCATCAATGAATTTGTTAATAGGTTCCAGTATGGTATAATAGAAAGTCGAAGAGCCAATGGCTATGGCATCATAGTTGACGACATCCTTTGGATCCCATTCGTAGAAATTGTTTACATCCACTTCCAAATGGCGTTCCCTTGCTCCTTTTGCAATAGCTTCAGCCATCATTTGTGTATTTCCCTGGGTGCTTAGATATACGATCGCAAGTCTTGGCATATGAATCACTCCTTTTTGTGGGACTTATTCCAATGAAAGATCGAAACTCTTCCACTCCACAAGGAAAATCTTTGTTGATGGGTGATAAATCTATCTTTTCACAATAAATCAGTATGTGTGCTTTGTAATTGAATTTCGAGTTATATTTATTGCCTATTACTCGATATTTGTAATACCCACTTGCTATTGAAACGGAGACTACATATGGAAGACAGAATTGCGCCCCATGTCAGGGAATTAAGCAGGGCGCTTGGAAATACTGATGAGGATATCATAAGGCTTGAACTGGAGAAACTTCTAAGTTTTAAAGTTCCGCTGGATGAGGCTAAAAAAACAATTATGAGCAAATACAAGTCAAAAGTTGCCTCTCCTGTGCTTATAAAAGATCTGAAGACGGGAATGGAAGGCATCGAAATAGTTGCCCGTATTCTTAGCATCGAAGAAAAGATAGTTATTTCTCAGGGTGAAAAAAAGATAATTTTTTCGGGTACAATGGGTGATGGCACCGGTATATGCTCTTTTACCTGTTGGGACGACATGTCCATTGGTGTCGGAGATGTTTTAAAAATAAATAATGCTTATACAAGGCTCTGGAACAATAGGCCGGAACTTTACTTTGGGAAACGTTCGACGCTGGAAAAATTGCCTGACGAACACTTTCAGGGCATTGAGGAAATGTCTCATACAAGTCTCAAAAAACTGAAAGATATAGTTTCAGCTGACGTGATAACAGGCTCAAAGGTAGTCATCATCGAGATGTATCACAGGGATGTATCCCTGAAAGGAAAAAACCTTACTGTAATTGAAGGTGTCATTGCGGATGAAACTGGAAAATTGCCTTTTACATCATGGAAAAAGCTTGCTGGTATTGATATTGGCAGCTTTGTGCGCTTTGAAGGTGCAGCAGTCAGAATATTCAGAGGTCTGCCATCGATCAGTTTCAATGAGGATACTTCTGTCGATACAATAGATGATCCATATGAACTGCCGTTCTCTCTGGAATCCGCAAGCATGGTGCCGGATCCAATGCCCATGTCTGATGTGGTTGAATCCAATGGTATCTTTGATGTGCTTGTCAGGGGAAATATTATTTCCATCAGGCCTGGGTCTGGCATGATCGAGCGTTGCCCTGTATGTAACCGTGTGACTCAAAAATCAAATTGCAGAGCCCATGGAAATGTGGATTGTATCCGGGATATGCGTATAAAGGCAATACTTGATGATGGAACTGGTTCTATACACCTGATGCTTAACTGTGAGCTTTCAGAGGCTATATACGGAAAAAGTATCTATGAAGCGGAAAAGATGGTTCTGGATTCTATTTCTAAAGATGTCGTGTTCGAGGACATGAAACGTACACTTACCGGGAAATACATTGCTGCCAGGGGCAATTCATCAAAGAATGAACTAGGCGTGAGCATTGTGGCAAAATCAGCATGGTATCCGGAGAACGATCTGCCAGAGCGTATTGATTCTCTGCTAGAAAGACTTGGTGAGGGCGGTGGTTATTGATGGTGGAAAGAGAAATAGCATACAGGGTATTTGCAAAAGAGTTCAATGATTCCCATTTCCACCTAAATATCGGGTCAGATCATCCGGAACATTCCGATAGTATGAATTCCCCTAATTTCCTTGTAACACCCACTGGCGCAAAAGTAAACCGTGCATTTGTAGTTGGTGTAATTACAGAAGTTGAAGATATGGGTAGCCAAAAAGGAGGGGAGAATGAACTCTGGCGTGCACGTATTTCCGACCCCACAGGTTCATTTACGATATATGCAGGAAATTATCAACCTGAAGCTCTGGTTTTCCTGTCCAATGTTGAAGTACCTTCTTACGTTATGATTGTAGGAAAGGTCCGCTCATACGAGCCTGAGGATGGTGAGGTATTTGTCTCGATGCGTCCTGAGGAGATAAACTATGCTGATGAAGGTCTTCGAAACCGGTGGGTTGTGGATACTGCAGAGCTGACCCTACAACGCATGGATCTGTTCGATGAGGCTCTGGAATTGGATGTGGAAGGCAAAATACTTCTTGATGATTTGAAGGGGAAGGATGTTTCGTTGCATCTTGCAGAGGGAATTTGTCTGGCATTGGAGTACTATCATACTGATTCGTCTTATCTTGAAAACCTTAAAAGAGAAATGAAAAATGCTCTCCTTTCCATAAAAGATGAGATATCATCAAAATCAGATATGTCTCTTGATGACGAATCAGTATTATTGGAAATGATGGAAAATATAGGGAATGGTAATGCTATTGAATATTCTACTCTCTTGGATGAGGCAAGTTCAAAGGGTATGTCTGCGGATCAAGTGGATCTGAATGTCCGCTCACTGCTCTCAAAAGGTCATATATATGAGCCTCGTGCAGGAGTATTCAAAGTGATTAATTGATCATGTTATTTCCGGTGCCAAACTCTTCCCAATATCGTCATACTTAAATATGGATGAATGTAAATCCAATATCAAGAAAGTGAATTGTTATTATCTGTATAATGAATGAAATAATAAAGTGAGGACTTATCATGGTGAATAATGATGTTATCGAACAGGTTACCAGTTCTATAAAGGAAATAAAAGGTGTCGGAGAGGTACATATTCTTACGGATGAGGAGCGTGAGGTTATCAGGGATCTTGAGTTGAAAGCAGACCAAATGACTTTGATGGGGCTTGGTATTGGTGATAATAAGGGTGTCAAACAGGTCCTTGAAAATGATGTGATGATGGCCTTCACAACTGATATGGACTATAAGTGGCCACCTGCACCAAATGTGATCCTGATGCATGAAGGTTGTATTGTCGGTGAAGATATTGATGACGAAAGTAAGCTCGAGGAGTTAGAGAATTCTGATGACCATCTTGTTATCGGGAATATAGTACTTTTTGATAAGTCGGTACTTAAGAATATGAATTCAGCAAATAAGCCTCTTGTAGTTGTGCTTCCACCCAAACCATGTTCAGAAATTGAAATTCTTCCGGAAGCATGCAATGCGCACCTGGCATCTCCTTCTCCTCCCAGTGATGAATACATAAAAGAGAGGATAGGTTTTGAGCAGGCTAAAGGTACCGGAACTTTCCTTTTGGGATTTGACTTTGAATGCTCATGTGAATGATCATTGAGAGTGGCAGGAAATAATCCTTTGATCAGTTATTCCTTCTGCCTATTTTCAGGGCTTGGCAATTTGATGTACGGTATAGCCAAGTCCCTCTTCACTTTCTATCCACATTTCCTGGTTTGGTTCCATCTATCCGATAGAACCTTTCAAAGATGTTGTTAATTTTGCATAGCCTCCGCTTTTTGGGATGGCAATAGAATTGTAAAAAAATCAAATGTGTATGTATGCAAATAAAAATGAATAAGCAGGGATACAAAGACCCGCTGCTCAGTTACCAAGGTATATCTTCAGAGCTTCATCTACACTTGCATCTTCTACTGTGATGGCGTAAATTGCATCACACATCCTTACTGCTTCATCAAGTGGTTTCTGGTGCACGTTCCTGCCGGTTGCATTTCCTTCTGCACCACTGATGTGTATCTGGTCATGTAGTTTCTGTAGGAATGCTTTAGGATCGTCACTGCCTCCGCCAGCACAGACAACCTTTGTCCTTCCGGCTGCAAGAACTGCTTCCTTGAATGCTTCTTCGGCTTTTTCACCATCTTTCTTTGGATAGTTGACCTTCACGAAGTCGGAATTAAGACATGCTCCTACTCCGGTTGCGCCTGCAATGAGGTGTGGGTCCTTCTCATCTTCCACAGCAGTGCCTCTTGGGTATATCCAGAGAACGGTAATAAGTCCATATTTGTGTGCTTCATATATCAGCTGTGCTGCCTGATTAAGCATGTATGCCTCATCCTCGCTGCCAAGATATATGGTATATCCGATTCCCATGATCTTGAGCCCGCTGTTGTCACGGAATTCAGCGATCTGATCCATATTATACAACTGGTTGCTGAATGGATCCATCTGTTCTGTCTTAATGAGGTGTGATTTTGAGTTTATTTTTACAAGGTATGGTACGTCCTGATAGTCCATGCCGTATCTTGCAATGAGTCCCAACTGGGTTGCAAACACACCAATCTTTCCCTTAGCTGCAATCCTGAAGAGGTGTTCTGGATCGTTATCATCAGCGGGGATGCCTTCTCCAAAGAAATCATCATTGAGGTGTTCTATCTTCTGGTCACCTGCAAAAAGCATCATTTTCCCCGTTCCTTTGGTAATTTCCATGTAGTTCTGGATGTAAGTTTCACGTGCTTCCTGTGGAACATCTAAAGGCACTTTAATATCTTCTTCCCTAATTGAGACCATTTGTATCACTCGAATTTGAATAGTTGTATGATTTTAGTTTAATTGTATGTATCCTTAATCTTGTTTTTTCTATTTTAATTATTGTACTCAGGATGGTGGGGATACTAAAAATAGTTAACTTTTTTCCCGTGATATATTATGTGAAATTGCAATTGTATGTACCTTTTGATGTAAATGATAGAAACCATTAACCATTGCACTGTAAAGGGTTTTATACCTAGACTTCGATTATGTTGTAGGATTATTAAAGTCAAAAGTGCTATCGTATGTATATTTCAGTTGTATGGGGATTGCCTGTGGAGTCATCAATATATTTTTTGGAACTGATCGTTTTTGTGCTTGTGATGAGTATAGTTGCTCAATGGCTCAGTAATCGTTTAAATGTTCCTATTATGCTTTTCCTTCTGCTTGAGGGTATGCTGGTAGGTCCTGAAATACTGGGTCTTCTAGATCCTGCTTTGTTTGGTGAGGGTCTGGCTGCAATAGTTTCATTCTCAGTAGCAATAATCGTTTTCGATGGTGGTCTTCATATTGATTTCAAGAGTGTACGCACCATCCAGAGGACGGCATTGCAGCTAACAACGATAGGGGTTCTTGTGACTTTTATAGGAGCTACAGCTGTGACTCATCTGTTGCTTGGACTTCAGATAGAGCTTGCTGCACTTTTCGGAGCACTGGTGGCTGCAACCGGACCGACGGTAATAACTCCTCTTGTGAGGCAGATACATGTAAATCACAAGGTAAGTAAGATCCTGGAGCTTGAAGGTATTCTTAATGATGCGGCCAGTGTGATACTTGCAGCATTTGTCTTTGAATGGATAGTATCGGAACTATCGGGCTTTGATGCAATATTTTTCATTCTTCAGAGATTGCTAATAGGACTGACCATTGGTACTATAAGCGGTTATTTGCTGAAACGTTTCCTGTCCGGTGGTTCTTTGGTTACCGATCAAAGTGCAAGGATGATAACCCTCACAATGGTTACCGGAACCTATGTGATATCCGAACTTCTGGGTAATGAATCGGGTATACTTGCAGTTGCTGTTTTCGGCATAATGACCGGCACATCTAAAATCCCTCACAAGCAGGCTCTTAAGGAATTCAAGACCGATCTTGTTCTTCTGATGCTCTCTCTTATATTCATCCTTCTTGCCGCAATGTTGCGTTTTGAAGATGTCATCAATCTTGGTGCAACAGGAGTTCTGGTCGTATTAATGCTGATCTTTATTGTTCGTCCTGCATCAGTTTTCATATCCTGCTATGATTCAGGTTTGAAGATAAAAGAGAAATTATTCATATCATTCATAGGTCCAAGGGGTGTTGTACCCGCTTCCATAGCAACCTATTTCGCAGTAAAACTGGATTTTTTCAATATTCCAGGCGGGGAGGTTCTTGTTGGACTTGTTTTCCTGACAGTTATTATTACAGTAGTCATGACCGGTACACTGGGAAGACGTGTGGCTAATATATTAGGAGTTATACCCATGGAGATCCTTATCATAGGTGGCGGAGAAGTCGGAAAGATCCTGGCTGAAAGATTTGAGAAAAGAGGCGAGAACATTGTTGTTATCGACAATTCGGAAGAAAAATGCAGTCGTTTGCTCAAGCAGGGTATCAGGGCTGTACATGGGGATGCTGAGGATATCAACGTCCTGAAAGCCGCAGGTATCGCAAAAGCAAAGTATATAGTTGCAACTACCAATCAGGATAATACTAACCTGTTGGTCAGCCAGATCGCCAAAAGCAAGTTCGGTTTGAAAGAAGAGCAAATAGTGGCAAGGGTAAACAATGTTGAGAACCTCCATGCATTCTGGGATCTTGATATCCGTTCCATGAGTCCCCAGATGACTACAGCCCTTGTTCTTGATAATATGGTAGGTAGGACGTCCATGTTCTCCATGTGTGAGGTGGGTGAGGAAGGAAATATCCTTGAAATAAGGGTTACCAACCCCAATGTTGTAGGCAAGGCCATCAAAGAATTAACTCTTCCCGAGAACAGCCTTTTGATGATGATAAGAAGAGGCGACAAGTCACACATCGCAAATGGAAATTTCATTCTTGAGTATGATGATCTCGTGACTATTATAGGCGAAGGGGATTCTGCACAGGGTGTTGCGGATATACTGCACAGGTAATTCCCTGTGGAGTCTTTTTATCTTCTTTTATTATTTTTTACTGATTGTGGATTGGTCTGAATACTTTCACCCTGCTTACTAATCACATATATACTGTTACGACATAAACGATTACTGCCTCTCCAAAAGATAGACAAACAAGAGGCCCGAGGTTTAAATATGAAAGATATTTCACAGGATATTAGCAGACAGTTTCTGGAATTGGGTGTAGAGATTCCTCTTGAGGAGATTGAGGAAAGACTTGACAAAATGATCAATAAATTCAAGGTCCCCAAAGATGAGGCACGCAGAAGTGTGATCAATTATTTCTTAAAAGAGCACAATGTTCCAAGAAGCGAGTTTTATACCGGTCAGTCAGAATCACCACAAAAGAAAGTTTCTGAAATGAATGTGGATGGTAAATGGGTTAGTTTTAAGGGTAAAGTAGTGCAGTTGTGGGACAATTCCCATGAATCCATATCCCAGGTTGGTCTTATTGGTGATGACAGTGGTACTATCAAATTCACAAAGTGGACAAGCGCTGAACTTCCTGATGTTAGCGAAGGTCAGAATTATTTTTTCAAGAATGTTGTCGTAAATGAATGGAACGGCAAGTTCCAGGTAAACATCAACAAGACCAGTGTTATTGAAAGTATTGAAGAGGACATAGAAGTCGGTACTTCAACGGTCACTTTCACCGGTGCTATGGTGGATATACAATCCGGTTCAGGGCTTATAAAGAGATGTCCTGAATGTAACAGGGCACTTACAAAGGGTGCGTGTATGGAACACGGTAAAGTTGATGGTGTTTATGATCTTCGTATCAAGGCTGTCATGGATGATGGTGCTGTTACGCAGGATGCTATAATTAAGAGGGAACTTGCGGAAGAAATAACAGGTATGACCCTTGAAAATGCAATTTCTCTTGCGGCAGATGCCCTTGATCAGGGGGTTGTTCTTGAGCAGATGAAAAAACTGCTTGTTGGAAAATATTATACTATAACAGGTTCTCGCGTGGATCGCTATTTGATAGTGGATTCTCTGACAAAGAAGTTATCATTCGATCCTGAAGAATTGGATGAGCTTATTGCAGCTGCAGAGGTGATCTGAATGGCAGGATATACACGTGAAGTATCAAGAAGGTTATTTGCCCAGGAATTCAAGGACTCTAACCTGACTTTCAAAGATGGTGAAGACCAGTATGCTCCGCAATATCTTCTAACACCTACGGGTGCCAGGGTCAATCGTATGTTCATCGTTGGTACTCTGGTTGAGAAAGAGGATATTGGTACAGATTCTGAATACTGGCGTGGAAGGGTTGTAGATCCCACCGGTTCATTCCTGATATATGCAGGTCAGTATCAGCCGGAAGCTGCTCAGGTTCTTGCAGAGTGTGAAACACCGGCTTTTGTAGCAATAGTCGGTAAGCCAAGTACATATACTACCAAGGAAGGCGATATACTAACATCCGTTCGTCCTGAATCCATCTATATTGTTGATGGTGAGGTGCGGGATATGTGGGTGATAGATACTGCAAATAACACCCTTGCAAGGTTGAATGAACTTGAAAGTTCGTCTCCTGATGTCGTCAAGGCAAAAGAGTACTACAACACTGATGGGAAGCAGTATTATTCCATGGTTTTGGATGCGCTCAAGTCTCTGAAAGATACTTATTGATGTTGTATGTGTCAGCTGTGCAGCAAATCTGCATGGCTTTCTTTTATTATTTCAATGAATCGTGTCAGGGATATTATTCTTCGCTGAGCTTGCGTGAGAAATCAATATAACTGCAGGATTGGCCGGAAATTTCTATAATTTCTGTGCTTATTGTGCCATTATCAATAATGAGCTCAACAGCGCTGGGGTCTGACATCCTTGGTTTTGTTGGTGACCCGGGGCATATCAGGAGTACATCGCTCTTTTCTATAATGGGTTGATGTATGTGGCCAAAAACAAGTATATCTACGCCCATTTCAAGTGCTTTGTATCTGATAGGGTCTGTATCCATTATGGAAAGGGCTCCACGGTGGACAACTCCTATTTTAACCCCCTCTACTTCAAACACCAGTGTTTCAGGAAGGATATTTTTAACCTCAATGTTATCGGAATTTCCATAAACCGCCTTGAGTTTGCCTGTGGCTTCAAGGGCTTTATAGAATCCCGTAGAAGTAAAGTCTCCTGCATGAATTATCATATCGTATTTCTCAAAAAGCTCTGCAAGGTAAGTGGGGATGCTATCTGTTTCAAGATGTGTGTCCGATATGACAATTATTTTCATTCAAATTCCTCATAAATTCTGGAAAAAGTTATGATTTATTGGATGCTCAGGTCAACAAGTTCGTATTCCAGGTTTTCCGTTTCAAGCCTGCTAAGTATGGATGGTACTTCCTCATCAATGGCAAGCACAATTGAAGATAGTCCGTGATATGCAGCTTCGATCACAGATTCTTTTGCACCGAACATCACATTCGGTTCCATGCCTACTCTCTTCAGGGCTATCAATGATTCTACGCCGATGGTGGCAATGTATGATTTTGATTTTGCAAGAGATCTTAGGCGCTCGATGTCCACATTCTTTGATCCGCCACGTTCAACCCTTGGGATCTTGCAAACAGTTATGCTTGCATTCTCAAGATCAATAAGTCCCATAAGGTCGGTAACTCCTACATCCTCTCCTTCTTCAGCACTTGAGATGGTAGTTCCGCTTGCATTTGTCACATTTTCCTTCCCTACATAGAGAAGTCCATTGCTCATTTTCAGATAAACCTTGTCATCTTTTTCAAGTTTTTCTTCAGCAATTGCGGTCCATGTTGACACGTGGCTTATTATGTCGCTCATTACATAGCGGGCATAACGCTTCATATCGTTCGCATTTTCAAGTACCCATTCAACGCCTTGTTTGGTGATTCGGTAACGGACCCTTCCTTCGGAATATACCAAGCCTTCTGCTACAAGCTCTTTTATATATTCAGATACTGCCTGTGGTGTCACACCTATCTTTTCGGCAATCTCCTTCTGCCTGACATTTGGCTGGTGAGCTGCTACCTCTATGAGTATTTGGAACTTTGTGATGCCGCTCTTACTATGAAGAAGATCTATCATTCCATTTCCTCATCTGCAAGTTTTAATCTCTGCCCCATGACTGACAATTTATCAGATCTTCTTGCAACTGCGCGTATGTACAAAGGACTCTTGTTGAGTGCCCGTGTAAGACTGCTCATAGAATTATTGCCCTGTTCTACCAGATATTCAAGTTCTTCTATGGAATCCTTTACTTCTTCGTACGGCAGGAAAGTGAGCATGATAATATCACTCATGTCCTCAAAAGAACATTGGAAATTGGTCTGGACTTTAGAATAAGATGTTCGATATTCCTTATCAGGATTCTTTCCGGGTTCGGGCATGTGCCACTGACTTTCAATGAGACCACTTTTCTTCAGGATATTGATACTGGTTGTAACGTCAGTTCCTAAACTTTGATCGAGGTCATCTTTTGTCATCCACATATTAAGAAGTGCATCAAAAACTTTCTTGTGTTTTTTTGATCCAAAAACCTGAAGTAGAGGTACGAGTTCGGAAGGGTCGTTAATAATTCTTGTTCGTTTACTCATTTTATAACCTCATAAATGGGATCTGTATAGCCGCATTTGAACATTTAATCCATTCAATAGATATCAGTTGCTCAAATGAATGCTTATTTTTTAGCATCTATGTAATATGGATTTAAACTTAATAAAGGTGTTGTGGCTTTAAGCCACTAATAAAAAAGTCTTGCAGTACCTTCTTCCCAGTCAAAATTTGGCGAGTTTCGCTTGTGGTTGGCACTTTTTTCATTCAATGCATGAGTCACTATGGGAAGTGCTATGGTAGCGTCAACGAAAACCTGTATCTTCTTAGCTTCCTTTGCAATCTTTCCCCAGGAAATTGCTTCATCAAATGTGCAACCCGAAAGTCCTCCCCAATGTGGTGCATCTGCAGTGTACTGGATGGCATATTCATGACCTTTAACTTCATGTCCCATTATGGAAGCTACAACTTCGGTCTGCTGGATGAAGTTCTTAGGTACTCCGCCACCAATGTATACAACGCCGGTCCGATCTGACATTTCAACCATTTGGGTTATTTCGTCAACATCCTTGATCTGGTCTATATTCAGGTTGTATCCCTTCCTTCTTGCAATGGTGATACCAATACCTATGGAACTGTCACAAAGGGCAGGTATGAAGATAGGGACATTGTGCTTATAGGCACTGGCAATGATAGAATCACTATCTCCCTTCTCTGATATTTCTTTACCTAACAGGCGTATGAACTCGCGGGATGAGTATATCTTACCTTCATGCTGCTTGACAAAGTCTGCAATGAAATGATCGGTGTCTCTGAATTCTTCTTCGTAGGCAAATACATCGTATATCCTGTCTATGCCATGTTCAAAAAGCTCCTCATCATTTGCGATGTGTGAGCCTACATAATGTTTAAGTCCGAGTGCCTCATGGCAATCATGAAAAATATTAGCGCCTGTGCTCACCAGACAGTCTATGAGCCTGTTTTCGATGAGATATTTTACGACCTTTCTCATTCCTGCAGGAACCATGGCTCCACTCAGTCCCATGAAAATGGTCACATTATCTTCTTTTAACATGCTGTCCCATACAGCTACCGATTCTGCCAGTTTTCTGCCCTGAAATCCTGTTGATCTCATCGCATCCATCAGCTCACTCACAGAGCGGTCAGTTACTTCCAACGGTATGGTTGGATTCTTAGTAAAAGTATGTAATTTCATTTTTCCTCCAGACATGTAGGAGCCTTGCAAGGGAAGTGTCCGGCATTGTGCTAAAATCATAGCCTTCCTTTGTTAAATAAGGCTCACTACCAATGCAAATCATCATTCTTAAACCTGCCTGTGTATTATACAATTGCCGGGATAAAACCGATAGGTTTATCCAAGTTTGTTACCAATGTTGATACGAATACTATGTCTGATACTCTTCACTCAAAGATCAATGAAATCCTGGAAGGAAAACAACTGTCAATAAGCGCTATCACCCGTAATCTGAAAGAAACAGGGATTGATGAACATCGACTTATTATGACTGGTTACCTTCGTGCACTAAGGGATATGGGAAAGCTCAATGAGGTGGAGATCCCTCCCTCCAAAGTATATAGTATGGTACAGGAGGTGGAAAATGAAGATGCATTTGATGACCTGTATTCTGCAATTTCAAAACATATAATGGGTATTGATACAAATATGCGTCTTCCGGTGGCGGTACACATTTTTACAAGTGTGTTGGAGCGCCCCATATTCCGGGAAGAGATCATAAAAATGGGTATCAGTCCCAAAACCATCAATGACACTTTACATACATCCGAAAGTTTGGTAGCATCATCATCAAATGAGAATCTTAAGGAGTACATATCCGGAATCTCCAAAATAAAAATACCACCTATGGATCCTGCTTATGAGGTGGACAGGGAAACCGATGAACTAATTAAGCATTCAAATGACCTGCTGCTCAAGATCCTGAAGAGTTCAGTTGATGTAAGTGGCATGATCCCTAAAACAAAGAGAACCCGAATAGATGATTATTTCGCTTGATATTAAGCCATATTTTTCAAAGGATACTAGCAATATCTGGCCGGTGCCAAAAAGGATTTCGATATCATGGTTGAGGTGAAAATTGCCTGTGTGCAGATGGACATATGCCACTGTGAAAAAGACCGAAATGTTGAAAAAGCACTTTCAATGGTTGAATATGCTTTATCGATGGGTGCTGAGATCATAGTGCTTCCTGAAGTTTTTTCAACTGGATTTTGTTATGAACAAATGGAAACTTCAGCTGAAACACACGATGGGAATACAATTTCTCGCTTATGTGACCTCTCAAAGGCGAATGATTGTGTCATTGTGGCTTCCATAATTGAAAAGCAGCTTTCTATGGCTAAGAATAGCTATTATAATCTTGGTTTTTGTATCGAAGGTGGGGAAGTCGTTGGCACCTATAGAAAAACTCATCTTTTCAAAAGAGAGGGACAATTTTTCCAGGAAGGGAACTCGATCCATCCGATAAGACTCAATAAAAGGGATTTGACCATTGGGCTTGAAATATGCTATGAGGTCCGTTTTCCTGAAGTTTCACGAAAGCTTGTCCTTGAAGGTGCAGACCTCCTGGTAACCATAGCAGAGTTCCCAAAACCTCGCAAGCATATCTGGAGAACACTTGCAACTGCAAGAGCAATTGAAAATCAGATCCCACATATTGCCTGCAACTGCACAGGGGAAGGCCCGAATTCCTCCTTTTTTGGTGGTTCACTGATAGTAGATGCTCTGGGTGAGGTATGCAGGGAAGCTGGCGAAGAAGAATGTGTACTGATCCATACATTTGATCTTGATGAAGTCAAAATTGTAAGGTCTGCAATACCTGTTTTCACGGATAGGAAAACGGATATGTATTGATATATTCGTTTTTAAAGTAATTTTATTGTTAAAAAAAGTAAATTACGGCAAGAATATATGCCGTAAAATATCACTCCAGATAAATTGCAGGTCTTAATGGACTTGCAAATCTGGATTTCTTTTCAGGATCGTACTCCGGTTCATCTGCTGTGTAAACTTCAACAGGGCATCCAATTTCCTTTTCAAGACAACCTATGTTTTCCTCAAGTGTCCTCTTTTCATCCAGCTTGAAATCCATCAACATTTCAAAACGATCGGTTTTCATGCTTGATATGTCGGGAACAACTTTCTGTACGAACTTGGGTATCTCCTTGCCAAATCTGCGGTTATCGGGGTCTGCCATGAGCGTCTTGATCAGTTTCCCGACATTCAGTTCTTCATCATTCTGCATGGAAAGTGCAAGTTTGAATGCTTTTGTCTTCCACTCGGGGGATGTATAGAGAACTGCCTTTTTAGGGCTGATTTTTGCAACCTTGATAATCTCATCTATGTCGGATAATGTGTTAACGATCAACTCTTCTGCAAGCTCGGCATCATTGTCAATATATTTAGGACAGAACACCGGATATGCCTCAAGGGAAATGAAGTTAGTTTCATCATGGCCCATGCCTGCTCCGATCTCTTCACAGATATGTGGTGTGAATGGTGCCATCAGGCGAATCCATGTGTCCAGCACATCATAAAGAATAGTACTTCCGCCTCTTCTCTGGTACCATTTAACATCATTGTAGAGCAGGAAGAATGCGTTTTGTAATGCACTCCTTGTCCTTAGGGATGTCATCTCGTTGTTTGTATCTCTCACGCACTGTTGCAGCCTACTGAGCATCCAGCGGTCAATGAGCTTAAGATCTCCATCAATTCCTGATGTTGCACCGGAATCGATAATCTCCTTTGCAAGTTTGTAGAATCTATCTACCTGCTTTTTGGAACTTTCCACTCCTGAATTTCTCCAGTCCGCATCCTGCGTCTGTTCAGCACTGGACAGTATGTACATACGGGATACATCAGCACCATAACTGTCAACTGCTTCCTTAAGTGTCAGAATCGGGCCTTTTGATTTGCTCATCTTCTGTCCTTCCAGGGACACAAATCCGTTTACTGCAAGGCAGCGTGGCCATTTGTCTTCTTCAAATATCGCTACATGGTGGAAGAGGAAGAAAAGCAGGTGATTGGCTACAAGGTCCTTTCCGGATGATCTCATATCCACAGGATACCAATATTCGAAATCGGATTTCATCTGTGCGATAAGACGTTCGTCCAGTCCGGTATCGATTGCAGCTTCCTGAACACTTCCTTTTTCAAGCAGCACATAATCAAAGAGTTTAGGTGTAAGTTTTTCCGGCTCAATACCCTGTGCAAAGAACTTGTTGGTAATGTAATATGACATGTAGATAGTGGAATCACCCAGTGATTCGATGAGCCAGTCCTGGTCGAAAGGCAATCTGGTACCAAGTCCCTTTTTCCTGGCACATGCCTTGTCCTTGAGCCAGTCTACCTTGTTGTTAAACTCTACTCTCAGCTCTTCAGGGATGATCTCCATATTTTCAATACATTTGTAGACCTTATCTTTCCATTCAGGGTTGGAATAGTTCAAGAACCATTGTCCTTTGACCATGTTTACAACACATTTCGTACCGCAGCGACATACCACTGGTTCACTGAACTCATAGAATACTTCTCCGATCCCTTCTTCTATAAGGTCTCTGGTGAGGACATCCTTGATCTTTGCAACAGCAACACCTGCATATTTGCCCGTACTCTCTTTAAGCACACCACCATGGAATTCTCGGCGGTAGACCATTTTTGTTGCTTCTTCTGCCTTTTTGTCACTCTGGTCTGTGACTCCAAGTTGTTCAACGGCTTCAACAGCTGGATACTCGCCAAATTCCTTGGCTTTAATTAATGAGATAAGTTTAATGTCTCTCAGGTTTTCAGTGATGCCATATTCTGAAAGGTCCTTGTCATACAGGTCTTTTAACGCCAGATAATCATAAGGTGCGTGCGCGGGGACACTCATGACTATTCCACTGCCGTTTCCACCTTTCACAAAAGAGGCGGGTAGAGTGATAATGTCCTTTCCGGTGAGTGGGTTTGTCACTTTGATGCCTATAATTGACTCTGATGGGACTTCTTCGATGAACTCCACTTCTCTGTCAGTGTAGGTGAGCTTGTTATATGCTTCCTCACTAACGATCCAGATCTCTTCTTTGCCATCCTTCTCTACTTTGGCTTTTACATGTTTTATTTCCGGATTCACCCATAGATTAGTTACGCCGAAGATGGTCTCTGGTCTTAGGGTGGCACATGGCAGTACCATTCCATCGTAGCTGAATTTTACAAGGGTGTAATCAACGATGGTTGCTTCTTCACCGTGAAGGATGTCATGGTCTTCAACAGGGTTATTGTCATTAGGGCACCATTTTACCGGGTGCGAACCCTTTACTATGAGTCCTTTCTCGTAAAGCAGGTTGAATTGCCATTCGATGAATTTCTTATATGTAGGGTCTGTTGTTGTGAACTTCCTTCTCCAGTCAATGGAATAACCTATGGATCGCATTGCTTTTTCAGCTTCTACACTGAAGAAATCAACTATATTCTCCGGTTTGTTCAGGGTTGGGAGTATGTCTTCCGGGATCCTGTGCAACCTGGAATATACGTCCATGGTCTGGGGGTCTTTATTGTCAATGAGTTCTGCAAGACCCACTATCGGAGTTCCCGTGACGTGGAATCCCATTGGATAAAGCACATTATATCCCTGCATTCTCTTGTGCCTTGCAATGACATCGCCAATCGTGAAAGTCCTGGTGTGGCCAGCGTGTAAATTGCCGTTTAAGTAAGGATATGGTATGGTTATGAGGAACTTCTCACGTTCATCTGGTTCCGGTTCAAATATCCGGCTTTCATTCCAACGGCTTTGCCATTTATTTTCTACTTCTTGTGCATTGTAATCTTCTTCCATTGTTCGCACCTTTTCACGCTGGACTAAATCATCACTAAATTTCCCAAAGTTTATTGTTCAGATCTAAGTGTTCATATCATTCACTCTTTCTGAAATAGAATTGAGGCGTTTATTAAATGTTTAAATTGTACATCAAAACCCTTCAATAAAGCGGTTTGAATATGTCTTGATTATAGTGGTTTTAATAAATAACAACCTTAATAAAGGATACGGATTTACCTTCATTTTTCTGTATCATATTATCTGGATCATCTGGGTGTATGCTCAAGTTTTTGACTATGGCACTTAAAATAAATGAAGCAACTTTTTTCTGAACCTATTAGGCCAATGTTATAGAATTAGAAAAAAGTGAATACGTTTTTAGAGAGTATGTTTACTCTCTTAATCTTAAGGGTTCATTACAACAGGGGCATACAGCTATATCGTCACAGGATGTCTCGCCACGGTCGACAATTTCCATTTCAAAACTGCATCTCTCACAGAAGTAACGCTCTCCCGGTTCCATGTCATATAATTTATGCACTAGTCCCACCTCCAATATTTAAATTTAGAAATCAAAGGAAATATAATTTGCGGAAACAAACCATCATCCGACATTTTTACCGACATGCTTATTCAACAGCAGTCCAATCTTCGTCTCATGGAATCCCATATATTAGGTGCTCATGCAAGCATAGATAATTTATCTGTTTTTTTGAAGCAACTTGCATCGTTATCTGCACAGAATGGTACCATCATACAGGCAATGGATGCTGCAAAGATTGCCGGTGAAGCACATGTTCTTTTTGCCGTGGAAAAAGCATTACGTGCAAAAGAGTGTAATTGCAATGCTGCCAAGGATATTGGTGTTGAGATCATGAGGTATGCATCGGGAAAACGCCAGATAGAGGGGGCTTTTTCCATGGGTGTGCATGAAGGTGATATGGATGTCGTTCTTGTGGTGCTGGGTGACCGGGATGGTATAAAAAACTCCGTTGCGGCAATCAAAAACATCGTCCGGGAAAGTCCTGTGGTAGCTTATTCCGTTTCCAAAAAGGATCCCATTCTTGCTCAATTCAACATCACTGAGGGGGAACTTGGGGCTGTGGGTGAAGAAATGATTCCTGATCTTGTAATGGAACGTGTAGCTCTTGTTGACATACTAAAATGAGTTTCTCCCCAAAGTTAATATAGAAATTGTTAATAGTTGTGTCGCGAATTTAACATTGATCAATTATTCAAATAATCAACAAAGGAAAGATTATATGCCTCATCCTAAAACTGCAGAAGATATGATAAAGTGCGCAGGCTCCTTAGAAAGCGAGCTCCTGCCAAGATTGTTGCATGTTACCGAGGCTGCAGCCATTGCAGCTTCCTATCAGATTGGTCGTGGCGATAAGAACTACGCTGATCAGGTTTCAGTGGAAGCCATGCGCAGGATGCTCAACTGCCTTGATATGAAGGGTATTATCAAGATCGGAGAAGGTGAGCGTGATGAAGCTCCTATGCTTTATATCGGGGAAAAGGTAGGTACCTGGGAAAAAGGCGTGGAAGTCGATATTGCTGTAGATCCTCTTGAAGGAACAAATCTCGCTGCAGAAGGTTTGCCAGGTTCAATAGCTGTAATGGCAATGGCAGAAAGAGGTGGTCTTTTCCACGGTCCTGATATTTACATGGATAAGATAGTTGTAGGCCCGGAAGTAGTCAAATATGAAAGGGAACATCCAGATGAGAAGATTGACCTTGATGCGCCGGTGCGCGACAATCTTGAGATCGTTGCAAAGGCTCTTAACAGGAGCATTGACGAACTTGTTGTTGTCATTCTTGAGCGAGACAGGCACGAGCAGAAAATAAAGGAAATAAGAGAAGCTGGAGCCCGTGTAAATCTTGTTACCGATGGGGATCTTATGCCAGGTGTTTCAACTGCTATCAGGGGTTCAGGTGTGCACATGGTCTTGGGTGCAGGTGGCTCAGGAGAGGCAGTGCTTACAGCTGCTGCAATTAAATGCCTTGGTGGTAAGATACTTGCACGTCTTGTGCTCCCTACAGTTGCTAACGGCAAATCTGCAGAGAAGATCGCAGAGGAAAAAGCTGAAAAGATGGAACGGCTTGAATCCATGGGCATTACTGAAGATAATATCAATGATGTGCTTGACACCAACCGGCTGGTTCCCGGTGAAGATGTGATATTTTCTGCAACCGGTGTAACACCCGGCCCGATCCTTCGTGGCGTGAGCCTTTTTGGTGAAGGTGATGCAAGGGTCCACAGCATTAATATTGGAATCTCCGGCGTTGTCAAATTCACAGATACCATTTACATACATGACAAAGAGCGCAATCCATTGCGTTTCTGAGAATTGAAATGAAAGTTCACGTATCAACTTATGGTTGCTCTGCCAGCCAGGCATCAGCAGAGATAATGAAAGCGAGTATCAGGGACAAGGGGCATGACCTTGTTCCTGAGAAGGATGCTGATGTGCTGGTGATCAATACCTGTACTGTCAAGTATACCACCGAGCAGAAGATACTGCACAAGATCGGTGCAGCCGGGGATAGTGGTAAGGAAGTAATAGTTTCAGGTTGCATGCCTGAGGTGCAACTTGAAGATATTCTTAACCAGAATCCACAAGCTCACATCCTTGGTGTCAACTCAGTCTCAAAAGTGACTGATATTATTGATTCACTTGGTTCTGATAAGGGTAGCATTCAGGTGTTTATGGAGGAGCCTGAAGGTTTCCAGAACGTTCCGCGTATTCGCTACAACCCTAATATCCACATATGTCAGTTGTCACAGGGCTGTAATTTCTCATGTTCTTACTGCATAGTTAGCATTGCGCGGGGAAAACTTCAGTCATTTAAGCCACAGGAAATTGTTTCTGATATCAAGGCTGCAGTTTCTGAAGGATGCCGGGAGATCTGGCTGACCTCGCAGGACAATGGCCAGTATGGGAATGATGGTGATGTTCTTCTCCCTGAACTGCTAAGGATGATATGTGATATCCCGGGGAAATTCAAAGTTCGTGTTGGTATGATGAACCCTTTTTCAGTAGCTCCCATACTCGAGGACCTGCTGGATGCTTTTGATAATGATAAAATATACAAGCTGCTGCATCTTCCGATACAGTCTGCATCTGACGATGTACTGGAGCGGATGAATCGTTATCATACCATTTCAGCAGCTAATGATATAATTCACAGGTTCAGGGAACGATTTACGGACTTCACGCTCTTTACAGACATTATAGTCGGTTTTCCTGGTGAGTCTGATGAGGATTTTAAAAAGACTCTCAGCTGGGTGGAGTTTTATCGCCCGGATAAGGTTAATATTTCCCGCTATACTCCCCGTCCTCATACAAAGGCATGGGACTTAAGGAAGATAGATTCCCGCATCATAGTTCGAAGATCTAATGAACTTCATGGTCTTTGTGAGAGCATTAAACTGGAATCAAAAAATGCGATGATAGGGTGGGACGGCGAGGTTTTCATTTCCAAAGAAGCAAAGACAAAAGGTATGATGGCACGCACGGATTCGTATAAGCCAGTGGTGATCCCTGAATGCCATATAAGTCCTGGAGTGATGTGCAGGGTCAGGGTTTATGACGCGACTGCAGGTTATTTTCTTGGGAATATTGTAGAATAAAACCGGCTGGTTAGTTCGGTTTTTAATTTTCTTTTTTCTTTTTAACTTTATCAAGTACTTTCTTATCATATAATTTAACAATATCACTTCTTGTAATGATTCCAAGAAGTTTTCTTTCGTCAGATCTGGATACGACCGGAAGTCTTCCAATGTCTCTTGCAGCAAGACGCTTTAGTACATTGTTCAGGGTTTCGTCGGGGTAGGCGGTTTCAATATCGGTGCTTGCTATTTCTCCGATGGTTTTTTCAAGCTGATTATGCTCCACTTTATCACGCAGGTCTTTGAGTGTTACAATCCCGTAGAGCCTGCCGTTTGAGTCAAGTACCGGGAATCCGGCATGTCTACTTGTCTGCATCAGTGCAATAAGTGCTTTTACGCTTTTGTTCTCTGATACTGTCTGAACATCCCTTCTCATTGCGTCCTTTACAAGAACAGATTCCATTATGTCGATTTCCTGGCCCTTTCGAATTATAAATCCGCGCCGCTTCAGCCCTTCTGTGAAGATAGATTCCGGATTTAGTGAGCTTGAGACCACATTACTTGCTACGCATGCCAGCATTATTGGCAGTATGAGGTTATAGTCTCTCGTTATTTCAAAGAGGATAAGTATTGCTGCAAGCGGTGCATGGCTTGTGCCGGCAAGCAGTGCTCCCATTCCTGCAAGTGCGTAGGCGCCTGATTCAGCGGTGATAATGGGAAATGCTCCATGGAATATGCTTCCATATGCTCCACCAAGCATTGCTCCGGTGAACATTGCCGGAACAATGGATCCTCCTGATCCTCCTGATCCGACTGTGAATGAAAATGCAAAAATTTTGAGAATTATCAGTATGAGCATTACTTTTAGGGGGATACTATTGGAAAGTGCGTCGTTTATAACGTGGTATCCAACTCCGAATACCTGTGGGTAGAAAAAACCTATCAACCCTACTAAAAGTCCGCCTATGGCCGGTTTGGCAATAGGATGTACTTTGAAGTTCTCGAAAAAATCATGTATAATATGTAATACGCGCATTAGTACAACTGAAATTACTCCTGCAAGCATTCCAAGGCCAAGATAGAGCAATGATTCATAAAAAGGACTGACGAGCTCATAGTTTGAAACCTGTATGACTCTCACTCCAAAAACGACATTTGAAATGAGTGTTGCAAACACTGCGGAAATAACGATTGGTATGAATGTTTTTGCTTCAAGTTCTCCAAGTATTACCTCAACTGCAAAAACAACTCCTGCAAGGGGTGCATTGAAAGCCGCGGCAATTCCTCCTGATGCACCACATCCAATGAGTATCTTCACTCGGTTTCCATGTATTTTCAGTGTACGTGCAATAGAGGAACCAATGCCCGATCCTGCAAGAACCACTGGTGCTTCCTTTCCGACAGATCCGCCTGATCCTATTGATATTACTGATGCAAGGACTTCCATGAATGCATTCTTTGCAGAGATCCGACCTCCGTGAAGTGTGGTAGCCTCAATGACATGTTCGATATCATATCGTCTTGTGCCCCTGGATAAATGGAAGAGAGCACCTACCAGAAGTCCTCCTAGTGCTGGAAGAAGAATTACATAGTATCCAGGTTGCCCTTCAATATTGCCGAAAAAGGCTTGATTGCTGAATTCAATGGCATGATCATAGATCACTATGGCAATGCCTGTTAGAAGACCTATTATTACTGCAAGGGAATTGGATATTATGGACTCGTTCTGAACCCATTGATAAAAATAGTGCTGGAATCCGCTTTTTATTTTTTTTATATCCAAGAGGGGTCATCTCTACTCAAACATGATTTTAGGATGTATTCGCACATTGTACATATACCTATTGAATTTGTTTGTAGCTATGTGTTTACGTTCCTGTTAGAATAAAGGAAAATTTATAATTTGGCATGTATTGAATATGTATATATTATATTGTTGTGTACTGAATGTTAGTGGAGTAACGTAGAGGCATCAGTGGTATACTGTATGTCTGCAAGCAAATTTAAGTCTCGCATAGAGCATGCTATATAGCTTTGCTTTATGTTTGTGTTCCAATACGGAGCTGGAGTATTACGTTGGAGTATAAACATGTCCGAGGGTGGGAATAATGCGTCCTTTCACAAAAAACGATATGAAATATAGGTTATTGAAAAATTTCAGGGTACTTTTATGCATTTCAATAGTGCTGTCGGTATTTTATCCGGTAATGATAGCTAGTGCAGCACCCGGAAGTCCCGTTAATTTAGGTTATTCAACTGGAGGATCTTGGATTTTACACACTTGGGATGGTGGATCAGGTGATCTTACAGATAGCTATAATGTAAGTTACGATGGTAACTGGTACAACAGTACAGCATCTGAATTTAACCACACAGGTATTGCTGCTCATGGCTGGTCCAATATTACGGTTTACGCCTACAATACCAGCAGTTCGAATCTTTCGTTAGGTGCTAATGTAAGCGTTCAGCTTCCTAACAATGATATAAACATCACTGATATTGCATCTTCTGTCTCTGTTAGTGAAGGTGAATCTATCATTGTAGATGCTAACTTTACGGACGCTGATTTTGATATGCCGTTTTTCAGTTGTAACCGTACTGATAATTTTACCGATTTTAACACATCTACTGGCACAGGTAGCTGGGTAGCCGACTATATTGAGAAAGGCATCTATTATGTTGAGTTTGGTGTTTCAGATGGTTATGGTTCAACAGACACACATGTCATGTTGATTAACAGATATCCAATTCTGGACGTTATTGGTAGCAAAAATACGACTGAGAATTTATCATTGACGTTCACCTTGTCAGCATCGGATTCTGATGGCAATCATTTGACATTTGATGTCATTGATATACCATCAGGAGCTGTCTTGAATGCAACAACAGGTGTATTTGAGTGGACTCCTGATTTTGATCAGGCAGGTAGTTATGACGTAGAATTTAGGGTATTTGATGGCTATGTCAATGATTCGGAGTTTGTGAGCATTAATGTAACAAATGTTAAAATACCGGATAATGAAGCTACAAAAACCACTTCATCTGGTGGTGGCGGAGGCGGTGCTTCTCTGACCACAGGTGAGAAATTCGAGAATATCGATTTCAAGGACTATGCGATAAAATCCGTTCTGAGGGAGCGGGAAACGGTGTTTGACTTTGTCAGGGAGAACAACAGTATAGTATCCCTGAGCTTCACATCGGCTCTCAATGGAGGGCAGACCAAGACTTTGATAGAGCTACTTAAAGATACATCATCTCTGGTAAATGAGCCTGCACCCGGCGTTGTGTACCAGAATATGAACATCTGGGTTGGTGATGGTAAGTTCACACCGGCCATGGTATCCGATGCAAGGATCATGTTCAAGATCGAGAAGAGCTGGATGGAAGAAAAAGAGGTTACTCCTTCCTCAATACGACTATGCAGGCATTCCGGCTCCTGGCAAATGCTGAAAACATCCCCCAGCGGAGAGGATGATATATACATGTACTTTATTGCTGAATCTCCCGGATTCTCTTCATTTGCAATATCATCTGTGGGTGAGGATGATCTGGAATCATCGACAATTGATGGCGATGAATCATCTATGTCCCTGCAAGAGGATGAGCAGATACTGAACTCGGTGGATGATGTGCTTCCTGAGCAGCCAGAGACCGTGAACCAGGAAACAAAGTCATCTAAATTTGGTATTTCCATTGTCCTGCTGCTTGGGGTCATAGCAATTTGTTTCTACGGTTACAGGAACAGGGATTACTATTCAAAGGTCCGTTCACAGATCGGTAATCCGGATGGAAAACGTTACAGGCGAATAAAACGCTAGTTTATAAGTTTTGTATCTTTTCCTACTTCCCTCTTATTTTATGTATAATTGCATCCTAGTAAATTAAGGGACTTATCAAGGAATTGCAGGGAATACTATGCTTGAGAAAATGTTTGATCCGAATTCTATAGCGGTTATTGGTGCTTCAAGAAAGGAAGGCAAGGTTGGAAGGGCAGTACTTGAGAACCTGATGGCGAACAAGGATAAGACCATTATTCCCATCAACCCCCAGGTCGATGAGATTCTGGGACTCACCTGCTATCCTACCATACTTGATGTTCCTGAAGATATGATGGTTGACCTTGCCTTAATAGTCATTCCTGCAAAAATGGTGCCCGATGCCGTGGAAAAATGCGGGCAGGCAGGTGTGAAGAATATTGTTGTTATCTCCGCCGGCTTCAAGGAAGCAGGTGTAGAAGGTGCCCGGCTTGAACGGGAATGCATAGCACTTTGCGAAAAATACGATCTCAATATGATCGGTCCCAATTGTCTTGGTATCATTAATACAGGATGCAACCTGAATGCATCATTTGCTGCGAGCATGGCGTATCCGGGCAATATTGCCATGATGTCCCAATCAGGTGCCATCTGTTCCGTAACTCTTGATTGGGCTGACAGAATAGGTGTTGGATTCTCCAAATTCATAAGCCTTGGAAATAAGGCAAATCTCGCTGAAAATGATTTCCTTAAGTTCTTCGAGAATGATGATTCTACGGCAGTAATAGCTGCCTATCTGGAAGGAGTAAAGGATGGTCCGGAATTCATTAAAATTGCACAGCGAGTAACTCATTCAAAGCCTGTTATCATAGTAAAATCAGGCAGAACTTCAGTGGGCTCAAGAGCAGTATCGTCACACACGGGAACACTGGCAGGTTCAGATGCTGCATATAATGCCGGCTTCAGGCAAAGTGGTGTTTTGCGTGCTGATTCTCTGGAAGAGATGCTTGACTACTGCCGTGCCTTCTCTGTGTATCCGCTTCCTGCAGGAAGGAACATTGCCATAGTCACCAATGCAGGCGGTCTTGGAATACTAACAGCAGATGCCTGTTACAATGCCGGATTATCTATTGCTTCCTTTGAAGAGACAACAATAGAAAAACTAAGGTCAGCCCTTCCACCTGCAGCAAATTTCTATAATCCGGTGGATGTGCTGGGTGATGCAAGTGCCCAGATATATGAGGCTGCTCTGGATTCAGTGCTTACAGATTCCAATGTAAATGGTATTCTCCTTTTGTTATCTCCCCAGGCAATGACCGACGTGGCGGCAATTGCTGAAATGGTTGCAAAAAAGATAAAGAGTTCCGAGAAACCTATAATCTGCAATTTTGCAGGGGGTACTCGTGTATCCATAGCTGAGGATATCCTCAATGATAATAACATTCCAAATTACTCCTCTGCTGAAAGGGCAGTTGCCAGTATGAATGCACTTTGCAATTATTACACCATAAAGAACAGGAAATATGGTTTACCTGAGGTTTTCGAGGCAGACGGAAAATTGGCAGACTCCATAATGCAGGATGCAAAAATAGATGGCAGACGCACTCTTGGCCTGGAATCTCTTGATCTTCTGGCATCATATGGAATTCCGGTTGTGAAATCCGGAATTGCAAAAACTCTTTCAGAGGCCATAGAGTTGTCCGAGGATATGGGCTATCCTGTTGTCATGAAGATACTTTCCCCTGATATATCGCACAAGACCGATGTGGGCGGTATCCGCTTAAACCTCGAACATGCGGATGATGTGGAACGAGCCTATAATACCATGATGTCGGATGTGCGGCATTACATGCCTGATGCCCGGATCACAGGTGTCCAGATACAGAAGATGCTTGGCGGCGGGAAAGAAGTGATCGTGGGAATGGACCGTGATCCCCAATTTGGTCCATTGTTGATGTTTGGTCTTGGTGGAACCTATGTTGAATTCCTCAAGGATGTATCCTTTGCAGTGGCACCCATAAGTGCGGCTGAAGCAAAACACATGGTTTCAAGCATCAAGACATATCCTCTTATAGCAGGTGTGAGGGGTGAGTCCCCATCTGATATTAATTCGATAATTGACACATTGATGAAAGCATCACAGTTGGTTACTGATCATCCGGAGATACTGGAATTCGAGATAAATCCTTTGATGGTAATGCCCGATGGAGAGGGTTGTGTGGCAATGGATGTCCGTTTAACAATAGATATTAAATGAATATGCAAATTTCAAGATAACAGATTCAGAAGGGAGCAATAGCATGGTATCAATTTTGGTTAGTTCGTCAGAGGAGTTTTCAGGGAAAAGCTCAATTTGCATGGGACTGGGTAAGATCCTCCAGGAAAAAGGGCATGTCATAGGTTACATGAAACCCATTGGAAATCTCCTGATGGATGTACATGGGTCTCTCACGGATGAGGATGCAGAAGGAATCAAAAAACTACTTGGCCTGGAAGATCCCAGCAAATACATAACTCCCATTCATCTCACGGACAGTCTCGCAAACGATGCCCTGATGGGTGTTCAAAAAGATCTTGATGAGAGGCTTATGGAAGCTTATTCCTTTATTTCAGATGACAAGGATATTGTTCTCATTGAAGGTGCCGGAGGGATTGGTAGCGGTGCGATGTACAACCTTTCAGACCCGGAGATCGCATCTAAGATAGGCACAAAAATATTGCTTGTGACCCGCTATGATTCTATTTTTGCTGTAGATCGCATATTGTGTGATGTCCGCATTATATCCAAAAAGGACATGCTTGCCGGGATTATCCTTAATGAGGTTCCAAAAGCTAATCTTAAAAGGGTTAATGAACTTGTTGTCCCTTTTCTGGAAAAGCGGGGTATCCCCGTATTCGGTGTCGTCCCGGAGGACGAGACTCTTCGCTCGGTTTCCCTTTCTGAGATAGTTGAGGATCTGCATGCGGAGGTGCTCGTAGGTGCCGGAAAGCTCGATGAGCTTGTGAAGCATTATCTTGTTGGTGCCATGGAAGTGGGCTCCGCTATCAAGTACTTCAGGCGCAACCCGGACAGCCTGGTAATTACCGGTGGTGACAGGGCAGATCTGCAGATGGCTGCCATTGAGAGCAGGGTGAAATGCCTGGTGCTTACCGGAAATATGTACCCAAGTGGTGCTGTGCTCGCAAGTGCTGAAGAGGCTGACATCCCGGTGATTCTGGTTCGTGGCGATACCATGAATACCATCGAGAGAATGGAGCACCTGATCGGCCATGCACACATCAAGCAGAAGGTGAAGCTTGACAGGGTAGTTGATCTGATCGAAAAGAATGTTGATGTGCAGGCAATCGCAGATAGCATTGGCCTTGAACTTTGATATAGATTGTAGTTTTGGAAAAAAGCAGGGAATAAAGTCCCTTAAATATTAGTAGAAAGCCTAGTTTTGGGCTTTCATTGTCTTTTCTTTTAGTGTTGCCACGACATCAGGATCCTGAAGGGTGGTAACATCACCTGTGTCTACGTTGTTCGCAATGGCTTTGAGAACCCTGCGCATGATCTTGCCACTTCGGGTTTTTGGCAGATCATCAGAGAATATCAACATTTGCGGGCGGGCAAAAGGACCGATGTTCTTTGCAACGTGGCTGATTAGCTCTTTTTTGAGCTCCTCATTTTCTTCAAAGCCGGTTTTGAGTATCACATAACACCATATCACCTCGCCCTTAATCTCATCAAGCTTACCAACAACTCCGGCTTCTGCAACCGCAGGATGTGCCACAAGTATACTTTCGACCTCAGCCGTGCCAATACGGTGTGCAGCTACCTGGATTATATCATCGACACGTCCGCTTATCCAGAAGTAGCCATCATAATCCATTTTGGCTCCGTCTCCTGCAAAATAGGTCTTGTTATCCCACTTGCTCCAGTACGTGTCTATGAACCTCTGCTCGTTTCCATGGATTGTCCGCACCATGCTTGGCCAGGGGTTACAGATAGCAAGGAAACCGTCCTGTCCCGGTGACACTTTGTTACCTTTTTCATCAAGGACAGCTGCCTTGATCCCAGGGAAAGGCCTGGTCGCACTTCCTGGCTTTGTTGTGGTGATGCCTGGCAGAGGTGATATCATGATCATTCCGGTTTCGGTTTGCCACCATGTATCTACAATGGGGCATTTGCCCTGTCCGATATTCTCATGATACCAGAGCCATGCACCGGGATTGATGGGCTCTCCCACAGATCCCAGAAGGCGCAGTGTTGAAAGGTCGCGCTTTTTTGGCCACTCTGTGCCCCATTTCATGAATGTCCTGATTGCCGTGGGTGCGGTGTAGAGTATGGTAACCTTATGTTTTTCCACAATCTCCCAGAACCTGTCCTTTTCCGGATAGTCAGGGGCACCCTCATACATCACAATGGTGGTTCCGTTGGACAGTGGCCCGTAAACCAGGTACGAGTGTCCTGTTATCCATCCACAGTCTGCAGTACACCAATAGATGTCATCATCCTTCAGGTCGAAGATCCATTTAGTGCTGATGTGTGTCCCTACCATGTATCCGCCGGTAGTATGCACTATTCCCTTGGGTTTTCCTGTGGTGCCGCTTGTGTACATCAAAAAGAGCATGTCCTCCGAATCCATGATAGCAGCTTCACACTCAGGCTCCGCCTCTTCCATGAGTTCATGCCACCAGAGGTCCCTGTTCTCACTCATTGTGACTTCATTTTTAGCATGCTGGACAACAATAACATTCTTTAGCTGGCCACAACTGTTGAGTCCTTCATCAACCTTCTGTTTCTGGGATACTATTTTTCCCCTGCGATAATATCCATCACAGGTGATGACAAGATTGCTTTTGGCATCGGATATACGGTTACAGAGTGCTCCCCCTGAGAAAGCTGCAAATACCACGCTATGTGGTGCGCCTATCCTTGCACACGCAAGCATGGCAATCACAACCTCGGGTATCATGGGCAGGTATATGGTAACAATATCCCCTTTCTTTACACCCATACTCTTGAGCACATTCGCAAAGCGGGAGGTTTCTGCAAGAAGTTCCCTGTAAGTATATTTTCGGACCTCTCCCATCTCGCCTTCCCAGATGATGGCAGTTTTATCCCCATTCTTTTCAATATTTGCATCAAGGCAGTTGTAGGATGCATTAAGTTTCCCGCCGTTAAACCATTTCACATGGGGTGGTTCCCATTCAAGGACTGTGTCCCATTCCTTGAACCAGCTGATCTCCCCGGCAAGTTCCCCCCAGAATCCTTCCGGATCCTCCTCCGCTTTTTTGTATATGCCTGGATCATTGATGTTTGCATTAATGACAAAATCTTCAGCCGGCTCGAATTTCATCTCTTCACTTTGAGGATCGATAATTTTGTCTCCCATATTCACACCCACTATATTTTTAAAATTCAAAGTGAAGTACTAAAAACTCCACTTTAAAGAGTAATTTAAATCCAGAAAAGTATTGAATGGATTAGTTTATATATGTAGCGTAAAACTCCGATGTCTTTAGCATCAGGGATGTTAGTGTCTATTACTGCTTCTTGTCTTTGATTCTGATATATATATTTAAGCCATTAGAGCGTATATAATATTATGCGGAAATCGTATAAATTCCGTCTGTACCCTACGAAAGAACAGGGGATTATTCTTACAAAAACTCTGGATGTATGCAGATACATCTACAATGAATTCCTTGCTGACAGACGGAATGCTTACGATAGATGCAATAGAGGATTAAATATACTTGACCAGATTAATCAAGTCAAGTATCTTGAGTTCAATATACCTGTACAATCTCAAGTCAAACAGGATGTTATTAGACGGCTTGGAAAGTCTTTTGATGCTTTTTTCCGGAGATGCAAATCCGGTGAAATACCTGGATATCCTCGGTTCAAGAGTAAGGGTAGATACAATAGTTTTACGTATCCTCAATCTGGTTTTTTGATAGAAGGAACTAAACTGAAACTATCCAAGATTGGAACTATCAAACTTAAACAACACAGAGGCATTGAGGGTAAGATCAAGACCTGTACTATCAAGAGAGAACTTGACCAGTGGTACGCTGTATTCTCGGCTGATTTAGGCAAATGTCCTATAAAAGTTGAGCCAATCACATCAATTGGTATTGACGTGGGGCTTAATTCCTGTGTTACATTAAGCAATGGGGAACAGTTCGATTCTCCGGAATTCTATAGGAAATCAGAGAAATCTCTTACAGTTCAGCAGAAAAGACTGAGCAGGAAAAAGAAAGGCTCTGAGAATCGTAACAGGCAAAAAAGCAAGGTTGTTAAGGTTCATAGGAAGATACGTAATCAGAGACTCGACTTTAACCACAAATTGAGCAGAATTCTTGTCGATAGGTTCGATAGAATTGTGTTTGAGGATTTGAACATCAATAACATGGTTAAAAATCATCACCTTGCTAAAAGTATATCAGATGTTGCATGGGGCCAACTGATCCAGATGACAAAATACAAAGCGGAGGAAACTGGTAAGTTTGTAGAATTGGTTAACCCATACAATACGTCACAGATGTGCAGCGGTTGTGGAACTCTTGTCAAGAAGAGTCTGGCTGTCAGGACACATAAATGTCCTGAATGTGGACTTGAACTCGATAGAGATCACAACGCTGCAATCAATATTCTCAACTTATGCACCGTAGGGACTACGGGAAGAGCCTGTGGAGTCATGGACAATAGTTCGGGCAATGAAGCAGGAAGCACCTAAATCTTTAGTTTAGGTGTAGTTCACATGGTTTTTTATAGGTGAAAAAGTGAAACGGGTTTGGTACCCGTGTTAAAAAAGAATTTAAATCATTTCAACATTTCAAGCACATCACAGAGCTTATTGATGGTATCAACAGCAGTCTGCATACCTTCCTCATCCCCTGCAGCTGGCTTTTTCAGGATGCCGCCAAAATGGCCGCCATCGCCCATTACAACCATGCCATGGACATGCATCCATTCGTGAATGGTCTGTATTGTCTTTTCCTGTCCACCGTTCCTTGAACCACCAATTGCCATTGCGGCGCCAAACTTGTTGCTGAGCTGGAATCCCTGTCTGCGCAACTGTACACTTCTGTCACAAAGTGCCTTGAGCTGTGCGGTCATGGTGCCAAAATATACTGGGGAAGATACTATTATGGCATCTGCTTCTGCAAGTTTATCATACACCGGTTGCATGTCATCGTCTATGGGACAATTCTCGCCTTTGCCACAAACTCCGCAGGCTGTACAGGGAGCTATGCTGGATGCAGATATGAGAACCTTGTCGGTCTCAAATCCTCTTTTTTCTGCAATATCCAGCACTTTTTCTATCAATGCGTCATTATTCCCGCCGGATTTAGGACTTCCTGAAATTCCAAGGATCTTCATATAATCACCTGTTGGGATTGTGAATCAATGGATATTAGTTTTTGCTTTGTGGGGGAATACAGAAAAGATATAATAAGATTAGTTCATTAAGACCAAAAATCAACAATCAATGGTATTTATATCATTAAGACCATTAATGATTTTAGAGCTTATATTGGCCAAAGTCTTCAGGCAACTATGTGGTGATGGAATTTTGACTGCTAAGGATTATCTAACTATCGACGACTTTGATGTGGATGGCAAAACAGTACTTGTGAGAGTGGATCTTAACACTCCCATGGATCCGGAAGGGAATATCCTTGATGATATGAGGATAAAGAGTCATATTCCCACATTGGAAGATCTTAAGGGCGCGAAGGTCGTGTTACTTGCGCATCAGAGCAGGGCAGGGAAAAGTGATTTCACGACAATGAGCCCACATGCCAAACGCATGTCTCAGTATCTTGGTCGTGAGGTTGAGTATGTGGACGATATCTTTGGCAGCCATGCGAGATCTAAAATATCCGGCATGGAATCAGGCGATGTCATTCTTCTGGAGAATGTCAGGTTCTATTCTGAAGAAACCCTGAAACGTCCTGCAAAAGAACATGCGGGCACCCACATGATTCGCAAACTCTCCCCTCTTTTTGATATATTTATGAACGATGCTTTTGCTGTGTCCCACAGGTCACAACTTTCCATAACCGGTTTTACAGAAACCCTTCCAAGCGGTGCAGGCAGAGTGATGGAAAAAGAGATCTCTTCCCTTGACCGTGGTATCAAAGGGGGTGAATCACCCTGCATTTTCGTACTTGGTGGTGCAAAGGTCGATGACACCCTTAAGGTTGCCGAGAATGTCCTGACAAAAGGTGGTGCTGACAGGGTACTGGTCACAGGTGTAGTGGCAAATGTAATGCTTGCGGCAGCTGGTGTGGATATTGGCAAGGTGAATATGGATTTCATAGATTCACAGGGTTATATCGATCAGATAGAGAGGGCAAAACATGTGCTTGATAAATTCGATGATAAGATCGGCTATCCGCTGGATGTTGCAATGAACGATGGCGGTAAAAGGGTTGAGGTTCACATTGATGAACTTCCTGGCGAAAACCTTCCTATCAACGACATTGGTCTTGAGACAATTGTGGCATATTCCGAGGAGATCAAGAATGCAAAGACCGTTGTACTCAACGGGCCTGCCGGATTATCGGAGATCAAGCCATTCGCGCTTGGAACTCATGAGATAATCAAGGCAGCTGTAAATTCAGGTTATTCCATTGCAGGCGGCGGGCATATTTCTGCAGAAATAAGAAATCTCGGATTCGAGGGCAAGTTCTCTCACTTAAGTACCGGCGGCGGTGCATGCATAGACTATCTTGCAGGCGATCTTTTGCCGGGTATCGAGGCTCTGAAAGTAGCAGCCACACGATATAGACTTAATGAATGAGATAAATAATATCTTTTACTGGTAGTTGCATTGACGCAACTATCATGTCCATTTGATAATATCAGTTTTCGGAGTGTTGGCTATGGAAGAAGGGGTAAAGTTACTGACAGAGGATGAGGGAAAGATAGCTGTCCAGCTTGCAAGAGATGCCATTGAGACCTACCTGCGTACAGGGGAAATGATGGATGGCTCTGAGATCAAGCTCCCATCTGTTTTTAATGAGGAAAGAGGAGTTTTCGTTACACTGAACAAGAATGGAGAGCTTCGGGGTTGCATTGGGCATCCTTATGCAGATTCTCCTTTGAAGTATTCAATAACTGATTCTGCACTGTCTGCCGCCCTGAGGGATTCGAGGTTCCCACAGGTCCTTGCCAATGAGATGGAAAACATCACGGTGGAGGTTACCATTCTCACGAAACCGGAACTTATGGATGTCCCGCCAAAGGAACTTCCGACTTCCATTAAGATAGGTAAGCATGGTTTGATCGTTAAGAGCGGCTATCGTCAGGGTTTACTGTTGCCGCAGGTTGCACCGGAAAATGATTTTGATGAAATTGAGTTTTTAAGCCATACCTGCCTGAAGGCAGGACTGCCACACGATGCCTGGATAGAAGGAGCTGAAGTTTATTGTTTTGAGGGTCAGATATTCATGGAAAAAGAACCCCTCGGTGAGGTCGTAGAAAAGGACTTCAAAGACAAGGCATGCTTAAAGGAATAGGATTCCTTTAATATCCCTGTCTTTTCATTTTGTTATCTTCTTTTTTAAAGCTGCAGTTTTGCAGCTATTTATAATCCTCAAGCACTTTCAGGATGCTTTCAACGTCTCTCTCAAGGGCTTCAATTGCCATTTCCATCATGAGATTGACAATACCTTCGTCACCGAAAGTCCTGAAGTCGGTCTTGAGTCCCAGGACCGGTATCCCTTTAGCATAAGCGTATCCCATCTCCCATGCGGTTCCAGAGTCCACATCGCTTCCACCATCCAACACGGCAAGCACGATATCGGATTCATCTATTCCCCTGACATCATTCTCAAAGATGTTACGCTGCCTATCTTCCATTCGGCTGGACTGTGTATCTGCTCCATCCTCCTGTGGCAGGAACACGGAGAATCCCATTTCAACCAGTCTGTCACGCAACATAACGTTAAAATCCATTTCAGCCTGTGAAAAAAGTGGGCCTGCAAGGTAGATCTGTTTTTTTCCATCCATTAATTGAGTCTCCCATATTGAGGTACCCTGATTG
The DNA here is from genome assembly GCF_045291275.1 of Methanolobus sp. ZRKC3. Classification (GTDB taxonomy): domain Archaea; phylum Halobacteriota; class Methanosarcinia; order Methanosarcinales; family Methanosarcinaceae; genus Methanolobus. The sequence continues at coordinate 2,622,976 of NZ_CP146982.1, forward strand.
TCGGGATGTTTAATAACGCTGATGTAAGCAGAGTGAAACTAATAGCAGGAATTTGAAATTACTTGATACTAGTAAATTTCAAATTGTGTTAAAAAAGAGCCAATCAAGAGGAACTAAATAGTTCGCTCTTAATGGAATTGTAGCATTTCTCGAATATCTCCTGTCCACCTTCGATCTCGAAAATATCGAAGCCGAATATTTTGGCGTATTCTTCGATGTTCTTATCGAAATCCTTCGTATATGTCAGCCCTGTATTGACCTTGGCAACCCTTGAATAGCCAGCCATGTCCAGAAGCATTTTATGCACCCTTATTTTTTCCTCGGGGTCTTTACTGTATTCACTGATATTGTCTATCTGGTCCCAGTAACGGGCAAACATTGGTGTGAAGAACATAGCCGGTTCTTTACTGTTGTCTTTCAACAGCTTCAGGTATTTTGCCCATCCGCCAACGGTGGCTCCGATACAATCGTCAACCACTCTTTCATCATCTCTGAGTATACGTACCTTGCAGCCATTATCAAGGGACTCAAATTGTTCCTCTACTTTTTCAAGTGCATTTCCACAAAGACCATAGAAGAGGAGTATGCCATCGGAGAAGGAACTGGTCTTCTCTATCTCTTCATGTATGAAGGATTTCAGGTTTTTGGGATACATGTGCAGTCCAAGTTCCACAAGATCTACTATGAGGGTGAACTTGTCTTCATTCTCAGGATCACGGAATAGATCTGGTTGGGATATCTCTGGTTTAAGTTCATACGATATTCCCTGTTCATCCAGTTTGTCAATGAACTCTAAATGTTCTCCCGTTTCCAGCACTATGATGTCGTCTATCTGGGAATCATTCTCAATGAGCCATATCATCTCATCCTGGAGCATCTTGCAGCCTATAATACTTAGAACGGTCATGCTATCTTCCTCATATCTATTTTTGTTAGTATTTGCAGTTAAAAATCAGTATAAATAACAAATGTTCTGCATTATTATATAGTTGTGCGTTACAATTATGTACCAAATATCTGGCTAATGTGAACTACACCTAAACTAAAGATTTAGGTGCTTCCTGCTTCACAGCCCGAACTATTGTTCATGACTCCACAGGCTCTTCCCGTAGTCCCTACGGTGCATAAGTTAAGAATATTAATTGCGGCGTTGTGATCTCTGTCGAGTACAAGTCCACAGTCAGGACATTTGTGTACTCTGACAGATAGACCTTTCTTGACAATGCTTCCACAACTACTGCATTTTTGTGATGTATTATAAGGATTAACTAATTCGACATACTTACCAGCTTCTTCCGCTTTGCTTTTTGTCATCTGGATTAATTGACCCCATGCAACATCTGATATCGATTTTGCTAGGTGATGATTCTTAACCATGTTCTGAATATTCAAATCCTCAAATACTATCCTGTCAAATCTATCAACCAGTATTCGACTCAACTGATGGTTAAAATCAAGTCTTTGATTACGTATCTTTCTGTGAACCTTAACAACTATGTTTTTTTGTTTGAATCGATTCTCGGAACCTTTCTTCTTCTTGCCCAGTCTCTTTTGTTGGACAGCAAGAGATTTCTCAGACTTACGATAGTATTCCGGTGAATCGAATTGCTCACCGTTACTCAGAGTAACACATGAGTTGAGTCCAACATCAATACCAATGGAGGTATTTGGATTTACTTTTGCAGGACTATTACCCATATCAACAGAGAACACTGCATACCACTGATTCACTTCTCTTTTGATAGTGCATGTTTTGACCTTGCCTTCAATCTCACGATGTTGCTTTATCCGGATGTTTCCAATCTTGGACAGTTTCAGTTTAGTTCCTTCTATCCAAAAACCCGATTGAGGGTACGTAAAACTATTGTACCTGTCCCTTCCCTTGAACCGTGGATAACCTGGAACATCCCCGGATTTACACCGTCTGAAAAAAGCATCAAAAGACTTGCCAAGTCGTCTGAGGACATCTTGTTTGACCTGAGATTGCACTGGCGTATTGAACTCAAGATACTTGATCTGATTGATCTGGTCAAATGTAGTAAGTCCTTGATTGGGCTCTGTAGAAAACCTACTTTCCATTTTATTTTAGCATAATAATTTAAAAAGGATTAATCCCCTGAGTATTACTTACCACAAGAAAACACAAGGGGGATGATTGTGTTTTGTCTAATAAGTACTTAAAGTTTGTTGATACAGCACTAGCTGTATCAGGAAACTCACACCTTCAGATCTATAGTTGCAAATATTCTAAAAGAAAATACACACAACATCAGCTACTAACATTGGTTTTGCTGAAAGAATATCTTAATGAAGATTATAGAGATATTGTTGAACTTGTCGAAGTAATGGATAAGGTCAAATCAAGGATTGGACTAAAACAGGTTCCACACTTTACCACTCTTCATAAATTCATTACAAGAATCAAGTCTGTTTATTTTAATGGATTGCTACAACAAACACTAAAACTATTTTATTCTCATGGGGAACAAATAAAGATTACCGCCATTGATTCAAGTGGATTTACTAGTGGTCATTGTAGCTACTATTATTCTTGGCGAACAGGAAAGAAGCGTAGATCATTCCTAAAAACTAGTATTTCTGTTGATACTGGAAAGTTCATTATTACTGGTTTTAAGATATCAGGCAAACCTGTGCATGATGCAAAGCATGCAATGAAATTGCTAAAGCAATGTCATAAAACTCGCAGATCAAAGTACTACGTGATGGACAAAGGTTATGATTCTGAAGAGATACATTCACTAACAAGAGACGAATTTAATTCAATTGCCATGATTCCTCTAAGACAGAGGAAAAGGAAGAAGATCAAAGGTAAATACCGTAGAAAAATGGTATGGGAATTTGACAAAGCATTGTATCATAACAGAAATTTGGTAGAAACGATGTTCTCTGTTTTGAAAAGAAAATATAGTGAAGAGATCAGGGCTAAAAAGTATTGGAATCAAGTGAAAGAGGTCAAATTCAAGATATTAGTACATAACCTTGACAGGTATGTCAAGGTTATTTTTATTATTCAAATGAGGATTTCTACAGAGCCCTTGATTGCATCTTTCATATGCATTCCGTCTGTCTGCTAAGAATTCATTGTAGATGTATCTACATACATCCAGAGTTTTGACCAGAATAATTCCCTGTTCTTTGGTGGGGTACAGACGGAATTTATACGATTTCCGCATAATATAATATACGCTGTAATGGTATTAATATGTATCAGAATCAAGAACAAGAGGCAGTAATAGACGCTTACATCCCCGATGCTAAAGACATCGGAGTTTTACGCTACAATTATAAAATAATGACCATGATATAAGACAGGTCGAATAAATGGTGAAACACCAACAACCCTTTTATCCCACCAGAACCAACTTTTTAATTGGGGTTATACATGTCAGGTTTGCTGTCCGGAATGCGAGTTATGTGGATAGGCATCGTTCTTTCTGTTATACTTCTTGTCATCTTCCTTTCATTCAATTACCTCGGGGTCCGGCCTTCCATATCATCGGGAGAAATTGAGAATATCAGCATGCCAGATGGATTTGCGATCGATATCTATGCCGATGATCTGGGAAGTAGCCTGATATCATATCCGGGACCATCGCCCGGTCCCCGTATGTTGATGCTCAAAGACGATATTCTATTCGTATCCATTCCCAACAAGGGGTTGGTGGCGGTGCTGCCGGACCAGGACCAAGACAATAAAGCCGATGAGGTGGACGTATTCATATCCGGTCTGGATTCTCCTCATGGTCTGGAATATCATGATGGTTGGTTCTACATAGCTGAGGAAAGCAGGCTAATCAGGGTAAGGGATGATGATGGTGACCTTGATGCTGATGATGGCAGTATTCAGGTGCTAATCGATGACCTGCCCACCCGGGGGCACTACACCCGAACCGTGAAGGTTCATGATGATGCTCTCTACCTTAGCATAGGTTCATCCTGTAATGCCTGTTACGAGGAAGATGAAAGAAGGGCAGCCATTCTTCGCGGTGAGCTTGATGGCAGCAACTGGAAGGTTTTTGCAAGGGGTCTGCGCAATTCAGTGGGACTTACATTCCATCCGCTGACCGGGGAGTTGTATGCCACGGATAATGGAAGGGACTGGCTCGGGGATGACCTTCCGCCAGATGAGATAAACCTGATACGTGAAGGCGGGAACTACGGCTGGCCTATCTGCTATGGTGACAACATCCATGATACGGATTTCGATACCAACCAGTACATCAGGAATCCTTGCATGGAACCCTTTGAGACAGCAAGTCTTATAGACCTGCAGGCACACTCGGCACCACTGGGACTTGCTTTCTACTACGGCGACAGTTTTCCTGAAGATTATAATGGTGACCTTTTCGTGTGTTATCACGGTTCATGGAACCGTCAGGAACCCACAGGTTACAAAATAGTGAATATTGACATGGATACTCTCACGGTAAATGACTTTGCAACGGGCTGGTTGCAGGGCAATAAAGTTCTTGGACGCCCGGTGGATGTCATAGTTGCAGATGATGGTTCGCTCCTTGTCAGTGATGACAATGCGGGTAAGATCTATCGTATCCATTATGCATCCTGAAGCTGTATATGGCTGGCAGATAATTAAGTAAATATAAGAGTTGTATAGTGTTAATTATAAGAGGTTCTGATGATTCATCATTCACTTACATCAGATTAGCGGGGTTAGACTATCACCATCAATACGATAAACTCGGATATTGATTTCATACTTGACATGCCGGAGGGAAGTTATTTTTCCCTGCTATACAACGAGGCCGGGGAGCTGGAAGAATTGCTCTGTGCATTCTTTGATGCCGGCTTGAAGAACAATGAGTGTTGCGTATGGGGTCTTTCAGGCAGGATGGACCGGCAGGTTGCCCTGGATATTCTTAAAGGTGCAGGAATTGATGCGGATACTTATCTCAAGACAGGTCAGATCATGCTCATACCATGCGAGGAGTGCTATGTTGCAGGTGAGGATCAGATATCCGAAAGAGAATTGCAGCACTGGGAAGAGCTCTATGAAGGGGCAATGTCAGCAGGTTTTGACGGCCTGCGCATGTTCAATGAGTTCACAATAGTTGGGGATGATGCCTGGAAGGCATTTGTGGAGTTTGAGAAAAAGGGCATGGATATCATCCAGAAGAGGGGTGTCATTGCTATTTTTGCATTTCTGGAGGAAGCCCGCTCCAGGTCTGAACTCATCGAGCTTATAGGCATGCATGACGGTACCATCATCAAGAAAAATGACACATGGGCCCTTCTCCAGAGCTCCTCGTTCTGTAAGACGGTCCAGAAAGAGGCACGTTTCCCTGACGATATACTGGAGAATGTCTGGACAGGTGTATGGGCGACTGATAGGCATGACAACATCGTCTACTTCAACAAGGGCATGGAATCAATATCAGGCTTGCTCAGGAAGAATGTGCTCGGGAAGAAACTTGTTAAGTTCATATCGCAACAACCGGAGGAGGATGAACTCACCTTCATCGATATCTTCCAGATGACAAAGGAAAGCCTTCACTCCAGGAATTATGATATATTCCCCTTCGTAAAACCCAACGGTCAGTACATCTATCACAGTGGTGTTCTATTTCCCCTGGCGGATGAACATGGTGATTATGCCGGGATGTTCGGTACAATTGGCAAACTTGTCGAACAGAGGATAAGCCGCGAGACCTTAAGGGACAAGTTCAAGTCCATTGAAAAGCTGGAAGACATTTACAGGAAGAGTCCGGTGATTGCTTTTCTCTGGACAACTGAAGAGGGATGGCCCATTGAGTTCGTTTCAGATAATATTTCCCAGTTTGGTTACACTCCTGAGGAACTGGTATCAGGTAATCTTGTCTATTCAGATTTGGTCCATCCTGATGATGTTGATCATGTAATCAAGGATGCCACACAGCTTGAGATATCCGGGAAGATGTACTTTTTAAATGAATATCGCCTACTCACAAAATCCGGGAATCCGAGGTGGGTCACAGAGAGGTCGTACCTAATAAGGGATGAAGCGGGCAACCCTGTCTATTATCAGGGCATCATCATAGACATCACCGAGCGTAAAAAGGCCGACGAAGCCATAGTTGAAGCTGAGAAAAAATACCGGATGATCTTTGAGAATTCTCCTCTGGGAATATTCAACTTTAACAAAAATGGTATTATTACTCATTGCAACAAGAAATTCCTGGAAATAATGGGGCTTGAGAAGAGAGAGGACATTATAGGTTTTGATATGGTTGCGTCCATTGTAGATGCAAGGATGAAAAAAGCTGTGGATGATGTTCTCTCAAGGAAGGTCGGACATTTTGAAGGTGAATACCACACAGTTTCAAGTGATGTCACGATCACCATTAAGGCTGATTACAGTCCCAACATCGCAGAAGATGGTACTTTACTTGGTGGTATTGGGGTATTTCAGGATATTTCCAAACGTAAAAAAGCAGAGGACGCTCTTCGACTTGATGAATCCCGTCTGGAAGCTCTTTTGAAACTTAACCAGATGACTTCTATGTCTTTTAAGGAAATCTCGAATTTTGTCCAGGAAGAGGGAGTAAGGATGACCCAGAGCAAGATCGGTTACCTTGCATTTTTGGATGATGCGAACGTGCTGATCATGCATTCATGGTCAAAGAACGCAATGAAGATATGTGCTGTGGATAACAGGAGATTTGAATATCCGCTTGAAACTACTGGTATATGGGGTGAGGCCATAAGGCAGCGGAAGCCTATCATAACCAATGATTTCCAGGCTCCAAATCCATTAAAAAAGGGATACCCTCTTGGACACATCAAGATATTGCGCCACATGAACATCCCTATTTTTGACGGTGACAAAATAGTAGGTGTGGCAGGTGTTGGTAACAAGGAAAGTGAATATGACCAGTCTGATGTCAGGCAACTGACTCTGCTTATGGAAGGTATGTGGCGGCTCATACAACGTAAAAAGGCTGAGGATACCCTCAGGGAATATGCCCGGGAGATATCTTCGGTCAACGAAGAGCTTTCAAGAACGAATGAGGAACTGTCAAATGCCAACGAGGAGCTGAAATCCCTGGACAGGATGAAAGATGAGTTCCTATCCAATGTCAGCCATGAGTTCAAAACCCCGCTTACTTCCATACAGGGCTACAGTCAGTTGATCTCTGATGGTACTCTTGGTGATGTTAATGAGCAACAAAGGAAAGCTGTCGAGACTGTTATTCGCAATTCCGAACGTTTGAGAAGACTTGTGGATTCCCTCCTATATCTTAGCAGGGCTCAGGCCGGCAAGATTCGATACTCCTTTGATCATCTACGGATCGCGGATGTCATAGATAATTCCATACAGGATATCGCACTTCAGGCAGAGAGCAAGAATATTACTATTAAGAAGGATGTCCCTGACGAACTGCCTGTGATCACCGCAGACAAAGATAAGCTGATGGATGTATTCATAAACCTAATTGACAACGCTATTAAATTCACACCTGAAAATGGTACCATCACAGTTTCATCCAATGTGGATGGGGAGTCACTTCACCTTTCAGTAAAGGATACGGGAATCGGTATTCCTGAGAGTAAGATCCCAAATCTCTTCCAGCGTTTCTATCAGATAGATTCATCTGTTAAACGCAAATACGGAGGTACTGGCCTTGGCCTTTACATTTGCAGGAAGATAGTGGAAGACCATGGCGGCAACATCTGGGTTGAAAGCACAGAAGGAGAGGGCAGTACGTTCCATATAATGCTTCCACTATGATTAGTCTGATCCAGCAAAAAGTTTGGTTTTCTTATCAATGAATATTTATCTTTTTAGTTCATTCGATATGTTCAGATATTAGAAAGGTGAGGCAAAATGAAAATTATAATCATAGGCGGTTTCCTTGGAAGCGGAAAAACTACAACTTTGATGAACCTCAGCAAACACCTTATTGAAAATGGCCATAAGGTTGCCATAATCGTAAATGAGGTTGGTGAAGTTGGCGTAGATGGAGAAACAATGTCTGTTGGAGGCCTTGTTACCAAGGAACTTACAAGTGGATGTATCTGCTGTACCCTGCTTACAAGTATGGAAATAACACTGGATACTCTCATGGAGGAGTATGGTCCTGATGTTGTTATAATTGAGCCAACAGGTATCGCATTCCCTCTTCAGATCAAAGAAGGCATCGAGTTGATGAGGTTAGATGATCTTTCCTTTGCACCTATAGTTACCCTGGTGGATGCCAGCAGACTGACAATGGAAATGAAGCAGATACCAAGGTTCATAGAAAACCAGATAAAAGACTCAGAGATAGTCTGTATAAACAAGATCGATCTGGTGGACATGGAAACGCTTACATTTGTTTCCAATAATATCTTGCAGCTAAACCCTGACGCAATGCTCGTTGAATTCTCCGCTAAGAATGTAGATGCAAAGTTCCAGACATTCATGGACCTGCTTACGGGTGAGAGCAAAATAGTAAAGGAGAGCGAGCACCTGAATTCCATAGAGATGTCCGGTGTTGGCAGCTATGCCGGTGAATATCTTCTGAAAGCTGATGAGCTGAATTCGGATATGATCACCACAATGCTTGTGCACCTGCTTACAGATCTCAAAGAGAAATTAAAGGAGCTAAATCCTGATTTCATTGGTCATATAAAGATGACATTCAAGTTCAGTGAAGGTCTCATCAAGGCTAACCTTACCTCATCCCTAGGTGACCCTTATGTGGAAATACTGGAAGAGGTAGATGAAGATGAGCAGCACCTGAAGTTCCTTTCTGCTATCACAAAGGTCTCCAAGGAGGATCTTATCCGTATACTCGATGGTTCCATCGAGAAAATACTCTCCGATGAGGATATAGGATTTGAGAAACTTGATACATCCCCTGGTCCTGATATAATCACACTCTGAGCAGAATCATTCCTGCTCTTAATCCTTTTCTTTTTTTGATCATTTTCACCCCCCATCTGAAAGGATAAATATCATCGTAACCTTCTTTTTTTCATGAAGATGAATCCCGAACTTGAGATCATAGAATCACTTGCAAAGACAATTCTGGTGGCTGCCAGGACCGCACCCAAGGGTAAGGGTATAGATGATATTGTCACATTCCTGCTGGACGGGGATGAGAAGGCAGAACTTGCTGATAAGATGGAAGAGCTGGCTGAAATAAAAGGTATGAAGTTCCTGATACGGGATGCAGGGAATGTAAGGGATTCTGATGCCATAGTCCTGATAGGTCTGAAATCCTCGGGAGTTTGCGGTCTGAACTGTGGAGCATGCGGATTTGAAAAATGCAAGGAAATGCTGGATGCCAAACAGGTCAGTGTTGAGTTCACGGGTCCGCACTGCATGATCAAGTACGTGGATCTGGGAATTGCCGTGGGATGTGCTGCTGCAAAAGCAAAGGATCTTTGCGTTGATAACAGGGTACTCTACTCAGCAGGTGCCGCTGCATGTTACTTCGATATGATAGATGCTGATGTTGCCATGGCTCTTCCACTGAGTGTCAATGGTAAGAATATCTTCTTTGACAGACCATCGACCAGATGATCCTTGGCAGAGGATGGCGAATAATTGCCAAATAGAATTAATATTTCAGATACACATATTAGATTAGTTTAATTAGATCAGTTTAGATTAGTTCCATGGGGAGTGGGATGAAGTGGCAACAGAAGCATGCATCACAAAAGAGACAAAGGGACTTGGTTTTTTTGAAAAGTACCTGCCGGTGTGGGTATTTCTCTGTATAATAGCAGGTATCCTGCTTGGAAGGTTCGCACCTGAGGTGGCACTGTACCTTGACAGCCTGTCGCTATACGTCAATGAGGCTCCAGTGGTCTCGATACCTATCGCTGTCTGTCTTTTCTTCATGATGTACCCCATCATGGTGAAGATAGACTTTGCAGATGTGCTGCTGGCTGGCAAGAGTATCAAGCCTGTAAGCCTGACGCTTTTGATAAACTGGGCTATCAAGCCCTTTACCATGTACCTGATATCCCTGTTCTTCCTCGGTACTCTCTTCCTCCAGTTCATAGGTCCCGAAGCCGTGGACCTTGTGAAAATGCCATTCGGACTCGACCTGCCAGTTGGTGCGATTTACGGAGAGGGGACTGTGGTACTTGTTGAAGGCATAAAAATGCTCGAGGTCCCACTCTGGCGAAGCTATCTTGCAGGATGCATCCTGCTTGGCATAGCTCCATGTACGGCAATGGTGCTTGTCTGGGGATATCTTGCCAAGGGAAATGACTGCCATACTCTTGTGATGGTTGCCATCAATTCCCTTGCCATGCTCCTGTTCTATGGTCCACTGGGTGGATTCCTGCTTGGTGTTGGCAAATTGCCAGTTCCATGGGAGGCACTCGCTCTGTCCATAGGGATATATGTGGCACTTCCCCTGGCTGCAGGATATGTTTCCCGTAAACTGATAATCAGGAAGAAGGGCAAGGAATGGTTCAACACCAGTTTCGTACACCTGCTCACGCCTGTTACGATCATAGCCCTGCTTATCACGCTAATCCTGCTTTTCAGTTTCAAGGGTGAGGTAATACTTTCGGAACCATTGACTATTCTCTGGATAGCAGTCCCTCTCTTCATACAGACGGTATTCATCTTTCTGCTTGGATATGTTCTGTCAAAAATACTCACGCTAAGTTATGAGGACGCAGCTCCAACCGCCATGATAGGTGCATCCAACCACTTCGAGGTAGCCATAGCAACATCAACCATCATTTTCGGTCTCTCCTCCGGTGCTGCACTTGCAACAGTTGTAGGTGTGCTTATCGAAGTACCGGTGATGCTGATGCTTGTGAGGATATGTCTTAGGACTAAAGGATGGTTCAGTTGACCGACCATTTTTAATTCACTTTTGGAATGGAAGATTAGTAAATCAAAAAGTAAAATTGTCTGTTTTTGCTTCCGATTATACAAACTAATAGGAAGTTTTTTTCCACGCTGTCAGCAGATGACGCAAAAACAGAGATTGTATATAAGTGAAATAGCTTATTTCAGAATGCTGTTGGAAGTTTTTCCTTCATTTGGCAGTTTAGGGTTTCTTCATAATCAAATATAATATATACGATACTATAATACCAATAATCATACCGATTACAGCAGAAACAAAGTTTAGCCCTGTTATTTTTTCACTTCCTTTATTTGGCGGTATCTACATTATACCCAACAAGATTTTATATTGTTTATTCATACCTTTTTTGCATGAGCATGATTTATAAAATAACCTACCCAAATGGAAAAATATACATCGGACAAGATATCACTGATAGTCTCGGTTATTTCGGATCGCCAAAGAGTGAACTTATTGAAAGAGATTTTACAAGAGACCAAAAACGCGATTTTACGGTTAGAAAAGAAATTCTATGGGAATCTAAAACAGCAGCCAAAGAAGAAGTAAATCGAATGGAATACAAATTCATAAGAGAATTACAATCAAATAATCCAAATAAAGGCTACAATCTAAGACCAAAATTTGAAGGATAATTAAGTTTCCTTTAATTGGCGATTATGGAATTTGGACTTTGTAGAAATCATCAACCAGGCTAAACATACAATCTTGGTGTGCAAACTCGAACCTAGCACCAATAAAAAAGATTAAAGAGACTTCTGATTACTTATTTTAGCTGATATTTTTTCATTTCATATTTTGCCATCAGATTGGATCCGAAAACGTATATCAGGATGATAATACCCAACCAGATAAAATGTCCACCCAATTCAGGTCTGCCTATATATTTCAAGAGTAAGCCTATACTGAATATCACCATATTTGCCATGGCTACTTTTTTATTCTTTTTTACTGTTTCCGCATACATATCTTTGCGTACAAGGTATTCTTTTTTTTCATCCTTCACATTTTCACATCCAATATATATGCATTATAATACCAGTGACTCAAATCCTTTTTGCCAAACGTTTACACTTCCTTTATTATGGGGATTGGGAAAAAATGAGGTTGACGAATCGCACAAGTGGAGACGAGTAGTAGAGCAAAAAATTAAATTAAAAATGATTTGTATTCGGATGTTACCTGCTTGTTATGAGCAAGTCACCCCATATACGATATTAAATATTATTCTTCCTTGATCGCTGCTTTGTTCTCTTTTTGAGTTTCAGGATCATTTAATTGTTCATCAGTAACATATCATTTATCTGTGTTCTTCTGAAAAATGTAGAACGCATAACCATATTCATCTGGGCGTTCTCTGAAGAGTTTTATCTCTTTTCTGTTAAACTCAAGTATCATTTCTGCCTCGGTGTTTCCTTTATAGTTATCACTGATTTCATCAACTCTTTTTTCCAGATGGTCGTAAAATTCATACCAGACAGAAACTGGCAGTTTAAAGTGATCAACGATATCATATCCTACTGCCGTAATAACTTTTTCAGTGTCAGGTATGTTCATGATACCAGGATATATTTCCTGCCAGAATTCAACAACTTCCGAGGAAGGCTCATCCGTGAACCATGTGTTCTCTGTCACTGCCATATAGCCCCCAACTTTTAGGAACTGTTTCCAGTAGCTAATTCCTTTCTCAAAACCAAGGATAAAGATGGAGCCTTCTGCCCAGATGACATCGAATTCTCCTGCTTCAAAAGGCAGGTCATCCATTGACGCACAAACTGTGGTGATCCTGTCATCAACTTCTTCTTTAGCCGCATTTTCCATAAGTTTATCCAGAAAAGGCTGGTAAATATCAGTTGCAGTGATGTGACAGTCGTTGCAGATCTTCGCAAGATGTATTGTCTGCATACCCACACCGCAACCAATGTCAAGGATCTTACTGCCTGCAGGAATGGAAGAAAGTAAATTAAAGGCTTTTTCAGTACACTTGTTATTACCTGGACCCTGTCTGGGCAACCCATCAAATATCTCAAAAATAGGTGATTCTACCATAAAAATATCGAAGAGATAATTGCTTAAGTCTTTTATGGTACCACGATAATGATTGCGTTTTCATCAATGTTTTTCTTAAGATTCTTCAAGTTCTCTAACTTGATTCTTATTTGTTCTTCTGATTTCATCTCTCACACTTCCTTTATCATGGGATTCAGGATTTCCTTCATTTGGCTTTTTAGATCAACTGTAGAAAACGATAAACAGCATCCAGATAATAAAAGCAATAGAGAAATCAATAAAAGGTAGTTCGACAGTCTCTATATTGGAGGAAGTGGAAGTGGTTCTCAAGATAACCCCGTATTTAGGAATACTTGTCGTAATCGTTTCTATCATAGGACTGTGGTTCCCGATACTCGGATACTTCCTGCTGATCGTTTTTGCAACACTTTTGCTGATAGCACCATTCAGGGGACGCTGGTTCTGCGGTAACCTTTGCCCAAGGGGAAGTTTCATGGACTTCTGGGTTGGAAGGATGGCGGGAAAAAAGAGGATACCAAAAATATTGAGGAGCCTCTGGATAAGGATCCCTATCTTCATATTGATGATGGGATTTATGGGATACAGGCTGCTCAACACGCAGGGACTTGTCAACCAGATAGGTATGGTCTTTGTTATCATGTGCATTACGACGACTGCCATTGCGGTGGTTCTGGGAATATCTATCGCCCCAAGAACATGGTGCACATTCTGCCTCATGGGGACAGCACAGCGTATAATTGGAGCAGGGAAATACCAGCTACAGATAGATACCGAGAAATGTATAGAATGCGGCAAATGTGAGAAGGTCTGCCCGATGAACCTCAAGATTCTGGAGATAACGGACAACCCGGACTGTATAAAATGTGGAAGATGTGTGGAGGCCTGTCCAAAGAATGCTTTGAGCTTCAAAAAATGAGTTCCATGTTGCTATCCTGGTATGTGATCATATCTCACTCACAAAAGGATAACCTGCCTTGTACCATGTTCTGAAGCCACCCAGCATGTTATACACATCACTAAAACCTGATCTTACAAGTTTTTTCCCTGCGTTTCTGCTCATGACATCGAATTGGCAGTAGAGCTGTATCTTCGAACCTTCTGGTATCTCATCCAGTCTGTCGGGAAGTTCGATAAGGTTTATGTTCACAGCACCTTTAAGTGAAAGGGTGCAAACAGGCTATGGGGTCTTACATCAAGCACAAAGAAATCTCTGCTATCATGCATCATCTTTACGCCGGGTAATTTGACATTGTAAAAACCTTCAGCAGTTCTAGTGATGTATTTACCGTAATCGTTCTCCAAGTCACCCCTTCCAAAGATGATGAATATCTTCTGTTAACCGCATTTGAAGTCACTTCAAACCGGATTCTACTGTTTGAATTGTGGTGGTTAATTAACGTTTTCATTTTATCTTTGTCCGGATATCTTCAATGGCAAGCTTTCGATCCCATCTCTTCTCTCCAAACCAAAGCGCAAGCATTATAGTACTACAATCACTTCTTCTCCATATATTTGACATTAATACAGTGATAACTATGATCAACGCAGGAATTATCGGTGCTTCAGGATACACAGGTGGGGAGCTTATGCGCCTGCTCCTGAACCACTCTGAAGTAAATATTGTGGCTGCTACTTCAAGGAAGCTTGCAGGTGAGGCTGTAACAGATACCCACAGGCACTTGAAGGGCTTTTTGGACCTGGGATTCCAGAATCTTACTCCGGAAGAGATAAAATCGGCATGTGATGTCGTCTTTGTGGCGGTTCCCCATGGCACTGCCATGGATATAGTTCCCGAATTGCTTGACGATGACGTGAAAGTCATTGACCTCAGTGCAGATTACAGACTCAAGACAGCAGCTTTTGAGGAAGCATATGCCATGGAGCACAGAGATCCCAGGGACGCGGTCTACGGTCTTGTGGAGCTTCACCCGGAGGTTGCAGAGCAGAACTTCATAGCCAATCCCGGATGCTATCCTACAGGTGCAACACTGGCAGCAGCTCCCCTTGCAAAGGCAGGAGTTATCAGCTCTGTGATATTCGATTCCAAATCTGGAATTACCGGTGCGGGTATCAATCCAAGTCCTGTATCCCATTATCCCAACATGGCGGAGAACGTGCAGGCGTACAAGCTGACCACCCACAGGCATGTTGCGGAATTCGTGCAGGAGCTTAACAGGCTCGACAATTCGCTTACAAATATCAGTTTCACACCCCATGTGGTTCCATCCATCAGAGGAATACTGACCACCGCCCATGTTTTCACAAAGGAGAAGATGGATGTGGATGGTGTCAGGAAACTCTATGAGGACATGTACAGGGACAAGCCATTCGTGAGAGTTCTCGATGGCAGCCCAAGTCTTGGTGGCGTACGTGGTTCCAACTTCTGTGATATCGGCTTTGAGGTGGATGAGAGGAACAACCGCATAGTTGTGGTCTCAGCCATCGATAATCTGGTGAAGGGTGCCTCAGGACAGGCGATACAGAACATGAATATGATGTGCGGATTCGATGAGACCAAAGGACTCTGGAGTGCAGCAGCAGCTCCTTGATTACCAATCCTGAAATATAAGATAATAGATAAGGTATATCCATGAAAGTACAAGATGTTATGAACCCGGATGTTATTGCCTGCAGTCCTGATGATTCAATAAGGGATGTTGCACAACTGCTTAAAGAGAAAGACATAAGTGGCCTTCCAATATTGGAAGATGGCAACCTTGTAGGCATAGTATCCGAAGGTGACCTTCTCAGGTTGCTGGATGTTCCGGAGCACAAGGGACTCTGGTTACCAAGTCCTTTTGAGGTCATCGAAGTTCCGATCCGTGAGCTGATAAGCTGGGAAGACTCCAAGCATATGCTTGAGGACCTGGGTTCAAAACCCATAAGCGAGATAATGAAGAAGAACGTTTACACGGTCTCTCCATCAGACTCCATACAGGATGCCTCGGCAATAATTACAAAACACAAGATCAACAGGTTGCCTGTTATTGAAGATGAGAAAATTGTAGGTATCATCACCCGTGGTGACATCATTCGTGGACTTGGAAAAGTGTAAAACAATAGATAGGGGATCATATGAAATTCATTGAAGGCGGCATATGTGCGGTAACGGGTGTCCGTGCAGCAGGTATTAAACCCGGGAAGATGGGACTTGCGGTTATTCAGGCAGAAGGAAACGCTGCCGGAGTTTACACAAGGAACAAGGTCATTGCAGCACCACTTGTTGTAACTCGTGAAAGTCTTTCCCGGACAGGAAAACTTGCTGCTGTGGTAGTTAACAGTGGCAATGCCAACGCCTTCACAGGTGAGCAGGGGATCAAGACTGCAAAGGAGATGCAGTTCCTGCTTGGACAGCAACTGGATATTGATGCTGAGATGGTGGCTGTGGCTTCCACAGGTGTTGTAGGTCGCCAGCTTGACCTTGGCTGGATAAAGGAGAACCTGGCAGATGTATCAACATCACTTTCCAATGATGCCCATGCAAGTATGAATGCTGCAAAGGCTATCATGACGACAGACACAGTTCCAAAGGAAATTGCCATTGAGATGGACTGTGGCATTCGCATTGCGGGAATTGCAAAAGGTTCCGGTATGATTGAACCCAATATGGGTACCATGCTTGCCTTTGTATATACCGATGCGGATATTCATACGGATGTTCTCGATGACTGCCTTAAAACTGCTGTGGATAAGAGTTTCAACATGGTGGTTGTAGATGGTGATACCAGTACCAACGATATGGTGCTTGTGACAGCAACAGGGCGTTCTGGGATCAGTCCGGAAAAAGATGATATCCTTCATGGACTTGAATTCGTATTGACCGAGCTTGCCAAGATGATA
This sequence comes from Methanolobus sp. ZRKC3, assembly GCF_045291275.1. GTDB lineage: Archaea > Halobacteriota > Methanosarcinia > Methanosarcinales > Methanosarcinaceae > Methanolobus. The sequence continues at coordinate 2,639,682 of NZ_CP146982.1, forward strand.
GCTATTGATGGTGAAGGTGCTACAAAGCTCATAGAATCAAAGGTGACAGGTGCAATCACAGATGAAGATGCTGTTCTTGTTGCAAAGGCAATAGTCCGTTCTCCTCTGGTAAAGTCAGCTATCTTCGGACAGGATCCAAACTGGGGCAGGGTAATCGTTGCAAGCGGCTATTCAGGTGCAGAAGTAGATCCGGAAAAGATATCCCTTTCGTTCTCATCCGGCACCGATGTGGTGGAACTTGTAAGGTCAGGTGTGGCAGTAGAATCCGATGAGGATGCACTGGGGAAACTGAAGGATATAATGGCTCAGGATGAGGTAGTTATCATAACCGACCTTGGTCTTGGTGACAGGAGTGCAACAGCATGGGGCTGTGACCTGACTTATGATTATGTGAAGATCAACGCTGAGTACACGACTTAATAAATTTATAATTGGATACAATTATAAACTATTACTCTTTTATTTTTGATTACTTTTTAAACATAGTATTTTATTACTGTGGGTTGTAAATACGGGTATTATAATATACTCACTATAAATGTGGCAGTGATATGTATGACTTTAAAAACAAATGATCCTTCTATTTTTGGTCTTGAAGCGGATTCAATGGAATTCTGGGAGGATGGTATTGTCATATTATCATCGGTTGGACTGATTTCTTATGCAAATGACAAATGGAAAGAATGTGCACCGAATAGTGATTCCAATCCCGTCAAATGTGCTGAAGGGATCGATTATTTAAAAGTGTGTGATCTGGCAACTGGTGAAGGATCAGAAGAAGCCTCTGCTGCAGCAAAGGGAATCAGGGATGTTATTAATGGTAATGCAAAAACATTCAAACTTGAATATCCTTGCCAGAGCTATGGAAAAAAACGCTGGTTTTTAATGAAAGTTCAGCCACTTTCTCAAAATTATCCTACAACTGTTCTTTTACAACATATTGACATTACTGAATGGAAAAACACAGAAAGTGATGTACTTGAATCTGAAATACTTTTTCAGACGGTCTTTAACAATATGCAACTTGTCGGGCTCATGCTTGACTCAAATGGGAATATCCTCTTTTGTAATGATTTCTTGCTCGATCTGACCGGATGGAAAAGAGAGGATGTTCTTAATAAGAATTGGTTTGATGTGTTCCTGCCTGCAGAGATAGTCGCGGAAACAAAGGATGTTCTCCTCAATACGATTGAAAATGCAGATCAATCATCATGTTATGAAAATGAGATCATAACAAGAGATGGTGATAGGAGGCTGATTGTCTGGAATAATACTGTTTTTAAGGATGGAACTGGCAATATCTCCAGCATCTCCAGTATCGGGGAAGACATAACAGGGCACAGGTTTGCAGAGAAGTCACTGTTGAATAGCAAAGGACAATTGCGTGCATTAGTGGATACCATTCCGGACTTGGTCTGGCTGAAAGATGTTAATGGTGTTTATCTTACATGCAATTCTAAGTTTGAGCGCTTTTTTGGTGCAAAGGAAGCAGACATTGTTGGGAAGACTGACTATGATTTTGTAGGAAAGGAATTGGCAGATTTTTTCACTCAAAATGATAGGGTGGCAATGGAAGCCGGCAAACCCACTATGAATGAAGAGACCCTCATTTATTCTGATGACGGTCATATGGAATATGTTGAAACCATCAAAAGTCCAATGTATGATTCTAATGGACGGCTGAATGGGGTTCTGGGTGTTGGAAGGGATATTACCCAGCGCAAGCAGGCAGAAAATGTGATCAGAAAGAGGGAGTTACAGCTCCACAGCGCACAGAAGGTCGGACGCTTTGGGAGTTGGGTGTTTGACTTTAATTCCGGCAGTTTGGATGCTTCGGAGGAAGCACTTAGGATATATGGCCTGGAAGGTACACAATATACTTTCGAAGATGTAAGGGGAGTACCGCTATCTGAATATCGTCCTATGTTGGATACGGCACTAATTGATCTTGTAACAAGAAAGCTACCGTATGATGTACAGTATAGAATAATAAGGCAAAATGATGGCGAGGTCCGTTATATACATTCGGTTGCAGAATACTTCGCTGCACGAGATGCAGTTATCGGATCGATTCAGGATATTACTGAGAGTAAGCAAGCTGAAGATGCACTATTAACTGCTAAATTGACTGCTGAAGCTGCTAGCAGGGCAAAATCTGAATTTCTTGCCACGATGAGTCATGAACTACGTACACCTCTCAATTCAATTTTCGGTTTTTCACAAATGTTGCATGATCAAATATCGGGTGAATTGAATGAAAAACAAATTGAATATGTTTCCAATGTTCTGGTGAGTAGTAAACATTTAATGGAATTGATCAATGGTATTCTCGATCTATCAAAAGTTGAAGCTGGAAAAATGGAACTTGGGTGTGAAAAATTCAAAGTTTTTGAGATCATATACGAGACATTAGGATTGATGCAACCTGCAGCAAATATAAAAAACATTGATATTGAAACTAAAATTGAGAATGATGATCTGGAATTATATGCCGACAAGAAAATGATCAAGGACATCATGTATAATCTTCTCTCCAATGCAATTAAGTTCACACCGGAAAATGGGGAAATATGTGTTAAGACAAGTTCCATTAATGGCGAATTACAGGTTTCTGTCTCAGATAATGGCATTGGTATCTCAAAAGATGAACAACAAGAGATATTCACCCCCTTCAAGCAGGTGGATTCTTTTTTGACTCGTAAAGTTGGGGGAACGGGTCTTGGTCTTGCAATTATGAAAAGGTATGTGGAAATGCACGGTGGAAATGTCACGGTGGAGAGTAGCCTGGGGAATGGCAGTACATTTACATTTGTTATTCCATTGTATCAGAAAGAGAATTGATGTTCGATGGCTTTGTGATGATGTTATTTGCTTTTCTCTCCTCCATTATTTATATATAAAGTATTGACCTATAATCCTTGGGTGAGATCATGGAGATCGAAGAATGGGAGCAGCGCTATTCTGAAGCATTTTCAAATATCAGTGGTTTATTAGGCAATATCAAAGGTGTTTTTGTAGCATACAACAGCAATGTAGATGCTATCAAGCACATAAAAGAACATGAGATTAAAAGACTGATTCAGCTTCTGGGTTGTGAAAACGTACAGCAGAGAATCCTGGATTATCCTCGTGAGATAGAGGATCCGGTTGACTTCATGGCTCGTCTGATAATCGCAATGCGTGATGGTAAGGCAGCTGAAGTTCCAACTTATACGACAGACCTGCATGACTGGCTTATGGACAACCTTGTGTTCGACAAGGCCCGCATGGGTGGACAGGCAGGTATCATTGCAAATCTTCTGGCAACCCTTGGTGTTAATAATGTCATCAGCTATGTACCCTGGCTCTCAAGGGAGCAGGCAGAGTACTATGTGGACATGCCCAACCTGAACTGTCCTGTGGTGGAAGATGGGAAACTCTTTTTGAAACATCCCAAAGATGCATACGATCCTGAGCAGAAACCAAAGATCAACTGGATAATCGAATTCTCGAAAGGCACAAAAGTGAATTGTTCCGGTGAGGTATTTTCGGTACCCAGGGATAATCGTCTCATCATTTCCTCAAGGCCAAAATGGATCCGTATAGATATGGACAGGCAACTGTACGACCACCTTCCTGAGATAAGTGAGAGCATAGACGGTGCCATCCTTGCAGGCTATCAGATGATCAAGGAAGAATATGATGATGGCAGCGACTGTCATGATTACGTTGAGAAAGCTGTAAATGTCATAGAACGACTCAAGGAGCACAATCCTGATCTGCGTCTGCATGTGGAATTCACTTCCATACAGAACAAGGCCATCCGTAAGGCAGTGCTCACCAGGATAGTCAAAAAGCATGTAACTTCCCTGGGGCTTGATACTGTGGAAGTTGCAAACGCTCTGAACGTGCTGGGGTATGAGGAGCTTGCATACTCTGTGATAAATAAAGGGGAGAACAGCATTGTTTCCCTTTATGAGGGTGCTGTAAAACTGCTGCACGAGCTTGATCTTCAAAGGGTGCATATACACTCCCTGGGTTTTTATATCTGTGTGGTATCAAAGGATTATCCTCTTGATGAGAAATCACACAGGGAAGCTCTTTTGTTTGCATCCACTCTGGCTGCCACCCAGGCAACCCTCGGTTCCATAGGGGGAATGAATGATGCAGATGTGGGATTGGATGTGCCTGTTTATAGTCAGGGATATGATGGCCTGAGGCAGCTGGAAAAATACCTTGTCAGACGGGGGATATGTTCGGTTCAGGATTTTGAGGATGGATGTATCAGTACGGCCAGTCACAACCTGATAATAGTGCCCTCGAAGGTTGTCAAGGACCCTGTAGCAACCGTGGGCATTGGCGATACGATCTCAGCAGGTGCGTTCATAGCTATACTCGCAAAGCTCAAAGAGAATAAGATAAAGAAAGCCTGAAAAATGGAGTAATCAATTTGAACATTCTCTGTGGATATAATGCGAATATAGATTCAATTTATTCTATCAAAGGTTCGGAGTTAAATGAGCTCCTGTCAACATTTACAAAAGAGGAGATAGTTGACAGCTTGTCCAATCCTCCGGGTGAGATCACATCCATACCTGAATTTCTCGCAGGTCTAATATCCTGTATGAAAGATGGCTCAGGCGGGGAGTGGATGATCCATGAAAAAGCCGTTTATGAATGGCTCAAGAGCAACTATTTTGAGAGATCCCTTCTGAGAATGGGGGGTAATATGGGTATAATGGCCAACGTACTTTCTCAGCTTGGTGCTTCAAAGGTTGTCCCAAACGTTGTGAATCCCTCCCGGATACAGATGTCCTTCTTTTCCGGTGATGGTATTTTTCTGCCATCTTCCAGTTACTCATCCATTGATATGGAAAGTGTCGATGTTTCAGCGGCAGCAGAAGAATTCGATGAGGATCCAATTCATTTTGTTTTTGATTTCAAGAAAGGAGAAACTTTTTCCCTGTTTGGGCAGGACATTGTAGTTCCTAGGGAGAACAGGTTCATTGCCACTTATGACCCGTTAAATTCCAGACTCCGGATAAACAATGAATTTGCAGATTATGCCACAACGCATATCCGGGAGATGGACGGTGCTTTGATCTCGGGTTTTCATATGCTTCAGCTTAGTTATCCGGATGGCAGTGGTTATGCGGAAAAGCTCGATAATGTTTGTGAGCAGCTTCGTTTGTGGAAGCAACTTAACAATAATATTCATATACATGCAGAATTCGGTCACTTCTCCATACCTGACCTGGCAATCTCTGTCTTTTCCACAATTGCTCCCCTTGTAGACAGCATTGGAATGAACGAGGATGAGTTGTCCATGCTGGGCAGTATTCACGGCATGGATGCAAGGTCTATAATAGGAATGGATTCTTTTGTGATACTCGAAGCAGCCATAAAGGTATGCGATATTTCCGGCTTGAAGAGCCTGTTCGTTCACACAAGGGAATTTGTTATGTCCATCTCAAGCCTTTCCATAAATTATCAGGACGAAGTGAAAGCTCTGGAATTTGGTATTAGTTGTGCAGCAGCCTTTGCTGCATCCGGTAAACTCGAGAGCCGGGAATTCATTCTGGATGTTGCTTCGACGATCCATGAAAGTGAATTTGGTCGCCTGCAAGTGGGCAAACTTTCAGATATCCCATCCCTGCATCAAAATGATGCTACATGCGGCATATTCAAAGGATATGCGATTTGCGCTATTCCCACATTGATATGCCATGAACCGATATCCACCGTTGGACTCGGAGATACCATATCAGCCGCTACTTTTTTAAGGCGACTTGAGTTAGGGAAATAATATGTACACAATCTTTAATGAGGACTTTAGTCTGGATTACACACTGGACTGCGGACAGGTATTCAGATGGGATTATATCGACGGCTGGTGGGTAGGCGTGGTGGCAGGTCATTTTGCACGTCTTCGACAGGACAGTATGACAGGTGAGGTAACGGTTGATTCCTATCTTTCAAAAGAGTTTTTTGAGTCATACTTCCGTTTCGATGATGACCTTGAGTATATTCTGGCTGAAGTCAACAAGGACGAGTTCATGAATGAAGCCATCAGGAAATACCAGGGACTTCGCCTGATTCGTCAGGATCCCTGGGAATGTCTGATTTCCTACATGCTTGCAACAGCCTGGAATATCCCTAACATCAAAAGGGGCATATCCCAGCTTTGCGAGAGATATGGCCATGAATTAGATTTTGGATTCTATTCATTCCCTGATCCGGAATCTCTTGCCTATGCATGTGATGAGGATCTGCTCCAATGTAAGCTTGGATTCAGGGGTGGGCGTATTGTTGATGCGGCCGTAGAGGTAGGAACTGGTGATCTTGATCTGGGCGAGCTTTTCGAGATGGATTACAATACAGCAAAACAGAGATTGATGGAATTAAAGGGCATTGGTGAAAAGGTTGCGGACTGCATACTGCTTTTTGCTTATGGTAAATTAGAAGCTTTCCCGGTTGATACTCATGTTGAGCAGGTTGTTAAAAATGTTTATGGGGATCATGAGTTCTTCAAGGGAAATGCTACAAAAAGCAAGATTGGGGATTGGGGTCGCATGTATTTCGGAGAATACTGCGGGTATGCACAACAGTATTTCTTCTATCAGAAAAGGATGGAGGGGCTTTGACCCCTTTTATATTTGCAATAATTTACAATATTTTGTTCCATTTTCTCATGGATATTCTGAAATCTTCATCTTCAATGTTGCAAATTTCCCTGTCCACAAGTATTCTGAAACCCTCATTAACTGCCAGAGTAATCTGTTTTCCAAGGGCGCAGGTGTTTATCCTTCCTTCAAGAAGATCTTTTGCTGTCGCAAACTTTCTTTTTATGTCTGCAACATAGTATCCGTTTTCCACATAAAAGGAAAACACACCATCTGTACTCTCATATTTTGACTTGAATGCCTGTGCGTGGCTGCGAACCCATACGGGTGGACCCTGGTGCTTTTTTACCTCAGGAAGTCTCGATGAAAGCAGTTCCATCAGGACAACAGCATCTTCTCCTGCCCATGTAATACTGTTCAGGACAGTGAATTCATTTTCTTCAAGTAGTGCCCGAACCCCGCTCTTCATTTTATCAAGCTGTGGGTAGAGTATGTCGTCAACCACATCAGGTGCTTTGAAGACAATTGCAACAAAGGAGCTTTTCCGCTCATTGAGGAGATTTTCTATTTCCATGTCATCGAGGGGTTTTTCAGGTTCGGGGAAAAAGTAATGCATTGCAGGTTCTTCAGTATAAGAGCGACAGATGTCTATGAACCCGGCAAACCTGTCAATAGAAAGTGCGGCTGCCACATTTCTCTTTGGGTCTGTGGGGTCAATTACGGACAGGGGTTCATCGTGCTTAATTGTTCCATGGGACTTCAGGTCAATAATTGTGCCAGGTCTCCAGTCACATGCATTGGCAATTACTTCTTTGAAAGAACCATAATTGAGAGTGAGGAGTTCTGTAAGATATCCTGAAAATCCCTGGGTGCGAAGTTCGGAGCCATATACTCCGGTCCCTTTCATGAACTGTTTTAGCAGGAGAACTTCATCTTCGCGTCCGTTGATATTCTCTTTTATGAATTCATTATGAAATGGTGTCCTGTCAACTGCAGACTTGATATTGGATGCACGATCAACTGCAAAACAGGGAACTATATCCACATCGAATCCCTGATACTGCATGTTCATATATGGATGCTCAGCATAGCGTTCTTCCACATATTCAGCATCTTTTGAAACTTCTCTTGCAATCATCAGTCCATGTTCTTCCAGTTCTTCACGACTGGCATCTTCGGGAAAAGAGATGAATATATCAAGATCATGAGTGCCGGATATCCATGTGCCCCTGGCAGCAGAACCTACAAGTTTTGGTTCAATTCCTGGAATTTCGAATTCTTTTGCAGCAACCTTAACCCTGTCAAACAATTCAGTAACGATATCTTTTATGATCTCCGCTTCTTCAAGAGTCGGCTTAATTCTCAGGAGTACTTGTTCTTCGATATTCATTATCCAATCCAACTTACCATAAATAATTAAAAAATAGGTCTTGCAATTTACTATAACATACTATTGAAAAAGGAATGAACTAACATATCCCGATATTTTCCTTTTTGATAACGTGATTGTAGTTCTTATAGCCAAGTATGTCGGCTATTTCATTGGTGTGTTTGCCCCGGACCTTTTCAAGTTCGGTGGAATTGTAATCAGTGATTCCTTTGGCAAATACATCACCGTTGCATTCGATCTCGACAATATCTCCTCTGTCAAAATCCCCGCTTAGGTTAACTATGCCTGAGGGCAGAAGGCTCATACTGTTAAGGATCGCTTCCTTTGCGCCTGCATCGACCTCTATGGTTCCGCAGGATTTTGAAAGAAGTATCCATCTGATCCTGTTCTTATACACTTCCTGGTTTGCAAGGAACACTGTTCCTATTTGATCACCATCAAGTGCCTTTGTAATGACATTCTCGACATTGCTGTTTGCAATGAGCATGTAGCAGCCAGCCAGATTACAAATCCTTGCGGCTTCGATCTTGGTCCTCATGCCGCCGACACCTTTCATACTTGTGGGGCTACCACCGTAACTTTCGATCTCAGGTGTGATCTCCTCGACCACGCTAAGAAGTGTTGCATCATCATTGCGCTTTGGGTTCTTGTCGTACAACCCGTCGATATCTGAAAGGATTACCAGAAGATCGGCTTCCATCTTGCTTGCAACCATGGCTGAGAGCTTATCGTTGTCACCAAAGGTGGCTTCGATCTCATTTTCGCATGTGCTGTCGTTCTCGTTTATGATGGGGATGACTCCGTAGCTGAGCAGTGTTGATATGCTGTTCCTGAGGTTAAGGTATGTGAGCCTGTTTGAGAATGATTGATATGTAAGGAGGATCTGAGCAACCTTGAGGTCATGTTTTGCAAAGGACTTGCTCCATTCCTGCATGAGCACGCCCTGTCCCACGGCGGCACAGGCTTGTCTGACTGGTATCTCGCGTGGCCGGCTGTCAAAGTCCAGTATGTCTATGCCTATACCAATGGCACCGGAACTTACTAGTATGACTCTCTTTCCCTGTTCATGCAATCTTGCAACCTGAGCTGCCATGTTATCCATGAAATGGTGGTTGAGCTTACCGCTTTCGGTGTTGATTGATGATGTCCCTATCTTTACTACGATCTTGTTGACATCGCTGAAAAGTTCATTCCGGTCTATCAAGGATAATTCCCCGTTCAATTGCATCCTTTTTTGCTTGTATCACTCGTTAGATCTACAGGACATCAGATACTTTTTTGTCCATTACCTTGTGTGTGAATTTGCGTGCATCATCGCCTGCATAATCCGCAACCTTGTCGCCATTGCCCATAAGGATGTACTTGTAGATCATGAGTCCTTCCATTCCCACGGGTCCGCGTGCATGTATCTTGTTGGTGCTGATGCCAACTTCTGCACCTTTTCCATATCTGAAACCATCTGCAAACCTGCTTGATGCATTGATCATCACGCTTGAGGAGTCCACAAGACCGGTGAATGTCTTTCTCTTAGCCTTGTTCTCTGTGATTATCACGTCAGTGTGGTGTGAGCCATAAGTGTTGATGTGCTCGATCGCCTCTTCCATCGAACCTACCATCTTAATGGATACGATAAGGTCGTTGTATTCGGTCATCCAGTCTTCTTCGGTGGCTCTGACAACACTTTTGAGGAAGTCTATCTGCTCAAGGATTGCGTATGAACCTTCATCGCAGCGCATTTCTACTTCTGCCTCACTGAACATCTGTGCCATTTTGGGGAGGAACTTTTCTGCTACCTTTTCATTGACAAGCAGTGTCTCCATGGCGTTACATACTGCAGGGTACTGCACTTTTGAATCGAAGGTAACATCATAGGCTTTTGTGAGGTCTGCATCATCGTCAACATAGACATGGCAGATCCCGTCTGAATGTCCAAGAACAGGGATTCTGGTGTTGTTCTGTATGTATTTCACGAAGTCGTTGGAACCTCTTGGTATGAGCAGGTCGATGTAGGCATCCAGCTCAAGGATATCGTTGACCTCTTCCCTGGTTTCCATGAGCTGGAATGCACCGGATGGGATGCCTTCCACGGATTCCGCAGCTTCCACCAGCAGATCGAAGATGGCACGGTTGGAATTCAGGGCCTCGCTTCCGCCCTTGAATGTTGTGGAGTTCCCACTCTTAAGGCAGAGTGCCATGACCTGTGGTACAACATCAGGTCTTGCCTCGAATATCACGCCAATAAGGCCGATAGGACAGCTTACTTTGTAAAGCTCGAGTCCCTCGTCAAGTTCAAGGGTGTGTAGTGTTTCACCAACAGGGTCGATGAGCTTGACAACATCATGTATGCCATCTATCATACCACTGATCTTGCCGTCGTTGACCTTTAATCTGTCAACAAGCGCCTGTGAAAGCTCACCCTTGCGCTTGAGTTTCTCGGCAGCTTCGATATCCTTCCTGTTAGCTTCAAGAATGACATGGCGGTTCTCATCAAGAGCCTTTGCCATTGCCTCTAAAGCTGCGTTCTTCGTATCGGTATCAACACTTGCAAGGACAATTGATGCCTTCTTAGCCTGCATCACTTTTGCTTCGATTTCTGTGACCATGAAATAAACCACCCGGGTTTTAAAAGAGGGATTATGAAATTATTCTTAGTAAATGTATAATATGCAAATATTGCACATAGTTCTTTACTATTATACTTATCGATTATGAGCGGGGATGGTGGCCGATGTTCTATGTAAATCAGTTTTAGAATATTGTTTATTTTGTGTGGGATTTTATACTATCTAAAAATCACCATTCCCTGCCACACGTTAACACGTAACATCTTCTTAGATATATTTATCAATAATTGCTCTGTATGGGCTAACAGGAGAATAATCATGAGCACACGCGAGTATATGCTGGGAAATGTTGCAATTGCACGCGGTATCGTAGAAGGAGGCGGACAGGTCATATCCGGGTATCCCGGGACCCCCTCATCTGAAATAATCGGTACTCTGGCAGCGATGCAGGAAAGGAATTTTTATGTGGAATGGTCGGTCAATGAGAAAGTAGCTCTTGAGGTTGCAGCCGGTGCTGCAATGGCAGGTGTGCGTTCTGTTGTCACCATGAAGCACGTTGGTCTGAACGTTGCGGCAGACCCTCTGATGACTCTTGCTTACACAGGTGTCAAGGGCAGTATGGTCATCATCGTTGCAGACGACCCGTCATGCCATTCCTCACAGAATGAGCAGGACACCCGCAGGTACTCGCAGTTTTCACTAATTCCATGTCTCGATCCTGCAGACCCGCAGGAAGCAAAGGACATGATGTCATATGCATTCGAGTTTTCCAACAAGTTCCAGATACCTGTTATATTCAGGCCAACCACGCGTATCTCACACGGTAAGTCAGATATATTGCTTGGTCCTGTGAACGAGGACATGCCAGCGGCAGACTTCCAGAAGGACCTTGGACGATGGGTAATGATTCCCAAGAATGCCCGCGTAAGACATCCACATCTTCTCGATCTCCAGAAGGACATGCTTGCAGAGTTTGAGGACTCTCCATGGAACTCTCTTGAGATGCATGAAGGTGTCAAACTTGGTGTAATCGCATCAGGACTTGCTTCTGTCTATGCAAAAGAAGCACTGGCAAAAATGGGGATTGATGCATGTTTCCTTAAGATTGGTACTTACCCTATTCCCGAAGGGAAGATTCGCAGTATGATGGAACAGGTGGATACCATCCTCGTGTTCGAGGAAATGGAGCCTGTGGTGGAAGAGCAGGTGCGGATAATCGCTCAGCAGCTTGCAATTCCCACGACGATCATAGGAAAGTTGCAGGGTCCGGTTCCAAGGATATTCGAACTGAACGTTGATGTCTGTGCAGATGTGCTCGCAGAAGTGCTTGAGCTTGAAAAGACCGCCAATCCAGTTGATATCGGGGAGGATTTCGATTACAACGCATGCAGGATAGACCTTCCCATGCGTCCTCCGGTCATGTGTCCGGGATGTTCCCACAGGGGTACTTTCCATGCCATGAAAAAGGCATTCGGCAAGGATGCCATCTTCCCAAGTGACATTGGCTGCTACACACTGGGTATTCAGAGTGGTACTGTGGACACAACCCTCTGTATGGGTGGTAGTATAACCGTTGCCAGTGGGATGTATCAGGCAGGCGAGAAAAAGCCCATCTGCTGTTCCATAGGTGATTCTACCTTCTTCCATACTGGGATGAATGGCCTGCTTAACGCTATCTATAATAAAGCTGATATCACGGTTACCATTGTGGACAACCGTATTACAGCAATGACCGGTCATCAGCCAAACCCTGGAATGGGCAGGACTGCCACAGGTGAGGAAACATCTGAGGTTGATATCGCAGCTCTTTGTCGCAGTCTGGGTGCTGAATTCGTGGAAACTGTTGATCCTTACGACCTTGAGCAGACAGAAGAGGTCTTCAAACGAGCAAGGGGCTTCAATGGAACTTCTGTAGTTATTACAGAGCAACTTTGTGTGATCGATGCAAAGCGTTCTGGAATTCGCAGGAAACCATTTATTGTAGATTCAGAAAAGTGCACTGGCTGTAAAGCTTGTGTGAGACTCGGATGCCCTGCCATCGAGTTCGATGTGGGTACTAAAAAGGCATCTATCAACTCCATGTGTACGGGGTGTGCGGTATGTTCTCATCTGTGTAAGTTCGATGCAATCTCGGGGGTGAAGAAATGAGTGCAGAAGGAATTTCCCAATTTGATCTTGTAATTGCCGGTGTGGGTGGCCAAGGTACCATCCTTGCATCTGATATAATCGGTAAGGCTGCTGTAAAAGAGAATCTGTCAGTACGTGCAGCAGAGACTCACGGTATGGCGCAGAGAGGTGGTTCGGTTGTCAATCATATAAGAATTGGTTGTGAGCTTGGTTCCATGATCCCATTAAAGGGTGCTGACGTATTGCTTGCGCTTGAGCCAAGTGAGGCTTTAAGGTATGTTGACTATCTGGCAGAAGATGGTGTTATTATAGTGAACATCGACCCCATACACCCCGTGACTGTAACTTCCGGGCTTTGCACATATCCTGATGTGGATGATATTATTGCAAAGTTACGCGAAAATAATGAAGTTATCGCGTTTGATGCGACCGCTCTTGCGCTTGAAGCAGGTCATCCGCAGTCCATGAACGTTGTCATGGTTGGTGCAGTGTCGAAGTATCTGCCATTCTCTTCAGAAACCTTGCTGGAATCTGTGAAGGAACTAGTTCCTTCAAAAACAGTTGATATTAACGTGAAAGCCCTCGAACTGGGGAGGGCACAGGTATAAAAAGGGATTGATCTCTAAATCCCTTTCCTGAATATTTTAAAAATAATTTGTTTCCATATGTTTACAATGATGTTTATATGCAGAATCTTCTTATGTGTCCTTTGATCTGTTCTTGCATATCTTCATTGGCGAGTGCAAAGTCAATTATCGCTTTGACATACTCCGCCTTATCACCAGTGTCATATCTTTTTCCGGTGAATTTGTATGCGTATATCTTTTGCTGCTCGTTCAGCAGGCGGATTCCGTCGGTAAGCTGGATCTCGTTGCCAACGCCTGTTGTGGTGTTCTTGATGCAGTCCAGTATTTCCGGGGTGAATACATACCTTCCAATGGCACCTATGTTAGATGGTGCATTCTCTGGTGCTGGCTTCTCTATTATGTCTTCCAGCACGTAGAGTGATTCATCCAGTGCCTTTCCTTGAATTATGCCGTAGCTCCCAGTCTTTTCACGTGGAACTTCTTCGACTGCTATTGTGGAGCGGCCGTATTTCTGGAAGTTATCGATGAGCTGCTTGGTGCATGGTGTTCCATTTACTATAATATCATCACCAAGAAGTACTGCAAAAGGCTCGTCGTTTATATGTTTTTCAGCGGTAAGGATTGCATCGCCAAGGCCTCTGGGTTCTTTTTGCCTTATATAATGTATGTCTACCATGGAGGAAATGTCCTGGACTATCTTGAGCATGTTATCCTTGTTCTTTGCTTTCAGGTGCATTTCAAGTTCAGGGGAGTCGTCAAAATAGTCTTCTATGGATCGTTTGCTTCTTCCGGTAACAAATATTATGTCATCTATTCCGGATTCAATGGCTTCCTCCACTACATGGTGGATAACCGGTTTATCGATTATTGGAAGCATTTCCTTGGGCATGGACTTGGTTGCCGGGAGGAACCTTGTGCCCAATCCTGCTACTGGTATTACTGCTTTTTTAATCTCCACTTTTTCACTCCGGGATTCATTGTTCACATTGCTGCGTTCTAATGATGTAGATTTATATATAATACTTGTTAAGTTAGGTTTAATATGCAGTATCTTTTCCTGGGTATCTTTTACATAAAGCCGAATCCGCTTTTATCATGCAAAGGCCTTATATACTACATGCACGTTTAAAGGCCCTGTGTTAGGTTATATACTGTAACCTGGCAAGATTAAAATTATAGTGCGAAAAAGTCGGATTTAACATGAGTGTTAGGGCCTCTTCAAGAATGCCCAGCGTACACAAAGCAGTGTGCAGAAAATACAGTGATGTTTAAATCTTTTCGAGATGAGCGCCGTCGGTAGCCTATAGGTGTATCGGCATCTACTCATTGTTGGCATAGCATGCCTGAGTGCGTACGGTTCATGTACGTGGAGTTCAGGTCATGTTTTGTTCTTACATGTTGGTAGAGGTGTGATTGGCAGCTTTTTTGCATTTTCGGCCCGGCTATGCGGGGCCTGCTTAATAAGAATTAGGAGAATAATAATGGCAAAAGGACATAGACCAAGACGAGGATCACTCGCTTTTAGTCCGCGCAAAAGAGCAAAAAGCCACATACCACGGTTCAGATCATGGCCGGAATCCTTGGGGGAATCAAAGCTCCAGGATTTTGCAGGGTATAAAGTAGGCATGACTCATGTGGTATTGATTGATGATGTGAAGAACAGCCTTACAGAAGGTATGGAAATCTCAGTTCCAGTTACAATTGTGGAGACTCCTGCAGTACGTATTGCTGCAGTGCGTGCTTACACAAGTACATCATATGGTGACAAAGCACTCGCAGAAGCATGGGCTTCAGAACTTGACGAAAGTCTTGGAAAGACCCTGAAACTGCCAAAGAACGCTAACACTGAAGCTGCTCTTGAGAAACTCAGCAGCATAATCGACGAAGGCGATGTTACCGACATTAAGGTAATCTCATACACCTTACCAAAGAACCTTACTGGTGTTCCAAAGAAGAATTCCGATATCATGGAAACCGCTGTCAGTGGTTCTGATGTAAGGGCTAAGTTCGAATATGCAAAGTCCATACTCGGATCTGAGATCAAGATCAATGACGTATTCAACAATGGCGTATTTGTGGATGTCGCAGCTATCACTACCGGAAAAGGTACTCAGGGTCCTGTCAAAAGATGGGGAATCAACCTCATGAAGAACAAGCACTCCCGTCAGGGAAGCTTGAGACAGGTCGGTACTCTCGGTCCATGGACTCCTGCACACGTTAGCTGGAGGGTTCCACAGATGGGTCAGATGGGTTACCACCAGAGGACTGAATACAACAAGCGTCTTCTGAAAATCTCAACAGATGGTGAAGATATTACTCCTACTGGCGGTTTTACCAATTATGGTCTTGTCAGTGGCGATTACGTTCTGATCAAGGGAAGTATTCCTGGACCATCAAAGAGACTTGTCAGGCTCAGAGATCCAATGAGATCAAAAGTGTCTGCAATGGGCGAACCACAGCTCCTTCACGTGAGCACACAATCCAATCAGGGGTGAAGTGAATGGTTACAGCAAAAATCATAGATTTATCCGGAAACGTAAAGGGCGATGTGGAATTGCCTGAAGTTTTCAGTGAAGTTTACAGACCTGACCTTATCAAAAAGGCAGTTCTTGCAGCACAGGCAAACAGGCTGCAGCCCTATGGTCCTAAAATGTACGCAGGCATGGAAACATCCGCTGTGTCATGGGGATCAGGCAGAGGCGCTGCACAGATCCCAAGGATCGCAAATGGCAGTCGTGCAGCAAGAGTTCCTCAGTCTAGAGGTGGACGAAGGGCACACCCTCCAAAGCCAGAGACTGACAGGAGCGAGAAAGTAAACAAGAAAGAAAGACGCATGGCTATCCGCTCAGCTATAGCATCAACAGCTGATGCTGATCTCGTATCCGGTCGCGGTCACAAATTCGACGCACAGCTTCCATTAGTGGTTGACAATGCAGTTGAAGCTGTGGAAAAGACAAAGGATGTTATCAGCTTCCTGCAGTCCGCAGGTGTGTATGATGATGTTATGCGTGCAAAGGACGGCAGAAACATCAGAGCTGGAAAAGGTAAGCTTCGTGGTAGGAGATTCAAGAACAAAAAGAGTCTTCTCATTGTGACTGGAAATGAAAGTTCATTGTTCAGATCAGCAAGAAACCTTTCCGGTGTGGATGTAGTTTCAGTTGCTTCATTGAATGCTGAATTCCTTGCACCAGGAACCCATGCAGGCAGATTGACCGTGTGGACCGAATCCGCAATAGCCGATCTGGAGGGGATGTTCGAATGAGCTCCATAAAATATCCATTTATCACAGAAAAAGCAATGATGCTTCTTGAAGACAACAAGCTTCAATTCATCGTCGATACTCGCTCTAACAAAGGCCAGATAAAAGCCGATGTAAAGAAGATGTATGGCTTCCCTGTAAAATCAGTGTGTACCATGAGTACAATGAAAGGCCTTAAGAAGGCTGTAGTAACATTCGAAGGCACAGAGGCTGCCCACGAAATTGCTACTAGGATCGGTTTGATGTGAGGTGAAATAGTATGGGTAAAAGACTTATATCACAGAATAGGGGTCGTGGAACTCCTACTTACAGGTCACCTTCACACAAGTTCAAAGGCGCAATGAAGCATCCTCGTGTGGATGACAATGACACTGTATACGGTACAGTTGTCGATATTGTGCATGATCCGGCACGTTCCGCACCTGTTGTGAAAGTATCTTTCGAGAACGGTGAAGAACGCCTGATCCTTGCTCCTGAGGGAATTGCAGTAGGTAACAAGATCGCCTGTGGAATATCAGCAGAGATCAAGCCAGGAAACACCCTGCCACTGGCAGAGATTCCTGAAGGTATCCCTGTATGTAATATCGAATCCAAGCCAAACGATGGCGGACAGTTCGCACGCGCTTCTGGCGTATATGGTACTGTTGTGTCACACGACCGTGGGCAGACTGCTGTCCAGTTACCATCAGGTGAGATGAAATGGCTCAGTCCTAGATGTCGTGCAACCATTGGAATCGTTGCAGGTGGCGGTAGGGTGGACAGACCATTCCTCAAGGCAGGTAAGAAATACCACAAGATGAAGTCAAGGGCCGCAAAATATCCACGTGTGTCAGGTGTTGCTATGAACTCCGTTGACCACCCCTATGGTGGAGGTAACCGTAAGCACCCTGGAAGGCCAACAACCGTCTGCAGAAATGCGCCACCTGGTGCTAAGGTCGGTCATATAGCAGCACGCAGGACAGGAAAGCGTTAAAGCGGAGGATTAATCATGGCAAGAAAATCATCATCAAGATTACCAAAACGAAAAGGAGAATATACCTTCCGTGGTAAAACGGTAGAGGAACTCCAGAAATTAAGCATGGATGAGTTTGCAGAATTATTGCCATCAAAAGAGCGCCGTACTATTAGAAGGGGCTTTACAGATGGTAGAAAAGATGTAATTCAGCAGATCAGAGATGGTAAGGACAACGTTCGTACTCACTACAGGGATCTTATTATATTCCCAGAGATGGTTGGTAAGAACCTTGAAGTATACAACGGCAAGACATTTGTGGCATTTGAAGTGCAGCCTGAAATGCTCGGACACAGATTTGGTGAATTTTCACCAACCCGCGCAAAATGCTCTCACGGAAGTGCAGGTGTCGGAGCAACCCGCTCAAGCAAGTTCGTTCCACTGAAATAGGTGATATTATATGGCAAGAATTGGATATTCCACGGAATTGGACTCAAAAGTCAGTTCAAAAGCGATGGGTGCAGAACTTCATATATCACCTAAGAAGTCACGTGAGCTTGGGAAAGCTATCAAGGGCATGCGTCTTGAAGTAGCTGAGAAATATCTCGAGAGTGTTGTCGAACTGAAGCAGGCTGTTCCTTACGGCAGACACAACGATAGTTGCGGTCACAGAAAGGGACCAATGGCGACAGGTGGTTATCCTGTGAAAGTATCACAGGCTTTCCTGAAGATTCTGGAGAACGCTAAAAACAATGCCGAATACAAAGGACTCGACCCTAGCCACATGTATATTGCGCACGTTTGTGCAAAGCGTGGACGTGTAATCCACGGAATGAGAGCAAGAGCTCGTGGACGTGGCAGTCCTAAGAACACAGAGACTGTAAATGTCGAGATTATTTTGAATGAGGTGCGTTAATGGCAATAGAGAAGAAGTTCGTCCAGGATGGTTACACAAAAGCATCAGTGGATGAATATTTCGCAAAACAGCTTAACAGAGCTGGTTATGGTGGTATGGAGATAAACCGTACACCAATGGGTACCCAGATCACTGTATATGCCGAGAAGCCTGGAATGGTCATCGGTAAGGCTGGAAAGGTAATCCGAAAACTTACTCGTGATATTGACAGAATGTATGATATGGATAACCCGCAGATCGATGCACAGGAAGTCAAGAAGCCAGAGCTTAATGCTCAGATGATGGCAAGCCGTTTAGCATCATCCATCGAGAGAGGATGGTACTTCAGAAAGGCTGGCCACAACACATTAAGGGCTATCATGAATGCCGGTGCACTTGGTTGCGAGATTATTATCTCCGGTAAACTTACCGGTTCACGATCCAGGGTAGAGAAGATGGTCAACGGATACATTAAACACGCAGGTGATCCTGTGAATAATATCGTTGACGAAGGATTCGCAACAGCTGTTAAAAAGCTTGGAACCCTTGGATGTAAAGTTAGAATTATCCCTCCAGGTGCAGTATTGCCTGACGCTTTCACAATGAGAGAAATCGTCGAGGAAGCTGAAGTTGAAGCAGTTATTGCTGGCGATGATGCAAAAGCCGGCATTGAAGAACTTGTGGAAGCTGAAGCAAAGGGCGAAACTGTAGATGAAGAGGAAGTCGAAATGGTTGTTGAAGAAACCGTTTCCGAAGTTTCAGAGGGAGCTCCTGTTGTAGAAGCTGAAGCTGTGGCAGAGGAAGCTGGTTCAGAAACAGCAACTGAGAGTGCAGAAGGGCCAGCAGCTCTGGAAGATGTCGTTGATGAACAACGCAGACTTGCAGAAGATAATGTCTGGCAACACAAGCACGAAGGCTATGATTACTGGCACCCTGTTGGACGTGTTCACAAGGAGGAGAAGTAATGGCAATTCTTCGTTTGAACGAAATCAGGGATATGTCCCCAGAAGAAAGACTGGATGAACTTGACAAAATGAGAGATGAACTCATTCGTGAGCGTGCTCTCTCCTCTGCAGGTGGTGCTCCTGACAATCCTGGAAGGATTGGCGAACTTAAGAGAACCATTGCAAGGATCAAGACAATCCAGAATGAAATGAAGGAGATCTGAGTGGAAATCACTTCTTCTAAGTTGATATTCCACGAACTGATTGGATTAGTTGCTGAAGTAGTAGAAGCTACTAATCCATCGTTAAGAGATATACGCGGCAAAGTGGTTGATGAAACAAAGAATATGATAAGTGTTCAAACAAAGGTTGGCCAAATAAAAATGGTTCCAAAAAGAGGTACGACCTTTGTGTTTCAGATACCTGCCCGTTTTTCGGGCAAGCATGCTGAGAGGTATGTAAAAATAGATGGGAACCTTCTGCTCTCACAACCTGAGAACAGAACCAAGAATATTAGAAAAATACGCATGAGGTAATAATCATGGCAAAAGATATCGGACTGGATGTCCCTGCTCCAGAAAAGGAGTGTGACGATATAAACTGTCCATTCCATGGGGAACTCCCTATTCGCGGTCAGGTCCTAGTTGGGACTGTTGTAAGCGATAAGATGGACAAGACTGTGGTCATCCAGCGAAAGCATGAGATCCTTATTAAGAAGTATCAGAGATATGAAAAGAGGCAATCTAAGATTCACGCACATAATCCTTCCTGCATCAGTGCAAAGGTAGGAGATGTTGTAACAATCGCAGAGTGCAGGCCGCTTAGCAAGACTAAATCATATGTGGTCGTTAAAGCGGAGGCTCAGGCATGAGGGGCATTAGATCTAAAGTTCCACGTTCTTTAAATGCAGGAGCAAAGATCGACTGTGTGGACAATACAGGTGCACGTGTAGTTGAGATAATCTCCGTAAAAGGTTACAGAGGTGTCAAGAACAGGATGCCAAAAGCTGGTGTAGGAAATATGTGTGTCGTATCTGTTAAGAAGGGTACACCTGAGATGCGCAAGCAGATCCTCCTGGCAGTTGTAATCCGCCAGAAGCAGGAATTCCGCCGTCCCGATGGTCTTAGGGTTTCATTCGAAGATAACGCTGTCGTTATTGTCGACAAAGATGGAATCCCAAAGGGAACTGATTTCAAGGGTCCTGTGGCAAGAGAAGCAGCAGAAAGGTTTCCAAAGATCGGTACCACTGCATCTACTGTAGCATGAGGTGAGGAAATGGTATCAAATCAACCAAGAAAACAGAGGAAAGCAAGGTACAACGCTCCTCTTCACATCAGGCAGAGATACATGGGTGCTCCCCTTTCAAAGGACCTTCGTGGTAAATATGGTAGCAGATCTGCAAATGTGGTAGTTGGCGACACTGTAAAGGTAACACGCGGTGACCATGCTGGTACAACAGGAATAGTAGAAGCAATCTCCTTAAAACATGGGACAATTGTAGTTGAAGGTGTATCCGTTTCAAAAGCAGACGGAACTGAGGTGCCAAGGCCACTCTACCCCTCAAAAGTAATTATCACATCCCTTGAAATGAAGGACGATCGCAGAGAAGCAATAATCAGTAGGAATAGGTGATTCTGTGGGTAAACATCAGAAAAGAATATCTGTCCCAAACAGCTGGCAGATATCAAAGAAATCCAATAAATGGATCACATCAGCAAGGCCTGGTCCACATAACCAACAGCAGAGTATTCCTCTCGCTGTAGTTCTTAGGGACATGTTGGGTGTAGTTGATAATCGTGCAGAAGCAAAGCGCATCCTATCTGAAGGTAAGATTCTTGTTGACGGAATTGTCAGAAAGGATCTGAGGTTCCCTGTGGGATTATTGGATGTAGTGTCCTTCCCATTAGAGAATGTAGCATATCGCGTCCTGTTGGATCGTAAGGGAAGGCTTATGCTTCACAAACTGGATGATATAAACGCTAACAAGCTCTGCAGAATCGATGATAAGACCACCATTAAGGGTGGAGCAGTACAATTGAATCTCAACGATGGTACAAACATCATTGGTTCAAATGATTACAAGGCAAAGGACTCCATTATTCTTTCACTTCCTGGCAAGGAAGTTGTCAAGCACATCAAGTACGAGGTAGGTAACCTTGCATTGATCGTTGGCGGGAAGCATACTGGAGAGACCGGTACTATCAAAGAGATCAACACTGTTCGCAGTTCAAAGCACAACACTGTTTCAATATCCGGTGCATATGACTTCGAGACAGTTGAAGACTATGTGGTAGTTATCGGTGAGGATGAACCTGAGATCAAATTAGGTGGTGAAGTGGTTGAATAATCCTATGAGATCACCTGTTGTTGAGAAGGTCGTAGTTCACATGGGTGTTGGAGAAAGTGGTCAGCACCTTGTGGATGCAGAAAACATCCTCGGAGAGATCACAAAGCAGTCCGTTGTCAGGACTTATTCAAAAAGAACACTTCCAGCATTCAGCATCAAGAAGAGTGAACCAATCGGATGTAAGGTAACTCTCAGAGGCGAACGTGCCGAAGAGTTCCTTAAGACATCACTTGGTATCATTGAGAGCCAGCTTCGAGCTTCTCAGTTTGACAAATACGGAAACGTTGCTTTCGGTGTCGAAGAACATACCGATTATCCTGGTATGAGATACGATCCGAACATTGGTATCTTTGGTATGGACATCAATGTTGTCGTGAATCGCCCTGGCTACAGGATCAATAAGAGAAGGATTGTAAAGAGAAAGATTCCTACGTCACACAGGATCACAAAGGAAGATACAATCACCTTCTTTAAAGACAAATATTCGGTGGAGGTTATGTAATGGTTCGTACCACTAAGAATTTTGGACGGGGCGCAAGCGAGTGCAAAAGATGCGGAAGAAAACAAGGTCTGGTAAGGAAATATGGAATTTATCTTTGCAGACACTGTTTCCGTGAAGTAGCCCGCGATATGGGATTTGTGAAAAACACGTGAGGTGGAAGATATGGTATTATTAGATCCTCTTGCAGATGCTTTATCAACTATAAAGAATGCAGAGGCTGTAGGAAAAAGCTCCTGTAGTATCAAGCCAGCATCAAAACTGATTGGCACTGTCCTAAAGGTAATGCAGTCCCGTGGATATGTTGGTGAATTCGAGTTTGTTGAAGATGGCAAAGCAGGAACTTACAAGGTAGAACTTATTGGTAGAATCAACAAATGTGGTGCTATCAAGCCACGTTATTCAGTTGGTGCAGCTGATTTCGAAAGATGGGAAAAGCAGTACCTTCCAGCGAAGAACTTCGGTACACTTATATTGACAACCTCAACGGGTGTCATATCACAGTACGAAGCTCGTGAGAATAATGTCGGTGGACAATTAATTGCATATGTGTACTGATGGAAAGGTGATGTCATGGCAAAAGAGATCAAGAAAACAATCCCAATTCCAGATGGTGTAACCGTCACGTATGAAGGGAAAGTCCTTTCTACATCAGGACCAAAAGGCAAGAATGAAAGGCAGTTCTGGTATCCAGGCATCAATCTGGAAGTGACTGACTCAGAGATTGTTGTGGACACGGGATCCTTAAAGAAGGCTCAGAAAGCAATGGTCGGAACTTTCACTTCACATGTTGATAACATGGTCAAAGGTGTAACCGATGGTTTTGAGTATCGCATGAAGGTTGTTTATGCTCACTTCCCTATGCAACTTAAGGTGGAAAGCAAAAGGCTGACAATTTCCAATTTCCTTGGTGAGAAGAAACCAAGGACTGCAAATATCCTTGGAGATACTACTGTAAAGACAAGTGCTGATGAAGTAATTGTCACAGGTATCAATAAGGAGGATGTTGGTCAGACCGCAGCTAACATCGAGCAGGCTACCAAGATAAAGAGGTTTGATCCACGTGTGTTCCAGGATGGAATATACGTAGTGGAGAAGATAGTGTAGGTGATTTGAATGAATGATAATATCAAACGCCTTTTCAAGGTAAGAAAAGTCCAGAAGGCTAAGAAGCCAAATTTCAAAAGAGCTGATGCTCACAAATACAAGCGTCTGGACAACAACTGGAGACGTCCAAGAGGTCTCCAGGGCAAGATGCGCAGAGGCATTAAGTGTAAGGGTCCAGTTGTTCAAGCAGGCTATGGTAGTCCTACAGCTGTCAAGGGTTTACACCCATCCGGATACTATGATGTTCTTGTAAACACAGTTGCAGATCTGGATAACATTGATGCAGCTACTGAGGCAATCAGAATTTCCGCAACTGTCGGTGGTAGGAAGAAAGCAATCATCGAAGCAAAGGCTTCAGAACTTGGTATCAAGGTCTTTAACCCAACAAGAGGTGAATGAGATGACTGATCTGACAAACCAAAAGAGGATTGCCTCTGAAGTTCTTGGCTGTGGTGTTCACAGGGTCTGGCTTGACCCTGAAGCATCTGCCGATATTGCTGTAGCTATCACAAGGGCTGATATACGTGAGCTCGTCGAAGCTGGCAGTGTCAAAGCAATACCTGTTAAGGGTGTTAGCCGCGGACGTGCAAGAGAAAGAGATGCCAAGCGTAAGTATGGGCACCGCAAAGGACACGGTAAGAGAAAGGGTAGAAAGGGTGCACGTAATCCTCGTAAAGAGCAATGGATGAAGAAGATCCGTGCTATAAGGAAGAAGCTTAAGGAAATGCGTGCTGATGGTTCACTCGACAAATCCACCTATTGCAAAGTCTATCGTAAGGCAAAGGGTGGCGAATATCGTAGTGTAGCTCACCTTGAATCACACTTGGAATCCGAGAAGCTCATAAAGGGCAAGGAATAATTAATTATCGGAGGATTTAATTATGGCAACAGGTCCCAGATATAAAGTCGCATTTAGGCGACGTAGGGAAGGCCGCACTAATTACCACCACAGATTAAGATTACTTCTTTCAAAAGAAGATCGTGTGGTTGTGCGCAAGAGTTCAAGGCACATGCAGGTTCAGCTTGTAGCTCCTAAACCTGAAGGGGATGTAACCCTTTCATCTGCAATTTCAACAGAACTTTCAAAGTATGGATATAGTGCAGCTACTGGAAATACAACAGCTGCATATCTTACTGGTCTGTTATTTGGCTACAGGGCTTTGGGTAATGGACATGAGTATGGTGTCCTTGACATAGGACTTCAGGCATCATCTCCAGGATCACGTGTATATGCAACCTTAAAAGGCATAGTAGATTCTGGTTTTGAGATTCCTCACAGCACATCTGTCTTCCCGTCAGATGAGAGAGTGAGAGGAGAACATGTAGCAGAATATGTGGAAGGATCAAATTTACCTGAACTGTTCGATGCAGTTAAGGAAAAGATCTCTGCTGACTTCAACTAGGTGATTATTTATGGCATATGAGTATGAAAAAGAATGGGTTCCACAGACCCGACTTGGAAACCTCGTTCAAGAAGGGCAGATTACTTCCATGGACGAAGCAATTGAATCCGGTCTTCCTGTGAGAGAATCCAAGATAATCGATATCCTATTGCCTGATCTTGAGGATGAGGTGCTTGATATTAACATGGTCCAGAGGATGACTGACTCTGGCCGCCGTGTTAAATTCAGAGCTACCGTAATCGTAGGAAACGGAAACGGTTTTGTTGGTCTTGGACAGGCAAAAGATGTGCAGGTCGGTCCTGCTATCAGAAAGGCAATTGATAATGCTAAAATCAATATCATTAAGGTAAAGCGCGGATGCGGTTCATGGGAATGCGCATGCGGACTTGAGCACACAGTACCTTCACAGGTACGTGGTAAGGCAGGCAGTGTTCTTGTAGAACTGAAGCCAGCACCACGTGGGCTTGGTCTTGCTGCAGGTGATACTGCAAGGAAAGTTCTTGAGAAGGCAGGTATCAAAGATGTCTGGACAAGGACCGAAGGTACTACAAGAACTACCTTGAACTTTGCAAAGGCAACATTCAACGCACTTCACAACGCAGGTATGGTAAGAATGCCTGCAAAGATGGAAAAGGAGGCCTGAAATGTACGCTTTAGTTAGGGTACGTGGTAATGTGAACGTCAGAGGGACCATCGAAGATACCCTCAAGATGCTTCGCTTACACAGGGTGAACCACTGTGTTCTATTAAGTGACAATCCTCATAACACCGGAATGATCCAGAAGGTAAAGGATTATACGGCATATGGCGTGATTGACGCTGAAACTCTTACAGCAATGCTTGAAAACCGCGGTAGACTCCAGGGAGGTGCAAGACTTACCAACGAATATGTTGTTGAGAGCACTGACTACGATTCTATCGAATCATTTGCACAGGCTGTATGTGATGGTAATGCAACTCTTAAGGACGTTCCACAGCTCAAGCCGGTTTTCAGACTGCACCCTCCAAGAAAAGGACATGCAGGTATCAAGAGAACTGTTCAGCAGGGTGGCGTTCTGGGTAACCATGGCGAAAACATCAATGCATTATTGAACAAGATGAGGTAGTTTTCATGTCAAAGGAAAAAACCAAGAAGTTCAGGGGCTCAAGAACCTGCGGCGGCGGTACCACTAAGAACAGACGTGGTGCAGGAAACCGTGGTGGAAGGGGTAAATGTGGTGAGAACAAGCACCATGCAACTCTTGCACAGAAATTGGGCTACCAGCGTGGTCATCAGAAGGGATTTACTCGTCCTTTGAAGATGCTCAGGGATGTTTCCATAGTTAATGTTGGGGAAATTGATGAACTTGCAAGCCAGCTTGTTGATGATGGTTTTGCAGAAATCAATGATGGTGTTTACAACATTAACCTTTCGGACCTTGATATCGAGAAAGTTCTGGGCTCAGGTATAGTTTCAAAGAAACTGGCTGTAACTGCAAAAACATTCTCTGCTACCGCAAGGGCTAAAATCGAAGACGCAGGTGGATCCTGTATAGGATTTGAAGAGTAATGCCATTAGGCATTACTTATTTCATTTATGCTAAAACATAAATGTTTTTTTTTATTTATTGATCTTTTTATGGTACATATTTATTAACCAGTAGGACCATCTGGGTATACTTTATCATAATTGTTATGGAATTTTATCAAAATGATTGTATGAAATTCCCATTCAAAGGGTGGAATTAATGAGTCTTAAGGAAAGTTTGGAACCAATTTTTAATAGATTACCCGCGGTTGCAAGTCCTGAGGGGCATGTACATTTCAAGAACAAGTTGATGTGGACGCTTGGTATTCTTGTCCTCTACTTTGCGCTTGCAAACGTGCCTCTATTTGGACTGTCAGCAGATTCGATAGATCTGTTTGAATCTTATCGAGCCTTCTTTGCAGGAGCATCAGGATCATTGATACTTCTTGGTATCGGTCCCATTGTTACTGCTTCTATCGTCCTCCAACTATTGGTTGGCGCTGATGTGATCAAACTTGACATGTCCAATCCTGCGGACCAGGCATTTTTCCAGGGTGCGCAGAAGTTCATGGTATTTGTAATGATTGTTCTTGAGGCTCTGCCACAGATAGCAGGAGGCTTTATTCAACCTGATCTGGGGTTAGCCGCGACTCTTGGGGTTGGCGCCGGTATCATTACATTGATCATATTCATTCAGATATGCATTGGTGGCGTACTTGTTCTTTTCATGGACGAGGTCGTTTCCAAATGGGGTATTGGTTCGGGTGTAGGTTTGTTCATCGTAGCTGGTGTTTCCCAGCAGATCGTGACAGGTCTTTTCAACTGGACTGCAGATTCCGCTGGAATGCCTACGGGTTTCTTCCCAAAATGGGTCCATATCATAACTGATGTGGTGCCAAATGTAGGCGTAGGCTACTTCTTATCGGGTGAAGGTATCATGTTCACGCTGATAAATGGTGGTATCCTTGCTCTTGTGAGTACTGTTGTTATCTTCCTGCTTGTAGTATATGTAGAAAGTACTCGTATCGAGATCCCACTGGCACACAGCTCAGTGAGGGGTGCAAGAGGAAAGTTCCCTGTTAAACTCATATATGCTTCAGTTCTGCCAATGATCCTTGTAAGGGCACTGCAGGCAAATATACAGATGATAGGACTTCTCCTGAGTAGCAGAGGTATTACCTTCCTCGGGGAATTTTCGGGCTCAAACCCGATCAATGGTATTA
Source organism: Methanolobus sp. ZRKC3 (assembly GCF_045291275.1). Lineage (GTDB taxonomy): Archaea > Halobacteriota > Methanosarcinia > Methanosarcinales > Methanosarcinaceae > Methanolobus. Next base: position 2,667,088 of record NZ_CP146982.1, read on the forward strand.
TGTATTACCTTGCTCCTATCCACAGTCCTTATGACTGGATACCTTCCCTTGTCAGGCAGTCATTCAGCAGTTATGGTGCACCGGTACCTGCAATCTGGCAGATTGGTCTCCACGTATTTACTGATGCTCTGTTCCTGATCGGTGGAGGTATTATATTTGCTCTGTTCTGGATCGAGACTACTGGCATGGGTGCTAAACCAACTGCGCAGAAGATATTCAATTCAGGCATGCAGATTCCTGGTTTTAGAAGGAACATAGGAAGTATTGAGAAGGTCATGATCAGGTACATTCCAAAGGTGACGGTTATCGGAGGAGCATTTATAGGTCTTTTGACCCTTATTGCGAGTCTGCTTGGTACCCTTGGTGGTGCAGGTGGTACTGGTCTGTTGCTTACTGTGAGTATCGTATACCGTCTCTATGAGGATATAGCATCCGAGCAAATGATGGAAATGCACCCTATGATGCGTTCCTTCTTTGGACAGTAATGGAGCGGTGTGATTATGAACATAGTATTATTTGGTCCGCCGGGTGCAGGAAAAGGCACCCAGGCAAAAGAACTGTCAAAACAGTATGATATTCCACACATATCAACAGGTGATATACTTCGTGCAAATGTTCGCGATGGTACTGAACTTGGTATGAAGGCAAAGGAATACATGGACAAAGGTGAACTTGTTCCTGATGAGGTCCTTATTGGCCTTATTAAGAACAGGATAAACGAGTCTGATTGTGAAGTGGGCTATCTTCTGGATGGCTATCCCCGAACCATTCCTCAGGCTGATGCACTCGCATCAATACTTGGGGAAATCAACAAGCCACTCGATGCTGTACTAAACATCGATGTATCAGATGATGAGCTTGTGGCAAGGCTTGGTGGACGTCGCACGTGCTCATGTGGTGAGAGTTATCACATGAAGTTCAATCCTCCTGAAAAGGAAGATGTCTGTAATGCATGTGGCTCTGAACTCTATCAGAGGGATGATGACAAAGAAAACGTTATCAGGCAGAGACTCACAACCTACAATGAAAAAACAAAGCCTTTGATCAATTACTATGAAAATCTTGGGATACTCGTGAACATTGATGGTACAGGTACTGTTGATGGGGTATTTGCAGATATCTGTAAAGTAATGGATCAATATAAATAAACAATTTATTTTAGATGTCAGGTGACGATTTCTATGGTAAGTGATGAATTTAAGAAAAAAACGAATCAATTCCTGCTGGCCTTTGGTATATCATTGATGCTGGGAATCATGATACTGGGCCAGGATTTCAGGGATTCACTGGGCCGATCGGTCGGTTATATTATGGACCCGTTAGTATCGCTTCTGGGTGCTGGTAATTTCCATATAGTATTGTTCATCATGGCATCTATAACCGCTCTTTATGCATCTTTGATCCAGAAATATACCATTGACTGGGATATGATGCGTAATACCCAGGAAAAGATGAAGGTATTCCAGAAGGACTTCAGGGAAGCTCAGCTTTCCAATAACACTGCGCTCGTTAAGAAAATGGAAGAGGAACGCAACAAGATGATGGGCGACCAGATGGAGATGTCAAAACAGCAATTCAAGCCAATGGCATACATAAGTATCATCTCTCTGCCTCTTTTCATGTGGGCATACTATTACATTAGAGGCCATGCAGCTGCATCCTTCGTTTTCCCTTTCTGGGGGACGCAGATATTGACTGATACTGTTCTTGGACCCTTCCAGTACTGGATATTCTGGTATTTCATTTCTTCACTGGCAGTGAGTCAGCTGGTAAGAAAAGCACTTGGTGTTGGTGGAGTATAAGTGTTACTGACTATAAGTGGTCTTCCGGGCAGCGGTACAACCACCGTTTCCCGTATTATTTCTGAAAGGTATGGCCTTGAAATGATCTCTGCCGGGGAGGTTTTCCGTTCTCTTGCCAAGGAGTATGAAATGGACCTTGCAGAATTTGGTGCCCTTGCAGAGTCTGATGATTCCATTGATCTGAAGATAGATGAGCGCCAGAAAGAAATTGCCAATACAAGGGATAATATAATTCTTGAAGGCAGACTTGCAGGTCACATGGCCAAAAAGGCTTTGAAGATCTGGGTCAAGGCTCCTGTGGATGAGAGGGTACGAAGGATAGTTGGGCGCGAGTCTGGTTCATTTGATGATAGACTCGAAGAGACTGTGGGACGTGAAGCCTCTGAAGCCACTCGGTATAGTACTATATATGACATTGATATATCTGATCTTTCTGTATATGACCTGGTAATAGATTCTCTAAAATGGGACCAGTTCCAGATAGCAGATATTATCTCCTGTGCAATAGATAATTATTCTGATAATTAGATTTTTGAAGTAGGTTTTGCATGAAATATGATGATAGACTGCCATCGGAATATCCACGTGAGCTTGTTCACAAAGCGAGTGGAGTAACTGACCCTGCTTATGGGTGTATTCCTGCCGATCGCCCCATTAGGGTGTACATTGAAATGGGTGTTCTCAATCTTGATAAGCCCGTGGGTCCCACAAGCCATGAGGTCACAGCCTGGGTCAAGGATATCCTTGAGCTGAACAGGGCTGGTCATTCTGGTTCCCTCGATCCTATAGTGACTGGCGTGCTTCCGATTATGTTAGGCAGGGCGACCAAGGTAGTTTCAGCCCTGCGTTTGTCTGGTAAGGAATACATCTGCATGATGCGCATCCATGAATCCATTCCTGAGAAAAAGGTCAGGCGTGTCTGCAAGGATTTCACAGGTCCGATCTTCCAGATACCACCGATAATCTCTGCGGTTAAGCGTGCTTTGCGTGTGAGGACTATATACTACCTGGAAGTTCTCGACGTAAAGGATAAGTTCGTACTCATGAAGGTTGGCTGTGAGGCCGGTACGTATATTCGCAAGTTATGTCATGATATTGGGCTGGTATTGGGCTGCGGCGCCAATATGCAGCAGCTTCGCAGGACCAAGACTGGTCCTTTCAGGGAGGATTCTCTCGTGACCTTACACGAATTGAAGGATGCCTATGTTTTCTGGAAAGAGGACGGGGATGAATCATACCTTCGAAAGTGCATAAGGCCAATGGAGGAAGGTCTGAGCCATCTGCCTAAGATCATTGTTCGCGATAGTGCCGTAGATGCGGTATGTAATGGTGCGGCATTTGCTGTGCCGGGAATACTCAGTCTTGATAAAAATATCAAAAAGGATGACACCATTTGCCTGTTTACTTTAAAAGGGGAGGCTGTTGCCATGTGCAAATCCATGATGGATTCGGAAGAAATGCTTAATTCTGAGCATGGAATTGCAGCTGTGACCGAAAGAGTAATAATGGATAGTGGTACTTATCCGAAATGCTGGCATAGTAAGTCAGCATAATTCCGCGTGCCGAGGTAGTCTAGCGGTAGGGCGCAAGCCTGGAAAGCTTGTGGGGCATCCGCCCCTCGGGAGTTCGAATCCCCCCTTCGGCGCCATTCTTTTTATTATTGTTATTAACTAATTGCCTTACTATTTTTAAACGAGTTATTTCTCATATCATGGTTTCCTGCAATCATGCACAATTTTCAATACATTAAAGTAGTCGCGTAGGTTTCTGACTTCTAAGAAAATGAGATTAAACAGTATCCAATTCCTGATAAGTTCTTCTTTTATGCTTTCCTATGTCTTTATTCCTATTTTTGCGGAATCATTGGGTGCTTCATATCTGGAAGTCGGATTTATAGTTGCATGTTATGGTGCTGCCTCTTTGTTATCTTCCTTCATATTCGGAAAGGTGGCAGATATTCATCGTTTGCGCCCAATTGTTCTAGTGGGTATGTTGTTTGCAGCACTGGTATTTTACCTGCAGACGTTTGCATACGATGCACTTTCACTTGCTCTGTTGCGAGGGTTAGCAGGCTTTAGCGTGGGTATTTATCCTGCTGCACTTACTATTTATGTTCATTATCAGGGAAGGAGTGTCGGCAAATTCATTTCATTTGGTTCGCTTGGGTGGATGTTGGGATTTCTGCTAGCGGGAGTTATCGGTGATATCAAATATCTGTTCATGCTTTCTTCGTTATTTTTTTGCATAGCATTCTTTGCAGCTTTCGGACTTAAGGATATTGAGAAACCATCTGTTAAGGTCAGTTACTTTTCACTTGATACGTTACGGAAGAACTTTGCAACCTATATGTCCATTTTTGTCAGGCATACTGGTGCAGTGGCAGTCTGGACCATACTACCGCTGTATCTTGTCCGCCTGGGTGCATCCAGTTTCTGGATTGGTGTGATATACGCTATAAATCCTTTCGTACAATTCATCATAATGCAAAGGCTCGATGACTTCAAAAACGAGTGGCTTGTAAGATGGGGCTTTATCATGTCTGCCTTGGCTTTTACAAGTTATTATCTGGCTCCCAGTTTTGTTTTCATCATTCCGGGTATGGTCCTTGTGGCCCTTGGGTGGTCCTTCCTCTTTGTGGGCGCTACTCGCCTTTTGATAGAGCGTAATTTGGAGAAGGCAACTGCCACTGGCATACTTAATTCGACCATATCTGCCGGAAGTATCCTAGGTGCTGGCATGGGTGGGTTTTTACTCCATTCATATGGGTTTCGGGAAACCATGTTCTTCGCAATAATATGTATGGTATTAGGGGCTGCTATTTTCAGAATGATGGATCGTTTTGTTGCAAATGTTTAATTGATGTGCTGTAAATTTGCAGTAATTTATGAATTTCATTGTTCTGCAGCTTCTTTATTATTTACAAGTTTTTCCAGTATAATTTTCGCACAGTTAACAGCGTTACACATATATACAATAGAGTCAGTTTATTTTTTGCCTAAATACAAACCAACCTGGCGAACGTGGTTTACCAAATGATTCCTTCCATATGAAAACCACATAGTGCAGTTCAGGATACCTTTTACGCCCTTCTAACCATCCTGGACTGCAACCCATTCTTTCCATGCATTTTTCAGATATTTCCGAAAATCAGGAAAAGAGCTTTAAGCAATTAACTGCTAGTTTTGGCTCTCTATGTTTGTGCTATTTTGATGAATAACGTTAAATACGAAAAATAGTATATACACGCGAGTTGTGTTCTATATTTTTAGAATTCACACCCCGAAACCGGGGGGGCTTCGAAGTCTGATATATTCGAGGCTACCAGGATGCTAAAAGCATTCTTAAGGAGGAAATTAAATGGCAGATGAAGAAATAAGACACCTCGTCCGTATCATGAATACTGACCTGCAGGGTAGTCAGCCAGTTATGTATGCGCTGACAGGTATTCGTGGTGTAGGATTAAGGACTGCAAGAATTATCATAGACAACACTGGGATCGATCCAAAAGCAGTTATTGGTTATCTTCCAGATGAAGATGTTTCAAAACTCGATACAGCTATTACTGAATTTGAAACAAACGTACCTACATGGATGCTTAACAGACAGATGGATCCCATCACTGGAGATGACAAGCATTTGCTTGGCCAGGATATCATCATGACCTTCAGAGAGGATATTAACAACCTTAAGAAGGTAAGGGCTTACCGTGGTCTCAGGCATGAGAGAGGCCTTAAGTGCAGAGGTCAGAGAACCAAATCCACCGGAAGGCGTGGTTCCACCATTGGTGTGAGCAAGAAAAAGTAATTGAGGTGACATTATGGGATATCCAGGCAAAAAAAGAAAGAGTTATGACACTCCTAAACATCCTTGGCAGGCTGCCAGGATGGCAAGTGAACTTGAACTCGTTAAAAAGTATGGTCTTCGTAACAAGAAGGAACTCTGGAAGGCACACAGCATTCTGAGAAGATACAGGTCAGATGCACGCAGACTTCTGGCAGAATCTGCAGAGTCCGAACCTACCGGCCACCTTAAGACCGAAACCGACCAGATCCTTGCAAGACTTATTCGCTATTCACTTCTTGGCTCTGACGCAAACATTGATGATGTTCTCGGACTGCAGACCGATGCAATTCTGGAGCGCAGGTTGCAGACACAGGTCCACAGACTTGGCCTGGCACGCACTCCTAAGCAGGCAAGGCAGTTCATTACACACGGCCACATTGCAATCAACGGCAAGAAGGCAACTGTACCAAGTATGCTGATCTCCAAGAAGGAAGAAATGCTTATTGAATACTATGGCCAATCACCACTTACAACTGAGTCCCATCCGGAAAGGCCAGCACAGGTGGCAGCAGCTGTTGTTGCAGAGGAATAAAGGAGGAATAAGATATGGCAACAAGTGGAATTTGGGGCGTAGCGCACATCAAGTGCTCATTCAATAACACTATTATCACAATAACTGATATCACCGGAGCAGAGACAATTGCAAAGTCCTCTGGTGGAATGGTCGTAAAGGCCGCACGTGATGAAAGCTCACCATATACTGCTATGCAGATGGCAAGCCAGCTTGCAGATATACTCAAAGACAAGGGAATCGAAGGCGTCCACATCAAGGTGCGTGCACCTGGTGGAAACAAGCAGAGAAGCCCAGGTCCTGGAGCACAGGCAGCTATCAGGTCATTTGCCAGAGCAGGTATCAGGATTGGAAGAATACAGGATGTTACACCTGTTCCTCACGATGGAACTCGTCCAAAAGGCGGAAGAAGGGTATAATCTATTAATGGATATGAACTCATGACAATGGAAGTAGACATACTGGAGCTATCAGAGAGATCTGCAAAGTTCGTGTTGTCGAACACAAGTGCAGCTTTTGCAAACGGTATTAGGAGGGCAGCGCTCTCCGACGTACCTACTCTTGCAATCGAATATGTAAATCTTTACAACAACACATCTGTTCTCTTTGATGAACAGCTTGGATTGAGACTTTCTCTCATACCTTTAACAACAGACATTGAAGAGTTCGTACCTGTAGATGAATGTAGCTGTGATGGCGCAGGATGCCCTGCGTGTATGGTTGCCCTCACATTGAGTGCTGAGGGTCCAAAGATGGTCTACTCGGGCGATTTCGTATCGTCCGATGAAAAGATTCAACCTGCTGATAAGAATATTCCTATCATTGATCTTAAGGAAGGTCAGAAGGTTGTGCTCGAAGCCATCGCTCATATGGGCTACGGCCATGATCATGCAAGATGGCAGGCAGGCGTTGCCTGTGGCTACAAGAATATGCCAATGGTTGCATTCAACGACTGTGATGAATGTGCCAAATGTGTATCTGAATGCCCGCAGAATATAATTAAAATCGGACCACAGGGCGCAGAAATTACAGGTGACGATATCTTAAAGTGTATTCTCTGTAAACTCTGTGTGGCAGCATGTGAAATTGATGCTATCAAGGTCTCCGAAAATGAGAATTCATTCATTTTCACCATGGAGTCCGATGGTTCATACACTGTTGAAGAGTTAATTATAAATGCAGGGAAGAATATTAAAGACAAAGCTGTCCGAATGGTGGAAATCCTGGATTCCCTCTGATTCGGAAAAGGAGATTTTTAATCTCCTGATTATTTATTTGCATATCCCGTGCGGGGGTTGCCCAGCCAGGCCAAAGGCGCTAGGTTGAGGGCCTAGTCTCGTAGGAGTTCGTGTGTTCGAATCACACCTCCCGCACCAAATACTTCTTAAAAACTAATTTGAATCAATTTCAGTTTACCTTCAGCTACCTTATTCGCAAATCATGTGCGGGGGTTGCCCAGCCAGGCCAAAGGCGCTAGGTTGAGGGCCTAGTCTCGTAGGAGTTCGTGTGTTCGAATCACACCTCCCGCACCAAATACTTCTTAAAAACTAATTTGAATCAATTTCAGTTTACCTTCAGCTACCTTATTCGCAAATCATGTGCGGGGGTTGCCCAGCCAGGCCAAAGGCGCTAGGTTGAGGGCCTAGTCTCGTAGGAGTTCGTGAGTTCGAATCTCACCTCCCGCACCAAATACTATTTTTCAATTTTCTCTGCTACTATTGTGAAGAGCAGCATTCATACTTCAGAAATACTCATGGACCTTATCACATGACTGGCATGCATATATCAAGAATATGATGCTTTTCCGTGTGTTCTTCGGGTGAGTTCAGATATATCTCATAACTTGCCCGGGACATATCAATTTCAAGTTTACTCTGAATCAGCCACTCAACGACTTTTTCCCATGCTGGGGCCTCTTCCGCTCCTGTGAGTTCTGCACGCATTACTACGTACTTTCCTCCTGGAAGTTTTTTCTTTTTGACATCTCCTTCAATTTCAACGTCATCTTCAATGGTCATGCACACATCCAGCTTGAGTTCTTCCGTGGGAGTAACTTCCGGATCATCATAGTAGGCAGACATCAAAAGAGTATTTGGTCCTATCAATTGTTTTGGACCTGCCCAGCTAAAAAGTTTGCCGAATAAGTTTTCAAAGACCTTGACATTTCCCATATAGTTGCCGACAAATGAAACATATGCTACGTTCCTTTCTTCCAGTTCTGTTATCTCTGGTTCCTTTATAATTTCCAAACCCATCACCTATCTTTAGTATCAAACGGTTTTCTGTAATGCGTACTATAAAAACTAATAATAAGTTGAGTGACACTAATAACTCTTTTTGGCAGTGTGGCAGGAAAAAGTCAGGTATCTGTGATTAATTAAAATGAGGGTTTTTCCACAGAGTCCAAAAAACTCATCCTCACTTGTAATCGATCTCGTTTTTAGCGAATTCTTGCAAAAGTGAAGACTATTTTCTTCCTGTTACTCTGTATGGTCGGAAGTAGGATAAATGATATGGGGCTTGCCTCAAGCTTTAGAATGATGCCTTGCTTCCTCAATCTCTGCCTTTCCAAGCACCTTCAGGAAGTGTGCGGCACGGAGTGTGGCATGCTGTTGCTTTTCTTCTGTGCGGGTCTGGTATGTGCGTATGGAGCGCAGGAGGTCTATCTTGCGGAACTCTGGCCAGAAGGGGGCGCAGAAATAGGATGCACATTCGTTGCCGTTTGCCTGCCAGGGTAGGAAATTTGAGACTCGTTCGTCTCCTCCTGTGCGTATGATGAGGTCTACGTCGGGGATTGCGTTCTTGCCTGTGGGGTAAAGGTGGTCTGATATGGTATTCTCGCTTATGTCTTCGATATCCATATCTCCGCTCTTCACCTTTGTGGCAATCTCCTGGACCGCCTGTACAATCTCCTGCCTGCCTCCGTAGGCTATGGCAACGTTGAGATTGAACTTATCATATCTTGAGGTGGCGAATTCTACGTTCCTGACGGATTCCTGTAATTGTTCGGGGAGCTTGTCAATATCACCGATGGCATGGACTCGCATCTTTCTTTCATGGGTCCTTTCATCTTCCACGATCTCATCGAACTTCACACGTATCAGATCAAAGAGTTTGTCCTTCTCGTCATCGCTGCGGTTGAAGTTCTCTGTAGAAAAGGCGTAGATGGTCAGGTGCTCAATTCCAAGCTCGCATGCCCATTCCATGACCTTCTCGGTGATGTTCGCTCCTATCTTATGTCCGAAGGAACTCATCTGGCCAAATCGTCGGGCGTACCTGCGGTTACCATCCATGATTATAGCAATATGCCTGGGGATCCGGGAGCTTTTAACCTCCTGTGTCAGCAGACGCTCATATCCTCTGTATATTATTGGTGGTATATGCTTTAGAATGTAAAACACCACTCAGTCTTTGAAATTAAGGTAGAAATGGGCAAATGCATCCGCTCCTCTCGGAGGCAAACATTTTGCCGCAGTAGGATATATCTGTAATATATGTTTAGTAATTATCCAGGACAGTTCCTACAATATCCCTGTAATCTTCCTTCAGCAGGTAAATATTGTGATCTCCTGTAACGTCAATGCTAAGGATTCCAAGCCTTGTGTTCATAAGACCAACCATGGCAGAAACTCCTCTGTAGCTTACATCAAAATCAGTTTTGTGAAGATGTTCGTACACGTCACCTGTAGTGAACTTTTCACCATTCAAGAATAATCTTAACACTACTTTACGTATACCTGTATCATCGCGACTGAGATATTTAATGAGTCTCTCTCTTACTCGCTCTTCAATCGTTTCCAGTACAAACACCTCTTTTTCTAATATGTTCATTCTCTTATTAAAATATTATAGTTATATTGTAGTTGTTAAGTTACAAAACCTGCGACCGCTAAGAGAATCGTTCTACTTATAGCATGCTAACATATATAATTTGGCTTTTAAGCAGGTATCTTTTCAACTATCAGTCCGTCTTCAAAGGGATATCTTTCCAGAATGAACATCTCTTTTGCGTAATCTCGGATCACATCTGCCATTTCTTCCAGTACCCACCAGGCAGTTTCCAGTGAAATCCCGCTTACTTCTATCATTTCCTCTCCGATCTCGTGTTCCATGATATAATTAGCTATGTCCTTCACAGCCTGTGTATCTTCGCAGAGTATCTGGGCGTAGACAATGGTACCTTCATCTGTTATCTCGTCAAATTCTCTTGCGGTATTTTCTGCAATACGTATCAGGCGTTCTCTAAGTTGTACTGCATCCTTGTAGGTGGATGAACAGAAATGCACTCTGGTATTTGCTCCATCAATTTTCCTGATAATATCTGCAGATCCTTCAACAGCATTTGATATCTCGGTCTCGAGCCTGAAGCCAAGTTCTTTCATCCTTTCCGCATTAGAATCTGAGAATTCCAGTTCATTCAAGTTGATGAAGCAGTCCATCTTCCTTGCAAAATCAGCAACCTTCTCGGCACCTTCAACAGAAGGGATCTCTATGCCAGTTAGCATATTGGTTGCTTGTGCTGCCTTTATTGCAGCGACATATCCGCTTTTTTCCAGTTCATCCCAGTTATTGGCAGGTGGGTGGAATCGTATCTCATCCAGTCCGGCAGATGCAAGACTGGCAATGGTTTCCGCGTCTGCTGCCATGGATGTATAAAGATGTATGTGGTGTTTTGCTCCGAATTCAGACTTAAGCAACCTGATGTAATGAAGCACCTTATCAAGCCTCAAAAGTGGCTCTCCTCCGGTGATCCCCGTGCCAAGCGCATTCATCTGCCGGACTTCTTCCAGTACCTCATCATCGGAATTTACAACTCTTTCATTCGCATAAGTTACGTCCTCTCGTCTCTCCTCTGAGACTGGGCAGTAAAAACAATCCTTGGGGCACAAGCCGGTTATGAAAAGCACCATCTTTGCACCCTGCTGGCAGAGTTTACAGCCATCGGACAAAAAAGTATAAAAAGAGCCTTCTTCTCCTTGAGTTAGTTTACTCATCAGGGCATCCAAGCTCTTATTCATATATAAGGCTACTTAAGCCATAGCCTTGAAGTTCAACAGTTTAATGTAGCATTCTTCCAATATCCTGTCCAATGGAAGATGAAGAAGGCTACATAGTTGTCATTGCTTGCAAGAAATGCGGTCGCTGTGATTATGTCTGTCCTCAGAAAGCTCTCTACAAGTTAGATGGCTTTACAAAGGTAGATTATAGCATGTGTAATCGGTGTATGGAATGTGTCAAGATCTGTCCCAATAAGGCACTTGTTTATATGGAATAGGGATGACCTGATCAGTCATCCATCTTGCCAATGGAAAATGCCTTTCCCAGCAACTTACCAATCCCGTGGTAATTCCTGTTCTCAGGTGCGAACAGTACTGGCTTAACCTTCTCTATGTCCGGTACATCCTTTTCGTTGAGCACCGATTCACTGGCTTTGATATCGATTATCTCTCCAATGAATTGTGTGTGTAATCCGATCTCGAAACTGTGCACGACTTTACATTCAAGCACCAGTGGGAATTCCTCGATATAAGGGGCGTAAACGAGTTCGCTTTTGACAGGTGTAAGTCCTGTCTTCTCGAACTTGTCCACATTTTCGCCACTAACCATTCCAAAATAGTCTGTTTCCTTAACGTGTTCTTCCGAAGGGATGTTTACTGTGAATGCCTCTTTTTCCATGATATTGGTGTAACTGTAAGTGGCTTTTCTGAGTGATATGCTGACACATGGCGGGTCTGAGCAGGAAATTCCGCCCCATGCCACGGTAGCTGCATTTGGATTGCCGAACATATCATAAGTACCAATGACCCATGCGGGGGTCGGGAATGCAAGTGGTTTTGCGCCTATGGACTTCTTCATGAAATTCACTCTCATTTCTTTACAAAACGTTACTGCATATTGAATCTTGCGGAACAATGGACTGGTAAAATCATATCAGCCCCCGGAACATTATCCTTGATGCAACGGTCGATATGGTGAACATGATGACTGATAATGGAAGCATTTGCCCCACATCATACATCAACTGGGGCTTATCGCCTCCGTACTCAATGGTGCCTGAAAAACGTATGAGGATAATCGTTATCAGAATAATGTATATGCCTATGGCAGGACTGCGAGACTCGCTTACATGCTTATTATTACTTTCAGGGCGCTTGGCAAACTGTGGAATATAAAATAAACATAGGTGTTGTCAATGGGGATATATGACTACGATAGATATCTGGAAAAGGCAGAAACCAGAATTCGAGAAGCTGGATATGGTCAAAGCAGTAAAGATACAATTTTCGAGTACGAAAGCCAATTATTTTTAGATGGCCTTTCAAAACCACGTATCATCAAGTACCTGAGCCACTGTCATATGTTTGCAACGTGGTTGGATACTGATATACCAACTGCCACTGAGGCAGATATCAAAAGAGTGATATCGCAAATCGAACGCTCTGATCGTAGCATATGGACAAAGACCGATTACAAAAGTATAGTCCGGAGGCTATACACGTGGCTTGGGAAGCCTGAGCTCGTCAGCTGGATATCAATCAAAGTGAAGAAGAGCCAGACAAAGATACCTGAAGAGTTGTTGACAGAGGGGGAGATCACTCGGATGATCGAGGCAGCTATCACCCCCAGGGACAGAGCAATAGTTGCTGTCCTGTATGATTCGGGGTGTAGGATATCCGAGATGGGAAACATAAAAATTAAACATATTGTACCAGATCAGTACGGTGCTGTAATCACAGTAAACGGGAAAACAGGTATGCGTAGAGTGAGGTTGATTGCAAGTGTGCCTTATCTCTCATCCTGGCTGGATATCCACCCACATCGTGACAATCCGGACATGCACCTCTGGGTTGGTAACAGCAGCAACAATGCCGGAAACCAGCTCCAATATCATGCATTTAGATACACTATTGTGAAGTTGGCAAAGAAGGCAGGCATCCAGAAGCGAGTACACAATCACTTATTCAGGCACTCTAGAAGCACGGAACTGGCACAGCATCTCACCCAGGCACAGATGGAAGAACACCTGGGATGGGTACATGGATCCAACATGCCATCGGTCTATATCCACATGTCTGGAAAGCAGGTGGACAATGCACTGCTAAAAATGTATGGTCTTACCAAGGAAGAAGATACAGAACCTGCACTAACTCCAATCAAGTGTCCAAGATGCAAGACGATGAATGGACCAACTTCAAAGTACTGTTCTTCCTGTAGAATGGCATTGACTACAGAAGCAGCTCATGAGGTTGAGGATGATGAACAACATGTGATGGGTATTTTGAAGGATTATATTAAGAAGCATCCGGAGAAGTTTGGTGAATTACTTTGACAAGTAACTAAAAATAGTCATCAAATTTAAATATAAGTATATTGTAGTATGTCTGACACGTGCTAACAAGTGTCATGAAAGCGAAGGAGTGGGTTACCGCATTATGCTAGGGACTTTTCAGCATAATGCATCGCTAAGGGAACTACCACATATGAACCGGAATCGGGGCTTTATCCAGTTCACATGTGGTAGTTTCATCAATTCTGTATATGGGATACAGCTGATTTTTGATTGTTAACAGCGCGAAACTATTAATAGTATAATGTGAATATGTAGTGCCAGAGGCATGTGAGCTTTTTTGTAAGCGTATATACGCTAACCCCACTCCCACACTAACCCCACTCCCCAACTCGCATGCCTATTACAACTTTCTTTTTTGTATTCTGTAATCTGAAATTGAATTATGTTAATTTTGACTGTATTATATATATTAATATAAAAAAAATAATTTTAAATACGAAACTAACATACTGATTATTGCGGGTCGGGGAGTGGCTCATCAGATCAGATATCCGAAAAGATATCAAATTTAGGAGAGGAGGCATCTATAAAGGGTGGTAGTAAAGATGTCTCTTTTCTAAGCTGTTTTTTGTTCTCTGTCTTCTAATGATGTTAGGCATTGTTTTAGTTGCTGGACTTGCAGTATTAGATGATTATATCATCACAACCTTTAATTTTCCCACGAAGTGTCTGGAGAAGTTTGGGGAACTGCTTTGATTGTAAAAATGTTATGTTTCCAAGAACCCATAATAAAGGAAGTGAAATATGGGGCTCTGTAGAAATCCTCTATGGTAGTAACGATTAAACGATTTTTTGTAGCCATTGCCACATTATGTATTTTTCACTTTCATAAGATGTAATGATTATTAGAAACACAGTTTAGAAACATGGTTTCAAAAAATACATGTTACATTGTAATTGTTTTCTTACATAATGTGAAAAGGAGGGAAATTGAATGAAAAGAAATAAAACTATGCAAAGAACTGCAGCACAAGTTCTTGCTACAACAATCGTGATTATGGCAGTTGGACTTTTCTTCATAGTTAGTATACTACCTGCATCTGCAGATGTAATGACAATACAGCCAGAGCAAGGTATCGAATTCGAGCAAGTGGATTTCTTGCCACCCGCTCCACCTGTTGAAAATTCAGATTGGGGGAGGGTTAGCATAGACCCTGAAATTCTAGCCGAAGCAACCGGCATAACCAGTGGCTATTTGAACATCTTTTCCGACGCGGGATGGGTTGTACAGAATCTACCTATAAACGTGGATGATGAAACTAGTCCAGTCGTATCGTACTTCAGCCTTGGCCTGGAAGTACCAACAGATGTGAATCTACTTAGTGCCCACATCGAATTCACACCAGATCCACAGATCACTTTCGGCGACGGTGAACGGGGCGTTTTTCCAGTAGGGACTGCCCTATGGAACGCCGCAGGTATTGGTTCAATAGAGGCGCCGCAAATCACCTCAGCATCACCGGACATGCCATCTGCTCCGGGGGGCAATCTGGTATTAGGCAACAATCCGAATACATGGCATACGCAGCCAAATGCTGTTAATGTCGAAGCAGCCATAAACCAGTGCTTCCCAATGGCAGTCGCTAATAGTTTACAGTATCTTGAAAACCGGTTTGAAATTAACATTCCAAATGATCATCAATTGGGTTTGAAAGGGGACAACACATTAGTCGGACAATTAGATACGGAAGTAGATCGCTTCGCTCCGGCCCGTAATAACGGTGGAGGTGTGTGGTTCACACCAATGCTTGAAGGTAAGTTTGCATACTTGGCCAAGAATGGTCTGGAAGACGATCTCGTTCATAAACATCAGGGACGGGGCTGGGGTACTCCACCCAATCAAGCACTACCGGATGGTGATTTTGAAAGCAGTGGAATTATCTCAAAGGATGAAGGAGATAAGGTGACCTTCGAGTTTATCTGCGACCAGATTAAGACAGGAGAAGATATCGAATTAGTATGGCAATGGGGAGACGATGGTGGTCACGCTGTTCGCGTCTTCGAATGCGGAACAATTGGCGGCAAAAACTGGGTAGGCTACCTACATGATAGAGTTCAGAGTAATGATACTGCTGGCCTTGAGACGGTTCGTGAGATTGTCGATGATTTCGATGGTGATGGTACTCTCGATATAGGGTCAGAAGACCGCCCAATTCGATTTGTGATGTCCGAATCACAAATAGAAACTCCTGTCCCAACGCTTACACCATTTGGAATTGTAATACTTTCTTGTCTGCTAGGAATATTAGGAATAATTGCAATAAGGAAGAATTAAAAGAATTAAAAACGAACATTTTTCTTTTTTTTGGCTATATCCTTGCTCATCTACATCATCACAAACCGCAAATCCCATCCCCCGACATCCCGAATGACCTTATCATTCTGAGGCTCAATCAAGCACACCCTACGATCAGTACCGATTGCAACATTCAAAGCATGATACTCGCCATCTGGTTTGTAAGCCCACACTATCCCAAATGCAAGGTCTGAATCCCACCTGGTGACATCTCCCATGAGGATGAATGAAAAATCATCACAATCGTGGACTGTTTTTCTGTATACTCTGGCACTTGAGAGATTCCTCCGGAGGAACTTCCTGAGCTGCTTAACATCAACCAGTTTGTAATTGGAGTCAGATATCTTTGTTTCAGGAATACCCTTGAGCAGTTTGTTGATGTCAGTCTTATAGATTCTGGCAGTTGATCTCTGCTTGGGTACTGGCAGGAGATGCTTGAGCAGTTCCTGAATCATCAGTCTCTCCTCACAAATCCCATATAATCGAGATACACATCATTTGAATTACTTGTGTTCTTGATGACTGAGATATCCATCCTATCACCCACATCACTGCCGTCTATTGTGAAATCAAGAACGACTATTTTGTATATGGGGTTGAAGTAATCATCTGCTTCAGCCGTGAATGTTGCACTTGCAATGTCGGCCCCATCTGTATAGTTCCGGACAAGCAGTTTGATATCATCTGTAACCTGAAACTGGTCTTTTACCCTGGCATACAATGTGTAGTTCCCCTCTGGTAATTGCCATGCACTATGTGCAATTCTCTGCTTGACGGAGCTACCTGTGTTGTACAGTCTCATACACCGTCCACCAGTTGCATCTGCATCGTCAATTGGGGTGGAACTTGATGCACTATAATAGTCTGTACCCTTCCAGTGTGTTCCCTCGGACGAACCATCACACACTACATCCAGTGTTAGTGGTGTATAGGTCCCGACTGCCTTACTGAAATTATATGATCTTATCTTTGCCAGGGTGGCGAGGTTCTCAGCACCGAGCATGATGTAGACTTGTTCACCAATGAGATAATCCAATTGTCTCCGGAGAGTGTTTTCATTTTCGGTGGATATCTTGCCATTCAACATCAATGCTCTTTGTCCAGGGGACCGCGTGAAAGATTTTGGTTTACCATCGACCGCACTTGTGTATTCGACCACATCTGCATTGCGTGGGTTCCCGATACTTTGTAGAGTATCGATGAATATTTCAGTCTCGGTATCTGCGTGATAGATGATATTAGGATAGATTGTTGCCATGTTCACACCACCAGCGGAAGAGTAACAGAAAGTTCATCAGTATTTTTTGAATGATACAACCGCATCCATGCAAGTATGTTACCAGTGTACCCGCCTGAATATCCGGTGAGCTGAATATTGAACATCAAGCGTTCCCCGGTGTAGAGTTCTTCCTGTATTGAGAACCAATACATTGCAGCAATTGTGATTGTTTCCCCACCGTTTGCCGTTTCGTCCCCAGACCATACAGTCTGCTGATCACATAGCTCCCTTGAATTGCCATCGGAATCTATTGCGAACATCTGTATGTCTATGGATGACAGTTCTGCTTTACTCACCTCGACATCACCATACCCATAAATAGACACCTTGAACGTTCCCGAAATGGTTCCATCCAGTGCAGAAACTATGTCAAATGGATATGGTAGAATATAGTCTTGATCAATGCACACTACATGAGATGATGAGCTGCCCATTCCATAAATTTGTGTATATGTGGATACGCTCACACTATCCGGCACAGCTTCCCCAGACAGATGTAACATCTTACCATATGTTATACCACCCCACGTGAATTTGGAGTCAGGCATGTTTTGTGCATATAGTTTTTGATATGACCGGAATCCCATCACAACCACCTCGGTGTGACTTTGATTATGTCATTCACTGCAGTTGCTTTTCTAACAGCTGTCACTTCATCTGAACTAACACCAGAACTACTTCCAGATGGAGAACTTATCTGGATACTCTGAACCGCTTGGATTACCCCATCCATTTTAGATGCAAGTGAGTTGAAGCCGTTTCTGTTGATGTCGACCAGGGATACCATGGGTGTATCTGTTTTTGTGGGTGTTTTGGCGGCTTGGGTGACGCTTTGGATGGTTGGTATTTCGGGAGCAGATATATCAACTGACATGAGTTCATCCAAGTTCTTGGTACCGGTTGTTTCCATTCTTGAGCGGACGTAATCGGATTTGCCTGCCCAGTCTGGTATTGAACTTGACACATTTTTTAGTTGATTGACTGCATCAACTTGCTCTTCAATGCCTTTCTTACCGGCTTCTATCAGTTGATTGCGGTGTTCTAGCTTCTGCGATATCTGGTCTTCGTTGAAGCCGAGCTGCTTGTATATGTCAGTCATTTGTTCGTTTGACATGCCGCTCAAATCCAGAATGCCACCTTCTGAGAGCGTTCCACTCGTTCCCATCTGCTCAGGCAGTGTTCCTTCCGCAACAAATGTTCCATATAAATCCGTAAATGTCTGCGTGAGTATAGCGACTCCCTTCGCTGCATCTGCTGCAAGAGATGCTACATCTCCCAGGAACATGGTTATGTTATCATATCCTCCAGATGTTCCCCACTCGTTGAACTCTATGATGGTATCGGTGAGATCGTCCATTGCATCGTCTCCAGCTTCTGCCATAACATCTGCAATGTTGCCCTTCAGTGCACGCATCTGATTAGCATATGAGTCTGCTGTCCTTGCTGCATCTCCCTGTGCATCTGTGGTGGAACCCATGATGATGTTCAGCCTTGCCTGAACTTTCTCCATCTCACTGGCCTTCTGCACACCTCCAGCAATGCCCATGTTTAGAAGTTCCTGATCAAGAGTGGCTTGGGTTATGATGACACCATATCTCCTCATGGTCTCATGGTTTCCCACAAGTGCAGACTGCAGTGACGCTATGGCATCAGTATCAAGTTCATTGTTGAATGATGCCAGATCCACCGATAGTTGAACCAGCTGTTCAGATAGTTCGGATGCTTCATCACGGTCAAACCCCAATGGTACAAATGTGTCCTGGAATGTGGACAAGTACTGCAGTGTTTCCAGTGTGGATCTCCCCACTGTATTAGAGAATGTTTCTGCCCATGCTTCTGCACCGGTTGCAGTGTCCTTAAAAACGGCTTCGAACTTGTTGCGGATTTCTTCAGCATCCCCGGCTGCAGTTATGGCCTTGTACCCCATTGCAGCAAGGGCAGCAGCAGCCGCAACTGCATAAATCTTCACGGCATTCAACGCAGCTGTCATCTTCTGACCAGATGATTGCATCCTGTTGCCAGTGCTCTCGGCTTCTGCACCCATTTTCTTAATAGATGCTTTCGCTTCGTTGAGTTCTCGCTGTGCTTGTTCGATATCTGCAGATATTTTGATTACGAGTTTTTCGATTGTTTCTCCTGTCACCTACTCACCACCTGCCTTTTCAAATTGCTCTTCACTAAACACCCATGAGCAACGCTCTCCACCTCACTCTCAGCATGGAATATCCACAAATTCCCAGCATCAATAGTTCCATCAGAAATTGAAAAATTCAAATCGGAACATACATATAGTCCTTCCCCCAAAATTAAATAATTGTCCAATGATGCGCTCTGATCAGAGGGTACATGCGAGGTGCAGGACACATCAGTGGTTGTAAGTATGTGGGGTACACGACCACGTTCAACAGTGACTTCCGTGCCGTTAGATGTCTTGCACTTCACAACATCTTGATTAATCTCAATCACAGTGATCCTGTCGTGCGTGCCACCCGAGAAATCATCAATTATTGTGTAGTTTGAACCACTCCAATAGTAGATGGATATTGTATTCTCTGACAGGATCACTTGATACATTCCGTTTTTGATAGTACAATTCCCACTGAAGACATGATGAGTTGAGAATATCCCCATGGTACCATCAAAACACTGTACATCATCAGCTGCTTCTACGGTTGCTTGATCATAGATACCTGTAATCGACCAATCATTTGCACGGGTAACTGGATTCGAGCTATATTCAACCTTATACTGTGCTTCATCAAACCACAATCCTGCAACTGATACTGGCCAGAGTTCACCCACATCATCATCTACATCTACACCAGTTACAGATACCCACCCGGAACGACCCTTGACATTCTGAACATGATTGTATCCCACTCGCCGTTGAGCCAGAGCTTCAACATCTTCCTTGTACTGTTGCAGGGTCCTTGAACCACCATACTTCTGCAGGAGATGGCCGGAGAGCTCTACTATAGGAAGCTCTGCCACAAACTCAGCTGGTACATAGCCACGGTGACCAAGGCCACCTATGGCTTCTATGGCCCTCTTAACGTCCCCGGGTTTGAACGTTTTTATGGCCGGTAGGTGAATGTTTCCAACATACATTACTGTCCACCTCTCCTACTCATGAAGATTGACCACTGCAGGACCTTCTCATATGCCATCATATCCAGTTGTTCTTGTGACAGGTGCATGTTCTCACACAGGATGAAATCATTCAGTTCGGTCAGCTCACATTGTTTTCCATCGTAGGCGTAATCGACCCGAGAGTGGAACCACCATGCTGGTCGGGTGAGCTCGTACAGTCTGGATTCATCTGTTCTGGAGCAGGTGTCTTCGAGTTGGTATCTGAAGACGATTCTCCGAAAAAATCACCAACACCACCGGTTGCCTTTTTGCATACCTCAATAAGTTCCTGGAACTCTTTGGTTGTGAACTTATCTTCCAACTGCAGGATATCATCATAGGTGAGTGTAGTTGCCAGCATGATGTTCTGATAATCATCTGCAGTTTCAAGGAAGTCCTGGAACTCGATGAGCAACTCCAGATTATCACTCATACTCTTCTGGATGGCATCTGCAATGCTCATGCTCTGGTCCAGCTGTGTGAGTGGAAGGTTCTTTACATACCACTGGTTTTTGAGTTTCTGTACTCTCTTTACTGATCCGTGGCGAGGTTCTGCGTATATTTTGATTCCCATGTATTCCATCTACTCACCTCATGCAATTGCAAGTCTGGTTGCTTCACCATCGGAGGTCAGTGACATGCCAACCTTAGCAGCTGGTCCAGCCTTTACAGATGGAGCATTGGCCCACTTGATCGCACTGAATGTCAGTGTCTTTGAATCAAGTGTGAAAGCAAGTGTATGGTCACTTGAGCTGAGAAGATCATCGTGTGCTCCCATTGCCATCATGGTCATGCTGATGTCCAGTTGAATACTTCGCGAGAGGAATGCATAATCACCGATCTTACTCGGTGCTGTTTCCGATAGGTCAGTAACAGGTTCAATATCGTTCTCGATGGAGAACTTGACCGATTCTATGAGTATATCGGATACACTTGGAGCAGAGCCGTCATAGAGAACACTTGAAAGATCGCTCATGGTGTATGCGGTTGCAGAAGGAGCGGTTGCATGTGATCCTGTGCCAATGTAGTCAGTGCTTGACCAGTCAGATCTATCCTGGCAGATGTAAGTGAGAGTTAGTGTGCCTGATGTCTTCATATCTGGAATCTCGAATACAGCACTCTTCAGTATGCTTCCTTTCAGCACACAGTAATCGTCTCCTGATTTAATGCCAATACTGATGTAATGTGGAACTACCCCCGGTGCATATGTGGAGGTGGTTGCAGCCAGCAGTGCGTAAGGAAGCCATGTCAAAGCTGATACCTTTGCGGTTATCGTGACCTGGTGTGTTTCCCCGGTCTTGACAGTTTTTCCACAACTAAGTGGATCTGAATCCGTTGCACCTTTCAGAATCTTGTAACTGTCAAATTCGGCACCCGACTGAATATCAACATCGATCAATTCCCCAGGGAATGCGTTCATAGTTGGATTGGTGGGAGTTGTTCCCATGACGGATTCATCTACAAACTCAGCCCACTTTACTGTTCGGCCATCAATTACTGCCATTATATCTCACCTCTGATGTACACCTTGAGTTTTTCTTGTTTGGTTACAAGCTCATCAATCTCTGCCTGCCTGGCATCTTTCAGCACTGCAACTTCTTTGTGGGACAATCCTTCAGGGATATCCACAATTGCAGTTTGTTTCTCGTCAATCTCATCTGATATTGCAGCAGCAGCCGTTGCAAGTATCTGCTGTGCCTGTGCATTGTCATTGATGAGTGTACGGAGTTCGTCATTCTCGGCACTTAGTCCTTTATTGAGTGCCTTGAGTTCGATGATCTTGGCTTCTGCTATCTGCAGCTGGGATGTCAGGACCTCAACTTCAGTGGGTCCAGTGTCCCCTTGTGTGTCTGGTATTTCAATTGTCGTCGGCATAGATGTGTCTCCTTATGAGTGGTACAAAGTAACTGAGATTACGTAATCGAATTCTTCATCTACATATCCAAGATTGCCAATGCTCTTGATGTCAGAATCAGGATTGAAAATACGAACATCTGAGGTTAGTGGAGTTGTCCAGGACTCGATTTCAGCGCAAATATCAGCTGCAAACTGTTCCGCTATGGTTGCACCGTTGAAGCCGTCCTGGTTTTCGGTGAGGATATGAAGAGTCAGAGTGCATTCGTAGTAGAGTACCCCGTCAGAAACGTCCCGGATATCCGAGGCCAGACCATCATTGGAAATGTTGAACGTGATAGTAGGATGAGAAGTTACTTCCTGATTGAACCAGATCTTTGATGCATTGATGGTGGTTGTATCCAACGTAACGGATGCAGGAAGCTCTGTGAAAATAGCCTTCTTTTGAGTGTTGCTGATTGCTCTTGCCATGGGTGGGTGCTCCACTTGCGATTAGAATGCAGGTTCTCTGCAAGTGGAGTTCTGGTGGCGTGGTATATAAAGGAAAGTTGAAACTTATTTTTTCATTATCTTCTTAATCTGCTTCTTATTCTCATTGAAAGCAGACCTCATAAACGATCTCTCCGGAATATTCGCCCTCGGAGCTCCAAACTCATGATGTTTAGCAATCGGAGCACGAGAACCGAATACACCGACCTCAACGGAATCCTTATTCACTAAGTGATCAATTTGTCCCATAAGCTCTTCTTTATCAATCAGCGGTGTGGAACTCTTCTTCCTTGCAATTGTTTTTGGCTTCAATACCGGCTGCAATCCAAAGGTAATCTTCTCAACCATCTTTCCTTCCAGGAACACACCAACCGTTTCAAGTTTGGTAGGAATCTTCCTGTCAAGATCCTTTCCAAGTTTGTCCAGGGACTTCAGCACCCCGGTATCATCCACATCAACATCTAACACCTTGCAACTCCTCCATATGCTTGTTTTGACATTCTTTGGAACAATACGGCAGAACAACCTGTCCGTATTTGAGATAGTAAACTGAGAAGAACTTACGTTTTTGAGTCCGTGTCATTTGGATAAAGTTGTCACAGTCTGGATTATGGCAATTTATTGATACAATCTCGGTCATGTTTTGCAATCTCGTTGATGTAGGAGTCAGAATGGCTTTCGATACTGGAGAATATCATTATTGGGATATCATCCTCGGTCTGCCGCGGAGACATGCATGAAACATTGTTGGAGTACACTAAAAGAGAAAGGCGCTGCTGTTCACATAATGAGCGATTTTCACACTCTGACGTGCACACTCTTAATTCATTATCTCGTCGGCAAACGAATGACATTATCAATATCAGTATAAGACACTCAATAATATATTATTATTGGTCACTTGTAAAAAGCTCAAAAATAGCCCATGCGTATAGGTATCCCATACTAATGATTCCTAAATAATTCCATTTAGCAATCACTGAAATAATGAGCAATAGCATTACAAATGGTACAGATTTATCTAACGTTTTTTGAATGTCCGTTTTTAGATCCCCCTAATAATAAGAATATTTGCAATTAATCAATATATCAGTTTTGGCCTTAGAAATGCTAAGCATGCGCCTTTTTCACTTCTATAAACTTATGGAGGAGTGAAAACTCTATATATGTCATGTGCATTAATTGAGCACTAAAAAATAAGAGTTATTTATTATGGAAGATGAAGAAAAGGATTACATGAAGATTGTAAAAGAAATAATTGAAGAAAAAGAGGCAGAAGAGCTAGAAAACAAAGACCAGAGCAAGGCTAATCTGTAAACTTCTTTTAACTGAGTCATTTCCTCACCAGCAAAAATGTGGATCTGGATACATTCACATACTGCTTCATCAAACTGGATTCAGATAGCTTGGAGTTGACTATCCACTCAGTCTCACTGGAATCTTCCTCAGTGATCTTTATTCTGTCACCAACGACTACACCTGCAGATGATTCACAGCTTAGTTTCCGGGCACCTTTCTCAAGGACAGCTGCATCCAGATATTGACGTTCCTTCAGACTAATATCGGTGATATGTGCACTAATTGAAGTTTCAATGGTGCTTTCCGGAACCCACTCTCCTGTAGATTGGTTGGTGTATCCTTCAGTGACATCTACCTTTGTGATGGTTCTTGGATAGTCAAAGAGATCAAAGCTCATGTTGCCTCCTGTGGTCTGATCAGTCTGAATGATGACTTAAGTGGAGAATTACGTTGTGTTTCATCGGGATAAAGAATGCTTTGACAAGGTACAAGTGTCGCTGAAGGTGTTTTGGATTCGGACGGGGTGAGGGTGCAGGTCATAGTATCACCACTACACGATTACAAAACCCATGTATAATGCATCTTCTGTCACACCTGTACTTATCACAATTTCTAGATATGGATCATAATCTGTTCCTGTATTATCGGAATAGTAACATCCGTTGGCGTATCTGGTAGTCGGTGATGAGTTGAGATAATCGTGAGTGTATTCTCGTATACAAACTTTAGTATCGCCACTGGTGTTGATATCACTTATACCGGTGCTGTTGAACACAATTTCGTTGTATTGTGACAGTGCCCATGTAACATGTCCGTATTCACTGCCAGTGAACGCCGTCATGGTCCAGTTAGCCAACACGTCATCCTGTATGCTTTTCATGGCACATACGTCAGAATCAGCTAGCCCGTACCCGTATAAAAAAAGAGATACGCTATCCACTGTGCCGGTTACTGCCGACGTATCGAACCAGAACCAACTCCGATACAACGCATAAAATGGGGCGGCGTATTTTGCCTCGGCTGAGTTCCCATTGTTCACTATGTCATTAAATGCGGCGCTCGGTGTTGCTTGATCCCGTATTGTTGTCCACGACAATGCATTGGCGATATACGACATCCCGTCTCTGGTATCTGCGTAATGTATAGACGCGTCTATGAAAAACGGAGCGTTGGCAGTTTGCAGCCATTTCCTACCCATATCGTTCGCGGTTTTGGAGTATATGAATTTCTTACCACTGACCTCTAGCCTGTGGTCGATTCCCCTAGCCATGTGTTCATTATCTGTCCACATGCTCGGACGTTCAAACCACAACTTCGTCCCATCCGATGATACAAAAACAAAGCGCCCATACTCGTTTTCTATATACGAATTGCTACCATCGTCATACTCGTTTATACAATTCCATCCTGTAAGATGAACCTCGAACGATATACTAAAATCAGATACGGGGTACTCTGTTTTTATTGCTGTCTGCACAAACGCTTCATGCACTTGAGTATGGAATCCCACATTATCGCTTAATTCGTGGTTGATAATGCATTGCTCGATTGTATCCAGTGATACCTTACGAAAACCAGCAAGCGGCAATATTATACTGTTAATTGTTGCAGAATAAATAGATAGTTCAAACTGTTGCCCGTGGTCGTTGTGTGCACGGATTCCCATATATTTTTGAGGATTACCGTCCTTGCGGAAACCAACACTGACCATGTTCTTGCTAGATATCATGTCTTTACCATTGTCCTGAAATGATAGATCAATGTCTTCCATGATACCGGAGGCAATGTTTTTGTAATGAATTGGTTTTGCATGGATCTGCATTATCTGTTTGCTAGGGTCGTCGGCATGTGCGAATACCTTGTGATTTGGACCGCGTAGTGCGACTATTTCATTGCCATACATTATATTACCTCAACTGAAACCAAGGCTTGCACCGCCGTACCACGCGCCGTTCCTGTACTGCAGGGTAATAATATCCTCTGCTCCTGCAGCTGTGCTCAGAGTGGGAGCTGAACCTCCTGCCCATTTTATAGTACTTACCCATGTAACTGTCCTGCTACCCGTGCCATCCTGTACAAGTCTAAGGGAGAGTCCGGCACAGTCCAGCCCTGTCAGGGTTATGGAACATGCTGCTGTGAGGGTGAGCTTCTGGTAGTTCCCGTTGTTCTGGTCAATTGTGATGGCAGTACTGCTGTTCCCATTGTCGTGTTCTGCAGTGGTGGTGACAACTTTTGCACCCGTCAGGTTCTTGCTACTGCAGTCCAGATTTCCACCCAGTACAGGGGTCGTGTCCTCGGATAGTTCTGTGCTGGGAGCAGCTGCCCAGAGGGGATTGGCTGCTGCACCCTGAGTTTTGAGATAATTACCACTTGTTCCGGCTGCGAGTTTTGTCCAGCTGGTGCCATTGAAGTATATGACATCTCCATGGGATGCACCTGAGAGCAGTTGTTCCAGGGTGACTGAATGTGGATTGTTAGAGAGTGCTCTGTGGGTCGTATTTGCAGCCACATCGGTATTATTGGAAACCTCTGTATCAAAATCAGTTATTGTGCTTGCCAGTTGAGTATGACTTTCAGGCGTGAACTCAGTGGGTTTGCCTGTTATCCCTGTCCAGGGTACTGCGTCTGCTGAATCTGCAGAATTAACCTTGCCGTCATCGTTGCTATCGTAGATTGATTTGAGCATGTCACCCACACCAGCAGAGGCCATATCATCCATGGTGGCAAAGACATTGGTGGCACTGGGTAATGCCGCTCCTGACATTGCAGCCTTTTCATCTGATGTAGGATCATTTGAATTGCTATGATGGGCAGTTGTGATTGCAGCATGTGAAGAGATGGCAGATGTGACATCAATATCCCTGGCAATGCTCGCAGCTATCCTGGCATCGTCAAGGATTCCCACTGATGCATTGATGGCAGTGACTATCTCACTGCCTGTCATGTCGGCTGTAGCACTGCTCTCGATACCATTGAGCTTGGATAGAAGAGTATCAGTGAAGTTGTTCTCAGACTTGACATAGGTCGTTCCATCCGGGATATCGTCCAGAGTGTCTGTGACCTTGTTCAGATAGTTTGAGATCTCACTTGCCAGGACAAATGCAGATGCATGGTTGCCATCGAGAGTATCAGCATCCAAACCACTTGCTGCGCCATCTACAGTTTTGATGGATGCGAGCAGTTCAGTTGCAGTGGGATTGACCTGGGCACCAGGTTCGATTCCGGAGAGTTTTGTCCTTTCAAGTGCAGAAAAATGAATATCAATGTCTGCTTCATGAGTATTGATCTCATTAGCACAGTTCTCGATCCCAGTCTCTATGTTGTTGAGATTGGTCTCGTTGAGATATGGAGCACTGTCATTTGCCCAGGTAGTTTTTGTGTAGTTGACGGTCATCTGAACACTCCCATTATCCATGATGCAATCAGTGCAACCCCACCAGCGAACCCGGCCTGATACCACTGCTTACGCTCGAGCGTTGTGACCCTGCCTTCGAGACATTCGAAATCATCGCAGTGCTTCTGACTCGAATGAATTGAATTGTCTACCTTCTGCTCGATTCTTCCGACTGCCCTGCAGATGTCCTTGATGTCGTTATTGATCTGCATTATGAGGTCATGTTCTGGCATGCTCTTTCTCCTTAAACTGTCCACACCAGTTGTCATGTGGAACAATGGGGAAACCATGTCCAGCAACAGGTGCCGAATATCTGCAAAATCCCTCGGTTACTAGCATGGGTTTATAGAATCCACATCCTCCGCAGCATTCTCCCACAGACATGTTTTTCATTCCTCTGATTTGTTTCCGGATGCTCCAGGGGTTGCCAAGGCTGCTATTGCAGTTATAGCGCCGGTGACAAGAGTTGTTTCCACACTTGCACCAAAATAGCTTGCAACAGCAGTGATGGCTATTATTCCACCAATTGCACCGATGGCTGTCTTTGTATCTGAGATCATAATGTCCTCCTAATTGTAGAACGTAGAATCATTTGCGTAGCTGTATCGGGAGCCAGTTGGTCTTATCACCAATTGCTTCAGGATATTCTCGGCTTCAGCTGCATAGTCTTTGAGCTTCCTGCCAGTATCAAAGAATTCCACGCTGGCATCGTTTTCTGAGATCTTCTTAACGTCAGTCTTGACAAGATCCGGATTTGTGGTCAGCAGCTGGTCAATGCTCTTGAACAGAACATACTTCGTTGCAAGAGTAGCTGCTGAACCTGTGAACGATGTCCTGTTGGTCTTGATCTTGAGCCAGTCTTCTGCAGTATCTGCAATCGTTGAGATGATTGCATCTGTGTATCCGGTGGGGAGGGACAGCTGCAGTTCATCTTCGACATCTTGCTTGGTGATCAGGGACATCAGTTCACCTCAAAAAAGAAGCTGTGACCATTTGGTCACTCTTCAGGCGTTCCAGCTTCATCCACCGTTGATTCAGGACTCTCCTCAATGGGTTCGGTGTATTCTACTGCATGTCCTGAGTTGATCAGTATTTCAGCAGTTGCTTTGTCGGTCTCGAACACATCCCCTTTGTGAAAGATGTCACCATTGCCAAGCATCTGAGTACCAATGGTCAGCTCAAGCTTGACCTTCTTTGCAGCAGCCATGTTCATGCTCCTGTAATGGCACCAAATGCATCTGATTTGCCGGCAGTGTCTCCGTACTCGTAGTACATTGGAAGAACACGGTCCACAATATCGAAGTCGAAGACCATCTGGTCAGGGTTGTTTGGATCCAGAAGTTTGAACTCCTCGGCAATGACAAGCTCTGCTACGTCTGCTCCGATGTCTCCACCATAGATGGTTCCTTCAGTCACAGATGGAGTGACAAGAATGTTTGGAACTTCCTCCTTGATCATTTCCATCCATGTGCCAGCTGCACCAGGGACTTTCTTACGCGCTTCTGCTGCATTGGTAGGGTGTAGCATTATGAACTGGCAGTCAAATCCATCGGTTTCGATGGTTGCTTTGAGGTTGACGATGTCCTGATATGGATTCTGGTCGTCGGTGAGTGTTCCGGACCCCCAGTTCTGGCCAGCGGTCACAGCGTTGTTGTAAATGTCTGCAAGACCATCTATTCCAAAGGTGGAATCTCCATTGATAATAATGTCATCTTCCAGACGGGCTACCTTCTTGGTTGCTCTGTCCTGTGATGCGGATTTGAGCCTCTTGGAACTGAACATATCAATTCTGGAAAGACTGTATCCTTTGTGGAGAATTGGAATGCCCTTTGCTTTCCTAGTCAGGTTCAGGGTGTCCTTGCTTCCAGGGGAGAACTTGCTGATAATCTCAGCATCGGCCATGTCGGTGAGCTTATCGTATCCGAACTCCTGTGCACCTTTGTCAACACCGAGTGGTGAGAGGATCTTCCTTGCAACGAGCTTTGTCTCAGCTACACCGATGATGTTCTTTCTGATCTTTCTCTTTTCTTCGAGGGTAAGTACTGCCATGGTTTTTACCTCCTTCCTATCTGTACCCAGATGTTTCCTGTTGCGGCCTGACTTGACTTGGCAATTGCCACGCACTTCTTGAGATCAGCGAGCAAGGTTGCTGCAGATGTGGTATCTGGTGTGAGCGTAGCAACCTGGGTGACTGTAGAATGAACTTCCAAGAAGTCATTGATAGTCACTGCACCGTTTGCGGGAATTTTGATAAGGCCCACAAGAACTACACTACAAGCATCACCGTCTTCAATGGAGTCTTTCTCAGTGGGTTTCTTAACGAATCCAACAACTGTTGCTGCAGAGTCAGTGGCTGCCTTGATTTGATCCGTGGAAGTACCTTCGATTACAGGAGCATACCAAGCACCATCTGCAAAGGCAATTGCACCTTCAGCAACCCGAGTTATGATCTGATCTTCTGTAATCTTATATCCGGTTTCGACCATGTTTAGTCACCTCCAAGGTAAAGACCTGAGAGACTTCCACCGTCGTCTGTGGAATTGAGCTGCTGGCCACCGGATGCACCGATTTGCTTGCCAGCTTCTGCCTTAATAGCCGAGATGGTACTCTTGATGACAGCGACACTGGGCTCTGCCTTGAGGAACTCTGTCATCGTTTCTTCGCCCATGCAGCTCTTGAGTTCTGTCATAGCAGCATCCATATCGGACTGTTCCTTAAGCTGCTGATCACGTGATTCCATAGCTGCCTTTACAGCTGCCTGTACGGTACTCTCAAGCTTTCCTTCTTTGTCCTTGAGCTCCTGACGGAGATCTCCAATTGTGGACTTGAGACTTTCAATCTCTGTTTTCTGTTCAGAGATGGTTGATTCAAGTTTTTGTGTTACGTCGTCGGCGATATTCACTCCTCCAGGAGTATTTGATTCAAGTTTTCGGTTATGAGTATATAAAGGAAAGTTGAAACTCGACAACATCGAGATTGTGATAGTAACATTATGCATGGGTTCGAGATCGCTCTGGATCTCATCACCGAGAGAAAGATTATCGTCCCTGTCAAATATCAGGAACTCTCCGGGCCCAATAAACATGGCTTCGTTGATGATTCTGGTCTTGAGGATATCCTCGTCAGTACAATCATCTCCCCATACGTAGACAGATATTTCACGGATTTTGACAAGCTTGCCTGCGTTGTTTTTGGCAGCTACATCGAAGTCATGGCGGTCTTCGTCATCGCTTACGGCTGCAATAGAAGAAGCAATGGGGATGCCACAGCCCATTTCAAGGGGGCATCCAGGGGTCTCAGGATAGATTACAAAAGCCAATCCCGAACCCTGCAGCTTCACGACTTCCCCACCATCGGTAATAGTGGCATTGATTGATTCCTGGGACACACCATTGTAAGCGGGAGAATTGACGATATCAACACACTTCTGGGTGAGGCCACCTACCGTTGCCATTATCGTATCGCCTTCCTGCCACGATTTGATAATGTTTCCCTCTTCTCTGACTCGGTGGTTTATCGAAATTGTACCACCGGTGAAAGTTTCCGCACTTGAGTTTATAGCATCTTGAACAATGGTGTATATCTTGCCATCTGCTCCTCGAGCTTTGGTGCCTGCTTTTACAATGGGGAGGGTGACGGTGTCCCCGGATATGATTGGTTTATCAGATAGAACAGTTGAAATTATCATACTCTGATTTCAGACTCTGGAGTATAAAAAGGAAAGTTGAAAAGAGAGGAACGAGGCATGTGAATTGGGAAATGTATTGTGGGAGAGTGGGGTAGTGTGTATACACTTAAAAAAGCTTGCATGCCTCTGGGCTTTAATTAGCACAGTCATATTAAAGTTTGTCGATTTTAAAAAGTAGTTAAAAAATTTATAAAGACCCGTCATTAATTGGAATCTGACAAAATCAAATACTATAGCAAATGGCGTACCACGATATACAACATACTCAATATTCGAAGTCGATATAGTTATATCTTAAGAATGTGTGACTGTTGCTATGAAAGCTTTATCTGTCATGACTGTGCCGATGGCATTGGTGCTTACTAGTGTGATTGTCTATTTATCAGAAAATGTGACATTGGGAATTGTTTTCTTCATTATAATGCTTGTTTTGAGTGCACTTTGGGCGATTCATTCAAAGTGAACAACTTTGCAGTTGATGTGATCATTGACAAAAGGGGGTCGACAGGCATGGGGTTTAGTGTAAGAAGACTTTGTCACGCCTGCCGAGGTTCATGTAGAACCATTTAATGCACTGTCTTGTTTTTACTTAATTTTTGGCACTGGATGCTGTCTATGAATGAATAACAATCTTTATCATTTACTAAAAAATAATTAGTTAATATGGAACTTGATTAACTTTTGATGAGTTAAGATGCTGATCCAAAATAAAGGGAGTGAGATACATTAAACCATATACAGCAATCGTTTTATTTGTTTTTTTGTTAGCAAGTATAGGCATCGTTACTGCGGTAGATAACAACAGTTCGGAATTCGACCAAAAATTTGACGAACTCATGGAAATGTACGAGGCACGGGAACAGGCTAAAAAAGAAGTCATATTTACTTCAGGAATAGATGTTAACGAATTGGGTGAAGTAAAAAATAATCCAAACATCATAGAAGCAAGGGGTAAAATGCTGATTGTAGATACGGAAATAAAGAGGGAAGTTTTATTTGACAGGTATCAGCAAATCGGGGAAAATACAAGAGATGAAATAATTGAGAAATATGCTTCTCTAGATGGCGTTGTAATCGGTCAGGGATATAATTACAATGGATATATAAAGTTTCAAATTTTGAAAGGTTCAGATGTTGATGAAAACACATTAAATGCGTTGTATAATATAATTGAACAAGAAGCAAACAAAGTGGGTATTGAAAATGTACCCGTTGTGTTTGAGTATGTGGAAATTCCACATGAAGATGTTGAAGCACCATATGAAGTAGATAATGGTGGCTCATTGCGTGTAATAACTGAACAAGAAGCAAGTGATATCGATATGCCAACTGAAGAAGCTAACAACTCAACACCAGGCTTCTCAGCTTTGACACTGCTGCTGATGTTCTCAATACTGATGCATGTCAGGCGGGATTAGGGGTTTTGAATATCCATCCCTTTTCTTCATCATATTCTAATCCTGCATTTTTCTTCATCTCTTCGAATACCGAGGGAGGTGTATCAAGTTCGTCATCTGAAAAATATATCACTTGTCTACACCTGCAATTCGGAGAGTGCATCATCTCAAATGCCATATCTGATTCTGGTGTTCCATATTCAAATACGCTACCACTCAATGCGCAATGGTCAGCACGAGAACGAGAGTCACAAACGCACACATATCTCCAAAATTTGAACCCCATTCTCTGATACTCTGAAGCTCTGCCTTGCTCCCACGCAGTGTGTGTAGCTGTTCTGGATAACATATCAGAATAAGCCTGAGTGTTAGTGACATAAGGACGTGTGATTGTCTTCTCAACCTTTCTGAGAGTGCCATCTTTTCCCACTTCAATGACTTTACGGGTCTTGCCTACATTGTTGATAGTGATTTTCTCGTTTCCAGAGAAGACATCTTCAGCGTATTGCTTGACCTCTTCGGATATCTCCTTGTATCCTTTCTCCTGCTTGAGTAGATCCCTGGATTTGTCCTTGATCTGCTCACCGACATTACGATTGAACTCTGAGATGTATCCAAAATGTTCAGCTGAGAGTTTCTTGATAGCATTCTTCTGAACGTTGGTCAACCGAGTGGATGGCCTGACATCGTCCGAACCTGCCTTGTAATAGGCTGTGATACCAGCCACAAGTGCATCGGACTGTGAGGCAGTTATAGTGAGGACTATCTGGTCCACTTGCTTGTCAATTGTTTCCGGATCAGGGAGTTCAGGTGGCATTACATCAGACCTTTCATAGCTGCACGAGCTTCTTCATATGCTTTCATCAATGTCTTTGCCAGCCCACCATCATCTTGTTCACTCGGTTCTAAATCCTCTATGGTACTTTGAACGGAGGTTGCTGAACCACCACCGAACGGAACAGCTGGAGTATTGTTAACATTATCAAAGTTGTCGAGATCCAGGACACCAAATCCTGCCTGTTCAGCTGCAGTTTGGATATCCTTCTGGGATGCACCCACCTGTTTCATGATTTGCAATCTCTTAGCATCCTGCAGTTTTGCCTGTGCAATCTTCAACTGGTCCTTCACATCAGCTACATCGAGGATGAACTTACATTGGATATCCTCAAAGGTGAATTCGCCGGACTCATCCTCAAGTTCGAATGTCCATGACTTACCCTCGAAGTGCTTGCGTATCAGTTCATCTGCAACAGATTGGTAATCCTGTCTTACCCTTGCATATGTTGTGTTGAAGAGTTCCAGGATGGTCCTTGAGGTTGCAAGTTCAGAACCATTCGCTTTGACCAGGGATACAGGGAAACCAAATGCCTGACCAATCTCCTCATCCAGAATGTCTAGCATGGTTTTGATGAAGTCGGAAGGGACCGTGCGACCAGATTCGACCACTTCCAGGGAAGTATCAGGTCCTGAACTGAACACACCACCGTCCTTCAGGCAGGATATGATATTCGTTGCAGCTGATTTGACACCTTTGACCCATGTATTGTAAGCAGAATTCAGATAACTGTACTGCTCTGGGTCAGTGGATGCCATATCTTCAGGTGGTTGCTGGGGTACACTGGTGATGAGCTGCTTCTCTCCATCTACAGTGGTCTCGATAAGGACACCATTCTTGATATGAACGAATGGAGACAGCACTCGGAATATGATGTTGGGAGAGTTGGTCAGGAGTAGACGTTTGAGCCATATGGCAAGAACAGCAGAATCAATCGGTGCAGGTTCTCCAGGTTCAACCCTATGCATGGCTATGATACGGTCAGATGAATCTACTCTCAAGCCAGTTACATCTGTGATATTGTACTTTGATTTGACCTCTTCCCAGATGGCCCTTGCACCTGCTACCTGTAGGCCACCTTCAATGTATGTTTTCCCGCCCGGGATGAACCAGGAATTGTGTTCTGTGGTTGTTGTGGAATCCGACCATGCATCGTTGATGAAGATCTTCTGGTGATATGCCACGATTGATGTGTCCCATGGGTCACGATAGGTGGTGATGGTGGAATTGTCCAGGGGGGAGAGCTGGTCGATCTCTTCGGAATCACCTTCATAATCGATTCTCCTGTACGAGTGCCCATGTTTGATACCGTAATCAATGAAGTCTTCCCGGAAGCAATCTACAAGATCAAGGTCCTGGATGAACTGTTTGATCTCTTCAATTGCAGGAGAGAACTTCTTGTC
Source organism: Methanolobus sp. ZRKC3 (assembly GCF_045291275.1). Taxonomy (GTDB): domain Archaea; phylum Halobacteriota; class Methanosarcinia; order Methanosarcinales; family Methanosarcinaceae; genus Methanolobus. The sequence goes on from NZ_CP146982.1 coordinate 2,701,658, forward strand.
ATCGGTGGTTTCAATGTGCCAGCTGCCGAGAATGGTGTTCTTTAGGAATGGAGTGATGGTACCTTTCAAAAGAGGATCCACATTGAATGCTTCATCTCTCATCGAGGATGTTACCTCAAAGCTGGAACCATCTGGAAGTTTGGCCTTGGTTTCGGTGATCCATTTCAGGGTCGTGGTATAGGAATCATAAGGATCCGTGCCCATGTATGCGCCCACAGCTGGTTGAGTATTTGTAGGCTTAGTTGATGATAATCGATTGAGGATAGTTGAGAAGAGTTGCATACAGTGATTTCAGTGGAGTGAGTATAAAAAGGAAAGTTGAAAAATGCAAGAGGCATGTTAACTGGGGATTTTATGGGTGGTGGTACATCCATGTAAAAGAACTCACATGCCCCATATGATATGTTAACGCCGTGATATTAATATATATCTGTTCCAATCTTTTATTAATATATTACCAAGTGTTTATATTAATCGAAATCATGTATCTTTTTTTTTGAAGAGCCGACCATAACAAAATAATATGAGTAAAAACACAAATTAATATATGCAATGTATATACTACTCCGGAATCAAAATTGGTGATCATTACGATCTCTCCCAGGGTTGGTGTGGGATTGGAGAACTTTACAAACCTTCATCTGATGACATGCATAAATACTGCTTGACTCCAGACTTCAAGCTCTGTCCACGCTATATGGCACTACATGATCCATATTGAGATAATGTATTTGCACATGTTCACGCCATCATCCCACCACTAACACCAATCTAAAAAACAATCGATATTTGATGATTGAGAGACGTCGATGAGTTTGAGGCACCAAAAAAAGATTAAAATCAATACATAAACGCTAATTATCAACCGTGGCTATAAAAAAGTAAAGAAGAAACTTATATGCTCACTTCTTCTTTAGTATCATTTCCAAATAATATGTAATTCTGATAATCCTTTCCGATTTTTTTAAGAGCTTCGGGATTAGTCTCGGCAAAATAACATGCTGCATCCTTGCTGACTTCACCATCAATTACAATGTCGTAGTAACTGAGTTCTCCCATCCCAGGAACAGTTGTTTTTGTGTCACTTTTTTTGAGATATTCCATATTTACTGATTCAGGCGGGAAATAGTTCTTTCCTTCTATAAGGACAGTTCTGTTGTTTTTAGCAAGCAATGTGCCATTCAAAGTAACTTTTCGTGTAACTCTAACCATTTTAAATCACTTCTTAGATGATAAGGAAAGTGAATACTTTCATGGATATATATCTATTCCTGTTTTGGTTTAGACGAACAATGTTTGAATGAATGTCACCGATGTCGTTTTTTTGTGGATTAACGTTTTATCATATTCTCATCCCACCACTAACACCAAATCCCGCTGAGAATCTCGGAACACTTGCTCTAGGTTTCTCCGGAGGCAACAGCTCAGTCAAAGCCCACACCAATGCATCCACTCGATCGGGGCTCTTTCCTTCGCCCGGGATCCAATCACACATCTGGTCCTCGAGTGCAGGGAATGAACCAACGTGATGTATCCTACCCTGTTCGTAGTAGGACGATATCGGCTCAGCTCTGGTCTGTTTACCTCTCGATGCATGAACAGCCTTGAATGGGATCCCTGAATCAACTGTTCTCAGGGTATGCTCGACCATCTCACCACCGTTGTTGGTCTCTCCAATTACCCGATCAGCATTGTGTTTGTTGAAGCTTGAGATGGCCTCATGTGCCCACTGCTTCGGTGATACATGGCATGTATAGTCACCCAGGATGTATCCATGCTTGTTCTTGTCAATCCCTGCAACGACAATACCTGTGTCATCTGAACCGTCCTTTGATGTAGCTGCGGGATCCACACCGACGACCACTCTAATGAGGTCAGGTATTTTGGATACTCGATTGTCATCAATGTCTTTCCTCTGCCAGAGTGCATCAGGATTGTCGTCAAGTATCTCAGCATTGAGCTCTTGCCGGCCTAACCTCGTACCTTCATATTTGCTGATGATGATATCCACAAATGCAGGAGCGAGGTTCGATACATTGTCGTATGTACTACCCTTTGTGACTGCTGTTACAGGATTCTTCAGGATATCCTTAACCAAGGGAATGGGCCTTGGTGTGGTGGTGATAGCACACCTAGGATCATCTCCCAATCTTAAGCCAAACTGCAACATATCCCATGTTTCTTGGGGATACTTCCACGCGGCAATTTCATCACACCAGGCAGTGTCACATTGGGGACCTCTCAACCTGTTAGGTTCCTCGGCTGAGAACAACATGGCAACTGCACCATTCGGCCAGGTCAACCTTCTCTTTGATGGTTCGTACACTGGCTTGTTCCAGGGAGGACATACTGCCAACAATCCAGAGTCACCTTCAACCATGGTGTCCCTGGCATCTGCAGCGGTGGGAGCAACCAGATGAACACGCTTGGCCTTACCGGATTCTATCCTGTCCCTGATCCATTCAGCTCCACATCTCGTCTTACCGAAACCTCTCCCGGCAAGCAACATCCAGTATTGCCACTTTCCATCCGGTTCGAGTTGGTTCTGACGGGCCCAGAACTTCCAGTCATATTCCAGTTGAACAATTTCCTCATCGGTGAGTTCACTCAGAATCTTCGTTCGTTCCGATTCTGGCAGCAATGCTATTGATTCGGCTAACGACCTTATCTCTCGTTGCATCGATGTTCACCTCCTGGAAGTTGAATTGGACTTGTGGTGTGGTTTGGTATTTACCGAGGACTTTGTTGATGATGTCAAGGCCGGTGTAGACTTTCTCGATTGCTTGGACTGCAGTGCGGTAATCGCCTTCTTTTTTAGCCTTCTTGCAGATATCCTTGAGCTCATCGATACATGCCATGGCTTCATCGATGGTGTTAATTTCTGCCTCTGCTACCTTGGCCTTGAGTTTGTCACTCTTCTCAACTGCTTGGACCTTGGCTTTCTCATGTGAAGCAAAGAACCTCTGCACGGAGGACGTTGCAATATCCTGCTTCGATTCGGATGACAGTGTCTGGGCAATCTCAGCATGTGACTTGTCTTTACTTCTGAGTTCAACAGCTCTTGATTCGAGCGCGTACTTTGTGATTTTATTTATTGCCATGTTGATTCGCCGTTATTCGGGTTTTATTCGGTTCGATGGTGTGATTGCAACTGCACCAGAGAACTTCACACACGGGGCTTCTCTGTCAATCCTCATGCCTGATTAGCCTCCAATTCATCAATCTCTTTTAGTGTCCTCACAAACCCCCACAGATGAGGTGTATTTGATGGATTCTTCAGTTCGTCGAAGTACTCTTTGATGATTCCATTCAGTTCATCTTCATCAAATGTCAGGGTCCATGTCTTCCCAACTACGTTGACCATTCACTTCCACCCCCTCATCCTCAACTGTTCTACCCGGCTTGTCACAACAGAAGCCCTGTAAGGATAATCGTTGCAGAACTCAAGCATGAACATGCCCATGTCCGGAATGATCATTGAAGGATATCTTCTCGTGACGTAGTTGATGATGGTCTGATCAAGTTGAGCAAGTTCTCCACGAAGTGAGATCTCTTCTTTTCCATCTGTCCGGATATGAAGGTCAGGTTTTGGCAAGTTTGGGAAATTTTCGAGATAGTTATCTAGAAATTCGCTCATATTTGCCTCCATTTGGCAACGCTACCAGCACATGCTACCAAGAAAAAACAACTAAAAACGCTAGCTAGATACGTGAAGCTACCGAAGATACCAATGATACCAACTTTTTGTGTGTATATATGAGAATTAACACGTTGTAAAAAACAATGTATAGTATATCGTATAATACTAATGTTATAATTTATAGTGGTAGCTTTGGTAGTTATGGTAGCTATATGTATATTGTTATTGATTATACTGTAAATTTTACTGGTAACAATGTGGTAACTATTTGGTAGACTGGTTAAACAACGCATTATGTACCTCCTCCCTACAAAACCTGACAATTCGAACCTGTTTGTTGTTTCTCCGGGTGTTGAAATCGTTTCTACCCGGCGCAGTTTTGATTATACCATTCTCTTTCCAATCCCCCAACGCTCTCTTCGAGTCGTACCCGGTTCTCTGTAACATCTTTCTGAGTTCCCCAGGAATTACATCGATGTAATCAGTGTCTATCCAGCCGTAGAACTCACCGCTGTATCGCTGTTGATTAGTGTCGGGCAGTGTAGAGTCACAGAAGCATACATTCTTACTGTTCGTCCAGTCAATTACGTCCTGCAGTGCTCGGGTAGAATAGTTCTCAATCGGGTTTTCACCAACGCCTTTTACAAAATAATGATCAATTGTTTCATGTGGACCCATTGGCTCGATACCAACGTCATAGAACACGTCCTCCAGTAGCATACCCGCAACGAAGATTGCTGCATATGACCCTGCCAGCCTGTTCGTTTTGACATTATCCTTCGTGATGTATCGCTGTCTAGCCATTTGATACATATCAGACAGACGATGCCGATACTCATTCAGTTTGAAAAAATATGGTTCTGCAAAATGACCATAGTTATCCTTTCTAACATCAGCAGCATTCTTCACGTCTTCGATAACACCTTGCGGAAGACCTCCACGCACATCAATCACACGTACCTGTTGGCCAGAGTAGCTCTTATGTGAGGTTATCGACTTCTCGCCCGTGGTCAGTGCAACAGTCTTCCATTTACTCGTACTCCGAAGCCCACCATCTTTATGTCCTCTCATCCTGCCTTGCTCGTTGGCAAGCATATAGATGAGTGCCTTGAGGACTTCCTCAGACTGTTGTGTGCCCGTCTCATCCAGATACAGGGGTAAGTCGGTGTACATCTCCGCAAGGATCTCAGCAGCTGTCTTGGTGGTATCTCCATTGAATCTCAGAGTGTCTGCATCTCCGATCATCGACATAGCCAGATCATTGCTGAAGGTCTTGCCTGTGCTTGACTCACCGTTGTGATCTACCAGGAAGGATTGAACGTTCAACAACCTTAGAAGTGGAGCCGTGAAAACTGCATACATCTTCAATCGAATCAATGGCAAGTGGATTATCGGTTTAACAGCTGCTATCCACTCCTGGATATCCCCGGCCACTTCCAGACCATTATGAGCTTCTTTCCTCAAAGGGATGATATCAAGAACATTACCTTCTGAAAAACCACGCTTCCCAAAAGCAAAGATGGTATCATCACACTTCCATCCGTTCTTCTCAGTGACGAACCTCCTAGGCATATCCCGACCGTTCACTTGCAGACAGGTGCTGAGATACCCATTCATCGTGGAACTGTCCTTCTCGATGAGATTGATCCCACGGTCAGCCAATTTCATGATACCTCTACGGCTCAAAGCATCCTGCTGTGAGACCCACTCACTGTGAGACCGATTGTAGATGTTCATGAACTGCAGCTGGACCCAGTACTCACCTGTATCGATGTTCTGACCAGTAGCAATGGGAATGCAGGGGGTTCGACAGAAGGTGACATAATAAGGCTCATCTCCAGACTTCTTTTCCAGCCGGATACACCCGTCTTCGATATTGTATCCAGCAGGCACCTGGAACCCAGACCACTTACCACCGCGTTGACCATTCGAAAGATACCAATCTTGTGACCTGGTCTCTTCACAGATGTTGTACAGGGACTGACCAACTGCCACATCTTTCCGAAGCTCGTCTCTGTTCAGATAATCAAGTATATTTGATTTAATTCTCTTCTCAAGCCTACCGTCAAGTGTGCCATTTGGGAAGGTATCTGTGATAATGTCCCGGTTCTGGTTAAATATAGGTGAGTGGATAGTGTACCTGATATCTTCGCCTTCTTGCTGGAAGGAGAGTTTGCAGTGTTTCACATCGTTGATGCTGAGGATGTCGCCTTCAACTATACCATGGCTCAAGGTTTACCTCCGTTTTTCCTGTTAGTCAGGTTCATGAGAATCCCAACTCTTCCACAACACAGGGCTGTACCATTGTATCAACCACAGGTTCACCTATACCAATGATCTTCTCATAGTTCCTCATACACCACATCCTGATGCAGTCCCGGTAGAACCGGGTAGCCAATGTTCTATCCCCAGCAAAAACAACAGACACACCCCTGTTTTCCAACGATGCCAAAGAAGCAATCTTCTGGGGTACCAGGGATGTCTTCTCCCGGGTGTTAGGTGGCATATAATGAAGCCATGAAGTCGTATCACACTCAACCACAATGATCATCTTATCAAAACGAGGGTCAGCATGGAATCGATCTATCTCACGATAGAATCTCTCCCTATTGCCAAATAGTGTCCCATAAAAATCTTGACATGTCTTCCTCTCAACCAGTAATCCACCAAACTTGTCTTGGAAATGTCCTGAATGACCATCGATGAAGAACTGATAATCCCCCACCTGGTTGAAAGTGCATGTCTGTTTCGGAGGCATGGGTCGCATAGGATATCCTATCTCATTCTCTGACCACGGGAGTTGTTCATTCTGAGCTACGAATACAGTGATATCGAGTTTGTCTATCCATTTTGAGAGCCTGTAATCGAGCTTGCCTTTCGATTTGGTGTCGGTGGGATCATGTTTGACAGCATCATTGTAGCGGATGATTTCGAGTTCGAGGGTGGGGAGGTCAGTCATTTTTGACCTCCAACATCTTCACACACTTGCATCCATGTATCCAAAAAACAGAGAGGATGTTCATGCATCCACCCCTAACGTTGTCTGTGTACCTGCCTTTTCGTCCACTTTGTTCAAACTACATGCAATCCCGGCAAGGTCATTAGGGATAGGTTCCTTGTTGTCCTCGTCAACAATCCATATCTGTTTTGGATTACACTCTCTGAGCAGAAGGGATGCAAGTCCAATTGCTTCCTTTTTGGTCTTGGCACATTTCGTCACGGTATCAAATGCCTGACCGTTCCACCATGCACCGTATATAGCGTAGGTCATGCATCATCCACCAGTGGACACTTCCCCATATTACCAGGAATCCTATTCGTAAGACCACAATACCAGTTGACCCGTGGTCCATTCACAGTATCGATGGTCACTCCTTGCAGGTGATTACATCCGGAGCTCTTACACTTGGCAGTTGATGGACTCATTCAGAACCCTCCTCGTCATCTTCGTTTTCTCCATAGACTGCAAAAAAAGCGGAGATGGTTCTCTCCCAGCAGCACATCACTCCCCCCTCCAATCGCATCTCATCAACGAATACATCCCATACCAAGAACACCCATTATCATCAGGGTCGGGTAGATGTGTATAGATGCCTCTATATCCTTTTGGTAATGGCATGAGTTAAGCCTCCAGCTCCACTATCATGAGAATGTCTGCTATCTCAGCAAACATCTCAACTGCAGCTTCCTGTGGTGCGTCTGATTGATACACATAATCTGCACCGGCATGGTTAGGAAGGTCAAGTTTGTCAGAGTACTTTTTGACAATTGCAAGGATGCGTTGATCCCTGTCTACATTTTTGATGTCGGTGAGACTGAAAACAATGCCTTTGCAGTACAGTTCGCCCTCGTCCATCATGTCATATGTTTCATGGGGAAGATTGGTATCGTAGGTCCAACATGGCATCGAATTTTGCCATATTGCACGGACATATAGTTTACTTCTGCTAAGTTTGTTTATAAAGTGCGGACAACTCTCGTTGTCACATTTATTTTGAAGGAGACCGTTTTCATCGAGGTATACCGTTGTTCCATCGAATGCACCGATCTCGTCATCAATGGCTCCCATGAACTCCATGAGGTCATCTGATGCGCCGTAGACAATGACAAGTCCGTTCTCTTCGGCAGCGTCACATAGATCAAGATGCATCTTTCCGTATTCAACTCCGTTGAGTTTGGTGGCAAGTTCTTTTGCATTCATTGTCCTGCCTCCTGTGCCTGTGCAGCTACTTTCCGCTTTTCAAGTGTAGCATTCAACCCAGCAACTGCTTCCACTCTGCTCTCCCTCTCTTCCTGTGGGGAAATGTCATCAAGTGTTGTCTGTGCAAAATCAACCGGATAGATCATCCAATCTTCGTCCATCTTCTTCTCAGTGATCTTGACAGACATGGACAGTGTGATGTCAGCTTCGTGCTTCAGGTGTCTGACAAGCTCTTCGTAGTCTCCGGGAGTGAGTCTCTGACCATTTGATGCAAGACAGTTTTCGAACTTGCTTGCACATCCACGGGCAAGGGAGTCAAGCAGATTGTTGATTGATTTGAGTGTTTCCTTGGGGAGGTATTCTTTTTTGATACGGAGGGGTTCGGTGAAGGATGTCATGCCTGTACCTCCTCGGCAGATACCTCACCAGCTGCAATCATATCGGATATGGCTCTGTTCTTTGCCCTAGTGTGAGCAGTAGAGTACACATCATGTTCAATTCTGGGACCAGACTTCTCCTTGCTGGAACACATTGCAACGCCTTCAGTTTGTCTTCCATTTGCAGCCATACAAACAACCTTTATCTTCCAGATAAAAGAGCCATCTTCGCACTGGATTCTTTTCTCTTCTGTGATTTTGTCTGTCAGATTGTAGTAGGTAGCAAACTTCCTCCAGCCAGACTTCTTAATGAAGTCCTTGCCCTGTATCTTCTGGAAGTCTGACTTCTCAAGGATAATGTTCCTCATATCAAGGTACTCTTGCCATGCCTGCTTTGCTGCAAGTGCACTGATGGCAGGTCTTACGATATCGGCACTGTTGATGTCTGGGAGAACAGTTACTGCAGTCGGAGTTACATCGATAACCTTATTATTTTCAGGAACGTTAGTATCCTTGGAAGACTCCTCACCACAAACATCGTCGGCAAAACATTGTTTTTCTGAGGTATCTTCCACTTCTTTTGATTCTTCAACCATTGCGGGAGACAGCATTTCTTTCACTGATGTTAGGAACGTGTCTTCAGGATCTTCTTGAACTCTCTCCATATAATGTTCACCATCTGTCCTGCAGATGTGCTCGTTCTTGAAGTCAACCAGATATCTTTTGTTATCTACAAATATGACCCAGGTGTTCGCTGTGGTCATTGAGAAGCCATTCTGTTCCAGGATAGGAGCCATTGTTTCTTTGTTCAGTTTCATTGTTTCACCTCATTCCTTTCATTATTACATTCATTGCAAATCATCTCACCAAACAAATGTTCAGGATTCTTGATGGTAAGCATTTTTTGTTTGATCTCTCCGCATTCGACGCAGGGTGTGTAATCATCGGGCATCTTGGTCACCCTCTCCATCAGATGGCACACGTGTAACCACATAGTGGATTTGCCGGATAGCACATGCTTTCATTACACCGTTGCAGTGCTCATTCTGCTCGTCTGCATGCCTACACGCATCGAAAAAAGGACACTGCATTTCAGTCCACCCCATTTGCAATCTTCAACTGCTCAACATACCACACTTTGAACTTTCTCTGTTCAAAGGACAGATCGATCTGCATCATGGCAATGTTAGTTTCCAGCCCATGAACAGCATTGATGAGTCTCTGGTATTCAGGATCTTCCTGCAGTCTATCCTCAAGAAGCATGTCTCTGCCAGCTTGATTGGTCAGACCCATCTCTTTTGCAGTGTCTTTGTCTTTGGAAAGTTCAAGAACATCAAGTGTAGCTGCCTTCTTGATTGAGTGGATATCCTCGTTCATACGGTCACGCTGTTCTCTTTTTTGGAACAGTGCGAGTTCCAGGGGTTTGATTGTGTCTTCCATTAGTTCCCCTCCACTTCGTCTGCAAATTCCTCGTCCATCCATTCCCGACTATCTCTTTCGAGTGTGAGCTGAACTTCAACGAGTTTGCCATTGATTTCTACATGCCCGACAGACTTTGCAATAGACGCTACAAACCGGGGTTCTTTTGCAAGTGATGCTGCCAGTTCATCATGTGCAGATGGTAGCTGTTCTCGCAGTTGTTCTGCTGTCATTTTGGACATTTACATCACCTCTCCACCAACAACGACATCCTTCCTACCGTGGAAATCCAAAGAGTGCACAACATTGTCACACTGCGAGTACAACAATGCACCCACTCTCATAGCAACTGGGGTAGGTGCTCTCCCATAGACTACTACAGTTGTATCTTCGGGGGTGTTGCTTACCTTATTACTAACATAATGCAGGAACGAATCCACGTCTTGCTCATCGTAGTCTTTCCATGGATCAATGTGATTCCTTGTAATTCCTCTTGGTAACCGATTCAGGTCGATTGCAATTTCAACTTCTGTATTTTTAGACATTTATTTCACATCCTTTCTAACATAGGAGACCCACAGCGGCTTAGTGGGGTTGGTTTTGGTTGGTTAGTACGTTTTTCTGAGCCGTTTTTGAGAATAGACCGCTGTGGGTAAATCCGGTGCGTGGAATCGAACCACGCTAAAGCACCTGCACCGGAAATGTACAAGGCACAGTGAGGGGATGGCTGTGCCTCTTGGATAATCATAATGTGACTCTCAGCTCTACTCTCTTCACCCCATCCTTGCCCTGCTCGTGCCAGTGACCGATATCACAGATCATGCAGCCAGTTTCCTTCTCGAACCTATCAAGTATCATCTTGATTTCTTCCTCGGCTTTGCCTTTGAGATCCCTTGCATCAGCAACATTCATGCAGTGACCTCTCTGTTGCATTTGGGACAGTACACAAGAAAGTTCTTACACTTCCAGTCAATATCGAAAACATGACCACATTCAATATTGTCACATGTGCACTCAGCTACTATCTGGGTACGTACAATTGGCATGCTGTTGATACTCATGCAGTGGCCTCCATCCTCTCCCTCTCATGCGTCTGCAGTGGTGTATCCAGTGATCTATTGTAGACACCCATCTCTTCCTGTCTCATGATTCTGAGACATTCATGGCATTCTCCACAGGTACATGGTCTATCGTCGGCAAACTTCATTCACTCCACCTCATCAGCAAGAATCTTCTGAACTGTTACAAGATAATCTTCCTCACCACAAACACCGTCGGCAAAAACATGTTCATTGTTGTTGTTGTTGGATAGTCCTGTCATTTAGTCCACCCCTGCAATCTTCTTAGCAGCACGTGCAAGCATTTGCTGTGATGGTGTGCCGTTTTCCCACTGCTCGATACGGTATGGTTTCTCTTGGATGAACTGGGTAGCTCGTTCTTCGGGGGAGAGTTCGTCGTTCATACCAAAGCCCCCACACTTCCACCACAACAAGGACATTTTTCTTCCTTATGTGGCTGACAATTGCATTTCTTGAGTCTGCCCAGTTCTTCTTCGAGTTGCCTGATCTTGTCCAACATATCATTCGATCCCAATGGTGTGATGATGATCTGATGACCGTTGTCGGTAACCTCAACATAATCGACATTCAGAAGGTCGAACTTATCACGGATAGCAGGGGGGAAGTCCAGTCTTGCTCTCTTTTCGAGGGTGAATAGTGGTCTGGTGTAGGATTCGTTTTGGGTCATGCTATTGCCTCCGTAGCTACTTGCACTGTGCCAGCATGGCCACCGAACCATCCTTGTGGAATGTTTAATTCCTGACCCATTGCGGACATCTTTTCTACGAACTTCATCTCAGCTGCTTTCTCGTTGATGAGAGCACAGATGAACGCACTGCATCCGAGTTGGTTGCAGTAATGGGAACCTAGGATATACTCAAGATTGTCCTGGGTGACCCTATCTGCTGAAAACGATTTTACTTCTGTCTTTCTTCTTTTCTGCATTCAAATTCCTCTTTCTTTCTTGGTTGCTTCAATTCCCTTCCGCATCACACCTCGACCAGCATCACTCCTGTTTGTGAAAACACCAGCCGCTACAAGATAATCGAGGTCTGCTATGTCAGCGGGTGCGAGATGGAAACTTGTTGGATGTTTTTTTATCATTGTAATCGCTCATAACGTGGTAGTACTATTGCACTACTTGCTATGCCAAGTGCGATATTTATAGTTTTCGGACTATGGTAGTACTATTGCCCTAATCAGATATTTAACTCGATACTACCTACTAACTACTATGGTAGTTAAGAGAAACAAAGAAAAGGTATCAATCGCCATGAGTCCGTATTTAGTTAAGAGGGCAAAGGCGTTGGTAGAATCCGAGGAGTTTGGCTCGGTTTCAGATGTTCTCTCAACTGCATTTTCACAGTTCTTGGTGAAATATGAAAATTCTGCATCGGTTGCCGGATGTTTTGGTGGCGCCGGTTTAGAACAGCTCGCCGATTACTTTCATAGTCAAGAAGGCAAGACACTTATCAGATCAATCATCCAGGAATCACTCTCATCAACATCATCAAGTGATGTTCCAATCGTAATCGAGGAGATTATTGAATAATTTTTTCAAATCATAAAAGTTAAGTATAGTTTGCAGCTTTGTAGACTTTTAAAGAAAATAAGTTGTAATATCTAAATAATAAGGGTGGAGTGTATGGGACTTAAAGACAAATACAAATTTAAAATTGATGTGGAGATTGACGATAACGGAAATTCCACAATGGCGTGTCCGGAATGCGGGAACGAAATCGATGTTGCATTTGAGAACATTGTAGATGAGAATTTAGCACTCGGTGAAAGCATTGTTTGTCCGTTCTGCAACCAAACACTGAACCAAGTTCATCCTCCGAAGAAGGCAACTGAACATATTATGGATGAAATTGGCAAGGATGTAATGGACGAAATAAAGAAAATGCTTAAATGATGGAGATATTTACATCGACTTTGAAATCTTCTTCGATGATATCATCGCCGATCTGGAATTTAGCTTTACCGCAGATTCCGGTGATTTCACATGATACAAGTTTCATATTGACTTTGAGCGTTTCAACTGACATATTGTAACATCTTGGATGTTGGTATATAATGGTAGGTTGAAAAGACAATTATTTTTTGGCTCTGTAGAAAACCTACTTCCCATTTTATTTTAGCATAATAATTTAAAAAGGATTAATCCCCTGAGTATTACTTACCACAAGAAAACACAAAGGGGATGATTGTGTTTTGTCTAACAAATACTTAAAGTTTGTTGATACAGCGCAAGCTGTATCAGGAAACTCACACCTTCAGATCTATAGTTGCAAGTATTCCAAAAGAAAATATACACAACACCAGTTATTGGTATTGGTTTTGCTGAAAGAGTATCTTAATGAAGATTATAGAGATATTGTTGAACTTATCGAAGTAATGGATGATGTAAAGGCAAGAATAGGACTAAAACAGGTTCCACACTTTACCACACTTCATAAATTCGTTACAAGACTCAAATCCGTTTACTTCCGTGGATTGCTACAACAAACACTAAAACTCTTTTATTCTCATGGTGAAAAAATCGAGGTTACAGCTATTGATTCAAGTGGATTTACTAGTGGCCACTGTAGCTATTATTATTCCTGGAGAACAGGAAAGAAGCGTAGATCATTCCTGAAAACTAGTATTTCTGTTGATACTGGAAAGTTCATTATTACTGGTTTTAAGATATCAGGCAAACCTGTACATGATTCAAAGCATGCAATAAAATTGTTGAAGCAATGTCATAAAACTCGCAAATCAAGTTACTATGTCATGGACAAAGGCTACGATTCAGAAGACATACATTCGCTAGCAAGAGAGCAACTAGAAGCCATAGCTATGATTCCTTTGAGACAAAGAAAGAGGAAGAAGATTAAAGGGTCGTATCGTAGAAAAATGGTATGGGAATTTGATAAGGCATTGTATCATAACAGAAATCTGGTAGAAACGATGTTCTCTGTTCTGAAAAGAAAATATAGTGAAGAAATCAGGGCTAAAAAGTATTGGAATCAAGTGAAAGAGGTCAAATTCAAGATATTAGTACATAACCTTGATAGGTATGTCAAGGTTATTTTTATTGTTCAAATGAGGATTTCTACAGAGCCTATTTTTTGGTGATTTAAATGAAAAAAATATTAATTTTACTGATTTTGATAGCAACTATTGTGGTTGCCGGATGCACAGAACAGTCAGAGGGACCAACAAACGCCGTAAGTGAGGCAAGTAGCAACGAACCTGTAGTTGTTGAAACAACAGATGGTATTCAGCGGGTCGAAGTAGTGTCCCCTGTGTCAATCCACGATGATTATAATTTGTACTGGGCATGGCACAACGAAACCAAGAGTATATTGGAAGACAAGATTGGTGAAGATGTAAAGCTTTATGCATTTAGCATTCAATACAAAGGGAAATTAGTGAGGGTTACAGATTTCTATGCAGTTGTAGAGGACAACGTGGCTGGTGAGATCTATATTGACATTGGATCAATCAATGCGATTGGTGGTGAAGTGGGTAATCAGGTTGCATAACAATAGAGGTGATATAATGAGCATGGAAACAGATGTAAAAAAACCTATTAGAGTTGAGTTCAAACAGGAGAAATCCGAGGATCATATCAGTTTCGTTTCCAACCGAGTGTGGGGCGGTCTGCAAGCCGGTGGTCTATTTGAAATGAATTTCCTTTTAGAAAAAAAACCATTGCCAAATAGGATAACAGTTGAAATGTCTCCGGATGTGCCAGATAAAGAAATATCCAGAAGCCAGTCAAAAGAAGTAATGAGAATTAATCAGGCAACTGCATACATGACACTCGAAGCATTTGTGTCCCTACATGACTGGATGGGTCAAAAAATTGCAGAACTTGAGAAAGCTGAGGTAATAGGAAGAGATAAGAGAGCTCTGGGCAGTGAGGCAGATGAGTGATGAGTTGTCTCCTGGTGGTTATGACTACTTATTCACAACCACGGATTGTATAGGGGAAAAAGTGGCATTAAAGAGGAATACGTTCTCAGAGAAAATTTTGTTAGATCATACTGAAATCACACCTGATTTGATAAAGGAAGGGGTTGAAAAAGCACATCTTGTAAAAGAGGACAAAAACAAGGATGGAAGGCGGAATTATTTCAGAATGATTCCACACCCAGTTGAAGGAAGAGATGATTTTACAAATATAAAGGTGGTAGTGGAAGAAACAAACTATGAATATGATGAAGTAGTAACATGTTATATACGTAGTAATCTTAAAGGTGAAACAACTAAAGGAGAGATAATTCATGATGCCGGATCAGCGAGTGAAAACAGTTTATGATGAAGAGTATGATATTCTTTATCTGATTGTTGGATTGCCTGCCGCAGCAGATGCTGAATTCGTAGCTGATGATGTGTATCTTCGCCGTGATTCTCTGACTGAGTCCATAGCAGGTGCGGTCATCGAAAATTATTCTAACAAGGATGCAGATTGTCTTTCACAACTACTACCAATGGGGCTAGGTAGATTTTTGCCTAAGGGTGTTTAAGTGGTTTATATCAAGACAACCTGCCCAACGTGTGGTGATCACTCCTTCCATCACGTAAGGCTACATCGACTAACAACATTTCATAAAAACAAAGTAAAGTCAGAGATTACTTCAGCTGAAGTCACCGACAGCTGCACTCCAGAAGAGCTTGCTACATCTGTGCTTCATGAACTAGCTGGCCATGTCTACAATGGTATGGCTACTCTGGAGCTTTGCAAGATCCTCAAGGATAAGTTCGGTATCTTGGAACAATACTGTTGTGATATCGTTCAGCGATTGAAGGTTGAGCTGGATATGTACTCACCTGATCATCAGCATTTGTACTTTGTTTAGCTCAACCTTGATTGTCTCATAGTGTTTGATTGCAGATCACTCGTCAGGATGTTCTTTGTGGTACGCTGCAATCTCTTCTGGCGTAAATTTGTTTAAAGCAATTGCCCGTGCTTCACTGCGCAGAGACTCGGGAACTATTTTCAGAGCCTCTGCTTCATTTTCAGCATCTAAAATTACCCAGCCTGTATGTACGTCAACCATACAACCGAAATCATATTGTGCCAGTACATCAGGTCCCATTGCAAGCATTTCATCTAACGCTT
Organism: Methanolobus sp. ZRKC3; assembly: GCF_045291275.1. Lineage (GTDB taxonomy): Archaea > Halobacteriota > Methanosarcinia > Methanosarcinales > Methanosarcinaceae > Methanolobus. The sequence goes on from NZ_CP146982.1 coordinate 2,717,466, forward strand.
TTAAACACCCTTCTGAGGTGTGTGGTGATTCTACTAGATATTTTGTCATATTTTTCCCTCGACTCCATTTTAATATTGTTGGCTTTAGCTATCGCGGATGCACTAATGCCCATAATTAACTAGAATCTTTCATCATATACAGCTTATGAAACTATGTTCTGTAGTATTTGTTCTGATATACTTAAAAAAGTGTACATCATTGTCTCATTGGATATATACTCACCAAACCATCAGTATGTGACATTGTCTGATGACAAGATACATATCCAACCTGTTCTACATTATAGTATACTAAGCACATAGGCATTTAAGCGGCTCTTTCAATCCTATGGCAAGCATAAAAAGATCAGAGGGGATGGATTGGTCCAGTCCGGTTGGTGAAATCTGTGCCGGTCCGGGTATCAGGTTCGGTGGAAGTCTCTCGATACTGTCGGCAATATTCTGGAGTATTTTTGCGATAACCTCTGACAGCGCGATAGTCACTCCTGCGATAAGGGGTGCGAATATGGCAGCCGTAGATCGCATTGTGGAAGTCATGTCGTAGAGAGATTGCTTGATATTCTCCTCTACATCTTGTAACTCTTTCAAATGGTCTGCGAGTTTGACGATGGCAACTCCGGCAGCCTCGTGGCTTTTGTGTGCGCTCTCCACAAAAAGCATCATTGTTGTACGTATCCTGTCGGAATAAATGTCTTTGAAGGCACCATAATCATCATCGAATATCGCAGCAAAAATATCAGCACGGACACTGATGAGGTTCAGGGATATCCTTTCAAAAGCCTTGCCGATCTCAGATCCATCCATTGTCCTTGCAGCGTGCATGAAAGCTTCCTCAGTTGCTCTGCCTTCTGATATCCTTCTGCCGAGCACAAAGAGTGCATCGGAGAACTCTGCTTCCATTTTTTTGATATCGTCACGTATCTTCTTGTAAGGTGTGTAAACTGCATTCAAGTAGAATGAAATTGCAAAAACAATTCCCCATATCACGATCAATGTGGGTGGGAATATGCCTCCAAGTGTTACCGTTGATATGATATTTCCAGGATTTCCTCTTGCTACCCAGAAGTATCCTGAAAGTGATATGGCCGTACCAAGGATCATGGAGGTGGCAACTATCATCTTTTTCTTCATCTTCATGTTACTCAGCTGTGGGTGCTCATCCGGAATTGCCTGGGGTACAAAGGTTGCAGGTCTTTGCATGAGTATGTACTCAGCATAGGCAAACGTGAGCAGGGGGAGAATTATGTCATATATCACTACAAGGGTACCAATCCCGAAACGAATGCCAACCACTGTTACCGCAGGCATTAGTGCGACCAGTGCCAATGGTATCAGGATGAAAAGCGAATAGAGAATGTATGTGGGATTCTTCAGCTTTGCTGCAAAGTTATCCATGAGTTTCTTTGTACTTTCCAGCACGATATCAAGTGCCCTGTTCAGTGTGATTATGCGCTGTGCCTCATCCGGCTCACTCGTGGAACTCTTGATGAGGTGCAGCGACCTCTTAAAGTATTCACTACTCTTACCCCACAGATTGGCAAACTCAAGGATGGCTTCATCCATACCTCTGTATTCCCTCATATGGAGGTTCCATAACATCTTCCTGAGGTCCTTTGCAAGGGGGCGGTTGGAATTCTCTGCGGCAAAATGTATGGCCACTTCCATATTCGGTACGAGTTTCATTGACATAACGATGTAACTGAGTACCTCTGGTATGTCTCCCAGTGAGCTTACTTTCATCCATCTGGAATGTATCTTCACATATTCTCCGAGATACACGAGTGTGATGGTGGGGATAAGCAGACTCAGGGCAATTAGCATTTTCAGTGCGGCAGGCTCGAACCCCGCAAACCTGAAAACTATCAGGTCTAAAATTATGAAAAAAACGAATGTCAGGGCTGATGCGGTGTAAGCAAAGAGGGCAGTTTCATATGGCTCAGGATCAAAACCCGTGTAAACCATGGCATTATAGTAATCCTCGCTAACAGCACTTTCCGCCCTTTTCCTGAATGATGCGGGATCCCTGACTGTCCATCTGAAATTCCTGCTGGCAATTTTGCATCCCCTGTAGTACCAGTTGTTCTCATTGCTCAGAAAGACCACCTGCAATTGCTTCTCTTAATTCAGATGCCTGGTTTATGTGCAAGCCCTGTTGAATATGCTCTGAATGGCTGGCTGCAAAGTCCTCGAACCAATCGGACCATCTATTGTAAACACGCTGCAGATTCGGTTTACCATCATGCAACTTCTCCTTGTCCATGAGCAGCCAGAACATGTTATTGGCTGTACTGGTGGTGTCTGCCTCGACGAATATAGGGTCTGTTTTTCCGTAATCTGCCATTTTTTCCTTGATCTTCGCCCGCAATCTGATATTGTGTAGTGCTTCATCGATACTGATGCCCCATTTATCAGCGATTTTCCCTATCATTATGGACTGCCCCCTGTCCATGATGTCCGAAGGTGTTAGTGCATCTCTGGATGCGTCATAGCTGAGTATATCCGAGAATACGGTGCTGCTGTCTTCCTCACTCCAGTTTTCATTTGTCTCTGCTATCTGCATAACCCTGCGTTTTGTGTCCATGGTCCCTTCAAGGCGGGTATTGCTGCAAACAACCACGGCATCAGTTGCCTTGAAAGATGCAGGAGGTACGCCCAGTGTATGCACTATTCTCTCATACACAGATCGTGTTGATGAGCCGTGTATGGTGCCTATCACAGAATTTCCTGCAGCTCCAACCTGCATGGCCTCGTAGAGTACGGATACCTCCGGTCCTCTCACTTCTCCCATGACAAGGGATGAGCTTCCAAGTCTCAAAGAGGCCCGCAGGGCAGTGGATGGCTCGATCTCGATACCATATTTGATAATTGCTGACTGGGAATTCAATCCCTGAACTTTCCATCCAAGTTCCTGAAGCTCATCAATGGGTATTTCCGGTGTATCTTCTATGGTCAGTATCCTGTACTTTTGTGGGATCTCAAGCAGCATTGCACTGAGAAGTGAGGTTTTTCCAGCCCCTACTCCTCCGGCAACAAGAACAGAAGCCTGCCCATCCATGATGAAACTCAAAAGTCCTGCCGCAAGTGGTGAAATTGAGCCTGTGTTGATGAGTTTGGGTAGTGTCCATGGTGTTCTCGCATGCTTCCTGAATGCGTAGGCTGTTCCCTTTGCGCTTAATGGGTCTCCTATCACAGACACACGTACGCCATACTCTCTGAGTGACATTTCAAGCACAGGTGTTGCTTCTCCAAAAGGCCGGCCACTTATGGAGCGCAGCCGGGATACCATGGAGTCCATATCTTCCTGGGATAGGTATACATTGGTAACGCATTCATCCCCGTCAAGTACCACATGTACTGGATTCCTGTCAGCCGGCGCGTTGATGTAGACATCGGTAATCCTTTCATCGGAGAGCAGGTCCTCAAGTATCCCAAGTCCTGTGGTATATTTAGCCAGAATATCCGAATAAAGCTTAACGTCGGCTGGTTCAAGGGATTTATTGTTAAGCTCAGCTTCCTCCATGAGCAGGCGCTTACTAAGTAATTTGAAGTAATTTCTTGAATTGGATGGATTTGCAAACTGCAGATCAGCCGGTCGGTGGCGTATCATCTTTTTTCTGGCATTCTCGAGAATCTCCAACTCATCAGATCTGAGATTATATTCCACAGGGTTGATCGCATACATTTTCTCAGGCCTGTCTGTCAACTGGTAAATGCTGACAGGGAGTTTTCTCTCGTCCTGGTGGCTGATATCATAACATTCCAGGAATATCGTATTGTCCGGGGGTTCGGTGTATATCCTTGAAGTTGAAAAAGGAGGCCTTACATAAGAGCGGATGTATATTTCATATTCTTCGTCATGTAGGTGTTTCTTTTCAGGCTGAATATGCTTCTCGATATCGCTTGAACAGCTGCTCATTTCCTTTATTATGGATGTGAAATGCTCCATGCATGTATCACATCCGGTATGCTGTTTTGCCAGATGATCCTTGAAATGATCTAATTCATTATGCTGGCGAATTATCTTGTAGCTTTTTAGTGGATCAGATATGGCTGTCTGTATAATGCTGTTGAGGAACTCGGTACGTTTTTCTTTGCACTTTGAATTGCCCGATTCAGTGCACTTGCCATCTATTATCTTCGCTGTTGAATACGAATTCAGTCTCTCATGGAGATTTGCCATGGTGTAAATAATGGCCAGGTTCTTTCCTTCATAATCTCTTTCGTATAGTTTCGAAATAATAAGCCTGTCAACAACCGGCTCTTTGAGGACTATGCTGAAGATGCTCTTTCGACACTCTGGGTCATTAAATGTGGATTCATGCTCACATTCATTGCAATTTATGATTATGGTCCTGTTTTTTCTGCTTGCCTTCAATTTATAGGGGCAGGTCTTGTCCTCATCTTTTTTGCCGATGAGGGAGTCCCTTGCCACATGAATTATTTTGGAAATTAATCTGTGATTTTGAATTCCTGTCTTCTTCGAGTTACATATGTCAGTAAGGTCTTTTTCCTTATTTTCAAATACCTCTCTTTCATTTCTTAACTCAACTATAATTTTCTTAATATGCCCCATCTGTCTAAAAGAAATAGTCATGTAATATTAAAAATTTTCGAAATACTCGCGTCGATATATTTATTTCATCACATATTATTAAGAAAGTGCACATTGATTGCATAAATTGTTAATATAATACTTTCAGATAACTTCCCACAGTGTATAATATCAGTAGATCATTTTCTTATTGGCCGGAGGAATCGAATGGGGATATACACAGTCTCACAATTGAATGAACATATCAAAATGGTACTTTCTAATGACCCGCGGCTGGGCCAGATATGGGTGCGTGGTGAGATATCAAACCTTACAAAACACGGTTCCGGTCATTATTATTTTACACTTAAGGACAAGGGCAGTCAGGTAAGCTGTGTCAGTTTCAGGTCAACCAACAAAACCTTGAAATTCGACCCTGAAGCTTCAATGAATGTTCTGGTCTTTGGCTCCATTGATGTGTATACTGTTCGTGGACAGTATCAGTTACGTGTGCTTGATATGCGTCCGGATGGCATCGGTGAGCTCTACAAGGCATATGAGCAGTTAAGGAACAGGTTACAAGAAGAGGGACTATTTGATGACTCTCGCAAGCAAGTCATTCCTCGATATCCTCAAAGGGTGGGTGTGGTTACATCTCCTACGGGGGCTGCCATACACGATATACTGAATGTTCTCAAGCGCCGTTATCCTGTGGACATCCTACTCTCTCCTGCCATTGTGCAGGGTGATATGTCTGCGGGGAGTATAGCGGATGCCATTGAGATGCTCAACCGCACGGATGTTGATGTCATTATAATTGGCAGGGGTGGTGGTTCGATGGAGGATCTCTGGTCTTTTAATGAAGAAGTGGTTGCCAGGGCTATTTCCAGGTCTGACATTCCCATTGTTTCGGCAGTAGGGCATGAAACTGACTTTACCATTGCTGACTTTACGGCAGACCTGAGGGCACCAACACCCTCGGCTGCTGCGGAGCTTGTGGTTCCTGATAGTCTGGCTTTGAAGCGGCATATTGATTCTCTTTTACAGCGTATGGAACAGGCTGCAATACGCAATGTTTCTGACCATTCTGCAAGAGTGGCCTATCTGCAAAGTCGCATAGAGCCGGATAAAATATCAGATTTCCTGCGCCAGAACTTCCAGAGGGTGGATGAGCTATCATATCGAATGGCGCGTGCAGTAAAGGGCAGCGTCGATTCAAAGGCTTCTTTCCTGGCTGGTATTGCGGGCCGACTTAATGCAGTAAGTCCGCTTAAAACACTGGAAAGGGGATACAGCATTGCATCAAGGTCAGATGATAAAGAACTTGTCCGCAGTGTGGATGATGTGGCAGAGGGGGATGATATCTCGCTTATCGTCATGGATGGGCGCATAAAGTGCAATGTCGAAAGCGTGTCAAAAGAACAGTTCTGAACGGTTTGTAAATATAGGAGGTAACTATGTCAGAAGATGAGAATAACGATGATGTGAGTTTTGAGGATTCCCTTGATGAATTGGAATCCCTTGTTGACAAACTTGAAAGGGGGCAATTGACTCTTGATGAGAGTCTTGGGACATTTGAAAGGGGTATGAAACTGGCACGTGCGTGTAACAAAAAACTCTCAGAGGCGGAGCGTAAGATCGAGATTCTTATAGAAGAAGATGGTAAGGTAAGGTCGGAGGACTTTGCAGAAAAGGATAGTTGATATATCCTTCTTTTTTAATCCTCGTCCTCAAAATACCTTTTTGCAAGTAAGATGCTGCTGCTTCCTGTAAGTGCCAGAAGGAATATTGCAATGATTCCACCTTCCAGGCTGAAGTCTTGCCATGAGTGCACTGAAGCCCACATTCCGCTTCTGGTCACAAAGGTTGCGAATATCACGAGTATGAACGAGGCTACTGCAAGCATCGGTCCCAGGAACTTGTATTCTCCATGTTTTGCGCGAGTGCGTGCATGCAAAAAGGCGGTGGATGTTATCCATGGTATCAGGGATGATGTTTCCACAGGGTCCCATGTCCAGTACCATGCTCCCCATCCAAGCACCTCGTATGCCCAGAATCCTCCAAGTCCTATCCCCAGGGTCAGGAACAGCCAGGCAATGCGCATCCAGTCCCTTGCTATTCTGGTCCAGTTATCCTCATTATTCAGGAGGTTTGCAATGGCGGCAGCAAATGGGATGGTAAATGCAGCATATCCAAGGAATAGTATGGGTGGGTGTACTGCCATCCAGGGGTTTCTTAGTAATGGGTTCATTCCCTGTCCGTAGGGCACGTCATAGAGTAATGCGAAAGGATTCCAATTAGTAAGCTCTACACCACCGGCAGGCAGGATGCGGTATGCCGTGAATGGGTTCTTGATCAATAGCAGGAGTAAGAATACGGACACTATCCCAAGAGATACCATTCTGGTAATGTCCATGAGCCTTGTATTCGTAAATTGTTTTGTGTGTCCTGTATACTGCATAAAAAGCAGCATTGCAAGTATGGCCCATGTCCAGAGCAAAAGGGATCCTTCCTGTCCTGCCCAGAGTGATGATATCTTGTAGAAGATCGGCAGGTCTGTGCTTGAGTGTCTGAAAACATAGTCATAGGATGCGTTCACTTTCAAGAGCTGGAATATAAGCGTAAGGATTGACAGGCTAATGGCAGCTGCAGATATTAATTCCCATTTCTTTGAGGATGCTCTCGAGCTTTTGTCATTTGTGGTATAAGTTCTGATGGAATATGCTGTGGCTCCCCATCCTGTGATAAATGCAAGCCATATAAGGATCATTCCGATATTCATAACATCACCTTCATTGTTTTCTCCTCATGGCACGACGTTCTTCAAGTTCCTTCTCAAGTAGTTCATCGTATCTCTCTTCAGCTTCCAGCTTCCCCGGCTTTTGCTTTCTTGTGCCTTTTCCGGAATTGCCTGCAATGCTGGTGGTTATGGGTGCCATGCTATCGTTTCTGTATTCGATTATTCCAAGGGCTATGATTCCTATTACCATTAGGTACATGCCGCCCCAGAGGAAATTGATGAAAGGTACCGTTCTCATATATACATCCAGCTCACCTTTTGTCTCTTCAATGGCTCTTGGTGCAATGAAAAGCTCTTCTGTAAGTCCTCTGTGGATGTAGGTCGTGGTGTAGGTCTGTCCCCACTTGAAGTCCGTGATGTATTTGACCTGTCCTGTCTTGAAATATTTGCCATTTTTGTAAATGTCAAAATCAATATCGGTTGTATATGATGAAGCAGGCTTGTCCTGGTATGGTTCTCCCTGGTACTGCGAGCTCATGGATTTGAGCATTATTTCGTATTTTTGTCCCTCGAATTTAGCCATATCTCCTGTATTGAGGACTTGTGAATCTTCGACCTTCATGTTAGAACTGAGCACGATCCCAAGCAGGATGAAGAGTATTCCCAGGTGGATCAGATGGGCGCTTATTCCTCTGATGGTTTTGGAGTGGTCTCTGTTCCATGATCTTGCTATCTTGTGAAATGTTGTAATGGTAGCCACTGCCAGTATTGGTACAGAGATGTCCATTGGTATATTCCCAAAGGGTGAAAGTATCGCAGAAATGAGGGTAAGGGCAGCTGAACCTGCAACTATTAAAGTAATGTTCTTCCTGGCTGTATAGCCTGCAAGCATGCAGGTGCTCAGGAGTAGTACCAGTACTGCAGTGGGTATTGCGGCTCTGTCATTGAAATACTGGGGTCCAAGACTTATCTCAACTCCGCTGGCAAGTTTTGCAACAAGTGGGGTTAACATTCCCATTGTAATTACTGTTGCCAGAAGCAGTAAAACAAGAACAGTAGCAAGCATCATATTACTTGCATTCAGGAGTGGCTTCTCGGTTTTCATCCGTTTCGTTCCTATGTATACAAACTATATATACTTAGACGCGGCAAAAATTGCGATATCTTAAATACTGATGATGTTAATTCATGCAAAGCGATTTTAAAAACAGGTTGAAAGTGAGCTGATAATACGATAGAGATACTGATCACTGCAATATGGTTAATGCTTCCTGCATACTTGCCAAACTCAATGGCTGCTGTCTTTGGTGGTGGCAGGCCAATCGATGGTGGGAAGATCATGAAGGACGGGAGGCGTATACTTGGCGATGGTAAGACCTTCAGGGGACTTTTTGCAGGTACGCTATGTGGAATGCTGCTTGGGATGTTGCAGATGTACTATCTTACGCAGAGCTCTGGCATATTTGGTGTTGAGTTGCCTTCCTTTGGTGAGGGGTCGGGTGCATTGCTTGTGATATTCACACTGGCGTTCGGTTCTTTGATCGGCGACCTGTCTATGAGTTTTTTCAAGCGCAGGATGGGTTTTAAGAGGGGAGCACCTCTGCCTGTTGTGGACCAGCTTGATTTTGTAATGGGTGCATGGTTACTGACCTTTATTGCATCTCCTCATTGGTTTATATCTAATTTCACATACAGCATAATTCTTGCAGTATTGATTATCACACCTCTACTGCATGTTTCGACAAATATTGTCGGCTATTTTATAGGGGTCAAGAACGAGCCCTGGTAATATTCAACTTAAGGTGATCATAATGCCGGAATCCGGAAATAAACAGATACTTATAGATGCCCTGAAAGCCTGCGGGGCAGTGAAGTTCGGTGATTTTACACTGGCTTCAGGTAAGAAGAGTAGTTATTACATTGATATTAAAAAGGCTAGCACAGATCCCAAAACACTGAAGATAATTGCAAAAGGTACAACTGAGCTGATCCGGGATATGAATCTGGATGCAGTGGGTGGTGTGGTGCTTGGCGGTGTGCCTCTGGCAACAGCTGTGTCCCTTGAATCCGAGCTTCCTCTTGTGCTTATCCGCAAATCTGCAAAGGGCTATGGTACTGGCGGACTTTTCGTGGGTGACTTCGAAGAGGGTGCAAGGATAATGCTGCTTGAGGATGTAACTACAAGTGGTGGTTCTGTGAAGGATGCTATTGTGGCAATACGTGAAGCAGGTGCGGTGGTAGACAGTGTTCTTACTGTAGTTGACAGGGAATCTGGTGCTGAAGAAAGCCTGGGTTCCATTGGTGTGAAACTCATTCCGCTTGTACGCGCAAGTGATCTGGTATAGTTTCTCTGATTATCTTATAATAGTTTCAAAACGGTAATTATTTATTTCAATAATTAGAAATCTAGGCTATTCATATTTCTATTTAATTTAAATGATTAAAAATAATGACAATATTTCAGTAATCCGTTAAGAGGATTTGTCTGATAATTTTCCAATAATGAGGTCTAATATATGAATATATTAATAGTTGGAGGTGGCGGGAGGGAGCACGCCATCGCTGCCGCAGTGGCAAGGAGCAGAAAAGATCCTTCTATCTATGCGGTAATGTCCAAGAAAAACCCTGGAATTGCAGCGCTATGTGAGGATTTCCTGCTTGAGAAGGAAACAAATGTTGAAAAGGTAGTTGAATTTGCAGTCTCTAAGAACATTGAGATCGCTGTTATGGGTCCTGAAGCTCCTCTTGCGGTAGGTCTTGTGGATGCTCTGGAAGATGCGGGTATTGGCGTTGTGGGCCCCAGGAAGGCTGTGGCGCAGATCGAATTTGATAAGGCATGGGCACGCAACTTCATGAAGGGCAGCAATATTGCAGGTTGCCCAAAATTCGGTGTTTTCACAGAGAAAGCACCAATGGATGCTTTTATAGATGAGCTTGGAAATGTTGCTGTCAAACCTGCCGGTCTTACTGGTGGTAAGGGTGTAAAGGTCATGGGTGACCAATTACCTGATCTAGCTGCTGCAAAGGAGTATGCTGGCAGCCTTCTTGAAGGTGACAGTGTGGTAGTTGAGGAAAATCTCATTGGTGAGGAATTTACTCTTCAGGCTTTCGTAGATGGTGAAAACCTTGCCTATATGCCAACAGTGCAGGATCATAAACGTGCTTTTGAGAATGATCTTGGCCCTAATACCGGTGGCATGGGTTCATATAACGAGGCTGGTGGAATTCTTCCATTCCTCGTAGAAGATGATGTGGTGCAGGCAAGGGCAATCATGAAGGATACTGTAAAAGCACTGCGTGAGGTCACTGGTGCAGGTTACAAAGGTGCTCTCTATGGTCAGTTCATGATAACAAAGGATGGTCCGAAGGTCATTGAGTTCAATGCCCGTTTTGGGGATCCTGAGGCTATGAATGTGCTTCCTTTGCTTGAAACAGATTATGTGGATGTGCTATCTGCAATTGCAACGGGAACTCTTGACAAACTTGATGTGAAGTTCAGCAACAAGGCAACAGTCTGCAAATATGCGGTCCCTGCCGGATATCCTGACAACCCTACAAAAGACAGGGAGGTAATTGTTGGTGATATTGGTGATGCATTGCTGTTCTATTCAAGTGTTTATGAAAAGGATGGGAAGGTCTATACGACAGGTTCACGTGCAGTGGCTGTTGTGGGTATGGCAGATTCCATTAAGGAAGCTGAAATAAAAGCTCAGAATGCCCTGGAGAACATCAATGGCGACTTGCATTCAAGGCGTGATATTGGTACTTCAGACTTGATACAGAAGCGTATCGATCATATGAAAGAGATTAGAGCTAACTGATTCCGGGACTTGATAAGATGAAACACCTTATTTCCATGGCAGACCTGACTCATGATGAGATCATCGAACTGCTGGATATGGCAGAAGACTTGAAAGAGAAACGTATGCGAGGCAAGGTCACAGACCTTTTGAAGAATAAGAGTCTTGGGATGATATTCGAGAAGTCATCTACTCGTACCAGGGTATCCTTTGAGGTTGCCATGTGTGATCTCGGTGGGCATGCGCTGTACTTGAATGCAAAGGACATGCAGCTTGGTCGTGGTGAAACTATCTCTGATACATCCGAGGTGCTTTCAAGGTATCTCTATGGTATCATTGCCCGGGTTTACAGTCATGATACTGTGAAGCAGCTTGCGGAGAATTCCAGTATTCCGGTGATCAATGCTCTGTCAGACCATGAGCATCCATGCCAGATACTTGCAGATCTGCTCACTATTCGTGAATACAAGAATAATTTCAAAGATCTTAAATATGCATGGGTGGGCGATGGAAATAATGTGTGTAACTCTGCAATACTGGGTTGTGCGCTTGTGGATATGGAAATTCTTGTGGCATGCCCTCCTGGATATGAACCAGATGCGGATATCGTGGAGCAGGCACGAGCTCTTGGTGGCAAGGTGACTATAACCAATGATCCAAAAGAGGCTGTGGCGAATGCTGATATCCTCTATGCTGATGTGTGGGTATCAATGGGGGATGAGGATGAGCGCGAGAAACGCTTGACAGATCTTGCACCATATCAGATCAACAGTGAACTTGTGGAGCTTGCAAAACCTGATGTTATCGTTATGCACTGTCTTCCTGCCCATAGGGGCGAGGAGATAAGTGCAGAGGTGATGGATGGTCCTCATTCTGTGGTTTTCGATCAGGCTGAGAATCGTATGCATGCCCAGAAAGCACTGCTGCTCAAGTTGATGGCATAATTTTGCCATCATTTATCTAATTTTTCTGTATCTCAAACACAAACTTTAACTAGAAAAAGCGCTAGTAATCACCATCACAATGCGGGAGTTGCCCAGCCAGGTCAAAGGCGCTAGGTTCAGAGCCTAGTCTCGTAGGAGTTCGTGCGTTCGAATCGCACCTCCCGCACCATAAACTTTTTTGGAATCTGTTATCTATCAATTCGTTTGATCGTTACTCATGTCTAATATTTTCGATGATTTCTCCTGCTGATCTATGATTTCATAAAATCGTTTTAATCATCTACGTTAATCTTTTATAATGGCTTGCTCATGTTAGGGTTCTTGTAAGTGGATCTCGGATACCATTAAGCATTTGTTCTCATACTTGCAGATTTGATAAATTACCGCAAATTGCATAAGGGATTAAAACTAACAGTTATAATCCGAGTGGATCTGTGTCAATTGTCACATATCAGCTCTCTACTAACAGCACATATTCGCTTCTAATCTCTCCTGATTCGGAAGCCTTATATGCAATGGCTGTATTAGTAGGGTTCCGCGTAAACGGCGCGTTGACAGGAGCTTTTTCTTGTCATGAATCACGTTCATCCAAGGTCTTTGATGAAACACTTCGAATCTCGCTGGTTCGGAATGTTTATATATCATTGGTTCCTTGTAGGAGTCCTCGCACAGCGCGAGAGACTTATTATTGTCTTCTAATCATAAGTGGAGGCAGGAGTTATTTCCTGTCTGACGTTGGATTTGGCAGTTCGGTTAATTCTGACCGGTAGTGTATAATATACTATCAATAGAGAATTAGCCAAACTATATGTGCAAAGTGAATAAACTCTTTAGAGTTTTTCCGATCGATTCTTTAAAGACTTCCAAGTGAAGTAGACTTAAATTTGTGTGTGATCAACAATTCTGGTTGATCCTGCCAGAGGTCACTGCTATCGGTGTGCGATTAAGCCATGCGAGTCAAATGTTCTTCGTGAACATGGCGAACTGCTCAGTAACACGTGGATAACCTGCCCTAAGGTTCGGCATAACTCCGGGAAACTGGAGATAATACCGAATAAACCAGATATGCTGGAATGCTTTTTGGTTAAAAGTTCCGACGCCTTAGGATGGATCTGCGGCCTATCAGGTAGTAGTGGGTGTAATGTACCTACTAGCCTACGACGGGTACGGGTTGTGAGAGCAAGAGCCCGGAGATGGATTCTGAGACATGAATCCAGGCCCTACGGGGCGCAGCAGGCGCGAAAACTTTACAATGCGGGAAACCGCGATAAGGGGACACCGAGTGCCAGCATTTATGTTGGCTGTCCACATGTTTAAACGGCATGTGTTAGCAAGGGCCGGGCAAGACCGGTGCCAGCCGCCGCGGTAACACCGGCGGCCCGAGTGGTGACCACTATTATTGGGTCTAAAGGGTCCGTAGCCGGTTTGATCAGTCTTCCGGGAAATCTGACAGCTCAACTGTTAGGCTTCTGGGGGATACTGTCAGACTTGGGACCGGGAGAGGTAAGAGGTACTACAGGGGTAGGAGTGAAATCTTGTAATCCCTGTGGGACCACCAGTGGCGAAGGCGTCTTACCAGAACGGGTCCGACGGTGAGGGACGAAAGCTGGGGGCACGAACCGGATTAGATACCCGGGTAGTCCCAGCCGTAAACGATGCTCGCTAGGTGTCTGGGACGGTGCGACCGTTTCAGGTGCCGCAGGGAAGCCGTGAAGCGAGCCACCTGGGAAGTACGGCCGCAAGGCTGAAACTTAAAGGAATTGGCGGGGGAGCACTACAACGGGTGGAGCCTGCGGTTTAATTGGACTCAACGCCGGAAAACTCACCTGGGGCGACAGCAATATGTAGGTCAGGCTAAAGGTCTTACCTGAATCGCTGAGAGGAGGTGCATGGCCGTCGTCAGTTCGTACTGTGAAGCATCCTGTTAAGTCAGGCAACGAGCGAGACCCGTGCCCACTGTTGCCAGCATGTCCTTCGGGATGATGGGTACTCTGTGGGGACCGCTGGTGCTAAACCAGAGGAAGGTGCGGGCTACGGTAGGTCAGTATGCCCCGAATCTCCAGGGCTACACGCGGGCTACAATGGTCGGGACAATGGGTTCCTACCCTGAAAGGGGTTGGTAATCTCATAAACCCGCCCTTAGTTCGAATTGAGGGCTGCAACTCGCCCTCATGAAGCTGGAATCCGTAGTAATCGCGTTTCAATATAGCGCGGTGAATACGTCCCTGCTCCTTGCACACACCGCCCGTCAAACCACCCGAGTGAGGTATGGGTGAGGGCACGGATTTTGTGCCGTGTTCGAACCTAAATTTCGCAAGGGGGGTTAAGTCGTAACAAGGTAGCCGTAGGGGAATCTGCGGCTGGATCACCTCCTAAGCAGACTGACACAAAGTCAGTCACCATTACCGGTCAGAAATCGATAAACTGTCAAATCCAATATTGGGACAACAATAGTCCTAAGGGGCTTGTAGATCAGTTGGGAGATCGTCGCCTTTGCAAGGCGAAGGCCCTGGGTTCGAATCCCAGCAAGTCCATACTAGTGCACCAGGCAAGTAACTTTGCCCGGGAAGGATGAAGTGATCGGCGTACCCACGTCGGTTGCAATGAGATCGTGTATAAGCATGCATATATCAGACGCTCACTGGACAAAGTGAGGTGGACTCTGGTAATTATGCCTTCAGGTGGATGGCTCGGCTCAAGGGCTGAAGAGGGACGTGCCAAGCTGCGATAAGCCCAGGGTAGGTGCATGGAACCTATGAACCTGGGATCTCCTAATGGGTCTTCCTAATGCGTTTTGCGCATTGATCAGTAATGATCGGGAACGCCCCGAATTGAAGCATCTTAGTAGGGGCAGGAAAAGAAATCGAAGAGATGCCGTTAGTAATGGCGAATGAACACGGCACAGTTCAAACTGAATCCCGCCAGTAATGCGCGGGAGATGTGGTGTTATAGGTTTTTCCTAAAGGTCCCACTCAATTCAAGTTAAACTTTTCTGGAACGTTAGACCATAGAGTGTGATAGTCACGTAGACAAGAATTGAAGGATCTGGGATGTAACCTGAGTAGCGTGAGTTGGAATTCTCGCGTGAATTTGGGAGGCACCAACTTCCAAAACTAAATACTTCTTGAGACCGATAGCGAACTAGTAGGGTGACCGAAAACTGAAAAGTACCCCAAGAAGGGAGGTTAAAAGTGCCTGAAACCTGAAGGTGATGGAGCAATATGGCATAAAAGGATCTTTGATATGAAGGAAACAGTCGCGAGGCTGCAGTACGAATATCACTGCCAGTGTCATATTTTACGTTTTGAAGAACGGGCCAGGGAGTGTATTCAAGTGGCGATGGCTAACTTTTTACTTAGGAAGCCGAAGCGAAAGCAACATGCGCGCAACCGCAAGGTGAGGCGCGACGTATACAAGTGCGTGGAGTCACTAGGATACGACCCGAAGCCGGGTGATCTAGGCGTGGGCAGGTTGAAGCGTGGCGAAAGCTACGTGGAGGACCGCAAGCGGTATTGATCTGCAAATCATTCGTGTGACCTGCGTCTCGGAGTGAAAGGCTAATCTAACCCGGCATCAGCTGGTTCCTTCCGAAACATGTCGTAGCATGACCTGACTGGAGATTGTCGGTGAAGTAGAGCACTGATTGGTGGTCCCGGGGGAGAAATCCCTCAGCTGCTTGTCAAACTCCAAACTCACCGTCGTCGAAGAAAGTTGGAGTCCGGACTACTGGGGTAAGCTTGTAGTCCGTAAGGGAGACAACCCAGCCCGTGGTTAAGGTCCCTCAGTGTCGACTAAGTGTTAATACTAAAGGGCGTCCTAAGCCCTAGACAGCTGGAAGGTTAGCTTAGAAGCAGCTATCCTTTAAAGAGTGCGTAACAGCCCACCAGTCGAGGTTTGGGGCCCCGAAAATGGACGGGGCTCAAGTCGACCACCGATACCACGGAGTACCGCAAGGTAATCTCGTAGGAAGGCGTTGCGTTCGGGCAGAAGCAGGGCTGTGAAGTCCTGTGGACCGTGCGGAAACGAAAATCCTGGTAATAGTAACAGCATAGATGGGTGAGAATCCCATCCGCCGAAGGGGCTAGGTTTCCTCGGCAATGATCGTCAGCCGAGGGTTAGTCGGTCCTAAGACGTACCGTAATTCGAGTACGCCGAAAGGGAAACAGGTTAATATTCCTGTACCTCATGACAATAAAACTGACGTTTTTGGGCAGGCTGAGCGGCGCCGTCGCGCCGTCTAAGCACCGAATCCCGTGGAGAGCCGTAATGGCGAGAAGCGGGGGAATGTGTTATGGCGAAAGTCAGCTTCACCCGGGAACCCGTGAAAAGGAAGTTATGAGTCCGTACCGAGAACTGACACAGGTGCCCCTAGCTGAAAAGGCTAAGGCGTGTCGGAAAAATTTGGTTAAGGGAATTCGGCAAATTAGCTCCGTAACTTCGGGAGAAGGAGTGCCTGCTGTGAAGACAGCAGGTCGCAGTGACAAGAGAGCTCTAACTGTCTAATATCAACATAGGAGATCGCAAATCCGTAAGGACTAGTACGATCTCTGAATCCTGCTCAGTGCAGGTACCTGAAACTCTGTTTCAACGGAACGAAGGGCCTGTAAACAGCGGGGGTAACTATGACCCTCTTAAGGTAGCGTAGTACCTTGTCGCTTAATTGGCGACTTGCATGAATGGATCAATGAGAGCTCTACTGTCCCTAACCAGAGTCCGGTGAAGCTTACATTCTAGTGCAGAGTCTAGAGACCTCTAGGGGGAAGTGAAGACCCCGTGGAGCTTTACTGCAGCCTGTCGCTGGGTTGTGATTTTGGATGTACAGTGTAGGTAGGAGACATCGAAGGTGGTGCGCCAGCATCACTGGAGTCGTCATTGGGACACTACCCTTCCAAAATTACGACCCTAACTCTGTGAAGAGGACCCCGATAGGTGGGCAGTTTGCCTGGGGCGGGACGCCCTTGAAAAGATATCAAGGGCGCGCAATGGTTGACTCAAGTGGGTCGGAAACCCACTGAAGAGTGCAAGAGCATAAGTCAGCCTGACGTTATTCAGCACAGTAGTGGATGACGAGACGAAAGTCGGTTCTAGCGAACTTTTGTACTCGCTTGGTGCGAGTCAAAAATGACAGAAAAGTTACCCCGGGGATAATTGAGTCGTTGCCGGCAAGAGCACATATCGACCCGGCAGCTTGCTACCTCGATGTCGGTTCTTTCCATCCTGGCTGTGCAGCAGCAGCCAAGGGTGAGGTTGTTCGCCTATTAAAGGAGATCGTGAGCTGGGTTTAGACCGTCGTGAGACAGGTCGGTTACTATCTACTAGAGGTGTATGTGGTCTGAGGGTAAGCTACTTTTAGTACGAGAGGAACAGAGTAGCGGCGCCACTGGTCGATCGGTTGTCTGACAAGGCATTGCCGAGTAGCTACGCGCTAAGGAATAAGAGCTGAATGCATCTAAGCTCGAAATCTGACCTAAAAAGAGACTACGTTAAGGATTCCGGTAGAAGACCGGTTTGATAGAGTCGGGATGTACGCACCAAGGCAACGAGGTGTTCAGTCCACGGCTACTAACCATCCGTGCCTCTCTACCTTGCTTTGTCCAGGCGAAATCTGATATATGCATGATTATTATACACGTCCTTTTCATCAAATTCATCGTGAGTGAGTTTGGCGGCCATAGCGGCGGGGCAATTCCTGTACCCATCCCGAACACAGAAGATAAGTCCGCCAGCGTTCCTTACTGTACTGAAGTATGAGAGTCTTCGGGAACTCTGGATCGCTGCCATCTCACTTGCTATTCTTAACTATTTTTTTCTGATATTTACATGCCTGAGTTCTACTTTTATTTGTTCTCGATATTCATCATCTCTACCACTGAAAAGCTGCTTCTGCTTTGTTTTAGTAAAGTATAAATACAATGCTCACTTCAGAGGGATGCTTATCTTATGCCAAGATGGCGGAGCGGCTACGCAATCGCCTGCAGAGCGATACCATTCCGGTTCGAATCCGGATCTTGGCTTTACCTTCATTGAATTCACTGTGAGTGAGTTTGGCGGCCATAGCGGCGGGGCAATTCCTGTACCCATCCCGAACACAGAAGATAAGTCCGCCAGCGTTCCTTACTGTACTGAAGTATGAGAGTCTTCGGGAACTCTGGATCGCTGCCATCTCACTTACTATTCTTAACTATTTTTTCTGATATTTTGCATGCTTGAGTTTTACTTTTCTCCGTGATTATTTCAACAAGCGCACATATTTTCATTTCACCCAAGTCCATAGATACATATGATAAAAAGAATAAATATATATAAGTGACAATAATGGAAAATCGCGGAAAGTATTTTGGAATCTGTACTTCGTATCATCATTCAAAGGGTTGCAAATGTAAGCAATGTCCATCATATCCTGAAGATGGGAGCTTCATGTTCTGTTCCAAGGGCAGAAGTAAAAACCCAAGGGTGGAAGCAGTTTGTCTTTGTCATGAATGCTTTATTTTCCAGAAATTTAGATTAGAAGGCGATAATTTCTGTAAAGTATAATATATAAATGAAATTATGTGTTCTCTCACTGTATTGCAAGAAGATCTCTCTAATTGATATATTCGTTCATCTTACTTTTAATATATGAATGGGTGTACGAAAAATGATAAGTTTGGTTGGGATGCTGTATTAATAAGCTCATCTCATAGCAGGTATCAATACAGCATCTAGTTTGCATTTTATTAATAGGGGTCTATTTCCCCCTTCTCCCAAATTTATTGTTATAGTTTAATGAATATAACATAATCCGTAATTAATATTTGATATGATGTTCAAATTTAACGTTATTAAATATAGTTATGAATTGAGTTGTATCTCTTTATTGGGTGGCGCAGGATTTGATCGTGATAATCACAAAATTAGCAGGGCAGAAAATAAATGCCCTGAAAAGTCAGGGGTGATTATTCTTTGATGGGTAATGTAGAAAAGGGTGATAGATAGTAATTCATTGTAGTGGTATGTTAGCAATGAGCTTGAATATTGGTATAAAAAGAAGGTGAGTAATCCCGGGTGGAATCACTCTGAAACTATCTCATCGCCTGTCCTGATGCCTACTACAATTTCTACAGGGGACACGAATATCTTTCCGTCTCCGAACTTTCCAGTACGTGCGTTCTTCTTGATTATATCAATTACAGGGCGTACATCCTCATCATCGATGACCATATATATCTCAGTTTTAGGGATTGTATCAACCTTGATCTGCTTTCCTCTGTACTGAAGGCATATTCCTTTTTGTGCTCCACGACCTTTGACCTCACGGATGGTCATTGCAAAGAATCCTTTTTCTTCAAGGGCAGTTTTTACAAATTCGAGTCTTTCCGGTCTGATGATTGCAGTAACTTTTCTCATTTTTGTCACCTCAGGCAATTGTGGACTCACCATGCTGTGATATATCCAGTCCAACGTATTCTTCTTCTTCTGTTACACGCAGTCCCATTACCTTGTCTACAAGCTTTGCAAGTATGAATGTCATGCCGAATGCATATATAGCAGCTGCTGATGCATCGATCAACTGGATGACAAATTGGCCTGGGTTTCCATAAAGAAGTCCATCTACTCCGCCAATAGCTGATGTTGCAAAGATACCCGTTGCAAGTGCACCCCAAAATCCTCCTACTCCATGTACTGCCCATGCATCAAGACTTTCATCAAGTCCCCTGCGGACACGGAAAAGCAATGCACCGTAACAGAGCAGACCTGCAAATCCTCCTATGAAAATTGCTGCCATGGGTCCTACAAATCCCGATGCAGGTGTGATTGCCACAAGACCTGCAACAGCTCCACTGATAAGTCCCAGGGAACTTGGTTTGCCTTTAACCCATGAGGCAAGCATCCAGGTCATTGCCCCTGCTGCTGCGGAGATGTTTGTAACAACAAGTGCATTCACTGCAAGTCCATTTGCTGAAAGTGCGCTTCCTGCATTGAAAGCGAACCATCCAAACCAGAGCATTGCGCCACCGAGCAAAGTCACAAATATATTCTCAGCTTCCATGCTGTATTTTCCGAAGCCTACACGATTGCCAATTACAAGTGCCAGAGCCAGTGCGCCAAATCCTGAGCTGATGTGTACTACCGTACCACCGGCAAAGTCAAGTGCTCCAAGTTCATGGGCCCATCCGCCTCCCCATGCCCAGTGGGCAAGTGGATCGTAGACCAGTGTTGTCCAGAGTACGCCAAGAACCATAAATGAACTAAGTTTGATACGTTCGGCGACACCTGATGTAAGGATTGCAAGTGTTACACCTGCAAAGACAAGCTGGAATACCATTAAAAGAAGGTCAGGGATACCATCTCCATCCATTCCTACTCCATTGAGGAATAGGTAATCGAGCCCACCGACGAATCCTCCAATGTCTGATCCGAATGCAAGGGTGTAGCCAATGGTTACCCATTGAAGACTAACAATTGCAAATGCCACAAATGACATTGCTATCATTGATATCAGGTTCTTTCTCCTTACCATTCCCCCGTAGAAAAGTCCTACTCCTGGGGTCATGAGCATAACAAAAGCGGTACAAATAATGATAAAGGCAGTATCTCCTGCATTGATTGGCAGTCAGATCACCTGCCATTTGTTAACTACTATTTTTACTGTGTTTTCATGGGTTGTCTGGTCCATTTGTAACTCACCAATTTTTATATGGCATGTAGGTTAAAAGTAATATTCTTCCTATTTCCTACTCTATATTATTTAAATTTTGTGTAAAATTGAATATATTTGGCAATTTTATATGTTGGAGTATCACATCTGTATCCAAAATTTAGACTTTATTGAAGGTGATTTCCAAAAGATATTTACCGCTCTGGATGACTGATCATATCATCCATTTGCATCCTTTCTTTTTTCCATTCAAAGCATATTTATTGCTTCATGAGTTATAGCACAGCCATACAGTTTAGTTTACAATAACAAACATCATATGGTGATTTAACAATGGCAATCCACCCAATTGAATACCGTTATGGAACAGACGAAATGAAATTTGTCTGGAGTGAAGGCAACCGTCTTGAAAAGATCATGCAGGCTGAAGCTGCACTTGCAAAAGCTGAGGCTGATATTGGATTAATCCCTAAAGAAGCAGCAGACATCATCGAGAGTAGCATTGGTGCCGTGGAACTTGAAAGGGTCAAAGAGATAGAGGACGAGATCCACCACGATATGATGGCAGTGGTACTCGCAATTTCCGAGAAATGTGAAGAGGACGCTGACAAATGGGTACACTTTGGTGCCACATCCAATGACATGCTGGACACAGCTACAGGTCTCCAGCTCAAGGAAGCTGTAAGCATCCTGGAAGATAAGATGCACAAGCTTCTGGATGTTCTGCTCCTGCAGGCAGGCGAGCACAAGAACCTGGTCTGTGCAGGAAGAACTCATGGTCAGATAGGTGTCCCTACCACATACGGCCTGCGTTTTGCCATATGGGCATCTGAAGTAGGACGTCACATTGAGCGTCTTGAACAGCTCAAAGCACGTCTGCTCGTCGGACAGATGACCGGAGCTGTTGGTACACAGGCTGCTTTTGGAAAGGATGGTATCGAGATCCAGAAACGTGTCATGGAATATCTTGAGATAGGTTCCGTGGATGTATCAAATCAGATAATCCAGAGAGACCGTCATGCGGAATTTGTTATGTGGATGGCAAACACCGTAACCACACTGGACAAGATCGCTGTTGAGTTCCGTTCACTTCAGAGAAGTGAGATCGCAGAGATCGAGGAGAGCTTCAGGAAGAATCAGGTAGGTTCCTCAACCATGCCACACAAGCGTAACCCAATCAAGTCCGAACAGATTTGTGGTCTTGCAAGGATCGTGCGTGCAATGGTCGAACCTGAACTCCAGAACAATACTCTCTGGGATGAGCGTGACCTTACAAACTCCTCATGCGAAAGGATCGTTTTCCCTGAGGCATGTGTGCTCACAGACCACATCATCAAGTTAGGAATAGGCGTAATCGAGAATCTCAGATTCTATCCAGAGAATATCCGCAGAAACCTTGATCTGCTCAAGGGACTGAACATGGGTGAAGCTGTAATGATAGAACTTGCAATGCGTGGTGTAGGTCGTCAGGAAGCTCATGAGATCGTACGTTCCAGTGCCATGGAAGCCCACGAGTCCGGCAAACACTTCAAGGATGTCCTGCTTGCAAAACCTGAGGTTGCAAACTATCTTACTGAAGAGGATGTCATCAATCTTGTAGACCCTGACAAGTACATTGGTACTGCTGTTGAGCAGGTCGAAGCTGTTATTGCAAAACTGAAGAGGAATTAATTTCCTCTTTATCTTCATTTCCCAAATCCTGTTTTACCAATTCGATCTCATTTTGTATCTGTTCAAGTAGATCTGGGATATTTTTCTCATTAGCCTCAATGGCATCTTCCAGCACCTTTGATAATTCTGCAAGAATATTAAAGCCAATATTAAGTGAAGTTCCTTTCATCTTATGGGAATGGGCTTTAATTCCCTCTATGTCCTGCCTTGAAAAATCCGTGATCATGTTTTCCAGATCGCAGGTAACAGATTCTACTGCCATGGGGACCAAGCTGTAGTAAGCTTCCTCATTACCATGTAGTGTTTTTAGCAACCTTTCTTTATCAAAACGGGCAGGTTCAATAACAACAGTATTCCTTCTGTCAATATCATTGAGCTCACTCCTGAAAAGCCATTTATCCAGGATATCCTGGATCACATCTGAAACAATTGGTTTGCTTATGTAGTCATCCATACCTGCTTCCAGGCAGCGCTCATTTTCACCTTTGAAAGCACTCGCAGTAAGGGCGATAATTGGCGTATGTGTTTCAGTTTCAATTTTCCTTATTGATGTGGAGGCATTATATCCATTTATTCCGGGCATCTGTATGTCCATAAATATCAGGTCTGGCTTTTTATCCTTGAACATCTGAACTGCCTCAGTTCCATTTTCTGCCTGGAATATTTCTGCTTTAGGCAGTAATCTGGAAATCATAATTGAAGCCAGTGCCATATTGATATCATTATCTTCTGCGATTAGTATGGAGTATTTTCCTTCGTTTTGATATTCAATGAATCCATTGCATGTACTTTCAGCTCCGCTCATGACTTCATTCTCTTCTGCTATGGGGAGGATGATCGTAAAATAAAATGTACTTCCTTTTCCAACTTCACTTTCAAGTTCAAGCTCTGCTTCCATCATTTCCAGAAGCATGTTTGATATCGTCAATCCCAGTCCTGTCCCTCCGTATCTGCGGGTTATGGAACCATCTGCTTGTGAAAATGAATCGAATATACTGGATATTTTCTCTTTTGCGATTCCAATGCCCGTATCTCTTACCGAAAATGTGAACTTCATATCATAAGGATTATCAGGAATGGCGGAGGTTTCGACTTTTAGTTCAATTTCTCCCTTTTCTGTGAACTTAATGGCATTGCTCAAGAGATTGATCAACACCTGACGTAATCTCAAGTTATCAACAATAACATATCGTGGCATATTTGTCGATATGTTCAATTTAAGTTCGATCCCTTTTTCATGGGCTTTGTAATTTACAATATCCGTAATTTGATCAAGTAGCTCTCTGATCTCTGTTTTTTCAGTGTCAAGTTCCAGTCTGCCAGCTTCGATTTTTGAAAAGTCCAGTACATCATTGATCAGATCCAGTAATGTATTCGATGATGTACGTACAGTTTGCATGTAGCGTAGTTGTGTTTCTGTAAGCTCGGTTTGCATCACAAGGTCAGAAAAACCAATAATTCCATTAAGTGGCGTGCGAATTTCATGGCTCATGTTGGCAATGAATTCACTTTTAGCACGGTTTGCCATTTCTGCTTGTTTGGTCATGTATTTTGCGTGAGCTGTGGTCTTTTCAAGATCCCTGTTAGTTTTGATCAGTGTTTCTTCTGCTTTTTTTCTATCTGTAATATTTCGAAGAATGATCATTTTTCCCATTATCTTCTCATTTTCACTGGAAAGTGGTAGGAAATCAAGATATAGCCAGATATTTGTTCCATCAATATTCTTTTCAATTTCGATGTTATTTCGCTCATCTGTGTTCTGTTCGTTGTCAATGAGCTCAGGCCATGAAGTTAGCACTTCAGATGCTAATCTTCCAACATTATCTGATCGAAGCTGAAGGTATTTTGCAGCAGATTGGTTACAGTCAACTATTCTTTGCATCTCATCAAGAACGATCACTCCATCGGGCAAATTTTCAAAAAGCAAGCTACGTGCCAGAGGGGCTATATCCAGTAATTTGTAATGCGTTATCCCAACGTAGATAAACAAACTGGAAAATGCAAGGGAATAAGGAATAGGATCAAGACCAGGTGGAAATATACCGGCAATATATAACAGTAATATTAAAAAAGGGATTACTACACCAATCATTACGAGGGATACCTGTTTACGAAAAGCAGGTATGACTTCCAGCCACATTTTCAGGAGAATGGCTATGCTGATAATGATGCAGAGGATGTTGTAGGATTCCTGGATCCAGTACCATATGCCTGGCTCAAATACAAGGGAGGGAAAGATTGTTTCAGCGCTCAGGAATATCTCTCTGTGATACAGGGTATGCTTCTCAGTAGTAAACACGAGAAGCATAGTTATCAATGGGATGGCAAAGGCTGTGACGATCGTCTTTGCAGTTAACTTGTGTTTTTTTCCTGTGTACTCAATTGAAAAAATAAGAAATGATACAGGTATAAAAGGAATTCCGATGTATTGAAGTTTATAAAATGTTAAGGCAGAATTCAATGTTGTTGAAGATATCTCTAATGCGTAGAAAAATGAATAAATGATGGTAGAAAGCAATAATATAGTAAAAAAAGTTGTACCAGCTGCATCTTTGTGCTTTTGAATGTGATATATCAGTGCACTTAGAACAAATACAAGGGCAATTAAGGGAATTGCATAGTAATTTAGATACATATTTATTCTTCTGCTGATGATTAATTTCTTATCTGGTATGTTAACAGTTGCTTCAGCATACTGCAATATTTAGATAAAATTATGCTGTTATTGCAATCATATTTTTTTACAATTCATCATCGTTTTTGTTGTATGGATTGTTCTTCAGATACCTATAATGATGGGCATCAAGTGTTATAATGGGTATTAATCTTGGTATATATTCATCAACTGTCAATATATATAACAGTATTTATTATTTTATGCCCAAAATACACCTGATTAATCGAATATGTGTGAGAATGGTACTAATTATCTGAAAATACAAAAATAATAAAAAAAGAGTAGGGAATGCCTAAGGATAACTTTATTTTTTAAGCATTTTCTTCAGGAATTGCCCGGTATAGGATATCTTGCTCTTTGCGACCTTCTCAGGTCTACCCTGCGCAATGATCTCTCCACCACGGTCTCCGCCTTCAGGTCCAAGATCAATTATCCAGTCTGCGGTCTTGATCACATCGAGATTGTGCTCGATTACTATCACGGTATTGCCTGCATCAACTAGTCTTTGTAGTACTTCAAGTAACTTTTTCACATCATCGAAGTGCAGACCGGTTGTGGGTTCATCCAGAATGTAAACTGTCTTGCCTGTGGAGCGTTTGCTCAGCTCGGTTGCGAGTTTGACCCTCTGGGCTTCACCGCCTGAGAGTGTGGTTGATGATTGTCCCAGTTTGATGTATCCAAGCCCCACATCAAAGAGTGTCTGAAGCTTTCTGCTTATCTTCGGGACATTCTCAAAGAATCCCAGTGCTTCCTCCACGGTCATATCAAGGACTTCAGCGATGTTCTTCTCCTTGTAATTGACTTCCAGTGTCTCTCTGTTGTAGCGTTTCCCGTGACATACCTCACATGGTACATAAACATCTGGCAGGAAATGCATCTCTATTGTGATTATACCGTCCCCGGAACAGGCTTCGCACCTGCCACCACGCACATTGAAACTGAATCTTCCGGGTTTATATCCATGCGTGCGCGCCATCTTTGTCTGTGCGAAAAGCTCCCTTATGGGTGTGAAGAGGTTGGTGTAGGTTGCGGGGTTGGAGCGGGGTGTCCTTCCTATTGGTGACTGGTCGATGGTAATGACCTTGTCCACATTCTCCAGTCCTTCTATGGACCTGTACTTTCCTGATCTTTCCCTTGCACGGTTGAGTTTCTTTGCAAGGACCTTGTTCAGTGTTTCATTGATGAGTGTACTCTTCCCTGAACCGGAAACCCCTGTAACACAGGTAAGTATTCCGAGTGGGAATTCCACGTCTACGCCTTTGAGGTTGTTCTCGCTGGCACCATTGAGGGTGAGGCTGCCAACTGGCTTGCGCCTTTTTTTCGGGACTTCTATCTCCATCTTTCCGCTGAGATATTTTCCTGTAATGGATTCCTCATTATCCATTATGTCCTTAGGGCTACCTTCAGCTATGACCTCGCCGCCGTGTATGCCTGCACCAGGTCCCATATCCACAACGTAATCTGCGCTACAGATGGTTTCTTCGTCGTGTTCAACAACTATTACGGTGTTACCGATATCTCTGAGGTGTCTCAATGTGCTTATGAGCCGCAGGTTATCCCTCTGGTGTAATCCGATGCTCGGCTCGTCAAGAATGTAAAGCACTCCCATGAGGCTGGAACCTATCTGGGTGGCAAGCCTGATACGTTGTGCCTCTCCTCCTGAAAGAGTGGCAGCAGAGCGGCTCAGGGTGAGATAATCAAGTCCTACATCCACGAGGAATCCAAGCCTTGCCTTGATCTCCTTGAGTATCATGCGGGCAATGGTGTATTCGCGTTCGTTGAGCTTTGTTTCAAGCACCTGGAAGAAATGCAGGCTCTCCTCAACTGACATGCTTGTCACTTCGATGATATTCTGCCCGTCCATCGTTACAGCAATACTTGCAGGTTTGAGCCTTTTCCCATGACATTCGGTACATGGCTTTGTACTGATGTACCTGCGCAGCCTGTCCTTGCTGGTCTCGGATTCGGTCTTGGTATAGGTGTTTGAGAGATTGGCAATCACTCCCTTGAACCTGCCCTTGTGTTTCCACATTCCTCCATTCCTGCCTGTGTGGACGAAGGGTATTATCTCCTCACTGCCATGGAATATTATCTTCTGGACATCCTCGGGAAGCTCCTCAAAGGGAGTGTCCATGGAGAAACCCTTGTAGTTTGAAAGGGATTCCACGGATTGCATGTAGTATCCGTCTTTTGTTTTGCTGTGCCATGGCTCGATGGCTCCCTCATTCAGGCTTAGTGTCCTGTCAGGTACAATTAGTTCGGGGTCGAATTCCATGGAAGTTCCAAGGCCGTGGCACTCAGAACAAGCGCCCTGTGGACTGTTGAATGAGAATGCAGCGGGTTCCATTTCCTCAAAACCTATGCCACATACGGTACATGCCAGCTTTTCACTGAAGGTCAGCTCTTCCCCGTCAATAACCTCTATTGTAAGGGTGCCGCCACTCTTTTCCAGTGCTGTTTCCACAGAATCGGAAAGTCTGTCCGCAATCCCTTCTTTGATGACCAGTCGGTCAACGATTATGTCTATGTTATGTTTGAAATAACGCCCAAGTTCTATACTCTCGGCATCTTCAAGAGAATGAACTTCCCCGTCGATGCGAACCCTTGTGAAACCCTCTGCAAGCATGTCCGCAAGGAGTTTCTTGTACTCGCCCTTCCTTTCCCTGACCACAGGTGCAAGCACGTGTATCTTTGTGCCTTCAGCCAGGCTCATGATGCTGTCAACTATCTGGTCCACGCTCTGGGTTTCGATTACCCTGCCACATTGCGGACAGTGCCTTATGCCTATCCTTGCATAGAGCAGCCTGAGGTAATCATAGATCTCAGTAACAGTACCCACTGTGGAGCGTGGGTTCTTGCTGGTGGTCTTCTGCTCAATGGATATGGCAGGTGAGAGTCCCTCGATGTACTCCACATCCGGCTTTTCCATAAGCCCCAGAAATTGCCTGGCATACGCTGAGAGTGATTCCACGTATCTTCTCTGCCCTTCGGCATAAATAGTATCAAAAGCAAGGGATGATTTTCCCGAGCCACTAAGCCCTGTGATGACTATGAGCTTATCACGGGGAAGTGTCAGGTCTACATTCTTAAGGTTGTGTTCCTTGGCACCTTTTACGATCAGACTGGTCAAAGACATGGTACATCATTATAATGTGTTTGATTTAGTATAACTTTGCGGTGAACTGCAAGAATTTAAAAAAGAGTTTACAGTTCTGTTATTTCTCTGGCAGCAGCATCCTTTTTCTGCATGCTTCGGATCGTGGTTATGATCCTTACTTTCTTCTCGAATTCTGTCATTGGATAATTAATTGTTGGGATGTATATATACGGGTGATGTATGCGGGGTGAAAGTATTGGATTTGGGAAATTTGACTTCCCGTTTCCCAAAATAATAGAAACAACCCAACACAAAAGGATAACACATATATAATATTTACACGGGTATGAATATCAGTCATAATATATTATTGCTGACAATAGATGGTGTTCATTATGAGGCAGATAAAATTATCCATTTTAAGATATCAGATCATAGCAATGATCTTGCTATTATCATTTTCATGCATAGCAACAGTTTCAGCTGCAGAGGTCACGGTAGGGTCTGCTGGTGAAGACTATTCAAGCATAAGTGCTGCACTTGCAAATGCAGCTGACGGTGATACCATTATTGTAAGCGACGGTACTTACAACGAGAACATAGTTGTTGACCGTGAAGTCACTATCCGTTCCCAGAGCGGTGCAGTAAGTACAATAGTAAATTCATCATCAGATAGCGATGCATTCGACATAACAGCTAGTAATGTCATTATCAATGGATTTACTGTTACGGGCGCATCTGCTTCTTCTATGGTTGGTATTTATTTGAACTCAACTTCTAATTGCACTGTTTCTAATAATATAGTGACTGGGAATTATTGTGGTATTGACCTTGATTCGTCAAGCAACAACACCTTATCAAACAATAATGCAAGCCTTAATGATAATTACGGTATTTCTCTTGATTCATCAAGTAATAACAGCTTAGCGAATAATACTGCAAACGGCAATTATTATGGCATAAATTTCTATTACTCAAGCAACAACGAAATCACAAACAATAATGCCAGTAACAATGAGAATCATGGTATTTATCTTTCTAATTCAAATAACAATGAACTAGTAAATAATCATGCTGTAGTCAATGATTATTACGGTATTTTCCTTACTTCCTCAAGCAGTAACAACCTGACAGGTAATAATGCAAGTGGCAATAATTGCGGAATTCGCTTTTCTTCTTCAGACAACAACTATCTGACAGGCAACAATGCCAGTAACAATGATTACGGTATTCGCTTTTTTTCGTCAAGCGGCAATAATATGACAGCAAATATGATGTCATCGAATACCTATAATTTTAATGTTAATGTATATAATTCAAATCTAGATGATCTATTTAATGACATTGATGATAGCAATAAGGTCGATGGTAAATCTATTTACTATTGGACAAACCGTACAGATGAAGAAGTACCTTCTGATGCAGGGATTGTGTATGTAGTCAACTCCACCAATATTACCGTAAAAGATACTGAAGTGACAAATGAATACAGTGGGATTAATTTTGCATATACAACTAATTCAACAATAGAAAACGTCACAACATCAGAATGTAATTACGGTATTTACCTTTATCACTCAAATGTCAATGAGTTGACAAACAATAGTGCCAGTTACAATGACCACGGTATTTACTTTTCTTCGTCAAGTAACAATAATCTAACAAGCAATCATGCCAGTGGCAATGAGTGTGGTATTTCTCTCTCTTCGTCAAGTGGCAATGAGTTGACAAGCAATAATGCCAATAATAACAATGAATACGGCATTTATCTTCGTTCTTCAGATTACAATGATCTGACAAGCAATAATGCCAATGATAACAATGAAAAAGATCTTTATGTGTATTCTTCTGCTAGTTGCACAGTAGATCGACTTGTATTAACCGATAATTTGGCACAACTCTCTTTCGTCACAGATTCATCATCAACCAGTATTATTGGATATGAAACGAATGCTTATGCCCTTTCCGGAAAGACAAATGTTAATGGCTACGCAAGCATTGACAGGTCCAGTGATCTGGATGTTAACTTCTTCTACGATGATTCAGGAATGAGCAGTTCTGGTGAATCTTCTGTGACTCTGTACAGGCTGGACGGTTCTATCTGGGTCGAAGTTCCAGATGCTTCACTCAACACAAGTGGAAACTATCTATCCGCTTCACTCTCTGAATTCGGTACATTTGGACTATTCAAGGGCCCTGAACAATCATCAGATTCCGGTTCAAGTTCCGGTGGAAGTTCCACATATGCAAGAACAATAGCACAGGGAACTATTACTGATATGACACTGGATGATGAGGGAGAGCTCACAAAAGACAGCACTGCTATTTCTTCAAACGGAATGGCAAAATTGGAGTTCAGTAAAGGAACAAAAGCTCTTGATCCCAATGGAAATCCCGTTAGCAAGGTGATTATAATTACTCCTGCATCCCTGCCATCAGATACTCCAAAAGAGGTTGTCGATTCTGGCCTTTACTACGATTTCGGACCTTCTGGCACTACATTCAGTCAGAATGTACTGATCACCATAGATTTCGATTCAGGAGATCTCGAAGGCAGGACTCCGGTAATATACACCCACACATCCGAGGATGGATGGGTAGCCCTGGAAACAATCGTTGACTGGCAGAATGGCAGAGCAACATCCTATATCAGTCATTTCTCACTCTATGCGCTGTTTAGTACAGATGCAGAAAATGCCGTGGAAGAGGCATCACAGGTGATTGCAGAATCATCTGTAACTGTAGAGAAAGAAGAAACACCTCTGGAAGAAGTGCCTGTTGAAGATGGTAGTAGTTCCAGTTTCATCTACTGGATATCAGGTATAGGTATTGTTCTTTCTCTGGGAATCGTAATTATAAGGAAGCAAAAAGGTGAAAGGGGACTTTAAATCCTCTCTTTTTGATTTCCATTTACCCATAATAAAGGAAGGCATAAAAATAAGAAATTAGTTATAAGAATTCATTATAATTAGATGCTATGTTAAACACTGATAATAAAGTAGCCAAAGACATGTTGAATCAGTATTGGGAAAACATTCGTCATTTCGAAAATGAACGGAATCATTTCACGACTGTTTATGTCTCTTTTTTTGTAGCAATGGAGATATATTTGCTAAATTCTGAAAACGTAAATTTTACATTTAATCATTTAATTTTAATTGGTGTATTTGCCTTATTTGGAATACTCATAACAGTACAACTTCACTATCAGTCTAGCATATGTCGTAAAGAACTAGAAAATACCATGTACCATAAAATTTTTAGGAAATTCAATGAACAACCTTTTTTAATCAAATGCACCAGAATTTGGCAAATGACCATTGGGTTTTATATACTGAATTTTATAATTATGATATATGTGTATTCCTCAACTGTAGTATAATTATTTGTAATGTGCTACATACGAGATTTGCCTAAACCGCCAAGTAAAGGAAACAGGGATGAAGATAACCCATAATAAAGGAGAGTGGATGATTCATTTAATTTGGGAAGATATAATATATGGCAAATGCCCCTATAATTATTGCCAGGATAATCCCAAGTATGATTCCAAGTATGTTTTCCATCTTCATTTTAATCTATTGTTAACAATGGTTGCTTTGTATAAATAAACATTTACTTACCTAATCCCCATAATAAAGGAAGTGTGGAAGATGGCAATAGATGAGTGCTATCCTAGTAAATGGTGGATTAGACCGAAAAGAACAGTAAAATAGACACGGTTTCGATTAATATTAACACTTGATAATATATTAATAAAAGATTGGAACAGATATATATTAATATCACAGCGTTAACATATCATATGAGGCATGTGAGCTATTTTATACGGATGTACCACCACCCATGTAATACCCAATTAACATGCCTCTTGCATTTTTCAACTTTCCTTTTTATACTCACTCCACTGAAATCAGAGTATGCAAGGTAATCCAATTCACAAATAGAGTATTAACCTAATTCGCCAAATAATGGAACAAATTAAATAATAAAAGACAATTGGTGATTTTATGGGAGACTATACAGAGTTAGTATTTGCAGCAACATTAAAAAATGATATTCCTAAATATATTATGGAACAAATACAAGACTATGTGAATGAAATATTCAATAGCGGTTCTTGTTATTTTCCAGTCACACGGCCACACAATGAATTGATCTATGAAGAGGATATTGACAAATGGACAATTAATATTAGATGCAGTGTCAAGGATGACGGAACAACTATCTTAAGTTTCATTCGGTTTATCAAACCCTATGTTAAAAGTGGTGCAGGAGATAACGACTTTTTAGGATA